>NZ_JBMHLZ010000001.1:4800000-6445498 GCF_049179195.1 Micromonospora sp. WMMA1923
GATGCCGAGGTGGTCGGCGAGGCCGGCGGCCACCCCGGCGGCCATCCGGTGCTCCGGTGCCCGGTACAGGCGCGGTGGCTGGGTCACGGTAGTGATCGGAAACTCCCTGGTCACGGGTACGCCGTCCGAGCGGCGCGTGCTCCGATCGTCACACGCCCGGACGACCGGCTACCACGGGGACGTCCCCGACATTCGCCCTCGGCGGATATCAGGGTGGGGTCAGGGTCGCCACCGGAGGCCGCCCGGCCTCCCCGGCGAGCAGGATCGTGGCTATGACCGAGGAAGCCGCTCCGTCCTCCCACCCCGGGACGACACCGCCGCCCGGCCCGCCGCCGTCACCCGGCCCACCGCCACCCGGGTACGGCGCGCCGGGGCCCGGCGACGACCGGTCCGTCCCCCCGTTCGGCACTGCCGGCTTCACCTCCCGGTACGGCCTGGTCCGCCCGCACGACGGGCGTTACCTGGCCGGGGTCTGTGCGGCGGTCGGCCGGGCCACCAACACCGACCCGGTGCTCTGGCGGGTACTGCTGGCGGTGCTCGGCTTCTTCGGCGGCATCGGCATCCTGATCTACGTCGCGGCCTGGTTGGTCATCCCGGGCGAGGGCGACACCGCCAGTCCGGTCGAGTCGATGCTGGGCCGCGGCCGCTCCGCGATGTCCCCGGTCACCGTGATCGTGTTGAGCATCCTGGTCGCGGTGAGTTTCGGGTACATCGTCACCGACGCGTTCCGGGCCGTGCTGCTCGGCGCGACGATCCTGGTCGGCGGGGCGCTGCTGCTCAACCGGGACCGACGCGGGGCCGCCCCGCCGGAGTACCCGGTGGGTCACCCGGCACCGTTCGCCCCGGCGACGACCGCCCCGGGCCCACTGCCCCGGCACACCCCCGTGCCCACCGGCGACCCGACCGCCTTTCCCACGAGCGGGTCGCACCCACTGCCCCCAGGCGGAGCCGCCATGCCCTCGACAGGTCCTGCGCACCCCTTCGGCCAGCCCGCCGGCACGGCGCCGGCATGGCCACCGCGGCCACCGGCACGTGGCCGTCCGGGAACTCCACCGCTGCCGCAACCGGGGGGTTGGTCGGCATCTCCGGGTGGTTATCCGCCACCGCCGCACCCGCCGGCCGGGCACCGGCCGTCGCTGCCGGGTGCGTACGGTCCGGCGGCGTACCCCTCGCCACCGCCGGCCGATGGTCCTGGTCGCCCACCACTGCCAGCGGCCGTCGGCTCCGGAGCGCCCTCACCTGCCGGCGGTTCCGGATCAGCGCTGCCGGCTTCCGGCGGCCACGGACCAGCGGTGCCCGCCGGCGGTTCCGGATCAGCGCTGCTGGCTCCCGGTGGTCAGGGACCAGCGGTGCCCGCCGGCGGCTACGGGCCACCGCCACCTCCCGGTGGCTACGGACCACCATCGTCTCCCGGTGGCTACGGACCACCACCGCCACCTTCCGGTGGCTACGGGCCACCACCGCCACCTTCCGGTGGCTACCGGCCGCCGTTCGCGCCGCACGGGCCGTACGCCGGGCCGTACCCGGGGGCACCCCGACCCGCCGCACCACCGCCCCGCCGGCCGAAACGGCCCCGGGAACGGTCCCGGCTGGGCGCCGCCACCTTCTCGCTGATCTTCCTCGCGTTGGGTGTGGTGGGTGTGCTCGACCTGGCCGGGGCCATCGAGGTCGGCGCGTCGGCGTACTTCGCGGCCGCCCTGACCACCATCGGCGGCGGCCTGCTGGTCGGCACCTGGTTCGGCCGGGCCCGCTGGCTGATCGCTCTCGGGCTGGTCACCGCGGCAGCGCTCGGCTTCGTCACCCTCGCCGAGTCCTACGACCGGATCCGCGGTGTCGACGGGAACGTCACCTGGTCGCCCGCCGACCACCGCGAGCTGGCCAACCGGTACGAGAACAGCTTCGGCGACGCCGTGCTGGACCTACGCGCGATCGACTTCGAGGGGCGGGACACGGAGGTCACCATGTCGATCAATTTCGGTGAGGCCACGGTGGTGGTGCCACCGGAGGTGGACGTCACGGTGGTGGCCGACGTGAAGGCCGGGGACGCCGTCGTCTTCGGGCAGCGCTCCGCCGGGGTGAACGGCCGCCCCCGGGAGACGACCGACCTCGGCGGGGACGGCGCGGGCGGCGGCACGCTGCGCCTCTACGTGCACGTCAACGCCGGCAATCTGGAGGTGACCCGGTGAAGGCACACCGTACCGATCTGATCAGTCTCGCCTTCGGGCTGATCTTCCTGGGTGTCGCGGCCTGGTGGCTGCTCGCCCAGCTGCTCGGCTTCGCGGTACCGGCGATCGGTTGGTTCCTGGCCGGGGCGTTGCTGCTGATCGGCGTGCTCGGCCTGATCGGGGCGCTGCGCTCGGGGCGCCCCCAGGCAGCCCCACCGGCTCCGGCCTCTCCGGCGGCGCCTGGAGTCGAGGACGGGGCCGACCCGACGGAGGGCGGTGACGCCACCGGACCGACGGGGGTCGGTGACGGCACCGGACCGACGGCGGACGGCGGACCGACGGCAGACGGTGATCCAGTGGCGGACGGTGATCCGGTCGCGGACGGTGATCCGGTCGCGGCCGTAACCGCCGATCCGTCCACCGGGGCCCCGGACCACCGGCCGGGCCAGGACCACCGGCCGGGCCAGGACCGACCGGGTGGCTGACCACGGCGGTACTGCCGCTGTCCCGAGCCGCCTATGCTGGCCTGAGGAGATCTCGCCGCAGTCCCTCGGTGCGCGTCACCGGGCCGCACCGCCCCGATCGCCCTCCGCTACCCCGTCAGGAGCCCGTCCACGATGACCCAGTTCCCCGCCGTGCCCACCTCCGGCCGGTCCGGTCCGGTCCGTGTCGGCGAGCGAGCCGCCCGTACCCTCGTCACCGAGCTCGCCCGCCGCAACGACCCGAAGCCCGCCCTGCTGGTCGGCGCGACCCCGGGAGCCGCGGTTCTCGCCGCCGCGTTCGAGTCGCTGCTCCCCGGCGACCAGCTCACCGTCGTACCCGCCGCCACGGTCACCGGTGCCGAGCTGCGCGAGCACGTGGCGGCCCAGGGCCGCTGGGTCGCCGACCGGGTACGCGTCGTGGACACCCTCGCCGAGGCCGACGCCGCCGAGGTGGTCATCGCGGCCGAGCCGCTGACCGGCACCGCCGACGAGGCCCGCGGTGTCGTCGACAGCCTGACCAAGTACCTGGCCGACGGGGCGGTGCTCTGCCTGGCGGTGCCCGCCGGGCCGGGACGTACCGACGGTGCGGCCGACGAGCTGGACCGGCAGGGCGTCCTCTTCGGCGTCGGCGTCGACCTGGTGCTGCGCAACCCGCCGCCGGTACGGGTGTACCGGTTGCGTTTCACGCCTGCCGCGGTCGGTCAGGCCGCCCAGCTCGCCCCGGCGTACCGACCGTCGAGCGTGCCGCTGACCCGCGGCATGCACCTGGACTCCAACGGGGTGGCGGCGGCCGGGATCGCCCTCGGGTTGGCGGCGGTGGCCCGGCTGACCCGGCCGAAGTCGAAGCTGTGGCTGGTGCCGGCGCTGGCCGCCGGGCCGGTGGCCGCCTTCTTCCGGGATCCGGAGCGGGACGTGCCGGAGGATCCCACCGCCGTGGTGGCCCCCGCCGACGGCCGGGTCCTCTCGGTACAGCGGCTGCACGACGAGCGGTTCGGCCCGGGCGAGTGGCTCCGGGTCGCGGTCTTCCTGTCGGTGCTGGACGTGCACGTCAACCGTTCCCCGGTGGCCGGCAAGGTGGTCGACTACTTCGTCGCCGACGGCGGTTTCGCCAATGCCATGAAGCCGGAGGCGGAGCACAACGTCGCCGCGTACACGGTGCTTGACACCGAACGCGGCACGGTGGTGGTGGCGCAGCGTACCGGCCTGATCGCCCGTCGGATCGTGCAGCGGGCCCCGGTCGGCGCGCTGCTGGCCCGGGGTGAGCGGTTCGGGCTGATCCGGTTCGGCTCCCGGACCGACGTCTACCTGCCGGTGGAGGCCGCCGAGCCGCTGGTCGGCCCCGGCGACAAGGTGATCGGCGGATCCACGGTCGTCGCCCGCTGGCGCTGAGACCGCGAGGACGCCGAAGGGGGCACCGCTCGCGCGGTGCCCCCTTCGGCGTCAGGGTCGTCGTCGGCTCAGGCCGCCCGGCGCTGGCGCAGCCGGGTGCTCAGGCCGCCCGGCGCTGGTGCAGCCAGAGCAGCGGGCCGCTGGCCAGGTAGCCCACCACGATCAGGGCGAAGGTGAGCCGGACATCGATCAGCGCACCGGTCACCGGCACCAGCAACACCCACGGCGGCAGCTTGACCAGCCGGGCGAGCTTGGCGTACGGGAAGCTGGAGACCATCGTGAACGCCAGCACCGCCACCCCGGCCACCTGCACCACGGCCGGCACCGGCAGGCCGATCAGGACCGCGAGCGCCATGACGGCGGCGGCCATCGTGGTGGGCACCCCGCAGAAGAACCGGCCGTCCTTCGGCGAGACGTTGAACCGGGCGAGCCGGATCGCCGCGCAGGCGGCGACGAGAGCGGCGGCCACCGCGGCGGCCGGCATGGGCGCCGAGCCGGCCAGCGAGGCGTAGACCACCACGGGCGCGGCGAGACCGAAGGAGCACATGTCGGCCAGCGAGTCCATCTGAGCGCCGAACGGGCTGGCGACACCGAGCTTGCGGGCCAGCATCCCGTCGAGGCCGTCGAAGGCCACGCAGGCGATCAGGAGCGCCGCCGCGATGCGTACGTCGCCCTGCATGGCCACGAAGATGGCGGTGATGCCGAGCATCAGGCTGGCCAGGGTGCACGCGTTGACAAGCGCGAACTTCATCCGACGGCTGGTGGTGCGGGCACCGGGCAGCAGCGGGATCGAGATCGCGGGCGACTCGTCGTCGACCGGTGTGCTGGGCGCGAGGGCCGGGCTGACCGGCGCGACGGCTGTCGCCTCGGTGTCCAGCGGCGGGACGGTTGTGGTCTCGGTCCGCGGGTAGCGGCCCAGACCGTAGCGGCGACGTGACCGTTCGAGATGACGCGGCTCGGGCAGCATCAGGTCCGTGCTGCCGGACGGGTCACCGTTCTGACGACCGACCCGTACCAGCAGCACCTGTCGGGCGAACGTGCTGCTGCGGCGCAACGGGCCCGCCCAACGACGTCCTGCGGGGCGCGGACTGTCAGTCGTACGACGCCGGCGCCAGGGGGCTCTCGGCACTGTTCCTCCATCACCGGATCGGCTCACCGCCACGGGGGGCGGGTGTCCGGCTGTCTCGTGCCGGACCTTCTTCTGGCCCGGCAGCCGTTTCAGCGGAGTACACAATCGCACAGGGAACGGCGGTTGGCGATAGCTGCCGGCGGTACTTATACCTCCCGTAACCGCACGAACCGCTCAGTTCTTCCCCTGTCGGGCAACCTGCCCGGTTTTCGCGCTGGTGTCCACGGTGATCGGACCGATGTTCGCGGCAAAAAGCCCGTTTTCACCAACAACTTTCACCTGCCGACTCTACCGGAGGTGGGCCAGATCGGCCTGTCGGGTGTACGCCGGGTCCGGTGTCCCCCGATCGCCCGGCTGGCGACTCCGGTCAGCCGCAGCCCGCCCACCTGCTGCGGGGTGAACCAGGCGGCCCGGGCCGTCGAGCCGCCGGCCGCCTCGGTCACCACCGCCTCGGTCGGGGTGTCGATGATCACTCGGAAGACCACCCGGACGCCGTGCCAGTCCAGCGGCCGGCCCTCGGGACCGACCGCCGCCGGGTCGTGCAGATTGTCCACGTCCAACAGCTCCAACACCCGCCCGAACTGGCCGGTCTCCTCGACCAACTCCCTCAGCAGCGCGGTGACCGGCTGCTCGCCGTGATCGGTACCGCCACCGGGCAGGTGCCAACGGCCGGCACTCGGGTACCCCTCGGCGATCATCGTGAGCAGGATCCGTCCGGCCGGGTCGGTGACCAGCCCGTACGCCGCGAAACGCTGCCGTTGGTCGGCCACGTCCCGCCCCGCCCCGGCACTCACCGGCACCGGCGGTGGCAGTGGCACCGGCGGTGGCAGCGCGGTGACGGGCAGGCCGAGCAGGTCGGCGGTGAACGGCATCAGCGGCACCCGGCCCGCCTCGTCCGGGGTGAACCAGGCGGCCTCGGCCACCCCGCCGTCGGCATCCACGCGCAGTACGCCGGGGCCGGCCTCGGCGTCGAAGAGGATCCGGTCGACGTGGCAGGTGCGGTCCGGCAGCCGGACGAGGTCCGCGACGGCGGCCCGGGGCCCGAGCACGTGGACGGTGAGGCCGGTTTCCTCCGCGACCCTGCGGACCAGCGCGTGCGCCGGGTGCTCGGCGTGCCGCGGTCCACCACCGGGCAGCTGCCACACGCCGGGAAAGTGGCACCGGGCCGAGCCCCGGACCAGCAGCACCCGGTCACCGTCGCGTACCAGCCCGTACGCCCCGATCCGCCGAACCGACTCCATCGGTGCAACCCTCCCCGCCCGTCCCGCCCCGTCGCTCAAGAGGCTAACCAGGGTCGAGGCCGGCGTGCCGCCCGGTCCGCTCCCCGACCGGCGGGCAGGGAGGGTGGGGACGGGCGGGGAGGGGGTCAGGTGAGCTGCGCGGCCTGGACGGCCTCGGCGGTGACCTCGGTCAGGCTGGTGGTGGGCAGCGCACCCAGCTCCTCCCGGGCGAACCAGCGCGCCTCGCAGGTGGAGCCACCGACGTCGGTGACGGCGCAGGGCGCCGGCTGGTCGACCATCACCCGGTAGAAGGCGCGGACGCCGTGCCAGTCGATCGGGTAGCCCTCCGGGCCGAGTGAGGCGGCGTCCCGGTGGCTGGCGACCCCGAGCAGCTCCACGAGTCGTCCGGTCTGCCCGGTCTCCTCGACCAGCTCCCGGATCAGCGCGGCACCCGGCTGCTCGCCGTAGTCCGTGCCGCCGCCGGGCAGGTGCCAGCAACCGGCGCCGGGGTAACCGTCGGAGACCCGGGTGAGCAGCACCCGGCCCGCCGGGTCGGTGGCCACCGCGTACGCGGCGAAACGCTGCGCCCGGTGCAGCCCGTCGGGGCCGGGCACGGCGTAGAAGGAGGGGAACTCGGGGGCCTCGTCGGGCACCACGTCGGCCGAGGAGGCGGGCAGGCCCAGCGCGCGGGCGGTGAACGACCGTAGCGGGAGCAGCCGGGCCTCGTCGAGGGTCACCCAGCGGACCAGGTCGGTCGGGCGGTCCACCCGCTCGGTGAGCGTGCCGCCGCGCACCGAGACGCGGTAGATCAGCCGGTCGGTGTGGATGGTGATGCCGCGGTCGGCCAGCGCCCGCATGTCGGCCAGCACGTCGGCCAGGCCGGAGACGGCGACGGAGAGGCCGGTCTCGGCGGCGGTCTCCCGGACGACCGTGTGGTTCGGGTCCTCGCCGTGGTCGACGGCTCCACCGGGCAACGACCAGGTGCCGGGGGTGCCGGAGCGCTCCGATGCGCGGACCAGCAACACTCGGCCGAGGGAATCAGCACAAACTGCGTATGCCGCGATCCTGCGGAGCGGCTCCAGCAAGGTGGTCACGGGGGGAAATTCTCCCCGGATGGCGTTACCGCAGCGGAACAGAGTCGGATTCCTGACTCTAACCTCGGCATTGAGGATCATTCAGGGTATGGCACGTCGGGGACCACTCAGGGTCGGGATCCGGGCCTTCACCGAGGTCGGCCCGGCTGCCGGCGTGGACCGTGGAGACATGACCTCGACGCACGCACCTCAGCCCCCGTACAAGCAACTCCGACGCCCGACGACCGACCGCATGCTGGCCGGGGTGGCCAGCGGGGTCGGCCGCTACTTCGCCGTCGACCCGACGCTGATCCGAGTGGTCTTCGCCGTGGCGACCCTGCTCACCGCCGGTGTCGCGGCGCTCGCGTACCCGGTGATGTGGTTCCTGATGCCCGAGGAGCCGGCGGGCGCGCCCGCCTGGCCGCACCAGACGGGCACCGCGCCACACCCGACGGGCCCGCCGCAGTGGCCCACCCCGGGCCCGTTCGGGCAGTCACCGCACGACCCGCCGGCCGCGCCGCCGGCAGCCACCACCCCACCGTCGGCGGCTACCGCGCCGGTGCCGCCGGCCGGCTGACGGTGGTCACTCCCACTCGATGGTGCCCGGCGGCTTGCTGGTCACGTCCAGCACCACCCGGTTGACCTCGGCGACCTCGTTGGTGATCCGGGTGGAGATCTTCGCGACCACCTCGTAGGGCAGCCGGGACCAGTCGGCGGTCATCGCGTCCTCGCTGGAGACCGGGCGCAGCACCACGGGATGCCCGTAGCTGCGCCCGTCACCCTGCACCCCGACGCTGCGCACGTCGGCCAGGAGCACCACCGGGAACTGCCAGACGCCCCGGTCCAGGCCCGCGGCGGTCAGCTCCTCGCGGGCGATCAGGTCGGCCTGGCGGAGCAGGTCGAGCCGCTCCTGGTCGACCGCGCCGATGATCCGGATGGCCAGCCCGGGGCCGGGGAACGGGTGCCGCCAGACCATCGCCTCGGGCAGGCCCAGTTGCAGGCCGAGCGCGCGGACCTCGTCCTTGAAGAGCGTACGCAGCGGCTCGACCAGGGCGAACTTCAGATCCTCAGGCAGCCCGCCGACGTTGTGGTGGCTCTTGATGTTGGCGGTGCCGGTGCCGCCACCGGACTCCACCACGTCCGGGTAGAGGGTGCCCTGCACCAGGAACTCGACGTCGCCGTGCGCGGCGACCTCCCGGGCGGCGGCCTCGAAGACCCGGATGAACTCCCGGCCGATGATCTTGCGCTTCTGCTCCGGGTCGGTCACCCCGGCCAGCGCACCGAGGAACCGGTCGGCCGCGTCGACCACCTTCAGCTTGATCCCGGTGGCCGCGACGTAGTCCTTCTCCACCTGCTCGGCCTCGCCGGCACGCAGCAGCCCGTGGTCGACGAAGACGCAGGTGAGCTGGTCACCGACGGCCCGGTGGACAAGCGCGGCGGCGACCGCGGAGTCCACCCCGCCGCTGAGAGCGCAGATGACCTCCTTGTCGCCGACCTGCGCCCGGATCCGGGCCACCTGCTCGTCGATGATGTTCTCCGGCGTCCAGGTGGGCTCGATGCCGGCGATGTCGTACAGGAAGCGGGTGAGCATCTCCTGGCCGTGCGCGGTGTGCCCGACCTCGGGGTGGAACTGCACCCCGGCCCGGCGACCGGCCAGGTCCTCGAAGGCCGCCACCGGCGCGCCCGCCGACTCGGCGGTCACCGTGAAGCCCGCCGGGGCCTCCGTCACGCAGTCGCCGTGACTCATCCAGACCGGCAGGTCCGCCGGCAGGTCCCGGAGCAGCACCCCGGGGTCGAGCAGCCGGGGACGCAGCGGGGTGCCGCCGTACTCCCGGTTGCCGGTCCGGGCGACCGTGCCGCCGAGCGCCTGCGCCATCGCCTGGAAGCCGTAGCAGATGCCGAAGACCGGCACGTCCGAGGTGAAGACGTCGGCGTCGATCCGCGGGGCACCGGGGGCGTAGACACTGGACGGGCCGCCGGAGAGGATGATCGCGGCCGGATCCTTGGCCAGCATCTCGGCGACCGGCATCGAGTGCGGGACGATCTCGGAGTAGACCCGCGCCTCACGTACCCGCCGCGCGATGAGCTGGGCGTACTGGGCTCCGAAGTCCACCACCAGGACAGGGCGAGGCGTGCTCATGGCGAGAAAGCCTACCCACAGCCGTTCCCCGGGTGGCGGGTGGCGTCGGATCGGGGAAACGGTGGCGTCCTGACCCTGGTTCTGCGAAAGCAGCACCCCACCGTGGCGGTTTTCGGGCGATCATGTCGGTTGGGCGCGGGGGAACCTCGACGCCGGGGGCGCTGCCGCGCCCGTACCGGAGAGGAGGCCCGGTGGCGTACCAGGTCTGGTCGTCCCACCGGCGGTGGTGGGTGGGGCTCGCGGCGTTGGCCGTGGTCGCCCTGCTCGCGGCCGGCACGGTGGTCACCGCCCGGCTGGTCGGCGGGTCCGGCGACAGCACCGCCCGGCCCACCGTCGGCCCGGGTGGTACCCCGACGCCGTCACCCACGCCCAGCCCGACGCCGCCACCGGGTGCCGACCTGACCGGGCCGTTGACGTTCCTGATCGTCGGGGTGGACACCCGGGTCAGCGTGCCCGACTGGGAACCGCACGCCGACGCCGTGCTCTTGCTGCACGTCGAGCGGGCACTCGACCGGGCGTACCTCTTCTCGCTCCCCCGCGACCTGCTGGTCGACATCCCGGCCTACCCGGTCGCCGGCTACCGGGGCGGGCGGACGAAACTCACCCACGCGATGAGCTACGGCAGCCGGGTGCCGGGCAGGCGCGAGCGACCCGACACCGCCCAGGGGTACGAGCTGCTGCGCCGGACGGTCACCGACTACACCGGGTTGCGCGTCGACGCCGGGGCGGTACTGACCTTCAACGGCTTCGACAAGCTGGTGGACTCCCTCGGCGGGGTGGACCTCTACATCGACCAGCGGACCGTCTCGCTGCACCGCAAGCCCGACGGCAAGCACCGGGATCCCGGTCCCGGCGGGTACGTCGGCCCGCAGATGGTCTACGAGAAGGGTGAGCGGCACCTCAACGGCTGGCAGGCGATCGACTACGCCCGCCAGCGGTACATCACCGGTGGCGACTACGCCCGGCAACGCCACCAGCAGCAGCTGATCCGGGCCCTGGTGACCAAGATCTACGACCAGGGCCTGGCCCGGCAGCCGGACCGGGTGGAGCAGGTGGTCGCCGCCCTCGGCGACACCCTGATCTACACCGGCGGCCCGCGGATCGTGGACGTGGCGTACGCCCTGGGTGCGCTGCCGCCCGACGCGCTGACCCTGGTCGGGCTGCCCGGCGACTCGGTCGGCAAGGGCAGCGGCTACCGGGGCGAGCAGCTCACCGACGTCGGCCGGTCGTTCCTCACCGAGCTGCGCGCCGGCCGGGTCCAGGAGTACCTCGCCGACCATCCGAAGCTGCGGGTGACCAACTGAGCCCCCGACGGTGAGCGGGGTTCCCCTCTCGACCGTAGGCGTTAAGCGGGGGCCCTTCCTTACTTCGGGGGTGGGGGGCGTTGGGTGCCGTAGAGCCAGGCGTCGAAGAGGTCGTCGAGCTGCTTGCCGGAGATCCGCTCGGCAAGCGCCACGAACTCGTCGGTGGTGGCGTTGCCGTCGCGCTTCTCCTCCGGCCAGGCCTTGAGGATCCGGAAGAAGGCGTCGTCGCCGACGGCCAGCCGCAGCGCGTGCACGGTCATCCCGCCGCGCTGGTAGACCGACTCGCTGAACAGGTTCTCCGGGCCGGGCCGGCCCGGCGGGGTGCGCCAGACCTGGGCGGACGCCCCGGCGTACCGGGCGTCGAAGGTCTGCTGCGCGCTGCGTCCGCCGTCGTGCTCCACCCAGAGCCACTCCGCGTAGGTGGCGAAGCCCTCGTTGAGCCAGATGTCGGACCACCTGGCCAGCGCCACGCTGTTGCCGAACCACTGGTGGGCCAGCTCGTGCGCGACGACCTCGGTGTTCTCGCCCCGGTTGAAGAAGCTCGCCCCGTACACCGGGCGGCTCTGTGTCTCCAGCGCGTAGCGGATCCGCTCGTCGGCGACGACCACCCCGCCGTACGCCTGCACCGGGTACGGCCCGAAGACGGTCTCCAGGTAGTCGGCGACCTCGACGGTGGCCGCGATCGACCGGTCGGGCGCGCCCTTGGGCAGCTTGGTGCTGACCGCGTGGTACACCGGGCGTCCCTTGTGTTCGCCGGTGGTCAGCCGGAATTTGCCGATCACCACCGTGCTCAGGTAGCTGGCCATCGGCACCCGCTCGGCCCACTTCCAGGTGGTCCAGCCGTCCGCGCTGGTCCTGCCCCCGGGCACGCCGTTGCTGACCGCGGTCAGCCCGTCCGGCACGGTGATCTCGAAGTCGTACGTCGCCTTGTCCGACGGGTGGTCGTTGACCGGGAACCAGGTGCTCGCCGACTCGGGCTGGCCGAGGGCGATGGCACCGTCGGAGGTGTGCAGCCAGCCACCCTCGCCGAGGACCTCGTTGTCGATCGGGGCCGGCTTGCCGTCGTAGCTGATCTCGGCGACGAAGCCGTTACCGGCGGTCAACCCGGTGGCCGGGGTGACGACCAGCTCGTTGTCGGTGCGGGAGTGCTTGGCCTCGGCACCGTCCACGGTCACCTTCCGGACCGTCAGGCCGGCCAGGTCGAGGTTGAACGCGGAGAGGTTGGCGCTGGCGGTGGCCTGCACGGTGGTGGTGCCGCTCAGCTCGTCCCGCGACGGGTCGTAGCGGACCCGCACGGTGTACTTCCCGACGTCGTACCCGCCGTTGCCGTACGTGGGGAAGTAGTCGTCGCCGGCCCCGGCGGCACCGGGTTCGAAGTCCCGCGACGCAGCCGACGAGGTGGTCGGGGCCGGTCGCTCGTCCTGCTCGGGGGCCGAGTCACAGCCGCTCAGGACGAGCGCGCCGACCAGCAGCAGGGCGCACCCGCGCTTCGCGGGTGCGTCGGGGCTGCCGTCCAGCCGTGGAACTCCCATCGAATCCTCCCCTGGCGGCACACCCGCGTCGGCGGTGACGTCGGTCCGGGTCAGCCTAGTGACCCCGGTGCCGGCTGCGGCGCGGGACCGGCCAGGCCGGGGCCGGTTTCCACCGGCAGCCGCCGGGTGCGGTGACGGAGCCGTCACGCGGCATAGTCGACGGTCCGATTCGTGGCAGTCGTCAGCATCCGTACCACCGGTGAACAGGCTTTCGTCAGGAAAGACAAAAGTTTGCTCCAATGGAGCCTTTCTTTTCGCAGCCGGCCGTGGCTATGGTCTGTCCCCAAGATGTAACGCGGACGCAACACTCTACTCGGACGCGCTACGACGACCTGGTTCACCGACCTGGTCGCCCCATCCCCCGGGGCGGCGAGCGTCCACCCGTGGCGGCGGCGTGGACCACCACCTTGTCAACCACATCGCGGACCGATGGTCCCCACCGGACACCTCCAGGGACCGGACGGCGCTCGGCGGCGCCTTCGACCTGTCCGCCGTACAGCTGCTGAACACCCCTCGACGGCTCCGGCCGTCACGGACGCTCGACGGCTCTGGCCGTCACGGAAGGTGCAGAAATGCCGGACCAGCCCGCTCACGACCCGTTCACCACAACCCCCGACGGCCGGCTCAGCCGCCGCCGGCTGCTGGCCGCCTCCGCCGGTGCCGCCGCCGCGATCGGCGCCGTCGGCCTGCCGGTCCTCGGCACCGCCGCCCCCGCCCTCGGCGCCGCCAAGGGCAGCGACCCGGACGCCGGCAGCAGCGGTCTGCGGGCCGCGCCGCTGATCCCGCCGACCAACCGGGGCATCATCCTCTACTCGGTGCGGGACCGGATCTCCGCCGCACCTGACGACAGCGGCGTGCCGTACGGCTTCGAGCGGGTCCTCGCCCGGCTGGCCGAGATCGGCTACAAGGAGATCGAGTTCGCCGGCTTCAACCAGAGCACCGAGATCCTGGGCCGGCAGATCACCCCGGCCGAGATCCGCAAGATCCTGGACGACAACGGCCTGGTCGCCAACGGCTGCCACACCTCCATCAACGCGACCAGCTTCCAGCAGCAGCTCGACATCGCCGAGACGCTGGGCATGAAGAACATCGGCACCGGCAGCGCCCCGACCAACAGCGCCTACAAGGCCGACTGGGACGCCGCCGCCGACGTCTGGAACGAGCTGGGCCGCCAGGCCAAGGCCCGGGGCATGCGGCTGTACACGCACAACCACGACGCGGAGTACAGCTTCCTGCTCGACGCCGGCCCCCGGGACTCCTCGGGCCGCCAGACCCGGTCCTCCGGCATCCGCCGGCTGGAGTACTTCTTCGGCCAGACCGACCCGCGCTACGTCTTCTTCGAGCTGGACATCTACTGGGCCTACGTGGCCCGGTTCAAGCACACCAAGTTCATCAACGCGAACGGGGTGGAGAAGACCAGCCTCTTCGACCCGATCCTCAACGTGGCCGACCGGACCAAGCGGTTCCCGCTGTTCCACGCCAAGGACGGCGACCGCCGTACCGACCTGGCCAACGGGTACGAGATGACGCCGCTCGGCGACGGCGACATCAACTTCCAGCAGTTCTTCCAGACCATCGGCGAGCGGCACTTCCACCACGCCAACTGGGAGATGGACACCGCCCCGGGCGGTACCGAGAACCGGGGTCAGTCGCTGGACTTCGCGGCCAAGAGCTACGAGAACATGGCCGACCTGAGCATCTACCTGCAGAAGTGACGTCCCGGCGGGGGTCGGCGCACGCCGGCCCCCGCCCGGGTGACCGGTCGGCCCAGCCACCGGTACGGATCCGCGCCGTCGGCGGCACGCGTGGGTCCTGTCCCGTGCCGCACGGCGGCGGCACCGAACCACACCCCGTGCCGCACGGCGGCGGCACCGAACCCCATCCGAGGTTCACCCCTCTCGCACCCGCGCCACCGGCGGTATCGCCGGTGATCCCGCGCGCCTGCCGACCCCCGGAGGAACCATGAAACACACGACCGGCCGACGATGGCTCGCCATCGCCGCTGGGTTCATGCTCACCGCCTCACTCGTCCCGCCCAACGCCGCCGCCGCCAACCCGGAGGCCGCCACGCCGCCGGAGGACATGGTCGCCGCCGAGAACGGCCCGGCCGCGCTCCGCTCCGACGTCCGGCAGCCGGCAGAGGACTTCCAGGTCCTGGTCTTCACCAAGACCGCCGGTGAGCGTCGCGCGTCCATCAAGGACGGCTCGCTCCTGCTGCGCAACCTGGGCAAGAACAACGGCTTCACCACCACGGTGAGCGAGGACGCCGCCCTCTTCACCACCGAGGAGCTGAACAAGTACCGCGCGGTGGTCTTCCTCAACACCACCGGTGACATCCTGAACTCCACGCAGGAAGCGGCGTTCGAGGAGTACATCAAGACCGGTGGTGGCTTCGTCGGCGTACACGCCGCCGCCGAGACCGAGCCTGACTGGGAGTTCTACCAGAACCTCGTCGGGGCCAAGGCCACCGGCGCGTCGGCGGTCGCCGAGGCGCTGATCGACGTCGACGACCGGGCGCACCCGGCCACCGAGACGCTCCCGCGCCAGCTCCAGCACACCGACCGGTGGTACAACTTCTCCGCCAACGTCCGGGGCAAGGCACACGTGCTGGCCACCGTCGACGAGAAGAGCTACACCGGTGGCTCGATGGGCTTCGACCACCCGATCACCTGGTGCCAGGACTACCAGGGCGGACGCTCGTTCTACACCGGGCTCGGCCACACCCCCGAGACCTACCGGTACAACCCGTTCCGCAAGCAGATCCTCGGCGGCATCCGCTGGGCCGCCGGCGTGGTCGAGGGCGACTGCGGTGCCACCGTGTACGGCAACTACGAGAAGGTCGTCCTCAACGACCAGCCCGGCGAGCCGATGAACCTGTCGGTGCTGCCCGACGGCCGGGTGCTGCACAGCACCCGTGGCGGTGAGGTCCGGCTCTACGACCCGGCCACCGGCGCCAGCCCGGTGATCACCACCATCCCGGTGTACACCCACGACGAGGACGGTCTCCAGTACGTCACCATCGGTCCGGACTTCGCCAAGGACAAGTGGGTCTACATCTACTACGCGCCCAAGATCCCGGGCACGAACGAGGGCACCGCGCCGGCCACCTCCGACGATCCGACGACCTGGGACCCGTACAAGGGCTACAACCAGCTCTCCCGGGTCAAGTGGGTGGAGGACCCGACCCCGCGCCTCGACCTGACCACCGAGCAGCAGATCCTGCGGGTGGACACCGACCGGGGCGCCTGCTGCCACGTCGCCGGTGAGATCAAGTTCGACGGCAAGGGCCTGCTGTACCTGGTCACCGGTGACGACACCAACGCCAGCGGATCGGACCAGTACTCCCCGATCCTGGAGATGCCCACCCAGGGCCCGGCGTACGACGCCCAGCGCTCCTCGGCCAACACCAACGACCTGCGCGGCAAGGTCATCCGGATCAAGATGAAGGACGACGGGACGTACAGCATCCCGCGCGGCAACCTCTTCCCGCCGGGCACCGAGAAGACCCGCCCGGAGATCTTCCTGATGGGTCTGCGCAACCCGTTCCGGTTCGACGTCTCCGCCGAGGGCTTCCTGTACATCGGCGACTACTCCCCGGACGCCCGGCTCCCCAACCCGGACCGTGGCCCGGAGGGCACCGGCCGGTGGATCGCCACCAACAAGGCGGGCAACTACGGCTGGCCGTACTGCAACAGCCCGGACCTGCCGTACATCGACTTCGACTTCGCCACCCGTACCCCCAAGGGCGCCTTCGACTGCGCCGCGCCGATCAACGACTCGCCGCGCAACACGGGTCTGCGGGAGCTGCCGAAGGTCGAGCCGGTGCAGTTCTGGTACACCTTCAACGCCACCACCCCGTGCCCCGAGGCGTACCTGCAGACCCCGGCCCAGGCCTGTGACTTCAAGTGGCCGGTGATCGGCACCGGCGGCGTCGGCCCGATGGGCGGGCCGATCTACTCCTACGACAAGGACCTGGAGTCCGAGGTCAAGTTCCCCGAGTACTACGACAACGCCGTGGTCTTCGGTGAGTTCACCCGCGACAAGATCTACATGATGCGGACCAACGGCCGGGACCGGCTGTTCGACGTGGAGGAGTTCCTCCCGGGCGTCGTCTTCGACAACCCGATGGACATGGAGTTCGGTCCGGACGGCTCGCTCTACGTCCTGGAGTACGGCGACGGCTTCTTCCGGGCCAACCCGGACGCCGCGCTCTCGGTGGTCCGGTACGTCAAGGGCACCCGGGCCCCGGTGGCCGATCTCGAGGCCAGCCCGACCTCGGGTCAGGCCCCGCTGACGGTGAACTTCGACGCGACCGAGAGCTACGACCCGGACCCGGGTGAGTCGATCTCCTACGCCTGGGACTTCACCAGCGACGGCACTGTCGACTCGGCCGACCCGGTCACCTCGTTCACCTACACCCAGAACGGCACCTACACGGCCCGCCTGACGGTGACCGACTCCAGCGGCAAGACCGCGGTGCTGACCCGGCAGATCACGGTCGGCAACACCGCGCCCACGGTGACGGTCACCTCGCCGGTGTCGGGCAGCTTCTTCTCCTGGGGTGACGACATCCCGTTCGTGGTCACCGTCACCGACCCGGAGGACGGCGAGATCGACTGCAGCCGGGTCACCGTCACCTTCGTCCTCGGCCACGACGACCACGGCCACCCGGACGGCTCCACCACCGGCTGCACCGGCACCATCCCCAGCCCGGCCGACGGCGCCGACCACGCCGGTGGTTACCTGTACGGCGGAATCAGCGCCTCCTACACCGACCTCGGTGGCGGCGGCCAGGGCGCGTTGACCGAGGTGGGTCAGGCGATCGTCCAGACCAACCGTCAGCAGGCCGAGTTCGCCCAGATCAAGCAGGGCGTCACGCTGGCCAACACCAACGACACCGGTGGTGGGCAGCACGTCAACGGGATCGACCCGGGCGACCACATCGCCTTCCGGCCGATCAACCTGGGTGACGTCAACTCCGTGACGCTGCGCCACTCCGGTGGCTCGGCCGCCACCGCCGGCCAGCCCCGGGCCGCGGTGGAGCTGCGGCTCGACGCGCCGGACGGGCCGCTGGTCGGCTCGGCGACGCTGAACGCGACGGCGGGTAACAACGCGTTCGTCGAGACCAACGTCGCGGTGGACCAGCCGACCGGATCGCACACGCTGTACCTGGTCTTCCGCAGTGTCGAGGGCGGACCGACCAGTGCCCTGTTCAACCTGAACTGGGTCAACTTCAACGAGGGCTGATCCTCCTGAGGTAAGCCGCAAAGAGCCGGCCCCGCCGAAAGGCGGGGCCGGCTCCTTCGTGTCGCGGTCCGCCCGGCCGACGCCCGGCGGACCTGCGGTCAGCGGTCCAGGACCAGGCTGACCTTCTGGAACTCCTTCAGGTCGCGGTAGCCGCACTTGGCCATCGCCCGCCGGACCGCGCCGAAGAGGTTGAGCTGGCCGTCCGGCTCGTCGGCCGGGCCGAAGAGCACCCGCTCCATCTCCCCGAGCGGCTCACCGGCCACCTCGAACGCACCCCGGGGCAGCGACGGGTGGCTGGCCGCCGAGTGCCACCAGGCACCACCGGCCGGGGCCTCCGCGCAGAGCGACAACGGCTCACCGAGCATCACGGCGTCGGCGCCGCAGCCGAGCGCCTTGGCGATGTCGCCGGAGGTCCGCAGGTCACCGTCGGCGATCAGGTGGACGTACCGACCACCGGTCTCGTCGAGGTAGTCCCGGCGGGCCGCCGCCGCGTCGGCGATCGCGGTGGCCATCGGCACCCGGATGCCGAGCACCGACTCGGTGGTGGACCACTCGTCGCCGCCGATGCCGATGATCACCCCGGCCGCGCCGGTCCGCATCAGGTGCAGCGCGGTCTTGTAGTCGGTGCAGCCGCCGACGATGACCGGCAGGTCCAGGTCGGCGATGAACTCCTTGAGGTTCAGCGGCTCGTCGGTGGTGGAGACGTGCTCGGCGGAGACCAGGGTGCCCTGGATGACCAGGATGTCCACGCCGGCGTCCAGGATCACCGGGGCCAGGGCCAGGGTGTGCTGCGGGGAGACCCGGACGGCGACCGTACCGCCACCGGCCCGCAGCTCGCGGACCCGCTCGGCGATCAGGTCGGGGCGGATCGGCTCGGCGTAGACCTCCTGGAGGCGCTTGGTGGCGCGGGCCTCCTCGTCGAGGCCGGCCAGCTCCTCCAGCACCTTGGTCGGGTTCTCGTACCGGGTCCAGAGCCCTTCGACGTTGAGTACGCCGAGCCCGCCGAGCTGGCCGAGCCGGACCGCCGAGGCCGGGCTCATCGTCGCGTCCGAGGGGTGCCCGACACAGGGGATGCCGAACGGGTACGCGTCGAGCTGCCAGGCGGTGGAGACGTCGTCGACGTCCCTGGTACGCCGGCTCGGCACGATGGCGATGTCGTCCAGGTGGTAACCGCGCTGCGCGGTCTTGCCCAGCCCGATCTCGACCACGTCACGCATGGGGACTCCAGGTGGTTGGGGGTGGTGGGGTCAGCGGGTGTGGTAGTTGGGCGCCTCGACGGTCATCTGGATGTCGTGCGGGTGGCTCTCCTTGAGCCCGGCCGCGGTGATCCGGATGAGCTGGCCCCGGGTGTGCAGGTCGGGAAGGTTCTCCGCGCCGGCGTACCCCATGGCGAGCCGCAGCCCGCCGATGAGCTGGTGGGCCACCCGGGACAGCGGTCCCCGGTAGGGCACCTGGCCCTCCACGCCCTCCGGGACCAGCTTGTCGTCGCTGAGCACGTCCTGCTGGAAGTAGCGGTCCTTCGAGTAGGACTTGGCCTGGCCCCGGGACTGCATCGCGCCGAGCGAGCCCATCCCCCGGTACGCCTTGTACTGCTTGCCGTTGACGAAGATCAGCTCGCCGGGGCTCTCCTCGCAGCCGGCCAGCAGGCTGCCGAGCATCACCGTGTCCGCCCCGGCCACCAGGGCCTTGGCGATGTCGCCGGAGTACTGGATGCCGCCGTCGGCGATGACCGGCACGCCGGCCGGGCGGGCGGCGCGGGCCGCCTCCATGATCGCGGTGATCTGCGGCACGCCGACCCCGGCGACGATCCGGGTGGTGCAGATGGCCCCCGGGCCGACACCTACCTTCACCCCGTCAGCCCCCGCGTCGACCAGGGCCTTGGCCCCGGCGTAGGTGGCCACGTTGCCGCCGACGATGTCGATCGTGACGTCCTTCTTGAGCTGGCGGACCATCTCCAGCACCGCCCGCTGGTGGCCGTGCGCGGTGTCCACGATGAGCACGTCCACGCCCGCGTCGACCAGGGCCCGGGCCCGCTTGTACGCGTCCTCGCCGACCCCGATCGCGGCGGCGACCCGCAGCCGGCCGGCGTCGTCCTTGCTGGCCTCCGGGTACTGCTCGCTCTTGGTGAAGTCCTTGACCGTGATCAGCCCGCGCAGCCGACCCGAGTCGTCGACGATCGGCAGCTTCTCCACCTTGTGCTGGCGCAGCAGGGCCAGCGCCTCGTCCTTGCTCACCCCGACCGGGGCGGTGACCAGCGGCGTCCGGGTCATGATCTGGTGGACCGGGGTGGCCGGCTCGGAGACGAACCGCATGTCGCGGTTGGTGACGATGCCGACCAGCTGCCCCTCACCGTCGACCACCGGCACACCGGAGATGCGGTACCGCCCGCAGAGCTGGTCGACCTCGGCCAGCGTGTCGTCGGGGCTGGCCGTCACCGGGTTGGTGATCATGCCGGACTCGGAGCGCTTGACCAGGTCGACCTGGAGCGCCTGGTCCTCCAGGGAAAGGTTGCGGTGCAGCACGCCGATGCCGCCCTGCCGGGCCATCGCGATGGCCATCCGCGCCTCGGTGACCGTGTCCATCGCGCTGGACAGCAGCGGCACGGTGAGCCGCACGTTGCGGGTGAGCCGGGTGACCGTGTTGACCCGGCTGGGCACCACGTCCGACTCGCCCGGCTGCAACAACACGTCGTCGAAGGTCAGCCCGAGCGGCACCACCCGCGCCGACCCGGCGGGCAGCTCCGGAAGATGGCCGCCCAGCTCGCCTCGATCGGCGTCGGCCGGAAGATCGGTGCTGGGCGAATTCTCCACGATTGCTCCCCTGAGCTGCTCGAACGGGCTTCAGCGAGGTGGCGCGCGGGCGGTACGGGCCCGCAGCGGCGGCGACACGTCGGTTCATCGTACCCAGTGACCTGCGGGCCCCGGGCCGGCGGCGGGGTGCCGGCACTCCACGTCGCCGTACCTGCCCGGGGAGAGCATCGAGCCGAGGTTGGGTCTACGGTGAGGAGGTGCACGAGGAGCCCATCGACCCGTTCAACGGCGACCCGGCCGATCCCGCTGCCGGGCTGCACGATCCGGGCGACGACGCCCCGCTCGACCCGCTGACCGAGGTCGAGCGGCAGGACGTGCTGGAGGACCTGGCCGACCTGGAGATCTACCAGGCGCTGCTGGCGCCGATCGGGGTCCGTGGGCTGGTCATCGAGTGCGAGGACTGCCGCGAGCCGCACTACTTCGACTGGGACCTGCTCCGGGGCAACCTGCGGCACCTGCTCAGCTCGGGCCGGCCCCGGGTGCACGAGCCGGCGTTCGACCCCGACCCGGACCACTACGTCACCTGGGACTACGCCCGGGGCTACGCCGACGGCGTGCACGACACGTTGACCGAGGGCACCGACGACGAGCCGGAGAGCACCGACTGATCCGTCCCGGCCCGGCCGACGGTGAGCTGAGCCGCCCTCGCGGGCTGTGGGGCTGAGCCGCCCCGGCCGACCGTGGGCTGACAGCGCCCCCCGGTTGACAGTGTCCGCCGGGTGACGGGTGTCCGCAGGGTGACGGGTGTCCGCCGGGTGACGGGTGTCCGCCGGGTGACGGGTGTCCGCCGGGTGACGGTTTGCGGCCGTTGTCGGGTCAGGCGACCAGGCCGGCACGGAAGCCGGCGGCCACCGCATGGGCCCGGTCCCGGGCACCCAGCTTGCGGAACAGCCGGCGGGCGTGGGTCTTCACGGTGTCCTCGGAGACGAACAGCTCCCGGCCGATCTCGGCGTTGCTCTTGCCCTCGGCCATGCCGAAGAGCACCTGCAGCTCCCGCTCGGTGAGCCCCACCGGGTTCCGGGCCGTCCGCCCCGTCGACCCGGGCCGCTGCCGGCTTGGCGTCGCCTCCCCCTGGGTGCCCTCCTCGGCGGCCTCGCCCTCGTCGTCCCCCCGCTGCACGGGTACCACGCCGGGGCTGCCGGCCGGGTTCTCACCCGGCCTCGACTGGGTAGGCCCGGTGCCGGCAGCCGGCGGCGGCGCGGCCGTCGGGCCCCGGCCGTCGACCCGGGTCGAGCCGCCGACGGTCGCGGTGTCCCGGACCGGATCGGTCACCCGGCTACGGGTCGCCCGACCAGGTACGGAGAGCAGCAGCAACGCCTTGGTCACCGCGCTGGTCAGATCGTGGTCGGTGCCCTGGATCAGGCCCCGGGCTCCGGCGCTGATGGTGGCCGCCGCCGCCTCCGCCTCCTCGGCACCGAGCAGCAGCACGGCGGCCTGCGGGGCACGGGCGAGCACCCGGCGGACGAAGCCGGCGCTGTCCGGTCGGGTAAGCGCCGTGTCGGCCAACACCACGTCCGCCGGCCGCTCGGCGAGCCGCAGCATCGCCTCGGAATCGGAGACGGCGGTCCGGACGATCGAGGTCAGGCCGAGACGCGCCGCGGCGGCGATCAGATGCTGGGCGGCGAGCGGTGTCCGAACGCACACGAGAACGGTACGCACTGTGTCTCCTCTCCGCACACGAGCAGACCATGGCGGGGTCGCCTCGGGAGGAGGTTCCCGGCAATCCTCCCAACTTTTCGGACTTATCGGTCATATGCCGCAAGTCGTTTCGGGTTTTCGATCACAGACGTGTGAGTGGTGAGTCATTCGGGTACCGGTGGTGTCAAGCCGGGGACGGTGCGCCAGCGCGGCCCGCCGCCCGGGGCCCGGCAGAAGGAACGCGCGGTGCCGCGCGGAAGGAGGGGTGCTGATGTCCAACGTACGTAGACTGCCCGGACCCATCGTCGATCTGTGGGACTGGCAGCGACTCGGCTCCTGCCGAGGACGGGACAGCGCCCAGTTCTTCCACCCCGACGGTGAACGTGGCTCGTCCCGCCTGCGGCGCGAGTCCGGTGCCAAGTCGGTCTGCCGGGCCTGCCCGGTCCGCGCCGAGTGCGCCGCGCACGCCCTGTCGGTGCGCGAGCCGTACGGCGTCTGGGGCGGGTTCAGCGAGTCCGAGCGGCTGCGCCTGCTCGCGATGGGCTGGGAGGACCTGGCCGACCGCCGGCACGCGCGGGTCGACGTCGCCCGGCTGGAGGCCCGCCTCGGCAGCGCCCACAAGTCGACCGTGCCGGCCCAGGCCACGCTGCCCGGCCAGTCCTCGCTCGCCAACGCGGCACCGCTGCCGGGCCCGACCCCACTGCCCAACCAGGCCACGCTGCCCAACCAGGCCAACCTGTCAGGCCAGGCCACCGTGCCCAGCCAGCGCAGCGTCGCCTGACCGACCACCCACCCGCCCCACCTGTAAGGAAGGGCACCTTGTTAACGCCTTCGGTAGAGAAGGGAACCCCTCTCACCGCAGGCCGTTAACAAGGGGCCCTTCCTTGCGTCCAGGGTTGCCGGCGCTGGACTCGGTCCGAACCCACCCCGCCCGTCCGGTGGCGGGTGACGCCTGCCAGGATCCGGCGGATGCGGATCGACATCGCGGCACCAGACCTGCTCTGGGCACGTTGGGGCGCGCTCGCCGCCGCCCTGACCGCCCTCGGCCACCCCGATGTGTACTGGTGTGACGCCGACGGCGCCCACCATGACGACCACGGCGGCAACTGGGCCCGGTTGGTGCTCGTCGAGGGTGGCCGGGCGGTCCTCTTCGGCTACGACCACGAGTACAGCGACACCGCCGGCCTGAGTCCACCCCTGGACCTGCTCGCCGGGGCGCCCGGCTGGCTGCCCTGGCCGGAGCTGGTCCGGCACGCCGCCGACGACCAGCTCGGCTACGTCTACTGGTACGACGGCGGCCACTGGTCCCGGGTGCCGTACCCCGAGTCGCAGGTGGCCGACGGCCTGCCGGAGACCGCCGGTGCCGTCCTCGACGATGCCCGCGCCCGGCAGGAACTGGGCGAAGTGGTCTTCTCCTGGGGCGGTCACCAGCCGGCGGACCTCCCGACGGAGCGGGCCGAGGTGGCGGTGGCGGCCGGTCGCCTGCTCGACGCCGCTGCCGGCGGCGTACTCGACGGGGTGGTGCTGGCCGGGCTACTCGGCCGGATCGATCCGACCGGCCCGGCTGACGGCGGACCTGGGGCGACCGGCCCGGCCGACAGCGGACCTGGGGCGACCAGCCCGGCCGACAGCGGACCTGGGGCGACCGGCGGGGTTGACCTGGCCGCCGGTCTCGCGGTGGCCGCCCGCGCCGGGCTCCGGGCGGACGGTGTCCGGCCGGTGGTGCCGGCGGCGGCCGGGCCTCCACCCCGGCGGATCCGGCGGCTCAGCGAGGACCAGCACGACCGCCTGGTATGGACGGCGATGCGGCAGGCCGAGGAGACCCCCCGCCCGGTCCCCGCGCCCACCCTGGAGCTGACCGCGCTGATCGAATGGGCCCGCGATCGCGCCCCGTCCACGCTGTCCTTCCAGGTCACCGACACCTCACTGAGCCAGCACCGGGACGGGGCGACACCCGCTGGCCGGCCCGGCGACGACGACTGGGCGGCCTTCCGAAAGGCCGGTGACCTGGTCCGTCGGCTCCGGCAGGCCGAGGCCGACCCGGCGTACGGCTGCTGGATCTTCCTCCGCGTCGCCGCCAGCGCCGACGGGGTCACCGTGACCCGGTGCTACGACTCGTGGCCCCGCTGGATCCCGCACGAGGACCGGGGCGGGCCCTGGCGCAGCCACCTGCGACCCGAGGTGGAGCGTCGGGCGGCGGCCTACCGACCGGCCTGGTCGGTGCTGCTGGATCCGGAGGTCGCCTACCTCGGCCCGCCGCCGCCCTTCGACACACTCCCCGTCGACTGAACCGGCCAGCCGCCCCGCTACTCGGCCGGGCTTGTCGGCCGGCCTGGTTCGGCGGCCTGGTTCGGCGGCCTGGCCCATCGGCCTGGCCCATCGGCCCGGCCCGGCGCTTGGTCCGTCCGCGTCGGTTGGTCCGTCGGTTGGTCAGCGCCCGCCGGCTGGCCTGGCCGGTTGGCCTGCCCGTCGCTCGGACCGTCCGCGTCGGCTGGTCCCTCGGATGGTTCGTCGGCTGGTCCGTCGGATGGTCAGCGGACGGTCACCCGGACCGTGTGCCAGCCGGTGGCCCCGTCCGGGGCGACCGGCCGGCGACGCTCGGTCTGGGTCTCCCCGGCGCTGTCGGTGGCCCGTACCTGCAGGGTGTGCTCGCCCACGGTGGCCGTCCAGCGCCACGACCACTGCACCCAGGTGTCCACCGACACGGCCGGGGCCAGCTCCGCCTCCTGCCACTGACCCTCGTCGAGGCGTACCTCCACCCGGCTGATGCCCCGGTGCTGCGCCCAGGCCACCCCCGCCACCGTCACCTGTCCGGCGGTAAGCCGGTTGCGCGGGCGGGGCGTGTCGATGCGCGACTGGGTCTTCACCGGCCCCTGCGCCGACCAGCCCCGCGGCACCCAGTACGCGTCGAAGTCGGCGAAACTGGTCAGCTCCAGCTCGGTGACCCACTTGCAGGCCGAGACGTAGCCGTACAGGCCCGGCACCACCATCCGGACCGGAAAGCCGTGCTCGACCGGCAACGGCTCGCCGTTCATCCCCACCGCCAGCAGCGCGTCCCGCCCGTCGCGCAGCACCGCGGTCGGGGTGCCGCAGGTCCATCCGTCGACCGAGCGCCCCACCACCTGGTCCGCACCCTGCTCCGGTTGCGCCTCGTCGAGCAGCTCCCGGATCGGCACCCCGAGCCACCGGGCGTTGCCGACCAGGTCCCCACCCACCTCGTTGGAGACGCAGGCCAGGGTGACGTACCGCTCGACCATCGGTCGGGCCAGCAACTCGGCGAAGCTCAACTCGATCGGGTTGCGGACCCGGCCGTGGATACGCAGCCGCCAGGTGTCCGGGTCGACCTGCGGCACCACCAGCGCGGTGTCGATCCGGTAGAACCCGATGTTCGGCGTGACGTAGGGGGCGAGTTGCGGCACCGACAGGTCCGCTCCCGCCGGTACCGCCGGCGCGGGCCCCACCGGCGCCGGTAGCACCACCGCCGCCCGGGCCTCCGACACCCCCCGCTGGCCGGCCAGCCACCGCCCGGCGAGCCCACCGACGGTCGCCGTGCCGATCAGCCAGCCCGCCCCGGTGAGGAAACGCCGCCGCCCCTCCACCGACATTCCCGCCGGGGCGGCCGGGGTCGCCGCGTCCGGTGGGGGTGCTGTCGCCGGTGACGAGGCCATCGCCGGTGGAGGTGTCGCCGTCGGTGACGATGTCGCCGCAGGTGGAGGTGCTGTCGCCGGTGGGGGTGCTGTCGCCGGTGGGGACCAGGGCCAGGGGTCGGGTTGCAGCGGGCCGGCGATCAGCAGCCAGAGCGCCAGCGCGCCGAGCCCGCCGCCGAGCAACGACGGCAGCGCGTCGGCCGGGCCCGCACCGGCCCGGGTCACCGCCGCGCCCACGCCGAGGGCGGCGAACACCCCGATGCCGGCGAGGCCGGCCACCAACCACCGGACCGCCAACACCCCGATCAGCGCGGCGAAGACGCCGAGCAACAGCGCCGTCCCCACCAACAGAGCGATCTTGTCGTACGTGCCGAAGAGCGCGATGCCGAACTGTTTCGCCGGCTCAGGGACGTGGTCCACCACCAGGCCCCCGACCGCGACCAGCGGAGCCGACCGGGGACCGGTGACCACCGCCACCAGTTCCGCCGAGCCGATCGCCACGACGGCGGCGGTGATCCCGGCCAGGGCCGCGTACCCGCGGGAGATGACAGTCACCCGACCGAGTCTGACCCACACTCCGCCGAGCGTCGACTCCCCGGAACGGCCGGTGATGACCCGCTCGCCCCGGTCACCGCGCCCCTGGTCCGCAACCGACCAGATTCTGGCCCATCCGAGAGCTGGACCAGGCAGCGGCCGACCCGGCCCGGTGAGAGCCGCCCTGATCCGTCGAACGCCCCGACCCCCGCCGTCGTTTCGCGGCTGAGGCGCGTTGCTGTCTCCGTACCCGACCGGCTTGGAGATCTTGGACACTTACCGTTCTATTTGGACGGTAAGTGTCCAAGATTCACCTCGGGGCCCGCTTCGGGCGGTGACGAGGGTACGTGCGTCGGTGGGGTGGCCGGGCAATAGAGCGGTTCTGCACTGATTTGCCCCTTTTTTACGCTTATGGGGTCTCTGCGCAACAAGAGTGACCTGGAAGAAGCCGGCCGCTGGAGGGGCACTTTGCTTCCAAGATCTTTGCACCGCCCGCCCGCGGTGCAAGGAAGGGCCCCTTCCTAACCGGATGAGCGTTAAGAAGGGGCCCTTCCTTGCACCTGCGGCGGGTGTTGGGTGCCGGGGTGCGGGTGGATCAGAAGCCGGGGCCGTGCTGGTGGCCGTGGCCGTGCGAGTGGCCGTGGCCACCGGCGGCGGCCGGCTCGGCCTTCTCCGGCTTCTCCACGACCAGGCTCTCGGTGGTCAGCAGCAGCCCGGCGATCGAGGCGGCGTTGGTCACCGCGTTGCGGGTCACCTTCACCGGGTCGATGATGCCGGACTTGGCCAGGTCGACGTAGGAGCCGTTGGCGGCGTCGAGACCCTGGCCCCACTTCTCGCCGACGACCTTCTGCACCACGACGTAACCGTCCTGGCCGGCGTTCTGCGCGATCCAGCGCAGCGGCTCGACCAGCGACTTGCGCACGATCGAGACACCGACCTTCTCGTCACCGGTGAAGCCGAGGTCGTCGTCGAGCACCGGCAGGATCTGCGCGAGCGCGGCACCGCCGCCGGGCACCGTACCCTCCTCGACCGCGGCCTTGGTCGCGGCGATGGCGTCCTCGATGCGGTGCTTGCGCTCCTTCATCTCGACCTCGGTCGCCGCACCCACCTTGATGACCGCGATACCGCCGGAGAGCTTCGCCAGCCGCTCGCCCAGCTTCTCCCGGTCCCAGTCGGAGTCCGAGGCCTCGATCTCCTTGCGGATCTGGGCGACCCGGTCGCTGACCTCGCTGGACTGGCCGCCACCATCGACGATGGTGGTGGTCTCCTTGTCGACCACGATGCGCCGGGCGGAGCCGAGCGCCTCCAGGCCGACCTGGTCCAGCTTGTAGCCCAGCTCGGGGGCGACCAGCTCGGCACCGGTGGCGATCGCCAGGTCCTGGAGCATCGCCTTGCGGCGGTCGCCGAACCCGGGGGCCTTGACCGCGCAGACCTTGACGGTCTTGCGGATGGCGTTGACCACCAGGGTGGAGAGCGCCTGCCCGTCGACGTCCTCGGCGATGATCAGCAGCGGCTTGCTGTCGGAGAGGACCTTCTCCAGCAGCGGCAGCAGCTCCTCGATCGCGGAGATCTTCTGCGTGGTGATCAGGATGTACGCGTCCTCCAGAACGGACTCCTGCGACTCCGCGTCGGTGACGAAGTTGGGCGAGATGAAGCCCTTGTCGAACTGGAGCCCCTCGGTGACGTCCAGCTCGGTGTGCAGGGCGGAGCCCTCCTCGACGGTGATGACACCGTCGCGGCCGACCCGCTCCATCGCCTCGGCGATCAGCTCACCGATGGTGGAGTCCTGCGCGGAGATGGTCGCGACGTGTGCGATCGACTTCTTGTCGTCGACCTCCACGGCCCGCTCCAGCAGCGCCTCGGAGACCTTCTGGGCGGCAGCGTCGACGCCACGCTTGAGCCCGATCGGGTTGGCCCCGGCGGTCACGTTGCGCAGACCCTCGCGGATCATCGCCTGCGCCAGCACGGTCGCGGTGGTGGTCCCGTCGCCGGCGACGTCGTTGGTCTTGGTCGCCACCTCCTTGACCAGCTGCGCGCCCAGGTTCTCGTACGGGTTGGTGAGCTCGATCTCCTTGGCGATGGTCACACCATCGTTGGTGATCGTCGGCGCACCGAATTTCTTGTCCAGGACGACGTTGCGCCCGCGCGGGCCGAGAGTGACCTTGACCGCGTCAGCGAGGGCGTTGACACCGTGCTCCAGCAGGTGTCGGGCGTCGTCCGAGAAGCTCAGGATCTTCGCCATGAATGTCCCTTCGAAGCGTGCTGCCCCGGCCCGGCGAGCCGGACCGGGGCAGCGACACTGATTCGGTTGGTTACTTCTCGATGACCGCGAGGACGTCGCGGGCGGAGAGCACCAGGTACTCCTCGCCGGCGTACTTGACCTCGGTGCCGCCGTACTTGGAGTAGAGGACGGTGTCGCCGACCTGCACGTCAACCGGGATCCGGTTGCCGCTGTCGTCGACCCGGCCCGGGCCGACGGCCCGGACGACGCCCTCCTGGGGCTTCTCCTTGGCGGTGTCGGGGATCACGATGCCGGACGCCGTCGTGGTCTCGGCCTCGTTCGCCTGGACCACGATGCGGTCCTCGAGCGGCTTGATCGCAACCTTGGTCGCGGTAGTCACGGGCATACCCTCCTGGGGTATTGGTTTCGTAGCCGGTCGAGAATCCGACCAGCGTCAATCTGCCTCATGCCACCGGGCGGGACCGTCGTCGCGGGTGCCGGTCCGCCTGGCGTGAGCACCCGTGCCGGGAAGGCCCGGGAGCTGGCACCCTCATGGCGAGAGTGCTAATCGCAGGTTATTCCTCGGCTAGCACTCCGTCAAGGAGAGTGCCAATCCGCCACGGTCGTGTCCGCCACTGTTCCCCCGCCGGCCACCCGCTGCGGAGATCCGAGGACCGGGCCCGGCAACGGTGGGAATCGGCGACGGCCGGCTCGGCGGTCATGGGACAGCCCGCGACAATGGCCGGGTGGATCTGGAACAGCTCGCCGCGCTGCGTACCCCCGAGGGGTCGGCGGCACTGGCCACGGCCGCGCGACTGGCCGGCGGTGACCCGCTGCGCGCGGCGGGTGCGCTGCGGGCCACCGGCGTACCCGCCGGGTTGGCCGCCGCCGCGCTGACCCAGGCGGAGCTGCGCCGCCGGGCGGTCGGCAAGTTCGGCCCGGTCGCCGCCGGGATGTTCTTCACCCGGGCCGGTCTGGAGCAGGCCACCCGGTCGGTAGTCGCCCGACGACGGGCCGAACGGTTACGGGCCGTCGGGGTGGACACCCTGGCCGATCTGGGGTGCGGCCTCGGTGCCGACGCACTCGCCGCCGCCCGTGCCGGCATCCGGGTGTACGGCGTGGAGGCCGACCCGCTCACCGCCGCGCTGGCCGCCGCCAACGCCGAGGCCGCCGGGCTGGCCGACCTGTTCACCGTGACCTGCGGCGACGCCACCGCCTTCGACGTGTCCGGGGTGGACGCGGTCTTCTGCGACCCGGCCCGTCGGCGGGCCGGCACCGGCCGACGGATCTTCGACCCGAACTCCTACTCGCCGCCCTGGGACTTCGTCACCGGTCTGGCGCACCGGGTGCCGAACACGGTGGTCAAGGTGGCCCCCGGCCTCGACCACGCGCTGATCCCGGCCGACGCGGAGGCGGAGTGGGTGAGCGTCGACGGCGACCTGGTCGAGGCCGCCCTCTGGTGTGGCCCGCTGGCCCACCTCCCCCGCCGCGCCACCCTGCTGGGTAAGGAAGGGCCCCCTGTTAACGCATACGGTCGAGAAGGGCACCCTTCTCACCCCAGCGAGCGCGAGGCCGCGCGGCAGCACGGCGGGGGCGAGGCGGCGCGGCAGCACGGCGGGGGCGAGGCGGCGCGGCAGCACGGCGGGGGCGAGGCGGCGCGGCAGCACGGCGGGGGCGAGGCGGCGCGGCAGCACGGCGGGGGCGAGGCCGCGCGGCAGACGGTGCACCAGTTGGGCGGTAGCGGCATGGCGGAGGCGGCGGTCGGGCCGGTACGGCGGTTCCTCTACGACCCGGACCCGGCGGTGGTCCGCGCCCACCTGGTCGCCGAACTCGGCGCCGAACTGGATGCCACGCTGGCTGACCCGAGCATCGCCTACCTGTACGCCGACACCGCCACGGTGACCCCGTTCGCCCGCTGCCTGGAGGTGACCGACGTGCTGCCGTTCTCGTTGAAACGGCTGCGTGCGCTGCTGCGGGAGCGACGGGTCGGCCGGGTGGAGATCCTGAAGCGTGGTTCCGCGTTGGAGCCGGAGCAGCTCCGCCGCGATCTGCGGCTCACCGGGGACCAGCCGGCGAGCCTGGTGTTGACCCGGGTGGCAGGTGCCCCGACCACCCTGTTGTGCCGCCCAGTGACCTGACCGGCGACCCAGGGTTGATCGCGCCGGGATGACATCCATGCTGCCCTTCCCATCACTCCCGGGATGGCGCACCCCCGGCTTTGATCCACTCGGTTGGGACGACATGGCGGTATCCGGGCCCGGCTGACCCCGCCATATCGCCCCAACCGAGTGGATCAACCGGCCACGCCACCCGCCGGGCGCGCCACCCGCCGGGCGGGTCGATCGAGGCGGAATCGGCGAGCGGCGGCAGGTCCACCGGTCTAGCCTGTCGGGCATGGCGGGACAGGGCACCCCGGCGACGGCGCTGCTGACCCGGCGGCGGATCGCTCACCGCACCCACGCGTACCGGGTCGCGCCGGATGCGCCGAACTACGGCGCGGTGGTCGCGCGGGCCCTCGGGGTGCCACCGGAGCGCCTGTTCAAGACCCTGGTCACCGAGGTCGACGGCGCGCTGGTGGTGGCGGTCGTACCGGTCACCGGCGAGCTGAGCCTCAAGGCCCTCGCGGCGGCGGTGGGCGGCAAGCGGGCCGGGCTGGCCGAGCGTACGGTCGCCGAGCGGGCCACCGGTTACGTGCGTGGCGGGATCAGTCCGCTCGGCCAACGCAGGCAGCTGCCCACGGTGGTGGACTCCTCCGCGCTGACCTTCGACACGGTCTACGTCAGTGCCGGCCGGCGCGGGCTGCAACTCGAACTCGCCCCCGCCGACCTGGTCGCCCTCACCGGGGCCACCATCGCCCCGCTCGGCTGACCGTCGCCCAGGGCCACCAACGCCCCGCCCGGCTGACCGTCGCCCAGGGCCACCAACGCCCCGCCGGGCAGCCGGGCAGCCGCCAGCGCCCCGCCGTGAAGCCGGGCAGCCGCCAGCGCCCCGCCCGGCAGCCAGGCAGCCGCCAGCGCCCCGCCCGGCAGCCGGGCAGCCGGCAACGCCCCGCCCGGCAGCCATCTACACCCCGCTCAGCTGACCGCAGCCGAGGCCGCCAGCGCCCCACGGCATGGCCCCCACGCTCCGGCCGGCCCGGTCGGGGGCCTGAGCAGGGCGCCGCGACGCCGGGAGCGACCCGGTTAGCTGGGTGGTTTCCGGGGCACGGCGGTGGCGTTGCTGAATTGTTACCGCCGCCAACAAATTCATGACCTCGGCGGTCTTGTGCGTGACGTGTGACGCGAAATACGTTGCCGGACACAACAAACCACACCCGGCAACCCCACCCCCGAAAGGAACCCCGCAGATGCGCAGAGGGATCCTCACCATCGCCGCCGTGGGCCTACTCGCCACCGGCGGTCTCACCGCCTGTGGCGACGACTCCGGCGACACCGAGGCCGGCGGCAACGAGAAGAAGCCGAAGATCGGCGTGATCCTGCCGGACAGCAAGTCCTCCGCCCGCTGGGAAACCGCAGACCGCAAGTTCCTCCAGGCCGCCTTCGAGGCCGCCGGTGTTGATTACGACATCCAGAACGCGCAGAACGACAAGAACGCCTTCCAGACCATCGCCGACCAGATGATCACGCAGGGGGCGACCGCCCTGATGATCGTCAACCTGGACTCCGGCACCGGCAAGGCCGTGCTGGACAAGGCCAAGGCGCAGGGCGTGGCGACCATCGACTACGACCGGCTCACCCTGGGCGGCTCCGCGCAGTACTACGTCAGCTTCGACAACGAGGCCGTCGGCAAGCTCCAGGGTGAGGGCCTGAGCAAGTGCCTGGCCGACCAGGGCACCAAGAACCCGGTCATCGCCTACCTGAACGGCTCGCCTACCGACAACAACGCCACCCTGTTCAAGAACGGGTACGACTCGGTGCTCAAGCCGAAGTTCGACTCCAAGGAGTTCGTCAAGGGCCCCGAGCAGTCGGTGCCGGACTGGGACCCGGCCCAGGCGACCACGCTGTTCGAGCAGATGCTGACCCAGACCAGCGGCAAGATCGACGGGGTGCTCAGCGCCAACGACGGCCTCGGCAACGCGGCCATCTCGGTGCTGAAGAAGAACAAGCTCAACGGCAAGGTGCCGGTGACCGGCCAGGACGCCGACCTGCAGGGTCTGCAGAACATCCTCGCCGGCGACCAGTGCATGACCGTCTACAAGGCGGTCAAGCAGGAGGCCGACGCCGCGGCCGAGCTGGCCATCGCGGTGGCCAAGGGTGAGCGGAAGGAGACCGGGCAGACGGTCAAGGACCCGGAGAGCGGTCGGGACGTTCCCGCCCGGCTGCTGGAGCCGAAGCTGATCTACAAGGAGAACGTCAAGGACGTGGTGGCCGACGGCTACGTCGAGAAGGACAAGCTCTGCGCCGACTCGTACGCCAAGCTCTGCGCCGACGCCGGCATCAGCTGACCGTACGCCCAGCCTCGCACCGAGGCTGACCGTACGCCCAGCCTCGTACCGGGGCTGACCACCCTTCGACGCAGCGCCGCCCGGCACGGTCACCCCGTGCCGGGCGGCGCCCCGCCGGAGGGCTCTGGAAGACCTCCCCTCCGTGACGAAGGAGACCCCCGTGTCCGCGACCCCCCTGCTGGAGCTACGCGGGATCGACAAGAGCTTCGGTCCCGTCCAGGTCCTGCGTGACGTCGCCCTCTCCGCCCACGCCGGGGAGGTGACCGCACTGGTCGGCGACAACGGCGCCGGTAAGTCCACGCTTGTCAAGTGCATCAGCGGCATCTACCCCACCGACGCCGGCGAGTTCCTCTTCGACGGCCGGCCGGTGAGCATCAACAGCCCTCGGGACGCCGCCGGGCTGGGCATCGAGGTCGTGTACCAGGATCTCGCGCTCTGCGACAACCTCGACATCGTGCAGAACATGTTCCTCGGTCGGGAGAAGCACAGCGGTCTGGTGCTCGACGAGCCGACCATGGAACAGATGGCCGCCGAGACCCTCGCCGGACTGAGCGTCCGGACGGTCAAGTCACTGCGTCAGCACGTCTCCAGCCTCTCCGGCGGGCAGCGGCAGACCGTGGCGATCGCCAAGGCGGTGCTCTGGAACAGCAGGTTGGTGGTCCTGGACGAGCCGACCGCGGCGCTCGGCGTGGCGCAGACCGCCCAGGTGCTGGAGCTGGTCCGCCGGCTGGCCGACAACGGCCTGGCCGTGGTGCTCATCTCGCACAACATGAACGACGTCTTCGCCGTCTCCGACCGGATCGCCGCGCTCTACCTCGGCCAGATGGTCGCCCAGGTCAGGACCACCGACATCACCCACTCCCAGGTGGTCGAACTGATCACCGCCGGCCGCTCCGGCAACCTCGGGCTCACCGCCGACGCGGCCCCGGGCGGCAACGGCACCGGCGCCCAGCCCGTCGCCACGAACCCAGGAGCCACGCGATGACCACCACCGTCGTCAAGCAGGAAGGCCCGGCGGCGGTCACCCCCGCACCGACCGTCGGCGCCCACGTCCGCAACTACCTGAGCCGGGTACGCGGTGGCGACATCGGCGCGCTGCCCGCCGTACTCGGGTTGGTGGTGCTCTGCACCGTCTTCTCGATCATGCGTCCCACCTTCCTCACCGCGGGCAACTTCGCGAACCTCTTCACCCAGGGCGCGGCGGTCACCCTGATCGCGATGGGGCTGGTCTTCGTCCTGCTGCTCGGTGAGATCGACCTCTCCGCCGGCTTCGCCAGCGGGGTCTGCGCGGCGATCCTGGCAAACGTCGCTACCGTGCTCGGCTACCCCTGGTACGTGGCGGCGCTGGCCGCCGTCGCCACCGGCGTGGTGATCGGCACCGTCCTCGGCTTCCTGGTCTCCAAGATCGGGATCCCGTCCTTCGTGGTCACCCTCGCCGGCTTCCTGGCCTTCCAGGGCATCGTGCTGCTCCTGATCGACCAGGGCAGCAACATCGCGGTACGCGACGACGTGCTGCTCGCCATCGCCAACCGCAACCTCACCCCGCTGCTCGGCTGGGTGCTGTTCGCGGTGGCGGTCGCCGGGTACGCGGCGGTGCAGCTCAACCGGTACCGCAGCCGGGCCGCCCGGGGTCTGGTCACCGACCCGATGCCGGTGGTGCTCGCCCGGATCGGGTCGGTGGCGCTGGTCCTCGGCATCGCCGTGTTCATCCTCAACCAGGAGCGCAGCCGCAACGTCCTGGTCACCTCGCTCAAGGGCGTGCCGATCGTGGTACCGATCATCGCGGTGCTGCTGATCTTCTGGACCTTCGTGCTCCAGCGCACCAGCTACGGGCGGCACGTCTACGCCGTCGGTGGCAACAAGGAGGCGGCGCGCCGGGCCGGCATCAACGTGGACCGGATCCGGATCTCGGTCTTCATGATCTGCTCCGGGATGGCCGCCGTCGGCGGTATCGTGGCCGCGAGCCGGGCCAACTCGGTCGACCCCAACACCGGCGGAAGCAACGTGCTGCTCTACGCCGTCGGCGCGGCGGTGATCGGCGGCACCAGCCTCTTCGGTGGCAAGGGCCGGGTGCTCGACGCGGTGCTCGGCGGTGCGGTGGTCGCCGTCATCGACAACGGCATGGGTCTGCTGGGCTACAGCGCCGGGACGAAGTACGTGGTGACCGGGGTGGTGCTGCTGCTCGCCGCGAGCGTCGACGCGCTGTCGCGGCGCCGCTCGGCCGCCACCGGCACCCGCTGACCACCGGCGAACCCGAAAGTACCCCAGAGCGATGCGCACCGGACCAAGTCAGGACGAGATCCGTCGACAGAACCTCGGTGCCCTGCTGCGGTACGTGCACGTCCACGGCGCGACCAGTCGAGCCGAGCTGACCAGCCGGTTGGGCCTGAACCGCAGCACCATCGGCGCGCTCACCGCCGACCTGGCCGGGGCCGGGCTGGTCAGCGAGGGAGCGCCCAAGGAGACCGGCCGGGCCGGACGACCGTCGCTGGTCGTCCGGCCCGAGTCGGACCGGGTCTACGCGTACGCGTACTCGATCGAGACGGACCGGCTGCGGGCCGCGCGGGTCGGTCTCGGCGGTGAGCTGCTCGACCGCCGGGAGCTGGACCGACCACCCGGCCTGCTCGTCGACGAGGTCGTGCCGCTGCTTGCGGCGGCGGTCAAGGAGATGCAGCAGAGCGTGCCGGCGGGCTCGATCCGGGTCGGTACCGGGGCGGCGGTCTGCGGGATGGCCCGCCGCGACGACGGGCTGGTCCGGCTCAGCCCGCACACCGGCTGGTCGGACGAGTCGCTGACCACCCGGCTCCGCGACGAACTCGGCGGCGGCCTGCCCGTGGTGACCGGCACCATCGCCGACCTGTCCGCCCTGGCCGAGCACGTCCGGGGCGTCGCGGCCGGCTACCACAACGTCATCTACCTGTACGGCGACGCCGGGATCGGCGCGGGCATCATCGCCGGCGGCCGGCGCATCACCGGCCACGGTGGACACGGCGGCGAGGTCGGCCACATGGTGGTCAACCCCGGCGGCCGGGTGTGCAGCTGCGGTTCCCGGGGCTGCTGGGAGACCGAGGTCGGCGAACTGGCCCTGCTGCGGGCCGCCGGCCGCGCCGGCCTCTCCGGCCAGGCCGCGGTGCTGGCCGTGGTGGACCCGGCGGCCCGCGGCGACGCCAACGCCCAGTCCGCGGTACGTCAGGTAGGCGACTGGCTCGGCTTCGGCGTCGCCAACCTGGTGAACATCTTCAACCCGGAGCTGGTCATCTTCGGTGGCACCATGCGCGACCTCTACCTCGCCGCGGCGGCGCAGGTCCGCAGCCGGTTGAACTCCAACGCGCTGGCCGCCTGCCGGGAACACGTCCGGCTGCGCACCCCGAAGCTCGGTGACGACGGCGCGTTGATCGGCGCCGCCGAACTCGCCTTCGAACGGCTCCTCACCGACCCGCTCGACGTGGGTTGACACCCGATCGCCGCACGCTGAACCTCTCGGCCCTCTGGTGCGTACCACTGGGCGGACGGCAGCCGGCGGCTGCCCGGACACCCCGCGTTTCGGTCCGGACCGAGGAGGCACCGCAGACATGGCACCGCTGGAATCCGCACACCGTCGGCCAGGACACCGGACCCACCGGGTGGCGGTGCTTCTCATCGCGCTCGTGGCGGGCATCGCTGTGCTACCCGGGGTCGCGGTCGCCGTACCCGCGCCGCAGCAGGCCCTCAACGCCGCCGACCAGGCCCTACTGGTCGGGGTCCGGCTCGCCGGCCTCTGGGAGATGCCGGCCGGACAGATGGCCGCCGACAAGGGCCAGTCCCCGGTCGTCCGGGAGATCGGCGCCGAGATCGCCAAGCAGCACGAGGAGCTGGACCGGCTCACCGTGGAGGCGGCCAACAAGCTGGGCGCGACGATCCCCTCTGACCCGACGGCCCAGCAGAAGGCCTGGCTGCTGGAGATGCAGAACAACAGCGGGGCCCGCTTCGACCAGATCTTCGTCACCCGGCTCCGGGAGGCGCACGGCAGTATCTTCCCGGTGATCGGCGCGGTCCGGGCCGCCACCCGCAACGCCACCATCCGCAAGCTCGCCGACGACGCCAACAAGTTCGTCTCGGCGCACATGGAGATGCTGGAGCGCACCGGCCTGGTCCGCTGGGAGCAACTGCCGCCCGCCGTGCTGCCCGCCTCGGGCAACGACTCGCTGATCGCACGGGCGTCGGCGAACACCGGCACCGGGATCGGGGTCAGCAGCACCGTGGTCTGGCTGGTCTTCCTGGCCGCCCTGGCCACCGGCGGCATCGCCACCTGGCGGGTGCTACGCCGCAACTGACGAACCGCACGTCACCAGACCACACTCCGGGCCGGGCCCCGGCGCGATTCGGGCGCGCCGGGGCCCGGTCGCGTCCGGGCCAACCGGGCCGGCGGGCCGGGAGCCCGACGGTCAGCGGTCGACCTGGGTGAAGTCCCAGGAGTGTGGCGGGCGGGCCACCAGCCGTGCCGGCGGCTCCGGCAGGCCCCGGGGGCTGCTGCGCCACTTCGAGATCACCACCACCCGGTGGTCGGTGGAGGAGAAGACCTCGCTGGCCACGTGCAGTGGATCGTGCTCGAACTCGGGCAGGGCGGTGTCGCAGACCCAGGTGATCAGGTCGGCGACGCCGTACGGCTCGGCCCGTGCCTCCCACATCCGGACGATCACGTCGGCTCCTCCTCCGTTCACACGCTGACCACGGTCAGTGGCATGGCCGAATCGGCCGGCAGGTCCAGCCGGCTCGGCGCGACACCGGCGGCCACCAGGTGCGAGCCGAGCGCCGCGACCATCGCCCCGTTGTCGGTGCAGAGCTTCGGCCGGGGCACCCGTACCCGGATGCCGTGCCTGGCGGCCCGTTGCTCGGCGAGGGCCCGCAGCCGTGAGTTGGCCGCCACTCCCCCGCCGATGACCAGGGTGTCGATGCCGTGGGTCCGGCAGGCGTCCAGCGCCTTGCTGGTCAGCACGTCGCAGACCGCCTCCTGGAAGGACGCCGCCACGTCGGCCACCGGCACCGGCTCACCGGCGCGCTGCCGGGCCTCGACCCACCGCGCCACCGCCGTCTTCAGGCCGGAGAAGGAGAAGTCGTACCGGTGCGCGGCCAGGTCCTTCGGGGCGGTCAGGCCGCGCGGGAAGCGGATCGCCTCGGCGCTGCCGACGCGGGCCTCCCGGTCGATCGGGGGGCCACCCGGGAACGGCAACCCAAGCAGCCGGGCCACCTTGTCGAAGGCTTCGCCGGCGGCGTCGTCGATGGTCGCGCCGAGCGGGGTGACGCCCCGGGCCAGGTCGTCGACGAGCAGCAGGGACGAGTGCCCGCCGGAGACCAGCAGGGCGATCGCCGGCTCCGGCAGCGGGCCGTGCTCCAGGGTGTCCACGGCGACGTGCGCGGCCAGGTGGTTCACCCCGTACACCGGCTTCTCGGCGGCCACCGCGTAGCCCTTGGCGGCGGCCACCCCGACCAGCAGGGCGCCGGCCAGCCCGGGACCGGAGGTCACCGCGATCGCGTCGATGTCGGCGATGGTCACCCCGGCGGAGGTCAACGCCCGGTCCATGGTCGGCACGATGGCCTCCAGGTGGGCGCGGCTGGCCACCTCGGGCACCACCCCGCCGAACCGGGCGTGCTGCTCCACGCTGGAGGCCAGCGCGTCGGCGAGCAGGGTGTGCCCGCGCACGATGCCGACCCCGGTCTCGTCGCAGGAGGTCTCGATGCCGAGGATCAGCGGTTCGTCAGCCATGCCCGTCGGTCCCTTCCCCGGTCGGTGTGGTGACCCGCTGCATGACCAGCGCGTCGGTGTTGCTCGGTTGGTAGTAGCCCCGGCGTACGCCGATCGGCTCGAACCCGTACCGGGCGTAGAGCCGCTGCGCGGGCGCGTTGTCGGCGGCGACCTCCAGCAGCGTGCTGCGGGCGTCCCGGCGGGCCGCCTCGGCGAGCAGCGCCTCCAGCAGGAGCCGGCCCACGCCCCGCCGCTGCGCCCGGCGGCGTACCGCGATGTTCTGCACCCAGGCCTCGTCGGGTGGGGCGACGGCGAGCCCGGCGTAGCCGAGCAGCCCGTCGTCGTCCACGGCGACCAGGTAGTGGTGGCCGTTGGCCAGCTCGCCCCAGAACATCCCGGCCGACCACTGCTCCGGGCCGAAGAGGTCCGCCTCGATCGACAACACCTCGTCGATGTGCCACCAGCGGAACCGGCCCAGGCGTACGCCGGTGGCACTCACGGCAGGACCGGCTTGCGGCTGGCCGCCGCCACCGCGTCCGGGCGGCGCAGGTAGAGCGGGGTGAGGCGCTCACCTTCCGTGCCGGCGCGGATCCGCTCGGCGGCCAGCAGCGCCAACGTGGTGGCGTCCGGGTAGCGCGGCTCGGCGCGTACCGGCAGGCCGAGCGCGTCGGCGTAGCGGTGCGCGCCGTCGCCGGCCGCCAGGCTCACGCCGAGGTCGCGGGCGTGGGCGGCGGCGACGGTGGGGGTGTCCACCGCCGGCCCGGCGATCCGCTCGCCGGTGCCGTCGTAGACCGCCCAGTAGATCTCCCGCCGGCGCGCGTCGCTGGCGGCCAGCACCGGCTCGCCGGTCGCCGCCGGGTGCCCGATGCCGTCCAGCGAACAGACCCCGTAGGTGGGCACGCCGAGCACCTGACCCATGGTGGCGGCGGTGACCAGGCCGACCCGCAGCCCGGTGAACGGCCCGGGGCCGAGCCCGGCGACGATCGCGCCGAGGTCGGCCGGGCGGGCGCCGGCCTCGGCCAGCACCGCGTCGACCTGCGGCGCGAGCAGCTCACCGTGCGCCCGGGCGTCGACCGCACACCGCGACGCCCGGGACGCGACACCGTCCGCCGAGACCTCCACCAGCGCCGCGGTCACCGCGGGGGTCGAGGAATCCACCACCAGTACGAGCACGGCTGCAACCCTAGCCGGCCCACCGCCGCCCCCGGTGACGCCCCACGGCGTTGCCGGGTGGTCAGCCGGCGGAACGGGCCCAGTCGACGGTCGGCAGACCGGCGTCGGCGAGGGCCTTGTTGGTCGCGCTGAACGGACGACTGCCGAGGAACCCGCGCGGATTCATCGGGCTGGGGTGGCCGGCCTCCAGCACCACGTGCTGCGGGTTGCCGACCAGGGTGGCCTTCTTGCGCGCGTACCCGCCCCAGAGCAGGAAGACCACCCGGTGCTCCAGCGCGTCCAGGGCCCGGATGGTGGCGTCGGTGAACTCCTCCCAGCCCTTGCCACCGTGCGAACCGGGCTTGGCCTGACGCACGGTGAGCACGGAGTTGAGCAGCAGCACCCCCTGCGCCGCCCAACCGCTCAGGTTGCCGCTGGTCGGCTTCGGCACGCCCAGGTCCTCGCCCAACTCCTTGAAGACGTTACGCAGCGACGGCGGCACCGCGACGCCGTCGCGCACACTGAAGCTGAGCCCGTGTGCCTGCCCGGCCTTGTGGTAGGGGTCCTGGCCGAGGATCAGCACCCGGCAGTCCTGCGGCGCGCAGAGCCGGTACGCCGAGAAGAGGTCCTCCACCGGTGGGAAGACCGTCTCGGTGGCGTACTCGTCGGCCACGAACCGGCCCAACGCGGCGGTGCCCGCCGGGTCGAGGTGCGGGGTCAGGACGGACTGCCAGGCCTCGGGGAGGTGCGCCGGCAGGTCGAGGGGCGGGACGTCGTCGGGCATGGGCCACCTTTCGCGCGAACGGTTCGGCTACTTCCTACCAGCCGGGTCCGACACCGTTACGCGGGGCGGTTGAGTACCCGTACCCAGCAAATTGGGTTCATCAGCGGATGCGCCGACCGCTCCGAGCTGGCCAAATGGACGGCATGACTCTCCAGGTGCACATCACCGGCTGCGCCTCGTACCTGCCCGGCGAGCCGGTGGGCAACGACGAACTGGTCGGGCTGCTCGGCGACGACGGCAGTTCCGCCGCGGCGGCCGTACGACGTCGGGTGCTCGCCGCCAACGGCATCCGGTCCCGGCACTACGCCCTCGACGCCGTCGGCCGGACCACCATGCTCAACGAGGAACTGGCCGCCGAGGCGGTGCTGCGGGCCGTCAAGTCCAGCGGTCGGGACGTCCGGGAACTCGGTCTGCTCGCCACCGGGACCACCCAGGGCGACGTGCTGGTGCCGGGCTTCGCCTCGATGGTGCACGGTCGGCTGGACGCCGGTCCGTTGGAGACCCTCTCGGCGGCCGGGGTCTGCGCGTCGAGCATGGCCGCGTTCCGGTCGGCGGTGGCCAGCGTCCGCCTCGGTGAGCACGACCTGGCCGCCGTCGTCGGCTCCGAGCTGATCAGCCGGGCCCTCAAGCAGAGCCGGTACGCCGCCGGCGCGTCCGGGCAGCGGGTCGGCTACGACGCCCAGTTCCTGCGCTGGACCCTCTCCGACGGCGCCGGGGCGGTGGTCCTCGAACCGGGTCCCCGACCGGACCGACCGAGCCTGCGGGTCGACTGGACCCACCTGGTCTCGCACGCCCACGAGCACGCCACCTGCATGCGCGCCGGGCTGGCCGACCGGCCCGGCGGGCAGCCGGCGGCCGGTGACACCTGGCTGGACCGGGCCACCGCCGCCGAGGCCGAGCAGGCCGGCCTGCTCCGGCTCCGCCAGGACGTACGGGCCCTGCCGGACCTCTTCACCGCCGGCGTCGGCGAGTACGTGCGGCTGGTCCGGGCCGGCCGGTTCGATCCACGCGAGGTCGACCACGTGCTCTGCCACTACAGCTCCGAGCACTTCCGGGCGGACATCTTCCGGCTGCTGCGCGAGGCGGACCTGATGATCGACGAGAAGCGCTGGTTCAGCAACCTGTCCACCCGGGGCAACACCGGCGCGGCGAGCATCTTCGTGATGCTCGACGAGGCGTGGCAGAGCGGGCGGTTCGCGCCCGGCGACCGGATCCTGCTGGTGGTACCCGAGTCCGGCCGGTTCTCGTTCGCCTTCGCCCACCTGACCTGCGTCGGCCCCGCCGACCGTCCGACCCCCACGTCCCGTTCCGGCCGTACCGGGCAGACGGCGACCGGGGCGACGGTGTCCGGGGCGACGGTGGACCGACCGGTGGCGACCGGCCAGACGGTCGGCCAGACGGGGACGGTCGAGGCGGCGACGGTCGAGGCGGGCGCGGTCGAGTCGCCGCTCGGGTCGCCTCGGGCCGACGACGACGAGGTCGTCCGGTGGACCGTGCTGGAGCTGGCCGGGGTCTGGGCCGACCTGGAGTCCCGGCTGCGCCGGGTGCCGGTGCTGCGCCGCCTCGACACCGGCACGGCCACCCTGGCCGACTACCGCCGGCTGCTGCTCACCCTGCGCCCCCAGGTGGTGGAGGGCGGCCGGTGGATCTCCCGGGCCGCGTCGAACTTCTCCGAGGAGTTGTTCGAGCTGCGCAGCGCCGCCCTGCACCACGCCCTGGAGGAGCACCGCGACTTCCGGCTGCTGGAAGAGGACTTCCAGTCCGTCGGCGGCGACCTCACCGAGATCCGTACCGCGCCGAAGAACGCCGGCTCGGAGGCGCTCTCCGCCTTCATGTTCCACCAGGCCAGCCAGCCCGACCCGGTGGACCTGCTGGGCGCGATGTTCGTCATCGAGGGCCTCGGCACGGCCAAGGCGGCCCGCTGGGCGGGCCAGCTGCGGGAACAGCTCGGGCTCGCCGAGGAGCAGTTGCGTTTCCTGCTCTACCACGGCGCCAACGACGACGACCACTTCGCCGCCCTGCGGGACGTACTCCGCTCGGGGTTGATCGACCGGCCCCGGGCCGAGCGGATCGTCCGGACGGCCCGGGTGGTGGCCCGGCTCTACGCTCTGCAGCTGGAGGAGATCGATGACTGAGCGAACCGGTACCCGCCGGAGGGAACCCTCGGTGTGGCAGGCGATCATGGCCGATCCCACCGTGCCGATCGGCCGGCGCACCCTGGAACTCGTCGTCGCCGACCAGCGGCGCTGGTCGCGGAGCTGGCTCTACCCGTGGGTACGGATCATGTCCCGGCTCGCGGTCACCCTGATCGGCGTGGTGAAACGGCTGCTGCCCTGGCAGCTACGCGCGCACGCCACGATGGACACCCTCTGCGTCTGGTTCCTCCGCCGGTTCGTCTCCCCGGAAGCCGGTGAGCTGCTGATCCGGCACTTCGTGGTGGAGACCCGCCTGCTCAACTTCGTGGTCCGCAACGCGGGCGTACCCGGGCTGCGGGAGGTGGAACTACTCCCGACCAACCTGCGGCAGCTGGGCGACCGGGCGGTGATCGAGCACGACCTCAACGTCTACGACGTGCTGATCGGCCTCGGCGACGCGGCGACCCCCCAGGGCGGACTGCTCCGCTACCTGGACCGACGCGGCGGCCCGCTGGACACCTCGATGCTCACCGTGCCGCCGCTGGACGCCGAGCCCGGCCGGCGTCGCCTGCTCAACCTGGACATCCAGACCGCGCTCTGCCTGATGAACATCCCCTTCGCGCTCTGCCTCACCCGGTCCGAGTACCGCCGGGCGGTGCACTCGATGCGGCTGGACACCTCGCTGCTGGCCCTGCTCACCCAGATCACCGGTGATCCGACGTTCCTGTCCTGGCGGCCGGCCGGCCCGGTGCTGCGGGTCGACTCCACGATCGACGTGCCGCAGGCGGTCTACGAGCACGCGGTGATCTGCGAGTACGCCTTCGCCCGGCTGATCGCCCTGGACACCGAGGTCACCGCGGCACCGACGACCCGCCCCACCCGCCGGCAGCGACCGTCAGAGCCGGGCCTGCGCAGTCGGCCGGTCCACACCCGGCACCGGGGCTGACTCCCGCCGACGGCTGCGGCTGCGGCTGCGGCTAGGCCGTGTTTCGTAGGGCGGCGTTGTTGGGGCGTGGCGGTGGTCGCTAATGGGAGAGGTCTCCGGTAGTTGGTTCAGCGACCAAGCTGGAACTTCACACCGGAGACCTCGTGCCGAGCGTAGCGGCAGCGAGGCGACATGACCTGACCGACGTGCAGTGGGCGGTCCTCGAGCCGTTGCTGCCTGCGGGAACGGGTCATGCTCGGCCGCGCAGATGGACCATGAGAGTGATCATCGACGGGATCCGGTGGCGGGTCCGGACCGGATCACCATGGCGGGACGTGCCCGCGTCCTACCCGCCGTGGCAGACCTTGTACCGGTGGTTCCGGCGCTGGCAGCGCGACGGCGTCTGGGCGCAGATCCTCACCTCGTTGCAGGCCATGGCGGACGCGGCGGGGTTGATCGGCTGGACGGTGAGCGTGGACTCGACCATCAGCCGTGCCCACCAGCACGCCGCTGGGGCCCGCCGTGACGGGCAGGCGCAGAAGGAGCCACCCGGTGGTGTGCAGACCGAGCCGGCAGATCACGGCCTCGGCCGGTCAAGGGGCGGCTGGACCACCAAGACCCATCTGGCCTGCGAGCAGGGCCGCAAACTGATGGCCATGGTGGTGACCGCCGGACAACACGGCGACAGCCCACAGTTCATCCCCGTACTGGCCAAACTACGTGTCCCCCGCGCCGGTGGCGGCCGGCCCCGGACCCGCCCCGACATGGTGCTGGCCGACAAGGCGTACACGTCCAAAGCCAACCGAGCCCACCTACGATCCCGGGGCATCCGAGCGTGCATCCCGAGCAAGGCCGACCAGGACGCGCACCGCAAGGCCAAAGGGTCCAAAGGCGGACGTCCACCCGCCTTCGACCCCGAGGTCTACCGCCTGCGTCACGCCGTGGAGTGCGGCATCAACCAGCTCAAACACCACCGCGCCATGGCCACCAGATACGACAAACTCGCCGTGCGCTACGAAGCCACCCTCACCATCGCCGCCATCAACCAATGGCTCCGCGCACTACGAAACACAGCCTAGATCCCGGCTCCAGTACCGCCTCGCGGCCGGTCGGCTACACCGCAACACCCCGTCCGCCTCGGTGTGACCCGGCACGGTGAGGTCGTTGAGGAGGATGGCCTGGTCGATCGGATTGTCGCGGAGGCAGCATGATTCGCACGCTCACCGCCGCTGTGCACCAGGAAGAGGACTGGTACGTCGCCCGCTGTCTGGAGCTCGACGTCGCCAGCCAGGGTGAGACGCTGGACCACGCGCTGACGAACCTACGCGAGGCAGTCGAGGTGTACCTCGACGAGGTCGCCCAACCGACCATCGAAACGACTCCGCTGGTCACCTCGTTCCAGGTCGGTCGGGCGGCGTGAGCCCCGCCCTCGCTGACCTTCCGCTACGGAAGGTCGTAGAGGCCTGAAGAACGCGGGCTTCGACCACGTACGCACAAAGGGCAGTCACGCGGTGTATCGAAACGGTGCCGGGAACGTCGTGGTGGTGCCACAGCACGCAACGATCAAACGCGGCACTCTGGCGTCGATCCTCCGTCAGGCCGGACTGACGCCGCATGAGTTCATCGGTCTGATCCGCTGACGTCAGGGCACTTGACGCAGTGGTAGGGCTCGCGTCGGCGTCAGGGCAGGTCGCGCAGGCGGTGGGCCCAGTCGCCGCCGACCGGCTCCAGTACCGCCTCGCGGCTGTCGTCGTCGTGCCGGTCGAGGCGGATCCGCAGGTGGGCGTCGGTCAACTGCTCGACCAGACCCTCCCCCCACTCGACCACGGTCACCGAGTCGTCCACCGAGGCGTCCAGGTCGAGGTCGTCGATCTCGGCACGCGGGTCGGCCGCGTCGCCCAGCCGGTAGGCGTCGGCGTGCACCAGCGCCGTGCCGCCACCCCGGGCCGGGTCCGCCCGGTGCACCCGGGCGATCACGAAGGTCGGCGAGGTGATGTCGCCGAGCACGCCGAGACCGGCCCCGATGCCCTGGGTCAGCGCGGTCTTACCGGCCCCGAGCGGACCGGTGAGCAGCACCAGGTCGCCGGGGCGCAGCAGCCGGGCGAGCCGGCGGCCGAAGTCGTACGTGTCGGCCGGCGTCGGCAGCCGCACGGCGTCACTCACAGATCCTCCCTGACACTCACAGGTCTTCCTCCGTTCACGACTGCGGGGCTCGCAGGTCCTCAAGGAAGCGTTCCAGCGCGGCGTTCACCTCGTCCGCGTGTTCCAGCATGACGACGTGCCCACTGTCGTTGATCTTGACGTACTCGGCGTGCGGGATGCGCCGGACGATCTCCTCGGAGTGGACCACCGGAGTGATCATGTCCTTGTCGCCGACCACCACCAGCACCGGGGCGCCGGCCAGCGCGGCCAGTGCCGGGTAGCGGGAATGGGTGGCGATGGTCCGCAGGTAGCGGGTCACCGTGTCGGCCGAGGTCCGCGAGTTCATCGTCTCCACGTACGACACCAGCGCGGGGCTGGGGTCAGGGGTGCCGAAGCCGTACCTGCGGGTGAGCAGCCAGGCCACGTTGGAGGTGGAACGACGGGCCTTGTCGATCACCGTGCCGCCGTACCGGGTGGCGTTGCTGACCATGTGCAGCACCGGCGCGCCGACCCGCCCGAGCAGGGCCGGCGCGACCAGTTTGGTCTCGGCCAGCAACCCGCCCGAGGTGGCGATCAGCACGGTGCCGGCCACCCGGTCGGCGAAGAACTCCGGGTAGAGCTCGGCCAACGCCATGATCGTCATCCCGCCGAGCGAGTGGCCGACCAGCACCAGCGGTCCGCTCGGTACGGTCCGGTCGATCACCCGACGCAGGGTCTGGCCGAGCGCGGTCAGGTCGTACTCGCCGCTCTCCAGGCGACCGGAGCGGCCGTGCCCCGGCTGGTCGTACGCGACGATCCGGTGCTCGCCGCGCTCGGCGAGCAGCTTGCGCTGGAAGTGGAAGGTCCCCATGTCCAGGCAGAAGCCGTGCACCAGCACCACTGTCGGGTTGCCCTCGACCGGCCGGGTCGGCTCCACCACCTCCACGTGGATGTCGGTGCCGTCCGGCATCTCCAGCCGGTACGCCTCGTCGTAGCGCAGCTGGTCGAAGACCTCGTCGGCGTACCTGTCGACGGGGTTGGCCTTGAGCCGGCGGACCAGGGCCCGCTCGGTGGCGACGCCGGCGGCGAGCCCGGCGGCGGCCACCCCGACCGCCGCGCCCACCATGCCGGCGACCTTCCCCGCCGCGCTGCGTGGGCGGGGCAGGCGCAGGCGTGGCGTGCTCACGGTCGTTGCCCGTCGTAGCCGCGCGGCACCCGGACCCCGCCGAACCGGGTCACGATCTCGTAGTTGATAGTGCCGACCGCCTCGGCCCAGTCGTCGGCGGTGGGCTCGCCGTCGGCTCCGCTGCCGAAGAGGGTCACCACGTCACCGGCGGCCACCGGGTCGTCGCCGCAGTCGAGGACGAACTGGTCCATGCAGACCCGCCCGGCGATGGTCCGCCGCCGACCGCCGAGCTGCACCGGGCCGACGTTGGAGGCGTGCCGGGGCACCCCGTCGGCGTAGCCGAGCGGCACCACGGCCAGGTTCGTCTCCCGCTCGGTCAGGTAGGTGTGCCCGTAGGAGACCCCCGTCTCGGCGGGCACCCGCTTGGTGAGCATGACCCGGGCCCGGGCGGTCATCGCCGGACGTAGTCCGAAGCGCTCACCGGCCACCGGCGACAGCCCGTAGACGGCGATCCCCGGCCGGACCAGGTCGAAGTGGGTGTCCGGGCGGGTCAGGGTGGCCGCCGAGTTGGCCAGGTGCCGGTAGCGGGGGCGCAGCCCGGCCCGCTCGACCATGGCCAGCCCCTCGTGGAAGACCGCGAGCTGCCGGTCGGTCGTCGGGTGGCCGGGCAGGTCGGCGTAGACGAAGTGGCTCCACACCCCGACCACCTCGACCAGGCCGTCGGCCTGCGCCTTGGCGGCGGCGTCGAGCAGCTCCGGCCAGTCGGCGGTGGTCGCCCCGCCCCGGGACAACCCGGTGTCGATCTTGAGGTGCAGCCGGGCCGGCCGCTCCGCCCGACGGCTCGCCTCGATCATCTCGTCGAGCTGCGCCAGGCTGGCCGCGCCCAGGTCGACCCCGGCGGCCACCCCCTCGTGCAGCGGCAGCCCCGGGGCGAGCAGCCAGGCCAGCACCGGCACGTCGATGCCGGCCCGGCGCAGCGTCAGCGCCTCGTCGAGGGTGCACACCCCCAGCCAGTCCGCCCCGGCGTCGAGCGCGGCGCGGGCGGCCGGGATCATCCCGTGGCCGTACCCGTCGCCCTTGACCACCGCCATCAGCTCGGCGCTGGTACCCGCCCGGAGCTGGGCCACGTTGTCACGGATCGCGTCGAGGTCGACGCGTACCTCGGCCTGCCACATGCCCCCACCTTACGTCCAGCATGATCCCCCAGCCCGCCGGTAAGGAAGGGCCCCCTGTTATCGCTTTCGGTATAGGAAGGGTCCCCTGCAAACAGACACCCACGGGTCAGCCGAGCCCGGCCAGCACCGGGCGCAGCGCCGCCGCCACGTCGGGCGCGGTCACCGGCCCACCCCGGGCCGCGGCACGACCGGCCAGCCCGTGCAGGTACGCCGCCGTCGCCGCGGCCCGGTCCGCCGGCACCCCGGCGGCGAGCAGCGACCCGAGCAGTCCGGCCAGCACGTCACCGGTCCCCCCGGTGGCCAGCGCCGGGCTGCCGGTCGGGTTCACGTACGCCCGGCCGTCCGGCATGCCGATCACCGTACGATCGCCCTTGAGCAGGACCACGGCGTTCATCCAGGCGGCCAGCCGCAGCGTGGCGGCGACCCGGTCGGCGCCCGGTTCCTCGCCGCAGAGCCGGGCGTACTCCCGGTCGTGCGGGGTGACCACGATCGGCGCGTCCCGGCTGCGCAACTGGTCGGCCATGCCGCCGTCCACCAGCAGGGTGAGCGCGTCGGCGTCGAGCACCACCGGCACCGGCGCGGCCAGCACCGCACGCAGTTCGGCGGCGGCCTCCGCGCCGGTGCCCAAGCCCGAGCCGCAGACCCAGGCCTGCACCCGCCCGGCATCGGCTACCCGCTCGGTGGCGATCACCGACGGGTGCTGGTGGACCACCTCGGCCCGCGCGCTCCCGGCGTACCGGACCAGGCCGGTCGGGCCGGCCAGGGCCCCGCCGACCGAGAGCACCGCCGCACCCGGGTACGTCGCCGAGCCGGTCGCCACCCCCACCACGCCCCGGGTGTACTTCTCGCTCGCCGGGCCCAGCGCCGGCCACCAGTCGCGTACGTCCGTGCCCTCGACCACCTGCAGGGCCGGGGTACCGCGCAGGAACGGCCCGAGCCCGATGTCGACCAGTTCCACCTCGCCGGTCAGCGCGGCGGCCGGCCCGACCACCAGCGCCGGTTTCCACGCGCCGAACGCCACGGTCACGTCGGCGCGGATCGCGTTCGGCCGGCCGGCGGCGGTCAGCGGCACGTCACCGGTGTCCACCGCGACCCCGCTGGGCACGTCCACCGCGACCACGGTCGCCCGGTCACCGTCGCGGCCCAGGTGCCGGGGGAGGCTGGCGGCCAGTTGCTCGGCGGGCTCCCGCAACCCGCCGGTGCCGCCGATGCCCACGATGCCGTCGAGCACCAGGTCGACAGTTGCCGGTGGGCGGTCCACCACCCGGCCACCGGCCAGGCGCAGCGCGGTCAGCCCCTCCGCGTGCGCCCGGGCGGGGTCGAGCAGCAGCGCCGAGACCGCCGCTCCCCGCCGAGCCAGCTGCGCCCCGGCGAACAGGGCGTCACCGCCGTTGTCACCGGAGCCGACCAGCAGCAACACCCGACCGCCGTACACCCCGCCCCGGTCGGCCAGCAGCAGCGCGCAGCGGCGGGCCAGGCCGGTCGCCGCCCGGCGCATCAGGGTGCCCGCCGGCAGGGTGGCCATCAGCTGCGCCTCGGCCGCCCGTACGTCGGCCACCCGCCACACCGGTCTCATGCCTGTGCTCCCGTCCGGTCCAGAATCGTGCGGTCCGCCGGTCAGCGTTCCGCTACCACCGCGCTCCCTCGGTCAGCGTTCCGCTACCACCGCGGTCCCTCGGTCAGCGTTCCGCGACCACCATCGCCGAGGCGATCCCGCCGTCATGGGACAACGACAGATGCCAGCGGTTCACCCCCCGCTCGCTGGCGGCCGACGCCACCGTGCCGGAGACCGTCAGCCAGGGCCGTCCGTCGGGGTCCGGCACGATCTCGCAGTCGTGCCAGCTCAGCCCGGCCGGCGCGCCGAGGGCCTTGGCCACCGCCTCCTTCGCCGCGAACCGGGCGGCCAGGGATTCCGGCGAGCGTGGGTTGCCCGAGGCGGTGTACCGCTCGCCCTCGGTGAAGAGCCGGTCGGCCAGCAGCGGGGTCCGGGCCAACGCACGGGCGAACCGGTCCACCAGAACCACGTCGATACCGACAGCCACGATCACCCAACCCACCCTACCGGCGGCAAAGCGCCGCAGATTACCCACCGGGTCCGCCGGAGGCAAGACCTGTGGAAAACCTCGCGGTACGACCACCGCCGGTTGTCCACAGGCGGTACCGCCGCTCCGGCGTACCGCCTAGCGTCATCGGTCGGGACGAAACAAAACGAGTCGATCCGACACAGAGCGATTCGAGCTGACGACCGGGCGAGGGTGCCGGAAGCCGGAGCGGTCGGGTCGACGCCGGGAGCGAGGAGTCGGTCAGATGGGCGAGGAGCCGTTCGAGGTGCACCCGGGCCTGCTGCGTGAGGTGGCGGGTGGGCTCACCGACCAGGCCCACCGGCTGGCGTACGGGCTGGCCGGGGCCCCGGGGTTGGTCGTGCCGGCACCCCGGTGGTCGGCCGCGGCGGCCCTGGCCGAGCTGGAGTGGGCGGTGCACCGCTGGTGTGGCGGGGTCGGTGCCCGGTTGGCCGAGAGTGCCGGGGCGCTCGGCACCGCCGCCGACGGTTACCAGGCGGTGGACGACCGGGCCGCCGGTCGCCTGACCCGGTTCTCCCGGTGAACTCCTACGCACGGCTCTGGGCGGCCGACCCCGAGGGCTGGCGGGGCGCCGGCGCCGCCTGGGGTGGGCTCACCGGCCGGTTCGACAGGTGGGGCGGTGAGCTGGCCACCGGTGCCGGTCGGTTGCGCGGCGGCTGGTCCGGTGATGCGGCGCGGGCTGCCGACGGACGACTCACCGGGTTGCGCGTCGAGCTGACCTCGGTCGTTCCCGCCCTGGTCGAGGCCGACCAGGTGCTCGCCGAGCTCGCCGGGCGGTTGCGCGCGGCCAAGGCCCGGCTGGCCGCCGCGGTCGAAGCGGCCGATCGCGGCGGGTTACGGATCGACAGGCACGGTCGGGTGTCGGCCGCCCCGTTCGGAGCCCTGCCGACAGCCCAGGTCGGGCCGGCGGTGGCGCAGGTGTCGCAGGCGGTGGGTGCCGCGTTGGCCATCGCCGATGCGGCCGACCGGGAGGCGACCCGGCGACTGGTCGAGCTGGCCGGTGCGGCCGGGTCGGGATGGAGCGCCGAGCCGCCGCCCTGGCGGCCGGGCCCGGACGCCGAGCCGGCCCTGGTCCGCCGGTGGTGGGCCGGGCTCACCCCGGCCCAGCGTCGCTGGCTGGTCCGGCACGAGCCCGGCCGGGTCGGCGCGCTGGACGGGGTGCCGGTGGCCGACCGGGACCAGGCGAACCGGCTGCTCCTCGCTGACCGGCGCGCGGAGCTGCTGGCCGAGCGGGGGCGGCTGCTGACCCGGTTCCCGCGGGGGCCGGCCGAGGTGGCCGGGTTACGCCGGGTGGCGGCGGCACTTACCGGGTTGAGCGCCCTGACCGACCGGTTGTCCGCCCGGGAGACCCCCCGGGCGTACCTGCTGGGTCTGCGCACGGGCGGGGAGGGGCGGGCGATCGTCGCGCTGGGCAACCCGGACCGCGCCGAGCACGTGCTCACCTACGTGCCGGGCATGACGGCGGGGCTGGCCGACGCCACCGGTGAGCTGGGGCGGGCGGGCCGGGTGCAGGCCAGGTGCGCCGCGCTCGCCCCCGGCGCCGAGACCGCCGCGGTGCTCTGGCTCGACTACGACGCGCCCGACTTCCTGCACGAGGCGTTCCGGGCCACCCAGGCCCGGGACGCCGGGCCGGCCCTGCACCGGTTCCAGGACGGGCTGCGGGCCACCCACGAGGGGCCGCCGGCCCGGCAGACCGTGCTCGGGCACAGCTACGGGTCGACGGTGGTCGGCACCACCGCCCGGGACCACGGGCTCGCCACCGACGCCCTGGTCTTCGTCGGCTCGCCTGGGGTCGGCGTGCAGCACGCCGGTGAGCTGCGGGTGCCCGCCGGGCAGGTGTGGTCGAGCACCGCGCCGGACGACCCCATCCGGCTGGTCCGCCCGCCGGACGACCTGCTCCGGCGGGCGGCGTCGGCGGTGCCCCCGTTCGGCCCGGTGGGCGGCCTGGTCGACCGGCCCGACGGCGGGCTGTGGTTCGGCCGTGACCCGAGCGACCCGGGGTTCGGCGGGCGGACGTTCGGCAGCGACCGGTCCGGTCACACCGGTTACTGGGAGGCCGACAACCCGGCGCTGGACGGCATGGCCCGGGTCGTGCTCGGCCGCTGACCTGGCCCCGCGTCGACGGACGCGCCGCCCTACTCCACGGTCACCGACTTGGCCAGGTTGCGCGGCTGGTCCACGTCGTGGCCCCGGGCGGCGGCGATCTCGGCGGCGAGCACCTGCAACGGCACCGTGGTCATCAACGGCGCCAGCAGCGTCGGGGTACGCGGCACGTAGATCAGGTGGTCGGCGTAGCGCCGGACGGCCTCGTCGCCCTCCTCGGCGATCACGATGGTCCGCGCACCGCGGGCGCGTACCTCCTGGATGTTGGAGACGACCTTGTCGTGCAGCATGCCCCGGCCGACCGGCGACGGCACGATGCAGATCACCGGGGTACCCGCGTCGATCAGGGCGATCGGGCCGTGCTTCAGCTCACCGGCGGCGAACCCCTCGGCGTGCATGTAGGCCAGTTCCTTGAGCTTGAGCGCGCCCTCCAGGGCCACCGGGTAGCCGACGTGCCGGCCGATGAAGAGCACCGTCGGCTCGGACTTGATCTCCCGGGCCAGTTCGCGTACCGGCTCGATGCGGGCCAGCAGCTCGCGCAGCTTGTCGGGCATCCGGTGCAGCTGCTCCACCACGGCCGCGACCTCGTCGGCGAACTTGATCCCGCGTACCTGGGCCAGGTGCAGGCCGATCAGGTAGCAGGCGACCAGCTGGGTGAGGAACGCCTTGGTGGAGGCGACCGCGATCTCCGGCCCGCCGTGGGTGTAGAGCACGGCGTCGGACTCGCGCGGAATGGTGGAGCCGTTGGTGTTGCAGATCGCCAACACCCGGGCCTTCTGCTCCTTGGCGTGGCGCAGCGCCATCAGGGTGTCCATGGTCTCGCCGGACTGGGAGATCACCACGATCAGGGTGGACCGGTCGAGCACCGGGTCGCGGTAGCGGAACTCGCTGGCCAGCTCCACCTCGCAGGGGATCCGGGTCCAGTGCTCGATGGCGTACTTGGCGACCATGCCCGAGTGGTACGCGGTGCCGCAGGCGACGATGAAGACCTTGTCGACGTCGCGCAGGTCCTGGTCGCTGAGGCGTACCTCGTCGAGCATGATCTCACCGGTGTCGGTGAGCCGGCCGAGCAGCGTGTCCGCGATGGCCTGGGGCTGCTCCTCGATCTCCTTGAGCATGAACCAGTCGTAGCCGCCCTTCTCGGCGGCGGAGGCGTCCCAGTCGATGTGGAAGTCCTTGCCGCTGGCGGGGCGGCCGGTGAAGTCGGTGATCTCGATGGTGTCCCCGGTGATCAGCACGATCTGGTCCTGGCCCAGCTCGACCGCCTCACGGGTGTGCTCGATGAAGGCGGCCACGTCGCTGGCGAGGTAGTTCTCCCCGTCACCCCGGCCGACCACCAGCGGCGAGTTGCGTCGCGCGCCGACCACCGCGCCGGGCACGGCGGCGTCCACGGCCAGCAGGGTGAAGGCCCCCTCCAGCCGCTGGCAGACCGCGCGCATCGCGGCGACGAGCAGCTGCGGGCCGTCCGGCTCGCCGGCCGCGCGCAGCTCGGCCAGGACGGCGGAGAGCAGGTGGGCGGCGCACTCGGAGTCGGTGTCGCTGGTGAACTGGACGCCGTCGGCCTCCAGCTCGCCGCGGAGCTTGGCGAAGTTCTCGATGATGCCGTTGTGGATGACCGCCACCCGGTTGTCGGGGGCGAGGTGCGGGTGGGCGTTGCGGTCGGTGGGGCCGCCGTGGGTGGCCCAGCGGGTGTGCCCGATGCCGGTGTTCCCGTCGGCGATGCCGACCGTGCCGGCCGCGCAGGAGCTGGGGTCGGTGGCCCGCTCGGCGAGGACCTTCTCGAGGTTGGCCAGCTTGCCGGCCTTCTTCTCGGTCAGCAGCTCGTCGTCGCAGACGATGGCCACCCCGGCCGAGTCGTAGCCGCGGTACTCCAGCCGCCGCAGCCCGTCGAGCACGATCCCCAGCGCCGGCCGACTGCCGGCATAACCCACGATTCCACACATGACCCGCAGCCTAACCCAGTTTCGCTCATGGCAACTGTTCGAAAGCCGGCCAAACGAACAGCGAAATTGAGTGATTGGGAGCACCCCGTGGCCCGCCCGGACAAACGTCCGAGCTCGTACGCCGCCGGTCGCGACGGGTGTACGGGTCCGGGGAGGGGTCGTACCCTGACGGGCGTGACGACGACCGCGAACGATCCACTGGTGGCCCGGATGCGGCCGTTCGGGACGACCATCTTCGCCGAGATGTCCGCTTTGGCCGCCCGCACCGGCGCGGTCAACCTCGGGCAGGGCTTCCCGGACACCGACGGCCCGTCGGAGATGCTCGCCGCCGCCGCCGAGGCGCTGCGCGGCGGCCAGAACCAGTACCCGCCAGGTCCGGGCATCCCGGCGTTGCGCGCGGCGGTGGCCGGGCACCAGCGTCGGTTCTGGGGCCTGGAGTACGACCCGGACGGCGAGATCGTGGTGACCGCCGGGGCCACCGAGGCGATCGCGGCAGCCATCCTCGCCCTCTGCGAGCCCGGTGACGAGGTGGTCTGCTTCGAGCCGTACTACGACTCGTACGCCGCCTCGGTCGCCCTGGCCGGTGCGGTCCGGCGGCCGGTCACCCTGCGTCCCGGCGACGACGGTCGGTACGGCTTCGACCCGGCGGCGTTGCGCGCCGCGTTCGGCAGGCGCACCCGGCTGGTGCTGCTGAACTCCCCGCACAACCCGACCGGCAAGGTCTTCACCCCGACCGAGTTGGCGCTGATCGCCGAGTTGTGCCAGGAACACGACGCGTACGCCGTCACCGACGAGGTGTACGAGCACCTGGTCTTCACCGACGCCGACCACCCGCACGTGCCGCTGGCCACCCTGCCCGGCATGCGCGAGCGGACCCTGCGAATCTCCTCGGCCGGTAAGACCTTCTCCTGCACCGGCTGGAAGATCGGCTGGGCCAGCGGACCGGCGGCACTGGTCTCGGCGCTGCTGCGGGTCAAGCAGTTCCTCACCTTCGTCAACGCCGCACCGTTGCAACCGGCGGTGGCGGTGGCGTTGGCCCTGCCCGACGCCTACTACACCGGTTTCCGGGACGACCTCCAGCAGCGTCGGGACCAGTTGACCGCCGGCCTCACCGGGGCCGGGTTCGAGGTGCTCACCCCGGAGGGGACGTACTTCGTCACGGCCGACATCGCCGGGCTGGGCGGCCGGGACGGCATCGAGTTCTGCCTGTCGCTGCCGGAGCGCTGCGGCGTGGTCGCTGTGCCCACCCAGGTCTTCTACGACGATGTCGAGGCGGGTCGACGGCTGGTCCGGTTCGCCTTCTGCAAGCGCCCGGAGGTGCTGGCCGAGGCCGTCACCCGGCTACACCGCCTCACCTGACCCAGCCACCCGCACCGGTCACCACCTGCGCCTGCGCCCGGCCGCCAGGTGAGGCGGCCGGGCGCAGGTGGTGAGAAGGGTGCCCCGCTATACCGAAAGCGTTAACAGGGGGCCCTTCCTTACACGGGGCTGGCGGTGCGGACGTGGGTGGCGATGCGCTCGGCGACGGTACGGGCGGTCTCCTCGGTGGCCGCCTCGACCATCACCCGGACCAACGGCTCGGTGCCGGAGGGGCGCAGCAGCACCCGGCCGGTCTCGCCCAGCTCAGCCTCGGCGCGGGCCACCTCGGCCCGTACGGTCGGGTCGGCGGCGCCGACGGTGCGGTCGGAGACCGGCACGTTGATCAGCACCTGGGGCAGCTTGGTCAGGACGGCGGCCAGCTCGGCGAGGGTCCGGCCGGTGGCGGCCATCCGGGCCATCAGGTGCAGCCCGGTCAGCACGCCGTCGCCGGTGGTGGCGTGCGCCGGCATCACGATGTGTCCGCTCTGCTCACCACCGAGGGCCAGGCCGGAGGCGCGCAGCTCCTCCAGGACGTACCGGTCGCCGACCTTGGTCTCGACCAGCCGGATGCCCTCGGCGGACATCGCCAGGCGCAGGCCGAGGTTGCTCATCACCGTGGCCACCAGGGTGTCCTCGGTGAGGGTGCCGGCCTCCCGCATGGCCAGGGCGAGGATCGCCATCAGCTCGTCGCCGTCGACCTCGACGCCGTCGGCGGTGACCGCGACGCACCGGTCGGCGTCGCCGTCGTGGGCGATGCCGAGGTGCGCGCCGTGCTCGACGACGGCCGCGCGCAGCGCGTCGAGGTGGTTGGAGCCGCAGTCGTCGTTGATGTTGAGGCCGTCCGGTTCGGCGTGGATGGCCACCACCTCGGCGCCGGCCTCGCGGTACACCACCGGGGCGACCTCGGAAGCCGCGCCGTTGGCGCAGTCGACCACTACCTTCAGCCCGTCGAGCCGGTGGGCCAGGGTGCCGACCACGTGCTGGACGTAGTGGTCGGCGCCGTCGAGCAGGTCGTGCACCCGTCCCACCCCGGCGCCGGTCGGCCGGTCCCAGGCGCTGGTGGCGTTGGCCGCCACGGCCGCCTCGATCTGGGCCTCGATCTCGTCGGGCAGCTTGTGCCCGCCGGCGGCGAAGAGCTTGATGCCGTTGTCAGGCATCGGGTTGTGCGAGGCCGACAGCATCACGCCCAGGTCGGCCTTGGCCTCGGCGGTGAGGAAGGCCACCGCCGGGGTGGGCAGCACGCCGACCCGGACCACGTTGGCCCCCGCGCTGGTCAGCCCGGCCACCACGGCGGCCTCCAGCATCTCGCCGCTGGCCCGGGTGTCCCGGCCGACCACGGCCAGCGGTGGGTGGCTGCGGTCGGACTCGGCGAGTGTGTGGGCGGCGGCGACCGCCACCACGAGCGCCAACTCGGGCGTGAGATCCACGTTCGCCCGTCCCCGTACGCCGTCCGTGCCGAACAACCGCCCCATACCCGCCAACCTCCGATGAAACCGCCAATATATGGACAAACGAAACGGCCGGTCCACCTCCCGATGGTAGGGGGGTGAACCGGCCGCTCGTCAGAAGAACAACGCGCTGCTGATGATCAGCGCTTCGAGTACTGCGGGGCCTTGCGGGCCTTCTTGAGACCGTACTTCTTGCTTTCCTTGACCCGGGCGTCCCGGGTGAGGAAGCCGGCCTTCTTCAGCGCCGGGCGGTCGTCGGGCTCGTTGACGATCAGCGCCCGGGCGATGGCCAGCCGGAGCGCACCGGCCTGGCCGGTGGTGCCGCCGCCACGCAGGTTGGCGATGACGTCGAACGCCTCGGGCTTCTCGGCGGTGACCAGCGGGTCCTTGATCAGCTGCTGGTGCACCTTGCTCGGGAAGTAGGCCTCAAGCTCCCGGCCGTTGCAGGTGATCTTGCCGGTGCCGGGGACGATCCGTACCCGGACGATGGCCTCCTTGCGGCGGCCGACGGTCTGGATCGGGCGGTCACCACGCGGCGCGCGGGCGACGGGCGCGGGCGCCTCGGTGGCCTCGGGGGCGACCTCGGTCTCGGTGATGTCGGTCATGCTGTTTCCTTCGCCCTCGCTCACTGCGCGATCTGCTTGATCTCGAACGGCACCGGCTGCTGCGCGCCGTGCGGGTGCTCGGCACCGGCGTAGACCTTCAGCTTCTTGATCAGCTTACGGCCCAGCTTGTTGTGCGGGAGCATCCCCTTGACGGCGAGCTCGATGGCCCGGTCGGGACGCTTGGTCAGCAGCTCGTCGTAACCGACCTGCTTGAGGCCACCGGGGTAACCGGAGTGCCGGTAGGCGATCTTCTGCTGGCGCTTGTTGCCGGTCAGCGCAACCTTGCCCGCGTTCACGATGACGACGAAGTCGCCCGTGTCGACGTGCGGCGCGAAAGTCGGCTTGTGCTTACCGCGCAGCAGCGTGGCGGTGTGGGTGGCCAGGCGGCCCAGCACGACATCAGAGGCGTCGATGATGTGCCACTGACGCTCGATCTCACCCGGCTTCGGGCTGTACGTACGCACAGGTCTACCTTGTCTCGTCGTCGGTCTGGGGTCGCGCGCCGAGGTGGACCAGCGCGCACGAACGACCAAGCGTACCTGAAACGGCACGCCACTGGATGTCGTACAACAGCAGGCAACGATACCCGGCGCCCGGTCGGCAGGTCAAAACGGGTCCACCCTTACCCGCCGAGGGGGTGCGGTGAGAGGAGTCTCACACCCCGGCGAGCCGGGTCCGACCGGGCCGCAGGTACACCACCCAGGTGAGCACGACGCAGAACCCGTACCAGCCGATGAACGCCAGGTAGGCGGCGTCGGCGTTGCCCGAGGTCAGGAAGGACTGCCGGAAGGCCACGTTGACCAGCACCCCGCCGGACGCGCCGACCGCACCGGCGATGCCGATCAACGATCCGGTCATCCGCCGGGCCCACCGCTCGGCCGCCGCCGGGTCCCGCCCGTGCTCATCGGCGGCCCGGGCCCGGAAGATCGCCGGGATCATCTTGTACGTCGAGCCGTTGCCGACCCCGGAGAGCACGAAGAGGGCCAGGAAGCCCACCAGGTAGAGCCCGAAGGACCGGTCCCGGGCGGCGTACAGCACCAGCGCGGCACCGGCCGCCATCGCGACGAAGTTCCAGAAGGTGACCAGCGCGCCACCGAGCCGGTCGGCCAGCTGACCGCCGAGCGGCCGGACCAGCGAGCCGATCAGCGGTCCCAGGAAGGTCAGCCAGGCGGCGTCGACCGGGGTGGGGAACCGCTCGGCGAACTGGAGCTGGAGCACCTGACCGAAGGCGAAACCGAAACCGATGAACGAGCCGAAGGTGCCGATGTAGAGCAGCGACATCACCCAGGTGTGCCGGTCGGCGGCGGCGGCCCGCAGCGCGCCGGGCGCGTTGCGCGCCGCCGGGATGTTGTCCAGCCAGCGGGCCGAGGCCAGCGCGGCCAGCACGATCAGCGGCAGGTAGACCGCCGGCACCAACCGGGGGTACGCCGCACCGGCGGTGGCCAGCACCGCCAGCCCGACCAGCTGCACCGCCGGTACGCCGAGGTTGCCGCCGCCGGCGTTGAGCCCGAGCGCCCGCCCCTTGAGCCGGTCCGGGAAGAACAGGTTGATGTTCGCCATCGAGGAGGCGAAGTTGCCCCCGCCGACCCCGGTGAGGCAGGCCAGCACCATCAGGGTGGAGTAGGAGACCCCGGGCTCCAGCAGCACCGTCATCGGCACGGTCGGCACCAGCAGCAGCAACGCGCTGACGATGGTCCAGTTCCGCCCGCCGAACCGGGCGACCGCCAGGGTGTACGGCAGCCGCAGCACCGCGCCCAGCGCGGCCGGTACGGCGGTGAGCAGGAACTTGCCGGCCGGGTCGATGCCGTACTCCGGGCCGAGGAAGAGCACGGTCACCGACCACAGGCTCCACACGGAGAACCCGACGTGCTCGGCGAAGATCGACACCCACAGGTTGCGGCGGGCGACGGGTGCCCCGGTGGTACGCCAGAAGGTCGGGTCCTCGGGTCGCCAGTCGTCGATCCGGTGCCGGCGACTGGTTCCCGGTGCCTCGGCGTCGGCTGCTGTCGGGGTGCGGGCGAGGGTGCTCACGACGGCTCCTCCTCATCGATGTGACCAGGACGAACGCTAGGGAGAGCGAATTTCCGCCCGGTGCCCGTCGCGGGTCGGCCCGGCTACGGAGAACGCACCGCCGCGCCGGGCCGGTGGTGAGGACGCAACGACGACGGTGCGGACCTCGGCGGCCCTGCCGCAGGCGGCAGCGGGGCTCAGAGCTGCTGCAGGATCCGCAGCGCCCGGCCGACGCGCTGCATCGTATCGGCGTCGGCCACTCCGACACAGGCGGTGAACCACTTCTTCATCGGCGAGGAGAGCCGGTCGGGCATGACCACCTGCTCGCCCATCCGCACCGCCAGCGGCGAGTCCCGTAGCAGCGCCTCGTCGACCACCTCGGCCACGATGACGATCGGCACGTCGGTGGCGTTGTAGACGTCGGAGCTGACGACCAGGCCGTACCGCTCCCGGGCCCCTTCGATCCGCCAGACCTCGCCCCTGCGCAACACCTACGCCCCGTTACGCGGCACGGGGGTGGCCGCCGAAGAGCGCGTCGTCGACCAGTTGCACCTCGCGGGCGTCGGCGAGCGCGGCGGACTCCAGGTCGAGACCGGCCCGCCCCACGGCGGCGGCGTGCGCGGTGAAGACCTCACGCAGCGCCTTCTCCCGGGCGGCCAGGTCCATCCAGGCCGACAGCGACAGCCCTTCCCGCTTGGCGAACCGGCGCGCCTGCTCGATCGTCTCGTCCGAGAACGACAACGTCACCTTGGCGGTCATGCCGCTGAGGGTACCCAGCGGTACGACCGTCAGTCATCCACCACCGGGTCAGCGGCGGCGGCCGGTCAGGGACCGGCGGCCGGTCAGTGGCGGTGGCCGGTCAGTGGCGGTGGCCGCCGAAGACGGCGAAGCGCCACTGCTTGAAGAAGCAGTCCACGTCGACCAGGCCCGCCGCTTCGAGCCAGGCGCACTGCGCGGCCACGGTCGCCGGCCGGTCGTGGCGCATCCGTCGGCGGGCGGCGGCGATCTCCTCGGCGTCGGAGCCGAGTTCGGTGATCCGGGCCGTCCAGACCTCGTCGTAGCGTCGGTCCAGCGCCGGGGTCGGGCCGGCGACCTGCTCGGCGTTGACGAACACACCGCCGGGGGCCAGCGCCTGCCCGGCCCGCCGGTACAGCTTCCGCTTGGCGTCGTCGTCGAGGTGGTGGATGGCCAGCGCGGAGACCACCGCGTCGTACCGGCCGGCGGGCAGCGGGTCGGTCAGGTCGGCGGCCACCACGCGGTGCGCCACGCCCCGGGCGGTGAGCTGCCCGGTGGCCACCGCGAGCATGCCGGGCGCGGCGTCGACCAGGGTCGTCCGCACGCCCGGCACCGCCGCGGTCAGCAGCAGCGAGAGCAGGCCGGTGCCCGCGCCCAGGTCCAACACCTCGGGGGTACGCCCCTCGGCCAGCGCCGCCCGCAGCGGCGGTGCGGCCACCTCGACGGCGGCGCCGTAGAAGTCGTCGAAGCAGGGCACGAGGCGACGCCTGGCCGCGTCGTAACTGCCCGCCACGGCGTCGAACGCATCCGCGACACTCATCGATCCGTCACCCACCCCAGCTCGATCTTCTCATCAAATGAGACAACTTTCCCACATTGTAAACCAGGCGAACCGGCCTGTTTCCCACGTGCGGTGTGAGCCGCTCTTGACAGGACCGAAACAAGGCAGACCCGGACCGGAAACCGCCCACCGGCACGCTTTGCGGACATGACAGACGGTGCACGCCCGGCGACACCAGCGGGAACCACGACCCGCGACGCCGCCACGCACTGCCCGTACTGCGCCCTCCAGTGCGCGATGACGCTGCGTCAGCGCGGGCAACGCGTCGAGGTCCTCCCCCGGCAGTTCCCGACCAACCTCGGCGGTCTCTGCCAGAAGGGCTGGACCGCCGCCGAGCTGCTCGACCACCCGGAACGGCTGACCACCCCGCTGCTGCGCGACACCGACGGCCAGCTGCGCCCGGCCGACTGGGACGCCGCCCTCGACCGGGTGGCCGAGGGGATCCGTGACGTCGCGGACCGGCACGGTCGGGACGCGGTCGCGGTCTTCGGCGGCGGTGGGCTGACCAACGAGAAGGCGTACGCGTTGGGCAAGTTCGCCCGGGTGGCGCTGGGCACCCGGCACATCGACTACAACGGACGCTGGTGCATGTCCTCGGCGGCGGCGGCCGGACTGCGCGCCTTCGGCGTCGACCGGGGCCTGCCCTTCCCGGTGGCCGACCTGGGCCGGGCGCAGACCGTGCTGATGGTCGGCGCGAACCCGGCCGAGACCATGCCACCGTTGATGCGCCACCTGACCGAGCAGCGCCGTCGGGGCGGCCGGCTGATCGTGGTGGATCCCCGGCTCACCGCCACCGCCCGCCAGGCCGACCTGCACCTGCAGCCGCTGCCCGGCACCGACCTGGCGATGGCCAACGCGCTGCTGCACATCGCGCTCACCGAGGGCCTGCTCGACCGGGCGTACGTCGCCGAACGGACCACCGGCTTCGACGAGGTGCGCCGGACCGTGGCCGGGTACTGGCCGGCCGAGGTGGAACGCCTCAGCGGGGTCCCGGTGGCCGATCTGGAGGCCACCGTACGGGCGCTGGCCGGTGTGGACCGGGCGGTCATCGTCACCGCCCGGGGCGCCGAACAGCATGCCAAGGGCGTGGACACGGTGACCGCGTACATCAACCTGGCGCTCGCCCTCGGGCTGCCCGGCCGCCCCGGCTCGGGGTACGGCTGCCTGACCGGGCAGGGCAACGGCCAGGGTGGTCGGGAGCACGGGCAGAAGGCCGACCAGCTCCCCGGGTACCGCCGGATCGACGACCCGGTGGCCCGCGCGCACGTGGCCGGGGTCTGGGGCGTCGACCCCGACTCGCTGCCCGGTCCGGGGGTGCCCGCGTACCAGCTGCTCGACTCGCTCGGCACCGCCACCGGCCCGAAGGCGATGCTGGTCTTCGGCTCCAACCCGGTGGTCTCCGCGCCCCGGGCGGCCCGGATCACCTCCCGGCTGCGCGACCTGGACCTGCTGGTGGTGGCCGACTTCGTCCGCTCCGAGACGGCCGAACTGGCCGACGTGGTGCTGCCGGTGGCCCAGTGGGCCGAGGAGGACGGCACGATGACCAACCTGGAGGGTCGGGTGCTGCGCCGCCGGGCGCTGCGCGAGCCACCCCCCGGCGTCCGCACCGACCTCGACATCCTCGCCACCCTCGCCACCCGCCTGCAAGGAAGGGCCCCCTCCTATCGTTTTCCGGATAGCAGGGGCCCCCGGCAAACCGGTTTCCCGACCGAGCCACGCGAGTGGTTCGAGGAGCTGCGCCGGGCCTCGGCCGGCGGGCCGGCCGACTACGCCGGGGTGAGCTGGGAACGGATCGAGGCCGACACCGGGGTCTTCTGGCCCTGCCCCGACCCGGACGGCCCGGACAGCCCCCGGCTCTTCGCTGACGGCTTCCCCACCCCGGACGGGCGGGCCCGGTTCCGGGCGGTGACCCACCGGCCGGCCGCCGAGCCGGTCTGCGCCGAGTACCCGCTGCACTTCACCACCGGCCGGGTGCTGGCCCAGTACCAGTCCGGCGCGCAGACCCGCCGGGTCGAGGCGCTGCGTCGGGCCGCTCCCGGAGGCTTCGTGGAGCTGCATCCCGACCTGGCCGACCGGCTCGGCGTCACCGAGGGGCAGCCGGTACGGGTGGTCTCCCGCCGGGGTGAGCTCTGCGCCCCGGCCCGGCTCAGCCCGACGATCCGCCCGGACACGGTCTTCGCGCCGTTCCACTGGCCGGGTGCCGCCCGCGCCAACTCGGTCACCAACGACGCGCTGGATCCGGTCTCCGGCATGCCCGAGTTCAAGATCTGCGCGGTCCGGCTGGAGCCGGCATGAGCATCGTGATCGTCGGGCACGGGATGGCCGGGGCACGCCTCGCCGCCGAACTGCACGCGCGGGGCGACGACCGTAAGGTCACCGTGTTCGGGGCCGAGCCGCACCGGGCGTACAACCGGATCATGCTCTCCACCCTGCTCGCCGGGAAGATCGACGAGCCGGACGTGGAGCTGACCGAGCTGGCCGGCCAGGGCGTGGACGTGCGCAACGGCCTGCCGGTCAGCGGGATCGACCGGGCCGCCCGCGAGGTGTGCACCGCCGACGGCGACCGGTTCGGCTACGAACACCTGGTGCTGGCCACCGGGGCCCGCGCGGTCGTGCCGCCGCTGCCGGGGCTGGACCCGCTGCCGGACCGGGTGGTGCCGTTCCGCACCCTGGACGACTGCCGGCGGATCCTCGCCGCCGCCCGGCACGCCCGCGACGTACTGGTGCTGGGCGGCGGGCTGCTCGGCCTGGAGGCCGCCCGGGGGTTGGCCGCCCGGGGCCTGGCCGTCACCGTGGTCCACCCCCACCCGCACCTGATGGAACGGCAGCTCGACCCGACCGCCGGCGCGGTGCTCGCCGGCACCCTGGAAGCCCTCGGGGTACGCACCGCGCTGGCGGTGCCGGCGGTCGGCGTGACCGCCGACGCCGACCGGGTCCGGCTCGACCTCGCCGACGGCCGTTCCCTCTCCGCCGACCTGCTGGTCCTCTCCTGCGGGGTACGCCCCGACACCGCGCTGGCCACGGCCGCCGGCCTGCGGGTGGCCCGGGGTGTGGTGGTCGACGACCGGTTGCGCAGCAGCGATCCGGCGATCTCGGCGATCGGCGACTGCGCCCAGCCCGACGGGGCGCTCACCGGCCTGGTCGCCCCGGCATGGGCCCAGGCCAGGGTGGTCGCCGACCTGCTCACCGGCGCCGACCCGGCGGCCCGCTACCGGCCCCGGCCGGTGGTGACCCGGCTCAAGGCCGCCGGCATCGATCTCGCCGCGATGGGCGACGTCACCGGCCCGACGCTCACCGGCGGCACCGGCGTCACGTCGACCACGCCCGGCGGTCCCGGCGGCGCGACGACACCCGGCGGCACCGGCGACGCGACGACACCCGGCGGCGACGGCGGCGCGACGACACCCGGCGGCACCGTCAAGGACGACCACGACGGTGTGGAGGAGCTGACCTTCACCGATCCGGCCCGGGGCACGTACGCCCGACTGCGCATCCGTGGCGACCGGCTGACCGGGGCGATCCTGCTCGGCGAGAACCCGGCGGTCGGCACGGTGGTGCAGCTCTTCGACCGGGGTGCCCCGGTGCCGGCCGACCGACGGTCGTTGCTGCTCGGCCGGGCGTACGGCGGCGGCGCGGCCACCCCGGCCACCTCGCCGGCGCTGATGCCGGACGCGACCACGGTGTGCCAGTGCAACGACGTCAGCAAGGGCGCGTTGGTGGCCTGCTGGCGTTCCGGTGCCCGGACCGGCGACGAGCTGTCGGCGACCACCCGGGCCGGCACCGGCTGCGGCGGCTGCCGCGACGCGCTCGCCGGCATCGTCGACTGGCTGGCCCAGTCGGACCCGGCGCCGATCCGATGAACCAGGTGACAGCCCGACCCAGTGGAGGTGCAGGGATGGTGAGTGGCGACAGACTGGTCGTCGTCGGCAACGGCATGGTCGGGCAACGCTTCGTCGAGGCGTTGCGGGCCCGCGACCCGCAGGGGCGTTGGCAGGTGACGGTGCTCGCCGAGGAGATCCGACCGGCGTACGACCGGGTGCGGCTGTCGGCGTGGTTCGACGGGGTCGACGCGGAGCAGCTCAACCTGTACACCGCCGACGACGGCGTGGACCTGCGGCTCGGCGAGCCGGTCACCGGGATCTACCGGGACCAGCGGGTGGTCACCACGGCGGCCGGCGCGTACCCGTACGACGCGTTGGTGCTGGCCACCGGCTCGTACCCGTTCGTGCCGCCGGTGCCGGGCACCGATCTGCCGGGGGTCTTCGTCTACCGCACCCTGGACGACCTGGCCGCGATCCGGGCGCACGCCGCCGGTCGGCGGACCGGGGCGGTGATCGGCGGTGGGCTGCTCGGGCTGGAGGCGGCGAACGCGTTGCGCCTGCTCGGCCTGACCACCCACGTGATCGAGTTCGCGCCCCGGCTGATGCCGGTGCAGGTCGACGAGGCCGGTGGGGCGATGCTGCGCCGGTACGTCGAGGAGCTGGGGGTGCGGACCCACCTGGGGGTGGCCACCACGGCGCTGCGCCCCGGCGCGGACGGCACCGTCGCCGCCCTCGACCTCTCCGACGGCAGCGTGGTCGACGCCGACCTGGTGGTGGTCGCCGCCGGCATCCGCCCCCGCGACGAGCTGGCCCGCGCCACCGGGCTGGAACTCGGCCCGCGCGGCGGGGTCCTGGTCGACGCCACCTGCCGCAGCGCCGACGAGCGGATCTGGGCGGTCGGCGAGTGCGCGGCGGTGGACGGCACCTGCCACGGCCTGGTCGCCCCCGGGTACGCGATGGCCGAGGTGGTCGCCGACCGGCTGCTCGGCGGGGCGGCCACCTTCGCCGGGGCGGACAGCGCGGCGAAGTTGAAGCTGCTCGGGGTGGACGTGGCGTCCTTCGGCGACGCCCACGGGCGCACCGAGGGCTGTCTGGACGTCACCTACACCGATCCGGCCAGCCGGTCGTACGCGAAGCTGGTCCTCTCCGACGACGCGCGGACGCTGCTCGGTGGGGTGCTGGTCGGGGACGCGAGCGCCTATCCGACGTTGCGGGCCAGCGTCGGTGGGCCGCTGCCCGGTCCCCCGCTGGCGTTGCTGGCCCCGGCCGACGGCGGCGGCGCGGGCGCGGCGACGCTGCCCGGCACCGCCCAGGTCTGCTCGTGCAACGCGGTGACCCGCGACGACGTCGACGCGGCGATCGCCGGCGGCTGCGCCGACGTGCCGGCGTTGAAGGCGTGCACCCGGGCCGGGACGAGCTGTGGTTCCTGCGTACCGATGCTCAAGCAGTTGCTGGACGCCGCCGGCGTGGCGCAGTCCCGGGCGCTCTGTGAGCACTTCGACGCCAGCCGGCAGGAGCTGTTCGACATCGTCCGGGTCCGGGGCGTGCGGACCTTCTCCCAGCTGATCGCCGAGCACGGCCGGGGCCGGGGCTGCGACATCTGCAAGCCGGTGGTCGCCTCGATCCTCGCCTCGCTGGGCAACGGGTACGTCCTCGACGGCGAGCAGGCCTCCCTGCAGGACACCAACGACCACTTCCTGGCCAACCTGCAACGCGACGGCAGCTACTCGGTGGTGCCCCGGATCCCCGGCGGGGAGATCTCCCCGGAGAAGCTGATCGTCATCGGCGAGGTGGCCCGGGACTTCCAGCTGTACACCAAGATCACCGGTGGGCAGCGGATCGACCTGTTCGGGGCCCGGGTGGAGCAGTTGCCGCAGATCTGGCGGCGGCTGGTCGAGGCCGGTTTCGAGTCCGGCCACGCCTACGGCAAGGCGCTGCGCACGGTGAAGTCCTGCGTCGGCGATACCTGGTGCCGGTACGGGGTGCAGGACTCGGTGGGCCTGGCCGTCGCGCTGGAGCTGCGCTACCGGGGGCTGCGCGCCCCGCACAAGCTCAAGTCGGCGGTCTCCGGTTGTGCCCGGGAGTGCGCCGAGGCGCGCAGCAAGGACTTCGGCGTCATCGCCACCGAGACCGGCTGGAACCTCTACCTCGGCGGCAACGGCGGCTTCCGGCCCCGGCACGCCGACCTGTTCGCCACCGACCTCTCCACCGAGGAGCTGGTCCGCACCATCGACCGGTTCCTGATGTACTACATCCGCACCGCCGACCGGCTGCAACGCACCGCGGCCTGGATCGAGGCGCTGGACGGCGGGCTGGCGCACCTGCGCGCGGTGATCGTGGACGACTCCCTCGGGCTCTGCGCCGACCTCGACGCCGCGATGGCCCGGCACGTCGGGTCCTACTCCGACGAGTGGCGGGACACCCTCGCCGACCCGGAACGGCTGCGCCGCTTCACCTCCTTCGTCAACGCCCCGGAGGTCCCCGACCCGTCGATCCGCTTCGAGACCGTGCGGGGTCAACCGGTGCCGGGCCGCGCCGCGCCGGAGCCGGCCACCGCCGGTGGCCGCCGGCAGCCGGTCACCTTGGGCATGCCGGAGGTACGGCGGTGAGCCGGGCGACCGTACTGACCTGGACCGTGGTCTGCCGGCTGGACCAGCTGGAGCCGGACCGGGGCGTCGCCGCACTGGTCGACGGGGTGCAGGTGGCGCTCTTCCGGACCGCCGACGAGCTGTTCGCGCTGGACAACCGGGACCCGGTGAGCGGCGCGTACGTGCTCAGCCGGGGCATCGTGGGCAGCCGCGGCGGCACGCCGACGCTGGCCTCACCCCTGCACAAGCAGGTGTACGACCTGCGTACCGGCGACTGCCTCGACCTGCCCGGGGTGCGCGTGCCCCGGCACGAGGCGCGGTGCCGGGACGGCCTGGTCGAGGTGCGGCTGCGACAGGAGGAATGATGCGCGAGGAACTGGCCGGCTTCACCATCGGGGTGACCGCCGACCGGCGGCGCGACGAACTCGCCGCGCTGCTGCAACGGCGTGGGGCGCGGGTGGTGCTCGCCCCGGCGCTGCGGATCGTGCCGCTCACCGACGACACCGAGCTGCGCGAGGCGACCCGGGCCTGCCTGGACCGGCCACCGGACATCGTGATGGCCAACACCGGCATCGGCATGCGCGGCTGGTTGGAGGCGGCCGAGGGCTGGGGCCTGGCCGAGCCGCTGCGCTCGGTGCTGACCGACGCGTACCTGGTGGCCCGGGGTCCGAAGGCCCGCGGTGCGATCCGGGCCGCCGGCCTGCACGACCAGTGGTCGCCGGCCTCGGAGAGCTGCGACGAGGTCGTCGACCACCTGACCCGGCGGGGGGTGGCCGGGCAGGTCGTCGCGATGCAGTTGCACGGGGACCGGCAGCCGGAGTGCACCATGGCGCTGGAGGCCGCCGGCGCGACCGTCATCGAGGTGCCGGTCTACCGCTGGGCGCCGCCCACCGACCCGGCCCCACTGCACCGGCTGATCGACCTGGTCGCCGGCCGGCTCGTCGACGCGGTCACCTTCACCTCGGCACCGGCGGCGGAGGCGCTGCTGCGGGCCGCCGGCGACCGTACCGACGCGGTGCTGGCGGCGCTGCGCGAGGACGTCCTGGCCGCCTGCGTCGGCGCGGTCACCGCCGAGCCGCTGCGCAGACACGGGGTGCCGGTCAGTGCGCCGGGCCGGGCCCGGCTCGGCGCACTGGTCCGCACCATCGTCGACGAGCTGCCCCGGCGCACCACCACCCTGAAGGCGGCCGGGCACCTGATCACCCTGCGTGGGCACGCCGCCGTGGTCGACGGGGAACTGCGCCAGCTCGCCCCGGCACCGATGGCGGTGCTGCGGGAGCTGGCCCGCTCCCCCGGCCGGGTGCTGTCGCGTACCGCCCTGCTGCGCACCCTGCCGCGCGGCGCGGACGAGCACGCGGTGGAGATGGCGGTGGCCCGGCTGCGCGCCGGTCTGCACGCCCCCCGGGTCGTGCAGACCGTGGTCAAACGCGGCTACCGGCTGCGCGTCGACTGAGCCCGGTCACCGGCCGGCCGGGCGACCGGGCGCACCTGGTCCTCACCACCGCCGGGGACGACCAGCCCGACCAGGGCACGCAGGAACGCCGAGGCGTGGTCGGCCTCGTCGAAGGAGATCTCCCGGAACAGCGCCGCCGCCTCGGCGTCACCGGCCGCGGCGGCGTGCCGGGCGAACGACGGGTACATCACGGTCGCCTCGTACACCTCACCGTCGATCGAGTGCCGCAGGTTGTCGGTGTTCGTGCGGACCAGGCCGTACAGGTTGGCCGTCTCGGCGAAGTGCTCACCCAGCTCCTGGTTGGCGGTGTTGGTCCAGAGTTCGGCCAACCGGGGCACCCCGGCGGCACGGGCGTAGAGCGTGTACTTCGCGTACGCGAACGCCTCACCGCGCAGCGTCTCGTACAGGTTCTCCCGGGTCTGGCCCGAGCACTGCGGCTGCACCGCCCGGATCGGGACCGGCTCGACCACCTCGCCCGTCGGGATCTCCGCCCCGGACCCGGGGTCGGTGATCGCCTCCAGCGCGGTGCGGAACCGCCCGGCGTGCGCCGCCTCGTCCCCGGCCAGTTCGGTGAAGAGGGCCACCGCCGGCGCGCAGCCGTCCCGGCGGGCCTGCGCGGCGAAGTCCGGGTAGGAGACGGTCGCCTCGAACTCCTCGCCGGCGATCGACTCCTCCAGATTCTCGACGTCGCTGCCGACGAAGCCGATCAGCTCGGCCTCGGCGGTGAAGTGGTCGTCGAGTTCGGTCGCGGCGGTGGCCCGGAACAACGCGGCGACCTCGGGCTCCCCGGTCCGCTCCGCCTCCTGCGCGTACGCCAGGTACGAGGCGTGGGCGAACGCCTCCCCGTGCATCGCCGTCAGCGTGTTCGCCCGGGTATCCGGGCTGACGTCGGCCGCGTACGCGACCTGTGGGCCGGCGAGGACCGTCAGTCCGGCAGCCATGGCACAGACACCCTTGACCATTCGCATGGATTCCTCCAACGGTTCACGCGATCAAACGATCACGCAGAGTCACGTAGCCGGAATCGTAAGTCTTCCCTGGTCAGCAGGGATACGGCCGGTCGACGGCCACAGCGTGCGGGCGGCGGAGCACACGCGGCACACCCGCCGGAAACGACAAATGGGAATTCGCGGGTCCGGTCCACGGCCGACGACCCGGGGAACGGGCGCAGCCCCTGCCGGCCGAGGCCGACAGGGGCTGCGGGAGTACCCGGGTTCAGCCGACCGGGGCGGGGAAGCCTCGGCCGTGCTCGGCCTCCAGGCGCATCATGGCGTGTTCCACCACGGTCACCAGCACCTGCTTGACCGACTCCCGGTCGCGGGCGTCGGTCCAGACCAGCGGCACGTCCGGCGAGATGGCCAGCGACTCCCGGACCTCCTCCAGCTCGTACTGCGACGCGCCGTCGAAGTGGTTGAGCGCCACCACGTACGGCAGCTTCCGGTTCTCGAAGTAGTCGAGCGGCGCGAAGGCGTCGGTGATCCGCCGGGTGTCCACCAGGACGGCGGCACCCACCGCGCCCCGGATGATCTCGTCCCACATGAACCAGAACCGGGTCTGGCCGGGGGTACCGAACAGATAGAGGATCAGGTCCTGGGCCATGGTGATCCGGCCGAAGTCCATGGCGACCGTGGTGGTCTCCTTGCCCGGCACCTTGGACGGGTCGTCGATACCGACGCCGGCCGCGGTCATCACCGCCTCGGTGGTCAGCGGAGTGATCTCCGAGATCGCACCGACCAGGGTCGTCTTGCCCACGCCGAAGCCACCCGCGACCACGATCTTCGCCGAGACGATTCCCCGGTTCTGGCGGGCCCCGGCGGGGTCATAGCCTGCGAAGTCCACTTAGCACCCTTCCAAGGATTTCCATTCGCTCCTCGAACCCGTCGGCGGGAGCGGCAGTGTGTAGCGTCAGCAGACCCTCGGCCACCATGTCGGCGACCAGCACCCGGGCGACGCCCAGCGGCATCCGGGTGTACGCGGCGATCTCCGCCAACGACTGCGCCCGCCCCTCACAAACCGAGGCGATCCGGTGCTTGTCGTGTCCGGCGAACCGCGACTCGGCGACCGCGGTGGGACTTGCCGTGAGCACCGCTTCGAGCGCGATGTCCTGGCGAGGCTCGGTACGGCCACGGGTGACCGCGTACGGCCTTACCAGCGCACCCCTCGGGTCCGCGCGCCGTTGGTCCACTCCGCGATCACCTCCTCTCGTCCGACACCGGATGGTGCCGGTTCACCTACGCGTGGGCGGGGGCACCCGTGCCGCCGGGTGCCCCGGCCCACCGCCTCATGATCGAACAGCATCCCGGGGCAGCGGCACCAGTGCCGCACCGACCCGTTCCACAAGCAGTGCCATTTCGTAGCCCACCTGACCGACGTCGCAACTGCGCGCGGCGAGCACGGCCATCGACGAGCCGTCACTGATCGACATCAGGAACAGGTATCCACTGTCCATCTCGATCACGGTCTGCAGCACCCCGCCGGCGCTGAACATCCGCGCGGCCCCCTCGGTCAGGCTGACCACGCCGGAGGTGATCGCCGCGAGCTGGTCCGCCCGGTCGCCCGGCAGGTCCCGCGAGGAGGCGAGCAGCAGCCCGTCCGCCGACACCGCCACCACGTGGGCGATACCCGCCACGCTGTCGGCGAAGTTGGTCAGGAGCCAACCCATGTCCTGCATAGCCGCTGGCCTGTTCATCGGCTCGTCTCCTTGGTCGAGGTGCTGTCCTGGTCGGCCCCGGCGGTACGTCCACGTTGGACGCCCCGATGGTAGGCGGAGAGCAGACCGCGTACTTCGTCCGGCGTACGCCGGCTCCGGTCCCGCCCGCTCTTGGGCTCGATCCCACCGGGAACGAGCTGGGCCTGCGGTACCCGCTTCGGCAGACCGGACCGGGTGGTTCCGGAGGGGGCCGGCTCGGCCGCCCGGCTGGCCCGGGACCAGCCGTCGTCGGCCGCGGTCCGCCAGGCCTCCGGCTCGATCGGTGCCGCCGCGGGCGGGGCCGGCGGCGGCGTGGCCGCAGCCGGTACGACGGGGGGCGCCGACACCGGAGGGGCCGTTGCCGCCGGGGGCGGCGTGTACGTCGGCGGTGCGCTCTGCGCCGGCGGCGTCTCGACCGCGCCCGGGGTCCGGGTCGGCAACGGCGGCCGGACCGGGGCGGCCGGGGCGGGGGTGGCGGCCGGTCGGGCACCGGCGCCCGGCGGCTGGTCGAAGCGGGGTCGGGTGAAGATGGCCGTCTCGTCGTTGCCGTGGGAACGGAACCAGACCGCCTCCATCTCCCGGAAGATCGGTGCCTCGGCGGGCTGGTCCCGCCGGCCGATGACCGGTGCGGCGGGCATCGCGTTGGACACCGGCGCGGCCGGGGCCGGCGGCGCGGCCGGCAACCCGGCGGTCGGACCCAGCGGCAACGCCGGCGCGGCGGGCCGGGGCGGCTCACCGGTCGAGCCGCGCCGGGGCAGCGGATCGATCGTGGGGTACGCGACCGTCGGCGAACCCACCGACACCCCGTTGGTGCCGGGGAACGCCGGCTCGGCGGGGGCGGACCGCGTCGGCTCCGGTGCGACCGGCGGGGTCGTCAGCGACCGGCCAGCGGCCTGCACCGGCGGTGCCGAGTCGCGCGCCTGGGTAGGAGTCTGCCAGGTAGGCGTGGGGGTGCTGGTCCGCCACTGGTCGGGCAGGGTGGCCGCCGAGGTCCGACCGGCACCGGCGAGCGAGTCGCCGAGGCTCACCGGGTTCAGCGGGCTCTGCTCGATCATCGGCTGGCGTGGCCGGCCGCCTACCTGGTCGCGGCCCCGGACGTTGGGCAGCACCACGGTCGCCGCCGGCAGCGTCACCTGGGCCACCGTGCCGCCCTCGACGTTGCGCCGCAGTTCGACCCGGATGGCGTACCGCGAGGCGAGCCGGCTCACCACGGCCAGACCCATCAGCCGGAACGCGGCGACATCCACCGTGGGCGGCGCGGCCAGCCGCTTGTTGAGCGAGTCCAACTGGTCGTCGCTGAGGCCGAGCCCCCGGTCCTCGATCTGGATCAGGACGTAGTCGCGGATCCGGCGACCGTCGGCCACCACCGTGGTGTTCGGCGCGGAGAACCGGGTGGCGTTGTCGAGCAGCTCGGCCACGAGCCGCACCACGTCGTTCACCGCGTGCGCGGCGACCGAGACGTCGGTGTCGACGGTGCCGAACTCGATCCGGTTGTACTGCTCCACCTCGGACTGGGCGGCGCGCAGCACGTCGACCAGGAGCGCGTCGTCGCGACGCGGCACGGCGGAGTCGGCACCGGCCAGCACCAGCAGGTTCTCGTCGTTGCGGCGCATCCGGGTGGCCAGGTGGTCCAGCTCGAAGAGCCGGGCCAACCGCTTCGGGTCCTCCTCGGAACGCTCGATGGCGTCCAGCTCACCGATCATCCGGTCGACCAGGGTCTGCGAGCGCCGGGCCAGGTTGAGGAACATCGCCGAGACGCTGGTCCGCAGCGCGGCCTGCTCGGCCGCGACCCGGACCGCCTCCTGGTGCACCACGTTGAAGGCCAGCGCGACCTGCCCGACCTCGTCGCGGTTGTTCAGCTTGATCGGGTCCCGGACCTGCCGGACGATCTCCTCCACACCGCCGTCGCCCACGTTGTTGATGTTCTGCAGCCGGGCGACCGCCTCCGGCAGGTCGTGGTTGGCCACCGAGAGGGCGCCCTCGCGCAGTCGGCGCAGCGACTGGTTGAGCGAGCGGGCGAGCACCACGGCCAGGCTGACGGCGATGATCAGCGTGAGCAGCACCAGCACCGACTCGACGATGGCCTGCCGGATCACGTCCGAGCGGACCTGTGCGGCGTCGGCGAGGAGGTCTTCCTGCAGCCGTACCTCGGCCCAGCGCATCAGGTCGTTGACGGCACCGATGGCGTTGGCCGCGTCGGCGGCCGAGACCAGCGGGCGCTGCCCGACCGAGCGGCTGATGTCGGAGGCGACCCCGTCGGCGAGCACCACCGCGTCACCGGAGACCGAGCTCTCCACCAGGGCGCGCTGGGCGGGGTCGGCGGCGAGCGAGAAGGCGAGCAGGGCTTCCTGCTGGCCGGTGAGGGTGGCGACGAAGGAGGAGAACTGCTCCTCGTCCAGGCGGCCGCCGACCAACGCGGTGAACGCGACCGACTCCTCCTCGGCGACGGCGCCCTTGGCCCGGCTGAAGGCGGCCACCGCGCGACGGCTGTCCGCGAGCCGCTCCTCGCCGGGCAGCTGGGCCAGCGTCTGACCGTACGAGACCAGGTCGGCGTAGATCACGCCGTAGCGCAGTGCCGCCGCGGCCACCGGCAGCTGCCGCTGGGCCAGCACCTCCTGCCGGGTGCTGCTCAGCGTGTCCAGGTGACTGTCGATGGTGTCGAGCCGGTCGCGCACCGCATCCGGTACGTCGCCGATCCGGCTCCGCTCGTCGCGGTACTCGGTGATCCGCTGGTCGGTACGGCGTACCCGCAGGTTGTACTCGTCGGGCGACTGGCCCGGCCGGGCCAGGAACGCCGAGGCCGCCATCCGCTCCCGGTGCATGTCCTGGGCCAGGGCCGAGACGTCGACGGAGAGCGCGGTGAGCGACTCGATGCGGTTGGCCTCGACGGCGCCCTCGCCGGTCGAGATGAGCCGGATGGTGGCCAGTGCGATCACCGCGGCCACCGGAACGACCAGGATCAGTGCCAGCTTCGACCGGATCCGGGCGTCCCGCAGCCGGGGTAGCCGACTCCGCAACCCGCCCTTGCTGGCCTCGCCGCTCTCGGGCAGGGTCGTAGGTCCGGTGCTCACGACATCGCCTCCGTCGTTTCTTCCACGCCTGACCCGCCGACCCGTGCCTGGTGCAGCGGACAGCGCCGCGCGCGGCACGGCCGCGATTTCATCAGAGAAGATCCGGTTTGGAAAGCCGGGATGAGAGACAGGAGGGTCGGGCACGACCCGACGTACGCACCGATCACCTGATACCGCCAATTCTCTACCGCCCCTGAGCAGGGCATATGATCCAGAGTGGTCGGATGAATCTGCAAAGTGAGCGTTTGTGAACGCTCGATTACCCCAGTATGTGGGACGGTCATCCCGAAACGCCGCCTGGTACCCGCGCTTGACCACAGGGCCCGGCATTGGCAAGGTTTTGCAGGCTTCGCGCACACCGTACGGCACATGATCCCCGATCCTCCACCGAGGACGGCAGAACCGGCGGTGACCGGGCCTCGGCCCGCGCCGCACCCTGGAGGACTGAGTTGAGCCCCATCCGCTCCGCGACCATCGCGGCGCTCGCATCGGCCGTCCTGGCCACCACGCTCACCGGCTGCCAGTTCGGCGCCGCGGAGCAGGACACTTCTCCGATCGTCATCGCCGCGGACCTGGAGATCTCCGGTGCCGCCGCCCCGGTCGGCAAGGCGTACCAGCGCGCCCTGGAGCTGAAGGTCGAGCAGCTCAACGCCTCTGGCGCGCTGGGCGGCCGGCAGATCGACCTGCGGGTGAAGGACAACCGCTCCGATGCCGCCGAGTCGCTGCGCAACATCACCGACTTCAGCAAGGACGGCAAGGTCAGCGCCATCATCATGGGCGGCTGCAACGAGTGCGCGGTCGGCGCGGTCCGGGCCGTCGGCGACGGCCGGATCCCCACCATCGCCCTCGCCGCGTCCAGCGAGGTCACCAACCCGGTGGCCGAACGCCGGTACATGTTCAAGCTGGCGCCGAACGCGGCGGACAGCGCCGCCGTGCTCGTCGACGAGCTGGGTAGGTCGGGCATCCGCCGGGTGGCGCTGCTGCACAGCGACGACAACTACGGCCGGGAGGGGCTGACCGCGCTCCGCAGCGAACTCGACAAGGCCGACATCCGGTTGGTACGGCGGTCCGCGGTGCCGACCACCGCGACCGACCTGAACGAGCCGGTCCGGCAGCTGACCTTCGGCAACATCGACGCCCTGGTCGTCTGGACCACGCCCGAGCAGGCGACGCTGGTCACCAACAGCGCCCAGCAGGCCGAGTTCCAGGGCAACCTCTACTTCGACGTGGTGGCCGGTGGCGACCTCTTCCTCGGCACCTCGACGCAGGCCAGCGCCCGGTCCACGCTGGTCTTCAGCCAGACGATGGCGATCGACGACGTGATCGCCACCACCCCGGCCAAGGCCGCCCGTCGGCAGTGGTTCCAGGACTACACGGCCCGGTTCGGCGGATACCACGGCTTCTCCTCGTTCGCCGCCGACGCGGTGCAGCTCATCGTGAACGCCGAGCTGCGGCGACCGGCCGGGACGCCCGGCCGGGTGGACCGGGACGGCATCCGCGACGTGCTGGAGACCTCGCAGCTGGACGGGCTCTCCGGCCCGATCCGGATGACGCCTGACAACCACTCCGGGCTGATGCCCCAGGCCCTCACCACGCTGGTCGCCCGGGGCGGCCGTTGGCGACTGGCCGGCTGACCCGCACGCCGTACGGCACCCGGCTGGCCGGCCTCCGTCCGCGGAGGCCGGCCAGCCGTAGGGTTCTCACCTGGCACCGGTGGACGGCCGCCCGGTCAGCGGTTCGAGGTGGTCTCGCGCACCCACGGCAGGGCGAGCCGTTCGACGACGACCAGCGCCGAGTAGAGCACGATGCTCACCAGGGCCACCAGCATGATGGCCGCCCAGGCGGTGGCGGTGTCGCCGATGCCGGCGTACTGCTGGATCACATAGCCGAGCCCGCCCTCGCCGGCCTGGAACTCGCCGATCACCGCTCCGATCGCGGCCAGCGGCATGGCGACCTTGAGCCCGACGAAGATCTGCGGCAGCGCGGCCGGGAACCGCACCTTGCGGAAGGCCTGCCACCAGGAGGCGTTCCAGGACCGCACCAGCTCCGCCAGGTCGGCCGGGGTGGTGGTCAGGCCGGTGGCGGTGGCGAGCACGATCGGAAAGAAACAGAGCAGGAACACCATCGTCAGGATGGGCCGCTGCCCCCAGCCGAGCGCCACCACCAGCAGCGGCCCGAGGGTGATCTTGGGCACTGCGTTGACCGCGACCAGCAGCGGGGTGAACATCCGCTCCACGGTCCGGGACGCGGCCAGGGACAGTCCGATCAGGATCCCGGCCGCCGCCGAGAGCGCGAAGCCGATCAGGATCTCCATTGTGGTGGTACCGGTGTGCTCCAGCATCTGCGCCGGCTTCTCGACGAACGCGGCCAGCACCGATCCCGGGGTGGGCAGCGCGGCCGGGTGGACCAGTTCCAGGCGGGAGACCAGCCACCACAGGCCGAAGGCGATCAGCAGGCCGGCCACCGGCAGCAACGTCGCCGAGGTGCCGGCGCGGAGCACCGCACCACCTCGTGCCGCCCGTCCCTCGGGGCCCGGGATCTGTGCTGTCCCCGGCGGTGTGGCCACCGCCGGGGACCGGACGTCGGTCATCTTGCACTCCTCAACCTCCGGCCCGACGGCCGGCACGGCAGGGGGGTACGCGCCGCCGGGGACACCGGCGGGGCGTACCCCCGTGTGACGGACTCTGATCAGGCCTTCGGCGCGAGGCTGAAGTCGATGATCTGGTCCGGGGTGATGTTCTGCTTCAACTGACCGGCGCCCTGCAGGATGGCGATGCTCTTGGCCACCCGGCCGTTGTCCAGGGTGCCGAGCGCGGTGCCGGAGTTGCTCGACCGGACGTACCCGGCCATCAGCTGCAGCTCGGCGGCGGCCGCGGCGGGCACGCTGGCCTCGACGTTCTTCTTCAGGATCTCGCCGGCCTCCTGCGGGTTGGCCAGGGCGTACTCCAGGCCCTTGAGCAGCGCGCCGGTGAACCGCTTGACCTTCTCCGGGTCCTCCTTGGCGATCTTGCTGGAGGTGATCAGCACGTTGCCGTAGAGGTCCTGCATCACGTTGCTGTACGGCAACATGACTGCCTTCTTCTTGGTGACCGTCTCGATGGTCGGCTGACCGACGACGAACTGGCCGATCCCGTCCACGCCACCCGAGGCCAGGGTGCCCATCAGGGTCTGCGCGTCACCGTTCACCCACTGCACCTTGGTGACGTCGACGCCGGCCAGCCGGGCGTAGGTCGGGAAGAGGTTGCGGACCACCGAGCCGGGGGTGTCGGCGAGCTTCTTGCCCTCCAGGTCCTTCGGGGAGGCGATGCCGTTGCCCTCGACCGTGGCGATGCCGGCCATGGTGCGCTGCTGGATCGCGGCCACCGCGACGAAGTCCTTGGCCAGGCCGTTGCCGACCTGCAGCAGACCACCGGTCAGGTCGATCGGGCCGAAGTCGGCCTTGCCGGCGACGACGGTCTGGATCACGCCACCGGTGCCCTGACCGGCCTGGATGTCGACGTCGAAGCCGGCATCCTTGAAGAAACCCTTCTCCTTCGCCACCCAGGCGTAGGAGTCCCGGCCGAAGTTTCCGAACGAGGTGAGATAGGTCACCTTCTCTAGTGACTGGCCGTCAGCACCCTGCGCCTCTCCGGAACCGTCCGAGCCACCGCTGCACGCGGTCACCAGGGCGAGGGTGGTAGCCAGCGCAGTGGCGGCGACCGTACGGGTCAGCCTTCTCATCAGTGCACCATGTCCTTTCCCACCAGGCGGGTTGTCCACCTGGGAGGGTCGTCGAGCCACGCCGGGTCGACCCAGGGGGAGATCGAGGCCGGCGATAGAGGGGGACGCTTTCGCGGGCACAGCGTACGAGACTCCCACCTCACGGTCACCAGTCACATCACGTTGCGAAACGAAAAACTTACCGGAGTCCACCCCGGACTGTTCTGATCCAACTCGCCTCGCTACCCTGGCCGGACCTGAGAACATCGCAGCTCAAGGAGGCTGGCCGGGCATGATCCGACTTTCCGGGGTGTCCCGAACCTTCACCGGGCGCACCGGTCGGGTCGAGGCCCTGCGCGGCATCGACCTGCACGTCGCCGAGGGCGAGTTCGTCGCGGTGCTCGGCCGCTCAGGCTGCGGCAAGTCCACTCTGCTGCGGATGGTCGCCGGCCTGCTGCCGGCGACCGCGGGCGAGATCACCGTGGGTGACAAGCCGATCACCAAGCCGCGCCGGGACATCGCCATGCTGTTCCAGCGGCCGGCGCTGCTGCCCTGGCGCACGGTGCTGGACAACGTCCTGCTGCCGGTGGAGATCTTCGGGTGGAGTCGGGCCAAGCACCGCGACCGCGCCCGGCAGCTACTGGAGCTGTCCGGCCTGGCCGGCTTCGAGAAGCGCCTGCCGCACGAGCTCTCCGGCGGCATGCAGCAGCGGGTGTCGCTGTGCCGGTCGCTGATCGGCGAGCCCCGGGTGATGCTGATGGACGAGCCGTTCTCCGCGCTCGACGCGCTCACCCGGGAGGAGCTCTCCGGTGAACTCCAGCGGGTGCACATGGAGACCCGGGCGACCATCGTCTTCGTCACCCACTCGATCGACGAGGCGGTGCTGCTCGCCGACCGGGTGGTGGTGCTCAGCCCGCGTCCCGGCCGGATTCGCAAGGTGGTCGAGGTGGACATCCCGCGCCCCCGCTCGCTGGGCCGCAACGCGCACCTGGCCGACGTGGCCCGGGTCAGCGCCGACCTGCACGAGCTGCTGATGGAACGGCACGCTCCCGACGAGGTCGCCGCGGTGGCGTCGGCCGGAGCGGAGGCATCGTGACCATGCGGGTGAGCATCTTCACCGAGCCGCACCGCGGCGCCAGCTACGACGACCAGCTCCGCTTCGCCCAGCTGGTCGAGGCCGGCGGGTTCGAGGGTTTCCTACGCGCCGACCACTACCAGTCGATGGGCGCCGAGCAGCCCCTGCCCGGTCCCACCGACGCCTGGCTCACCCTGGCCGCGCTGGCCCGGGAGACCAGCCGGATCCGCCTCGGCACGCTGGTCACCTCGGCCACCTTCCGGCTGCCCGGTCCGCTGGCGCTGATGGTCGCCCAGGTCGACCAGATGAGCGGCGGCCGGGTCGAGCTGGGCATCGGCGCCGGCTGGTACGAGCGGGAACACACCTCGTACGGCATCCCGTTCCCGGCCGTCGGTGAACGCTTCGACCGGCTCGCCGAGCAGCTCGAAGTGATCACCGGACTGTGGCGTACCCCGGTCGGCGAGACGTTCAGCTTCACCGGCGACCACTACCGGCTGGTCGACGCCCCCGCCCTGCCGAAACCGGTGCAGACGCCCGGCCCCACGGTCATCGTCGGTGGCAAGGGCCCCAAGCGCACCCCGGAGCTGGCCGCCCGCTTCGCCGACGAGTTCAACATGCCGTTCCGTACCGTCGCCGACACGGCCGCCACCTACGAACGGGTACGCGAGGCCTGTGACCGGGTCGGCCGCGCCGAGTCCGGGCGGGAGCCGCTGGTGCTCTCCGCCGGGGTAGTGGTGGCGATCGGACGTACCGACGCCGAGGCCGAGCGTCGGGCCGCCCCGCTGCACGTCAAGAGCGCGCTGCCGCCGGAGGACCCGGTGGTCGGCTCCCCCGCGCAGCTGGTCGACCGGCTCGGCGAGTTCGCCGCCGTCGGCACCACCCGGGTGCACCTGCGCCTGATCGACCTCGCCGACCTCGACCACCTGGAGCTCATCGCCGCCGAGGTGCTCCCCCAGTTGAACGGAGTCCGATGACCGACGTCAGCCAGGAGACCGAACTCGGCCCGGTCGGCCAGGAGATCGTGTACGAGAACGACCGGGTCCGGGTCTGGCACATCCGGCTGGAGCCGGGCGAGCGGCAGCCGTTGCACCGCCACGACCACCCGTATCTGGTGATCGCCGTACAGGGCGCGAAGAACATGGTGCAGACCGTCGACGGCACCCGGATCGACGCCGACGAGCCGACCGGTGGGGTGGTCTACCGCGATCCGGGTGCGGTTCACATGCTGACAAATGTCGGAGATACGACGTATCTCGCCCGCCTGGTCGAGCTCAAGTAGACCCGCCGCCGGACACCGCCGCGCCGCGCTTTCGCGGAGGTGGCGGTAGGTCCCACCGGGCCGTAACGTGCCGGACATGGCGTTTCGGACCTGGGGCAGGCTGCTGCTCGCCGCCGTCGGGGTGAGCGTGTTGACCGGCGCCGGTCAGCTCGGCATCGGGTACGCGTTCGGCATCATCCGCCTCACCGGCGTGCCCGTCGGCGACACCGTCAACCGGTGGCCCGCCCAGCTCGTCTGGGTCGGCTGGTGCGCGGCGCTCGCCGCCGCCGCCGGTGCCGCCCTCGCCGACCGGCTGCGCCGTGGCCGTGGGTTGCCCGCCAGCACGCCGGTGCACCTGTCGATCGCCGGTGTCGCCGGGCTCGGCGCCCTGGTGGTCGCCCCGCTCTGCATGCAACCGGCACGTAGCGCCCGACTCGACGGGGTCGACCCGGTCTGGGCCGTCGCCGTCTGCGCCGTGCTCGGTGCGGTCGTCGGCACCGCCGCCGCGCTCGCCCGGCAACTGCACCCGCCGCTGGGCTGGAACGTGGCGTCCACGGCCGGCCTGCTCTGGCTGCTCGCGCTGCTCTCGGTCGTACCGTCGATCTTCACGACCGGACCACTGACCACCGTACGGCTGGGCGTGCTGGAGCCGTCCTGGCTCGACGCCGCCGCCGCGCAGCGCCTTGCCCCGCTGCTGCTGCCCGTCCTGGCCCTGCTCGTCGGCGCGACCACCGGCGGGCTGGCCCGCCGGCATGGCCACCCGCCCCTGGTCGGCGTCACTACCGGAGTGGCCGGTCCGGTGCTGGTCGCCGGCGCCTATCTGGCCGCCGGCTCGGGTGCCGCCGTCGACCGGTACCAGGCCGCGCCGTACCTCGGTGCCCTGATCGCGGTCGCCACCGGCGCACTCGGTGCCACCGCGGCCGCCCTGCTGCCCTGGCCACCGACCGCCGCGTGGCGACCCGCCCTCGCCACCGCCCGGCGGCCCTGGTCGGCCTTTGCCACCCGGTCCGGCCAGGCGATCGAACCCACCGACATCCTCCAGCCCCTGCCCACCGCCACCGACCCGCCCACCGGCCCGACTACGGCGGCCGGCACCGACAGCCCGGCCGACCTGGTCACGGTCGGCACCGGATCAGGCCGGTCCACCGGTACGGCGATCGGTGATGATCCGGCGCTCGGCACCGGTGAGGGACCCGGGCCGGGGCCCCGCTCCGGCGACCCGTCGGTGCGGCCGGCACCTGCCCACTGGGACTGGCCGACCTCGGCCAGCACCGTCACCCCCCGTCCGACCCACACCGCCAGCTCACCCGAATCGCCGACCCCGGCTGCCCACTTCCCGCCGGCCGGCGAGGCTGTGACCAGCGGTACGTCGGACAGCGCGGCGGTGGCCGGCGAGGTTACGATCAGCGCAACGACGACCAGCGAGGCGACGATCAGCGAGCCCCCGACCACCGAATCCCCGGCCCCCGAATCTGCGGCCCCTGTGTTCCCGGCGCCCGAGTCCCTTCGCGAGGGGCCCACGGGCGGTGAGCCCACGGGTGACGGCTCTCCCGTCAGCGGTGCGCCCATGCCCGCCGAGCCCACGTTGACGGATGCCACGTTGACGGATGCCACGCTCGCCGATTCCACGTTCGCCGGGCCCGGTACTGTCGAGGAACCGGCTACCGAGCCCGCCACCAGCGGAATCGCCGCCGCTGAGGCCGACACCGTCGACCCCGGTGCCGTCAAGCCCACGGTGGCCGGGACCGCAGCCACCGAATCCGCCATCAGCGCAGAGGTTTCCGCCGGTGCCGCGACCGACGACGACCGGAGCCCAGCGGCCGCAACGGCGGGTTTCTTCTCCGGGCCCGGTGTCGAGACGGGACCGGTCGACGAGCTGGACCGGCCGGAACTGACCTGGCCGGCCCCCACCGGGGTGCCACTCGAACCGGCCGACGCCGCCGAGGTCGCGCCGTATCCCCGGCACCAGGTCGCGCGGCTGCCTGACCTGAGCGGCGTCAGCTCCTGGAACGCCTTCGTCCCGCCCCGCCGAACGGAGTGGCGGACGACCACACCGGACGCCACCGTCCCGGGAACCACCGTCCCGGGAACCAGCAGCCCGGACACCACCCTCCCGGGAACCAGCAGCCCGGACGCCACCAGCGCGGACACCACCAGCCCGGACACCACCAGCGCGGACGCCACCAGCGCGGGGAGCACCCCACCGAAGGCCGCCACGCCGCTGGCCGGTCCGGCAGCGGGTAGCGCACCGGCAGTCCCGGGTACGCCTACCCAACGCCCGGCCGAGCCGGGAACACCGGGCGCCGCGACCGGAGCGCCGGACACCGCGACCGGAACCGCCGAGACCTCGGCCGGACCACGGACGGGCCGGACCACGGTGGCCGGTGCCCGTGCCGGGGAGTCCGACACCGCTGACGCCGCCACCGAGCAGGACTCCGACGTCGACTCGGGCACCGGCCGCTTCCGTAACCGGCGGGGCCTGTTCGGCCTGATCCGGAACCGGACGGAGAAGGCCGCCTCCGCCGACCAGCCGGACGAGCGTGCGGAGCCGGCACTGCCGGCGCCCGACGAGGAGTACGTCGACTGGGTCGCCGGCCTCAGCCGCCCGGCCCCGGAGGACGGCCAGCGCTCACTGCGTTCCCCCGGCCGCCACCACCGCGACTAGACCCCCAACTCCCCTGCCAAAGCAGGCCCCGAGGTGAATCTTGGACACCTACCGTTCACATAGGACGGTAAGTGTCCAAGATCTACAACCCGGTCGGGTACGGAGCGAGAGCGAGGGTCCCGACGATCAAGAAGGTAACGGGGCGGACGTCAGGCGAGCGGCAGGTAGACGCGGGACCCGGCGGACTGGAACTCCGCCGACTTGTCCCGCATGCCACGGGCGGCGTACTCCTTCAGCTCCTGGGTGATCTTCATGGAGCAGAACTTCGGGCCGCACATCGAGCAGAAGTGGGCGGTCTTCGCCGGCTCCGCCGGCAGTGTCGCGTCGTGGTACGCGCGAGCGGTCTCCGGGTCCAGCGACAGGTTGAACTGGTCCTCCCACCGGAACTCGAACCGGGCCTTGGACAGCGCGTCGTCCCAGGCCTGCGCGCCCGGGTGGCCCTTGGCCAGGTCGGCGGCGTGTGCCGCGATCTTGTACGCGATCACGCCCGCCTTCACGTCGTCCCGGTCCGGCAGCCCGAGGTGCTCCTTCGGCGTGACGTAGCAGAGCATCGCCGTGCCGAACATGCCGATCATCGCCGCGCCGATGGCCGAGGTGATGTGGTCGTAGGCGGGCGCGATGTCGGTGGTCAGCGGGCCGAGGGTGTAGAACGGGGCCTCGTGGCACCACTCCTGCTGGAGGTCCACGTTCTCCTTGATCTTGTGCATCGGCACGTGCCCGGGGCCCTCGATCATCACCTGCACGTCGTACTCCCAGGCGATCCTGGTCAGCTCGCCGAGGGTCCGCAGCTCGGCGAACTGGGCCTCGTCGTTGGCGTCCGCGATGGAGCCGGGGCGCAGTCCGTCGCCGAGGGAGAAGGTCACGTCGTAACGGGCCAGGATCTCGCACAGCTCACGGAAGTTGGTGTAGAGGAAGTTCTCCTCGTGGTGCGCCAGGCACCAGGCGGCCATGATCGAGCCGCCGCGCGAGACGATTCCGGTGACCCGGTCCACGGCCAGCGGCACGTACGGCAGCAGCACCCCGGCGTGCACCGTCATGTAGTCCACGCCCTGCTCGGCCTGCTCGATCACGGTGTCCCGGAACACCTCCCAGCTCAGCTTCACCGGGTCGCCGCCCACCTTCTCCAACGCCTGGTAGATCGGCACGGTGCCGATCGGCACCGGCGAGTTGCGCACGATCGCCTCGCGGGTCTCGTGGATCCGCTTGCCTGTCGACAGGTCCATCACGGTGTCCGCGCCCCACCGGGTGGCCCAGGTCAGCTTCTCCACCTCCTCGGCCACCGAGGAGGTGACCGCCGAGGTGCCGATGTTGGCGTTCACCTTGACCAGGAACGCCTTGCCGATGATCGCCGGCTCGCACTCCGGGTGGTTGACGTTGAGCGGCAGCACCGCCCGGCCGGCGGCGATCTCGTCCCGGACGAACTCCGGCGCCAGCCCCTCCCGGATGGCGACGAACTCCATCTCCGGGGTCACCACGCCGGCGCGGGCGTAGGCGAGCTGGGTCGGCCGTCGGCCGTCCCGGCCCACCAGCGGCGTCCCCGCACCCCGTGCCGGAGCCACGTCGGCGCGTTCGGCGATCCACGGTCCACGCAGCGCCGGCAGCCCGACCTCCGGGTCGGAGCCCGGCCCCGACGTGTCGTAGAGCCGCAGCGGCGGGTTGTCCCCGGCCAATTCCACCTCGGCGAACGGCACCCGGACGTCCGGGCGGGACCCCTCGACGTAGACCTTGCGACGTGCCTGCATGACAGCCTCCCTGTCGATCAGTAAGGACGCGACGACGGGGCCGACGACCAGCCGAAGTGGTCCAACGGACCGGCTCCCGCGCCCAACTTCCAGTCCCGCCCACCGCTCAGCGCGCGGGCGACGTACTCCTTGGCGGTGGCGACCGCCGTCGGCACCGGGTCACCGGCGGCCAGCCGGACGACGATCGCCGCCGAGAACGAACAGCCGGTGCCGTGGTTGTTGCCGGTGGCCACCCGCGGTCCGCGCAGCAGGGTGGTGCCCCCGGCGTCGACAAGCACGTCCACCGACTCGCCGTCGGCGTCCACGTCGCCTCCGGTGACCACCACGTGGGCGGGTCCCCGGGCGGCCAGCGTCTCGGCGGCGGTGACCATCTGGTCGACAGTGGTCACCGGAGCGCCGGTCAGGGCCGCGGCCTCCGCGCAGTTCGGGGTCACCACCAGCGCGTACGGCAGCAGCCGCTCGACCGCCGCGGTGATCCCGAGCCGGTGTCCGCTGGTGGCCACCAGCACCGGGTCGACCACCAGCTGCGGCAGCCGCCCGGCTCGGGCGGCATCCGCGATCGCGTCGGCGACGGCCGGGGTGCCCAGCACGCCGGTCTTCACCGCCCGGACGGTGAAGTCGGCGAGTACGCTGTCGAGCTGCTCGACGACGGTCTGCGGGGGCAACGGCAGCACCCCGTCGACGCCCCGGGTGTTCTGCGCGGTGACCGCCGTGATCACGCTGGTGCCGTACGCGCCCAACGCGGCGAAGGTCTTCAGGTCGGCCTGGATGCCGGCACCCCCGCCGGAGTCCGAGCCGGCGATGGTGAGGACGGTCGTGGGGGTCACTCTGTTCCTCCGCGGGACGGGTACGGGCCGGGTACCTGCCGGACGGCGGCACCGAAGGCGTGGGTGAGGCGGGCCGCCGACTCGGCCGGATCGTCGGCGCGCATCACCGCGGCGAGCACCGCCACCCCCGCCGCGCCCGCCTCGACGGCGGCGGTCACCTGCTCGGGTGTCTGGATCCCGCCGAGGGCCAGCACCGGTACCGGGGCGGTCCGGACCAGCTCGGCGAGTCCGCGGGGACGCAGCGGTGGGCCGTACCCGGGTTTGCTGTCGGTCGGCCAGACCGGCGACAGGGTGACGTAGTCCTCGCTGGTCAGCGCGGCCAGTTCCGCCGCGTCGTGGCAGGACCGGCCGACGAGCCGGACCGGCGGTGGCGGGTACGGGCCGGCGGCGGGCAGGTGCACGGCGTCGCCGTCGAGCGCGTCGGCCCCGGCGACGACGAGCGTCCCGCCCACCTGGTCGAGGACCGGGCGCAGCGCGACCGCGAGGGCGACCCGCTCGGTGCGGGGCAGGTCCCTCTCCCGCAGCACCACCCACCGCACGCCCCCGGCCACCGCCGCCGCGACCACCTCGGGCAGCGGCCGTCGCGCCACCCGCCGGTCGGTGAGCACCACCACCCCCGACGGCACGGCGACGCCCGGTCCGGCGGCACGGGTAGGCGGGGTCACAGCTCGGGCCGTCCCTCGTCGGGGGTGGACGGCAGGGCGTGCGAGCGGCGGGGGATCCGGCCGGCCTGGTGGGCCAACCGGCCGGCGGAGATCGCGTACCGCATGGCGGTGGCCATCGCCACCGGGTCGACGGCCCGGGTGACCGCGCTGGCCAGCAGCACCGCGTCACAGCCCAGCTCCATCGCCAGCGCGGCATCCGAGGCGGTCCCGACACCGGCGTCCAGGATCACCGGTACGTCGACGCTCTGCCGGATCAACCGGATGTGGTGCGGGTTGCCGATGCCCAGGCCGGAGCCGATCGGCGAGCCGGCCGGCATCACCGCCGCGCATCCCACGTCGGCCAGCCGCCGGGCGAGCACCGGATCGTCACTGGTGTACGGCAGCACGGTGAACCCGTCGGCGACCAGCTCCTCGGCGGCGTGCAGCAGCTCCACCCCGTCGGGCAGCAGCGTCCGCTCGTCGCCGATCACCTCCAGTTTGATCCAGTCGGTGTCGAAGGCGTCCCGGGCCAGGTGGGCCACCTTGACCGCCTCGGCGGCGGTGTAGCAGCCGGCGGTGTTGGGCAGCAGCTGCACCCCGCACCGGTCGAGCAGGTCGAGCAGTCCACCGGCGGTGCCGGGCGCGGTGTCTACCCGGCGCAGCGCCAGGGTGACCAGGCCGGTGCCGGAGGCCCGGATCGCCTGCTCCAGCACGTGCAGGTTGGCCGCGCCACCGGTGCCGAGGATCAGCCTCGACCCGAAGGTCCGGCCACCGAGGACGAGGTCGGAGTCGTTCGACACCGCGCTCACCCGCCCTGCGCCGCGCTGAGCACCTCGACCCGGTCGCCGTCGCGCAGCGCCGTGTCCGGCCAGCCGGTACGCGGCACCACCTCGCCGTTGACCGCGACGGCCAGGCCGCGCTGCTGGGTGGTGACCTCCCGGACCAGATCGGCCACGCTCAGGCCGACGTCGACCGTCCGGGCCGCACCGTTCACCGTCACGTCCATCTCTCCTCCTCGATCGATCGGGCGTCACCGACCGCGACAGCCGCCACCGACCCAGCCCGCACCGACACCCCCGCCGGTGCAAGGAAGGGCCCCCTTTTATCGCTTTCTGAGGTAAAAGGGCCCCTTCCTAACACGACAGGCCCCGGAGCAGCTCGGCCGGGACCGACGACGAGGCAGGTGCCATCGACCCGACGGGTACGGTGAAGCGGTCGGCGCGGAACGGGGCGAGCAGCGGGTCGGCGACCCCGGTGGTCACCAGGTCGGCGATCAGGTCGGCGGTGACCGGGGTGAGCACGATGCCGTGCCGGTGATGCCCGGTGGCGGCGACCACGTCCGGCCGACCGGGCAACGGGCCGAGTACCGGGGCGTTGTCAGGCGTGCCGGGGCGCAACCCGGCGACCGTCTCCACCAGGTCGTACTCGGCGAGCTCGGGGACCAGGTCGACGGCGGCGCGCAGCAACCGCAGCACCGCGCCGGCGGAGACGGCGGTGTCGGAGCGCTCCTCGACGGTGGCGCCGACCACCACCTCCCCGTCGGCGCGGGGCACCAGGTAGACCGGCTCGCCGTCGGCGTACCCCCGGATGACGTGCCGGAAGCCCGGCGGAGCGCCGTCGGGCGCGCGGAGCCGGAGGATCTGTCCCTTCACCGGGCGGACCGGCAGCCCGGTCAACGCCGCCGCGCCGGTGCCGGCCGCCACCACGGTCACCCGACCGGGCCGCCGGGACAGCGCGGTGACCCCGCTGTCGACGATCTCGACCCCGGCCCGCTCGGCGGCGGTGCGCAGCGCGGCGACCAGCCGACGCGGGTCGACCTGGTGGTCGGTGGCGGCGAACGCCCCACCGCGGACCCGCAGGCTCAGCGCGGATTCGCGTCGGCGCAACTCCGAGGGGCGCAGCGGCGTGATCGGTAACCCCAACCCCTCCTGGTACGACCAGAGTCGTCGCGCCTCGGCCAGGTCGTCGCCGGTCAGCCCGACCACGAGGGTGCCGTCGGTGCGGTAGCCCAGGTCGACGCCGGTGGCCCCGGTCAGCTCGGCGGCGAATGCCGGCCAGCGGCGGGCCGAGTCGGCCAGCAGCCCGGTCAGCTCGTCCTCGCCGAAGTGCGCCTCGACGACCGGGGAGAGCATCCCGGCCGCGACGTGCGAGGCCCCCGACCCGGGCGCCGGATCGTGCAGCCTGACCCGCACCCCGCGCTGCGCACACCGCCACGCCACCGCCAGCCCGATCACCCCACCCCCCACCACCACCACCTCCTCGGGTGCAAGGAAGGGCCCCCTGTTATCGCTTTCTGTTGTAAAAGGGCCCCTTCCTAACACGACGGCCCCCGCACCACGCCCCGCACCACGCCCCGCAGCACGACGGGCAGCACGACGGGCCCGGCAGCGCGACTCACGACAGGCCCCGGAGCAGTTCAGCCGTGACGCGGGCCGGATCGGCGGCGGCGGAGAGCTCCCCCACCACCGCCACCCCGTACGCCCCGGCGGCCCGCAGCGCCGGCACCCGGGCCACGGTCACCCCGCCGATCGCGATCACCGGTACGTCGACCGCCGCGACCACGGCCCGTACGCCGGTCGGGCCGATCGGGTCGGGCAGCCCGTCCTTGGTGGAGGTGTGGTGGCAGGGGCCGACCCCCAGGTAGCTGGCCCCGGCGGCGACGGCGCTGCGGGCGGTGACCGGTTCCCGGGCGGTGGCCCCGAGCACCGCCTGCGGGCCGAGTACCCGACGGGCCGCGTCGACGGGCAGGTCGTGGGCGCCGACGTGCCCCCCGGCCGCGCCGATCGCCAGCGCCACGTGCAGCCGGTCGTTGACCAGGCAGGTCGCCCGGTACGGCGCGCAGAGCGCGAGCACCCGTCCAGCCAGGTCGTACGCCTCGCGGTCGGTGGCCTCGTCGGTCACCCGGACCTGCACGACGAGGTCGCTGCCGGCGACGCCGAGCGCGGCGCGCAGCACGGCCAGCGGGTGCCGCCCGGGGCGGGTGTCGGTGATCAGATGCAGTCGTCCCAGGGACGGCACGGCAACACTCCTCCCTGCGCCGGCATTACCCGGATCAGGTTCGACGGTCGGGGGCTGCAGCCCCCCTCTCAGCCCGGTACACCGGGCTCCCGTGGGTTCGTCGGGTGTCACCGTACGTCGTTTCCGCCGCTCCGCCAACCCCCACCCTGCCGCTCCGCCGGCTCCGACCCACAGTGAAAGCCGCCGCCACCCCCGCAGCGAAAGCCGCCGCCACTCCGCAGCGCCAGCGGCCTCCACTGAGGGCGGTCGGCCAGGTCCGGACCGCCGCCTGAAATGACAAAGATGGCGATCTGCATTGACTTGCACCAATTTCAGGCACAGTTGTTATCGAAACGTAACAACCAGGAACCTTGCTGGAAATTGATCGACGAACGCAAATTGAGGTGAATCGATTCGGCTTCGCGCCGCCGCGTACCCTCGCCCGCCCGGAACGAGCACTCGGATCGACTCGGAGTGACCCATCCACCACTCCAGCCCGTCCCGTACGGACAGAGGAGAACTCCGTGTCCCGATCTCGTCGTGGACGAGCAGCGCTCAGCCCCCTGCCGGTGGCGCTGCTCGTCCTCACCCTCACCCTGGGCGGTGCCCCGGCCCAGGCGAACACCGCCGCCGAGGCCAGCACCGTCCAGGCCAGCAGCACGATGACCGGCACCACGACAGCCGGCAGCACGACAGCCGCCAGCACGAAGGCCGAGCCGGCGGTGGCTGCCGCGGCGGACCCGTACGCCGTGCTGGTCTTCTCCAAGACCGCCGGTTTCCGGCACGACTCGATCCCGGCCGGGATCAGTGCGATCCAACGGCTCGGCGCGGCGAACAACTTCACCGTCACCAGCACCGAGGACGCCGCCGCCTTCACCGACGCCAACCTGGCCCGGTTCAAGGCGGTCATCTGGCTGTCGACCACCGGTGACGTGCTGAACGCCACCCAGCAGGCGGCCTTCGAGCGCTACATCCGGGCCGGTGGCGGCTACGCCGGCGTGCACGCCGCCAGCGACACCGAGTACGACTGGGCCTGGTACGGCCAACTGGTCGGCGCGTACTTCAACAGCCACCCGGCCAACCAGACCGCCACCGTGAAGGTCGAGGACCACCAGCACGAGTCCACCCGGCACCTGCCGGACCGGTGGTCCCGGTACGACGAGTGGTACAACTTCCGCACCAACCCCCGGGCCCGGGGCGTGCAGGTGCTGGCCTCGCTCGACGAGCGCAGCTACAGCCCCGGTGCCGGTGCGATGGGCGCGGACCACCCGATCGCCTGGTGCCAGAGCTTCGACGGCGGCCGGTCCTGGTACACCGGCGGCGGGCACACCCAGGACTCCTTCACCAACGCGGAGTTCCTGCAGCACCTGCTCGGTGGCATCCAGACCGCCGCCGGGGCGGTGCACGCCGACTGCGGTGCCGGTCGGGCGGCCAACTTCGAGAAGGTGACGCTGGACAGCAACACCAGCAACCCGATGGAGCTGGACATCGCCCCGGACGGCCGGGTCTTCTACATCGAGCGCGACGGACGGGTGCAGATCATCCAGCCGGACACCAACCGGACGGTCACCGCCCTGCGGTTGAGCGTCTTCGGCGGCAACGAGGACGGTCTGCTCGGCATCCGGCTCGACCCCAACTTCGCCAGCAACCGCTGGGTCTGGCTCTACTACGCGCCGAGCGCCGGCGGGTCCCGTAACCACCTGTCCCGGTTCACCGCCAACGGTGACACCATCGACCCGGCCAGCGAGAAGGTCGTCCTGCAGATCCCCACCCAGCGCAACACCTGTTGCCACATGGGCGGGAGCATGACCTTCGACTCGGCCGGCAACCTGTACCTGGCCACCGGGGACAACACCAACCCGTTCGACTCCGGCGGGTTCAGCCCGCTGGACGAGCGCAGCGGGCGGGCCGACTACGACGCGCAGCGTACCGCCGGCAACACCAACGACCTGCGCGGCAAGGTGCTCCGGATCCGGCCGCAGGCCGACGGCACGTACACCGTCCCGAGCGGCAACCTCTTCGCCCCGGGCACCGCCCGGACCCGGCCGGAGATCTACGCGATGGGCCTGCGCAACCCGTTCCGGATCGGCATCGACCGCAAGACCAACGTCCTGTACGTCGCCGACTACGGCCCGGACGCCGCCACCGCCAACCCGAACCGGGGTCCGGCGGGGCTGGTGGAGTGGAACATCGTCGACCGGCCGGGTAACTTCGGCTGGCCGTACTGCCACGGCAACAACCAGGCATACAACGACTACCAGTTCCCCTCCGGCCCGAGCGGCGCGAAGTTCAACTGTGCCGCGCCGGTGAACAACTCCCCCAACAACACCGGCCTGACCAACCTGCCGGCGGCGATCCCGGCGACTGTGGACTACGGCTACGGCGGTGACGCCCGCTTCCCGGAGATCGGCGGCGGCGGCGCGCCGATGGCCGGCCCGGTCTACCGGTACGACCCGAACCTGTCGTCGCGTCGGCAGTGGCCGGCGTACTTCGACGGCAAGGCGATGTTCGGTGAGTGGAACCAGTCGCGGATGTACACCTTCCAGGTCGCCAAGGACGGCAAGTCCCTGGTGGATATCAACCGGATCCTCGACCAGATGAGTTTCGTCCGGCCGATGGACTTCGAGTTCGGCCCGGACGGGGCGCTCTACCTCATCGAGTGGGGCAGCGGCTTCGGCGGCAACAACGACAACTCGGGTGTCTACCGGATCGACTACACCGCCGGGGCCCGCGCCCCGATCGCGGTGGCCGCCGCCACCCCGACCTCCGGCGCACCTCCCCTCAGCGTCACCTTCTCCAGCGCCGGCTCCCGGGACCCCGACGGCGGCACGCTCAGCTACGCCTGGACCTTCGGCGACGGCGGCACCTCCAGCCAGGCCAATCCGACCCACACGTACACCCGGTCCGGCAGTTACACCGCGCAGCTGCGGGTGACCAACCCGGCGGGGCGTACGGCGGTGGCGAACGTGCCGATCACCGTCGGCAACACCGCGCCCACCGTCACCATCGAGTTCCCGCCGGACGGCGGCTTCTACGACTGGGGCGACCAGGTCGCGTACACCATCAAGGTGACCGACCCCGAGGACGGCACGATCGACTGTTCCCGGGTCAACCTGCAGGTGCTGCTCGGCCACGACGAGCACGCCCACCCGCTGGAGCAGCGCACCGGCTGCACCGGCACGGTGCAGACCCAGCTCGCCGACGGGCACGGCGCCGAGGCCAACGTCTTCACCGTGCTGGAGGCGACCTACACCGACCGGGGCGGGTCGAACGGTGCGGAACCGCAGACCGGTCGGGCCCTGGAGATCCTGCAGCCCAAGCGGAAGCAGGCCGAGTACCACAGCGCCACCGGCCGGGTGGCCGGTGCCACCGGCGGCGGCGACCCGGGCGTGGTCCGGGAGGCCGGTTCCGACAGCGCCGGCGGCGGGCAGAACATCGGCTTCATCGAGGACGGCGACTGGTGGTCGGTCAGCCCGGCCAGCCTGACCGGCATCACCTCGGTACGCCTGCGGGCCGCCTCGGCCTCCTCCGGTGGCCGGATCGAGGTACGCGCCGGAGCCGCCGACGGCCCACTGCTCACCTCGGCCACCGTGCCGGCGACCGGGGCCTGGCAGACGTACACCGACGTCACCGCGCAGATCCCGAACGGCGCGGCGGCCCAGGGCAGCCTCTTCTTCGTCGCCCGGGACCCGAACCGGGGCACCGGCAGCCTGTTCAACGTCAACTGGGTGGACTTCGTCGGTCCGGGGATCAGCGGCAACTCGCCACCGACGGTGACCGCCTCGGCCACCCCGACCAGCGGGACCGCCCCGCTGACCGTGGCCTTCACGGGTACGGCGACCGACCCCGACGGCGACACCCCGTTGACGTACGCCTGGAGCTTCGGTGACGGTGGTACCGCCAGCACCCTCAACGCCAGCCGGACCTACACCACGCCGGGCACCTACACCGCCACCCTGACGGTCACCGACAGCCGGGGTGCGCGGGGCCAGGCGAGCGTGCAGATCCGGGTGGACGGCACGGGCACCCCGTCCTGCCAGGCGCTGCGCTCCGACGAGTTCACCGGCACGTCGCTGGACCGGCAACGGTGGTCCGGTGGGGTGCGGGAGAACCCGTCCTCGACCTCGGTCACCGGAGGCGTGTTGCGCCTGCCGACCAGCGCGGGTGACCTCTACGGCGCCCGCAACGACGCGACCAACCTGGTGCTCCAGCCCGCACCCAGCGGGGCCTGGCAGGCCACCACCCGCCTCACCCTGGCGGCCCGCGCCGACTACCAGCAGGCCGGCCTGCTGGTGTACGGCAACGACGACAACTACGCCAAGCTGGACCTGGTGTACGGCGGCAGCCGGCGGGTGGAGTTCATCCGGGAGAGCGGCGGTACGCCCCGCAACGAGTCGACCGACAGCACCGCGGCACCTACCGGTGACACCGTCCATCTGCGCCTGACCAGCGACGGGACGAACCTGACCGCGGCGTACTCGGCCGACGGGCAGACCTTCACCACCGTCGGCCGGTCTGCCGCGTTGGCCGGGATCAGCAACCCCCGGATCGGGCTGTTCGCGCTCAACGGCGGCACCACGGCACCGGTGGTCAACGCCGACTTCGACTGGTTCCGGATCACCCCGGACACCTCGACCGGCACGGTGCCGTCGGACGAGTTCACCGGCAGCAGCCTGGAGAAGTGCCGGTGGAACGCGGTGGTCCGGGAGGACACCGCCCGCTACCGGATGACCGACGGGTCGTTGCGTATCGACGTACCCACCGGTGACATCTACGGCACCGGCAACACCGGGCCGACGAACTTCATCCTGCAGAACGCCTCCACCGGCAACTGGACGGTGCAGACCCGGGTCGACGGCAGCACCTTCAACGAGCAGTACCAGCAGGGCGGCCTGTTGGTCTACGCCGACGACGACAACTACCTGAAGTTGAACTACGTCACGGACAACGCCGCAGGTCAGGCGGTTTCCCGCCGGATCGAGTTCCGTAGCGAGGTCGGCGGGGTGGTGCAGAGCACCCAACCCCAGGCGACCGGGCTGACCCAGGGGGTCTGGCACCTGCGGCTGTCGCGCAGCGGCACCAGCTACACCGCCGTTTACTCGGCCGACGGCACGAGCTGGACGACCCTGGGCACGTTGACCAGCACCGCCGTCGGAACCGCCCCGAAGGTGGGGCTGTTCACCCTGGGCGGCAACCAGACCGCGCCGAAGACGGCCGCCTTCGACTACTTCCGACTCACCTCCTGACCGGACCGGACGGCTTCACCGGTGCCCGCCCCCATCAGCGCCACGGGGGCGGGCACCGCCCGTCGACCCGGCCGCTCGTCTGCTTTGGAGGCACTCGCGGCTATTGCGGCGTAGCGTTACGCAACCGTTACCGGGCTGCACCTTGCCGGACATGGAGAGATCGGAACTAATTTGTTCATCGATTCGACAGAATCGCGGTCCGGTGGGTCGGCGCCCCCTGGTCAGCACTGTCGGGTCAGCTCGGAGCGGTCTTCGGCGGTCCGCTCCGACACCCGTCGTCCAGCCCGGACAGAGGAGACCTTGTGTCCCTATTCCGCCGTATCAGATCGTCGCGGGGCCCCCTCCCCGCGGCTCTGCTCACCCTCACCCTCACCACCACGCTCATCGGCGCGCCGGCCCAGGCCGCGCCCACCACCGCACTCACCGCCGCGAAGGCGGCCCCGGTCCTGGCCGCGCCCGCAACCCAGGCTGCCGAGCCGTACTCGGTGCTGGTCTTCTCCAAGACCGCCGGGTTCCGGCACGGCTCCATCCCGGCCGGCATCGCGGCCATCCAGCAGCTCGGCGCGGACAACGGTTTCACCGTCGACACCACCGAGGACGGCGCCGCCTTCACCGACGAGAACCTCGCCAGGTACAAGGCGGTCATCTGGCTATCCACCACCGGTGACGTGCTCGACGCCGGGCAGCAGGCCGCGTTCGAGCGGTACATCCAGGGCGGCGGCGGATACGCCGGCGTGCACGCGGCGTCGGACACCGAGTACAGCTGGGAGTGGTACGGCGACCTCGTCGGCGCCTACTTCTCCGGCCACCCGGCCAACCAGACGGCCACCATCAAGGTCGAGGACCACGCACACGACTCCACCGCGCACCTGCCGGAGCGCTGGTCCCGCTACGACGAGTGGTACAACTTCCGCACCAACCCGCGCGGTGACGTGCACGTGCTGTCCAGCCTGGACGAGACCAGCTACAACCCGGGCGCCGGCGCGATGGGCGCCGACCACCCGATCGCCTGGTGCCAGGAGTACGACGGCGGGCGGTCCTGGTACACCGGTGGCGGCCACACCAACGAGTCGTTCGCCGAGCCGGAGTTCCTCCGCCACCTGCTCGGGGGCATCCAGACCGCGGCCGGGGTGGTCGACTCCGACTGCGCCGCCTCGAAGACCTCCAGCTTCGAGAAGGTCACGCTGGACAGCAACACCAGCAACCCGATGGAACTGGACATCGCGCCGGACGGCCGGGTCTTCTACATCGAGCGCGACGGCCGGGTGCAGATCGTCAAGCCGGACACCGGCAACACGGTCACCGCGCTCACCCTGAGCGTCTTCACCGGCAACGAGGACGGCCTGATCGGCATCCGGCTCGACCCGGACTTCGCCACCAACGGCTGGGTCTTCCTCTACTACGCGCCCGCCGGCGGCGGGCCGCGCAACTACATCTCCCGGTTCACCGTCACCGGTGACACCATCGACCCGGCCAGCGAGAAGATCGTGCTGCAGGTCGACACCCAACGCAACACCTGCTGCCACGCGGGCGGAAGCATGGTCTTCGACTCGGCCGGCAACCTGTACCTGGCCACCGGGGACAACACCAACCCCTTCGAGTCCAGCGCGTACACCCCGATCGACGAGCGGCCGGGACGCCAGGACTACGACGCGCAGCGTACCTCCGGCAACACCAACGACCTGCGCGGCAAGGTGCTCCGGATCCACCCGGAGGACGACGGGACGTACACCGTCCCGGAGGGCAACCTCTTCCCACCGGGCACCGAGAAGACCCGCCCCGAGATCTACGCGATGGGCTTCCGGAACCCGTTCCGGATCGGCATCGACCCGGCCACCGACGTGCTCTACGTCGGTGACTACGGCCCGGACGCCGGCTCGGCCAACCCGAACCGGGGCCCGGCCGGGCTGGTGGAGTGGAACATCGTCGACCGGCCCGGCAACTTCGGCTGGCCGTACTGCCACGGCAACAACCAGGCCTACAACGACTACCAGTTCCCCTCCGGCCCCAGCGGCGCCAAGTTCGACTGCGCCGCGCCGGTGAACAACTCCCCCAACAACACCGGCCTGACCGACCTGCCGCCGGCCATCGCGGCCACCGTCGACTACGGCTACGGCGGGGACCCGCGCTTCCCGGAGATCGGTGGCGGCGGCGCGCCGATGGGCGGCCCGGTCTACCGGTACGACGCCGACAACCCCTCGCCGACCAAGTGGCCTGCGTACTTCGACAGCAAGGCCATCTTCGGCGAGTGGAACCAGTCGAAGATGTACACCTTCCAGGTCGCCAAGGACGGCAAGTCCCTGATCGACATCAACCAGTTGCTGGTCGGGATGACCTTCATCCGGCCGATGGACTTCGAGTTCGGCCCGGACGGGGCGCTCTACCTCATCGAGTGGGGCAGCGGCTTCGGCGGCAACAACGACAACTCGGGTGTCTACCGGATCGACTACGTCGCCGGTGACCGGGCCCCGATCGCGTCGGCCACCGCCGATCCGACCTCCGGGGCGGCCCCGCTGACCGTCACGTTCTCCAGTGCGGGTTCCCGGGACCCCGACGGCGGCACGCTCACCTACGCCTGGGCGTTCGGTGACGGGCAGACCTCGACCGAGGCCAACCCGACCCACACCTACGCCGAGGCCGGCAACTACACCGCGCAGCTCACCGTCACCAACCCGGCGGGGCGTACCGCGGTAGCGAACGTGCCGGTCACCGTCGGCAACACCGCGCCCACCGTCACCATCGAGTTCCCGCCGGACGGCGGGTTCTTCAACTGGGGCGACCAGGTCAAGTACACGATCAAGGTGACCGACCCCGAGGACGGGGAGATCGACTGCGCGAAGGTCAACCTGCAGGTGCTGCTCGGCCACGACGAGCACGCCCACCCGCTGGACCAGCTCACCGGCTGCACCGGCACGGTGCAGACCCAACTCGCCGACGGGCACGGCGCCGAGGCCAACGTCTTCACCGTGCTGGAGGCGACCTACACCGACGCCGGCGGCACCGGCGGTTCCGCCCCGCTCACCGGTCGGGCCCTGGAGATCCTGCAGCCCAAGCAGAAGCAGGCCGAGTACTACAGCGCCACCGGCCGGGTGGCCGGTGCCACCGGCGGCGGCGACCCGGGCGTGGTCCGGGAGGCCGGTTCCGACAGCGCCGGCGGCGGGCAGAACATCGGCTTCATCGAGGACGGCGACTGGTGGTCGGTCGACCCGGCCGACCTGACCGGCATCGAGCAGATCCGGTTCCGGGTGGCCGCACAGGGCGCCGGCGGTCGGATCGAGGTACGCGCCGGAGCCGCCGACGGTCCGCTGATCACCACGGCCACCGTGCCGACCACGGGTGCCTGGCAGACGTACACCAATGTCACCGCGGAGGTGCCGACGGACGCCGACACGGGCGGGTCGTTGTTCTTCGTGGCCCGGGACCCCGCCGGGGGTGCCAACAGCCTGTTCAACGTCAACTGGATGGACTTCGTCGGCAAGGGCGTCACCGACAACGCGCCGCCGACGGTGACCGCCACGGCCACCCCGCTCACCGGCACCGCGCCGGTCGAGGTCTCCTTCACCGGTACGGCCACCGACACCGAGGACGACACCCCGTTCACGTACGCCTGGGACTTCGGTGACGGCGGTACGGCGGACACGCTGAACGCCACCCACACCTACACCGTGCCGGGCACGTTCACCGCCACCCTGACGGTCACCGACAACCGGGGCGCGAAGGCGTACGCGACCGTCCAGGTCAAGGTGGAGGCGCCGAACACCTCCTGCTTCGGTGCCCGCTCGGACGACTTCCTCGGCAACGACCTGGACAAGGACCGCTGGACGGTGGTCCGGGAGAACCAGCTCTACTCCGTCTCCGGGGGCGCGCTGCGGCTGCCCACCGCCGTCGGTGACCTGTACGGCACCCGCAACGACGCGACCAACCTGGTGCTCCAGCCCGCACCCAGCGGGGCCTGGCAGGCCACCACGAAGGTCACCGTCCCGACCACGGCCGACTACCAGCAGGCCGGCCTGATCGTCTACGGCGACGACGACAACTACGCCAAGGTTGACCTGCTGTACGGCGGCAACCGCAAGGTGGAGTTCATCCGGGAGACCGCCGCGACGCCGCGCAACGAGGGTGCCGACGCGACCGCCTGGTCCGCCGGTGACACCGTCTACCTGCGCATGATCAGCGACGGGACGAACCTGACCGCGGCGTACTCCGCCGACGGGCAGACCTTCACCCCGGTCGGCCGCTCGGCCGCGCTGGCCGGCATCACCAACCCCCGGATCGGCGTCTTCGCCCTCAACGGCGGCACCACCGCGCCGGTGGTGGACGCGGTCTTCGACTGGTTCCAGGTCACGCCCGACGCTCCGGCCGAGCCGGTGACCCCGTCGGACGAGTTCACCGGGAACAGCCTGGACAAGTGCCGGTGGAACGCGATCGTCCGCGAGGACGCCGCCGCCTACCGGGTGACCGACGGCGCGCTGCGCATCGACGTGCCCAACGGTGACATCTACGGCACCGGCAACACCGGACCGACGAACTTCATCCTGCAGAACGCGCCGGCGGGCGACTGGACGCTGGAGACGAAGGTCGACGGCAGCCTGCTGAACGAGCAGTACCAGCAGGCCGGTCTGCTGGTCTACGCGGACGACGACAACTACCTCAAGTTCGACTTCATCGCGGACAACACCGCCGGGCAGGCAGTCTCCCGCCGGATCGAGTTCCGCAGCGAGGTCGGCGGGGCGGTGCAGAGTCCGCAACCGGAGGCCGCCAACCTGCCCCAGGCGGTCTGGCACCTGCGGCTGGCCCGTAGCGGCAACAGCTACACCGCCGCCTACTCGGCCGACGGCCAGGAGTGGACCACGCTCGGGACGCTGACCAGCACCGCCGTGGGGGCCACCCCGAAGGTGGGTCTGTTCACCCTCGGGGCCAACCAGACCGCCTCGAAGACGGCGTCGTTCGACTACTTCCGGGTCACCACCGGACAGGTCGACGACACCGCGCCGGTGACGACGGCCGAGGTGTCCGGCACCCCGGTCGAGGGCTGGTACACCGGCCCGGTGACGGTCACCCTGACCGCCACCGACGCCGACTCCGGCGTCGAGCGCACCGAGTACCAGCTCGACGGGGCCACCGAGTGGACCGCGTACACCGAGCCGGTGGAGATCACCGGGGACGGTGAGCACGAGCTGCGGTTCCGCTCGACCGACGAGGCCGGCAACGTCGAGGAGACGAAGACGGTCACGGTCAAGATCGACGCCACCGCGCCGGTCAGCTCCGCGCAGTTCGCCAACGCGAACGACGAGGGCTGGCACGACGGTACGGTCCCGGTGGTGCTCAGCTCGACCGACGCCGGTTCCGGGGTCAAGCTGCTGGAGTGGTCGCTGGACGGTGGGGACTGGACGCCGTACACCGAGGCGGTCCAGATCAGCGGGGACGGGCAGCACGAGCTGCTCTACCGGGCCACCGACAACGCCGGCAACGTGGAGGCGCTGAAGTCGGCGATCGTCAAGATCGACGGCACCAAGCCGACGCTGCTGGTCTCCGGCATCGCCGACGGTCAGCTCTACGGTGACAGCCAGGACGTACGGATCTCCTGGCAGGCGGTCGACTCGACCTCCGGCATCAAGACCGTCACCGGCGTGCTGGACGGCAGGACGTACGCCAGCGGGACGCTCCAGGCCATGTACGAGCTCACCCTCGGCATGCACGAGCTGACCGTGACCGCTACCGACAAGGCGGGCAACAAGACCACCTCGACGGTACGGTTCTTCGTCACCACCTCGTTCCGCGACATGCAGAACCTGATCGACCGGTTCAAGGCGACCGGGCGGCTCTCCAACAAGGCCCACCGCCAGCTGACCAACAAGCTGACGGCGGTCCGGACCTCGGAGGCTGCCGGCAACGACAAGCGGGCGGTCCAGCAGTTGACCGCGTTCCGTGCCCTCGCTGCCGACACCGCCCTGGTGACCGACGCCGAGGTTCGGGAAGCCCTGGTCCGGGACGCCGACGCCATGATCGTCCGGCTCGGTGGCACGGCCAGCAAGGCCGGAGTCAAGGCGAACGACGGCAACAAGGTCGACGGCGCTGGCCGCCTCGGGGAGGATCCGACCCGGATCGCCCCCGACGGCAAGCTCTGACCGACCCCGGGGTGCCCGTCCACTGCCAACCGGCGGTGGGCGGGCACCCCGCTCGTTTCCCCCGGACCCTTCTTCCCGCCCGCCCCGCCCTGACCAGCTCGTTTCACCTGAGGAGCGACATCATGCGTACCCGCTGGGGTTCCGCCACCGTCCTCGCCGGCCTCTGCCTGGCGGCTCTGACCGCCACCCCCGCGCCGCTGGTCACCACATCCACGATGCTGGCCGCCGAATCCACGACACTAGCGCCTGAATCAGGGAGAGTGCCCCCTCGATCTTCAGCCCTGGAATCGGTGGCCACTCAATCGGGGATGTTGGCCTCTGGATCAGGAACAGCGACCACTCAATCCACGATCCTGGCCCCTGAATCAGGGACGGTGGCCACTCGGACCGGGATGCTGCTGGTCGACGGGGTCGACGGGGAGCTGAAGCTGGTGGTGGCCGGGGACGGGGCGACCGGGATCACCGTCCAGGCCCGCTACGCCGACGACGACCGGCCATTGGACCATATGGTCCGGCTGGTGGTGACCGCCACGGGCGAGGGCGGACGTTCGCTCGGTCCACTGCAGATCGAGCCCTCCGGCGAGGGCCAGGGCTTCTACACCACCGGCCCGGTGCTTACTCCCGGCCGTTGGCAGGTGACAGTCACCGGGCCGGCCGCCAACCCCGGTAGCGCGACCGCCGAGGTCGAGGCCCGCCCGGCGGCCAGTCCGCCCCCGGCACCCGCCGTCGACAGCCGGCAGGCCGCGGTGGAGAACGGAAGTGGCCTGCTCCGGACCGTGGGACTGGCCGTGATCGTGCTCGTCGTCCTGGCCGTGGCCGGCATCCTGCTGACCGCCCGCCGCCGTGGTCACACCCCGGCCACCACTGACACCGCAGCCACCACCGACACCGACACCCGCACCACCGACCGCGCAGCCACCACCCCCGGTGCCACCCCCGGCACCACCGCTACCGCTACCGCTACCTCCACCGGCACCGGCACCGGCACCGGTGAGCGCACAAGCCCACACGCCACCCACCCGGACACCGCCGAATAGGACAGCACCGTCCCGATGCCGCCGTAACCGGTCAACGCCGTACCCGGTCAACGCCGTACCCGGTCAGAGTAGGGCGCGCAGGGCGGCCAGGTCGGCGGCGTCCGGCCGCCAGGCCCCGGCCTCGGCGTTGGCGCGTACCTGGTCGGCGGTGGTTGCCCCGGCGATCACCGAGGTCACCGCCGGCTGGGCGGCCAGTCCGCCGATGGCCACCTGGAGCATCAAGAGTCCCCGCTCGGCCGCGTACGCCTCGATCGCCTCGATGGTGTCCCAGTCGGCGGCGGCGAGGCGCTCGGCGTACCGGCCGCCGCCGGCCAGCCGGGTGCCCTCCGGGGGCGCCGAGCCACGCCGGTACTTGCCGGTGAGCAGCCCGTCGGCGAGCGGGAAGAACGGCAGCAGCCCGAGGCCGAACCGCTCGCAGGCCGGCACCACCTCCGCCTCGACGCCACGCTCCAGCAGGCTGTAGTGGTTCTGGGCGCTGATGAACGGGGTCATGCCGCCGGTGCGGGCGGTCCAGTCGGCATCGGCGATCTGCCAGCCGGTGAAGTTGGAGTTGCCCAGGTAGCGGACCTTGCCGGCGCGGACCAGGTCGTCCAGCGCCGCCAGGGTCTCCTCGATCGGCGTACCCGGATCGGGCTGGTGCATCTGGTACAGGTCGATGTGGTCGGTGCCGAGGCGGCGCAGCGACGCCTCCACCGCGCGGGCGACGTACCGGCGGGCGCCCCGGGCGTCGAAGTCCGGGCCGTTCATGCCGTGCATGTCCATGCCGAACTTGGTGGCCAGCACCACGTCGTCCCGGCGGCCCTTGAGCGCCTGGCCCAGCACCTCCTCGGAGGCGCCCTGCGGCTCGCCGTAGATGTCCGCGGTGTCGAAGAGGTTGATCCCCGCGTCGATCGCGGCGTCGACCACCGCCCGGGTGCCGTCGAGGTCCAGCTTGCGGCCGAAGTTGTTGCAGCCGATGCCCACCACGGACACCACGAGCCCGGAGTCGCCCAGCCTGCGATATGCCATCTCAGTCACCGCACCACCCTATGCGAGGTGTTAGGAAGGGGCCCCTGTACAACGTTTTGCGATAACAGGGGGCCCTTCCTTTCAGCTCACCAGGTGGGGGTGGGGGTTTCGACCACCTCGTTGTCGTCGCCGAAGAGCAGGAAGCGGTCGAAGGTGCGGGTGAACCACCGGTCGTGGGTGACCGCGACCACCGTGCCGTCGAAGGCGGTCAGCCCGGCTTCGAGCGCCTCGGCGGAGGCCAGGTCGAGGTTGTCGGTCGGCTCGTCGAGCAGCAGCAGGGTCGCCCCGGAGAGCTCCAGCAGCAGCACCAGGAACCGGGCCTGCTGACCACCGGAGAGGGTGCCGAAGCGCTGGTCGCCCTGGCCGGCCAGCTCGTATCGGCTGAGCGCCGCCATCGCGGTGTGCCGGTCCATCCCGGACCGGTGCTCGTCGCCCCGCCAGAGGATCTCGACAAGCGTCCGGTCCATCAGCTCCGGCCGGTCGTGGGTCTGCGAGAAGTGCCCGGGACGGACCCGCGCGCCGAGCCGGGCCACCCCGTCGTGGGCCACCGGGGCGAGCGCCGCCGCGCCGTCGACCGGCCCGTTGGCCGGGTCCGGGTCGGTGCCGCCGCGGGCCAGCAGCCGCAGGAAGTGCGACTTGCCGGTGCCGTTGGCCCCGAGCACCGCGACCCGGTCGCCGTACCAGAGCTCCAGGTCGAAGGGGTAGGTCAGGCCGTCCAGCTCCAGCTGCTCGCAGATCACCGCCCGCTTGCCGGTCCGCCCGCCGGTCAGCCGCATCCGGATGTCCTGCTCCTTCGGCGGTACGGGCGGCGGCCCGGCCTCCTCGAACTTGCGCAACCTGGTCTGGGCGGCCTGGTACCGGGAGGCCAACCCGTCGTTGTACGCCGCCTTCTGCTTGTACATCAGCATCAGCTCACGCAGCTTCTGGTGTTCCTCGTCCCAACGTCGGCGCAGCTCGTCGAGGCGGGCGTGCCGGTTCACCCGGGCGGCGTGCCAGTCGGCGAAGCCGCCCGGGTGCACCCAGGCGCTGCCACCCTCGACGGTGACCACCCGGTCGGCGGTCTGCGCCAGCAGTTCCCGGTCGTGCGAGACGTAGAGCACCGACTTCGGCGACTCCCGCAGCCGTCCCTCCAGCCAGCGTTTGCCGGGCACGTCGAGGAAGTTGTCCGGCTCGTCGAGCAGGAGCACCTCGTCGTCGCCGCGCAGCAGCAACTCCAGCGCGAAGCGCTTCTGCTGGCCACCGGAGAGGGTCCGGACCGGTCGGTGCCCGACCGCGTCCCAACCCTGGCCGAGCACGATGGTGGCCACGGTGTCGAAGAGCACCTCGGCGTCGTACCCGCCGGTCTCGCCCCAGGCGGCCAACGCGTCGGCGTACGCCAGTTGGGCCTTGCCGGCGGCGGTGCTGTGCGGGCCGCGCGCCTCGGCCGCCCGCATCGCGGCCTCGGTGTCGGCGAGTCGCCGGCCGGCGGCACGCAGGGCGGGTGGGGTGAGGGAGAGGGCCAGGTCGGCGAGGGTGGTGTCGTCACCGATCATGCCGATGAACTGGCGCATCACGCCCAGCCCGCCGGCCCGGGAGATGCTGCCGGTGGGCACCGGCAGGTCACCGGCGACCATTCTCAGCAGCGTCGTCTTGCCCGCGCCGTTCGGCCCGACCAGGGCCACCTTGGCCCCCTCACCCACCCGGAACGACACGTCCCGGAAGAGCTCCCGGCCGTCGGGCAGGACGTGCCCGACCGCTGCCACGTCCACGTATCCCACGTGCGAATCCTGCCCGAGTCGACCACCCGGGCGACATCGAATTACCGGGTGACCCGCAGCACCCGGTACCCCTTCTGGCTGGCCTGCCGGCCGACCTGCCACCCCTGGTCGACCAACCAGCGCTGCAGCGAGTCGCCGCCGAGGTGACGGGCGACCACCAGCCAGCCGACCCCGGCCGGGGCGAGCCGCGGCAACCAGCGTCCCAACAGCTCGTGCAACTCCGCCTTACCGATCCGGATCGGCGGGTTGGACCAGATCTGGGCGAAGGCGACGTCGTCGGGTACCTCATCCGGCGCGTGGACCCGTACCCGGTCGGCGACGCCGACCCGCACCGCGTTCGCGGCGGTGAGTTCCCGGGCCCGCGCGTTGACGTCGACCGCCCAGACGGTGGCCGACGGGGCACACGAGGCGAGCACGCAGGTGATCGGCCCGAACCCGCAGCCGAGGTCGAGCAGCGCGCCGGAGGTGGCGGCGCTGGGCAGGTCGGCCTTGCGCAGCAGCACCCCGGTGCCGGGGTCGAGCCGGGCGGCGGAGAAGACCCCGCCGGCCGAGGCCAGGGTCCAGTCCCGGCCGGCGGCGCTGAATTCCACCTCACGGGGCGCGGCAGCGGTCGTCGGCTCGGCGGTGAAGTAGTGGTCCCCGGTCGTCACGTCCGGCATTCTCGCACCGGGTGCCCGACAGCCCCTCGGGTGTCCCCGCGTGGTCGCTTGATTTTTCCGATTTATCCCCTAATGGGGCAATGGCCCCTACGCTACACATCATGGTCTATCGGTATGAGTCCGGTGAGGACAGCCACCTGGAGCACCCGCGGCCCGGCACCGAGCTTTCGGTGATCTCCGCCGGCCCGCCCGCCCGCCCCGGGCCCTCGCCGTCCCGTTTCCCCACGCCCACGCTGCCCCGGTCGAGCCGTCCGGCAACCGTCGGCCACCCGTCGGCATCGATGCGCGCCGCCCACTCCACCACCTACCGGGTACGCGGCCCGCAGTCCGCCGCCGAACCGTACCCGGCCGACGCCGCGCACCCGGCCGAACCGTATCCGCCGCAGACCGCACACCAGGCCGAACCGTATCCGCCGCAGACCGCACACCAGGCCGAACCGCTTCCGCCGCACACCGCGCACCAGGCAACCCAGTTCCCGCCGCGGGTCTCCCACCACACCGAGCCGATCCCGCCGCACACCTCGGGCCGTCCGGTCGCGCAGCCGCTCGGGCCGTCCCGCACCCGCTCGTCGGGCGGGCGGAACTGGCAGGTCCTCGTCGGTGGCGTCGCGGTGCTCGCGCTGCTCGCCCTCACCGGCCTGGGTGCCGCCGCCCTCGTCGTCGACAGGTCCTCGCCACCGACGGTGACCCCGGTGGCCGGCCCGGCCGCCTCCCCGTCGGCGAAATCCGAGCCACCGCAGGGCATCGACTCCCGGGAGACCGATCCGGCACCGCTGACCGCCAAGGAGGTCTTCGGCAGCCAGACGCTGACCCTCGGCTCCAGCGGGGCCTCGTACCAGGTGCTCAAGACCCAGTCCAGCGGCAGCTGCGCGGTCGCGGCCACCGACGAGATCGCCGACCTGCTGAGTCTGCTGGGCTGCAGCCAGGTGGTCCGGGCCACCCTGCGCTCCCCCGACGGCGAGCACCTGGCCACCGCCGGGCTGTTCAACCTGACCGACCTGCACACCGCCGAGCGGGCCAGGGACCGGATCCGTGAGCTCCTCGACGACCGGCAGGGACGGCTGCGGGGCATGCCCGCCGACGACGACGAGACGACGGTGCTCGCCACCGCCCCGGCCCGCGTCGGCTGGCAGGTACGCGGCCACTACCTGGCGTACGCCGTGGTCACCCGGGCCGACGGCGCGGCCGCCGACGCGGACGACCAGACGGTACGCAGCGTGCTGTTCGACCTGATCGAGCTGCACCTCAACCAGGACGTGCTGGAGCGGCGGGCCAACGCGGGGGCGGCCAACCAGCCCACCGCGAGCCCCACCGAGCGCGCCGGGTCGCCGGCTGCGGACCCGGACCTCACCGAAGACCGCGACGACGGCAACGGGTACGACCCGGAGGGCGCAGACCGCTCCGGCGACCAGGACTGAGCCGGGCTCTCCGGAGCCGGCGGTTCAGGCCTCGGCGGGGACGCGGAGCCGACGGGTGAGTTCGGCCCGCCGGGCGTACTCCGTCGGGTCGGTCGGGTAGCCGACCTCGACCAGGGTGAGCCCGTGCGCCGGGGCCACGGTGACCTCGCTGGACCGTTCCCGCCGGGTCAGCAGGCCGGCCGGCCACTCCACCGGCCGGCGGCCGTCCCCGGCGACCAGCATCGCGCCGACCAGGCTGCGCACCATGGCCTGGCAGAACGCGTCGGCCTGCACGGTGGCCACCAGCACCCCGTCGGCCTCCCGACGCCAGTCCAGCCGGGTCACCTCGCGCAGCGTGGTCGCGTTCTCCTTGCGCCGGCAGTACGCGGCGAAGTCGTGCTCCCCCACCAGTCCGGCCGCCGCGGCGTTCAGCGCGGTCAGGTCCAGCGGCCTGGGCCAGGCCAGGATCTCGTGCCGGCGCAACGGCTGGGCACCGTACGGGGCATCGGTCACCCGGTACTCGTAGCGGCGCCAGGTGGCCGAGAACCGGGCGTCGAAGTCGGCGGGCACCTCGGTCATCGTCCGGACCCGCACGTCGGTGGGGAGCAGCCGGGCCAGCCGGCGCAGCAGTGACCCGGCCCGCTCCTGCCACACCTCGGTGGGCAGCTCCAGGTGGCAGACCTGGCCGGTGGCGTGCACCCCGGCGTCGGTCCGTCCGGCCACCGTCAACCCGGTCGCGGTACCCGGGCCGAGCACCAGGTCGAGGTGTTCGGTCAACACCCCGGCGACCGTACGCCGGTCGGGCTGGGCGGCCCAGCCGGAGAAACCCGTGCCGTCGTAGGCGACGTCCAGTCGTACCCGGGTCCGCTCGTGCACCTCGTACCTCCGCCTCACGGTTCGGGCCCGGCACCCCACGAAGGGGTGCCGGGCCCGACGAAGCCTGTGCTCAGGCCTTGTTCTCGTTGACCTCGTCGCTGTCCTCGCGGGCGGCGGCGGTGTCACCGGAAGCCGAGACCGGAGCCTCGGCGTCCTGGTCGGTGTCGGTCTTGGCCTGCGGGGTCTCCTCCGCCGGCGCGAGCGCCTCCACCTTGTCCTGCTGCGCCGCCTTGCGGGCGGCGGTCTTGTTGTTCGCCTTCGGCTCGGCGACCTGGAGCTCCTCGACCAGCTCGATGACCGCCATCGGAGCGGCGTCACCCTTACGCGGGCCGATCTTCACGATCCGGGTGTAGCCACCCGGACGGTTCGCGTACCGCGGCGCGATCTGGTCGAACAGGGAGTAGACCACGTCCTTGTCCTTGACGACGCCCAGCACCCGCCGACGGGACGCGAGGTCGCCCCGCTTGGCCTTGGTGATGAGCTGCTCGGCCAGCGGACGCAACCGCCGGGCCTTCGTCTCGGTGGTCTTGATCTTGCCGTGCTGGAACAGCGCGGTGGCCAGGTTGGCCAGCATCAGCCGCTCGTGCGCGGGGCTGCCGCCGAGGCGGGGGCCCTTGGTGGGCGTGGGCATGCTAGGTGCTCCTCAGGTGTGGCGGCAGCGCGGACTAGAGCTGCTCGGTCTCGCGGTAGTCGTCGGTGTCGTATTCGGCCTCACCGAAGGCGTCCACGACGTGCGCCGGGTCGAAGTTCGGGGCCGAGTCCTTCAGCCCCAGACCCATCCCGGCGAGCTTCATCTTGACCTCGTCGATCGACTTCTGACCGAAGTTCCGGATGTCGAGGAGGTCGGCCTCGGTGCGCCCGATCAGCTCACCAACGGAGTTGATGCCCTCGCGCTTGAGGCAGTTGTAGGAGCGGACGGTGAGGTCCAGCTCCTCGATCGGCAGGGCCAGGTCCGCCGCGAGCTGGGCGTCCTGCGGGGACGGCCCGATGTCGATGCCCTCCGCGGTCTCGTCCAGCTCCCGGGCCAGCCCGAAGAGCTCCACCAGCGTCGAACCGGCGGAGGCCAGCGCGGTACGCGGGCCCATCGACGGCTTGGTCTCGACGTCGATGATCAGCCGGTCGAAGTCGGTACGCTGCTCGACCCGGGTCGCCTCGACGCGGTACGTCACCTTCAGCACCGGCGAGTAGATCGAGTCGACCGGGATCCGGCCGATCTCCGCGCCGGCCTGCTTGTTCTGCGCCGCCGTCACGTAACCGCGGCCCCGCTCGACGGTCAGCTCCATGTCGAGCCGGCCCTTGCCGTTGAGGGTGGCGAGCTTGAGATCGGCGTTGTGCACCGAGACCCCGGCCGGCGGCTGGATGTCGCCCGCGGTGACGTCACCGGGGCCCTGCTTGCGCAGGTACATGCTGACCGGCTCGTCGTGCTCGGAGCTGACGCAGAGCTCCTTGATGTTCATGACGAGCTCGACCACGTCCTCCTTGACCCCGGGGATCGTGGTGAACTCGTGCAGCACACCATCGATCTTGATCGAGGTCACCGCGGCACCCGGGATGGACGACAGCAGCGTACGCCGCAGCGAGTTGCCCAGGGTGTAGCCGAAGCCCGGCTCCAGCGGCTCGATGGTGAACCGGGAACGGGTCTCGTTGATCGCCTCTTCGGAGAGAGACGGTCGCTGGCTGATGAGCATTTCTTCTCTTCTCTTCCGGGACGCCCGCTATTTGACGTCCACGACAAAACCTGTTCCGGTGGCCCGCCCGAGCAGGCGGGCCACCGCAACGAGCCGCTACTTGGAGTAGAGCTCGACGATCAGCTGCTCCTGGACCTGGGTGTCGATCACCTGGCGGGCCGGGAGCGAGTGCACCAGCACCTTCATCTGGCTGGGGATGGCCTCGAGCCACGCCGGAACGGTCTTGGAACCGGCCTGGGCCTGCGCCACGACGAACGGGGTGAGCTCCTTGCTCTTGCCCCGGACCTCGATGATGTCGTGCTCCTTCACCCGGAACGACGGGATGTCGACCTTCTTGCCGTTCACGGTGAAGTGGCCGTGCTTGACCAGCTGCCGGGCCATGTCCCGGGAGTGGGCGAAGCCGGCCCGGTAGACCACGTTGTCCAGCCGCGACTCGAGGATCTGCAGCAGAACCTCACCCGTCTTGGCCTTCTTGCCCACGGCCTCCTCGTAGTAGCCGCGGAACTGCTTCTCCAGCACGCCGTAGACCCGACGGGCCTTCTGCTTCTCGCGGAGCTGGAGCAGGTACTCCGTCTCCTTGGTGCGGCCGCGGCCGTGCTGTCCGGGCGGGAAGGGCCGGGACTCGAACGGGCACTTCGGGCCATCGCACTTGCTGCCCTTGAGGAACAGCTTCATCTTCTCCCGCCGGCAACGGCGGCAGTCTGCACCGGTGTAACGAGCCATCTCTCTCTACCTCTCAGACCCGACGACGCTTCGGCGGACGGCATCCGTTGTGCGGCTGCGGGGTGACGTCGGCGATCTGGCCGACCTCGAGGCCCACGGCCTGCAGCGAACGGATGGCGGTCTCCCGGCCGGAGCCGGGGCCCTTGACGAACACGTCGACCTTGCGCATGCCGTGCTCCATCGCCCGACGCGCGGCGGCCTCGGCGGCCAGCTGCGCGGCGAACGGGGTCGACTTGCGCGAGCCCTTGAAGCCCACCTGGCCGGCGGAGGCCCAGGAGATGACCGCACCGGTCGGGTCCGTGATGGACACGATGGTGTTGTTGAAGGTGCTCTTGATGTGCGCCTGCCCGTGGGCGACGTTCTTGCGTTCCTTGCGCCGGACCTTCTTGACAGCGGCTCCGGCACGAGCCTTCGGTGGCATAAGTCTGTGCGCTCCTAGTTGACTTTCCGCAGCGGGTTGCGGCCCGGCCCGCCTCGGCGGCGGCCGCTCCCGTCATCCGGTTAAAGAACTACTTCTTGCCGGGCTTCTTCTTGCCGGCGACGGTCCGCTTCGGGCCCTTGCGGGTCCGCGCGTTGGTCTTGGTCCGCTGGCCACGCACGGGCAGGCCCCGGCGGTGCCGGATACCCGCGTAGCAGCCGATCTCGACCTTGCGGCGGATGTCAGCGGCGACCTCGCGGCGCAGGTCGCCTTCAACCTTGTAGTTGCCCTCGATGTGGTTCCGGAGCTGGACCAGCTCCTCGTCCGTGAGGTCCCGGGCGCGCTTGTCCGGCGAGATGCCGGTGGCGGCGAGCGTCTCCAGGGCACGGGTACGACCCATGCCGAAGATGTAGGTGAGCGCGATCTCCAACCGCTTCTCGCGGGGGATATCCACGCCGACTAGACGTGCCATGTGCGGGCGTACTCCTCGTGATGTGTGACGGAGGTGTGGACCCGTCCCTCCCCGCTACCGTCCGCCCCGTGCTGCCGGCGCGACCGCGCCGACGACCGGGAACGGTCGCTGCCCAAGCGGGCCCCGGCCTCCGACCGGGGGTCAACCACGAGAACGTACGCACTGCGTACCGCGCTCGGGGCTGGAACGAGCTGGTGAGGTGTTGGCTGGATCTGCCACGCCGGGACGAACGCTCGACCGACCGTCACCGGCCGGTCGGGCGGATCAGCCCTGGCGCTGCTTGTGGCGCGGGTCGGTGCAGATGACCATGACCCGGCCGTGCCGGCGGATAACCCGGCACTTGTTGCAGATCCTCTTGACGCTCGGCTTGACCTTCACGGTTGCCTTACTTCCCATCTGGCCCTGGACCGCGACGAGGCGCGGCCCGGACGTCGAAGACGGACACGGGACGCCCCGGCCGTCGTCAGGCTCGGTTACTTGTAGCGGTAGACGATGCGCCCGCGAGTCAGGTCGTACGGCGACAGTTCGACGACAACTCGGTCCTCCGGCAGGATACGGATGTAGTGCTGCCGCATCTTGCCGCTGATGTGAGCCAGGACCTTGTGGCCGTTCGCGAGCTCCACCCGGAACATGGCGTTCGGCAGGGGCTCGATGACCCGACCCTCGATCTCGATGGCTCCGTCTTTTTTCGGCATGTCCTCCGCTGTCCTGACGTCGGTTACTCCGGACGGCTCACAACGTCTTACACGGGCGACGGATGCAAGATCCGCCATCCCGCGCCAGCCGCGGCTCCGGCCCCACCGAAGCGCAGGGTGGGCATGCCGGAGTGGACGCTGTGCGCCGATCTGAAAGTGTACGCCCGCCCACCTGCGGACGCCAAACCGGCCACCCCGGTGTCCCCCGAACCGGACACCGCGGCCGGATCAGGCGTTGACTCCGCCGTCCCGCCGGTGCTCCCACCCGTCCGGGCGGAGCTGCGGGTCGTCGCCGGGTGGGCTGATCGCCGGTGCCTCCGGCAGCGCTTCCCGCCCCAGCGCCCGCCGCTCGGCCTTCAACTCCCGCCGGCGGGCCCGCTTCTCGGCCTTGCGCACCCGCTTGCGCTCCTGCTTCTCGGCCCACCGCTGCGGCTCACCCGTGCTGAGCCCGATCCCGGTCTGGACCAGCAGGACCACTCCCCACGGCCCGGCCACCCAGCCGGGCCAGAAGTAGAGCACGTCGCCGGAGATCACCGAGATCATCGCCCAGACCACCAGCGAGATGCCGACCGCGGTCAGGTACGGCTCCCAGTTCTCCGCCAGCCACCGCGCGGTCACCGACCGGCCGGCTGTCGACCTCCCGGGGACCACCGGGTCGGCGGGGACGGGCCCGGCCACCGTGGCACCACCGGGAGCCGCCGCGACGGGCAGGTCGATGACCACGGCATCCAGTTCGCCGTACGTCCGGGCGGTGTACGTCCGCTGCAACCGCTCGTCGTACTCGTGCAGGTCCAGCCGGCCCTCGTCGAGCGCCACCCGCAACCGGTCGGCCACCGCCTGACGGTCCGCGTCGGCGGCCCGCATCCCGTCGCGTTCGTCCATCCGCCAAGCATGCCACCGCCGGGCCACCCGGCCGCGCGGTGCGGCACCGCGCCCCGCGCCGGCCGGTCGGTCAGTCAGGCGGCCGGGGAGGTGGCGGGCTAGCGGGCGGTCACCAGGTCACCGAGCCGCTCCCGACCGCCGTCCGGCGCGGTCAGCACCCACACCCCGTCGGGCAGGATCGCCATCGAGTGCTCGACGTGCGCGGCGACCGACCTGTCCCGGGTCACCACCGTCCAGCCGTCGGAAAGCTCCACCGTACGCGGCGATCCCATCGTGATCATCGGCTCGATGGCCAGCGCCATCCCCGTCACCAGCCGGGGCCCCTTGCCCGGCCGGCCGTGGTTGAGCACGTGCGGGTCCTGGTGCATCTCGGTGCCGATACCGTGGCCACCGTAGCCGTCGACGATGCCGTACCGGCCGGCCTTGCGGACCGCGTTCTCCACCGCGTGGGAGATGTCGGTCAGCCGGCCCTTTCCGCTGGCCGCACCCCGCGCCGCGGCGGCGATCCCGGCCCACATCGCGTCCTCGGCCACCTCGGCCATCCGCAGCAGCGCCGGGTCGGCCTCGCCCACGCCGACCGTGATCGCGGCGTCACCGTGCCAACCGTCCAACACCGCACCGCAGTCGATCGAGATCAGGTCACCGTCCCGGAGCACCTGCTGCGGGCCGGGGATGGCGTGCACCACCTGCTCGTTGACCGAGGAGCAGATCGAGGCCGGGAAACCGTGGTAGCCCTTGAAGGACGGGACCGCCCCCGCCTCGCGGATCGTCGACTCGGCGATCGCGTCGAGATCGGCGGTGCTGACCCCCGGTGCCACCGCCTCCCGCATCCGCCGCAGGGCATCGGCGACCACCAGGCCGGCGGCCCGCATCTTCTCGATCTGCTCGGGGGTCTTCAGCTGGATGTCCAGCTGGTGACGGCGCATGGAGGGTCAACCTTTCGTTGCCGGAACCGCGGCCGACGCCGCGGGCCGTTGCCTCAGCCGCAGTGCCCGCCCACACGTACGTGGCCGGACCGCAAGCGTACGTCGCGCGTGGTCGCCGCCGCAGCGGTAGTCGGTCCGCGTCGGGGCCGGTCCGGAGACTCAGCCGCCGTACGAGCGCAGCGCGTCGATGGCCCGCACGGTGACGTCCTCCACCGGACCGGTGGCGTCGATGCCGACCAGCTTGCCCTGGGCGCCGTAGTAGTCGACGAGCGGAGCGGTCTTCTCGGCGTACTCCCGCAGCCGGGCGGCGATGGTCTCCGGCTTGTCGTCGTCCCGCTGGAACAGGTCGGCGCCGCACCGGTCGCAGATGCCGTCCCGGGTGGTGGCGTCGAACTCGACGTGCCAGATCTTGCCGCAGCCCCGGCAGGTACGCCGGCCGGAGAGCCGCCGGATCACCTCGTCGTCGTCGACGACCAGCTCCAGCACCAGGTCCAGCGCGGTGCCGAGATCAGCGAGGAGCTTGTCCAGCGCGGCGGCCTGCGGCGTGGTCCGCGGGAAGCCGTCGAGCAGGAAGCCCTCGCTGGCGTCCGGCTCGGCGAGCCGGTCCCGGACCATGTTGATGGTCACCTCGTCCGGGACCAGCTTGCCGGCGTCCATGTACCGCTTGGCCTCGACCCCCAGGGGCGTGCCCTGGGAGACGTTGGCCCGGAAGATGTCCCCCGTCGAGATCTTCGGCACCGAGAGGTGCGCGGCGATGAACTCTGCCTGTGTGCCCTTGCCCGCACCCGGCGGGCCAACCAGAACGAGTCGCATCTACCGCAGGAACCCTTCGTAGTTCCGCTGCATGAGCTGGCTCTCGATCTGCTTCACGGTCTCCAGACCGACACCGACCATGATCAGCACAGCGGTACCGCCGAACGGGAAGTTGACGTACTGCTCGCTGTCCAGCCAGATGAAGAAGAAGTTCGGCAGGATCGAGATGATCGCCAGGTACAGCGCGCCCGGCAGGGTGATGCGGCTGAGGATGAAGTCGAGGTAGTCGGCGGTCGGCTTGCCGGGGCGGATGCCCGGCACGAAACCGCCGTACTTCTTCATGTTGTCCGCGACCTCGGTCGGGTTGAACGTGATCGACACGTAGAAGTACGTGAAGAAGATGATGAGCAGGAAGTAGACCGAGATGTAGATCGGGCTGGTCGGGTTGACCAGGTTGTTCTGGATCCACGCCTGCGTCTTGCCCGGGTCGTTCTGGTCGAAGAACTGCAGGGCCAGCTGCGGCAGGTAGAGCAGCGAGGAACCGAAGATGACCGGGATGACACCCGCCTGGTTGACCTTCAACGGGATGTAGGTCGAGGTGCCGCCGTACATCCGCCGGCCGATCATCCGCTTGGCGTACTGCACCGGGATCCGGCGCTGCGCCTGCTCGATGAAGGTGACCGCGGTGATGACCACCAGGACCAGCGCGATGACCAGGGCGAACATCTCCCAGCCCTTGGTCTGCTTGATCTGCCAACCCTCGCTGGGCAGCCGCGCCGCGATCGAGGTGAAGATCAGCACGGACATGCCGTTGCCGACGCCCCGGTCGGTGATCAGCTCGCCCAGCCACATGACCACGCCGGTGCCGGCGGTCATCGTCATGACCAGGACGGTCAGGGTCAGCCAGTCCGGGATGCCCGTCCCGGTGGGGATGATCGGGAACTGGTCACACTGGTTGTTGAAGAGCTGACCGCTACGGGCCAACGCCACGAACGCCGAGGCCTGGAGCACGCCCAGACCCAGGGTCAGGTACCGGGTGTACTGGGTGATCTTCGCCTGGCCGGCCTGGCCCTCCTTGCGGAGCTGCTCCAGCCGGGGGATCACCACGGTCAGCAGCTGCAGGATGATCGACGCGGTGATGTAGGGCATGATGCCCAGCGCGAAGACCGAGAGCTGCAGAAGCGCGCCACCGGAGAAGAGGTTGAGCAGGTTCAGGACACCCGTCGCGCCGTTCTCCAGCGTGTCGAGGCAGCGTTGCACGTTGCCGTACGAGACGCCGGGGCTGGGGATAGTGGCACCGAGCCGATAGACCGCGATGATGCCTACTGTGAACAGCAGCTTCTTGCGCAGGTCAGGCGTACGGAACGCACTGAGAAAGGCGGACAGCAACTTCTTCCTCCTGCGCGAGGCGGGCCGCCGGTGAACCCTGGCGGGGCGGGGTGGGTGCCGGGCAGACGCCCGATATCCATAGCTGGGACAGGACTCTAACAGTCCTGTCCCCGTCTGGGCAGGTGTGCCCGGCTACATAAATCGATTCCGATGTTACCTGGCCCACATGGTCCGGGCGCACCATGGCGCCCGCCAGTTCGACAACTGACGGGCGCCACGGGTCCGGACCGTTCTACAGCTCGGTGACGCTGCCACCGGCGGCGGCGATCTTCTCCTTGGCCGACGCGCTGAACGCGTGCGCCGACACCTGGAGCGCCACCCCGCCGAGGTCCCCGGTGCCGAGCACCTTGACCGGGTGACCCTTGCGGACCGCGCCGGCCTCGACCAGCTCGACCGGGCCGATCTGGCCGCCGTTGGGGAACAGCTCGGCGAGCCGGTCCAGGTTGACCACCTGGAAGACCACCTTGAACTTGTTCTTGAAGCCCTTCATCTTCGGCAGGCGCATGTGGATGGGCATCTGCCCACCCTCGAACGCCGGCGAGATGTTCTTGCGGGCCTTCGAGCCCTTCGTACCGCGACCGGCGGTCTTGCCCTTGGAGCCCTCGCCCCGACCCACCCGGGTCTTGGCGGTCTTGGACCCCGGCGCCGGACGCAGGTGGTGGACCTTGATCGTCATTACTCGACCTCCTCGACCTTCACGAGGTGGCTGACCGTGAAGATCATGCCTCGGATCTCCGGCCGGTCCTCCTTGACCACCACGTCGTTGATCCGCTTGAGACCGAGCGAACGCAGCGACTCACGCTGGTTGCGCTTGGTCCCGATCTCGGACCGGAGCTGGGTGACCTTCAGGCGTGCCATCAGGATGCCACCCCCGCCCGCGACGCCAGCATGGCCGCCGGCGCGACGTCCTCCACCGGAAGACCACGACGGGCCGCGACAGCCTCCGGGGACTCGAGCCCCTTCAGCGCCGCCACCGTGGCGTGCACGATGTTGATCGGGTTGGACGAGCCGAGGCTCTTGGAGAGCACGTCGTGGATGCCGGCGCACTCCAGCACGGCGCGCACCGGACCACCGGCGATGACACCCGTACCGGCCGAGGCCGGCTTGAGCAGCACCACACCGGCGGCGTCCTCGCCCGTGACCGGGTGCGGGATCGAGGCACCGATCCGCGGCACCTTGAAGAAGTGCTTCTTGGCCTCCTCGACGCCCTTGGCGATCGCCGCGGGCACCTCCTTGGCCTTTCCGTAGCCCACACCGACGGTGCCGTCGCCGTCGCCCACGATCACCAGGGCGGTGAAGCTGAAGCGACGACCACCCTTCACGACCTTGGCGACGCGGTTGATCGCGACGACCCGCTCGAGGTGCGGGGTCTTCTCGACGGGCGCGTTTCCGCGGCCGCCCTCACGGCGGTTGTCGCGGCGACCACCCTCGTTGCCACCGGACCCGCCGCCACGGCGCTGTTGACCTGGCATCAGCAGCCTTCCTCTCTCTCGTGACGGGGTTTCTAGAACTCGAGCCCGGCTTCGCGGGCGGCGTCGGCAAGCGCGGCGACCCGCCCCGCGTACCGGTTGCCACCGCGGTCAAAGACGACCTTCGAGACGCCGGCGGCCTTGGCCCGGTCGGCCAGGAGCGCGCCGACCTTGCCGGCCAGGGCGCTCTTGTCGCCCTCGGTGCCGCGCAGCGACACGTCCAGGGACGAGGCCGACGCCAGGGTGTGACCCTTGTTGTCGTCGACGACCTGGGCGGTGATGTGCCGCAGCGAACGGGTGACCACGAGGCGGGGACGCTCGGCGGTGCCGCTGACGTTCTTGCGGACCCGGAAGTGCCGACGCGCACGCCCGACGGCGCGCTTGGCGGCAACGCCGCGGCGGCGCTTGAGCAGCGTGGCGCTCACTTCTTACCTGCCTTTCCAGCCTTGCGGCGGATGACCTCGCCCTGGTACTTGACACCCTTGCCCTTGTAGGGCTCCGGCGGGCGGATCTTCCGGATGTTGGCGGCGACCTCACCGACCTGCTGCTTGTCGATGCCGGCCACGTGGAACAGGGTCGGCCGCTCCACCGTGAAGGTGATGCCGTCCGGCGCGGGGACCAGCACCGGGTGCGAGAACCCGAGCGCGAACTCCAGGTCCTTGCCCTTGGCGGTGACCCGGTAACCGGTACCGGCGATCTCCAGGCTCTTGCGGTAACCCTCGGTGACGCCGACGATCATGTTGGCGACCAGGGTACGGCTCAGGCCGTGCAGTTCCTTGGCCTTGCGCTCGTCGTTCGGCCGGTTCACCAGCAGCTGGCCGTCCTCGGCCCGCTCCGCGGTGATCGGCGCGGCGAGCGTGTGCGACAGCTCGCCCTTCGGGCCCTTGACCCTGACGGTCTGCCCGTCGATGGTGATGTCGACGCCGGAAGGTACCGGGATCGACTTACGTCCAATACGCGACATTTCTACCTGTCTCCCGTTACCAGACGAAGGCGAGGACTTCCCCGCCAACGCTCCGCTTGCGGGCCTGCCGGTCGGTGAGCAGCCCCTGGGACGTCGAAATGATCGCCACGCCGAGGCCGCCGAGCACCCGCGGGAGCCCGTCCGACTTGGCGTACACCCGGAGACCGGGCTTGGACACGCGCTTGATGCCGGCCAGGCTCCGCTCGCGGTTCTGGCCGTACTTCAGCTCGACGACCAGTCGCTTGCCGACGGCACCCTCCTCGGGCTCCTCGACCGACCAGGTGGCGATGTAGCCCTCGGACTTCAGGACCTCGGCGATGTTCGCCTTGATCTTGGAGTAGGGCATCGTCACCTGGTCGTGGTACGCCTGGTTGGCGTTACGCAGACGCGTGAGCATGTCTGCGATCGGGTCGGTCATCGTCATGGATATCGTCAGCCTTTCTCGCCGGGGTTCCCGGGGCTCCAAGCCCCGGGCCTACGGCGAAGAGCAATACATGATCGGTGCAAGGGCCCCGGCGTGAGCCGGGGCGCGTTCGCCCTTACCAGGAAGCCTTGGACACGCCCGGCAGCTCACCGCGGTGAGCCATCTCCCGGATGCACACCCGGCAGAGACCGAACTTGCGGTAGACCGCCTTGGGGCGCCCGCACCGCTGGCAGCGGGTGTACGCGCGAACCGAGAACTTCGGCTTCGCGGCCGCCTTGAGGATCAGCGCCTTCTTGGCCATCTCAGTTCTCCTTGAACGGGAAGCCCAGGAGCTTGAGCAGCGCCCGGCCCTCGTCGTCGGTCGTGGCGGTCGTGACCACCGTGATGTCCATGCCCCGCTGCCGATCGATCTTGTCCTGGTCGATCTCGTGGAACACCGACTGCTCGGTCAGACCGAACGTGTAGTTGCCGTGCCCGTCGAGCTTGCGCCCGTCCAGACCGCGGAAGTCGCGGATACGCGGCAGCGCGATCGACAGCAGCCGGTCCAGGAACTCCCACATCCGGTCGCCCCGGAGGGTGACCTTCGCGCCAATCGGCATGCCCTCACGCAGCTTGAACTGCGCGATGGACTTGGTCGCCCGCCGTACCTGCGGCTTCTGGCCGGTGATGGTGGCCAGGTCCCGGACGGCGCCGTCGATCAGCTTGGCGTCCCGGGCGGCCTCGCCGACACCCATGTTGACGACGATCTTGACCAGCCGCGGCACCTGCATGGGGTTGCCGTAGCTGTGCTGCTCCTGCAGCTTGGCCACGATCTCGTTGCGGTACCGCTCCTTGAGGCGCGGCATGGTCGTGGTTTCGGTAGCCGTGGTCATCAGAGGTCCTTACCGGTGCTACGCGCGATGCGGACCTTCTGGCCACTGTCGTCGATACGGTAACCGACCCGGGTCGGCTTCCCCTCGGAGTCCAGGATCTGCACGTTGGAAACGTGGATCGGGGCCTCCTGGGTGACGATGCCACCGGTCTTGGCGCCGCGCTGGGTGGTGCTGACGCGGGTGTGCTTCTTGACCCGGTTCACGCCCTCGACCAGGACCTTGTCCTGCCGCGGGTAGGCCTGGATGACCTTGCCCTTGGCACCCTTGTCCTTGCCGGCGATGACGATGACCGTGTCGCCCTTCTTGATCTTCATGCCCGCGCCTCCCTGCGGTCGGCGCGCGCCTGAAGCTTGCACCTACTGAGCCTGTCGGTTCGCTCACGTCGCTCGCTCACGGTCACAACACCTCCGGAGCGAGAGAAATGATCTTCATGAACCGCTTGTCCCGCAGCTCCCGACCCACCGGGCCGAAGATACGGGTACCGCGCGGGTCGCCACCGTCCTTGATGATGACGGCGGCGTTCTCGTCGAAGCGAATGTACGAGCCGTCCGGCCGCCGCCGCTCCTTGGCGGTGCGGACGATGACGGCCTTGACGACGTCGCCCTTCTTCACACCGGCACCCGGGATCGCGTCCTTGACCGTGGCCACGATGACGTCGCCGATACTCGCGTAGCGCCGACCGGAGCCACCGAGAACCCGGATGCACAGGATCTCCCGGGCACCCGTGTTGTCGGCGACGCGCAGTCGCGACTCCTGCTGAATCACGTCTATCTCCTATGTCTGCCGGTTCTCCGGCCGCCTGCCGCAGCCGGAGCCTGGCGGAACCTGCGCCCGACTGACGCCGGGCGAGTTCGAGCCTTCGCTACTTGGCCTTTTCCAGGATCTCCACGATCCGCCAACGCTTGGTGGCGGAGAGCGGCCGGGTCTCCATGATCAGGACCCGGTCGCCGGTACCGGCGGCGTTCTGCTCGTCGTGCACCTTCAGCTTGCTGGTCCGGCGCATGATCTTGCCGTACAGCGCGTGCTTGACCCGGTCCTCGACCTCGACGACGACGGTCTTGTCCATCTTGTCGCTGACCACCAGGCCCTCACGGACCTTACGGCGCGCCCGCACGGGAGCCGCGGTGGTGTTGTCGGTCTCGCTCATGATGCAGTCACCTCAGTCGGCGCAGCCGAGAGCCCCAGCTCGCGCTCACGCATGATCGTGTAGATCCGGGCGATCTCCCGACGGATGACCTGCAGCCGCCGGTTGTTGTCAAGCTGCCCGGTTGCGGCCTGCACGCGGAGGTTGAACAGCTCCGCCTTGGCCTCCCGCAGCTTCGTGACCAGCTCCTCCTCGGAGAGCTCACGCAGCTCGGAGGCCTTAACGCCCGCTGCCATCAGGACTCACCCACTTCGCGCGTCACAATTCGGCACTTCATCGGGAGCTTGTGGATCGCGCGACGCATGGCCTCGCGCGCGATCTGCTCGTTGGGGAAGGACATCTCGAACAGGATCCGTCCCGGCTTCACGTTGGCCACCCACCACTCGGGCGAACCCTTACCGGAACCCATCCGGGTCTCGGCCGGCTTCTTGGTCAGGGCCTGGTCCGGGAAGACCGAGATCCAGACCTTGCCACCACGCTTGATGTGGCGGGTCATCGCGATACGCGCCGACTCGATCTGGCGGTTGGTCACGTACGCCGGCTCCAGAGCCTGGATCCCGAACTCGCCGAAGACCACCCGGTTACCGCCCTTGGACGCGCCACTGCGGTCCGGGTGGTGCGGCTTGCGGAAGCCCTTCGGGGGCTTGCGCGGCATCAGCATCTGTCAGCCCTCCTGCTGCGTTTCTGCCGGCTGAGTGGCGACCGCGGCGACAGCGGCGCTGTCGACCGGCTCGCCGCTCGGCGTCTCGGCCTGCTGCGCGACCGTGGTCGCGGCGGCGGCCCGGCCGGCCTCGGTACCGCCGGAGGTCGTGCCGGACGAACCGGACCGACCACGACGCGGCCGCTCGGGGCGGTCACCGCGGTCCCGGCGCGGGCGCGACGGAGCCTCGGCCGGAGTCTCCCGACCCGGCACCGCGTCACCCTTGTAGATCCAGACCTTCACGCCGATCCGGCCGAAGGTGGTACGGGCCTCGAAGAAGCCGTACTCGATGTTGGCCCGCAGCGTGTGCAGCGGCACCCGGCCCTCGCGGTAGAACTCGGTCCGGCTCATCTCGGCACCACCGAGGCGGCCCGAGACCTGGACCCGGATGCCCTTGCAGACCGGGTTCTTCATGGCCGACTGCATCGCCTTGCGCATCGCCCGACGGAAGCTGACCCGGCTGGAGAGCTGCTCGGCCACGCCCTGGGCAACCAGCTGCGCGTCCGACTCGGGGTTCTTCACCTCGATGATGTTCAGCTGCACCTGCTTACCGGTGAGCTTCTCCAGCTTGCCGCGGATCTTGTCGGCCTCCGCACCCTTACGGCCGATGACGATGCCCGGCCGGGCGGTGTGGATGTCGACCCGGACCCGGTCGCGGGTGCGCTCGATGTCGACCTTGGAGATACCGGCCCGCTCCAGCCCACTGGACATCATCCGGCGGATCTTGACGTCCTCGCCGATGTAGTCCTTGTAGAGCTTGTCCGCGAACCAGCGGGACTTCCAGTCGGTCGAGATGCCGAGCCGGAACCCGTGCGGGTGAACCTTCTGACCCATTACTCGGCGCCCTCCGTCTTGCTCTGCGTCTCCGCCGGCTCAGCCTGCTTCGTCTCGGCCGGCTCAGCCTGCTTGGCCTCCGCCTGCTTCACCGGAGCGGCCTTCTTCGCCGCGGACTTCTTCGGCGCAGCCGGCGCGACAGCCTCGACCGCCACGGTGATGTGGCAGGTCCGCTTGCGGATCCGGTACGCCCGGCCCTGGGCCCGCGGCTGGAACCGCTTCATCGTCGGGCCCTCGTCGACGTACGCCTCGCTGACGAGCAGCGCGTCGGGGTCCAGCCGCTCGTTGTTCTCCGCGTTGGCGATCGCGCTCGCGAGCACCTTGTACACCTGCTCACTCGCCGCCTGCGGCGCGAACTGCAGCACCGTGAGCGCCTCCTTCGCGGGCAGGCCGCGGACGAGGTTGACCACCCGGCGCGCCTTCATCGGCGAAATGCGCACGTGTCGCGCAATCGCCCGCGCGCCCGGAAGCACCGGAGCGTCGCCCTTTCCTGGCATCGCTGTAACCCCTTGATCCTCTATCCGTATGCCCGCGGCTTCAGCGCCGGCGGCTCTTCCGGTCGTCCTTCTCGTGACCCTTGAACGTACGGGTCAACGCGAACTCGCCGAGCTTGTGCCCGACCATCGCCTCGGTCACGAACACCGGGACGTGCTTACGTCCGTCGTGCACCGCGATCGTGTGCCCCAGGAAGTCCGGGGTGATCGTCGAGCGCCGCGACCAGGTCTTGATGACGTTCTTGGTGCCCTTTTCGTTCTGCAGCTCCACCTTCTTGAGCAGGTGGCCGTCCACGAACGGGCCCTTCTTCAGGCTGCGAGGCATCTTCTATCTCCCTCAGCCGCGCTTACGCGTGGCGTAGCGACGGCGGACGATCAGCCGGTCACTCGGCTGGCCCTTGCGACGGGTACGGCCCTCGGGCTTACCCTGCGGGTTGACCGGGTGGCGACCACCGGAGGTCTTACCCTCACCACCACCGTGCGGGTGGTCGACCGGGTTCATGGCGACACCACGGACGGTCGGGCGCTTGCCCTTCCACCGCATCCGGCCGGCCTTGCCCCAGTTGATGTTCGACTGGTCGGCGTTGCCGATCTCGCCGATGCTGGCGCGGCAGCGCACGTCGACCCGCCGGATCTCACCGGAGGGCATCCGCAGGGTCGCGTACGCGCCCTCGCGGCCGAGCAGCTGGATGCCGACGCCGGCCGAACGGGCCAGCTTCGCGCCACCGCCGGGCCGCAGCTCCACCGCGTGGATGGTGCTACCGACCGGGATGTTGCGCAGCGGCAGGTTGTTGCCCGGCTTGATGTCCGCGCCCGGACCCGACTCGACGGCGTCGCCCTGCTTCAGGTCCTTCGGCGCGAGGATGTAGCGCTTCTCGCCGTCGGCGTAGTGCAGCAGCGCGATCCGCGCGGTGCGGTTCGGGTCGTACTCGATGTGGGCGACCTTCGCCGGTACGCCGTCCTTGTCGACCCGCTTGAAGTCGATCAGACGGTACTGGCGCTTGTGCCCGCCACCGTGGTGCCGCGCGGTGATCCGGCCGTGGACGTTACGTCCGCCCTTCTTCGGCAGCGGAGCCAGCAGCGACTTCTCCGGCGTGGACCGGGTGATCTCGGCGAAGTCGGCGACGCTGGAGCCGCGTCGGCCCGGCGTCGTCGGCTTGTACTTACGGATAGCCATTGTCTACACCCCTCAGCTGACCGGGCCGCCGAAGGCCTCGATACGGTCACCGTCAGCCAGCTTCACGATCGCCCGCTTGGTCGCCTTGCGCTGACCGAAACCGGTCTTGGTGCGCTTGCGCTTGCCCTGGCGGTTGAGCGTGTTGACCGTCAGGACGCGGACGTTGAAGATCTGCTGGATAGCGATCTTGATCTCAGTCTTGTTCGCGTCCGGGTGCACCAGGAAGGTGTACCAGTTCCGGTTCAGCTCGCTGTAGCTCTTCTCCGAGACGACCGGCGCCACGATGATGTCGCGCGGATCGGCAATCGTGCTCACTTGCCACCCTCCTCGGTGGTCTCGGCGGGCACACCCAGGAACTCGTCCAGGGCGTCCTTGGTGAAGACCACGTCGTCGGCCACCAGCACGTCGTACGTGTTGAGCTGGCCGGCCTCGATCAGGTGCACCCGCGGCTCGTTGCGCAGGGACAGCCAGTTCAGCTCGTCGGTGGCGGCCAGCACGACCAGCACCCGGCGGGCCTCGGTCACCTTGAGCAGCGTGGCCAGGGCAGCCTTGGTCGACGGCTTCTCGCCCGAGACGAACGCCTCGACCACGTGCACCTGCCCGGCGCGGGCCCGGTCGGAGAGGGCGCCACGCAGGGCGGCGGCCTTCATCTTCTTCGGGGTCCGCTGACTGTAGTCGCGCGGCACGGGACCGTGGACCACGCCACCGCCGGCGAACTGCGGCGCGCGGATCGAGCCCTGCCGGGCCCGACCGGTGCCCTTCTGCTTGTACGGCTTCTTGCCGCCACCGGCGACCTCGCCGCGGGTCTTGGTCTTGTGCGTGCCCTGCCGGGCAGCCGCGAGCTGAGCCACCACTACCTGGTGCATCAGCGCGACGTTCGCCTGGACGTCGAAGATGTCGGCCGGCAGCTCGACGGAGCCGCTCTTGCTGCCTTCGACGGTGAGGACGTCAACGGTGGTCACTTGGCCACACCGCCCTTCTTCACCTTGGACTTGGCCGCCGAGCGGACCAGGACCAGCGCGCCCTTCGGGCCGGGAATGGCACCGCGGACGAGCAGGAGGTTGTTCTCGGTGTCGACCGCCTGGACGGTCAGGTTCTGAACGGTGTAGCGCACGCCACCCATCCGGCCCGCCATCCGGGTGCCCTTGAAGACGCGACCCGGGGTGGCGCAGGCGCCGATGGAGCCCGGCGAACGGTGCTTGCGCTCGACACCGTGGCTGGCGCGCAGACCGTGGAAGCCGTGCCGCTTCATCGGGCCGGCGTAGCCCTTGCCCTTGGTCTTGCCGGTCACGTCGATGACGGCCCCGGCCGGGAACGCCTCGACCGTGACCTCCTGACCGAGCGAGTAGTCGGCGGCGTCGTTGGTGCGCAGCTCGACGATGTGCCGGCGCGGCGCCACGTCCGCCTTCGCGTAGTGCCCGCTGACCGGCTTCTTCACCTTGCGCGGGTCGATCGTGCCGTACGCCAGCTGGACCGCTGAGTAACCGTCCTTCTCGGCGCTACGAACCTGGCTGATGACGCACGGGCCGGCCTGAACCACGGTCACGGGCACAACCTTGTTGTTGTCCCAGACCTGGGTCATACCGAGCTTGGCGCCCAGGATCCCCTTGACTTGCCTGTCCATTTGTCCGGTCCCTACAGCTTGATCTCGATGTCGACGCCAGCCGGCAGGTCGAGGCGCATGAGCGAGTCGACCGTCTTCGGGGTCGGGTCGATGATGTCGATCAGTCGCTTGTGCGTACGCATCTCGAAGTGCTCGCGCGAGTCCTTGTACTTGTGCGGCGAGCGGATGACGCAGAAACGGTTGATCTCCGTGGGCAGCGGCACCGGGCCCGCGACCTGCGCCCCGGTACGCGTCACCGTCTCGACGATCTTCCGAGCCGAGGAGTCGACGACCTCGTGGTCATAGGCCTTGAGCCGGATGCGGATCTTCTGTCCCGCCATGGTGGCTTCTGTTCCTTCTCTCGATGCCGCTGTGTTGCGGGTGCCCGTACCGGCTGGCACAGGCCCTCTTCGCCGACCCCCGCGGTCGGGCGTGTCGCGCCCAGTGGCCAGGCTCCGCCCCGGGATACCGGAGCGATCTGACCGCGCGTGGGTCAAGGCGCCGATCGCACTACCGCGACCTGAACGCCGTGCGAGGGTGGTTGGCAACCAGGGGTCGCCAACCACCCTACGCCCGACTGTCCCTCCGCCCGGCGATTCGGCAGAAACCGAACTCGGACGGCGAACCGTCGTTACGCAACCTGACTAGTATGCCGCAACACCGGCGGCGACGCTAATCGGGGTTACCCAGGTCACTTGACGATCTTGGTGACGAACCCGGCGCCGACGGTGCGGCCACCCTCGCGAATCGCGAACTTGAGGTTCTCCTCCATGGCGATGGGCTGGATCAGCTTCACCGACATCGAGGTGTTGTCACCCGGCATGACCATCTCGGTGCCCTCGGGGAGGGTGACGACACCGGTGACGTCCGTGGTACGGAAGTAGAACTGGGGACGGTAGTTCTGGAAGAACGGGGTGTGCCGGCCACCCTCCTCCTTGGAGAGGATGTAGACGGTCGCCTCGAACTCCGTGTGCGGGGTCGTGGTGCCCGGCTTGATGACCACCATGCCGCGCTCGACGTCCTCGCGCTTGGTGCCCCGCAGCAGCAGGCCGACGTTCTCACCTGCGCGGGCGTCGTCCAGGGTCTTGCGGAACATCTCGATCGCGGTGACCTTGGTCTTGAAGCCCTTCTCGCGGATGCCGACGACCTCGACGTCCTCGTTCGGGAGCAGCACGCCACGCTCGACACGACCGGTGACGACGGTGCCACGACCGGTGATCGTGAACACGTCCTCGACCGGCATGAGGAACGGCTTCTCGGTCTCGCGCTCGGGCTGCGGGATCGCGGTGTCGACCGCGCTCATCAGCTCGAGCAGCTTCTCGGTCCAGACCGGGTCGCCCTCGAGCGCCTTCAGCGCGGAGACCTGGACGACCGGCAGGTCGTCACCCGGGTACTCCTGAGCCGAGAGCAACTCGCGGACCTCGAGCTCGACGAGCTCCAGGAGCTCCTCGTCGTCGACCATGTCGCTCTTGTTGAGCGCCACGACGATGTACGGCACGCCGACCTGACGGGCCAGCAGCACGTGCTCGCGGGTCTGCGGCATCGGGCCGTCGGTCGCCGCGACCACCAGGATCGCGCCGTCCATCTGCGCGGCACCGGTGATCATGTTCTTGATGTAGTCGGCGTGCCCGGGGCAGTCGACGTGCGCGTAGTGCCGCGCCTCGGTCTGGTACTCGACGTGTGCGATCGAGATCGTGATACCGCGGGCCTTCTCCTCCGGCGCCTTGTCGATCTCGTCGAACGGCGTGTACGGGTTGAGGTCCGGGTACTGGTCGTGCAGGACCTTGGTGATGGCCGCCGTCAGCGTCGTCTTACCGTGGTCGATGTGACCAATGGTGCCGATGTTGACGTGCGGCTTAGTCCGCTCGAACTTAGCCTTCGCCACTGGTGTCCTCCTGTGGACTTCTTGGTTCGTACGCCCGGCACGCCTACTCGGCGCTCAGGACTCTGTCGACAGCCTTTCCGGCCTGGCGGCCGGAGAGCCTTGTGGGTTCTGCGGCGGTGAAGCCTACAGGCCCGGTCTCACGCAACCCGACCGTGGGGGCCACGGGCGGAAGGAACCTCCCGCGGCCACCGACGGATCATCGGATCTGCTCAGGTGAGTCACTCACCCGTCGCCTTGGCAATGATCTCCTTCGCGACGCTCTGGGGAACCTCGGCGTAGGAGTCGAACTGCATGCTGTAGCTAGCCCGGCCCTGGGTCTTCGACCGCAGGTCGCCGACGTAGCCGAACATCTCCGACAACGGCACCAGAGCGCGGACGACACGGGCGCCGTTGCGCTCCTCCATCGCCTGGATGATGCCGCGGCGGGAGTTGAGGTCGCCGATGACGTCACCCATGTTCTCCTCCGGAGAGGTGACCTCAACAGCCATCATCGGCTCGAGGAGTGCGGGATCGGCCTTGCGGGCCGCCTCCTTCATCACCATCGAGCCGGCGATCTTGAACGCCATTTCCGACGAGTCGACCTCGTGGTACTGGCCGTCCAGCAGCGTCAGCTTGACACCCACCAGCGGGAAGCCGGCGAGAATGCCGTACTGCATCGCGTCCTGGGCCCCGGCGTCCACCGACGGGATGAACTCCCGCGGGATACGACCACCGGTGACGGCGTTGGCGAACTCGTAGGTCGGAGCGTCGTTACCCAGCGGCAGCGGCTCGACGCTCACGATCACGCGGGCGTACTGGCCGGAGCCACCGGTCTGCTTCTTGTGGGTGTACTCGATCTTCTCCACCTTGCGGCGGACGGTCTCCCGGTACGCCACCTGCGGCTTGCCGATGTTCGCCTCGACGTTGAACTCGCGGCGCATCCGGTCGACCAGGATGTCCAGGTGCAGCTCGCCCATGCCGGAGATGACCGTCTGACCGGTCTGGTCGTCCAGCTTGACGCGGAAGGTCGGGTCCTCCTCGGCCAGCCGCTGGATGGCGGTGCTGAGCTTCTCCTGGTCGGCCTTGGTCTTCGGCTCGATGGCCACCTCGATGACCGGCTCGGGGAAGGTCATCGACTCCAGGATCACCGGCTTCGCCGGGTCGCAGAGGGTGTCACCGGTGGTGGTCTGCTTCAGACCCTGCACCGCGATGATGTCGCCAGCCTTGGCGGAGCTGCGCTCCTCCCGCTTGTTGGCGTGCATCTGGTAGATCTTGCCGATCCGCTCCTTGCGGTCCTTGGTGGAGTTGACCACCTGGGAGCCGGACTCGACCACGCCGGAGTAGACCCGGACGTAGGTGAGCTTGCCGAGGTGCTTGTCGGTCTGGATCTTGAAGGCCAGGCCGGAGAAGGGCTCGGAGGTCGAGGGCTTGCGCAGCAGCGGGGTCTCGCCGTCGGTCGCCGTACCCTCGATCGCCGGGATGTCCAGCGGCGAGGGCAGGAAGTCGATGACCGCGTCGAGCATCGGCTGGACGCCCTTGTTCTTGAACGCCGAACCGCAGAGCACCGGGTTGGCCTTGCTGGCGATGGTGGCCCGCCGGATGGCGGCCTTGATCTCCTCGGCGGAGATCTCCTCGCCCTCCAGGTACTTCTCCATGACCGAGTCGTCGACGTCGGCCAGGGTCTCCATCAGCTTCTCGCGCCACTCGGCCGCGGAGTCGGCCAGGTCGGCCGGGATCTCCTCGATCGCGTAGTCCTCACCCTTCTGGGTCTCCCCACGCCAGGTGAGGGCGCGCATGCCGATCAGGTCGACGACGCCGATGTGGTCGCCCTCGAGCCCGATCGGGATCTGGAGCACCAGCGGGGTGGCGTTGAGCCGGTCGATCATCATCTGCACGCAGCGGAAGAAGTCGGCACCGGTCCGGTCGAGCTTGTTGACGAAGCACATCCGCGGGACGTCGTACTTGTCGGCCTGGCGCCAGACGTTCTCCGTCTGGGGCTCCACGCCGGCGACACCGTCGTAGACCGCCACCGCACCGTCCAGCACCCGCAGCGACCGCTCGACCTCGACCGTGAAGTCGACGTGGCCGGGCGTGTCGATGATCTGGATCGTGTGGCCCTTCCACTCACACTTCGTGGCGGCGGAGGTGATGGTGATCCCCCGCTCCTGCTCCTGCTCCATCCAGTCCATGACGGCGGCGCCCTCGTGGACCTCACCGATCTTGTACGTGATGCCGGTGTAGAACAGGATCCGCTCGGTGGTCGTGGTCTTACCGGCATCGATGTGCGCCATGATGCCGATGTTGCGTACGTTGGCGAGCGCGTCTGCGGCGGCCACTTCAGTCCCTACTTATCGTCGTCCCGACACAACTGGTGTTGGTTCCGGCGCCGGTCCGGCGCCGGAACCAGGCTGTTACCAGCGGTAGTGCGCGAAGGCCTTGTTGGACTCCGCCATCTTGTGCGTGTCCTCGCGCCGCTTGACGGCGGCACCCAGACCGTTGCTCGCGTCCAGCAGCTCGTTCATCAGCCGCTCGACCATCGTCTTCTCCCGGCGGGCCTTGGAGTAGGTCACCAGCCAGCGCAGACCGAGGGTGGTCGCGCGCGCCGGGCGAACCTCGACCGGCACCTGGTACGTGGCGCCACCGACCCGGCGGCTGCGCACCTCGAGCGTCGGCTTGACGTTGTCCATCGCCCGCTTCAGGGTGACGACCGGGTCGGTGCCGGACTTCTCGCGGCAGCCCTCCAGGGCCGCGTACACGATGCGCTCGGCGAGCTGGCGCTTGCCGCGCAGAAGGATCTTGTTCACCAACTGGGTGACCAGCGGCGAGTTGTACACCGGGTCAGCGACCAGCGGCTTCCGCGGAGCGGGTCCCTTACGCGGCATGTCAGCTCTTCTCCTTCTTCGCGCCGTAGCGGCTGCGCGCCTGCTTGCGGTTACGGACACCCTGGGTGTCCAGCGAACCGCGAACGATCTTGTAACGCACGCCGGGGAGGTCCTTCACCCGGCCGCCGCGCACGAGCACGATCGAGTGCTCCTGCAGGTTGTGACCGACGCCCGGGATGTAGGCGGTCACCTCGATCTGGCTGCTGAGCTTGACACGAGCGACCTTGCGGAGCGCCGAGTTCGGCTTCTTGGGGGTGGTGGTGTACACGCGGGTGCACACCCCGCGCCGCTGAGGACTACCCTTCAGCGCCGGGGTCTTGGTCTTGGTCGTCTTGGCCTGGCGGCCCTTTCGGACCAGCTGCTGGATGGTGGGCACCGGGTTTCTCCGCTCCCTTCGGCCGCGTTCGCGGCCGCGCCGTTGCTCGTTGGCCGTCCTGCTGGGCGACCCTCCTACATTCCGGCCGGGGCCACCTCGCGGAGGTCCCGGCACCCGCGGTCGGGCGTGTCGCCCTCGCACGGCCCGGTGTCGGCGCTCACCCGCGCACCGGAGTGTTACCACCGCACCCGCGAATCACCGCCGGTACGGGTATGTGGCTTTGTCGTGTCGTCGCGCGATCACCGGGTCACCGGGTCCGACGCACACACGAGTTGCCCAGGCAGGCCTGAGCACAAGCGGAAATAGTACCTACCACAGGGGCACAGGTCAAAACGGAACGGTCCCGACCGGCCCGTCAGCCGGCCCGACCTGATAGCTCCGTCGAGCTGACAACGGCCCGAGCGCTCGGCTCGTCGTCCCCGCCCACCCACGATGGGCACCCACGACCGCAAGTGTAGCCGCTTGCCCCGCTGCCGGCTCAGCACCCCCGAGCCGGGCAGCCGAGCCGGTCAGGCGTAGGTGACCAGCAGGGCCACCGTCAGGCCGAGCAGACTGAGCAGCGCCCCCACCCCGCCACAGCTGATGCCGGCGATGGCGACGCCTCGACCGGTGAAGTGCACCGCGGGCGGTGCCGCCGGGCGACGGATCTGTCGCAGCCCGAGCAGACCCGCCACGGTCGCCCCCGCGCCGGCCAGGAAGCCCAGCAGGGTGAACGCGCCGGCGGCCCAGGCACCGCCCAGCTCCTGCGCGGCGATGCCCAGGCAGCCGACCAGCAACGACACCAGGATCGAGGCGATCCCGGCGACCAGCGCACCCACCGCCAGGCCGGAGGTCACCGGCGCGACGTCGAGGTGCACCACGCCGAAGGGCGTACCGGGCACCGGGTCGACCCGCTTCGGCGGCCGGAGAGCGTCGGGCGGTGGCGGTGGCACCCCGGGCCGCCCCTGGCCCGCACCCCCGCCGCCGGGCGGCGCCGGCGCCCACTGCTGGCCCACCGCTGCCGGCGGCCACTCCCCCGGCGGCGGTGCGGGCTGCCACGGCGACTGGGGCGCCGGTGGGGCGTACCCGGCCGGTGGGGCGTACCCGGCCGGTGGGGCGTCCGGGCGGGCCCACTGGCTCGGTCCGGCCGCCGGCTCGTCGGGTGACCCGGCGGACTGCCGCCCCGGCTCTGCTCCGGACGGCCACGCCGGTTCCGTCACCTGGTCCTCCTGTCGGAAAGTACAGCCTGTCGGGAAGTACGGCGGGTCGGGAAGTGTGGCGGGTCGGGAAGTGCGGCGGCCGTGCGGGGCGGCGACGGTCACCGGCCAGGTTACCGCCGCGGGCGGTACCGGTCCGCCCCGGTCGGGCGGCGTCACCCGGTCGCTCAGTCGATGTTCGGGGCGAAGTCCTGCCCCGTCGGGGCCTCGGCGAGCCGGACCAGCCCGGTCACCACCGCCGCGACCAGGGTCACCGCCACCAACACCAGGCCCGCCCAGGCCAGGCGTTCGCCCCGCCGTAGCCAGGCCGCGCCGGTGAGGAACCCACCCGAGGCGTACGCCTCCCGGCGGGCCTGGCGGGCCAGTTGCAGGGCCAGCGTGGCCGGGACCACGCCCCCGACGAAGAGCCCGGTGAGCGCGCCGACCAGCCCCAACGCGAAGACCGCACGGGCCTTCGTGGAGCGGACCGGTTCGGGGTCGAGCGGGTGGCGCGGCGGCTGGGGCGCGACGGGCACCGGCCCGGGTGCGGTCGTCATGTCTCCCATCATGCCCGCCCGCCCCGACGGTGTCGGCCGCAGTGCCGACGAGGCCCCCGGCAGGTGCCGGGGGCCTCGTGGTGAATCAACAGATCTAGCGGTACGACCCGAAGTCGAAGTCGTCCAGCGGAACCGCCTGCCCGCTGGCCGGTCCGAAACCGTAGTCGGTCTCCGGGTACCCGGTCATCGAGTAGACCTTGGCCTTCGCCTCCTCGGTCGGCTCGACCCGGACGTTGCGGTACTTGCTGATGCCGGTACCCGCCGGGATGAGCTTTCCGATGATCACGTTCTCCTTCAGGCCGATCAGCGAGTCGCTGCGGGCGTGGATCGCCGCGTCCGTCAGCACCCGGGTGGTCTCCTGGAAGGAGGCCGCCGACAGCCAGGAGTCGGTGGCCAGCGACGCCTTGGTGATACCCATCAGCACCGGACGACCGGCGGCGGGCTCGCCGCCCTCGCCGACGAGCCGGCGGTTCTCCGACTCGAACAGCGCCCGGTCGACAAGCACGCCCGGCAGGAACTCGGTCGAGCCGGAGTCGATGACCGTCACCCGCTTGAGCATCTGGCGGATGATGATCTCGATGTGCTTGTCGTGGATGAGCACACCCTGCGAGCGGTAGACCTCCTGGACCTCCTGGGTCAGGTGGACCTGGACCGCCCGCGGGCCGAGGATGCGCAGCAGCTCGTGCGGGTCGATGGTGCCCTCGGTGAGCTTCTCGCCGACCTCGACGTGGTCGCCGTCGTGGGTCCGCAGCCGGACCCGCTTGGAGATCTTGTCGTAGACGATCTCGTCGCTGCCGTCGTCCGGCACCACGATGATCTTCCGGGACCGCTCGGCGTCCTCGATCCGGACCCGGCCCGGGGTGTCGGCGATGGGCGCCTTGCCCTTCGGGATCCGGGCCTCGAAGATCTCCTGGACCCGCGGCAGACCCTGGGTGATGTCCTCACCCGCGACACCACCGGTGTGGAAGGTACGCATCGTCAGCTGCGTACCCGGCTCACCGATCGACTGGGCGGCGATGATGCCGACCGCCTCGCCGACGTCGACGGTCTTACCGGTCGGCAGCGACCGGCCGTAGCAGGCACCGCAGACGCCCAGCTTCGACTCGCAGGTGAGCACGCTGCGTACCCGCACCGTCTCCACCCCGGCGGCGACGATCCGGTCGACCCCGATCGAGTTGATGTCCTGACCGCGCTCGGCGACGACGGTGCCGTCCGGCCCCTTGATGTCGTCGGCCAGGGTCCGCGCGTGCACGCTGGTCTCGGCGTGCTCGTGGACGTACAGCTTGCCGTCGCGCCGCTCGCCGATCTGCATCGGGATGGCCCGGTCGGTGCCGCAGTCCTCCTCGCGGATGATGACGTCCTGCGAGACGTCCACCAGACGCCGGGTCAGGTAACCCGAGTCGGCGGTCCGCAGCGCGGTGTCCGCCAGACCCTTACGGGCACCGTGCGTGGAGATGAAGTACTCCAGCACGGACAGACCCTCCCGGTACGACGCCTTGATGGGTCGCGGGATGATCTCACCCTTCGGGTTGGCCACCAGACCACGGATCGCGGCGATCTGACGGAGCTGGAGCAGGTTACCGCGGGCACCCGAGTTGATCATCTTCCACAGCGGGTTCTCCTGCGGCAGCGCCGTGTCCATCTCCTTGGCGACCTCGTTCGTCGCCTTGGTCCAGATCTCGATGAGTTCGCCGCGTCGCTCCTCGGCGGTCATCAGACCACGCTGGTACTGCTTGTCGATCCGGTCGGCTTCCGTCTCGTACCGCTCCAGGATCTCCCGCTTGCGCGGCGGAGCGATGACGTCCTCCATGCCGATCGTCACGCCGGACCAGGTGGCCCAGTGGAAACCGGCCTCCTTGAGCCCGTCCAGGGTGGCCGCGAGAGCCACCTTGGGGAAACGCTCGGCGAGGTCGTTGACGATCGCGGAGAGCTGACCCTTGCGGATCTCGTAGTTCACGAAGCGGTAGCCGTGCGGCAGCGTCTCGTTGAACAGCACCCGGCCCAGGGTCGTCTCCACCGTCAGCGGGTCACCCTCGACCCAGCCCTCCGGGGAGACCCACGGCTGGGCACCGGCGCCGTTGTCGACGCCGACCACGCCCCGCAGCCGGATCTTCACCGGGGCCTGCAGGTGCAGCTCGCCGCTGTCGAACGCCATCCGGGCCTCGGCGTCGGAGCTGAACGCCCGACCCTCTCCCTGCTCACCGGGGGTGAGGTGGGTGAGGTGGTAGAGCCCGATGACCATGTCCTGGGTGGGCATGGTGACCGGCTTGCCGTCGGCCGGCTTGAGGATGTTGTTCGACGACAGCATCAGGATCCGCGCCTCGGCCTGGGCCTCGGCGGACAGCGGCACGTGCACCGCCATCTGGTCACCGTCGAAGTCGGCGTTGAACGCGGTGCAGACCAGCGGGTGGATCTGGATGGCCTTGCCCTCGACCAGCTGCGGCTCGAAGGCCTGGATGCCCAGCCGGTGCAGGGTCGGCGCCCGGTTGAGCAGCACCGGGTGCTCGCCGATGACCTCTTCCAGCACGTCCCACACGACCGGCCGCTGCCGCTCGACCATCCGCTTGGCGGACTTGATGTTCTGCGCGTGGTTGAGGTCCACCAGCCGCTTCATCACGAACGGCTTGAACAGCTCCAGCGCCATCTGCTTGGGCAGACCGCACTGGTGCAGCTTCAGCTTCGGGCCGACCACGATGACCGAACGGCCGGAGTAGTCGACGCGCTTGCCGAGCAGGTTCTGCCGGAAGCGGCCCTGCTTGCCCTTGAGCATGTCCGACAGCGACTTCAGCGGGCGGTTACCCGGACCGGTGACCGGCCGGCCCCGACGGCCGTTGTCGAACAGCGCGTCGACGGCCTCCTGGAGCATCCGCTTCTCGTTGTTGACGATGATCTCGGGCGCGCCCAGGTCGATCAGCCGCTTGAGCCGGTTGTTCCGGTTGATCACCCGGCGGTACAGGTCGTTCAGGTCGCTGGTGGCGAAGCGGCCACCGTCGAGCTGCACCATCGGCCGCAGGTCCGGCGGGATCACCGGTACGCAGTCCAGCACCATGCCCAGCGGGGAGTTGCGGGTGTTCAGGAACGCCGCGACGACCTTCAGCCGCTTGAGCGCCCGGATCTTCCGCTGGCCCTTGCCGGAGCGGATGGTCTCGCGCAGGCTCTCCGCCTCGGCGTCGAGGTCCATGTTCTGGACCAGCGCCTTGATCGCCTCGGCGCCCATGGCACCGGTGAAGTACTCGCCGAACCGGTCCCGCAGCTCGCGGTAGAGCAGCTCGTCGGTGACCAGCTGCTTCGAGTCCAGCTTGCGGAAGGTGTCCAGCACCTCGTCCAGGCGGTCGATCTCGCGCTGGGCCCGGTCGCGGATCTGGCGCATCTCGCGCTCTCCGCCCTCCTTGACCTTGCGCCGGACGTCCGCCTTCGCGCCCTCGGCCTCCAGCTCGGCCAGGTCGGCCTCGAGCTTGGCGGCCCGCTTCTCGATCTCCGAGTCACGGCTGTTCTCGGACTGCCGCTTCTCGGCCAGGATCTCGTTCTCGATGGTCGAGAGGTCCCGGTGCCGCGCCTCGGCGTCCACGCTCGTGATCACGTACGAGGCGAAGTAGATGATCTTTTCGAGGTCCTTGGGGGCGAGGTCCAGCAGGTAGCCCAGCCGGCTCGGCACGCCCTTGAAGTACCAGATGTGGGTCACCGGAGCGGCCAGCTCGATGTGCCCCATGCGCTCCCGGCGAACCTTGGAGCGGGTCACCTCGACGCCGCAGCGCTCACAGATGATGCCCTTGAACCGGACCCGCTTGTACTTACCGCAGTAGCACTCCCAGTCCCGCTGCGGACCGAAGATCTTCTCGCAGAAGAGCCCGTCCTTTTCCGGCTTCAGGGTGCGGTAGTTGATCGTCTCAGGCTTCTTGACCTCGCCATGCGACCACTGACGGATGTCGTCTGCGGTGGCGAGCCCAATGCGCAGCTCGTCGAAGAAGTTGACGTCGAGCACTTGGTTATCCCTCACATCAAGTCAGCTCGGTTGATGGTTCGGCGGATCGGGTGCGGCGGCGGGTAACCGTCGCCGCACCCGGCCCGATCAGACTTCGTCGACGCTGCTCACACCCTCGTTGGGGCGGCGGGAGAGGTCGATGCCGAGTTCCTCCGCCGCCCGGAACACCTCGTCGTCGGTCTCGCGCATCTCCAGGGCGACACCGTCGCTGGAGAGCACTTCGACGTTGAGGCAGAGCGACTGGAGCTCCTTGAGCAACACCTTGAACGACTCCGGAATGCCCGGCTCCGGAATGTTCTCGCCCTTGACGATCGCCTCGTAGACCTTGACCCGGCCCAGGACGTCGTCGGACTTGATGGTCAGCAGTTCCTGCAGGGCGTACGCGGCACCGTACGCCTGCATGGCCCAGCACTCCATCTCACCGAAGCGCTGACCACCGAACTGCGCCTTACCACCCAACGGCTGCTGCGTGATCATCGAGTACGGACCGGTCGACCGGGCGTGGATCTTGTCGTCGACCAGGTGGTTGAGCTTCAGGATGTAGATGTAACCGACCGCGATCGGGTCCGGCAACGGCTCGCCGGAGCGACCGTCGAAGAGCCGGGCCTTACCGCTGGAGCCGATCAGCTGCTTGCCGTCCCGGTTGGGCAGGGTCGACGCGAGCAGACCGGAGATCTCCTCCTCGCGGGCACCGTCGAAGACCGGGGTGGCCACGTTGCTGTCCGGCACGGACTCGTGCGCCTCGATCGAGCGCAGCTGGCGCTTCCACTCGGCGTCGTCACCGTCCACGCTCCACCCGGTCTTGGCCACCCAACCGAGGTGGGTCTCCAGGACCTGGCCGATGTTCATCCGGCTCGGCACACCGAGCGGATTGAGCACGATGTCGACCGGGGTGCCGTCCTCCAGGAACGGCATGTCCTCGATCGGCAGGATCTTGGAGATGACACCCTTGTTGCCGTGCCGGCCGGCGAGCTTGTCGCCGTCCTGGATCTTCCGCTTCTGGGCGACGTAGACCCGGACCAGCTCGTTGACGCCCGGGGGCAGCTCGTCGCCGTCCTCGCGGGAGAAGGTACGCACGCCGATCACCGTGCCGGTCTCGCCGTGCGGCACCTTCAGCGAGGTGTCCCGGACTTCCCGGGCCTTCTCACCGAAGATCGCCCGCAGCAGTCGCTCCTCCGGGGTCAGCTCGGTCTCGCCCTTGGGCGTGACCTTGCCGACCAGGATGTCGCCGGGGACGACCTCGGCGCCGATCCGGATGATGCCGCGCTCGTCGAGGTCGGCGAGCATCTCCTCGCTGACGTTCGGGATGTCGCGGGTGATCTCCTCCGGGCCGAGCTTGGTGTCCCGGGCGTCGACCTCGTGCTCCTCGATGTGGATCGAGGTGAGCACGTCCTGCTGCACGAGGCGCTGCGACAGGATGATCGCGTCCTCGTAGTTGTGGCCCTCCCAGCACATGAACGCCACCAGCAGGTTGCGTCCGAGCGCCATCTCGCCCTCGTCGGTGCAGGGACCGTCGGCGATGACCTGGCCGGCCTCGACCCGGTCGCCCTCGAAGACCACCGGCTTCTGGTTGACGCAGGAGCCGGCGTTGGAGCGGCGGAACTTGTGCAACAGGTACGTCCGGCGGTGGCCGTCGTCCTGGTGGATGGTGATGTAGTCGGCGCAGAGATCCTCGATGACACCACCGACCTCGGCGACCACCACGTCACCGGCGTCGACCGCGGCACGGTACTCCATGCCCGTACCCACCAGCGGCGACTCGGCCTTGACCAGCGGCACCGCCTGGCGCTGCATGTTCGCGCCCATCAGGGCCCGGTTGGCGTCGTCGTGCTCGAGGAACGGGATCATCGCGGTCGCGACCGAGGTCATCTGCCGCGGCGAGACGTCCATGTAGTCCACGGCGCCCGGGATCACGTCCTCGGTCTCGCCACCCTTACGGCGACACAGCACCCGGTCCTCGGCGAACGTGCCGTCGGCCCGCAGCGGGGCGTTGGCCTGCGCCTTGACGAACCGGTCCTCCTCGTCCGCGGTCAGGTAGTCGATCTGGTCGGTGACCCGACCCTCGATGACCTTCCGGTACGGCGTCTCGATGAAGCCGAACGGGTTGACCCGGGCGAAGGTGGAGAGCGCGCCGATCAGGCCGATGTTCGGGCCTTCCGGCGTCTCGATCGGGCACATCCGGCCGTAGTGGGACGGGTGCACGTCGCGGACCTCGAAGCCGGCCCGCTCCCGGGACAGACCACCCGGGCCGAGCGCGCTCAGCCGGCGCCGGTGGGTCAGGCCCGCCAGCGGGTTGGTCTGGTCCATGAACTGGGACAGCTGCGAGGTGCCGAAGAACTCCCGGATCGCCGCCACCACCGGGCGGATGTTGATCAGGGTCTGCGGCGTGATCGCCTCGACGTCCTGCGTGGTCATCCGCTCCCGGACGACCCGCTCCATCCGGGACAGGCCGACCCGGACCTGGTTCTGGATCAGCTCGCCCACGGTACGCAGGCGACGGTTGCCGAAGTGGTCGATGTCGTCGGCCTCGTAGCCCTCCTCACCGGCGTGCAGCCGGCAGAGGTACTCCACGGTGGCGACGATGTCGTCCTCGGTCAGGGTGCCGGTGGTGATCGGCACGCCCACTTCGAGCTTCTTGTTGAACTTGTACCGACCGACCTTGGCGACGTCGTACCGCTTCGGGTTGAAGAAGAGGTTGTCGAGCAGGGTCTGGGCGTTCTCGCGGGTCGGCGGCTCGCCAGGGCGCAACTTCCGGTAGATGTCGAGTAGCGCCTCGTCCTGACCGGCGATGTGGTCCTTCTCGAGCGTGGTCATCATCAGCTCGGACCAACCGAACCGCTCACGGATCTGCTCGGCCGACCATCCGACGGCCTTGAGCAGGACGGTGACGGCCTGCCGACGCTTACGGTCGATGCGGACGCCGACCGTGTCGCGCTTGTCGATGTCGAACTCCAGCCAGGCACCCCGGCTCGGGATGACCTTGACGCTGGACAGATCGCGGTCGGAGGTCTTGTCCGGCTCCTTGGAGAAGTACACGCCCGGCGAGCGGACGAGCTGGCTGACCACCACGCGCTCGGTGCCGTTGATGATGAAGGTGCCCTTCGGCGTCATCATCGGGAAGTCACCCATGAACACCGTCTGGCTCTTGATCTCGCCAGTGGTGTTGTTGGTGAACTCCGCGGTCACGAAGAGCGGAGCGCAGTAGGTCAGGTCCTTCTCCTTGCACTCCTCGATCGAGGCCTTGACCTCGTCGAAGCGCGGCGCCGAGAAGGAGAGCGACATGGTGCCGGAGAAGTCCTCAATGGGACTGATCTCGTCGAGGATCTCCGCGAGACCCGAGCGTGCGTGCGGGTCGTCCGCCGACCGGCCCTGCCAAGCCTCGTTGCCGACGAGCCAGTCGAAGGACTCGTTCTGGATGGCGAGAAGGTTGGGGACCTCGAGGTGTTCGGTGATCCTGCCGAAGGAAACTCGGCGGGGTGCGAAAGCGCTCGACGTACGACTGGTCTTCGCAGGGCGGGAAGCTGCCAAGATGCGTCCTTCCGAGGACCGGTGCTGCAGAACGGCTGGTACGCGTGCACTCCAATGACCCCACCGGAATTATCCAGAATCGGACATTCCGAGCAGGGGTCAAGTCGGAAGGCAGCGCAAACTAGCAGTGTAGCCGAACGGCTAACCGCTGTCCAGCCCAACCCACAGGTCGTCGCGGAGCGGTCCTCGGAACCCGCCGAAGCAGGGGTCCCGCGGGCGCTCGGAACGCGTCGTTCCTGCGGGCCGCCCGTGGTGTCACGGCCAACGGTGTCGCGGCGTGCGTCGCCGCTGCCACACCGGTGCCGCTGCCATTACCCACGTGATGGCCGTTGCAAGCGCGGAAGGTCTTGCTGTGTCTCAGCGTGCCTGTCGGGCCGGTGTCACGTCAAGGGCCGGCCCTACGGGTGAGAACTTCTTTCCCGCCGTGGACGTTCCCCGGACGTGACCCGGCTGCCCGATGCCCGGCACCGATGCCCTGGTCACGCCGCCGGCACCCGGGTGGACACCAACACGGCGGGCGGTGACCCGTTCCCGGATCACCGCCCGCCGTGACACGGTGTGCGCCGGCTCACGTCAGCCGGTCCACCGCGTCTGGTGGAACTCAGGTCACTTGAGGGTGACCTTGGCACCCTCGCCCTCGAGCTTGGCCTTGGCCTTCTCGGCGGTCTCCTTGTTGACCTTCTCCAGGATGGCCTTCGGCGCGGACTCGACCGCGTCCTTGGCCTCCTTGAGGCCCAGGCCGGTCAGCTCACGCACGACCTTGATGACCTGGATCTTCTTGCCACCGTCGGCCTCGAGGACGACGTCGAACTCGTCCTTCTCCTCCTCGGCGGGGGCGGCGGCACCACCGTCACCGGCGGCGGCGGCAACCGCGACCGGAGCCGCGGCGGTGACCTCGAAGGTCTCCTCGAACTGCTTCACGAACTCGGAGAGCTCGATCAGCGTCATCTCCTTGAACGCGTCGAGCAGCTCGTCGGTGCTGAGCTTCGCCATGTCTGGCGTCCTTTCTAAAGGTTGACTGAGAACGTGGGTACGCCGCGCGGCCTTCAGGCCGCCTCGGCGCCCTCCTGCTCGCGCTTCTTGTCCGCCAGGGCGGCCGCCGCGCGGGCGGCCTTGGAGAGCGGAGCCTGGAACAGGGCCGCGGCCTTGCTCAGGTTGCCCTTCATCGCGCCGGCCAGCTTGGCCAGCAGCACCTCACGGGACTCCAGGTCGGCGAGCTTCGTGACCTCGGCCGCGGAAATGGCCCGGCCCTCGAAGACGCCGCCCTTGATGACGAGCTTCGGGTTGGCCTTCGCGAAGTCGCGAAGCCCCTTCGCCGCCTCGACGACGTCGCCCGAAACGAAAGTCAGCGCGGTAGGACCGGTGAACAGCTCGTCGAGGCCGGAGATGCCCGCGTCCGTCGCGGCACGCTTGGCCAGCGTGTTCTTCGCGACCGTGTAGCTGGTCTCCTTGCCGAGCGTGCGCCGCAGCTGGGTGATCTGGGAAACCGTCAGACCGCGGTACTCGGTCAGCACGGTGGCGCCCGAGCTACGGAAGCTCTCGGTCAGCTCCGCGACGGCCGTGGCCTTGTCGGCCCGGATCGGCTTGTCCGCCATGTCCCTCCTCTCTCGTTGCTCGAGGCTGGTCACCGTCCCCGGCGGGTGCCGGGGACGGTGGCGGAGGCATCGCGGCAACAGAAAAGCCCCGGCGCAGGGCGCACGGGGCGAGGTCGGCGGAGATCATCGCGGTCTGCCGACCACGAGATGCTGCCGAAGTTCGCTTGCCGCCCTGCGCGGGTCGCCCGTCTTCGCGGGACCTTCGACCATGCCGGAGCATGGTGACCAGCGGTCTCTGGGTGGATCCTCATACACAACAACATGTACGACGCTGTGCAGCTTACGCGGCGTCATGCCGTTCCACCAAATGCTCCGACGTGTCCCCGCTCACGTGCCCGGACGCCGGACGCGGCTTCCGTCGGCCCTGCCCTGCCCGCGGCGCACTGCGGGGCGAGACGAAGCGGGGCCCCGCCACAGGTGGCGGGGCCCCGGTCATGCGACGTCGCTCAGGCCTCGGCCGAGTCCTCACGCAGGTTCTTCACCACGTTGGGGTCGATCGGGACGCCCGGCCCCATGGTGGTGGTCAGGGTGACCTTGCGCAGGTACTTGCCCTTGGCCGCGGACGGCTTGGCCCGCAGCACCTCGTCCAGGACCGCAGCGTAGTTGTCGATCAGCTGGGTGGCCGAGAAGGACGCCTTGCCGATGATCAGGTGCAGGTTCGAGTGCTTGTCCACCCGGAAGGCGATCTTGCCGCCCTTGATGTCCGTGACCGCCTTGGTGACGTCCATGGTCACCGTGCCGGTCTTCGGGTTCGGCATCAGGCCGCGCGGGCCCAGGATCCGCGCGATCCGGCCGATCTTGGCCATCTGGTCCGGCGTGGCGATCGCCGCGTCGAAGTCCAGCCAGCCACCCTGGATCCGGGCGACCAGCTCGTCGGTGCCCACCTCGTCCGCGCCCGCCGCGACGGCCTCCTCGGCCTTCGCGCCGGCGGCGAAGACGATCACGCGGGCGGTCTTGCCGGTACCGTGCGGCAGGTTGACCGTGCCACGGACCATCTGGTCCGCCTTGCGGGGGTCGACGCCGAGGCGCATGGCGACCTCGACCGTGGCGTCGAACTTGGCGCTGGTGGTGTCCTTGGCGAGCGTGATCGCCTCAGCCGGGTGGTAGAGCTTCGAGCGGTCGATGGCCTCGGCGGCCTTGCGGTAGGTCTTGCTGCGCTGCATGTCTGGTGTGCTCCTGTGGTTTCTGGCGGGCCGCGGTCACCGCGTGCCCTCCCACGGTCGGATCTGGTCTGCCGGCGTCAGCCGGCGGCTGCCCCACTGCCGACGTTCCGGCAGCGGGGCCTGATCACCGACGGCTGTCGGTCGGCCCGGTTGCCGACGCTCGGCCGGCGGGCCGGTCGAGCGACGTCAGTCGGCGACGTTCAGGCCCATCGACCGGGCGGTGCCGGCGATGATTTTCTCGGCGTGCTCGATGTCGTTGGCGTTGAGGTCGGCCATCTTCTTCTCGGCGATCTCCCGCAGCTGCGCGCGGGTCACCGAGCCGACCTTCTCCTTGTGCGGGACGCCCGAACCCTTCTGCACACCGGCGGCCTTGGCCAGCAGCCGGGCGGCGGGCGGGGTCTTCAGCACGAAGGTGAAGGACCGGTCCTCGTACACGCTGATCTCGGCGGGGACGACGTCGCCCCGCTGGGACTCGGTCTGCGCGTTGTAGGACTTGCAGAACTCCATGATGTTCACGCCGTGCTGGCCGAGCGCGGGGCCGACCGGCGGCGCCGGCGTGGCCTGGCCCGCCGGCAGCTGAAGCGTGAACGTCTTGACGAGCTTCTTCTTCGGAGGCATGTCACTTCCTGGGGCTTGAAACTGGGGAAAGCGCCGGCCGCGGGCGCGCACGGTCAGCACGATGCGACGACGGCGACGTTCTAGGGTAGCGCAGCATCCGCCACCCCTTACGCCGAGGTACGGCCTGGGGCCGGGACAGACGCGCCGGCGGTGGGTCACCCCACCGCCGGCACCGGTCAGATCTTGGCGACCTGGTTGAAGTTGAGCTCGACCGGCGTCTCCCGGCCGAAGATCGACACCAGCACCTTCAGCTTCTGCTGGTCGACGTTGATCTCACTGATCGTGGCCGGCAGCGAGGCGAACGCACCGTCGGTGACCGTGACCGAGTCGCCGACCTCGAAGTCGAGGACCCGGACCTCCGGCTTGGCCTTCTTCTGCTCGGTCTCGACCGCCGGGGCCAGCCACTTGAGCACCTCGTCGAGGCTCAGCGGTGCCGGCCGGTCGGCCCGGTCGGTCGCCCCCACGAAGCCGGTGACCCCGGGGGTGTTGCGGACGCAGGAGTAGGACTCGGCGGTCAGCTCCATCCGGACCAGGATGTAACCGGGGAAGACCTTGGCCTGGATCTGGGAACGCTTGCCGTTCTTGACCTCGACCTCCTCCCGGGTCGGCACCTCGACCTGGTAGATGTAGTCCTCCATGTCGAGGGACGTGATCCGGGTCTCGAGGTTGGTCTTCACCTTGTTCTCGTAGCCGGCGTACGAGTGCACCACGTACCAGTCGCCCGGCGCGTAGCGCAGCTTCTGCCGCAGCTCGGCAACCGGGTCGTAGTTCTCGTCCGGCTCGGGCTCGGTGGTCGGGAACTCCGGCTCGCTGGCGGCCTCGACCGACTCGTCACTCGCCGCCGTCGCCACCGCGGACTGCTCGTCCTCGGGTCTGGCGGTCTCGTCGTACTCAGGCACGCTCGCTCACTTCCGTCACTATCGGCTCAGTCGGCCGGTCAGCTGGGGTTACCGAAGACCCACAGCACGCCCTTCGCGAAGGCGAAGTCAAGCCCGGCCACGATCGTCAACATCACCGTGACGAAGACGACCACCACGGCGGTGTAGGTCAGCAACTCCTTGCGGGTCGGCCAGATGACCTTACGCAATTCGGCCACGACCTCGCGGAAGAACCGCGCCACGCGGCCGAACGGGCCGACCCGGTCGCCGTCGGACTTGGTCTTCGGCCGGCTCTCCGACGACTCGACCCGAGCCTTGGACGAGGTCGCACCAGCACCGCTGGCAACCGGCTCTTTAGCACCGGTGGCGTCGTCGCCGGCCACGTCGTCGCTGGCGGTCTCGTCGACGACGTCCTCGTCGTGCTGACGGTCGTCGCCGGCGTCCTCGCCGCGCCGCTTGTTCTCGGCCACTTCGCCCTCCGTCGCGGGAAATCGGGGTCGCACGCCGGATGGGCGTACGCGGCGCTGGTCACGCCAGCCGGACCACACCGTCCCGCGACGGGCCGCGGCCGGCGGACCGACCGGGTGGGTCCGTTGCTCGGAACCACCCCGCCGATGCCACCACCACGGGCCGGACGCCGCCGGAGGCGGCGCGACCCACGGAACGGTCAGGCCTGAGGCGCAGGGGTGACAGGACTTGAACCTGCAGCCTGCGGTTTTGGAGACCGCTGCTCTGCCAATTGAGCTACACCCCTGTGCGGCAACACTCGCCCCACCCGGCCACAGCAGACCGAGCAGGGGTCACATGCCCCACGGCGGACCAGTGTACGGGTACCGGCACCAGTTTCCCAACCGGTCTGGCCGCCACGCGTGGCGGCCCGCCGTCAGCGCCGGGTCCGTACCGTCGCCCGGGCCTGCGAGAGCACCTTCTCACCCTGGCATACCGCGGTCACGTCGAGCCTGGTGAGGCCCTCGTCGGTGACCTCACGGACCTTCGCCGACACCTCGATCTCGGTGCCCTGCTCGTCGTCCGGGACGACCACCGGGCGGGCGAACCGGACGTTGTACTCGACCACGGCGTCGGGGGCACCGGCCCACTCCGCCACGGCCCGGCCGACCAGGGCCATGGTGAACATCCCGTGGGCGATCACCCCCGGCAGCCCGACCTTCGTCGCGACCCGGTCGCTCCAGTGGATCGGGTTGAGGTCACCCGAGGCGCCGGCGTAGCGGACCAGATCCGCGCGGGTCACCCGGTACGTCCTGACCGGCAGCTCCATCTCAGCCCTCCCCACGTACGACGAACTTTGACCAGAGCGTGACCACCGGCTCGCCGGCGGCGGTGGCGATCTCGGTCCGGGTGGTCAGGAAGTCGTGCCCACCGCGCTGGGTGATCTCCTCGATGGTGGCCCGGCAGACCAGCTCGTCCCCGGCGACCACCGGGCGGGTGTAGACGAACCGCTGGTCGCCGTGGACCAGCCGGGAGAAGTCGACGCCGAGCTGCGGGTCGGTGAAGATCTGCTGGCTGGCGCGCTCGGAGACCACGACGGGGAAGGTCGGCGGGGCCACCACGTCGGGGTGGCCGAGCGACCGGGCGGCCTCCGGGTCGTGGTGGGCCGGGTCGTCGGCGCCGATCGCCGTGGCGAACTCGCGGATCTTTTCTCGGCCCACCTGATAGGGGGCGGTCGGCGGATAACTCCGGCCGACGAAGGACGGGTCCATGGGCATGTCGAGAACCTACACGGAACGCACGAAAGCCGATCCGGGGGCGGACGGGCGGGGAATCCGCGCATCCGTACCGGATCGGCGATCGGGTGTATCGGGCCGGCCGGCTCGCGCCGGCCGCAGGTCAGCGGGTCTCGCGGTGGACCGTGTGCTTGCCGTCCCGGGGGCAGAACTTCTTCAGCTCGATGCGGTCCGGGTCGTTACGGCGGTTCTTGCGCGTGATGTAGTTGCGCTCCTTGCACTCCACACACGCCAAAGTGATCTTCGGCCGGACATCGGTAGCCTTCGCCACGGCGGAGTGCCTTCCTCGCTAACGGAAACAACTACGGCGCATCAGTGTACGCGCTGACGGCCTGGACATGCAAAGCGGGCGCCCAGTGGCGCCCGTCCCATCGACCACCGGGAACGGACCTGATGGCCGAAAGTAGCGGTGGCCGGACTTGAACCGGCGACACAACGATTATGAGCCGTTTGCTCTACCATCTGAGCTACACCGCCGTGGGTGGGTCCAGCCGGACCCGTTGAGCCCCCTTACGGAATCGAACCGTAGACCTTCTCCTTACCATGGAGACGCTCTGCCGACTGAGCTAAGGGGGCCTGCGCGATCTCCCCGTGGGGCGCGCAGGGGTAAGAGTACACGGCCCGCCCCCGCAGGTGAAATCGGATCCCCCGGCCACCGTCGCCGGAAGCTCCGCCCCTGGTCAGAGCGGTTTATCGGCCGCCTCAGTGCACCGCGCGCAGCCGGGGCAGATCCACCGCCGCGGCGGTCTCCGGCTCGATCTGGGCACCGAACCAGGCGGCCAGCCGCTCGTACGGCAGCGGCCGGCTGAACAGGAAGCCCTGCCCGATCTCGCAGCCGATGTCCTGGAGCAGCTCCAGGGTCAGCTCGCTCTCCACCCCCTCGGCGACCACGGTCAGCCCGAACTGCTGGGAGAGGGTCACCACCGCGTTGACGATGGCCAGGTCACCCGGGTCGGTCGCCATGCCCTGGACGAACGAGCGGTCCACCTTCACCTCGTGCACCGGCAGCCGGCGCAGGTAGGCAAGCGAGGTGGCCCCGGTGCCGAAGTCGTCCACCGAGAGCCGTACCCCGAGGTCCCGCAGTCGACGCAGGGTGGGGATCGGCCGGTCGGTGCCGTCGAGCACCCCCGACTCCCGGATCTCGAAGGTGAGCCGATGCGGTGGCACGCCGTACTCGGCGAGCAGCTCGCGTACCTGGTCGGGGAAGTGCCGGTCGGTGAGCGTACGGGCGGAGAGGTTGACCGAGACGGCGAGCGGCTGGTCGGCGTGCGCCCAGTCCCGACTGCGCCGCAGCCCCTCCCGCAGCACCAGCTCGGTGAGCCGACCGAGCTGGCCGGTGTGTTCGGCGACCGCGACGAAGTCCTCCGGCGCGACCGCGCCGTGCGCCTGGTGCTCCCACCGGGCCAGGCACTCCACCCCGACCAGCCGGCGGTCCCGCAGCGTCACCTTCGGCTGGAAGTAGACCTGCACGTCCCCGTCGTCCAGCGCCCGGCGCAGGTCGCCGGCGAGGCCGAGCCGGTGCAGCGCCCGCGACTCCAACGCCGGGTTGAAGACCTGCACGTTCCCGGGTACGGACTTGGCCGCCATCGCGGCCAGGTCCACCCGTTGCAGCAGGGTCACCGCGTCGCTGCCGTGATCCGGGTGTACGGCGACCCCGACGGCCGTGTCGACGTCCAGGGTCAGCGCGTCGAAGACCATCTCGTCGCGGATCTGCTCCCGCAGGCTGGCGGCCAGCTCGACGGCGGCGTCCACGTCCTCCAGCCGGAGCGTGACCAGGAACTCGTCCCCGCCGGCCCGGCCCACCAGGGCGGCCGACGGGGCGCTGGCGCGCAGTCGCTCGGCCACCTCGGCGAGCACCTTGTCCCCGGCGGCGTGCCCGAGCGACTCGTTCACCTGCCGCAGCCCGTCCACGTCGAAGAGCAGCACGGCGACCACCTCGCCGGGGGCCCGGATCTTCACCGCCTCGCCGAGCGCCGCGGTGATCCGCCGCCGGTTGGGCAGCTTGGTCAACGTGTCGTGGTACGCGTCGTGCCGGAGCTGGTCGACCAGCCGGGAGTTCTCCAGCGCGACCGCGGCATGCGCGGCGACCGTCTCGAAGACGGGGATGTCGTCCGCGGTGAAGTGGTTGGTGTCCCCGAGCCGGTTGACCACCTCCAGGGTGCCGATGACCACCTGGCCGGAGCGCAGCGGGAGGATCACCACGTCCTTGATCCGTTCGACCCGCAGGCTCGCCCGCAGGTCGACCTCCCCGCGCAGCCGGGCGCCGACGGCGACCATCCGCGCCTCCCGCAGGGCCCGTTCCCGAAGCTCGGTCGGCGCCATCGCCACGTCCAACAGGCCGGCGTCGTCGGCCCGGGCGGTCAGCAGGACCTCCGGGTGCCGGCCCTGCGCGGGCAGCCAGAGGGTGGCGTACTCCGCCTGCATGACCCCCCGGACCCGGTCCAGCAGGGCGTCGACCAGGGTCCCGTCGTGCCCGCTCTCGGTCATCGCCCGGGTCAACTGGTAGAGGTCACCGAGCGTCCGGTGCTGGCGCAGGAACTGGGTGTAGGAGCGGTAGACCAGGCCGAGCGCCAGCGCGAAGGCCACCAGCAGGACGATCCCCCACCGGTCGGTGACCAGCGTGATGAGGACCAGCAGGCCGATCACCACGTTGATCAGCCCGGCCAGCAACGCCGGCGGCGAGGTACGGATCAGGTGCCAGCCGGCCTGCCAGCCCTGCACCACGGTGTTGACGGCGGCGACCGCCGCCAGGGTGACGAAGTGGTAGACACCGGTCGCCACCAGGAGCACGCCCCAGGTGGCCGGTCCGACACCCTCGTGCTCGGGCAGCGCCAGCAGGGCTATCTCGGCCAGCGACGTCGCCGCCGCGGCGAGGACGACGTTGAACCAGAACTTGACAGGCGCGAGCCGCCGCCACATCTGCACGATCAGCGCGGCCGACGTGTAGGCCAGCACCACGGAGAGCGGTGGCAGCAGATAGAAGGCCACCACGAGGGGAATCTCGGCAAGAATCACGCCGAACGCCTGCCGGCGGACGACGATACTGATGATCGGCAGTACCGCACCGATCATCACCACGAGCATTGCCAGGGTGGCTGGCCACTCCCCGACCGCCGGATCGGCCACCAACGCGAGAATCGTCGAACAGACGACCGCGATGACGGCCAACAGGCCAGTGATCAGCCAGGCGTTCTCGGTCGACCGGGATGACCGGGGCCGGCGTGCGACCATACCGTTCCCTCCGCCAGCGACGTCGAGCCGCGGCCAACCACCCTGGGCTGGCCCTGTGGGTATTACCGGAGCACCGAACCGCCAAGCGGCGCGGCCCACTCCCAGCCACCCTGAACATCAAAGTTCGCTCCGCCGGCCAGGACGGCCACAGCGGCGAGAGCGAGCAGGCAGCCAGCGAGACGGCTGACCCTTCGAGCAGACATGGTCGCTCCTGTCACGAGTACGTCGGAGTGAGTGAAGGTTCCACGATGGTGCCACACGGCCAGCAGGCGTAAAAGCGGAGAACGCCGCAGCCTGGCACCGTAGCCGGCTAAATCATCCGTTCGATGTCGGAGCCCGTCCCTCCGGCCCAGATCGCGTCACCGCAGGTCCGCCCCTTGCTACAGAACATGCAAATTGCGACCAGCACCTCGAACCGCGCGGATCCCGGCTCTGCTGCAGCTGCATCTGCCACCGCATCTGCAGATGCACCTGCACCACAGTGGACGGAACGCTTTAGTGGCATTATGACCAATTTGTACGATGATCTGGCTACGACGGCGCGGCGAGCCCCGCGCGCCGCATTGCTCCCGGTCATCGAATGAACCGCGACAGCGCATCTCCGGGCCCGGGACCCGCCCTGCCACTACCACGTTCAGTTGGCAGAGCAGGCCCCAACGGACCATCCTCGTCGTCGCGGGAGTACACACGCTCGGCTCGGTCGGCGCGGTCGACTACCTCACCCGCAATCTGCCCGATCTCTATGCCCAGGTCGGCACCCACTGCTTCTCTATGGTCGTCCGCAGCGAACACGACGGTGACACGGTGACCAGGAGCGAACTCGCATGCCCGCCACGAATCCACGCCCAGACGTAGTCACCGCCGAGCGGGCCGGACGAGACCGCCCCACCGAAGACCGCATCTTCACCACACCCGACGCCGTCATCGTGCTCGACGGCGCATCGCAGCCGGAAAAGACCAGCCGCGACGGCGGATGGCTGGCCGAGCAGGTCGGGCAACACCTTCGTCAACTCCTGACCGAACACCCCCGGGCCGATCTGACCGACACACTCGCCGAGGCGATCGGCCACGTCCGCGACGGGCACACCCTGCGACCCGGCAGCGGGCCGTCGACGACGGTGAGCATCGTCCGATGGACCAGCGACGACATCGACGTTCTGGTGCTCGGCGACAGCCCCGCCATCCTGCTCACCCGTGGCGGCGAGATCCACCAGGTCCGCGACGACCGGCTCTCCCGAGTCGCCTCCGACCAGCGGGCAGAGCTGTACAACGCCGTACGACGACGGGGTGGGTTCGGCTTTCAGCACGTCGCGGAGTGGACGGCGCTGGTCCAGGCGCAGCAGCGCGCCCGCAACACTCCGGGCGGCTACTGGATCGTCGAAGCCGACCCGGAGGCTGCCCGCCACGCTGTCCGTGCGAGTTGGCCGGTCAGCGACATCGCGGCCGTACTGACGATGACCGACGGCATGGATTCGTACCGGGTGCCGGCAAGTTGGACAGCGGCTTTCGCCCTCGCCGACGAGCACCCGACACTGCTCGTCGAGGCCGTGCACCAGGCCGAGGAGAATGATGCCGACGGACGACGTTGGCCCCGCAGCAAGCAGCATGACGACAAGGCGGTAGCCCTGATCCGGTTCAGGTGACCAGAGCGAGACTCATGGTTTACGACGGATTGCAGGACGTCCGTGATCTAGGCCGACTCAACGCGTACGATCTGGTGTTTCAGTCCCGCCGCCGGCCGCCAATCGACGCGCGGACCACTATCCGCCCATGCCCACAGTGAGTCAGTAGGAGCTCATCCAGCGGAACGCCGAGACGATCACCGCCAGGGTGGCGACGCCCCACACGATGTTCCGGCCGGTGCCGGCCCAGAACAGGTAGGCGACCTGAGCGACCACGAAGACCGCCGTCAGGGCCAGGTCGACGAAGAGCAGCACGATGGTGAGCGCCAAGCGCATCAGGAACCAGACGAAGCCAAGTCCGCACCACTTGCCGATGGTCGAGTCGTCGTAGGCCCAGCGGGTGAACACGAAGGGCTTGTACAGGGAGGAGTCCCAGCCCTTGTCCCACTTCGCGCCCACCTTGGACCAGTACGATTCGCCACCCTCCTTGACCGTCGCTTGATCCACCCGCTTGAACTGCACCTTCTTGACCGCGCCGTCGGTGACATCGATCAGGACTTGCCCGTCTTTCACCTGGATCGTGGTGGTTCCGTTGACGACCACGGTGAGCTGATCACCGCCGGCCTGAACCCTGAAGACCTGATCAAATCCGGACTTTCCCTTGCTGCGGTCGCGAAGCAGGACGTATATCGCATCCTTACCGCGCGACGGAAGGGAGTAGTCGGCACCGACCGAGAACTCACCGATCGGAGTGACGACACTCGGCGTCTCACCCTCGACAGCCACGCCGTTCGGTCCGACCGTCAACGCCACCGGCAGCAGCACGGGCTTGTAACGGACCTTGCCGGAGGTCTCTGGGTCACAGCCGGTGAGAACCAGGCACAACAGTACGAGGCTCACCCACACAGCATGATCGCGGGTCGAGCGCCGGCGCGGAGACGGCAAATCTGGCGGACGAGGCGTCAGCGATACCCCTTGCCGAGTAACGGCACCTACGGTCAACGCACACCGTCCACTTGACCTGCACAGATTGACGCCAGAGCAGTTACTGCACGCAGCCGCATGGTTACGAGTGTCTCGCAGGTGGTCAAGACGCGCTGCGCCCTGTGGCATCGCCCTCATCGAAGCGCGTCACCGATCTTATCGTTCATGGTGTCGCCGCCGTCGATCGTCGACGGAACGCGGGAGTGCCACACGGACCGCCCTCGGCCAGGGCCGGGGGAGTGTCAACCGAACCCGGGGCAGTCCCGCCAGCGAGATTGAGCGGGACTGAGTGAGACTCAAAGAAGAGGCCCCTGACCGGCGTTCGCGCTGGTCAGGGGCCTCTTCTTGCACCTGGTGGCGGGTAGAGGATTCGAACCTCTGAAGCTTTCGCGACGGATTTACAGTCCGCTCCCATTGGCCGCTCGGGCAACCCGCCAGGGCGTACCACCACGCTGTGCGCGGCGGCGGATGCAAGGATAGCGGTTGCTCCCGGCCCCGGCGCAACCGGGTACGGTCGGTGGGTCTGCCGCTGGCACCAGTGGGCAGGGATACGTGTACGAGACCGCCGGACAGCAGGAGCATGAGCATGGCAGCGAACCCGTCGTTCGACATCGTCAGCAAGGTCGACCGCCAGGAGGTCGACAACGCCCTCCGCCAGGCGGAGCGGGAGCTGTCGACGCGGTTCGACTTCCGGGGCACCGGTGCGGAGATCACCTGGTCGGGCGAGGAGGCGATCAGCCTCCAGGCGGAGACCGAGGAGCGGGTCGTGGCCGCCCTGGACGTCTTCAAGGAGAAGCTGGTCAAGCGGAACATCTCGCTCAAGTCGCTGGACGCCGGCGACCCGAAGCCCTCCGGCAAGATCTTCAAGCTGGACTGCAAGGTCGTCCAGGGTATCGAGTCGGAGAAGGCCAAGGCGATCAGCAAGAAGATCCGGGACGAGGGCCCGAAGGGTGTGCAGGCGCAGATCCAGGGCGACCAGCTGCGGGTGACCGGCAAGAAGAAGGACGACCTGCAGGCGATCATCGCCCTGCTCAAGGCCGAGGACTTCGGCATCGCCCTCCAGTTCACCAACTACCGCTGACGGGTTCACCACCTACCTACCGCCGACGGCGGAGCCGCCCAAAGATCTTGGAAGAAACCGGCCCATACGGACGGGCATAATCTTCCAAGATCTTTAGCCTGTTCCAGACACCCCACAGGCGCGCAAAAAGGGCAATCAGGCGCAAAGCCGGCAGCGATTTCCGGTCGGCCGCGCCACCCCATGCGCCCCCATCACCGCCGAAGCGGGCTCCGAGGTGAATCTTGGACACTTACCGTTCTATTTGGACGGTAAGTGTCCAAGATCTACCCCGATCGGGCTCGTCCAAGATCTTCAGGACCCGTCCAGGCTGACGAGGGCCAGGCAGGCCAATAAAGCCAGGCCAGCCGACAAGGGCCAGGCCAGCCAACAAGGGCCAGGTGGCTCAGGCGGGCTCGGGGGTGAGGGTGTCTTCGGGGCGTACCGGGGAGTGTTTTTCGGCTCGGGTGAGGGGGCCGGCCGGTAGCGCGGCGACCAGGGCTCCCACCGCGACCGTCGCGCCGGCGAAGAGGAACGCGCCGGGGACGCCGCCGCCGTGGTCGATGATCAGGCCGGCGCCCGCGCCGCCGGCCGCGCTGGCGCCGACCGACATGGTCACCACCCAGGTGTACGCCTCGTTCAGCATGCCGTTCGGGGTGATCCGGCCGACCAGGGTGTTCTCCAGGGTCAGCGCCGGGGCGATCAGCGCGCCTCCGACGACGAGGGCCACGCCCAGCGCGAGGGGTCCCGGCATCATCGCGAAGACGGCGAACGAGCCGGCCACCCCGGCGAGCAGCCAGGCGAAGAGGCGGGTCATGTTGGCCGCCGGTGCCCGGGTGCCGAACCAGACTCCCCCGACGGCACTGCCGATGCCCCAGACGGCCAGCAGGATGCCGGCCAGTCCCTCGGCCGCGCCGTCGCCGGCCTGGGAGCCGGCGTGGGCGCTGGCGAAGGCGGGGACGGTGACGCCGGCCGCGCCGAAGGCGGCACCGATGCCGGCGACGCAGACCAGCAGGGCCGGGAAGCCGGGTACGGCGAGCGGGCCGAGGCCCCGGGCGTGGTGCTCGCGGGCGTGCGGGCGCCAGCCGCGCATGACCCGGCCGAGCGCCACCACGAGCGTGCCGCCCAGGGTGACCACGGCCGCGCCGAGCAGGGCGGTGGCGGCGTCGGCGAGCAGGACGAAGGCGGCCACCAGCAGGGGCCCGAGCACGAAGACCAACTCGAAGAGGGTGGTCTCGGCGGCCAGGGCGGTGTTACGCAGGTGGTACCGGCCGGTGGCGGGGGCGGTGAGGTCGTTCCAGGCGCCCCGGATCGCGGCGGTGAGTGGCGGGTACGTCGCTCCGGCCACCGCCGAGGCCAGGTAGATCCAGGTCAGCGCCGCCGGCCCGGAGCGGCTGGCGAGCAGCAGCCCGACCAGGGCCAGCGGGTGGGCGACGGCGGTGAGCAGCAGGACCGGGGTGGGGCCGACCCGGTCGGCGATCCGGCCGGCGACCGGGCTGAGCACCGCACCGGAGAGCGCGTAGAGACCGCCGGCGACGGCGGCGAGCGAGTAGCGTCCGGTCACCTGTTCCACGACGAGCAGCAGGGCCAGCGGTGTCATGCCGATGCCGAGCCGGCCGACGATCCCGGTGACCAGCAGTACGGGTGCGCCGGGGATCTGCCACACCCTCAGGTAGCGACCGAACGCGGCCATGCGGACCCCCTGGTAATGAGCGAAAGACCGTACGACCCTAACGCCGGGGTGGCGTCGGGCGACATGGTTTTCTCGCTCACACACACTCCGCCCGCGTCCGGCCCGGGCCGGACGCGGGCGGAGGACGGTTGGTCGGTCGGTCGCCGCGGGGCACCGTCCGGACCAGCGCTGGAGGCTGGACTGGCGCGGTAGCCGATCAGCGCTGGACCGGCGCAGGAGCTGGTCAGCGCTGGAAGCGGACCGGCCCGCTGTTGGCTGCCATCTGCTCCAGGCGGCGTACCCGCTCCTCCATCGGCGGGTGGGTGGCGAACATGGCGGCCATCCCACCACCCTTCTTGAACGGGTTGTCGATCATCAGGTGGGCGGTGCTGGTCAGCTGGCCCTCGGCGGGCAGCGGCCGCAGTTGGGTACCCGCGTGGATCTTGCGAAGCGCGCTGGCCAGGGCCAACGGGTCACGGGTCAGTTCGGCGCCGGAGGCGTCCGCCTGGAACTCCCGGCTGCGGCTGATCGCCAGCTGGATCACCGTGGCGGCCAGCGGGCCGAGGATGATGGTGACCAGCAGCACCAGCGGGTTGGGGCCGTTCTCGTTGCGGCCGCCCAGGGGGATGAACAGGGCCAGGTTCGCCAGCATGGTGATGATGCCGGCCAGGCCGGCGGCGACGCTGGAGATCAGGATGTCCCGGTTGTAGACGTGCGACAGCTCGTGGCCGATCACGCCGCGCAGCTCGCGGTAGTCGAGGATCTCGGTGATCCCCTGGGTGACGCAGACCGCGGCGTTCTGCGGGTTGCGGCCGGTGGCGAAGGCGTTGGGCTGCGCGGTGGGGCTCAGGTAGAGCCGGGGCATCGGCTGGTTGGCCTCGGTGGCCAGCTCCCGCACCATCCGGTACAGCTCGGGGAACTGCGCCTCGCTCACCGGTTGCGCCCGCATCGAGCGCAGCGCGAGCTTGTCGGAGAAGAAGTAGGTGACGCCGTTCATCACCAGCGAGACGGCGACGGCGACGACCAGTCCGCCACTGCCGCCGAACCAGTAGCCCACCGCCAGGATCAGCGAGGTGAGCAGGCCCAGCAGGGCGGCGGTCTTCAGACGGTTGTGGTGCACGATCACTCCTTCGGTGCACGGATCGGACGCTCGATACCGCTGACCGGTGCAACAGACCGGTACCCCACAACAGTCCGTCTAATGACTGTGAGTTACCTGAGAGCGGTGAGCTCCAGCACCAGTTGGGGAGCCAGGCCGACCAGCACGGCCAGGACCGTCGCCACCGCCAGCGCGGCCAGCACCGAGGCCGCCGGCCGCCCCGACGACAACCCAGCGTGATCGTCGCCCGAGGCGGTCACAGGAGCCGACGCGGCGGGGGCGTACAGGGTGGCGGTCAGGCGCAGGTAGTACGCCAGGCCGATCACCGCGTTCAGCGCCACCACCACGGCCAGCGCGGCCGAGCCGCCGGTCAGCAACGACCGGACCACGGTCACCTTGGCGAAGAGGCCGGCCAGCCCCGGCGGCAGCCCGGCCAGCCCGACCAACGCCAGCCCGAACGCCGCCGCGACCCACGGATGCCGGCGGGCGGCACCCCGCAGGTCCCGCACCGTGCCGCCGTCCGCGCCCGCCGGGCGCAGCGCCACCAGCGCCGCGAACGCGCCGAACTCCAACAGCACGAAGAAGACCGCGTACGCCACCGCTGCCGCGTACGCCACCGCGGCGGCCTCCCCGGTGCGGCCGGTGGTCAGCGCGAGCGCCCCGAGCGGGGCCAGGATGTAGCCGGCCTGGGCCACCGACGACCAGGCGAGCAGCCGGACCGTCCGGCGTTGGCGCAGCGCCACCAGGTTGCCGACGGTCATCGTCAGCACCGCGAGCAGAGCCAGCACCGGCCCGGTGACGGTCGCCGGCAGCGCGTACTGGACCACGGCGAGCAGGGCCACCACGCCGCCCAGCTTCGAGGCGGTGGAGAGGTACGCGGCCACCGGCACCGACGCGCCGTCGTAGGTGGCCGGCGCCCAGGCGTGGAACGGCACCGCGGCCACCTTGAAGGCCAGCCCGAGCACCACCAGCGTCACCGCGGCGGTGGCCAACGGCAGCTCGGTCAGCTCCGGGCGCTCGGCGAAGACCGCGCCGAGCCGGTCCAGGTGCAGTCCACCGGTGACCGCGTAGAGCAGCGCCGCGCCGAGCAGGGTGAGCGTGGTGGCCACCACGCTGACCACGAAGAAGGTGACCGCCGCCTCGGCGCTGGCCAGGCTGCCCCGCCGCAGCCCGACCAGGACGTAGATCGGCAGGGTGAGCGTCTCCACCGCCACGATCAGGGTGATCAGGTCGCCGGCCGCGCCGAGCACCACCCCGCCGGTCATCGAGGCGGCCAGCAGGAAGGTGTACTCCCCCGTCGGCGACCGGCCGGCCCGCAGCAGTGGCCCGGAGAGCCCCAGCACACCGAGGGTGAGCAGGGCGAACACCCCGGCCACCAGGGCCGCCCGGTCGTTCATCACCCAGGAGCAGTCGGTGCCCACGCAGAACGTCCGCCGGGGCTCGCCGACGCCCACCACGACGGCGGCGAGCACCGTGCCGACCGCCCCGAGGGCGGCCACCGCCACCGTCACCCGGTCCCGCGACACCAGCAGGTCGGCCAGGAGCACCAGCACCGCCGTACCGGCCGCCAGGTACGCCGGCAGCAACGCCACGTGGTCGATGCTCTGCACCACACTCATGATCTACTCCTCCACCTTATGGTGCGAGCACCTCGACGAGGGCGGTCACCGGGGCGGCGGCCACGCCGAGGACCAGGGTGGGGGCCAGGCCGATGGCCAGGGCGAGCAGCACCAGCGGCGTCCAGGCGGTCAGTTCCGCACCGGCCAGGCGGGGCTCCAGCGCACCCACCGCCGGGCTGGGTCGGCCGTGGGTGACCCGGCGCAACAACCGCAGCAGGTACGCCGCGGTCAGCGCCCCGCCGACCGCCGCGAGCACGCCGAGGGTGATCCAGAACGCCCCACCCCGCTGTACGGCGGCGATCACCGCCAGTGCCTCCCCCCAGAAGCCGGCCAGGCCGGGCAGGCCGAGCGAGGCGACGGCGGCGAAGCCGAGCAGCCCGGCCAGCCGGGGCGCGGCGTCGCGCAGCCCGGACAGCTGCGCCAACGATCCGGTGCCGGTACGGTCCTTGACCGCCCCGGCCAGGAAGAACAGCAGCGCGGTGAGCACCCCGTGGGCGATGTTGCCGATCAGCGCCGCCTGGATGCCGGTGGCGGTGAGCGTGGCGATCCCGAGCAGCACGAAGCCCATGTGCCCGACGCTGGAGTACGCGATCAGCCGCTTCAACTCGTCCTGGGCCATGCAGATCAGGGCCCCGATCAGGATGGCGGCCACCGCCAGCACCCCGAGCACCGGGGCGACCTGCCGGGCGCCCTCCGGGGCGACTCCCACCGCGACCCGGATCAGGCCGTACGTGCCCATCTTGAGCAGTACCCCGGCGAGCACGACGCTGCCGACGGTGGGTGCCTGGGTGTGCGCGTCGGGCAGCCACGAGTGCAGCGGCCAGAGTGGGCTCTTCACCGCGAAGGCCAGCCCGAGCAGGATGAACGCGGCCAGCTGGGTGCCCCGGGACAGCCCGTCGCCGCCGGTGAGCGTGACCAGGTCGGCGGTGCCGGCGGCGGTGACCACGAGGTAGACCCCGACCAGCAGGAGCACCGAGCCGAAGAGGGTGTAGAGGGCGAACTTGCGACCCGCCGCCCGGGCCGCGTCCCGGGCCGACCGGCCGTCCCCGGTGGCGCTGCCGCCCCAGCCGACGATGATCGCGTACATCGGCAGCAGGACGACCTCGAAGAAGAGGAAGAAGAGCACCAGGTCCAGGGCGAGGAAGGTGCCCAGGATGCCCACCTCGACCACCAGCAACAGCGCCACCAACGCCCGGCCGCTGCCACCGGCCGGCACCTTCCAGACGGTGTACCCGCAGCAGAGCAGGGTGAGCAGGGCGGTCAGCACCACCAGGGGCCAGGAGATGCCGTCCACGCCGAGGTGGAACCGCAGCTCCAGGCCGGGCACCCAGGGCAGGTCGAGCTGGTGCCAGGGGCGTACCGCCGGGGCGTCGGCGGCCCAGGCCGTCCAGGTCCGCTCCCCGGTGGCCAGCAGCACCGCCGCGAGCAGGGTCAGGCCGGCGAAGACCGTACCGACCAGGCGGGCCGCCCGGTCCCGGGGCCACGCGGCGACCACCACCGCGCCGAGGGCCGGCACCGCCAGGACCGCGACCAGCAGCAACTCCCCGATCCTCATCCGGTCTCCTCGGCTCGCGACCGGCCGACCCGGCCAGTTGGTCGCCGGCCGGCCCGGCACTGGACCGGACCGCGCCCGGCCGGTCGGCACCGGACCGGCCGGCCCCGGCCGACCCGGCGCGGTGACGCGTTCGCGGTGGTCATGTCAGTCCGCCGATCACGATGGCGGCCAGGCCGAGCAGCAGCGCGCCGGCCAGGACGCCGGCGGCGGCCCGGGGCAGCGCGGCGCGGTGCAGTTGGGCCAGGCCGCCGCCCAGGCCCCGGGCACCCCGTCCGGTGCCCTCCACCGCGCCGTCGACCACCACCAGATCGGCGGTACGGGCCAGTCGGGCGAGCGCCCGGACCGGGCGTACCACCAGGGTCTGTTGGAGGTCGTCGAGGCGGAAGCCGGCGGCGAAGAGCGACCCCAGCGGACCGAGGGCGCGGGCCGGGTCGGCGGCCGGGTCGCCGCGCCAGCCGGCCCAGGCCAGCCCGGCCCCTACCAGCAGGAGCACGGTCGGCAGCAGCAACGCCGGCCCGAGGTGGACCAGCTCCCCGGCGGAGGCTGAGGCGGAAGCGGAGGTGCCGGCGGCGTCAGCGGTGGCCGGGGTGAACAGCCGGTCGGCGAAGGCCGGCCAGAACGCGGCCAGCCCGAGCAGCGCGGAGGGCACCGTCAGCAGCAGCACCGGCCAACGCAACACCGCCGGCGGGTCGTGCGGGTGCAGCAGCGGATCCCGCAGCTCGCCGAAGAAGACCCGCAGCAGCAGCCGGGTGGCGTACCAGGCGGTGACCACCACCCCGAGCAGCCCGGCCAGCCAGACCAGCCACGCCACCCAGCCCTGCGCGGGGCCGGTGCCGTCCAGCGCGGCGGTCTGGGCCACCGCGAGCACGCCGTCCTTACTCCAGAAGCCGGCCAGCGGGGGCACGCCGGCCAGCGCGCCCAGCCCGACCAGGGTGCACCAGAAGGTCACCGGCATGCTGCGGCGCAGCCCGCCCATCCGGGACATCGACGCGGTGCCCAGCGCGTGGATCACCACCCCGGCGGCCAGGAACAGCAGCGCCTTGAACGCGGCGTGGGTGAGCAGGTGGAACAGCGCCGCCGGGGGTGAGCCGACGGCGAGGGCTCCGGTCATGTAGCCGAGCTGGGAGACCGTCGACCAGGCGAGTACCCGCTTGAGGTCGTCCTGGGCGGTGGCCGCGAACGCGCCGAGCAGCAGGGTCACCGAGGCCATCACGCCGAGCACGACCAGCGCGGTCGGGCTGGCCGCGAAGAGCGGCCAGAGCCGGGTGAGCGCGTACACCCCGGCGGCGACCATGGTGGCGGCGTGGATCAACGCGGAGATCGGGGTCGGGCCGGCCATCGCGTCCGGCAGCCAGGTGTGCAGCGGGAACTGGGCGCTCTTGCCGGCCACCCCGGCCAGCAGCAGCAGGCAGGCGGCGGTGAGCGTGGTGGTGCTGTGCGAGTGGGCGAGCACGTCGGCGATCCGGAAACTGCCGGCGCTCACCCCGAGCAGCGCGATGCCGAGCAGGAAACCGACGTCGCCGACCCGGGTGACCAGGAACGCCTTCATCGCGGCGGCCGGGGCCTCGGGCAGCCGGCGGTCGTGGGCGATGAGCAGGTACGAGCAGATGCCCATCACCTCCCAGCCGACCAGCAGCATGACCAGGTCCCCGGCGACCACCACGGTCAGCATGGCGGCGGTGAAGAGGCTGATCTGCGCGGCGTACGGCGGGTACCGGTGGTCGACCTCGCCGTCGTCGGCGGGCCCCGACCGCAGGTAGCCGACCGAGTAGACCTGCACGGCCAGGGCGACGGCGGCCACCGCCACCGCGACCAGCGCGGCGGCACCGTCCAGGCGTACCCCGAGGGTGATCGTCAGGCCGCCCAGCTCCAGCCAGGTGGTGCTGGTCTCGGTCGGGCCGTCCAGGCCGACCAGCAGGGCGAGAGCGACGGCGAGGGCACCGGCCGCGCCGGCCACCCCCAGCCCGATCGCCACCGGCCGCGCCGGCCCCTCGCCGCGCGCCGCCGCGCCGCCGGCCGGACCCGGCGACGAGCCAGCCGCGCCGCGTGCAGACCCCGCCGCGCCGGTCGCGACGCGCGACGCGGGCGGCAGGAGCAACCCCGCCAACCCGGCGACCAGGGGTACGGCCGGCAGCAGCGCCCCGAGCAGTCCGTTCACCGGTCAGCCTCCCCGTGCGTGCCGGTGCCGCTCGTGGCCGCCTCGGTCGAGTGTGCGGTGGCCTCCAGCTCAGGGCCCTCGGTCAGCGGCACCTCGTCCACCGCGACGCTGGCCCGCAGCCGGTAGAACTGGAGCACGATGGCCAGCCCCACCCCGATCTCGGCGGCGGCGAGCACGATCACGAAGAGCGCGAAGACCTGACCGCTCTGCGGCAGCGTGGCCCGGACGGTGGTGTCCGCGGTGATCAGGACCAGGTTGACCGCGTTCAGCATCAGCTCGACGGCCATCAGCACCAGCACGGCGTTACGGCGGCGCAGTACGCCGTAGACGCCCAGACCGAACAGGAGCGCCGCGGTTACGTACGGGATGACCGGCCTCACCGTCGCCGCCCCCGACCGATGTCCGGGCGGGACAGCACGATCGCCCCGATCAGGGCGGACAGCAACAGCACCGAGAGCACCTCGAAGGGGAGTACCCAGCTGCGGAAGATCTGGTCGCCGAGCCGTTCGGCGGTACCCGCCTCGGGCAGGTCCACGGTCGACCACCGGTACGCGTCGACCATCAGCACGGTGAGCCCGAGTCCACTGCCGCCGCCGATCAGCGCGGCCGGCCAGCCCGGCCGGTCCAGGTCGTCGGAGGCGCCGATCGGGGCCCGGGTGAGCATCACCGCGAAGAGCAGCAGCACCACCACCGCGCCGACGTAGATCAGCACCTGCACCCAGGCGACCAGCTCCGCGCCGAGGACCAGGAAGATCCCGGCCACCGCGCCGAGGCAGACCACCAGGTACAGGCCGGCCCGGACCAGGTGGCTGGTCCCCACCACCAGCGCGCCGGCACCGACGGCCACCGCGCCGAGGGCCAGCAGTAGCACGTCCACCCCGGTCACGGGGCGGTGCCCTCGTCCGGACCCGGACCCTCCTGACCGGACGTCGCCGGGCGGGCTGGGGGCGTACCTCGGGGGGCGGTGGGGCGGGCGGGGGGCGCGGTGGGGGCGGCGGCCTTGCGCGCGGCGGCGGTCTCCTCCTTGGCCGGCTCGCCGTTGCGGTCGTGCGCGGGCGGCGGTGGCACGGTGGCCATCCACTCGCCCAGGTGGTCCTTGTCGTGCAGCAGGTCCTTGATGTCGTACTCGGCGTACTCGAACTCGGGTGACCAGTAGAGCGCGTCGAAGGGGCAGACCTCGATGCAGATGCCGCAGTACATGCAGAGCGAGAAGTCGATGTCGAAGCGGTCGAGCACGTTGCGCTGCCGGGGGCGGGCGGCGCCGGGCACCGCCACCTCCTCCTTGTGCGAGTCGATGTAGATGCACCAGTCCGGACACTCCCGGGCGCAGAGCATGCAGACCGTGCAGTTCTCCTCGGACAACGCGATCACCCCCCGGGAGCGGGGTGGCAGCTCGGGGGCCACGTCCGGGTACTGCTGGGTGGTCGAGCGGCGGGTCATCGTCTTGAGGGTGACCGCCAGTCCCTTCGCCAGGCCGGCGCCGGGCAGGCTGCGCTCGCTACGTTCGCCGGGCAGGCTGCGCTCACTGCGGTCACCGTGCTCGCTCATGTCGACCATCCTGCCCTGTGTGCCCGGCGCGCGCGACCACCACCCGACTCTTCGCGGCGGTACCGTACCGGTGGGGAGAACGACGCACCGGACGTGACCGCTGTGAGGAGTGACCGTCGATGACCGCCGCGCTGTCCAGCGAGCCGCCCGAGGGCGGGTGGACGACGGACGACCTCGACGCCCTGCCCGACGACGGGCGTCGCCGGGAACTGCTCGATGGAGTGCTGCTCGTGTCCCCCTCCCCCACCGCCGCCCACCAGACCATCGCCATGCGACTCGGCGTCGCGCTGGAGTCGGAGAGCCCCGACGACTACCAGGTGACCCAGGGGGTCGAGGTACGGATCAACCGTTCCCGCTGCTTCATCCCGGACGTCCTGGTCACCACGGCGACGGCGGCCCAGCGTCGCCCGGCCCGGTACGAGCCGCACGAGGTGGTGCTCGCCGTGGAGATCGTGTCACCGAGCACCCGCTCGATCGACCGGGTGCTGAAGCCCACCCTCTACGCCCAGGCCGGCATCCCGTTCTACTGGCGGATCGAGACCGAGAGCGGCGAGCTGGTGGTGCACACGCACCGGCTCGACCCGGTGGCCGAGGTCTACGCCGAAACCGGCCGGTGGACGAAGTTCGTCGACACCGGGGAGCCGTTCCCGGTGAACCTGTCCATCGCCCGGCTCACCCCCCGGTACCTCTGAGCCCACTGCCGGCGCCCCGGCGGTGGGCGGCCAAGGTCTCAGCGGCGGGCGGCCAGCCGGGTGAGGTGGGTGTCGATCTCGGCGCGGGCCTCGGCCGGGCTGAGCGCGGCGTAGAGCAGCCGTAGCGTCACCCCGTCCAGCACGGTGGCCAGCTCCCCGGCGGCCTGCGGCACGTCGACGTCGGCGGCGATGCTGCCGTCGGCGCGGGCCAGGTCGATCAGGCGGGCGAGGTTGGCGCGTAGCTCGACGGCGTTCTCCCGCATGATGGCCGCGATCTGCTCGTCGATCAGCGCCTCGGCGGTCAGCATCAGCCAGACCCGCGACTCGAAGATCCGCTCCTCGTCCAGCGGGACGAGCTGGACCACGGCCAGCCGCAGGGTCTCCAGCGCGCTCGGCCCGGTGGGCAGCGCCCGGGCCCGCCGGACCACCCGGTCGACCAGGTACGCCATGGCGGCCCGGACCATCAGCTCCCGGGTCGGCAGGTAGTGCTGGGCCGTCGCCAGCGGCATCCCCGCCTCGCCCGCGACGGCCCGGACGGTGGTGCCGGCCACGCCGGTACGGCTCAGCACGGCGCAGGCGGCCGCCCCGAGTCGGCTCCGACGCTCCTCGTGGTCCACGACCTTCGGCATGTCATGATCGTACGTGATCGGTCGCTTGACCGATATAGGTCAAGCGACTAATCTCCTCGCCATGACCGCCGACCTTGCCCCGAAAAGCCCCGCTACGACCCCCGGCTTCGCCCGGTTCACCTGGCCCGATCTGGCGATCGTGCTCGCGGTCGGCTTCGGTCTGGCCAACGCCCCGGTGGCGAACTTCCTCGCCCGGGGCCCGGCCGCCCTGGGCGCCTCCGAACTGCTCGCCAGCGGCCTCGCCTGGCTGCTGATCAACGGGGTCCAACTGCTGGTCGGCCTCGCCGTGACGTACCACCGCTTCGGCGAGATCCGCCGGCCGCTGCTGCTGACCCGGCCCACCGCCGGCAACCTGCGCGCCGCGACCTGGTGGGGGCTGGCCAAGGCCGCGCTCACCCTCGGCCTGCTCCTGGCACTGCCGGCGGCGCTCACCGCGGACGGCGGCGGCGAGGGCGGCTACCCGCCCGGCAGCCTGCTCGCCCAGTTCACCTTCGCCTTCTTCTTCGGCGCCATCGCCTCCCCGATCTACGAGGAGGTGCTCTACCGGGGCGTCTTCTTCCAGGGCCTGGCCGCCCGGCTCCCGGCGCTGGCCGCGATCGGGATCTCCGCCGGCTTCTTCGCGGTGATGCACCTGCCCCGGGTCTTCAACACCATCAGCGCGCTCTTCGCCGGCCTGCTCTTCGCCTGGCTGCTGCACCGCTACCGCAACCTCTGGGTGCCGATCCTCGCCCACACGGTGAGCAACGGGACCCTCATCGTGCTCGCCTTCGCCGCCCAGGTCGCCTGAGCCCCGGCCTTCCCGCCGTCCGCTGCCCGTACCGCGCGGTGAACCCTGGCCTGAGCGGCCCGAGCCTGCAGCACCGCGCGGCCTGAGCCCGTACCGCGCGGCCTGAGCCCGCGCCGCGGCCTGAGCGGGCCGGCCGGTGCCGGGTCGGCGGGGGCGTGGCCGAGGTCGCGGTGGGCGTTGCCGGGTCGCTGGGTAAGGGATCGGACATGATGGGACCGACTGGACCTGCAACGGTGGAGGACGACGCAATGGCGGAGAGCAACGGCGCGGCGACGCAGACCGGCGGCAAGTACGTCGAGCCGGGCGGCGAGTTCACCCGAGACCAGCGGTACATCGCCACCCGGATCACCGCCGACGGGCGGGACGGGTACCCGGTGGAGCCCGACCGGTACCGGCTGGTGGTCAGCCGGGCCTGCCCCTGGGCCAACCGCATGATCATCGTACGGCGGTTGCTCGGCCTGGAGGAGGCGCTGCCGATGGCGGTGGCCGGGCCGACCCACGACGCCCGGAGCTGGACCTTCGACCTGGACCCGGACGGGCGGGACCCGGTGCTCGGCATCGAGCGGCTGGGCGAGGCGTTCTACGCCCGGTTCCCCGACTACGACCGGGGGATCACCGTGCCGGCCATCGTCGACGTGCCGACCGGGCAGGTGGTCACCAACGACTACGCGCAGATGACCCTGGACCTCTCCACCGAGTGGACCGCGTACCACCGCCAGGGCGCGCCGCAGCTCTACCCGGAGCACCTGCGGGCCGAGATCGACGAGGTAAACAAGGTGGTCTTCGCCGACGTCAACAACGGCGTGTACCGGTGCGGGTTCGCCGGCAGCCAGGAGGCGTACGAGAAGGCGTACCGGCGGCTCTTCGAGCGGCTGGACTGGCTCAGCGACCGACTCACCGAGCAGCGGTACCTGGTCGGCGACACCATCACCGAGGCCGACGTCCGGCTCTTCACCACGCTGGTCCGCTTCGATCCGGTCTACCACGGCCACTTCAAGTGCAACCGGCAGAAGCTGAGCGAGATGCCGGTGCTGTGGGCGTACGCGCGGGACCTCTTCGCCACCCCCGGCTTCGGCGACACCATCGACTTCGACCACATCAAGCGGCACTACTACGAGGTGCACCGGGACATCAACCCGACCGGGATCGTGCCGCTCGGCCCCGACCTGGTCAACTGGCTCAGCCCGCACGGGCGCGAGGCGCTCGGCGGCCGGCCCTTCGGCGACGGCACTCCCCCGCCGCCACCCGCCCCGGCCGAGCAGGTCCCCCCCGCACACACCCCACTCGCCTGACCCCCCACCCCGAATGCAAGGAAGGGCCCCTTCCTAACGCTTTTTGTATAGGAAGGGGCCCTTCCTAACCACGCGGCACCGCCAGCCGGGGCGACCACTGAGAGCCATCACACATTCACCTTGCGTGTTCAATAGTTAACACGGCCGTCAATCGAACCTGGTCGACTTAGGGGGTCCGGCCCGGTGACCCACCGCCGGAGTCGGATCGGTCTGTCCATTGTGGACTCCCTGAGGAGGATCGAGCCTTGCGCAAGCTGGGTAGCAGAACCGCACGTCTGGGCGTACTCGCCGGGTTTCTCACCGGCGTACTCGTCGCCACCACCGCTCCCGCGAACGCGGTGCCGGGCACCGCGGAGCCGGGTCGGGCCACGCCCGCCCCGCTGCTGGCCGCCGGTGCGCCGGCCGCGCCGGACCGGTACGTCGTGGTGCTCTCCGAGAAGCCCGCCGACACCGCCCGATCCAGCCAGGCCGCCCGGTCGATCACGGTGGCCGAGGCCGCCGGCGGCACGGTACTCAACCGCTACACCCAGGTCCTCGACGGGTACGCCGCCCACCTGCCCCCGGCCGCTCTCGCAGCGGTCCGCAACGACCCGGCGGTGGCGTACGTCGAGCCGGACACGGTCGTCCGGGGTGGTCCGGTCAACCGGGTGTCGACCCCCCAGGCGGTGCAGCCGAACCCGCCGTCCTGGGGGCTGGACCGCATCGACCAGCACTACCTGCCGCTGAACAACAGCTTCGGGTACACCACCACCGGCAGCGGCGTCACCGCCTACGTCTTCGACTCCGGCATCCGCGCCACCCACGTCGACTTCGGCACCCGAGCCGCCGGGGCGTACGACGCGGTCGGTGACGGCAACGGCACCAACGACTGCCACGGGCACGGTACGCACGTCGCCGGCACCATCGGCGGCACCACGTACGGGGTGGCCAAGGCGGTGACGATCCGGGCGGTCCGGGTCCTGCAGTGCGACAACTCCGGCTGGACCACCGACCTCATCGAGGGCCTCGACTGGGTCGCCGCCAACCACGCCGCGGTCTCGGTGGCCAACTTCAGCCTCCAGGGCTACGGCACCGCCCCGAGCGTGGCCGTCGAGAACCTGATCGACTCGGGCGTCTACCCGGTCTTCATCGCCAACAACTTCAACACCGACGCCTGCACCAACGGCCCCCGGTCGACGCGCGGCATCACCGTGGCGGCGACCGACAGCACCGACAACCGGGCCTCGTTCTCCAGCTACGGCAGCTGCGTCGACGTCTTCGCCCCCGGGGTGGACATCACCTCCGCCGGCATCGCCTCGAACACCGCGGTCGCCGCCGGCTGGGGCGGCACCTCGATGGCCGCCCCGCATGTCACCGGCTGGCTGGCCCGCTACCGGCAGTCGAACCCGACGGCCACGCTGGCGACGGCCAAGTCCGCCCTGATCGCCGCCGCGACCACCGGCGTGGTGATCAACCCGGGCCCCGGCTCCCCCAACCGCCTCCTCTACGCCGCCCCTAGCTTGTAAGGAAGGGCCCCCTGTTAACGCTTTCGGTATAGAAGGGGACCCTTCTAACGCCTAACGGGCACCGCCTCAGCACACGGCACCGCCTCAGCGCACGGCACGGTGTGGCCTGGCCGAGGGAAGCCACCTCGGTCAGGCCACCCGCCCGCTGCCATCCGCCCGCTGCCGGTCGCGCGACCCGCTGCCGGCGTGAGAAAGGTTCCCCTCTATACCGGAAGCGTTAACAGGGGGCCCTTCCTTACAGGGCGAGGCGGACGGCGGCGGTGAGGACGAGCTGGGCGAGGGCGGCCGGCACCAGCACCAGCCAGCAGAGCCGCTGCAACTGGTCCTCACGCAGCCGCGGGTACGACACCCGCAGCCAGATGATCACGAAGGAGACGGCGAAGACCTTCAGCAGCGTCCAGAGCCAGCCGAGCTGGGCGTCGGCGAACGGCCCCTGCCAGCCACCGAGGAAGAGCACCGTGGTCAACGCGGCGATCACCACGATCCCGACGTACTCGGCGAGCAGGAAGAAGGCGAACCGCAGCCCGCTGTACTCGGTCATGTAGCCGAAGACCAGCTCGGAGTCGGCTACCGGCATGTCGAACGGGGGACGCCGGATCTCGGCCAGCCCGGCGACGAAGAACACGATCATCGCGGGGGCCTGCCAGAGCAGCCACCAGGGCTGCCACGCCTCGACGATCCCGGAGAGACTCAACGTGCCGGCCGCCATCGCCACCGACGCGGCGGCCAGCACCAGGGGCAGCTCGTAGCCGAGCAGCTGCGCCGCCCCCCGCAACCCGCCCAGCAGGCTGTACTTGTTGGCCGAGGCCCAGGCGGACATCAACACCGCGAGCACGCCGATGCCCACCACGGCCAGCACGAAGAACAGACCCACGTCCAGCGGCTGCCCGACCAGACCGCCCGGCCCGAGCGGGATCACCAACAACACCAGCAGGTACGGCACCAGCGCGACCACCGGCGCGAGCCGGAACACCGCCCGGTCGGCCTCCCGGGGAGTCAGGTCCTCCTTCTGCACGAACTTGACCCCGTCGGCGATCAACTGAGCCCAGCCGTGGAAGCCACCGGCGTACATCGGGCCGAGCCGACCCTGCATGTGCGCCATCACCTTGTGCTCGGCCTGCCCGACCAGCAGCGGCAGGGTGAGGAAGGCGACCAGCACGCCGACCACCCGGATCAGCAGCTCCAACCAGGCCGGCATCAGTCAGTACCCCCGTCGTCAGCCGGACGTCCGGTCGGGGGCCGACGGGCGGGTGGTTCTTCTCCGGCCGGCCGCGCCGGACGTTCCCCTCCGGCCGGACGCTCGCCCGGAGCCGGACGCTCGCCCGAGGCCGGGCGGGCCAGACGCTCGCCGGGAGCCGGACGCTCGCCCGAGGCCGGACGCTCCGCACGATCGCCCGGAGCCGGGCGGGCCAGACGCTCGCCCGGAGCCGGACGCTCGCCCGAGGCCGGACGCTCCGCACGATCGCCCGGAGCCGGGCGGGCCAGACGCTCGCCCGGAGCCGGACGCTCGCCCGAGGCCGGACGCTCCGCACGATCGCCCGGAGCCGGGCGGGCCAGACGCTCGCCCGGAGCCGGACGCTCGCCCGAGGCCGGACGCTCCGCACGATCGCCCGGAGCCGGGCGGGCCGGACGCTCGCCCGGAGCCGGACGCTCGCCCGAGGCCGGACGCTCCGGACGGTCGCCCGGGGCCGGGCGGGCCGGACGCTCGCGGGCGGGGCGGGCGGGGGTGCCGCCGCGCGGGCCCTCGCCCGCGCCGGCCGCCCCCGCCGGGGTGGGGACCGTGCCCCACTCCCCCGGTGCCGGTACGCCCGGCGGCCGGATCGGACGACGGCCGCCGCCGGCCTGGGACTCGCCGGGCTCCTTGGCGCCGGGCCACGGCTTGGCCACCCGGGAGGCCAGCACGAACTCCTTGCGCAGCGGATGCCCCTCGAACCCGGGCGGCAGCAGCAGCGGCTTCAGCCCGTCGTGGCCGGCGAAGTCGAGGCCGAACATCTCGTGCGTCTCCCGCTCGTGCCAGGCCGCGCCGGGGAAGATGTCGACCACCGAGGCCACCGTGGGGGCGTCCCGGGGTACCCGGGTACGCAGCAGCACCCCGTGCCGCAGCCGGGTCGACCAGAGGTGGACCACCACGTCGAAGCCGCCGGCCAGCTCGTCCACCGCCGACAACCAGTCGAAGAAGTCGCAGCCCAGCTCGGCGTCGGAGCGAGCCGCCCGCACCGCGTCCCGCCAGCTCGTCAGCGGTACGTCCACCGTCGCGCGGGCGTACCCCTGACCGCCGGAGACAGTGGCGGTGGCCTCGACGGGCGCGAGGAGCGCCACCACCCGCTGGCCGACCTCTTCCGGAGTCATGCGCCGATCCTATGGCCCGCGCGGCCCCGGGTCGCGGCACACGTCCCGGCGGAAAGCCGAATCGGAATCGGCAAAAGCGGCGTATCCGGGGCGAGGGCGGGAAGAATCCAGGGCGTGCAGGCCGTGACCGTCACCCCAGGAGTCCCCGGATCGCTGCGTCTCGTCGACGATCATCCCGAACCGAGCAGCGACGAGGGCGCGATCCTGGTGCAGGCGTTGGCCGTCGGGGTCTGCGGCACCGACCACGAGATCATCGAGGGAGCGTACGGCGAGGCCCCGCCCGGCGAGCGTGACCTGGTCCTCGGGCACGAGTCGCTGGGCCGGGTACTGGAGGACCCGACCGGCACCCTGCAACCGGGTGACCTGGTCGCCGGCATCGTCCGGCATCCCGACCCGGTGCCCTGCCCGAACTGCGCGGTCGGCGAGTGGGACATGTGCCGCAACGGCCGGTACACCGAGCACGGGATCAAGGCGCTGCCCGGTTTCGCCCGGGAACGCTGGCGGGTGCAGCCCCGGTACGCCGTCGGGTTGGATCCGACCCTCGCCGAGGTCGGCATGCTGCTGGAACCGGCCAGCGTGGTGGCGAAGGCCTGGGACCACATCGACCGGATCGGCGCGCGGGCGGAGTGGCAGCCGCGCAGCGTACTGGTCACCGGGGCCGGACCGATCGGCCTGCTGGCCGCGTTGCTGGCCAGCCAGCGGGGTCTCGACGTACACATGCTCGATCTGGCGGCCTCCGGTCCGAAGCCGGAGCTCAGCGCGGCGCTCGGCGCCACCTACCACAACGAGCCGGTCAACCAGCTCGACTTCGAGCCGGACGTGGTGGTCGAGTGCACCGGCGCGCCGGTGGTGGTGCTGGAGGCCATGTGCAAGGCCGCGCCGACCGGGATCGTCTGCCTGACCGGGGTGTCCAGCGGCGGCCGGACCATCGACTTCGACGCGGGCGCGCTCAACCGGGCCCTGGTGCTGGAGAACAACGTGGTCTTCGGCTCGGTGAACGCCAACCGGCGGCACTGGGACCTGGCCGCCGCCGCCCTGGCCCGCGCCGACCAGGGCTGGTTGGCCTCGCTGATCACCCGGCGGGTGCCGGTGAGCCGCTTCGCCGAGGCGTACCAGCAGGGGCCGGACGACATCAAGGTGGCCCTGGAGTTCGCCCGCTGACCGCGCCGGGAATACCCGCCTCGTCGGTAACCGACGGCGTCCTCCCGACATAGACAAGGGTATGAAGGACGTCAACGACCGGGGGACAGACTGGTTCCGCGGGCTCTACGCGCTGCATTTTCCGGACGTCGTCCGATACGGCCTGCGTCGACTCGACGGCATGGCAGCGGCCGAGGAACTCGCCCAGGAGGTCTTCCTGGTGACCTGGCGCCGGCGCTGGGAGGTACCGCTCCCGGCGTTGCCCTGGCTGTACGGGGTGGCCCGCCGCCTGTTGGCCAACCACTGGCGGGCCCAGCGTGTCGCGCCACCGGTGGCCGAGCTGACCGAGCGGGTCGCGTTGGACCGGCAGGACGGTGTCGTACGGCTGATGGATGTCCGCTCGGCGCTGGGCCGGCTCTCCGACGACGATCAGGAGATTCTTCGCCTGGTGGGGTGGGAGCAACTGTCGCCAGGCGAGGCAGCCCTGGTCCTGGGCTGCCACCCGACCACGGCCAAGGTGCGGTTGCACCGGGCCAGACGACGACTCAAGGCCCTGTTACGGGATCGACCCGAACAGGCATCGACGATCACGGGTGATCTGGGAGCGGTGCGATGAACCGGCGGATACCGGAGATGCTGGCGGATGCCGACCCGGCACGTGGGGTCGACGTGGGACCGGGTGACGTGGAGGCGCTGCTGGATCGCGCCCGTACCGACGTCACCTCGTACGCTCCGGTCGCGCCGGCCCGGTGGCGGCCGTCTCGGCTCGTACCGCTCGGGGCGTTTGCCCTTGTCCTGGTCGCGGCAGCGGTGTTCGCCGCCCTGCGACCGCCTGTCGTTTCGCTCACCCCGGGCACGCCCGGCATGCTGCCGGAGCCCACGGCGGTTCCGGCGCCCTGCCTGGTGACGATCGCCGACAGGTTGCAGGCCACCCGGTACGACGGCACGTCGGGACGGTACGAGTACCTGCACCTGGCAAGGTCGAGCGGGATGTCGATGGAGCTGCCAGGCGGTGGTGGCCGGTTCGCCTCCGCGCGGTATCCGGAGGAGACCACCCGGTGGCTCGCGGAGGACGGGTCCGGACGGGTGCACGAGGTCCGGGGTGCCCTGGCGTACCCGGACGAGGAGTCGCAGCAGTTCTTCTCGGCGAATCCGGGTCTGCGGCCCCGGACCGGGACGACAACGACGGTACTCAGTCCGGGCGAGGTCGCCCTGCTCCCACTGCCCGCCGCCGACCCGGACGCGTTCGATCAGGCGTTGTACCAGCCACGGGACAACGGCCCGTCGCACGCACTCGTCGGCGTCGCCGACCTGAACCGGGAACGGATCCTGGACGCCGCGCACCGGAGGGCTGTGTTGAGGTTCCTCGCCACCACTGACGGCGTGGTGTGCCGGGGTGAGCAGACGGATCCGGAGGGCCGCCCCGGCGTCGTGGTCTCGGCTGACCGGGGCCGCGGCCCCCGACCGAGCCCTGGTTACCAGGGCCGCGAGTATCTGCTCTTCGACCCGCACACCGGTGAACTGTTGGCCGACGGCAGCGGGGCGGACGCTACCGGCGCCGTGACCTGGTCGACCCGGTACCTCGAACGGGGACGCACCGACGTGCTCGGCTGAACCGTGAGAAGGGGCCCCTTCTCTACCGAAAGCGTTAAGAGGGGGCCCTTCCTTACACCTAGAGTTTGCCGTTGCGGAAGGCGTCCACGAAGAGCTGGTGGTCCTCGCGGGCGCGCAGGCCGTACGCGTGGGCGAACTCCACCAGGTGGGTGACGAAGCCCGGCTCGTCGGCCTCGACCGCCGCCACGATCGCCTCCTCGGTGGAGTAGTCGACCAGGTCGTGGCTGGACTCGTCGTCGGCGACCGAGTGCATCCGGGCCACCGCCCGGCCCAGGTCGGCCAGCACCCCGGCCAGTTCCTCCGGTTCGTTGACGTCGGCCCAGTCCAGGTCGGCGGCGTACGGGGAGACCTCGGCGACGAGTTGTCCGGCCCCGTCCAGCTCGGTGTAGCCCAGCCACGGGTCGGCGTGCGCCTGCAGGGCCCGCTGCGACTCGGCGGTGCGGTGCCCCTGGTGCCGGAAGTAGCCCCGGACCCGTTCGTCGTGGATGTGCCGGGCCACCGCCGGCACCTGGGCCTGCTTCATGTAGATGACGACGTCGTTCTCCAGGGCCTCGGTGTGCCCCTCCAGCAGCAGGTTGTACGACGGCAGCCCGGCCGAGCCGATGCCCACCCCCTTGCGTAGCACCACGTCCTTGATCTGCGCCGCGACCGGCCGCAGTGCCGCGCTGGACTCGGGCAGGGTGCCCAGGTACGCCTGGAAGGCGGCGCAGACCTTCTCCCGGGTCGCCGCGTCGATCTCGTAGATGCCGTCCCGGACGGTGAACCGGCGTTCGTAGTTGTCGATGGTGGTCTGCTGCTTCAGCAGGTCGACCCGGGTGTTCAGCCGGGCCTGCTGGAGCACCCGGCGCAGCACCCCGTCGGCGTTGTCCAGGGTGATCGAGCCGATCGCGTCGTCCCCGCCGTTGACGATGCCCCGCAGCTCGGTCAGGTACGCCTCGGCCAGCCCGGTGACCAGGTCGCTGATCACCTGGTCGGAGAGGGCTTTGGCGTACCCGATCAGGGCGACGCTGGCGGCGAGCCGCTTCAGGTCCCAGGTGAACGGCCCGACGTAGGCCTCGTCGAAGTCGTTGACGTTGAAGACCAACCGCCCGGAGGCGTTCATGTACGTGCCGAAGTTCTCCGCGTGCAGGTCGCCGTGGATCCACACCCGGCTGGTCTGCTCGTCGAGGAACCGGTCGTCGGCGAAGTCACCGAGCTGGTCGGCGTAGAAGAGCGCGGCACTACCCCGGTAGAAGGCGAACGGTGAGGCGGCCATCTTCCGGAATTTGCGGCGGAACGCCGCCGGGTCGAGCGCCATGGACGTGCCGAACTCCTCGATGAGCACGTCGACAAGGTGGGCGGAGCGTTGGTCCGCAGTCTGGTTCATGGCCGCACGCTAACCCCTGCCCGCCACCGGCTCGATGAGGCCACCACTCAGCCCGGCCGGATAGGATCGCCGTCCGCTTCGCCAGAGATTCGCCAGAAAGGGGTTGCTTCGTCGTGTCCGCTGCCAGCACCGAGGAGAACCTACGCGGGCTGCTGGACCGCCACGACCTGGCCGGGGTGCGACGCTGGCTCGACGCGTACCCGCCGCATGTGATCGCCGACGAGCTGGCCCGGCTCGACCGGGCCTCGGCCGGCGTGCCGTTCCGGCTGTTGGACAAGGATCGGGCGCTGGCCGTCTTCGAGGAGCTGGAGCCGGTCGACCAGCAGGCCATCCTCGCCGGGCTGCGGGACCAGGCGTTCCACGACCTGGTCGAGGCGATGGACCCGGACGACCGGGCCCGGATGCTGCGCGAGGCCCCGGCGAAGGTCGCCCAGCGGGTGCTGGCCGGCCTGTCGGCGCACGAGCGGGAGCTGACCGCCACGCTGCTGGGCTACCCGGCCGGCTCGGTCGGGCAGATCATGGCCCCGGAGGTGGTGGCGCTGCCGGGCCGGCTCACCGCCGGTCAGGCGTTGCACCTGGTACGCGAGACGGGCGCGGCGGCCGAGACCATCTACACCCTGCCGGTGGTCGACCCGGGCCGCTGCCTGGTCGGGGTGACCGGCCTCCGCGAGATCGTGCTCAGCCCGGCCGACCGTCCGGTCGCCGAGCTGGTCGACACCGACGTGCCCCGGGTGTACGCGACCGAACCGGCCGAGCAGGCCGCCCGGCTGATGCGCGAGACCAACGCCCTGGCGCTGCCCGTCGTGGACAGCGAGGACCGGCTGGTCGGGCTGCTCACCATCGACGACGCGGTGGAGGTCATCGAGGCCGCCGACACCGAGGACGTGACCCGCCAGGCCGCGTCCGGACCGTGGCCCGGTCACTACAGGTCGGTGAGCGTGTGGCGGCTGGCCCGGTCCCGTGCCCCGTGGCTGCTGCTGCTCATCGTCGCCTCGGTGTTGACGGTCAACGTGCTCCAGGTCTTCGAGAGCACCCTGGAGTCGGTCACCGCGCTGGCCTTGTTCATTCCGCTGCTGGTCGGTACCGGCGGCAACGCCGGCGCGCAGGCCGCCACCTCCGCCGTACGGGCGCTGGCCGTGGGCGAGCTGCGCGGCTCGGACCTGCCGGCGGTGATCTGGCGGGAGGCCCGGGTCGGTCTGCTGCTCGGCGGCCTGCTCGCCCTGGTCGGGCTCACCCTCGGCACCGTCCTCGTCGGCGGCGACGTCGCCCTGGTCGTCGGCCTCTCCCTGGTGGTCATCTGCGCCTGGGCGGCCACCGTCGGCGCGACCATGCCGATGCTCGCCAAGCGCCTGCGCATCGACCCGGCCGTGGTCTCCGCCCCGATGCTCACCACCCTGGTCGACGCCACCGGACTGATCATCTACTTCCTCGTCGCCCAGGCCGTCCTCGCCCTCTGACCGTCGACGTCACCTCGGCACCCGGACACCACCCCGCGCCGGCACCTGAGCGCCATCACGGGCCGACACCTGAGCGCCATCACGGGCCGGCGTCCGCGCGAGCGGCGCACTCCGGGCCGGGAGGCGGCGGGCCACGGTTGCCGGCGGGCCAGGGCTGAGCCACCGCAACCCCGCCCGCAACACGTACAACTCACGCTTGGCGACCGCCTCACCCTCGACGTTCAACTGGTACGCCTCGATCCAGGTCCAACCGTGGTACGTGTGCCGGTCGGTCAGCTGCCGGATCACCCGCACCACGATCGGTCGGACGAACTGCACGCTCGCCGCCCGGGTCAGGTGCAGCACGTCTCCGCCCTTGATCGCCCGCTCCGTCACCAGCGGCTGCGCTTCCGGAGCCAACCCGGGGCAGGCCGGCCGACCGGGAGGTAGCACCGGTCCGGGGAGCTGAACCGGTCCGGACAGGGTGCCCGCAGCCCGCACGAGCAGCGCCGCCACCACGATCGCCACGTCCGGCGATGCACCGGACCAAGGGGTACGAGTAGTGACTTTCGGACGATTCGCATCAACACAGCGTCACGCAGATCCGGTCACGCGTCAAGTACCCATGACGGGTAGTCGTAAGACAGGTTGACACGAGACCGCCGATCGAGTTTCTAACGTCGGACCATGACGCGGCTTCGACTGATGGGCACGCACGAGATCCGCGTACGCCTGGGCGGGATCAGCCGGCAGCGCGTCTACGAGTTGACGATGCGCCGCAACTTTCCCGAGCCGGTCGCCGAACTGGCCCAGGGCAAGGTATGGCTAGCCGAGGACGTCGACCGTTGGATCGCGGAGCATCGCCGCGAACTCACCGACAGCGAGGGCGACTCCTGACACACGACCTCACAAATAGATCGTGGATGGAAAAGGCCCCCATAGGGGCCTAAAAATTCCAAGATCTATCGCACGGGCAGCTCAACGTGTCACGCGCGCCAGCCGAGGGGCAGCGGGACTACGCTGCAGGGTATGGAACCGCTCCGCTCCGTCACCGGCTCACGGAGAGCATACGAGGCCCGCCCCGGCCGGCGAGCCGTCGTGGTTTCCAGCCTGGACGAGCTACGCGGCCCGGTCACCGGCACCGTCGAACTACCGCACCGATTGTTCTGGCAACCCGACCGACGGATCGACCTTGACGAGCCAGGTCTACTCGCCTGGATGTACGAAACCGTGCTCACCGAGGCTGCGCACTCCGACGAGCTGCGCGCCTGGTTACATGGGCCGACTCTCATCGGGCTCTGGCCGCAGCTGTATCTGCCCCGGGGTGTACGCCGGGCGTGGGAGGAGCACCACCCAGCGTTGCGCGCCCGGGAGATCGCCGCCTGATGGCACCCACACCCACGCCGGACCCATCCCAACACGCTGTGGCTCGGATCGCGCTTTCCGTCGCCAGCCGCCACGGGTTCGCCCTCGCGGGCGGGCAAGCTCTGATTGCCCATGGCATCGGTGCCCGCCCCACCGAAGAAATCGACCTGTTCACCGACCAGGACGGCGGTGTCGCCGCCGCTGCTGAGCTGGTCCGCAGCGCCCTACTCGACTCAGGTTTTCACGTCGAGACGATTGCCGACCCCACCGAACTGGATGACGTCTTCTACGGCTTCGAGCAGGAGATGACGGAATTCGAGGTCCATCGCGACGACCAGGCCGTACGCCTACAACTCGTGCGCTTCGCCCGCACCAACAGCCCTGTCGTGTTCGGCATCGGGCCCGTGCTGCACCTCGACGACGTCCTCGGCACCAAGGTCGCTGCCATGGTCACCCGAGCCCAGCCCCGCGACTACGTCGACGTCGCAGCGGCTTTACGCGACTGCACCAGAGATGACCTGATCGCGCTCGGCCGCCGCGCCGATCCCGATCTCGCGGACGACGAGATCCACGACTGCATGCGACGTCTCGACCGATTGCCGGACAGCGTCTTCGCCCTCTACCGCCTCAGTCCGACGCAGATCGAGACGGTTCGCGGGTCCTTTGCGGACTGGCCCCGGTCAGCCCGGCTCTGAGACCTTCGGTGCTCAGTCGGAGGCCGGATCTCTCCGGTCAGCGGCTCCGCTGGACGGAGGGCGGACCGGTGGGGCGGTCAGCGAGTCGACCGGGCGGGGCACGGCGACCGCCCCCGGGGCCGGCACCGGAGCGGCTGCCTCCGAGGGAACCGGCTCGGTGGATTCCAGGGCGCTGACGTCGGCCGACGGGGCGAGCGGGTCGACGCGGGGCACCCCGCCGAGGCCGGACTGCTCGGCGGCGATCTTCTCCTGAAGGCGCAGGATGCCGTGCAGCAGCGCCTCCGGCCGGGGCGGGCAGCCGGGCACGTAGACGTCCACCGGGATGAGCTGGTCGACGCCCTTGGTGACGGAGTACGAGTCCCAGTACGGGCCGCCGCAGTTGGAGCAGGCGCCGAAGGAGATGACGTACTTGGGCTCCGGCATCTGGTCGTAGAGCCGCTTGATCGCCGGGGCCATCTTGTCGGTGACGGTACCGGAGACCACCATCAGGTCGGCCTGTCGGGGGCCGTGCGCAAACGGGATCACGCCGAGCCGGATGAAGTCGTGCCGGCCCATGCTGGTCGCGATGAACTCGATGGCGCAGCAGGCCAGGCCGAAGTTGAAGACCCACAGCGAGTACCGCCGGCCCCAGTTGAGCACGAACTTGATCGGCTCGCCGAGCACATCCGGCAGCTGCACGAGCGCACCCCTCTCCTGTCCCCGACCGACAGTGAACCACAGCGGGCGGCCGCCGTCGGCCGGCCGTCAGTACGTCGGGCGTTGCAGCAGGCTGACGAACTCGACAAGCAGCCGCTCCCGCAGGGCGGGCGGTGCCGCGTCGAGCAGGGTGTTCACCGCCGCCATCCGCTCCGGCACCACCGCACCGCCCGCCCCGCGATCACCGCCGTCCGGGTCACCCGGGCCCACGCCGCCCGCCGACCCGACCGCACCGCCCGCTCCCGGACCGCCGAAGCCGAGGCCGGTGACCAGGGTGGCTACCAGGTCGGGGGTGAGCGCGTCCGGGGTGAGGGTGCCGGTGAGGGTGAGCAGTTCGGCGGGGAGCCGGACCGGGCCGGCGGCGCGGGTCGCCGCCACCGCGGCGGTCAGGTCGGGGCCGAAGGCGGGCACCGTCGGGGCCACCGAGGCGGTCACCGTGAGGTGGACGCTAGCCGGCAGGTCGCCGTACCGGAACTGGGGTTGGGTGTGCCAACCGCGCACCGTCAGCTCGTCGACCAGGGTGAACAGGTCGAGGGTCGGGTCGGTCGAGGTGAAGCAGACGACGGTGGACTCCGGTTCGGCGAGCAGCCGCAGGCCGTCGACGCGCCGCACCGCCTCGGCGAGTCCGGCGACTGCCTGGCGGGTCTGCCGGGCCAGCGAAAGGTAGCCGGCGTCGCCGAGGTGGCGGAGGGTGGCGTAGGCGGCGGCGATCGGGCCGCCGGAGCGGGTCGAGGCGATCACCGGGTTGATCATCGTGTAGCCGGGCCAGTCGGCGAAGGCGAAGTACTGCGGAGCGCGCAGGGTCGCGTCGCGGTGCAGCAGCACCGAGACGCCCTTCGGGGCGTACGCGTACTTGTGCAGGTCCACCGAGATCGAGGTGACGCCGGGCAGGCTCAGGTCGAACGGGGGTACCGGCGCGCCGAGGCGGCGCAGGTAGGGCAGGGTCCAGCCGCCGAAGCAGGCGTCCACGTGGCAGCGCACCCCGCGTTCGGCGGCCAGCGCCGCGATCTGTTCGACCGGGTCGATCACGCCGTGCGCGTACGAGGGGGCGGAGCAGGCGACCAGGACGGTCTCCGGCCGGATCGCGGCGGCCACGTCGGCCGGGTCAGGGCGCAGCGTCCGGGGTGAGACCGGCACGGTGTCCAGGGCCACCCGCAGGTAGTGGGCGGCCTTGGCGAACGCCGCGTGCGCGCTGACCGGCACCAGCAGGCGGGGCTCGGTGATCTGCGGGTTGCCGTCGCGGGCCGCCTTCACCGCGAGGATCAGCGACTCGGTGCCGCCACTGGTGAGGTTGCCGACCACCTCCGGCGCGGCCGTGCCGGGACCGCCGCCGAGCAGCCGGGCCGCCGCGCCGACCAGGGCGTTCTCCATGGTCAGCAGGGACGGGAAGGCGGTCGGGTCGAGCCCGTTGACGTGCGCGCTCGCCGCGTGGGCGGCGGCGGTCAACTCGTCCAGGCCGGGCACCGCCGGGTCGTAGACGTAGGCGAAGAGGCGTCCGCCGTGGGTGGCCCGGTCGGCCCCGCGCAGCGCCCGCAGCTCCGCCAGCACCCGATCCGCCGGTACGCCCTCAGCCGGCAACGCCGGCCGCTTCTCGTCGGTCATGTGGGGGAGCCGCCCTTCGGGGTGTCGGTGACCGCGCGAGCCAGGTCGGCGGCGGTGAGGTGGTACCCGCGTAGTGCAACGGCGGCCAGGCCGACCAGGAGCGCGGGCAGGACGGTGAAGCCGAGCAGGATGCCCAGCCGGGCGGTGTCGGACTGGGCCACCGGGCCGGTGGACGACGAGGCGTACCCGGAGATCTGCAGGACCAGGCCGAAGAGTCCGGGGCCGAGCGCCAGGCCGAAGGTCTCCCCGGCGGTCCAGAGGCCGGTGAAGACGCCCGCCTGCCGGCGGCCGGTGCGGGCGGTGTCGTAGGCGATGCAGTCGGGGAGCATGGCCAGCGCGAAGACCTGCTGGCCGGCGTACCCGCAGCCGATCAGGGCGACCAGCGCGTAGGTCGCCACCGCCGGCAGCACCGGCGCGGCGACCAGCGCGAACGCCGCCACCGCGAAGATCACCGAGGCGGTGACCAGTGCGGCGCGCTTGCCCAGCCGGGCACCGACCCGGGTCCAGACCGGCATGACCAGCAGCGCCGGCCCGACGAAGCAGGCGAAGAGGACGGTCGGCCCGGTCGCCGGGTCGCGCAGGATCTGGGCGGCGAAGTAGTTGACCCCGGCGAGGATGGTCGCCACCCCGACGGACTGCACCACGAAGCAGACCAGCAACGCCCGGAACGCCCAGTTGCGTCCGGCCACCGCCAGCTGGGCGCGCAGCGTCGGCTCACTCTCCGCGACGGTGCCGGTCGGGGCGGCGCGGGTGCCGAGGAACGCGCCGAGCGCGCCGACCGCGATCAGCGCCGCGACGAACAACCCCATCCACCGGTACCCGGCCAGGCCGTCGCCGCCGGCGGTCACCACCATCGGGGCGAGCGCCCCGGAGACCAGGATGGCCAGCGCCAGCACCGCGATCCGCCAGCTCATCAGCCGGGTACGTTCGGCGTAGTCGTCGGTCAGCTCGGCCGGCATCGCCACGTACGGCACCTGGAAGAAGGCGAACGCGGTAGCGGTCAGCAGGAACGCCACCGCGACGTACGCCCCGGCCGCCGGCCCGGTGCCGAACAGCCCGGCGAAGATCGCGGCGAACGACACCGCGAGCGCCAGCCCACCGAAGAGCAGGTACGGGCGGCGGGCACCCCAGCGGGTGCGGGTCCGGTCGGAGAGCCGCCCGACCACCGGGTTGACCAGCACGTCCCAGGCCTTCGGCCCGAGCACCAACAGGGCGGCCACCCCGGCGGCGACCCCCAGGGTGTCGGTCAGGTACGGCAGCAGGAGCAGCCCGGGGACAGTCCCGAAGGCACCGGTGGCCAGCGAGCCCAGGGCGTACCCGAGATGGACCTGGCGGGGCAGCGGACCCGGCGGCGCGTGCATGAGTTTGAATCTTACTCACGTTGTTCGTTGCGTCACATCCTCCGGGCCGGGCAGCCAACGTAGCTCGACCCGGCCCGGCGAATCCCCCACTACGCATGCGGCGGGGCCGTCAATAGCACTCCGCGGCGACCACGCAAAGCCCCTGACGCGTCGAGAAGGACCTCATCTGTGCGGCCGTCAACCCGACCCTTGGTCCGGCGGTCACCCAGGAGCTTTCGTTGGAGCGGTCAACATCGCTCGCGCCACCCGCCAGGCCAACCGCCGCCCACACGGCCTCATCGCCGCCGTGATCTGCAGTTACCGCAGAACGCAAGGCCCCTGGGGTGCTCGGACAGGTCCGGTGCGCGGATGCTGGGCGGTGAACCGGCGGGGGTGAAGGCACGTTAGGTGGTAGGCAACGAGACGACATCCGACCAGAAGGTGTGACCACAATGGGTAGAAAATGGACCGATGAACAGTACGCTCAGGCTCTCAACAGCCGCAGACCAGGCGACCTCCCCAAGCAGAACGACACCGATCCAGTGGAACTCGGCGGCCAGCCGGTGGAGGTCCCCACCGGCAGACTCCTGGCCAACCTCCGGGCCGAGGGTCGGGTCGACGGCCGCACAGATCCGGCCCTCTTCGACGCACTCACCCGGCACGGAATCAACCCCATCAGGAACCCGGCAAAAGACCCCGGCCGTTGGTACATCCCTCCCTCCGGCGCACTCATCAGGTGGACGGATGACATCTACGCGAAGGCTCTCAACAGCCGCAGACCAGGCGACCTCCCCAAGAACAGCGACACCGATCCAGTGGAAATCGGCGGCCAGCCGGTGGAGGTCCCCACCGGCAGACTCCTGACCAAACTCCGGGCCGAGGGTCGGGTCGACGGCCGCACAGATCAGTCCCTCATCGACGCATTGGCCCGGCACGGAATCAACCCCATCAGGAACCCGGCAAAAGACCCCGGCCGTTGGTACATCCCTCCCACCGGCGCAGTCATCAAGTGGACGGATGACATCTACGCGAAGGCTCTCAACAGCCGGCCGCCAGGCGACCTCCCCAAGAAGAACGACACCGATCCAGTGGAAATCGGCGGCCAGCCGGTGGAGGTCCCCACCGGCCAACTCCTGAACAACCTCCGGGACAAGGGTCGGGTCGACGGCCGCACAGGTCAGGTCCTCTTCGACGCACTCACCCGGCACGGCCTCGACATCGTCCATTCCCCGGAGCACCGCCGTTGGTGGGTTGAATCGCGGGCATCGGCGCCAACCCGACCCGCAGGCGTCACTCTCGGTGATATCGCGGCGATGACCGGCCCCCACCACAACGGCACGGGAAGCTCCTCCACTGCCCGGGCAGCAGGTGATGACCCCTCAGCGGCCTTGGCACGCAAGAAGCAACGCAGATAGGTGGGCGCGGCGGTCGGGGCGGGTAGCCGGCACGTACACGTCCACCGGGATCGGCTGGTTGACACCCTTGGTCACCGAGCCGCCTGCGTGGCCTACCCCTCGTACGGATCCCAGGCTGCCGACATCTCCACCCCGGCGGCCCGCAGCGGCGTGCCCTCGGCCCGCAATCGGGCCCGCGCCTCGACCTCGTGCCCCGGCGGCAGCCGCCCCGACGAGGTCACCACCCGGTGCCAGGGCACCCCGCCACCGTGCCGCGCCATGATCGAGCCGACCAGCCGGGCCGAGGCCCGCCCGGAGCGCTCGGCCAACGCGTCGGCCACCGCGCCGTACGACATCACCCGGCCCGGCGGGATCCGCTCCACAAGGTCGAGCACCGCCTCGACGTACTCCTCAGGGGTCACGACCGGCCACGATATGGGAACCGGCGCGGGACCACGCAGCGCCACCACGCAGAATGGTCGGGTGCGGGAAGCAGTCACGACGGCCCGGCGGGTCGTCGTCAAGATCGGATCATCCTCGTTGACCACCGCGACCGGCGGGCTGGCCACCGACCGGGTGGACACCCTGGTCGACGCGCTCGGCGCGCTCGCCGCGCAGGGACGCGAGGTCGTGCTGGTCTCCTCCGGCGCGATCGCCGCCGGGCTCGCCCCGCTCGGCCTGCCCCGGCGACCGCGCGACCTGGCCACCCAGCAGGCCGCCGCCAGCGTCGGGCAGGGCCTGCTGATCGGCAGGTACGCGGGCAGCTTCGCCCGGCACGGGCTGACCGTCGGGCAGGTGCTGCTCACCGTCGACGACGTGACCCGGCGGGCGCACTACCGCAACGCGTACCGGACCCTGCGCAAGCTGCTCGACCTGCGGGCGGTGCCGATCGTCAACGAGAACGACACGGTGGCCACCGAGGAGATCCGGTTCGGCGACAACGACCGGCTGGCCGCCCTGGTCGCCGCCCTGGTCCACGCCGACCTGCTGGTGCTCCTCTCCGACGTCGACGCCCTCTGGACCGGCGACCCGACCCGACCCGGCTCGACCCGGATCCGCGAGGTACGCGACGAGCGCGACCTGGCCGGGGTGACCGTCGGCGGGGCCGGCCGGTCCGGGGTCGGCACCGGCGGCATGGTCACCAAGGTCGAGGCGGCCAGGATCGCCACCGGCTTCGGCATCCCGGTGGTGCTCACCGCCGCCCCGCTCGCCCCGGCGGCACTGGCCGGCGAAGAGGTCGGCACCCTGTTCCACCCCGGGCGGACCCGCCCCACCGCCCGGCTGTTCTGGCTGGCCCACGCCACCTCACCCCGGGGCCGGCTGCACCTGGACCCGGGCGCGGTGCAGGCCGTGGTCGACCGACGCAAGTCGCTGCTGCCGGCCGGGATCACCGCCGTGGACGGCACCTTCACCGCCGGCGACCCGGTGGACCTGGTGGACACCGCCGGCGACCCGGTGGCCCGGGGGCTGGTCAACTACGACGCGGTCGAGCTGCCCACCCTGCTCGGCCGCTCCACCGCCGACCTCGCCGCCACCCTCGGCCCCGGCTACGAACGCGAAGTAGTCCACCGCGACGACCTCGTCCTGCTGTAAGGAAGGGCCCCTTGTTAACGCTTTCTGTTGTATAAGGGGCCCTTCCTTACACCCCCGTCAGTGAGCAACCCACCGCAAGGAGTGCACGATGAGCGTCACCGAGCAGGCTCGACGGGCCCGGGAGGCGGCCGGCGCGCTGGCCGTCGCCACGCGTACCGCCAAGGACGGCGCGCTGCACGCGATGGCCGACGCGCTGGTGGCGCGTACCCCGGAGATCCTGACCGCGAACGAGGCGGACCTGGCGGCCGGGCGCGAGGCCGGGCTGTCGGCGGCCATCCTGGACCGGTTGAAGCTGGACGGGCCCCGGGTGGCCGGAATCGCCGAGGCGCTGCGGCAGATGGCCGCGCTGCCCGACCCGGTGGGTGAGGTGGTCCGGGGCTCGACCCTGCCCAACGGGCTGGAGCTGCGGCAGGTCCGGGTGCCGTTCGGGGTGGTGGGGATCATCTACGAGGCCCGGCCGAACGTGACCGTGGACGCCGCCGGCATCTGCCTGAAGTCCGGCAACGCGGCCCTGCTGCGCGGCTCCTCCTCGGCGGCCCACTCCAACGCGGCGTTGGTGGCGGTGCTGCGGGACGCGGTCGCCGGTGCCGGGCTGCCGGCCGACGCGGTGCAGCTGCTCGACGCCACCAGCCGGGACTCGGTCAAGGAGCTGATGCGTGCCCGGGGTCTGGTCGACGTGCTGATCCCGCGCGGTGGCGCGTCGTTGATCCGCACGGTCGTGGAGGAGTCCACCGTCCCGGTGATCGAGACCGGGGTGGGCAACTGCCACGTGTACGTGGACGCCGCCGCCGACCTGGCCAAGGCCGTCGCGATCACGCTGAACTCCAAGACCCAGCGGCTGTCCACCTGCAACACCGCCGAGTCGCTGCTGGTGCACGCCGACGTCGCGGACGCCTTCCTGCCGGCGGTGCTGGCCGCCTTCGCCGAGGCCGGGGTGACCGTGCACGGCACCCCCGAGGTCGCCGCGCACTCCGCCGCGGTGGTCGCGGCCACCGACGAGGACCACCGCACCGAGTACCTGTCGGCGGACATCTCGGTCGCCGTCGTCGACTCGCTCGACGCCGCGATCGACCACATCAACAGGTACGGCACCGGGCACACCGAGGCGATCGTCACCGACTCGCAGTCGGCCGCCCGGGAGTTCGTGGCCCGCGTCGACGCGGCGGCGGTGATGGTGAACGCCTCCACCCGGTTCACCGACGGCGGCGAGTTCGGGTTCGGCGCGGAGATCGGCATCTCCACCCAGAAGCTGCACGCCCGGGGCCCGATGGGGCTGCCCGAGCTGACCAGCACCAAGTACGTCGTCACCGGCGACGGCCACCTGCGCGGCTGAGCCGGGCGGGTCGGTGGCGGCGTGCCCCGACCCGCCGCCGCTGTCGGCTGCCCGACACCTACTTTGATCAACAAGTGGTCGAATGTCCCGATGATCACCCCGACTCCCCTCATGGGCATCGTGACCGGTTACTGGGCATTCAAGACGCTTGCCGCCGCCGTCGAGCTGGATCTCTTCGGCCGGCTCGCCGGCGCACGCGTGATCACCCGTGCCGAGGCCGAACAGGAGTTCGGGCTGCCCGAGCGGCCGGCCGATCTGTTCCTCGCCGCGTGCGCCTCGCTGGGCCTGCTGGAGAAGGCCGGTGACGGGTACCGCAACACCGAGCTGGCCGAGCAGTTCCTGGTGCCCGGCCGGCCGCACTACTTCGGTGGGCAGGTGCGCTACTGCGACGAGCGCACCTACCTGCCGTGGCACCGGATCACCGAGGCGCTGCGTTCCGACAAGCCCCTCACCTGGGACCCCGCCACCCAGGAGTCCCTCTTCACCGATGTCGACGAGAAGATGCTGGCGCTGTTCTGGGCGGCGATGTACTCGACCTCCAGCTTCACCGCGCGGTCGTTGGGTGAGGCGTACGACTTCGGCGGGCACCGGCGGCTGCTCGACGTCGGTGGCGGGGCCGGGGCGTTCCCGGTGGCGCTGTGCGGGCGGTTCCCGGAGCTGACCGCGACCATCTTCGACCTGCCGCACGTCTGCGCGATCGCCGAGACCAAGATCGCCTCGGCCGGGCTGACCGACCGGATCGGCACCACCGCCGGGAACTTCCTCACCGACCCGGCCCTGCCGACCGGCCACGACGTGATCCTGCTCAGCATGATCCTGCACGACTGGGACGAGGCGCAGAACCGCTCGATCCTGGCCAAGTGCCACGCCGCGCTGCCACCGGGCGGGACCGTGGTCATCTCCGAGCTGCTGCTCAACGACGAGCGGACCGGACCGCCGGCGGCCGCCCTGATGGGGCTGAACATGCTTGTCGAGACCGAGGGCGGGCGGAACTACTCGGCCGCCGAGTACGGCACCTGGCTCACCGACGCCGGCTTCACCGACGTGCGTACCGTCACCTTCGACGGACCGGGCGCCAACGGCGCGGTACTGGCCACCCGCGCCTAGGTTGGGGTCCAGCATCCCGGCCTCGCACCTGCGAGGGACGACGGAGGGACGAACACCGTGCCGAAAAGCAGAGACGAGACAGCCTGGCGGAACTGGGAACGCCATTATGATGAATTGGCCGACCGAGGCGCTTTCCAGCGCGATTCCACCGGGAAGTTACACAGCAAAGGAATACAGAACGCCGAAGAAAGGACCGTCGCCAACGAGATCGTGAGCTACAACAATCCGAAAAGGGTAGCGTACGGCGGCGGCAAAAGTATGCCTGAACTCCTCCGGCAGAAGCTGATCGATAATGGGCACGTTCCAGATGTCCCACGGAGGACTGGCAGCGCAAATAAGGTCCACCGGACCCGAGAGGAGTGGGCGCTGGCCATGCGCGAGGCCGGCCGGCAGCCGGTCCCCAAGAAAATCAGCGTGCTGCCAGCGTATTGGCCGGTCGAGGTGGAAGGGATCGGTCTCGTCGACATCGGGCCCCGACTTCGGGAGATCCGAGCCGGCCGCATTCAGCCATCCGATTCGGAGTTGATGGTCATGCATCAGAACGGATGGGACGACTTCGCCCCGAGGGAGGGTACCGCGGCGCACCTGCGGTACCAGGCACTGAAGAACAATGCCCCCGTCGCCCTTCCCATGCAGGGATCGTCCGCCGCGATCGGTCCACCGCCCCCCGGGCACCCGTCCGACCCGCACCTGAGCGACTATCCTTCGCCGACGGCGACCGCCCTGGTCGCCAGCATGACCTACGGCCATGGCTACGGCGCCCAGCCCTCCTCAAGTTCCGCCCCACCACCACCCTGGGACCAGGGCCCGGCCCAAAATCAGGGCAGAAGCAGACTGGGGGGCTGAGAGATCCTGCCGCTGACCGCGGTGGGACGGTCAGCGGCAGGCGCGGATGGCGGCGAGGGTGGTGTGCACGTCGAAGCGGTGCCCGTCGTCGCTGTCCCAGCCGCCGTCGGCGCGCTGCGTCTCACCGAGCCGGCGGCGGGCGGCGGCCAGCAGCCCCTGCTGGTCGTCGAGGCCGACCCGGCGCAGCGTGGCGGCCAGCCAGGCCACGTCGGCCGGGGACATCTCCGGCAGCCGCGCGCCGAGCACGGCCTGGATCCCGGCCGCCGGCTCGGACATCCGTTGCCGGTGCAGCACGGCCGCGCTCAGCCAGCCCGCGGCCAGGAACGACGGCCAGCTGCCGTCCGGGGCGAGCTGCCCGGCCAGGGTCTGCGCGGCGGCCTGCACCACCCCGGCGTACGCGCCGCCGACCCGGTCGTCCAGCGGCCCGGCGGCGCGGGCGTCGAGGCCGGCCACGGTGAGCCAGAAGCCGGCGTACGCGGTGAGGTAGAGCCGGGCCGCCGGGTCACCGGGCCGGGCCCACTCGGGTGCCGCCTCGGCCAGCGCCGGGTCCTCTTCCCAGCCGCCGTCGGGCAGTTGGCGGGCGGCGAGCCAGTCCAACGCCCGGCGGGCCGCCGGACGGCCGAGCGCACCGAGGTCGTCCAGTTCGGTCAGCCGGAAACAGGTGGCCTCCACCGAGGCGGCCTCGCCACCCTGTACGGCCGGCCAGCCACCGGCGGGGAGCTGTCCGTTCTCGACGGTGTCGAGCAGCTCCGGTGCCGGCTCCGGCCCGCCGCGCAGCCCGGAGAGCCTGGCCCGGTCCACCACGTCGCCGTGTGCCACGACGAACCCGACTGCCGCTTCCAAGTCGACCACGCAGGCCACGCTACCGGCGCAAACACGATTCCGCCTCGGCTAGCGTGGCCGATACTGCCGCCGGTCGGCCCCGGCTGACCAGCGGCGCAGCGGCGCAGCGCCGCAGCGGCCGAATCGACCCGCCGCACCGTGGGCGGCGACAGCAGGGGGCAGTGGCATGGTGCCAGGCAAGGACTGGAACACGTGGTTCGAGGTCTACCAACGGATGCACGAACGGGGTTCCATCACCCGAGAACCCGGTGGCCGAATGATGCTGGTCAACATCGCGGGCTAACCGGAACTCGCCGTCCGAAGGGACCTGTACGCGTACAACAACCAGCCAGCACACCGCATGTACGGCGGCCCCAAGACGATGCCCGAGCTTATTCGGGAGCAGCTCATTCAGAACGGCCACCTACCGAGGGTGTCCCGGGCGGTCGTCGGGGCGAAAAAAACATTCCACCAGCGGGAGATCTACGCCCTGGCCATGGACGTACTCGAAGAGGAGGTTCGCCGCAATGGCGCGCAGCGGCCCACCAAGTCTTACCCCCCGGTACAGGTCGGAGAGTACGGGCTGGTCGACTCCGCCCACCGACTCTCCAACATCAGGGACGGCATCGTCAAGAATCCATCCGACTCGGAACTGATGAAGATCTACCAGAAGGGGTGGGAGTACTTCGCCCCGAAGGAAGGGACCTACGCGCGACAGCGGTACGACGAGCTCAAGGCGAACGCTCCCGACCTCTCGGCGCCCGATCGGCAGCGACCGGCAGCGGGGCAGCAGCCGGACCACACCGTGATCGCCCAGGCCGCGCGCCTCGGCTACGGACCCGGCTCCGGTGCCCAGCCCTCGTCGAGTTCCGCCCCGCCACCGCCGGAGTGGGGCCAGCGCCCCTCCCCGGGCCGGGGCGGACCGGGCGGCCCCTGAGCCGGCGACGCCCCCGGAGCTGTGAGAAGGGGCCCCTTCTCGACCGTAGGAGTTAAGAAGGGGCCCTTCCTTACCGGGTCAGTACGTGGGCAGCGACGGGTCGATCTGCTTGACCCAGGAGAGCACCCCGCCCTGCAGGTGGACGGCGTCCCGGAAACCGGCGGCCTTCAGCGCGGCCAGCGCCTCGGCGGAGCGCACCCCGGACTTGCAGTGCAGCACCACCTGCTTGTCCTGCGGCAGCCTGGCCAGCGCCTCGCCGGAGATGATGTCGCCCTTGGGGATCAGGGTGGCCCCGGGGATCGAGACGATCTCGTACTCGCCCGGCTCCCGGACGTCGACCAGGAAGATGTCCTTGCCGGCGTCCTGCCAGTCCTTCAGCTCGGCGGCGGTGATCGTCGAGTCGACCACCGCCTCCTGGGCCTCCACCGAGACCGCGCCGCAGAAGTCCTCGTAGTCCTCCATCAGGTCGGTCAGGGTGGCGTTCTCCCCGCAGAGCACGCAGTTCGGGTCCTTCCGGACCTTGATCTTGCGGTACTCCATCTCCAGGGCGTCGTAGACCATCAGCCGGCCGACCAGCGGCTCACCGACCCCGGCGAGCAGCTTGATCGCCTCGTTGACCTGGATCGAACCGATCGAGGCGCAGAGCACCCCGAGCACGCCGCCCTCGGCGCAGGAGGGGACCATGCCGGGCGGCGGGGGCTCCGGGTAGAGGCAGCGGTAGCAGGGGCCGTGCTCGGCCCAGAACACCGACGCCTGGCCGTCGAACCGGTAGATCGACCCCCAGACGTACGGCTTGCCGAGCAGCACCGCCGCGTCGTTGACCATGTACCGGGTGGCGAAGTTGTCGGTGCCGTCGACGATCAGGTCGTACCGGGAGAAGATCTCGCGGACGTTCTCCCGGTCCAGCGCGGTGTTGTGGATCTCGACGTTGACCAGCGGGTTGATCTCGCGGATCGACGCGGCGGCGGACTCGGCCTTGGACCGGCCGACGTCGGAGACGCCGTGGATGACCTGCCGCTGCAGGTTCGACTCGTCGACGGTGTCGAAGTCGATGATGCCGAGCGTGCCGACCCCGGCGGCGGCCAGGTACAACAGGGCCGGCGAGCCGAGGCCACCGGCGCCCACGCAGAGCACCCGGGCGTTCTTCAGCCGCTTCTGCCCGGTCACCCCGACGTCCGGGATGATCAGGTGGCGTGAGTAACGGCGGATCTCGTCAACGGTCAGCTCGGCGGCGGGCTCGACGAGCGGGGGCAACGACACGGTGGACTCCCCGGGATCGGCTTCGGTGTGCCGCGCCATTGTTGCTCGCCGGGGCGGGCATCGGCCATGAGCAGGGCCACGTCGTCCGACATGCGGGAGCGGGAATAACGTCAGATGCCCGGTACGGGCTCCCCGGCGTGGCGCACCCCGTCGAGGTACGGCCAGGCGTTGGCGACGCAGCCGTCCAGCCCGTACGTCTGCTGCTGCATCACCGGGGCCGGCTCGCCGGGGCCGGGGCAGGCCTCGTGGCCCGCGCCCAACTCGTGGCCGATCTCGTGGTTGACCACGTACTGCTGGTACGTCTCCACCGGCGCGCCGTAGTCCGGCACCGCCTCCAACCAGCGGGCCAGGTTGATGATCACCTGTCCGGGCAGCCGGCAGGAGGTGTACCGCTCGGTGCTCAGCCCGCCCCGGGCACACATCCGCTCCGAGGTGACCGGGGTGGCCAGGTAGACGGTGAAGTCGGCCACGCTCGCTTCGGCGACCCGTTGCACCCGCAGGTCACCCGAGGCGATCCAGCTGCGCGGGTCGGCCAGCACCTCGTCGACCGTGCCGGCGAAGGCGGCCACGTCCTGACCGGCGCCCTGCTCGACCGCGACGTGGTAGCGGCGTACCCGGCCGCCGGTGCCCCGTACCGGGGACTCGCCGTCGGCGGTGACGAAGCCGCCGGTGCCGACGGACGGTGTCGTGGTCGGCGGCTGTTCGCCGGTGGCACCGTCGTCGCTCCCGCCACCATCGTTACCGAGGCCACCTTCGTTACCAGGGTCACCGTCGTTACCAGGGTCACCGTCGACACCAGGGTTGTCGTCGCCGGCTCCTCGGGTGTGGTCGTCGCCGGTGCCGGCACCGTGGCCGAACCGGTCACCGGGGATCAGCCGGGCCGGGTCGAGCGCGGGGCCGTGCAGGCCGGGCAGTGGACCGGTGAGGGCCACCGCCGCGAGCAGCAGCGTGCCGGGCAGGACCGCCCATCGCCACCCGCGCCCGGCCGAGGCGCGGGCGTGCCGACCACGCCGCGCGGACCACGCCCGGAACCGGTACGCCCGGCCCGGTCGAGGACCCCGGCTGCCGTGCCGGGGTGACCCGGCGCGGTCGGAAGGGGACGAGAAGCTCACCCGGCCAGCGTGCCACGCTTTCCGGACTTATGACCGCTTTTGCCGCGAAAAGCGCGAGGATGTTTCACCTGACCCAGTGGTCAGAGCCGGGGACCGGCGTACCGCTTTCCGTCCCGATACGGCCACGGGTTGGCCAGGCAGCCCTTGAGGAAGATCGTCTGCTGCATCATCACCGGCGCCGGTCGCCCCGAACCCGGGCAGCGTTCGTGCCGGTGCCCCAACTCGTGGCCGACCTCGTGGTTGACCACGTACGTCCGGTACACGCCCAACGGCACCTCGGCACTGACGAAGTGCGGCACGGACGACCGCCAGCGATCCAGGTTGATGATCACCTTGCCGGGGGCCCGACAGGACGTGTATGGGCGGCCACCGATCCGGATGTCCACCCCTCCGGCGGCACACATCCGGGCCGCCGTACGGGCCGTGGCCAGGTAGACCGTGAAGTCGTGGGCGGCCGACCCGGGGACCTGGCGCAGCCGCAGCCGGCCGCCGTCGATCCAGCTGCCCGGCCCGACCAGCGCGGTGTGCACGGCGGCACCGAATCCGCCCGCGTCCTCCCCGGCACCGTGCTCCACGGCGACCCGGTACCGCCGCAGCTCACCGGAGCGCCCCAGCACCGCGCCCCTCCGGTCGTCGTACCCGAAGGTGCCCCGCCCCTTCGCCGGGGTGGGCCCCGCCAGCCGCAGCACCGTCGCGGGGTCCGGCGCGGCCGGTCCGACGATGCCCGCCGGTTCCCCGATACCGTCCGGTTCCCCGATACCGTCCGGTTCTACGATGCCCGCCGGTCCGACCAGGCCCGCCGCGCCGGGCGACCCGGCCGACTCGGGAACTACCGCCGGACCCGACGGTGCCGCTCGCCACTGCTCGGCGGTGCGTACCTCCGCCACATCAGCCGACTCGGGCCGCTGCGCGACCACGAGGATCGCCGCGCCGACCGCCAGGGCCAGCACCAGCAGCCCCGCCGCGGTCCGTCGCCGCCGGAGACCTGGCGGTACGACACTCCCGGCGGATCCACCCGCCGTCGGTGCTGGTGCCGGCGGTGGAGTTGTCGTCGGCGTCGCGGTCGGAGTCGGCGCGGCGGGTGGGCGAGGGGTGGCAGGCACCCGGTCAGCCTGCCACGGTCACCCGATCACCGGGATCTCCGACGCGGCGTGCCGTCGCGGCCGACCGGTGCCCCGCCGGCCGCAGCCGGCACGGGATTCAGCCGGCCGCAGCCGGCACGGGATTCAGCCGGCTGCGACGGAACTGGCGGAGGTTCAGCCGGCCTGGCCTGCCCCGGCCCGACCTGGCCGCACCCGGGCCGGCCCGGTCTCTTCCGGCCCCACCTCGGCCGGCCCCACCTCGGCCGGTCCGGTCTCGGCCGACTCGGTGAGGAAACTGAGCGCGGCGCGGGCGACGACCCGGGGCACCTCCAACTGCGCCACGTGACCGACGCCCCGCAGCATGATCAGTCGGCTGTCCGGAATCACCCGGGCCGTCTGCGGTCCCACCAGGGGATCGACCAGCCGGTCCTGGAGCCCGCCGATCACCAGCGTGGGGGCACGGATGGCCGCGGCCAACCGCCACAGCGAACCGGACCCCGGCAGGTACGACCGCAGGAAGCTGCTGACCAGGCCCCGGAACGTCCGGACGTACGCGGCGGCGTAGTGCGCGGCCTCGTTGCGGATCCGGATCTCCTCCAACGCCTCCGCCCGGCGCTGGTCGCTGATCCGGCTGAGGTCGGCGACGCACGCCTCCATCGCCTGCCGGGCCATCACCTCCGGGGCGATCCGGGCCAGCCGCCAGGCGGCCAACTGCTCGCCCCGGGGGATCGCCAGCAGGGGCAGCATCCGGCCCTGCAACGAACGGCGGAAGTCCAGGAAGGGCAGCGCCGGGGAGATCAGCGTCAACGTCCGGACCAGGTCCGGGCGGAGCCCGGCCACCTGGACGGCGACCGAACCGCCAAGCGAGTTGCCGAACAGGTGCACCGGCCCACGTCCGGTGTGCTCGATCCAGCGGACCACCCGGTCGGCGAAGGACGGGATGGTGTACCGCAGGCCCGGCTCACTGCGCCCGAAGCCGGGCAGGTCGATGGCCTGGCCGTCGAGGCGGTCCGCCAGCAGCCCGGCCAGGTCCGTCCAGTTCTGCGAGGAGCCGCCGAGACCGTGCACGTAGAGCGCCGGCTCCGCGTCCGGCCCGGTGGCGGGGGTCTCCCGCACGTACGTGACCGAGCCGTCGAGGCGTACCGGGCGACCGGGCCACGGCGGCGGGGTGCGGTGTTCGGGCAGGAGATGATCCGGCCAGAGGGTGGCGCGCTTCATCACTCCAGTCTGCCCGGGCCGCGCCCGGACGGCACCACGGCCCAGCCCCGGCCCGGCAACATCACTCGCGATCCGGCAAGCCACCCAGGATCCGGCAGGCACCGCCCAGGATCCGGCAAGCACCGCCCGGGAGCCGGCAAGCACCGCCGCGTGGTACCGGTCGACCCGCCGTCGGCTCAGGCCAGCAGAGCCTCCAGCCGCCGGTTCACCGCGGCCAGGGTGGCGCGTACCACCGCCTGTCGGGGGTCCCCGGCCACCAGGGCCGAACCGGCGAGCTGCTCCACCCAGCCGTCGCAGACCAGCAGCACGACCACGGTGGCCACCTCGCAGTTGCCGAACGGCACCACCGCCGCGTGCTCGACGAAACACCGGCCACGATCGCCCACCTGGTCGTCACCGCGTAGCAACTCGTCCACGGCCGCACCGGCCGCCACCGCGCAGAGCCGCAGCACGTACCCGTCAACCGCCGGGCCGGTGGCGAACCCGGCCGAGCTCTCCCCCGCCGCCAGCAGGCGTACCTCGACGTTGGCATCGAGGCCGAACGTGCTGACCTGCACGTGATCGATGATCACCCGGGGGCCGGGCACTCCGCCCGTGTCCAGGGGCCGGGACGGGGCGGTCTCGGTCGTGGTCATCTGCCCACCGGAGTACGACGCCGCGAGCGTGGCCGGGCTTCCGGTGGCCATCCCCTCCGGCACCGGCGAGGCCGTGGCGTGTTCGGTACCGGCCCGTCCCCGGCTGCCGCCCGAGCGCCGACGACGCGCCGTCTCCGCGCCGGCCACCGGCTCCACTCCGCCCGGTGCCTGCGGTCCGCCCGGTGCCTGCGGTCCGCCCGGTGCCTGTGGTCCGCCGGCCACTGCCGACCCGACCGGCGGTACCGATCCGGCAGGTGCCTCGTCCCGGGACCGGACCGGGCCGGCCGGCCCGGCGCCACCCGCAACCGCCCCTGCCGGTCCACCCGGTACCCCCGATCCGCCCGGCATCGCCGGCCCAGCCGACATCGCCGATCCAGCCGACATCGCCGATCCGCCCGGTACCGCCGTACTGGTCGGCCCTGTCGTTCCGATCTGCGGGCCTGGTCCGGCCGTCGCGTCCGGGGCAGTCGCGGGCGTCGAACCAGGTGCTGCCGCCGAACCGGTCGGGGGGATCGTGCCGCTCGGGGAGATGGTGCCGGTCGGTGGCGTCGTGCCGGTCCACGAGGCCCGGCCGGTCGTGGACGGCGGCGGGCCGCCCGGTGCCGCCGGACCAGCCGACGACGGCGTACCGGCCGGCTCATCCCCCCAGGCCGGTTGCCGGGGCTCCAGGGTACGACGGCGCACCGGTGGTGGCGGCGGGCCCGGCAGCCCGGGCAGGTCCTGCGGGGCGGCGGCCAACCCCATCCGATCCTGGAGCAGCCGAGCCACCTGCCGGCTCACCTCGGCCGGGTCCGCGCCGTCGGCGAGGTCCAGCCGGAGGCTGTGCGCACCGGCGGGGGTACGCCGCAGCGAGGCGTCCCGGACCCCGGCGACCCCTCGGACCGCGTCCAGGATCGCGTCGACGTCGAACCCCTCGGGCCGGTCCCGGGGCGGGGCGGGCTCGTCGTCCCGGCGCAGATGGGTGGCGATCCGGGCGAGTTCGGGAGATTCGGCGGGTGGGTCCACGGCTGGCGGCTCCGGCACTACGGGCACGTCCGGTTCGGCGGGGACGCGCTGCGGCAGCATCGCCGACGTACGGTCCTCGGCGGGCGGCTGGGCCGCAGGTGCCGGTTCGGGGGCCGATCGACGCGCCGCGTAGGGGGGTGCGCTCGCGGGTGCGGGCGCGGAACTGTTGCGATCGAGGCGTCCGATCCCGCTCGTGACGGAGTCGACGAGCGGGGCCGAGGAACGGTCTTCCCCGTACGCACGGGGATCGGGCTCGATCCGGTCGGGACGCCGTTCCGGCTCGCCCGGTTCCGGACGGAGGCGGAACGGCCGGACCACCCGGTCCTCGGCGTGCGCCGGGTCGGCAGAGGTCACCTCGGTGCTGGCCGGCGGGGCACTGGCCGGAAATTGGCTGGCCGGCGGCCCACTGGCCGGAGACGAGCCGGCGGAGAACCCACTGGCCGGTGGCGCGCTGGCCGGAGACCTGCCAGCGGGAGGCGCGCTGGTCGGGGGTGCGCCGGCAGGCGACGGACCCACCGGTTCGTCGAGCGCCCACGGCGGGGTTCGAGATTCACGCGGGGCGGGCGGGCGGTACGCCGACCAGGAGTCCGGCTCCGGCCGGGCGGACTCGTAGTCCCGGGAGTCGTACCCCGCTGACGACGCGTGCCCGGGCCGCGGTTCGTACCCCGCCGGCGACTCGTACCCGGGTGGCGGTTGGTAGGCGACCGGCGACCCCGGGCCCACGGCACCCAGCGGCGGCTCGTCAGCGGTTGGGTCGTAACCACGGGGTGCATCAGAGCCACGGGGTGGGTCGTAGGCGCGGGCCGACTCCGAACGGACCGCCTGGTAGGGCCGGCTCGGTTCGGAGCGTACCGGCTCGTACGGTCGGTGCACCTCGGCGACCGGCGGCTCGTACCGCCGGCCGGGCTCGGTGCCTGCCGGCTCGTACGGTCGGACGACCTCGGCGGCGGGACGCTCGTACGGTCGATCCGGCGGTTCACCGGTGACCGGGGGGCGTTCCCGCGGCGCGGACAGGGACGGGTACGACCGGTCGGGGTCGGCCGTCGGCGCCGGGCGTTCTGCCTCCGGCGCCCACTCGGCCCCCGCCTCGGATCGGGTACGCCCCGGCCGCGCGGCCCGACGGCCGGCCGGCTCGTCGCTCTCCCGCGCCCAGGGCGGTGCCCATCCCTCGCTCCAGCTGGGTCGGTTCCAGTTGGGACCGTCCCAGGATGGCTCGTCCGCTGCCGGGGTCGGCGGTCGGTCCTGCGCTGTCGGGGTGAACTCTTCCGCGTGGTCCTGGTCCTGAGCCCACCGGCTCGACCGGGCGGCCAAAGACTCGTCGGAGGCGTGCCGGGGATTCGTGGAGTCCTCCTCTTCCGCGGCGGCTGACGCCCCGACGGTGTGGTCACCAACCGGGGCGGGGCGTTGGGCCGGCACCGCCAGTCGGTCGCCTCCGTCGGCGTCCCGGCGCTGCTCGGCACGCGGACCGGGCGGCGCGCTCACCGGGAGCCGAGCACCCGGAGGGGCACTCACCGGAGCCTGACGCGCACTCGGCGGCCCGCTCACCGGGGCCTGGCGTGCGCCTGGCGGCGCGCTGACCGGGGTGTGGCGCGCGCCTGGCGGTGCGCTGACCGGGGCGTGGTGACCGTTCGACGACTCACCGCCGGGGTGTCCGAAGCCGTTCAGGTGATGACCGTTGGACCTCGTCGGCGGCTTTTCGTCGGATCGGCCGGGAAGTGGTGCGGGCAGGTCTGCGTACCGGGGCGACGAGCTGGCCCAGCCGGTGGCCGGATCGGACCGCTGCCACCGGGTGCCGTGCTCCCGGTCACCCGGGGAAGCCTCATCCGCGGGCCAGCCGGCGGTGAAGGGCGCCCACCCGCTGCCGGAACGGGCCAGGTCGTCCTGCTGACCTGTCCCGTCGCCGTGCTCTCCCGGGATGGCGGCTCCGGGTTGCCCTGTTTCACTCACCGCGCGCTCCTTGGTCGCCCTCGCTGAGGCTACCGTGTGGTGACAGTGGCGATAAGTTACAGCGGCGGGCCAATTCCGGAACGGGGTCGCACCCCGACCGGTTCGGGTGGTTGATGCCGGCTCGTACGGAGAAACTCGGAGGTTCCCATGACCGCGTTGGGGAACGGTGCCCAGACAGCCGGTCGACCCACGCGCCTACCTCGGTCGGCGCGGCGTAAGCAGCTGCTCGCGGCGGCCCAGGAGGTGTTCGTCGCGCAGGGGTACCACGCGGCGGCGATGGACGACATCGCCGAGCGGGCCGGGGTTTCCAAGCCCGTGCTGTACCAGCACTTTCCGGGCAAGATGGACCTCTACCTGGCATTGCTGGACACCCACTGCGACGCGATCGTGGCCAAGGTGCACGACGCGATGCGCAGCACCACCGACAACAAGGAGCGGGTCGGCGCCTCGGTGCAGGCGTACTTCGACTTCGTCGACCACGAGAGCGAGGCGTTCCGCCTAGTCTTCGAGTCGGACCTGCGCAACGATCCGGCCGTCCGGCAGCGCGTGGAGCGGGTCGAGCAGGGCTGCATCGCGGCGATCACCGACACCATCATCTCCGATACCGGAGTCAGCCGGGCCCACGCCGAACTGCTCGCCTCGGGCCTGGTCGGCGCGGCCGAGACCGCTGCCCAGTTCTGGCTGGCCGGGGGCCGGCAGGTGCCCAAGGCCGAGGCGGAGGCGTTGGTGACCGCCCTCTCCTGGCGCGGCATCGCCAGCTTCCCGTTGCAGGGTGAGCCGGCCTGAACCACGTCAGCCCGAACACCGGCTGCCCGAATCGGATAGCCTTCGTCCGGCGGTTCTTTCGCCCCAGTTGAGGAGGAACAGTGGAGGTCAAGATCGGCGTGCAGTACGCGCCGCGCGAGCTGGTGTTGGAGAGCGCTCAGTCGCCGGCCGAGATCGAGCAGATCGTGACCGAGGCCATCGCCCACGACGGAACGCTGTCCCTGACCGACGAAAAGGGCCGACGGATCATCGTGCCGGTCGGCAAGGTCGCCTACGTCGAGATCGCCGAGGCGTCGCCCCGCGCGGTCGGATTCACCGTTCGCTGATTCGGTCCGGGGCCCGGTCACCGGGCCCCGCCCCGGCCCCCCTGCCCGGCTCGGCCGCACCCCTGCCCGGCCGCACCCCCTGCCCGGCCGCACCCCTGAACGGCCGCACCCCCTGACCGGCCGCACCCCCTGACCGGCCACACACCTGACCGGCCCGGATAGGGGCTTGAAGATGCTGGCAGGAAAGTGCCCCCGAGGGTCGAATCCTCCAAGTCACCCTCTCTGCCGCAGACACCTCCCATGCGTCAAAACGGGGCAAACCTGCCCTGCGCCCCCACCCCCACCCGCCGCCTAACGCCCCCGTCACCACCCGAAGCGGGCCCCGAAGTGAATCTTGGACACTTACCGCTCAAATAGAACGGTAAGTGTCCAAGATCTACTCCCCGATCGAGTGCGGAGAGAGCGAGTCTCCTTAGTTGCGAAGGATGGCGGGAGCGGGAGGGCGGGCGGGAGCGGGAGGGAGGGAGGGCGGGAGCGGGAGTAGGGGGAGGGAGCGCGGGGGGCGGGAGTAGGGCGGCGCACGAGGCCGCACGGAGGCCGCATCCACGCCGCATCGGAGGCCGCACGGAGTTGCCACCGTGGATAAGGCCAGATCCGGGCGGCTCAGGTAGTATGGAGCAGTTGCCGTGGGCGCCGATTCGGTCGAAGCACTGCCTACGGCGCGCGTGCGGCCCGGTCCGGCTCGGCGGTTCAGCCCCCGACCGTGTGGCCCGCGCCATACCGAGAGCGCCCTGAGGACATGACGGGGCGCACCACGAGAGGGCACCCCGACATCCATATGAGCGAACAGAACGAGACCCACACAGACGATCCCAAGATCCACGACGAGATCCCAACCGAGCAGACCCAGGCCAAGCAGGGCAAGGCCGAGCAGGTCCAAGCCGAGCAGGTCCAAGCCGAGCAGGGCAAGGCCGAGCAGAGCCCGGCCGAGCAGGTCCAAGCCGACCAGGCCAAGGCCGAGCAAGCACAGGCCGAGCAGGGCAAGGCCGACGGCATCGACGCCCCGGACACCGAGGCGCAGGAGTTGGCTCCCACCGCCCCGGTCCGCCCGGAGGCACCGACCTTCGCCGAGCTGGGCGCCCGCGAGGAGACCGTGGCGGCCCTGGCTGCCGCCGGCATCCACCGGGCCTTCGCCATCCAGGAGTACGCGCTGCCGATCGCGCTGCGCGGCACCGACCTGATCGGCCAGGCACCGACCGGCACCGGCAAGACCCTCGGTTTCGGCGTACCCCTGTTGGAGCGGGTCTTCGCCCCCGGCGAGGGCAGCGACGGGGTGCCGCAGGCGCTTGTCGTCGTCCCCACCCGTGAGCTGGGCATCCAGGTCGCGAAGGACCTCGCCGCCGCCGGCCGGACCCGGGGCGTCCGGGTGCTGCCGATCTACGGCGGGGTGGCGTACGAGCCGCAGATCGACGCGCTGCGCAAGGGCGTCGAGATCCTGGTCGGTACCCCGGGCCGGCTGATGGACCTGCAGAAGCAGAAGCACCTGCGGCTGGACCGGATCCGCGCGCTCGTCCTCGACGAGGCGGACCGGATGCTCGACCTGGGCTTCCTCGACGACGTCGAGAAGATCCTGGCGATGCTGCCGGAGGATCGGCAGACCATGCTCTTCTCGGCCACCATGCCGGACCCGATCGTCACCCTGTCGCGGCGGTTCCTGCGTCGCCCGGTGACGATCCACGCCGGCCACACCGCCGAGACCGGCCCGTCGCCGCAGACTCAGCAGCTGGCCTACCGGACCCACTCGATGAACAAGATCGAGATCGTGGCCCGCATCCTCCAGGCGGAGGGGCGTGGGCTGACCATGATCTTCACCCGGACCAAGCGGGCCGCCGACCGGGTGGCGGAGGACCTGGACTTCCGGGGCTTCGCCGTCGCCGCCGTCCACGGTGACCTGGGCCAGGGGGCCCGGGAGCGGGCGCTGCGGGCGTTCCGGGCTGGCAAGATCGACACTCTGGTCGCCACCGACGTGGCCGCCCGGGGCATCGACGTCAGCGGGGTCACCCACGTCATCAACTACGACTGTCCGGAGGACCAGGACACCTACACCCACCGGATCGGTCGTACCGGTCGGGCCGGTGCCACGGGTGTCGCGGTGACCTTCGTCGACTGGGACGACATGCCCCGGTGGCGGATCATCGACAAGACCCTCGGGCTCGACATGCCGGAGCCGCCGGAGACGTACCACACCTCTCCGCATCTCTACTCCGACCTGGCCATCTCCACCGAGATGACCGGCACGCTGCCGACTGCGGAGCGGACCCGGGCCGGGCTCTCCGCCGAGGTCGAGGAGGACCTCGGTGGTGGGCGGCCCCGACGGGGTGACGGCCCGGGCCGGCCCCGTCGCGGCGAGAGCCGCAGTGAGGGCCGTGGCGAGGGCCGCCGTGAGGGTCGTGGCCGGCGCGGCCGGGGTGACGCCGAACGCGGCGGCGAGCACGGTGGCACGCCGATCCCCGACGCCGCCGGTACGGATGCTGGCGAGGAGGGCGGCCGGACTCCGCGTCGCCGTCGTCGTCGGCGCGCCGGTGAGGTGGTCCCCGCCGAGCAGGGCACGGTGACCACGGCCACCACCGGCGTGGCTCCGCTCTTCGTCAGCCCGGCCGACCACGCCGGCGCAACGCCGGCCGCCGAGGGCACCGCCGGCCCCGAGGCCAGCGGCAGGTCCGAGGGCGGTGCCAGGTCCGAGGGCGGTGGCAAGCCGCGCCGTCGGCGTCGTCGCCGCAGCGGCGGCGGTGGCTCCGACGCCCCGGCCGAGGCGACCGCCGACTGACCACCGACTCAGCTGATTCGACGTCCCCCGTACCCGATGGGTGCGGGGGACGTCGCGGTCCGGCCCCGCTCCGGGGTACGCCCGACCGACGGGGATGGGTCCGGCCCCGCTCCGGGGTTCGCCTGGCCGACGGGGATGATGGAGCGATGCCGGAACCGTTGGACGCCGCCCTGACCGAGGTACGGGCGTTGCTGCTGGACCCCGCCCTGACCCGGGCGGTCGCCGCGGGCCGTCGTCGCGGCCGCCGGCCGTCGGTGGTCCGGGCCGAACTGCGTCCGGTGACCCTGAAGGCGGGACCACGGTTGCAGATCGCCACCTCCGACGGCTCCCGCCCGTACACCCGGAACGTGGCGTCCGGTCCGGAGGCCGACGCGGCGGTGGACGCGTTGCTGGCCGAGCCGTTCGGCAACTGGCACGTGGAGACCGCCGACGCGACGGTGCAGGTGCGGGTGACCAAGTCCGGCGAGGCCCAGGTGCACCGGTCGGCGGCGAGCCGGCCGCCGACCGAGCCCGGCGGCCACGACCGGGCCAAGGAGTACCTGCTCGACCCGGGGGATCCGCTCTTCGCCGAGATCGGTGGTTCGGCGGCCAAGCGACGGCAGGTCGACGCGTTCCTGCGGGCGCTCGCCGCCACGCTGCCCGACGAGCTCACCGGTCCGCTGCGGGTGGTCGACCTGGGCTGCGGCAACGCGTACCTGACCTTCGCCGCCTACCGGTACCTGACCCGGCGGGGGCTCGACGTCGAGCTGGTCGGGGTGGATGTCCGGGAGGACCAGCGGCGACGCAACTCCGAGCTGGCCGAGCGGCTCGGCTGGGCCGACCGGGTCAGCTTCGTGGCCGGTACGATCGCCGACGCCGTCGTCACGCCCGCCCCCGACCTGGTGCTCGCCCTGCACGCCTGCGACACCGCCACCGACGAGGCGCTGGCCCGCGCGGTGCGCTGGTCGGCCCGCTGGGTGCTGGCCGCCCCGTGCTGCCACCACGACCTGGCGGTGCAGCTACGGGCCCGGCCGACGCCGGCCCCGTACGGGTTGCTGACCCGGCAGGGCATCCTGCGGGAACGCTTCGCCGACGTGCTCACCGACGCGCTGCGGGCGGGGCTGCTGCGGCTGCACGGGTACCGGGCCGAGGTGGTGGAGTTCGTGGACTCGCAGCACACCCCCCGCAACCTGCTGATCCGGGCCCGCCGCACCGGTGGGGAGCCGACCGCCGACCACCGCGCCGAGTACCGGGACCTGGTCGACCAGTGGCAGGTCACCCCCCGCCTGGCGACCCTGCTGACCACTCCCGAGACCGGAGCCGCGAGCGGGAGCGGAGGCGGGAGCAGGGCCGGAGCCGGAGCCGCGAGCGGGACCGGAGCCGGGAGCGGGAGCGACGACAGCTAGCGGGGCAGGCTAGCGGTGCCGGTCGGTGCGGCTCGGCGTCCGACCTCCGTCGGGGGGCGAGGTCGGGAACGGCACGACGGTACCGCTCGACTCGGCGTCACCGGCCGCCGCGAAGGCGTTCCAGGAGATGTCCACCAGCAGCCGCTTCAGCTCGGCGTGCCGGAGCGCGGCGTTGCGTTGCAGGGCCAGCCGGGCACCGAGCACCACACCGACCAGCGTGGTGGTGATCGCCCCGGTGGCGGCCAGGAGCTGGACCCCGGTCACCTCGTCGCCGGTGAGCACCGCGATCAGCAGCCACGTCCAGCAGGCGACGGCGAAGACCCCCGCCTTGGCCACGAAGAAGACGCTTACCGCACCCGGGCGGTGCGGCGGTTGACGGTCGGACTCGGCCATGCTGCTCCTTCTCGGGCACGATGCGGCCCCGCGGCGGCACCACCGCGGCGAGGACCACCGCTGCGGGACCACCGCGGCACGACGACAGGCCTCAATAGTGCCGGTCACCCGAGGGTTCCGCACGGCTACCCACCGCTGATTCGGGCCGGTGGGGGCCCGGTTCCGGACAATAGGTTCGGTCGGTCGGTTGCCTCCACCGACGGCCGTACTACCCTCGAAGACGCACCGTCCGGTGCTCGGCTGGCAGGAAGAAGACCTCACAGGGATGGGTTCGGCACAGGTTTCGCCGCAGAACGCGTTCGCCCGCTTCGTCCGTCGCGCCATCGACGACGCCCGCGAGACACGCGGCTGGACCGTGACCGACCTGGCCACCCACACCGGCGTGGGCCGCTCCACCGTGTTCCGCTGGTTGGCCGGCGACTGGCAGGACTACCCCGAGCTGGCCAAGGTGCGCAGCTTCTGCACCGCCCTGGACCTGCCGGTCACCGCGGCGTTCCGCGCGCTGGGCCTGCCCGAGGCCGGCCGGGTCGGTGGCCAGCGGCGGGGCGAGGAGGCCCCGGTGGAGGCGGACGTGCGGGTGATCCTGGACCGGCTGGCCGATCCGACGATCGCCGCCGAGGAGAAGCACCACATCCGGGACCTGCTGCGTTACCTGGCCCACCGGCCGGTCGGCGGGCGGGCCGACGACGTCAGGCGACGGTCAGCGTGAACTCGGCGGTCCGCACCTCGCCGGCTACCTGGAAGTCCAGGTAGAGCCGGTAGCTGCCGGGGCCGGGCGCGGTCACCCAGAACTTCACCGCGCCGGCGTCCAGCTCCGGCTCGGGGTGCACGTGCAGGTAGCCGAGGTCACCCGACCGCAGCGCCACCAGGTGGCCGTACGCGCCGAGGTACCGCTCCAACGTCGGCACCGCGCCGTCCGCACCCTCGATGGTGAAGACCAGGGGTACGGCGACGCCGGGCTTCGGCTCACCCTGGTAGGAGACGGTGAACCCGTCCGCGATGGTCTGCTGGGCCGGCGCGGGCAGCGGCACCGGCGCGTACTGCCCCGGGGCGGTCAGGTCCACGCCGAGGGTGACTGCGGTCTGGAGTCCGTCGTCGGCGACGGCGGTGAAGTCGGCGTACATCCGCCAGACGCCCGGCTGGGTCAGGGTCAGCGGGATGGACCAGGTGCCGTCGGGGGCCATCGTCGGGTGCAGGTGCTGGTAGCCGCTCAGGTCCCGGCGGACCACGATCAGGTGCAGCGGCTTGTCGTGCACCACAGCGAACCGGGTGACCGGCTTGCGCTGCCCGTCGTGCACCTGGAAGCGCAGCTCACCGGCCTGCCCGGCGGGCAATTCCGGGGTCGACGGGACCAGGGTGTAGCCGGCCGAGGTGACCGACAGCCCGGTGGCGTCGTCCGGGTCGGCCCCGTCGTGCTGGTGCGCGCCGGTGCCGGGGGCGTGGCTGTGCCCGCCGCCCGCCGCCGCGCCGCCGACCGTCCCGCCGGCCGGGGTCATCGGGCCGGCCACCGTCTCGCGCGGGTTGATCCGCCCCAACCCGAACCCCAGGAGTACGGCCAGCAGCAGCCCGCCCACCACCAACGCCATCCGTACGGTCGAGGGGTCGACCACGGTGGGGGCCACCGTCCCGGCCGGCTCGGAGGCCGAAGCGGGGACGGGGGCCTCGTCCTCGACGGTGCTGGGCTGCTCAGGCATGCCGCCACGGTACCGCCACGACGTGCGGTGGCCGGAGGTGGACGGCGGCCGGATCCGTCGGCCGACCCCGGTGGGGCTGGCGAACGCACCACCGGTCTCGTCGCGCCTACCTCGCCGGCGCGCTTCGCATGTTCGGCTCCGAACGCGTCCGGTGCGGCACCGCCCCGGCCGACGCCAGGCTCTGCTGCGGGGAGCCCGCCGCGGGACCGACGTACGACAGCCGGGCAGCGGCGAGATCGGACACGGCCGGGCGGTTCTCGTCGGGGCCGGCGGCCCGGTCCCGCCCGACTGCCGACGTCGACGGGTTGACGGGTGCCGGCCGTACCAGGGACCGCTGTTCGAAGTTCGCCGCCACCCGCAGGGAGTGGACGGTCGCATCGGCCATGTCCCAGGCTGCGGTACGGGTTCCCGGGCCTTCGGAGGCTCGACCCGACAGGAACGCAAGCCCCTTCTCTGCCCCGTCCAGGGCGGCGATGTTGCGGCGCAGCACCTCACCGACAACCTGCTGGGCGTGGTGGACGGTCTGCAGGTCGCCGCGTTGGGGTTCGCCGGGATTCTTCAGCTTCTGGTCGATGACCTCAAGAAGACGATCGTTGACGGCCTTCAGCTTCTCGGTTTCCGGCACGAACTTCGCGAATGACACCCGGGCCAGTTCCCGCCCGACCGCCTGCTGGACACCGGCGATCTTTTCCTTGGTCGCGGCACTCGTCGGGGCGGGTTCTTCCCGGCGTACTCCGGGCTTCGCCGCCGCCAGCGCCCACATGGCTGCGCTGGAGGTTCCGCGCAGCTCATCGATGGTCTGCAGGTACCGCTCGATCTTCCCGACGCGGTCGACGTGTGGCTGGATCGACCGGGCGAGCCGGCGCGCCCCACCCAGGATCTCCTGCTGGAGGGCGCGGATCGTCTCCCCCTCCGGGCCCAGGCGGTCCGCCGTGGGCATCAGCCGCCTCAGCACCCTCGGCAACGGCAGGAGGTCGCCGGTTACGCGGTAGCCACGATCGTCCGTACTTCCACTGGCGATTGACGTGTCGGATTCGTAGCCCGCATCGAGGTCCCGACGGTCCTGCCCGGTGCCGACCTCCCGTCGGGCCGGCTCGAGTTCTCGGATCTGCCCACTGATCGCCCTGACCGAACTCTCCAGGGACTGCTGCACGTAGAGGTTTCCGACAGCGCCGGCGTTGACCCCGTCGAGGGCGTGTGCCGAGTATTCGACGGCGCCGGCCAGCTGACCCAGCCTCTTCCGGATATCGAGTTGGTTCTTGCGGACCATCCGCAGGTCGGGATGCCGGACCTCCGTCCCGGGCCGCCCGCCGGATTCCTTGATCGCCCGGTCCAGGCGGTCGAGCAGCGCCTCGTTCCGCTTCTTGGCGGCCTCCACCTCCCCGGCCAGCGCCCGGGGATTCGAATCCTGCCAGTGTTCCGCCAACCGTTCGGGGAGCTGGCCGAACCGCCGCTCGCCCCGCTCGCCGATGTCGCCCACGCTGCCGCGCCGGGTGAAAGGTGACTCGTCGCGCCCCAGGAAGTACGCGTCGATGACCCTGTGGTCCAACTCCTTGGCGTAACCGACCAGGCGGTCGAGCTGCAGGGTGAGTTCGCCCAACTGCCGGTGGATCTCCGGGCCGGCCGGCCCGAGGTCGAGCGGTGCCGCGCTCCGCGCCGGCGACTCGACTGTCTGCTCCGGGATCCGCAGCACCGTCACGACCGAGTCGGCGTCGCTGTCGCTGTGGGCCATCTCCACCTCCAGTAGATTGCCGTCGGCTCGATCTACGGAGCGCCGCAGCGACCGTTCGGTAACTTGACGTCGACGATCTGTGGAACTTGTCACAGTCGTCGATGGCCCGGCTCAGCCGGCCACGGCGAGGGTGAGGGGCAGCACCCCCGGCGCACCGGCCTGACGCAGCAGGCGGGCGACGAGGGTAAGGGTCCAGCCGGTGTCGGCCAGGTCGTCCACGAGCAGTACCGGCCCGTCCAGCCCGGCGAGGGCGGCGGCCAACTCCGCATCGACGGTGAAGGCGTCGTGCAGGGCGCGTACCCGCTGGGCGCTGTTGCCGCGCGGACCGGTGCCGGTGGGCGGGCCGACCGGGGCGACCTGGCCGAGCAGCGGGAGCCGACCGACGGAGGCGATCCGCTCGGCCAGCGAGCCGACCAGCGTCGGCCGGCGGCGGGAGCCGACCGCGACCACCCCGACCGGGCGGGCCGACCACCGGTCGTCGCCGTGTGCCCAGGCCTTGAGCACCTCGACCACGGCGGCGGCCACGTCGTCGGGGACCGGCCCGTCGGCGGCGTCCGGCCCGAGCAGGCCGCGCAGCCGGCCACCCCAGCCGAGGTCGGAGAGCCGCCCCACCGCCCGGCCGGGCAGCGCCTGCTCACCGGGCGGAATCCGACCCTTCAGCGGTACGCCGACCGCGTCCAGCCCGGTCGGCCAGAGCTTCTTGGGCGGCAGGTCGACCCCGGGTCGGCCGAGGAAGGTCCGCGCGGCGGTCAACGCGGTGTCGGAGACCGCCGGGGTGAACAGCGGTTCGGCACAGCGGTCACACCGGCCGCAGTCGGCCGCCTCGGCGTCGTCCAGGCATTCCCGCAGGTAGCGCAGCCGACAGCCGGGTGTGGCGGCGTACTCCCGCATGGCCTGCTGCTCGGCGGTGCGGGCCTGGGCGACGCGCCGCAACCGGGCCTCGTCGTAGACCCAGGGCTCGCCGGTGGCGAGCCAGCCGCCGCGCACCCGGCGGACCGCGCCGTCCACGTCGAGCACCTTGAGCATCAACTCCAACCGGGTACGCCGCAGGTCGACGATCGGCTCCAGGGCCTGGGTGGACAGTGGCCGGTCGGGGTGCAGTGCGGCCAGCACGGCCCGCACCTGCTCCTCGGGCGGGAAGGCGAGCGAGGCGAAGTACCGCCAGATCGCGGCGTCCTCGACCCCGGGCAGCAGCAGCACCTCGGCGTGCGCCACCGCCCGACCGGCCCGGCCGACCTGCTGGTAGTAGGCGATCGGCGACGACGGCGCCCCGAGGTGCACCACGAACCCGAGGTCCGGCTTGTCGAAGCCCATGCCCAGCGCGCTGGTGGCGACCAACGCCTTGATCTTGTTGTCCAGCAGGTCCTGTTCGGCGGCCCGCCGGTCGGCGTCGTCGGCCTGCCCGGTGTAGGAGGCCACCGACCAGCCGCGCGAGCGGAGGAACTCGGCCGTCTCCTGGGCCGCCGCGACGGTCAGCGTGTAGACGATCCCCGAGCCGGGCAGCCGGTCCAGGTGGTCGGCGAGCCAGGCCAGCCGGTGCGCCGGGCTCGGCAGATCGAGTACGCCCAACCGGAGCGACTCCCGGTCCAGGCTGCCCCGCAACACCAGCACGTCCGGCCGCCCGCCGCCCCCGCCGGCCGCCTCGGTGCCGGTGGTCGGTCCGGTGCCGGTGGCCGGTTCGGTGCCGCCGCTCGGCTCGGTGCCGCCGCTCGGCTCGGTGTCGGTGGTTGGCTCGGTGCCCAGTTGTTCGGCGACGTCGGCGGTGACCCGGGCGTTGGCGGTGGCGGTGGTGGCCAGCACCGGGGTCCGCTCGGGCAGCCGGCCGAGGAAGGTCCGCAGCCGCCGGTAGTCCGGCCGGAAGTCGTGGCCCCAGTCGGAGACGCAGTGCGCCTCGTCCACCACCAGCAGCCCGGTGGTGGCGGCGAGCCGGGGCAGCACGCTGTCCCGGAAGTCCGGGTTGTTGAGGCGTTCCGGGCTGATCAGCAGCACGTCCACCGCACCGGCGTGGATCTCGCCGGTGATCTCGTCCCACTCGTCGAGGTTTGCCGAGTTGATGGTCCGGGCCCGGATGCCGGCGCGGGCGGCGGCCTCGACCTGGTTACGCATCAACGCCAGCAGCGGCGACACGATCACCGTCGGCCCGTACCCACCGGCACCGTCGGTGGCGCCGGGACCGTCGGAGGCGTTCGCGGCTTCGGAGGTGCTGGCACCGTCGGTGGCGCGGAGCAGGGCGGTGGCGACGAAGTAGACAGCCGATTTGCCCCAACCCGTGCGCTGCACGCAGAGCACCCGCCGCCGGTCGACCACCAGCGCCTCGATCGCCCGCCACTGGTCCTCGCGCAGCCGGGCGTGCTCACCGGCCAGCCGACGCAGCACCGCCTCGGCTCGCTCACGTACCGCCGTCCGATCCACACTCATCCGGCATTCCTACCAGCCGACCCGACCCCGGCAAGCCCGGCCAGAGTGTTCCGGGTCACAGATGAATGGCTCGTTAACCCTCGAACCACCCACCATCGACCTCCGTAGTTCGGATGCGTCCGGTCGCTCACCGACAGCAGCCCAGCCCGACGCCTCACCTGACCGAGCGGAGCAGCCAGTGGACAGGCCCAAGAGTTCGTACCCGATCGCGGACGCTCGCAACAGCCAGTACGTGACGGCGGCGTTCCTGCGGGTAAACGCGGAGACCGGCTTCGAGTACTCCCGGGAGAGAAGCGCCGAGAACGCACTGACCGCCCTGGGCAAGATCCAGGCGGTGCGAGGAGACCTCGACAAAGAGATGGAAAGGGATCCCCGCCCAGGCAAGTCGCCTCGGTGGGAGCGGCTCTACGAGACCGACGACCACATGATGACGGCCGAGATCCATCAGAAGAGGGTCGTCGAGCTGCTGTACCAGAACGAGCCGCACAGCAGGCTCCAGCACCACCAGGACAAGGCGATCGACGCGACCTCGCAGGCGTTCCGGATGACGCCCGGTGGCATCAGCCAGTCGACGGTGAGCACGGCGGCGGGGCTGGCCTCCCCCACGCCCGCCGGCCACCGGCCGGCCGGATCTGGCGATCACGGGAGCAGCGCGACTCCTGCGGCACCCGCGCGAACCGAACGTTGGTTGACCCCGCCTTCGAACCGGCCCGGCAGGAGTGCCGGATGAGACCCCCGAACCCGATGGAGTCGGCGATAGGTTCGGCACAGGCAGTGGTACGGAGCGCGCAGAACGCCGCCCAGGTGACCGAGGCCGGCGGCTCGGCGCTCACCACCGCGCTGGAGCAGATCGAGCAACGTCTGGGCCGCTTCACTACCGAATTCGAAGCGGCTCGGCAGACCCTGCCGCCCGCGGGTACGGACCGACGGCTGGACAGCGCGCTACGACAGGCCGAAGAGGGTCGTCGCAACGCCACCGAGGAGTTGGCGAAGGCCAGGGCGGGGGCGAACGACCCGACGAAGTTCGAGGTGACGCTGGCAGGCGTGGGGCAGGTCGCCGTGGATCTCGACGGCGCGGCCCAGGCACTCACCGGGGCCGGCGAGCACCTCGCCGCGCAGGCCAGGCGGGAGACCGGGCCGACAGTCGTCGCCGCTCCGCCGACGGTGACCGAGGCGGCGCTGCTGGGCAGCCCGCACCGCCCGGATGCCTCGTCGCAGGCAGGCCGGGACGGTGGATACGCTTCCCGCCCGGCCGGTCACGCCCCGGCACCACCGGGCCGGACGAGAGGCAAGACCTGACGAGGACGTGGAGCAGGTACGGCGGCCCGGCGAATCGCCGTACCGCTGTGCGCCAGTAGGACATGGGGCCGGTCCGACGTCAGTGACGCGATCGCCGATTGTTCGACGATGATCCGGGTGCCGGGTCGTACGGCGCATACCCAGCCGGCGCATGCTGCGACCTGGCAGCGGGCGGAACAAGGGCGGCAGCTGTGGCAACACCACCGGCCTGACCAGGCCAGGCCGACAGCCCCGAAACCCCCAACCCCTGCACCAACTCCGGATCCAAATCCAAATCCATCTCCGGCTGCGGCTGCGGCTGCGGCTGCGGCTGCGGCTGCGGCTGCGGCTGCGGCTGCGGCTGCGGCTGCGGCTGCGGCTGCCGCTTCGGCATGCTACCCGCCGGCCCCCGCCCGAAAGCGCCGGCCGCAGACTGAGACTCGATCAAATCGCTCGTCGCCACCGGACAATCCTTCGGATAACCACGATGCCGAATATTGCTCAGGATCTGGTTGAGATCCACCTCCATGTCGCCCACCGGAACCTTCGTGGACGACGGTTGCCCGAAACGGTTGGCGACGTGATACTCGACAGCGGCATGAACAACCGCCCAACCCGACTCACCCCGCCTGGCACTACCTCCCCTGGAGAAGGCACCCATATCGCGGTACAACTCGATCAAATCTCTCGTCGCCGCCGGACAAGCCTCCGGAAAACCCTGCCGCCGAATATTGCTCAAGGCCTTGCTGAGATCGACCTCGATGCCGTTCACCGGCACCTCCGTGGACGGCGGTTGCCCGAAACGGTTGGCGACGTGATACTCGACAGCGGCATGAAGATCCGCCCAACCCGACTCGCCCCGACGCCCACTTCCCTTGGGGAAGGCACCCATGTCGCGGTACAACTCGATCAAATCTCTCGTCTCCACCGGACAGGCCTTCGGAAAACCAAGACGCCGAATATTGGTCAGGATTTGGCTGAGATTGACCTCGGTGCCGTTTACCGGCACCTTCGTGGACGGTGGTTGCCCGAAACGGTGGAGGAAGTGGTACTCGACAGCGGCATGAATATTCGCCCACCGTTGGCTCTCCGGATTTTTCGGCATGACCACTCGACGGGCCGGACTCACACACGGTTCAACCCGCACCGAACCCCCCAAAGTGACACTCGCCACACCCAGCACGGGGACCCGTCCAACACAACGACCCCCAGCATCCACGTTCAGTGACGCGACCGCCCATTGTTCGACGACGACCCGGGTGCCGGGTCGTACGGCGCATACCCCGACGGCGCATACCCAGACGGCGCATACCCGGCCGGCGCATGCTGCGACCCGGCAGCGGGCAGAACAAGGGCGGCAACTGTGGCAACACCACCGGCCTGACCAGGCCAGGCCGACAGCCCCGAAACCCCCAACCCCTGCACCAACTCCGGATCCAAATCCAAATCCATCTCCGGCACCGGCTGCGGCTGCGGCTGCGGTTGCCGCTTCGGCATGCTACCCGCCGGCCCCCGCCCGAAAGCGCCGGCCGCAGACTGAGACTCGATCAAATCGCTCGTCGCCACCGGACAATCCTTCGGATAACCAGTTAGCCGAATATTGGCCAAGACCTGACTGAGGTTGACCTCGATGTCACCCACCGGCACCTTCTTGGACGGCGGTTGCCCGAAACGGTTGGCGACGTGATACTCGACAGCGGCATGAACATCCACCCAACCCGACTCGCCCCGCGCGGTCCTGCCTCTGTTGGGGAAGGCACCCATATCGCGGTACAACTCGATCAAATCCCGCGTCTCCGCCGGACAAGCCTCCGGAAAACCGTGCCGCCGAATATTGCTCAAGGCCTTGCTGAGATTGACCTCGATGTCGCCCACCGGCACCTTCGTGGACGGCGGTTGCCCGAAACGGTGGAGGAAGTGATACTCGACAGCGGCATGAATATTCGCCCACCGTCGGTTTCCCGGATTGTTCGGCATGACCACTATACGGGCCGGACTCACGCACGGTTCAACCCAGACCGGACCACCCAAAGTGACACTCGCCACACCCAGTACAGGCGGCCCGTCCAACACGACGGCCCTCAGCGCCCACGTTCAGTGATGCGATCGCCGATTGTTCGACGACGATCCAGGTGCCGGGTCGTACGGCGCATACCCAGACGGCGCATACCCGGCCGGCGCATGCTGCGACCCGGCAGCGGGCAGAACAAGGGCGGCAGCTGTGGCAACACCACCGGCCTGACCAGGCCAGGCCGACAGCCCCGAAACCCCCAACCCCTGCACCAACTCCGGATCCAAATCCAAATCCATCTCCGGCACCGGCTGCGGTTGCCGCTTCGGCATGCTACCCGCCGACCCCCGCCCGAAAGCGCCGGCCGCAGACTGAGACTCGATCAAATCGCTCGTCGCCACCGGACAATCCTTCGGATAACCACGCTGCCGAATATCGCTCAAGATTGTACTGAGATCAACCTCCATGTCGCCCACCGGCACCTTCTTGGACGGCGGTCGGCCGAAACGGTTGGCGACGTGATACTCGACAGCAGCATGAACATCCGCCCAACCTGACTCGCCCCGCTTGGCAGTGCTCCCCATAGGGAAGGCACCCATATCGCGATACAACTCGATCAAATCCCTCGTCCCCACCGGACAAGCCTTCGGAAAACCCTGCCGTCGAATATGGTTCAAGACCTTGCTGAGATTGACCTCGATGTCGTTCACCGGCACGGCCTTGGATGGTGGTTGCCCGAAATGGTTGGCGAAGTGATACTCGACAGCGGCATGAACATCCACCCAACCCGACTCGCCCCGCGCGGCCCGGCCTCCCTCGGAGAAGGCACCCATATCGCGGTACAGCTCGATCAAATCCCTCGTCTCCGCCGGAAAATCCTTCGGAAAACCACGCTGCCGAATACTCCTCAAGGCCTGGCTGAGATCAGCCTCGGTGCCGTTCACCGGCACCTTCGTGGACGGCGGTTGCCCGAAATGGTTGGCGACGTGATACTCGACAGCGGCATGAACATCCACCCAACCCGACTCGCCCCGCTTAGGGAAGGCACCCATATCGCGGTACAACTCGATCAAATCCCTCGTCTCCGCCGGACAAACCTTCGGATAACCACGTTGCCGAATATGGCCCAGGATTTGGCTGAGATTGACCTCGGTGCCGTTTACCGGCACCTTTGTGGACGGTGGATGCCCGAAACGGTGGAGGAAGTGGTACTCGACAGCGGCATGAATATTCGCCCACCGTTGGCTCTCCGGATTTTTCGGCATGACCACTCGACGGGCCGGACTCACACACGGTTCAACCCGCACCGAACCCCCCAAAGTGACACTCGCCACACCCAGCACGGGGACCCGTCCAACACAACGACCCCCAGCACCCACCTTCAGTGACGCGACCGCCCATTGTTCGACGACGACCCGGGTGCCGGGTCGTACGGCGCATACCCAGACGGCGCATGCTGCGACCTGGCAGCGGGCAGAACAAGGGCGGCAGCTGTGGCAACACCACCGGCCTGACCAGGCCAGGCCGACAGCCCCGAAACCCCCAACCCCTGCACCAACTCCGGATCCAAATCCAAATCCATCTCCGGCACCGGTTGCGGCTGCGGCTGCGGCTGCGGCTGCGGTTGCCGCTTCGGCATGCTACCCGCCGGCCCCAGCCCGAAAGCGCCGACCGCAGACTGAAACTCGATCAAATCGCTCGTCGCCACCGGACAAGCCTCCGGAAAACCGTGCCGCCGAATATCGCTCAAGGCCTGGCTGAGATTGACCTCCATGTCGCCCACCGGCACCCTCTTGGACGGTGGTTGCCCGAAAAGGTTGGCGACGTGATACTCGACAGCGGCACGAACATCCGCCCAACCCGACTCACCCCGCCTGGCACTACCTCCCCTGGAGAAGGCACCCGTATCGCGGTACAACTCGATCAAATCCCGCGTCTCCGCCGGACAAGCCTCCGGAAAACCGTGCTGCCGAATATTGCTCAAGGCCTTGCTGAGATTGACCTCGATGTCGCCCACCGGCACCTTCGTGGACGGCGGTTGCCCGAAATGGTTGGCGACGTGATACTCGACAGCGGCACGAACATCCGCCCAACCCGACTCGCCCCGACGCCCACTTCCCTTGGGGAAGGCACCCATATCGCGGTACAACTCGATCAAATCCCGCGTCTCCACGGGACAAGCCTCCGGATAACCCTTCCGTCGAATATTGCTCAAGGCCCGGCTGAGATCGACCACGATGCCGTTCACCGGCACCTTTGCGGACGGTGGTTGCCCGAAACGGTTGGCGAAGTGATGCTCGACAGCGGCATGAATATTCGCCCACCGTTGGCTCTCCGGATTGTTCGGCATGACCACTCGACGGGCCGGAACCCCGCACGGTTCAGCCCGTACCGGACCACCCAAAGTGACAGTTGCCACACCCGCCGCGACATCCACCGCCGTTCCTGATCACCAAGGCGCCGAAACCGATGGTTCCGAGGACCGCGCCCGTCGGGAGAACCATCGAGGTCAGCAGTCGCCTGGGTGGCCGGCGCGTCCGGTGCAGCGTCGGCCGTTGCCGAGGAGTCGGTCGCAGAAGATCCGGTGGTGTACGCCCTGTTCGTCTTCGTACGACACGGTGGTTTCGGTGCGGTCGACGTTGCCGAGGAAGCTGACGGCGCGGGTGATGACGCGGGCGTAGCGGCGGGCGGTGTCGAGGTTGTCGGCGACCACGGGTAGGTGGACGACGAAGCGTTCGGTGCTCATCGGTTGCCCCCGGGGGTGAACTGGGACTGCCAGGTGCGTAGCGCCGTCTTGATTCGGGTGTTCTCCTCGGTGGCGGTGGTCAGGGCGTGGCGGGTGGTGGCGAGTTCGCTGGCGACGCGGTGGAGGTGGGCGTACACGTCGGTGGGGTGGAGGCCGCGGCGGACGGTGCGGAAGTGTCGGTTGCGGATCTGGGTGATGGTGAGGCGGGGGCAGGAGTCGGCGCGGTACCAGCCGTCGTGCGGTGATCGGCGTCCGGCGGGTGGTGCCGGTGGGTGGTGCGGCGTGGGTGGTGTCGGTGGGTGGGTGGCTCGCCGGAGTCGGGTGAGCAGGGTACGCATGACGCCGCCTTCCTGGGCCGGGGCCCGTGTGTCGTGGGTGGAGGCGGCCCGGTCCGGGGCGGGGGAAGCGGACCGGGCCGCCGGCCCCGTGACCGCAGCCCTGATCGGCGGTACGGCCCCGGAGCCAACCTGGTTGTCCACGCTCGGAAGGGTTTGCCGAACCAACCGGAGCCGGACACTCAGGAACCTACTACAACAGTTACAGCAGGTCGACCCCGGAGCGTCATGTCGAACTTACTTGTTGCAGCAGCTCTAGCAAGTCGGGCATGATCAGTGGTGCCGAACCGACCGGAGTCCTCACCATGCCCACAGCACAGCCGTCGTTCCGCCGCATCGTCGACGAGATCGTCGCCAAGATAGCCAGTGGCGAGCTGAAGCCCGGCGACAAGCTGCCGTCGACCAGCCAGCTCGCCGTCCAGTACGAGGTCAGCACTGGCACGGTCTACCGTGCGCTCTCCCTGCTCCACGATCGGGAGTTGATCATCGGTCAGCCCGGCCGCGGCACCTACGTCGCGCAGCGGCCGGAGCGGTAGGGCCAGGACCGGACCGACCCGCCGTACCCGGTCCACCTGCCACCGGGGAGTCACCCGCCGTCGCCGGACGACCGGGGCGTCGTCGGCGTGAGACCGCGATCACCTGACCTACGATCGAACCGAGGGGCCATCGCGCCCGTCGTGAACCGGGACGACGCGACAGGCGACGACGATCGCCCCGGTGAAGGGTTCGACGAATGCAGTACGACACACAACCGCTGGACGAGTACCTGAGCGCACTGGAGGCGAATCTCGCCAAGTCGGAACAGGCACGCCGAAGCAGTGGCCAGATCGCCTACCCGGCCGAGACCCCGCCCCCGTCCACCAGCCAGGTTCTCGGATCCTTGACCGACATTGCCCGAGCGCGCCAGCGAGCTGCCGCGACCGAGCTGACCACCGCGGCGGGCTACCTCGCCGCCACCGACAAACAGCTGTCGGAGCTGCCGCCGGCGCGCATGACACCGTTCCAGCTCGACTCGGCCCTCGAGAGCCGACGGAGAGCCGAGGCCCCGCTGCGCGTCGCGCTCGACGCCCAGGACACCGCCCAGAGCCAGATCTGGGAGGCGGTCCACACGCTGCGCTCCGCCGACCCGGGCAGCGCGCAGCCGTTCGAGGCCGCAGCGCACCAACAGATCAAACTGATCCGCGAGTTGGTGGCGGTCACCCGCGAGCTTCACCACGGCCCGGACCTGGAGCCTCACCGCGACCCGGCCAGGGAGGTCGCCGCGTCCCGGCAACCCGCCGCAGCCGGACGCGAATCGCAGTTTGCGATCGACGCCGCCCTGACTGAGCACTGGAACAACGGGGCCCGCCTGCAGCGGGAAGCGCGCCTCCCTGGCCTGCCCGACGCTGCCCGTGCCGCACAGCAGCACATCCGCGTGAACCTCGCGGAAATCAAGGCGCTGACGGAACGGCAGCGGCAGGCAACCGAGCAGTTCACGACGCTCAGCCAAACCGTCCTGAGCCGGCAGGCGGCCCTCCTCCGACCGGCGCAGCCCACCCAGCCGACGACGACGAACAGTTCCACCCCGGCCAACCAGGCCTTCCACCTGCCCAACCGACAGGCCAAGGCGATGGGACCACGATGAGCTACCCGGACCGGAACCAGCAGGACTTCCCCATCCACGAGCCCAGGACCCCGCAGACCACCCGAGGCATGGTGCGGGACCACGGCGTGGATGCCGTGCGGCAGAACCTGCTCCCGGCGGATCGCCAAGCCTTCGACGAGGCCAACCCTCGGAACGAAGCCCTGCGGGCCGCCCAGGACGTCAGAGAGCACCGCCGGGAACTGGAACGACACGACGCGAGGACGATGGCGGACCTGCCGCGCAACGCCACCGAAGAGCAGGTCCGAGCGGTACGCGAAGCAGCAGCACCGAGCCGCGGTTACACCGAGGAGGACCTGGCGGAGGTCCAACAGGTGGTACGGAGCTACCGGAACAACCTCATCGAGCACGTCGACAACCGCAACCTGCTGCCGGGCGTCATCACCCGGTCGCAGCTCTACAGCACGCCAGCACCGAGTGTGGCGGACGTCGCCCCCCTCCAGTCGCCGGGCGGCAGCAGGTCGAACCAGCAGCCCCGGTCCGGGCACAGCGACAGCAGCCCCCGTCCGCCGCTGGGCGAGTCCCGGGGCGACCGACTCCAGGCCCGGCCCCCGTCCAGGTGACCCCCCCCGTGACCGATGTTGACCACCAGGGAAGAGGCGACGATGAGTTACCCCAACAGCGGGTCGGACTTCGACATCCACATCGACTGGCGGGATCGTTCGCTACGCCACGACTACACCATCGAAGCCATCCGGGATGCTCTGCCAGCTGACGTACGGAACGACTTCGACCGGGTGCACCCGTGGAGTCTGGTCGAGCAGAGCGACGCGCAGGCGGCGGAACGCCGGGCCGCGCTGGCAGACTTCGACCGGAGACAGGTCCCTTACGAACAACTCGATGCCTTCATGGCCGCCAGGCAAGAGCTGGTCAACCTCCAGACACAGGCCGACAAGCACGCGAACGACAGTCGCCACGAGTACCGGGAGAACCTGATCAACTACGTCAGTAGTCGCGGTGTGACCCTGACCTTCAGGGAGCCGTCGAGGCTGCCCCAGGAGGCGGGGGCGGGTTTCGCGCCGTACGCCACGCTGGAGTCCCCGAGCCAGGGTCGACGCGACCGGCCTCGCCGTGAGGGCGGCAGCGGACAGGCCAGCAGGCCGCCGATCGAGCCGCCCCCGCAGCGGCGCGGCCAGTTCCGCTGAGGAGAGCCGGGCCCTCGCTGGTGGCCCTCCCGCCACCGGCTCCGCCACCACTGTCCACTTGAGACAGTAATCACACGCAACCCCTGCCGCATCGAGGAATCATCGCCCCGGTCACGTCGCTGCCAATAGGAAAGGCAACGAGACAGGGGGATAAGTCGATGACTCACCCGAACCCAGAAGGCTCGTACGGTCAACAACCTGCCGCACCGCAACCACGCAACGGGCAGGAGCTGCTTGCCCAGTACGACTACCTCACGGTCCGCGACTACGGCATGACTCAGGAGCAGCGAGACCGCTACGACCGGCAGTACTACCCGCCGGTTGAGCGGGCGAACCAGCGCCTGGACAACGCCCACACGGCTCTGGAGGACTACCAGGGGTGGATGGAGATGTACCCCACGAACTCCTCCCGCGAGCGTCAGCAGCGGGCCGAAGAAGTCCAGAACCGGACCATGGAGGTCCGGAATGCCCAGCAGAACCTTATAGCCACGCAGGATGGGTACGAGCGGAACATCGTCCCCTTCATCGACCAGAACAACCTGGCCGGGCAGATGCACAACAGGATCGCCACCGGCACCTGGAGCCCGACGATGTCGGAGGTGGCGTCGCTGCGCAGCCCGGGACGCGGCAGTCAGTCCCCGGACAACAGCAGCACCCGACCGGCCCTGGCACCAACCTCCGGGAACGTCCGCCGAAACGCCCGCGGAGGCGGAGGCGGAGGGTAGCACCGGCGGTGCGCCCGACGACCGGCCGACGCCAGGTCGCCGGCTGAGCGGTACGGACGGAACGGTCGGGCCGGCCCGTCGATCCGGTGGGGCGGATCGACGGGCCCGCTGGTTCAGCGCCGCCGAGGTGAGACGGCGGCCACCGAGGCTCCGGTCGAACCGGGAGCCGTCGTTCCCGTCGTACGAGGCGGTGCTCCGAGGGGTGAACCGACCGGGCGGACGGCACTTCATGCGACTGAGCCCGCCAAGCGAATCCGCCGACCATCGTCCCGACAGGAGCCGACCGGAGTGAACCGAGACGACCAACAAACGGCCAGTACCGGGCCCCCGCGGAAATGCCGGCCAGTCGCCGGGCCCGACGATCGTGACCGACCGATGTCCCCAGGCGCGTACCGCCCCGGGGTTGCCGCCTTCCGCCGCCCGACGGCCCTACACCTGTCGTAACCGATCCCCGGCGCGCCGGGTGCGCAACTCGGCGAAGGTGCCAGAGCAGACAGGTCGCCGTTGAGCGCGAGGGTCGGCGGCTGGCCGGCAGATGAAACCCGGTCGGCGAAGCCCGGCGCGCGGCACTGCGAGTTTGCCGAAAGATCGAACCGATCAAGGTGACCGGACGTTGTGCGGAGGACCAACGGCCGAGTGACGCGGCCCCGGTCCGCCGTCGGGCCCCGTCGTCAGATCAAGGAGCCGCCCACGACGGCGGGAATCGACGGAAGCGCTATCTGGAGGAGAACGAGTGCCGGAAATACCACCGACGGAGATCGCTTATGTACAGCATCTCCTGGACGGACGTCGGGCACAGTTGCGGCAGGATCTGACCGCGCTGCCCGCGACCCTGGCGAAGCTGTCACCTGACGAAAGAAACCTCAACAGGTACGAGGAGCTTCTCGAGAGGTACCGCTTCGTCGACGAGATGCGAAACCGCAAATTTGCGGATCGGCCAGCGTACGACTCACCGGAGTCGCTGCGCTTCGATGCATACCAGCGGAACCTCCGGGCCGAGGTCGACAACCCGCTGCGGCAGTTCCTGCAGTCCGCCCGCGACCACGCCCGACAGAACCCGCACCTGGTCACCCCACCCGAGCAGGAACTCTTGGGGCGAGCCGCAGGCGTTTTCGCGCAGGTACATGCCATGGAGAACGACCTGCGGGACGCCCGTCTCAAATTCGGCCGTGCAGCTGCGACGGCAGCTCGGGAGGGGTTCGTCCCGGTAAATCAGGTGGACGAGTTCGTCCGATCTGCTGGCACCAGCACCATGAACGCGGAGCGGGTCTTGGACCCCGAGGATGCCATTCAGGATTCCGATCTCGACACCATGCGCGGCCAAGTGGCAAACCTCGCTCGGGCGGTCGGTGGAGGAAAGTGCGGAAATTACTCGGCAGAGATCGTAACCCTGGTCCAATCGCAACTGTACGACAGTAGACGGAACATCGGCGACCAGATCACCGTCATCGACTTTTTGGCCGCCAGGGGCCAGAACGGCAAAGACGTCGGTTTCGATCACGTCGCCCCGGTCATCGGCCCGCCTTTCCACCCGGAGTCCGTCGTGGTCGACGCCTGGACGAAGGAACCCACGGTGACCAGCGTCCTCAACTACTCGGTCGCGCAGATGCGTGCCTTCGACCGCGAGTCATTCGATCGGGCGGACGGCCGAGACTACAAAGCTATCGCCGCGCGGGACCACTCACCGGAGGCGTGGCTCCGGGACAATCCGCCTGAGCGGATCTCGTTGGACCCGGCTGCGGCGAGCCGGTTCCGCGAGACGATGGCATCCCACCCCCACGCCGACAGCGTCTACGACATCCAGCACGGCTACTACAACCGCATGGCCAACCCCGCTGCGGGGCGGGCGCTGACCCTGGAGAACTTCGAACTCACCGCCGCCAACGGGTTCGCGCGTTCCCGAAGCCAGTCGCCGGCACCCGCTCTCAGCGAGGTCCTGCAACAGACCAGCAGCTTCCTCCAGAACCGGAGCAGCCAGGGGGCGCCCGCGTCCAGCTCGGCGGCACCACCCGCGCCCACCCAGCAGAACCGAGGGACGTCGCCACGCAGGTAGCAGCCGCCGGGGCCGCCCGGAGTTGCCGGCCGCCCACAGCCCTCCCTCGCAGCTGTAAGGAGGGGACCCTTCTCGACCGTATGCGTTAAGAGGGGGCCCTTCCTTGCAGTTTGGGGGGCGGGGGCGGGGGCGGGTGGACAAGATGGGCTGGTGCGCCGGTTCTTCCGTCATCCGGTCCGGCTGGTGCCGGTGGGGTTCCTGGTGGCGATCCTGCTCGGCACCGGCCTGCTGATGCTGCCCCAGGCCTCCGCCGAGTACGAGTACACCCCGTTCACCGTGGCGCTCTTCACCGCCACCTCCGCCGTCTCGGTCACCGGCATGAGCGTGGTCGACACCCCCACCTACTGGAACGAGTTCGGGCTGATCATGATCACCGTGCTCACCCAGGCCGGCGGGTTGGGCATCCTGACCGGGGCGGCCCTGGTGATCCTGGTGGTGGCCCGGCAGCTCGGCCTGCGCAACCGGCTGCTGGTGCAGGCCGAGACCGCCGAGTACGGCCTCGGCAACGTCCGCGGGCTGCTGCTGCGGATCGCGGCGATCGCCCTGGTCAGCGAGGCGGTGATCACGCTGGTCCTGGCCGGTCGGCTCTGGCTCGGCTACGACTACCCGCCCGGTCGGGCCCTCTGGTACGGCCTGTTCCACGCCGTCCAGGCCTTCAACAACGGCGGGTTCGCGCTCTACCCGGACAGCATGCTCAGGTTCGCCCGGGACGCCTGGGTCTGCCTGTCGGTGGCCGCCGGCACCATTATCGGTGGGCTCGGCTTCCCGGCCATCTTCGACGCCAGCCGCACCTGGCGACAGCCCGGCCGCTGGGGGGTGGCCACCAAGCTGACCATCTGGGGCAGCCTGGCGCTGCTGGTGGTGGGCTTCGTCGGGCTGCTCGCCGCCGAGTGGGGCAACCCGCACACCATCGGCCCGTACGGCTGGGCGGACAAGATGCTCACCGTCGGCACCCAGGACGCGGTGCTGCGTACCGGCGGTTTCGAGTTCATCGACATGGCCGCCCTGGACGAGGAGAGCTATCCCCTGCTCCTCGGGCTGATGTTCATCGGTGGGGGCAGCGCCAGCACCGCCGGCGGGATCAAAGTCGCCACCTTCTTCCTGCTCGCCTTCGTGATGTGGGCCCAGCTCCGCGGTGAGCCGGACGTCACGGTGGGCCGCCGCCGGGTCGCCAGCACCAGCCAGCGGCAGGCACTGACCGTGGCGCTGCTCAGCGTGGCGCTCGTCGCCGCCGGCACGACCGGGCTGGTGGCGTTGGCCGAGAACGTCCGGGACTACCGGGCGTTGTTCGAGGTGACCAGCGCGTTCAGCACCACCGGGCTCAGCGTCGGGCTGGCCACGACCCTCGGTGAGCCCGGTCGTCTGGTCCTCACCGTCCTGATGTACGTCGGCCGGGTCGGGCCGCTCACCCTCGGCTCGGCGATCGCCCTGAACACCCGACGTCGGCTTTACCGGTACCCGGAGGAGCAACCCATTGTCAGCTAGGCGCAGGCGGGACACCGAAGGGGTGGTGGTGATCGGGCTGGGCCGGTTCGGTTGCCACCTGGCCACCTCGCTCACCCAGTTGGGGCACGAGGTGCTGGCCATCGACCGCAATCCGGACCGGGTGCAGAAGTGGTCGCCGACCCTCGACCGGGTCGTGCAGGCCGACGCGACCGAGGTGGGGGCGCTGCGGCAACTCGGGCTTGCCGACTTCGCACGGGTGGTGGTCGCCATCGGGGCGTCGGTCGAGGCCAGCGTGCTCAGCGTGCTGGGCCTGGCGGAGCTGGGCGTACCGCAGATCTGGGCCCGGGCCACCTCGGAGCAGCACGCCCGGATCCTGGCGGCGGTCGGTGCCCAGCAGGTGATCTTCCCCGAGGCGGAGACCGGGGAGCGGGTGGCGCACCTGATCGTCAGCCGGATGCTCGACTACATCGAGTTCGGCGACGACTTCGCCATCGCCAAGGTCCGCGCGCCGGAGGCGCTGTTCGGGCGGACCTTGCGCGAGCTCGGCCCGATCGACAGGTACGGGGTGATGGTGGTCGGCGCCAAACTGCCCGGGGAGCCGTTCCGGTACGCCGCCGGGGACACCGTGCTGGCCCCGGGCAGCATCCTGATCGTGGAGGGCAGCATCGAACAGGTGCAGCGCTTCGCCGCCCTCACCTGATCGATACCGGTCAACGGCCACCCTTGGCCGGCTTGGCACCACCGGCGCCCTTCGCGGCCGGCTTCGGGTCGGGCTTCTGCGGAGCGGCGGACTTCTTGGCCTCGCTGGCCTTCGGGTCCGGCTTCTTCGGAGCGGCCTTCTTCGCGTCAGCAGACCCCTTGGCGGCGGCCTTCTTGGCCGGCTGCTTCTTGGCGGCGGAGCCGCCTGAGCCGCCTGAGCCGCCCGAGCCGACGGACTTCTTCGTCGCGGCCTTCGACTTCGCCTTGGCGGCCGGCGGCTTCGTCGCCGGTGCCGTGCCGGCCACCCCGGCCACCTGCACCCCGCACCGGGTCTCGCCGAGGCGGAACTCCACAGGCAGCGGGTTCACCCCGGTGTAGGTGCCGGTCAGGGCGACCTTCTCCGACTTGCCCGGCGCCACCGCCGGCCGGTTGGCAGCCGGCCGGACCAGCACCGTCTCGCCCTGCTGGCGAACTGTCGGGGCGGGCCGGGTCAGCTTCTGCTCGGCCGGGAAGCTGAAGTGCACGGTCCAGTCGCGCAGCTCCCGCCGGCCGGTGTTGGTGAGCGTCAGGTCGGCGGCGAACTCCCGGCCGTTGTCCGACCGCAGGGTGTAGGCCACCGCGCAGCTCACCGGCGGCTCCAACCCCATCCGGGCCTCCGTCGGCTGCTCCGCGCCCCCACTGGCCGGGCTGTGCTGCGACGCCACCCCCCACATCGCGGCGGTGACCGCGACGAACCCGGCCGCGACCAGCCCGGCCTCCACCCGCCGCCGCCGGGCGCTGACCCGAGGGCCACCGCTCAGCCTGCCACCGCTCTGGCGGCCACCGTCCAGCCCGCCACCGACCGGTAGGCCGTTGACCGGCCCGTTGTCGACCGACCCGCCCATGAGCCGCCGGCCGATCAGCCCGCCGCCGGCCCGCCGGCCGAGCAGCCCGCCGCCACCGTGCCGACCGCCGCCGGCCCGCCGGCCGAGCATCCGCCGGCCCCGCCGGGCCTCGGTGAAGGGCAACGCGTCGGTGTCGACCCGCCAGGGCAGGATCGTGGTACCGGCGTTCGCCAGCACCCCGGGATCCACCGAGGCGGCCGGCGAGACCGGCACGATCGCCGGCACCCCGGCAGCGTCGGCCAGGGTACGGGCCAGCTCGGCGGTGCCCGGCCGGTCCTCGGGGCGCTTGGCCAGACAGCGCCCGACCAGCTCGGTGACCGCGTCCGGCAGGCCCGGCACGGGTGGCAGCGGCTCGGGATCCTGGAACATGTGCGCCCGCAACAGCTGGGTGGTGCTGGACGCGTCCCAGGGCAGTCCGCCGGTGAGCATCCGGTAGAGGAGCAGGCCGACCGCGTACACGTCGGTGGCCGGCAGGACCTGGCCGTCGTCGAGCCGCTCCGGGGCGACGTACGCCGGGGTGCCGAAGACGGTGCCGTCGGCGCCCTGCTCGCTCACCCCGACCAGCGCGGAGATGCCGAAGTCGACCACCTTGACCCCGGTCGCGGTGAGCATCACGTTGCCCGGACTGACGTCCCGGTGCACCACCCCGCGGGCGTGTGCGGCGGCCAACGCCGAGGCCACCTCGGCTCCGATGGTCACCGCCTCCCGCCAGGGCAGCCGGGCGTCCCGGCCGAGCCGGGCGCTCAGCGGGACGCCGTCGACCAGCTCCATCACCACGTACGGCACGGTCAGGCCGACCTGCACCGACTCGCCGTAGTCGTACACGCCGGTGATGTTGGGGTGGGCCAGCCGCGCGGCGGCCTGCGCCTCGATCCGGATCCGGTGCCGGAAGGCCCGGTCGCTGGCCAGCCGGGAGGCGAGCACCTTCACCGCCACCTGCCGGCCGAGCACCTCGTCGTAGCCACGCCACACGACGGACATGCCGCCCGCGCCGAGCTGCTCGACCAACCGGTACCGCCGACCGAGCAGCTGTGCGCCGTTACGGACCACTCCACCCATGGTCGGAGGAGTTGCCCGACAAGCCCCGGGCTACACCTGGATGATGGCATTCGGTCAGGGATGTCACCTGATCAGGCGGTGTCGCCCCGATCCGCCGACGCCTACCCGGTCGGCCGGCCCCGGCGGGGCGCAGCTGGTCAGGCGGTGGCCAGCAGCTGGTCCACCGGGGCGTAGTCGTCGGTGAGCACCAGCGCGTCGTCCACGAACTCGGCCAGCTCCGCCCCGGACAGCAGGCGTACCGGCTCGGTCAGGGTGCCCAGCTGGTTCTGCAGCGCGGGCAGCGGCAGCGGTGAGTCCGAGGCGACGATGACGAAGTTGCTGCCCTGCCGCCCGGCCAGCGAGGCCGGCGGGGCGATCAGCGCGACGTGCTCGAACTCGGCCGCGACGGTGGCCAGCTCGGCGCGGATGAACCGCAACGGCGGATAGTCGATGACGTTCTGCACGTAGGTACCGCCGGGGCGCAGCACCCGCCGGATCTCGGCGGCCATCTCCCGGGTCGCCAGGTGCCACGGCACCACGAGGTGCCCGAACGCGTCCCCGACCACCAGGTCCCGGCTCGCGCTCGGCTCGGCGGTGAGCAACATCCGGGCGTCACCGACCCGCACCCGGAACTGCGGGCCGGTCCGCAGGTCCAGCTCCGCCCGGCTCAGGTCGACCAGGCCACCGTCGATCTCGAACACCAGGTTGTCGGTGCCCGGCCGGGTGGCCGTCAGGTACCGGGGGATGGTGAACCCGCCCCCGCCCAGGTGCAGGGCGTCGACCCGGTCCCCCACCGGCGCGACCACGTTCGCCGCCGCGCCGAACCACTTGGTGTACTCGTACTCCAGGTGGGTCGGATCGGCCAGGTCGATGTACGAGTGCTGGGCGGAGTTCAGCAGCAGGGTCCGCCCGCTCTCCCGCGCCGGGTCGGCCTCCACGCTCGCGCAGTGGTACGCGGTCTCGATGTCGCACGGGTTCGGCGCGATCGTGGTCAGCCCCGCCCCGACCAGCCCCAACACCGTCAACGCCACCCGGGTACGCGCCGGACCGGGCAGCCGGCCCGCCTGGTCCTGCCGGCGCAGGTGCACCCAGAGGCCGATCCCGACCACCGCCAACGCGACCGCCGTGGCGAGCACGATCGTCGTGCTGGTGAGCGTGGCCACCAGCACGAACCCGGTGGCCAGGGTGGCCGTGATCCCACCCAGGGTGCCGATCCCGGAGAGCTTGCCGACCACCTGGCCGGTGCGGCGCAGGTCAGCGAGCTGGAGCTTGACCACCAGCGGGGTGATCGCCGAGAGCAGCATCGCCGGCACGAAGACGGCCAGCGCGGTGAGCAGCAGTACGGCGCTCTCCGCGCCGCCGCGCAGCGACTCGCCGGCGTACCTGACGATCGGCAGGGTGACCGCGGTGGCGATGGCCGAGAGCACCAGCGCCGGGGCCAGCAGCGGACGCGGATCACGCCGGTCGGCGATCCAGCCGCCCGCCCACGCCCCGTACGCGATGGCGGCCAACGCCACCGCGATGACCGAGCTGGTGACCTGGAGGGTCACCCCGACGTACGGGCCGACCAGACGCAGGGCCACGGTCTCCAGCACCAGCACGGCACCGCTGGAGAAGAAGACCAGGAAGGCGGCGAGACCCGCCGGCAGGGCGCGCACCGGCGGCGGACCGGCCTCGGCCGGTGGATCCACCACCTCGGGAGTTGAGCTGCTCATCGCTGCGATGGTACGCACCCGGACGGACGCATCAGTGCATCGAGGTGTGAACGTGGTTCGTGTGGTCGGCGGCCGGGCTGCCGCTGCCGCTGTAGGACCGCCAACCGGTGCCCGGGTGCCAGATCTGCCGGTACCAGATCACGTAGAGGATGCCGAGGCGGCTGGCGTTGCGGACCTGCCAGGCGGCCAGGCTGTCGCCGTACGACTTGTCCCCGCCGGTCGCGGTCTTGTCCTGGAAGCCACCGGCGGCGGCCGAGAAGTCACAGGCCCGGCCCTTCGGGTGCTCGCCCGACCCGCCGCTACGGAAACACGACGCGTACCGCTTGTAGCCGGCCGCCTTGGTCTCCTGCAGCATGTTGAGCGTCCGGGGGGTGATGCAACCGTTGGCCGGCGTCGGGTCGTTCACCGAGCAGGACTCCCCCGGCCACGACCCGTCGGAGTTACGCGGCGCCGGGCGGGCCGAGGAGGAACTTCCGCCGCTGAACCCGGCGCTGGTGCCGGTGCTGACCGCGGCGAGCGCCCGCTCGGCCTCCTTCTTCTTCTTCGCCATCGTGGCGACCTGCTTCTGCTGCTCCCGGACCTCGGCGTCGATCCCCTTCTTGGCCTCGGCAGCCTCGGCCCGGGTCTCGATCAGGGTGGCCAGCCGCTTGCTGTCCCGCTGGGCCATCACGTCCAACGCGGCCACCCGGTCCAGGAAACTGTCCGGGGTGTCGGCGTTGAGCAGCATCGCCGGGGCGGTCAACCGACCCGTCCGGTACGACTGCGCGGCCACCTCGCCAACCTGCTCGGTCAGCCCGACCAGCCGCTGCTCGACCGTCTTCAGGTCGGCGGTCAGCTTCTTCTGCCGCTTCTGGGAGGCCTCCAGCTTGTTCTTCGCCTCGATGTGCCCCTTGGCGGTGCTCTCCAGGGCGTCCCGCAGCTTCTTCGTCCCGCCCTCGTTCGGCTCGGCGTACGCCGGCACCGCGCCGACACCGAGCAGCACCGTCACGGCGGTCAGCAGGGCGACCAGCAGCCGGCCGCCCCGACGCCGGATGACCATCGTCCTCGGCACGAGAGTGTCCTTCCGTCAGCCGTCGGTGGCCCCGCATCGGCAGGGCCGAGATGGCGATCGATCCGATCGAGGACCCCGCCCGGCGCCGTCCGGCGGCCCACTGGCGGTGACCGCAGGTCACGATACCGGACCTCGCGCCCCGGACCCGCCCGCAGAACCCTCCCCCCGCAAAACATCAACCCAACGCACTCCCCCCCTCACCGTAAGGAAGGGCCCCCTGTTAACGCTTTTGGTCGAGCGGGGCACCCCTCTCACACCTCGGGTCGGGGTAGCACGGGGCGAAGCGAGGCCGGCGGGGGCGGGTCAGTCGGCGAGGAGCGCCGCGTGGGCCTCGGTCCAGACGTCCTCGGAGATCGCGACCAGCAGGCCCTGGTGCTCGTCGGCCGGGTGGTAGTCGGTGCCGTCGAAGCGACGGGCGACCCCGCCGGCCTGGCGGACCAGCAGCGTGCCGGGGACGTGGTCCCAGGGCAGGGTACGCCAGAAGAGGACGAAGTCCCGCTCACCGGTGAGCAGGTCGAGGTACTCCCGACCGGCGCAGTGCTGCCCGGGGAGCAGCCCGCCGAGCCGTTCACCGCCGGCGGAGACCCGGGCCCGGGTGGCCGGCGGCAGGAACCAGGTGGTCGCGCTGCCGCGCAGCCCGCCCGGCGTACGCCCGGTGGTGCGTGGGGTGACCGGCTGGCCGTCGAGGCGGGTGCCCTCGCCCACCCGGGCGACCGCGAGGTTGTCGGCCAGCGGGTCGAGGATCCAGGAGGCGACCGGATCGCCGTCGGTCAGCAGGGCCACCATCAGCGCGAACGGTCGCTTGCCGGCGGCGAAGTTGGAGGTGCCGTCGACCGGGTCGACCACCCAGACGTCACCGGTACTCCGGACGTGCCGCAGCAGGGTCGGGTCGTCGGCGACCGCCTCCTCGCCGACCACCACCGAGCCGGGGCGCAGCCGACGCAGGCCGGCGGTGATCGCCTCCTCGGCGCGCTGGTCGGCGATGGTGACCAGCTCGCCGGGGGCCTTCTCGGTGACGTCTGCGGCGTCCAGCTTCCGGAACAGGGGCAGGACGATCTCGGCGGCGGTGTCCCGCAGCAGCTCGCCGACGTCGTCCAGGAGCAGGTCAGCCACGCGGCGGCAACTTGACCACGCTGACGAAGAACTCGTCGATCTGGCGTACCACGGAGATGAACCGCTCGAAGTCGACCGGCTTGGTCACGTAGGCGTTGGCGTGCAGCTGGTAGCTGCGCAGGATGTCCTCGTCGGCCTGCGAGGTGGTGAGTACCACGACCGGGATCCGGCAGAGGTGCTCGTCCTTCTTGATCTCCTCCAGCACCTCCCGGCCGTCCCGGCGGGGCAGGTTCAGGTCGAGCAGGATCAGGTCCGGGCTGACCGCGTCCGCGTACCGGCCCTCCCGACGCAGGTACGCCAGCGCCTCGGCGCCGTCGGAGACGACGGTCAGCCGGTTGCGGAGCTTGTGCTCCTCGAACGCCTCCTGGGTCATCAGGACGTCCCCCGGGTCGTCCTCGACCAGCAGCACCTCGATCGGGCTCTTGCCGTCCGCCGGCGCGGTCATCGCACTGTCTCCTTCGTGCCGTCCGTACCGCCGTCGCCTGAGGCCCGCGCGGTGTCCTTCCGTGCCGTCTGCCGCCCCACCGGCCCAACCGACTCCGGCCCGGCCGACTCCGGGTCGGCGGCCGTCGAGCCGGTACCGCCAGCAGTCGCCCCGTCCGCACCGGTCCCGCCCGGCGCAGCCGGGCCACCCGGGGCTGCCGACTCACCTTCCGCAGCTGCCTCACCACCGGTCGTACCGTCGGCGGTTGTCTTCACCGTGGCGGCCTCGACGTCCTCGGCGGTGGCCGGGACGGTGAACCGGATCGCCGTGCCCTGCGGGCTGTCGGTGTCGACCCAGACCCGGCCACCATGGTATTCCACGATCTTCTTGACGATGGCCAGACCGATCCCGGTGCCCGGGTAGGCGTCCTTGGAGTGCAGCCGCTGGAAGATCACGAAGATCTTGTCGGCGAACTCCGGCTCGATCCCGATGCCGTTGTCCTGGCAGCTGATCTCCCACTCGCCGTCGACCAACTTCGCCGAGACGTGCACCTTCGGCGGTACGTCGGGACGCCGGAACTTGATCGAGTTGCTGACCAGGTTGGCCAGCAGGTTGGTCAGCAACGGCTCCTCGCCCCGGATCACCGGCAGCTCGTCCCAGGTCAGCTCGGCGTCGGCGTACTGCCGGGCGGCCTCGGTCTGGCCGGCCACGTCCCCCATCACCTTGTTCAGGTCGACCTCGGTGAAGCCGGTGGTGAGCCGCCCGATCCGGGAGAACGCCAGCAGGTCGTTGATCAGACGCTGCATCCGCTGCGCACCGTCCACCGCGAAGGCGATGTACTGGTCGGCCCGCTCGTCCAGCTGCCCCGCGTACCGGCGTTGCAGCAACTGGCAGAAGCTGGCCACCTTGCGCAGCGGCTCCTGCAGGTCGTGCGAGGCCACGTAGGCGAACTGCTCCAGGTCACGGTTGGAGCGCACCAGCTCCTCGGCCTGCTTCTGGAGCTGGCTGTTGACCCACTCGATCCGCTCCCGGGCCTCCCGGACCTCGTCGAGGTCCCGGGCGATCTTCTGCCGCATGGCGTCCACGTCGTCGGCGAGCCCGAGGAACTCCGGCGGCCCCGCACCACTGATCCGGTGCTGGTAGTCGCCGTCGGCGACCTCCCGTACCTGACCGGCCAGCGAGGTCAACGGTCGGATGACCATCTTCTCCAGCGACAACAGCAGCACCGCGCCGGCCACCGCGACCACCACCGCCGCGATGATCAGGAGCAGCACCAGCAGGTCACCGGTACGCTCGATGTTGGCGACCACCGTCGCGCGGGCGGTGAGGATCTCGGCCTGCAACGCGTCGATCGCGGACCTTATCCCGTCGAACCGCTGCCGGGCCTGGTCGTTGAGGAGCGCCTGACCGGCTGCCGTACCGGCGGTCTCCGTCGTGTTGATCACCGGCTCGGCCACCAGCCGCCGCCACTGTTCGGCCTGCTCCTCGACCGCGCGGAGCTCCTGCGCGATCTCCGGGTAGTCGTCGATCAGCTCGGTCATCTCGGCGGTGACGGTCCGCTCCTGGCGCACCCCCTCCTCGTACGGGACGAGGTCGGCCCGGTTGCCGCTGACCGCGTACCCGCGGATCGAGGTCTCCTGGTCGAGCAGGGCGCTGAGCAGCTGCTGCCCGTGCACCCGCAGCGGGCCGGTCTCGGTGAGCGCCGCCTCGGTGTAGTTCCGGTTCTGGGTGGCGACCACCGCCTCGGCCCCGGCCAGCGCGACCAGCGCCACCCCCACCACGGTGAGCATGGCGACCACCCGGCGGCGCAGGGTCCAGCCACGTCCGGCCCCGGTCACCGCCCACCACCCCGACTGACCAGCAGCATCGCCACGTCGTCGGCGAGCGGACCGCCGTTGATCTGCTCGGCCCGCCCGACCAGCCAGGCGGGCAACTCGGACAGCGGCACCGCGTGGTTGGCCGGCTCGTCCAGCAGACCCACCAGGCCGGGCACGTCCAGCCGCTCGTCGCCGCCGTCCACCCGCCCCTCGATCAGGCCGTCGGTGTACATCAACAGGGACCAGTCATCGGTGTCGAACTCCAGGTCGAAGGCCACGGGCCGGCGGGGTCGTACGCCGAGCAGCAGTCCGCCCGGTGCCGGCACCGGCGCGACCTTACCGCCGGCGAGCAGCAGCGGTGGCGGGTGCCCCGCCAGGCGTACGGTCGCCCGGTTGGCGGCGAGGTCCAGCCGGGCGGTGGCCACCGTCGCGAAGATCTCCTGGAGCCGGCGCTCACTCATCAGCACCTGCTCCAACGCCGGCAGCACCTCGTCGTCGGGCACCCCGGCCAGGATCAGCGCCCGCCAGGCGACCCGCAGCTCGACACCGAGGGCGGCCTCGTCCGCCCCGTGCCCGCAGACGTCGCCGACGATCAGGTCCACCCGGTCCGGCCGGGTCTGCACCACGTCGTAGAAGTCCCCGCCGATCAACGCGGCGTGCCGGCCCGGCCGGTAGAAGGTGTTGACCCCGATCTCCTCGGTGGACATCAGCGGCTGGGGCAGCAGGCCGCGTTCCAGTCGGGCCGACTCGGCCTGGCGCAGCTCGACCTCACGCAGCCGGCGGGCGTTCTCGTCGGCCCGTTTCCGCTCCACCGCGTAGCGCAGCGCGCGGGTCAGCAGGACCCCGTCGACCTGCCCCTTGACCAGGTAGTCCTGGGCTCCCTCGGCAACCGCGACGATGCCCAGGTGCTCGTCGGAGCGGCCGGTCAGCACACACACCGCCGCACCGCTGGACATCTCCAGCACCTGCCGCAGCCCGTCCAGACCCTGCGCGTCGGGCAGCCCCAGGTCGAGCAGGACGCAGTCCACGCCCATCACCCGCTTGCGGGCCTCGCTCAGGCTGGTGGCCACCAGCAGGTCGATCATCGAGTTGGTCTCGGCGAGCAGCTCACCGACCAGGAAGGCGTCGCCCTCGTCGTCCTCGACCAGCAGCACCCGCAACCGCTCACCCGGCGGCAGGTTGGGGTGGGGCCCGTAACCGCCGTGCGGGTACGACGACTCGACCGCGGGACCGGCCCGGCCGGCCATCCGGGGTGACCGGGTGGCCTCCGCGAGGCGCGGGAGATCGCTGGTGATGTCAGGCTCCTTCCGAGTCCTCGCCGAGCATGTATTAGACAACGGTCGCACACAACGCGCCCGCGCCGGCACCGGCATGTCCCGCAGTGGGCCAGGATGGTGCCCACCCCCACCCCCGAGGAGACCCAGTGGGCGTACCCCGTACCCACGCCGAGGACCGGGCCCTGGCCCGACCCCGCAACCGTCCGCTCGCCGCGCTGCTCGCGCTCCTCGCCCTGGTGGCGGTGGGTGCGGGCAGCCTGCTCGACCTGCGTACCCCGACGCCCCTACCGGCCGACGCACCGGTCGACCAGTTCAGTGCCGGCCGGGCGTTCCCGCACGTCGAGCAGGTCGCGGCCGAGCCGCACCCGGCCGGCAGTCCGGCCAACGACCGGGTACGCCAGCACGTCGAGGGCACGCTGCGCGCGCTGGGCCTGGAGACCGAGGTGCAGGACCTGGTCGCCCCGGAGGCCGGCCAGCTCAGCGGGGCGGCTGCCGGGGCCACCCTGGCCCGGGTACGCAACGTGGTGGCCCGGCTACCCGGCACCGATCCGACCGGTCGGGTCTTCCTGGTCGCGCACTACGACTCGGTGCAGACCGGGCCGGGCGGCAACGACGACGCGGCCGGCACCTCGGCGATCCTGGAGGTGGCCCGCGCGCTGACCAGCGGAGACCGCCCCCGCAACGACATCGTCTTCGTGCTCACCGACGCCGAGGAGGCCTGCCTCTGCGGCGCGGCGGGGTTCGCGGCCGAGCATCCGCTGGCCGCCGACGGTGGCGTGGTGATCAACCTGGAGGCGCGCGGCTCCACCGGGCCGGTGATCATGTTCGAGACGTCCCGGGACAACGCCGCCCTGGTCGACGTCTTCGGCCGGGCCGCACCCCACCCGGTCGGCACCTCCTTCGCGGTGGAGGTCTACCGGGCGCTGCCCAACGACACCGACTTCACCGCCTTCCTCGACGCCGACTTCGTCGGGTTGAACTCGGCGTACATCGACGGTGGGGCGATCTACCACACCCCGCTGGACACCCCGGCCGCGCTGGACCGGGGCAGCCTGCAACACCACGGCGACAACGCGCTCGGCCTGGCCCGGGAGTTCGGCCGGATCGACCTGACCGACCTGGGCGCCGACCACGACGCCACGTACTTCCCGGTGCCGGGCGGACTGGTCCGCTACCCCGGCTGGCTGACATGGCCGCTGGCGCTGGCCGCGCTCCTGGCCGTCGCCGCGCTGGGCTGGTTCGCCCGACGGCGGGGCCGGGCCACCGGACGCCGGCTCGTCGCCGCCTTCGGGTTGGCGCTCGCCCCGCTCGTCGTCGCCCCGCTGGGCGCGCAGGGGCTCTGGCTGGGCATCACCGCACTACGTCCGGGCTACGCCGAACTGCTCGACCCGTACCGGCCTACCTGGTACCGCCTCGCCGTGCTCACCCTCGCCGTGGCGGTGGTGTCCGGCTGGTACGCGCTGCTGCGCCGGTGGGCCGGACCGGCCGCACTGGCCGTCGGCGTACTCGGTTGGCTGGCCCTGCTCGGGGTGGTCTTCGCGGCGCTGGCCCCCGGTGGGGCGTACCTCTTCACCCTGCCGGCCCTGGTCGGCGCGCTCGGCGGCCTGATCGCGCTGGCCACCCGGGTCGACGGCCCGTGGCCGGTGATCGCGGCGACCGTCGTCGCGGCGGTCGGCGTGATCGTGCTGCTACCCACCGCGATCCTGCTCTTCCCGGCCCTGGGCATGGCGATGGGCGGGGTGGCCGCGCTGGTCACGGTCCTGCTCGGCTTCGCCGCGCTGCCCGTGGTGGACCTGCTGCACCCACCGGCCGGCGGCGCCCGCGGCCTGACCGCGCTACGCCACCGCCGCCTGGGCCTGCTGCCCACCCTCGCCGCCGGCCTGGCCGCCGCGATCTTCGCCGGGGTCGGCCTGGCCGTCGACCGCTTCGACGCCGACCACCCCGTCCCCACCCACCTGATGTACGCCCTCGACGCCGACACCGGCACCGCCCGCTGGCTCAGCCGCGAGACCGACCCCCAACCCTGGACCGCCGGGTACGTCGCCGACACCGGCCCGGTCGACGGCTTCCCCGGCCTCGGGGCGGGCGACCTGCGCACCGGCCCGGCCCCCGCCGCCGACCTGCCCGCCCCGAAACTGGAGGTACTCGCCGACACCGGCACCGGTCCGGCCCGCACCCTGCGGCTGAAGCTCACCCCGCAACGCCCGGTCCGGCTGGCCAGCCTGCACGTCGACCTGGACACCGCAACGGTCACCAGCCTCACCGTGGCCGGCCGCCCGGTGCCGCTGGGCCGCCCGGAACACCGCTGGAACCTCGGCGTCGTCTTCCACGCCCCACCACCGGAGGGCATCGAGATCACCCTGACCGTCTCGTCCAAGCCGGGCCGTCAGCTGGCACTACGCGTGATGGACGGCAGCGACGGGCTGGACGCGCTACCCGGCTTCCGCCCCCGCCCGCCCGACGTGGGCGTGGTCGGCTCACACAGCTCCGAACTCCTAGCCATAGCCCGCACCTACTCGGTGTAAGGAAGGGCCCCCTGTTAACGCTTTAGGTAGAGCGGGGCACCCCTCTCACACCCCGGGACGAGGCTCGTCGGTATGAGGCTGGGGTTCGTCGGGCGTCGGGGCGAGGCTGGCCGGGGCTCGTCGGGGTCGGAGCGGGGTTGGCCGGGGCTCATCGACGTCGGGTCGGGCTGCTACGGGCTCGTCGACGTCGGCTGCGCCCGGCCGGACCGCCGGTGTCAGGGCCGGGATTCAGCGGCTCGGGAGCAGGGCCGGCCGGACCGCCGGTGTCAGGGCCGGGATTCGGCGGCTCGGGAGCAGGGCCGGCCGAAGTCATGGCACTTTCATCAGAGGCGAGCAGGACCGCACAACGGTGACCATGCACCCAAAGGCATAGACGAAATGAAATGCCCAGCTCCGAAGGAGCGACGAAAGTGCGCTTCCCACAAAGGGCCGAACCACCCATCGCGCTGACCAGAACACCCGACAGGCCAGAGAAACACGGCACAAACACCACCAAGATCGCCCTCAACCACTCCGGGTGGCGCGAGACGGGTGGGTGGGGCGGTTCCCCTCCTGCGTGAACGCGTTGCCGACGTGCTTTTTTGGGGATGTGGTGGTCTCGGGCGGGCCGCATGCAACTACATCCCCGAAATTGCGCGGGGAGGGTGGGTGGGAGGGAGGGAGCAAGGGAGGGAGGGGCGCTATTTCCAGCGGAAGTGGACGAAGAGGCGGCCGAAGTTCTTGGAGTCCTTCTCCACCCGGTGGTAGAGCTGTTTGACGTCCTTCTGGTCGAGGAACCGCAGCACCCGCTTCTTGAGCTGGCCGGAGCCCTTGCCCGGGATGATCTCGACGAGAGTGGCCTTCTTCGCCACCGCCTCGTCCATGATCCCGCGCAGCGCCCGGTCGATGTCCTGGCCCCGGTTGAAGATGTCGTGCAGATCCAGCTTGAGCTTCATACCCCGCCCACCGTCATGCTCCGCCCACCGTCCGCTCAGCTCCGCCGCGTGGCAGGCCGGTGGAACCGACCCGCCACGACAGGCGGCGTTCAGCCGCCCTGACGACCCATGGTAGGGCCGTTGACCCGGGACTCGACCCGGCGCAGGGCGGTGAGGTAGTCGTCGTTGGTGCCGTGCATGGCAGCTGCGATGCGCAGGTGCCGCAGGGCGTCCGCCGGCCGGTTCAGCCGCTCCAGGGTACGGCCCAGCACGTGGTGGGCGTAGTGGTCGGCGGGGTCCCGGTCGACCATCTCCCGCAGCTGCTCCTCGGCCCGGCTGAGCTGGGCGGACTGGAAGTACGCCCGGGCCAGCAGCTGCCGTACGGAGGAGTTGTCCGGCTCGGCCGCGACGATCGGCTCCAGCAGCCGGGCCGCCCCGGTCGCGTCACCGGCCTCGAAGAACACGGTCGCCCGCCGGTACTCGGCCAGAAAGTCCATCCGACCCACCTCCTGGTGTCCAGGTCGCCACTTCACCGACGCTGGCACAACATCGCCCCGACCGCGAGTGTTCCCGCAAGGGAACTTGCCGGGTCAGGAGGTCGGGTCGTACCGGTCGGCGGCCAGGCCCCAGGCGCGGACCCCGCCGACGATGCCGGCGGTGTTCGGCACCACCACCACGTCGTCGCCCATCCGGGCCAGTTGCTCGGGGCGGATCAGCCGGGAGTTGCCGCCGCCCAGGTAGAGCCGGTCCCAGCGGAACACCGGCCGCAGCCCCTCCACCACCTGCCGGATCCGGCGGGACCAGAAGGCGTCGCCGAGGCGGCGGCGTTCCGGCTCGCCGACGTACGTGTCGTAGGTGGTGCCCCAGCGCACCGGGGCGTGGGACAGCTCCAGGTGCGGGGCGAGCACCCCGCCGTCGAAGAGCGCGCTGCCCAGCCCGGTACCGAGGGTCAGGACCAGCTCACAGCCGGTGCCCGCGACCACCCCGGCGCCGTGCACCTCGGCGTCGTTGAGCACCAGCACGGGTACGCCGAACGCCTCGGCGAGCGCCGACCGGGCGTCGTACCCGGACCACTCGGCGAAGAGCGTCGGATCGGTCCGGGAGCGGGGGCCGGAGCGGGTCACGTAGTGCGGGGTGGCCACCACCACGCCGTGCCGGATCATGCCGGGCATCCCGACGGTCACCCGGTCCGCCGTGGGCAGCCGGGCACCCAGCTCGGTCAGGGTCCGCACGAAGAGTTCCGGCGGCAGCGGGTACGGGGTGGGCACCCGCAACGGCCGGGCCCGCATCGTCCCCGCGCCGTCGAGCACCGAGGCCTTGATCCCGCCGCCCCCGCAGTCGATCGCCAGTGTGGTCACCACCCCGGTGAGTCTGCCTCGTGTCCGGTGGACACCGACGACCGGTGGCCGAAACCCGCTGGCGTGGACCGTTAGGCTCGGGATTCTGATGAGTGCCACGATGATCGTCAAGGACCTCGCCGCCGGGCACGGTGACCGGCCGCTCTTCGCCGAGTTGGAGCTGGTGGTCGCCCCCGGTGACGTGGTCGGCCTGGTCGGGGCGAACGGCGCCGGCAAGTCGACGCTGCTGCGTACCCTGGCGGGGTTGGCCCCGGTGGAGGTCGGCAGCGTCGCGTTGAGCCCGCCCACCGCGACCGTCGGGCACCTGCCGCAGGAGCCGGAGCGACGGCCCGGCGAGACGGTACGCGACTTCCTGGCCCGCCGGACCGGGGTGAGCGCCGCGCAGGCCGCGCTGGACGCCGCGACGGAGGCGCTGACCGTCGGCGCGGCCGGAGCCGACGACGGGTACTCGGCGGCGTTGGAGCGGTGGCTCGCCCTCGGCGGCGCGGACCTGGCCGAGCGGGCCGAGCAGGTGAGCGCGGACCTGGGTCTCACCGTCGACCTGGACCATCCGATGACCGGGCTCTCCGGCGGGCAGGCGGCCCGCGCCGGGCTCGCCTCGCTGCTGCTCAGCCGGTACGACATCTTCCTGCTCGACGAGCCGACGAACGACCTGGACCTGGCCGGACTGGCCCGGCTGGAGGAGTTCGTCACCGGGCTGCGGGCGGGCACCGTGCTGGTCAGCCACGACCGGGAGTTCCTCACCCGGACGGTGACCCAGGTGCTGGAGCTGGACCTCGCCCAGCAGCAGATCCGGCACTACGGCGGCGGTTACGCGGCGTACCTGCAGGAGCGGGAGGTGGCCCGCCGGCACGACCGCGCCGAGTACGACGAGTACGCCGACACCCGGGCCGCCCTGCAGGCCCGCGCCCGCACCCAACGGGCCTGGATGGAGAAGGGCGTGAAGAACGCCCGGCGCAAGGCCACCGACAACGACAAGATCGGCCGCAAGTTCCGCGCCGAGGCGACCGAGAAGCAGGCGGCGAAGGCGAAGCAGACCGAACGGCTGATCGAGCGGCTGGAGGTGGTCGAGGAGCCGCGCAAGGAGTGGGAGCTGCGGATGGAGATCGCCGCCGCACCCCGCGCCGGCGCGGTCGTGGCCACCTGCCGGGGCGCGGTGGTACGCCGGGGCGACTTCACCCTCGGGCCGGTGGACCTGCAGATCGACTGGGCCGACCGGGTGGCGGTGACCGGGGCCAACGGGTCCGGCAAGTCCACCCTGCTCGGCGCGCTGCTGGGGCGGCTGCCGCTGGACGCCGGACACACCGCGCTCGGCCCCGGGGTGGTCGTCGGCGAGGTCGACCAGGCCCGGTTGCTCTTCCTCGGCGACCAGCCCCTACTGGAGGCCTTCCGGCTGGCCGTACCGGACCTGTCACCGGCGGACGCACGGACCCTGCTTGCCAAGTTCGGCCTGCGGGCCGGACACGTGCTGCGTCCGGCGGCCACCCTCTCCCCCGGCGAGCGGACCCGGGCGGCGCTGGCGCTGTTGCAGGGGCGTGGGGTGAACCTGCTGGTGCTGGACGAGCCGACCAACCACCTGGACCTGCCGGCGATCGAGCAGCTGGAGACGGCGCTGGCCAGCTACCCGGGCACGCTGCTGCTGGTCACCCACGACCGCCGGATGCTCGACGCGGTGCACACCACCCGCCGCCTGCACGTCGACGCAGGCCGAGTCACCGAACTGGTGTAAGGAAGGGCCCCTTGTTAACGCTTTCGGTAGAGAAGGGTTCCCCGCTCACCGCAGCCCGTTAACAAGGGGCCCTTCCTTGCAATGGGGGGAAAGTGGGTTGAGGGGGGCATGTCGGGCGGGTTACCGGGTATCGGGCCGGCCGGAGGTGGCCATGGTCGCGCTGTCGCAGAGTCCGCCCTCGGCCGAGCGGCTGCGGGCGGTCGACGGGTTCCTCGCCGAGGCGTGGGTGGAGCAGGTGGCGTACGACGCCCGGCTGCGTGACCTCGGGGTCCAAGTGCGCTTCGACCGGGGGGTGGCGCACCTGACCGGCGAGGCGGTCGACGCCGGGCAGCTGCGGCTGGTGCGGGAGCTGGTGGGCCGGCTCGCCGGGGTGTACGGGGTCTGGGGGCGGGTCGGGGTGGCCGGGCGGGCGCCGGTCGTGGTGGACCTGGGCTGCGGCGGCACCAAGCAGTACCCGGGCAACCTCGGGTTGGACATCTTCCCCGCTCCCGGGGTGGACGCGGTCGCCGACCTGTCCGGGTCGTTGCCGCTGGCCGACGACTCGGTGGACGTGCTCTTCGCGGTGCACATCCTGGAGCACCTGATCGACTTCCTGCCGCTGGTGGACGAGTGTCACCGGGTGCTGCGGCCCGGCGGCGTCCTGCATGTGATGAGCCCCTGGTGGGGGCATGTGAACGCGGTCGCCGACCCGACCCACGTCCGGCTGCTGGACGTACAGACAATCAAGGGGATCTGTCTGCAACGGCCGCCGGGCAGCCCGCGCTGGTACCCGCTGCACGCCGGCTGCGACGGGGCCAGCATCTTCGCCGATCTCACCCCGCTGGCCCCGGACGCCGACCCACCCTCCCCCACCCACCTGGCCCGCTTCTTCTCCTGAGCAGCGACCGATGCTCACGGAACAGCGCCCGACCCTCGCGGAACAGCACCCGACCATCGCGGAACAGCGACCGACCATCGCGGAACAGCGACCGACCATCGCGGAACAGCGACCGAGCCTCCCGAGCAGCGACCGACCCTCGCTGAACGAGGACAAACCAGCGTCACCAGCCACTGGGACGCAACGACGAACATCTCTCTCGGCGCGGTACAACATCCGGACGGGATGACCACGCAGCGGCGAGAGAGGTGGTACGCGGTGCGGAACGCGCAGCTCACGATCGACCCGGCCTTCGCGGTGGGGCCGGCCGACCGCCGGCTCTTCGGCTCCTTCGTCGAACACCTGGGCCGCTGCGTGTACGGCGGGATCCACGAGCCGGGCCACCCCCGCGCCGACGCCCGGGGGCTACGCGGTGACGTGCTGGAGCTGACCCGGGAGTTGGGTGTCTCGGTGGTCCGCTACCCGGGCGGCAACTTCGTCTCCGGCTACCGTTGGGAGGACGGCGTCGGTCCGGTAGCCGACCGGCCGCGCCGGCTCGACCTGGCCTGGAAGACCGTCGAGACCAACGCCTTCGGCCTGGACGAGTTCATGAGCTGGGCGGCGACCGCCGAGGTCGAGCCGATGATGGCGGTCAACCTCGGCACCCGGGGGGTGCAGGAGGCCTGCGACCTGCTGGAGTACGCCAACCATCCCGGGGGCACCGAGTTGTCGGACCGACGTCGCCGGCACGGCGCCGAGCAGCCGTACGGGATCCGGCTCTGGTGTCTCGGCAACGAGTTGGACGGTCCCTGGCAGGTCGGCCACAAGACCGCCGACGAGTACGGCCGGCTCGCCGCCGAGACCGCCCGCGCGATGAAGCTGATCGACCCGTCGATCAGCCTGGTGGCCTGCGGCAGCTCCGGCCGGGGAATGCCCACCTTCGCCGCGTGGGAGGCGACCGTGCTGGAGCACACGTACGAGCACGTGGACTACATCTCCGCGCACACCTACTACGATCCGTCCGACGGTGACCGGGCCAGCCTGCTGGCCTCGGCCGTGGACATGGACGCCTTCATCACCGAGGTGGTCGCCACCGCCGACCACGTGGCGGCCCGGCAGCGGCAGACCCGCAAGCTCAAGATCTCCTTCGACGAGTGGAACGTCTGGTACCAGTCCCGGGTCCAGGCCGACCTGGACCGGCGCGGCTGGGTGGAGGCGCCGGCGCTGATCGAGGACGATTACACCGCGGTCGACGCGGTGGTCGTCGGCGACCTGCTGATCACCCTGCTCCGGCACGCCGACCGGGTCGGGGTGGCCTGCCAGGCGCAACTGGCCAACGTGATCGCCCCGATCCGGACCCGTACCGGTGGGCCGGCCTGGCGGCAGAGCATCTTCCACCCGTTCGCGTTGACCGCCCGGTACGCCCGGGGCACGGTGTTGCGCACCGAGCCGGTCGGCCCGACGTACGCCACGAAGCGGTACGGCGACGTGCCGGTGCTGGACACCGTCGCGGTACGGCACGACGAGACCGGCGAGCTGGCGGTCTTCGCGGTGAACCGGGACGAGACCGACCTGCGCCTCGACGTCGACCTGCGGGGCCTACCGGCACTGGCCGGCACCGCCCACACGGCGATGACCGCGCGGGACGATCCGGCGGCGGTCAACACCGAGGCCGAGCCCGACCGGGTGGTACCCCGCGACCTGCCCGTACCGAAGGCGGACGGCGGCCGGTGCACCGTACGCCTGCCCGCGCTCTCCTGGAACCTCCTGCGCTTCACCCCACCTGAGGGGTAAGGAAGGGCCCCCTCTTAACGCCTACGGTAGAGAGGGGTTCCCTTCTCACCGCCCGCCCCGCCCCGCCCCGGCCCGGCCGGGCCGGGGCGGGGCGGGGCGGGCCGGAGCGGGTGCCCCGGCCCGGGCGGAGTCAGTGCTCCTGTCGGGCGAGCCGGTTGCGGCGTCGGCCGTACCCGACGTAGATGAGCCCGCCGAGCAGCAGCCAGGCCAGGAAGCGCAACCAGGTCTCCACGGAGAGGTTCAGCATCAGGTAGACGCAGGCCAGCGCGGAGACGATCGGCAGCACCGGGGAGAACGGCACCCGGAACGGACGCTTGAGGTCGGGGCGGCTGCGGCGGACCAGCGGCACCGCGATCGAGACGATCACGAAGGCGAAGAGCGCGCCGATGCTCACCAGGTCGGCCAGGGCCGACAGGGGCAGGAAGCCGGCGAGCACCGCCACCAGCACCGTCATCGCGATGGTCACCCGGTACGGGGTGCCCCAGCGGGGGTGGATCGCGCCGATCCCCGTCGGGATCAGGCCGTCCCGGGCGATGGCGTAGCCGATCCGCCCCATCGCCACCAGTTGGACCAGGATCACGCTGGTCAGCCCGGAGACCGCGGCGATCGACACGAGCACCGCGGCCCAGCCTGCGCCGACCGCGTTGAAGGCCGCCGCGATCGGCGCTCCCCGGTCGATCTCGGTGTACGGCACCATGCCGACGATCACGAAGGAGACGCCGATGTAGAGCACGGCGGAGACGGCCAGCGTGCCGAGCACCCCGAGCGGCAGGTCCCGGCCGGGCCGCCGGGTCTCCTCGCCCAGGTTCGCCACCGCCTCGAAACCGGTGTACGCGAAGAAGACCACCGCCGCCGCGCTGAGCACCCCGGCGATGCCGAAGACCGACGGCTCCAGTCCGAAGAGCACCTGGGTCAGCGGCTGGGTCAGGCCGGACTCGTCGCCGGGTGGTGCCTCGGCCGGCGGGACGAACGGGGTGAGGTTGGCGGCGGAGATGAAGAACAGCCCGGCGACCACGACGAAGATGCAGATGGCGACCTTCACCACGACCAGCACGTTGGTGATCCGGGCGGACTGCTGGATGCCGATGGTGGCCACCACGCCGAGCAGCAGCACGATGGCGATCGCGCCGACGTTGACCACGCTGCCCTCTTCACCGAACCAGGCGGTCGGCAGGCCGAACAGTTCGGCAAGGTACCCGGACCAGCCCCGTGCGACCACCGCCGCGCCGAGGGCGAACTCCAGCAGCAGGTCCCACCCGATGATCCAGGCGACCACCTCGCCCATGGTGGCGTACGCGTAGGTGTAGGCGCTGCCGGCGGTCGGCACGCTGGCGGCCAGCTCGGCGTAGCAGAGCGCGGCCAGCAGGGCGACCACCCCGGCGACGGCTCTGGGCGATCACGTCCTTGATCGGTTTGGTGCGCAGCACGGACACCGCGAACACCCACCCTCCCCACCGTGGCCACCCCCGTGGTGGCCGGTGACCGGCGTTGCTACCCAGCCGCCCGGTCCACCAATCACCACTGTCGATATCGATGCCGACGGGACCGGACGCGCCGCGACGAAACGTCGCTTTCCGCGCATGTCACCAAGTTCTTTCCCGGCGGAAGATCCATGGCAGGCGATGCAACAACCTGGTCATCATCCGGTGACCCGCCGGTAACACCACACCCCCGCCGCCCTCGGGAGGTTCCCATGTCCCGCCGCCTCGCCACCCGCCTCGCCGCCGCCACCCTGGCCGTGCTGGGTGCGGTCGCCGTCGCCTCGCCCGCAGCCGCCGCCGTCACGCCCCAGCAGAAGCTGACCGTGCTGTCCAGCTGGACCCAGACCAGCGCCACCAGCTACGGAAACTGGAACTCCGCCCGCCTCAACCAGGCCGCCTGGGCGGGCTACTCCTTCAACTGGACGACCGACTACTGCTCGTCCAGTCCGGACAACCCGCTCGGGTTCAAGTTCGACCTCTCCTGCTACCGGCACGACTTCGGCTACCGCAACTACAAGGCCGTCGGCCAGTTCCCCGCCAACAAGGCCCGCCTGGACAGCGCCTTCTACGAGGACATGAAGCGCTCCTGCGGCACGTACAACTCGGTGGTCCGGCCGGCCTGCTACAGCCTGGCCTGGACCTACTACGAGGCGGTCCGGATCTTCGGCTCGGTCGCCGCGGTGCAACAGTCCGACCTCGACCGCGCCGCGCGGATGAAGGCCGACGCCGAACGGAAGGCCGCCGCCGAGCGACAGGCCGCCGCCGAACGGAAGGCCGCCCCGCGCGGCTGAGGCGCACCCCGGGGCCGGCCGTCCCGCCGGCCCCGGGCCGTCGAACCCGGGCCCGTCCGCGCCACGCCCGCCGGCACCGGCCCGCCGACCCCAACCAGCGGTACGACGGGCAGGCTCAGGGCAGGATCGGCGGCGCGGTCTCGGTGTCGAAGCGCAGCGAGTCGGCGGCCAGGTCGGGATGCTCCACCCGCAGCGCCAGCTCCGCCGCCTCCTCCAGGCTCAGCTCGCTGCCCTCGGTGTAGGTGGCGTCGAAGACCGTCTCACCGAGCAGCGCCCGGACCTCCGCCTGCCGGGCCGTCCAGTACTCGTCGTGGATGCCGGGGGTGGAACGCAGACTCGCCCGGGTCGCGTGCGCCGCGCCGAAGAACCGGGCCGCGAGGTGCGGTTCACCACCGGCCGCGCAGCGTACGGCGATCGCGTCCAGGGTGTCGCAGGCCCGGCCGTGGAAGCCGTGACTGATCCGGGAGCGCAGCGCCACCAGCAGGTGCTCGTGCGCGGCCACCAGGTCGCCCCGGGCCAGCGCCACCATGCCGAGCAGCATGTCGACCGACCGGCGGCCCCGCTCCACCGGCCGACCCGCCTCGATCGGGCGGGCCGCCCCCAACAGCTCGGCCGCCTCGTCCAGGGCACCACGCCGCCAGAGCAGCTCGGCCAGGCTGAAGACGGCGAAGAGCGCGTCGGCGACCACCGCCTGCTCGTGTGCCCAGTCGATGACCTCCCGGCAGACCCGTTCCGCCTCGTCGAACTGCCCCATGTCGATCAGCGGCGCGGCCCGACCGGCCAGTACCCGGGCCAGCAGGCCCGCGTCGCCGGCCTGCCGGGCCGCCGCCTCGGCGCGCTGCGAGAAGCGCAGCTCCTCGGCGACCTCACCGTCCGCACCGGCATGCAGCGAGTGCATGTGGTACGCCGCCGCCAGCTCGGCCTCCGGAATCTCCTCCCCCGTCTCGGCGATCCGCCCGTAGAGCCGGAACAGCCATAGTCGACCCTCCCGGGCCAGGCCCCGTTCCCGCCACCACTGGTCCAGCCCGCCGGCCAGCCGCAACCCGGCCCAGGCGCTGCCGCCGGTGGCACACCAGCGCAGCGCGGCCCGCAGCTCACCGGCCAACGGGTCCAGGGAGCACAGCGACAGGGTGACCGGTAGCCCGTCCGGGCCGAGGTGGGCCCGTTCCAGGGCATGCGTCGACCAGGCGACGTGCCGTTCCCGGGCGGTCCGCTCCTCACCGGCCTGGGCCAGCCGGCGGGCCGCGTACGCCCGGATCGGATCGAGCATCCGGTACGTGCTGCCGGCGGCCCGGGGCTCGGCCAGGATCATCGACTTGTCGACCAGCACGGAGAGCGGGTCGAGCGGATCGTCGTTCAGCAGCCACTGCATGGTGGGCAGGTCGACCGGCCCGGCGAAGACCGACAGCCAGCGCAGCAACCGGGCGGCCCGTGGCCCCAGGGTCCGGTACGACCAGGTGACCGTGGCCTGCATGGTGACGTGCCGTTCGGCGGCGGACCGGCGGACCGCCCGACTGGCGGCGGTGGCCGGGACACCGCCGGCTGCGGCGGCCACCAGGTCGACGGTGTCCTGCTGGTTGCCGGTCCAGTCCCGCCCGTGCGGGCCCGGATCCGGGTCCTCACGGCCGGCGTCCAACGTGCTGAGCACGTCGTCGAGACGCTCGGCGAGCTGACCGGCGGAGAGCACCCGCAGCCGGGCCGCGGCCAGCTCTATGGCCAGCGGCAGACCGTCCAGCCGCTGCACCACCCGCCGCAGGTCGGCCGTTTCCGCCGGGTCCGGCTGCCGACCCCCCCGGGCGGCCATCGTCCGGTCCAGCAGCAACGCCACCGCGTCGCTCTGCGCGCCGTCGGGCCTCGGATCCACCGACAGCGGCGGGATCCGCCACACCACCTCGCCGGGCAGGCCGAAGGATTCCCGGCTGGTGGCCAGCACCCGTACCCCGCCGCTGCCGGCCAGCAGCCGGGAGATCACCTCGGCCGAGGCGGCGGGCTGGGCGTCGCAGGTGTCCAACACGACCAGCATGCGGCGGGCGGCAGCGTACTCGACAAGGGTGTCCACCATCGGCCGGCCCGGCTCGGGACGCAGGCCGAGCACGGCGGCGACCGCGAAGGCCACCAGGCCCGGGTCGGTCACCGTGGCGATGTCGACGAACCAGACCCCGTCCGGGTACGCCTCGACCATCCCGGAGGCCAGCTCCACCGCGAGCCGGGTCTTGCCGGCGCCCCCCGCCCCCAGCACGGTGACCAGGCGGTGCCGCTGCATGAGCCGGAACAGGTCGGCCCGTTCGGTCTCCCGGCCGACGAACGAGGTGACCTGGGTGGGCAGGTTGTGCGTCACCGTGTCGGCGGTACGCGGACGGGGGAACTGCCGCTCCAGACCGGGGGCCACCAGCTGGAACAGCCGCTCCGGGTCGTCGAAGCCGCGCAGCCGGTGCAGGCCGAGGTCGATCAGGGACGCCCCGGCCGGCAACGGGTCGGCGTGCCGGGCGGTCGCCGCCGAGCAGAGCACCTGTCCACCGTGGGCGGCGGCGGCGACCCGGGCGGCCCGGTGCACCTCCGGGCTGGCGTACTCGCCGTCGCCGGGCTCGGCGTACCCGGTGTGCAGCCCCATCCGCACCTTCGGGGCGGAGTCCGGAGTGGGCCACTCGTGCCCGGCCAACGCGAGCTGCGCGGTCAGGCACGCGGTCAGCGCGGCGGTCGCGTCCGGGAACGCGATGAAGAACGAGTCGCCCTCGGTGAGCAGCTCCGCCCCGTCGGTGGCGGCGAGCGTGTCACGCAGCAGTCGGCGGTGCTCACGCAGCACCGGGCGGTAACCCGGCCCGAGCATCTGGGCCAACCGGGTCGACCCCTCGATGTCGGTGAACACGAAGGTCACCAGCCCGCTCGGGAGGTCGATCGGTGGCGACATGCGTGGAACCTCCGCACCTCACGTCGGTGTCGTGCTCTCCGGGGTCACCGGTATCCGTCGGCTCGACGGTTACCGGTTCAGACCCAAAGGTGCCACTCGGCCTGCTTCCGGGCAAGGTCAGCGGGCCGACAACTGACCACTGGGGACAGTGGAGATCAGCAACCGCACCCGCCGCCGCAGCATCCACCCCCGCCCGCGGCGGGCGCGGAACCGGTCGGGCCGACTCCGCCCCGACCGGTCACCGCGACCGCAGAGAGCAGCTTGACCGTGTCGTCGTGCCCGGCTGGGCAGGCCGCCGGTGCGGCTGCCTGCGCCATCGGGCGGTTGACCTCGAAGGTGTCGCCGCACGCGCGGCAGCGGAACTCGTACCGGGGCATGACACCCAGGGTACGACCGCACCTGACTATCGCTGCGACATGGGTGATACTCGACGGGTGGCGGACGGTGAGGAAGATTCGACGACCCGGCCCCTGCGTGCGGCCGTACCCTCGGCCGAGCCCGGGGCCCAGGCCCCGGAGCCGGCGTCGACGCGGGTGCCCCGCCCCCGACGCCCGTGGCTCGACAAGCTGTGGCACGAGCGTCGCTCCACCGCCCCAGGCTCCGACCCCGGCCCGACGGTGAAACCCGAGCCGACCTCGACCACCGCACCCGCCCCGCTCACCACGAAGGCCGACACCACGAAGGTCGACAGCCCGAAGGTCGACAGCGCGCCGGTGGCCACCGGGACCGACATCGCGCCGACCGGAAGCACGTCGCCCACCACCACGGCCGGCGACGCCAAGGCCAGCGACCACGCGGCGGCACGCAACACCAAGGCCGGTGACGCCAAGACCGGCGACGCCAAGACGAGCGACGCTGAGACCGGCGACGCCAAGACCGGCGACGCTGGGGGTACGAAAGCCGGGGACGCTGCGGCCGGTGGGGATGCGCCGGTGGCCGGGGCGGTCGGGGCCGTACCGCCGGTGGTGAAGCCCGGGGACCCACCGGCCGGTGCCGCCGGCGCAACGCCGAAGGGCGGCCGACGGCGGCGGATGCAGTTCGCCCACGCGATGCGGGTGCCGCCACGTCAGGCGGCGGTCACTGCGGCCCGCGCCACCCGGGAGTGGTCGCAGCGGCCCAGCGGTCGGCTCACCCTGCCCGGGGTGTTCCTGCTCGCGCTGGTCGGTGCGACGGCTGCGGCCGGCGCGCTGCTGGTGCCGGCCGCGACCCGGGACGCCCGGCCGGTGGCCGCCGACGTCTCCGTCGACCCGACCGGCGGGTGGCCGGGACTGCCCGGTGCCACCGCGGTACCGACCGCACCCGGCGGTACGCCTCTGCCCGGCCTGCCCGGCGCCACCGCCGGTCCCGGCCTGCCCGGCGCCGGTCCGGGCCTGCCCGGGGTGACCCCGGGCCCCGACGGGGTGCTGCCGTCGGGACCGGCTGCCGGTCCGGTGGCCACCGGACGTCCCGCCGACGCGCTCACCGCCTGGGCCCAGACCACCGGCGCGAAGGTGGGCATCTCACCGGTGGCCATGCAGGCGTACGGCTACGCCGAGCTGGTCCTCGCCGAGACCGAACGCGGCTGCGGGCTGAGCTGGACCACGCTGGCGGCGATCGGGTTCGTCGAGTCCCGACACGGGCAGGCCAACGGGGCGACCCTGAAGTCCAACGGCCGGGCCGAGGACCCGGTGATCATCGGCCTGCCGCTGGACGGCAACGGTGGCCGGATGCGGATCGCCGACACCGACCAGGGCCAACTCGACGGGGACACCACCTACGACCGGGCGGTCGGTCCGATGCAGTTCATCCCGACGACCTGGGAGGAGATCGGGGCGGACGCCGACAACGACGGGGTCAAGGATCCGCACAACCTGCACGACGCGGCGCTCGCCGCCGGCCGCTACCTCTGCAAGGGTGGCCGGAACCTGACGATCCCCGGTGACTGGTGGGAAGCGATCCTGTCCTACAACGACGTCCGCCGGTACGCTCAGGACGTCTTCGACACGGCGAACCGGTACGGACAGGCCAGCCGCACCTGACGTGCGTTCCGGTGTACTTTGGCGGACCGGAGGCTTCCGTCAGCCACCCGATGCCGGCAAGCTGTAGGCGTGATGGTGCGCGAGTGGGATCCCAGGTCCGCGTCCTCCGCCGAGATCGCGTCGCTGCTGGACACCCTGAACGCGGTCCTGGCGACCGACCTGCCGCAGGACCCGGCCTGGTCGGGGGCGTCCATGCGGGAGTATCTCGCCGAGGTGATGCCGGGCGAGCGGCGGATCTCCTGGATGGTCCAACCCGAGTCGAGCGACGAGGGACCGCCCGGTGCGGTCCTGGGGCACGTCCACGTGCTGCTCCTCGGCGACATCGGGGTGCTGGAGCTGCTGGTCCATCCGTCGGTACGCCGCACCGGGCTGGGCCGCCGGTTGGTCCGGCTGGCCGCCCACCGGGTCTATCAGGAGGGTTTCCAGTCGATCGGGGTCGAGGTGGCCGGCGACACCCCGGCGATCGGTTTCTACACCTCGCTCGGCTTCAGCCGGGACTACGTCGAGACCCGCAGCGTGCTCGAACTCTCCGGGGTGGACTGGCCGGCGCTGGCCGACATGGCCACCGGCGTCGGGACGGGTTACCAGCTCCAGTTCCACCCGGGCGGGCCGCCGGACGAGCTGATCGAGGCGTACGCCAAGGCCAAGGCCGAGGCACGCGACGTCGAGGATGGTGAGCTGCGGCCCAGCTCGTACGATCCGCAGCGGCTCCGGGACAGCCTGGACTGCCTGCACCGGCGCGGGATGCAGCCGTACATCGTGCTGGCCCTGCACGAGCGGACCGGTGAGGTGGCGGGGCTGACCGAGGTGGTGGTGCCGGCGCAGCATCCCACCCGGGCCGACCAGTACGACACGATCGTGGCGCTGGAGCACCGGGGCCACGGCATCGACCGGGCGATCAAGGCGCGGATGCTGCTCGAACTCCGCTCGGCCGAGCCGCAACTGACCGAGGTGCAGACCTGGAACGCCCAGGCCAACGAGGCGATGTTGAAGGTCAACGCCGAGCTGGGCTACCAGCCCGACCGGGAGTGGTGCGAGTACGGCGCGGACGTGGGGGCCCTGGTGCACCGCCTGGACGCCCGGGGCTGACCCGGCGGCCCGGGGCGCGGCTGACCCGGGTCGACCCGGCGGCCCGGGGCTGACCTGCCGGCCCGGGGCGTGGGCGGCCCCGGGAGCACCGGCGGCGCGCCGGGGGTCAGTAACGCTCGCGGAGCAGCCGGGCGGCCTCGGTGGCCCAGTAGGTGAGGATGACGCCCGCACCGGCCCGCCGGATCGAGGTGAGCGTCTCCAGGATCACCCGTTCCCGGTCGATCCAGCCGTTCGCGGCGGCGGCCTCGACCATCGCGTACTCGCCGGAGACCTGGTAGGCGGCGACCGGGACGTCCACCGCGGCCCGGACCGCGGCGACCACGTCCAGGTAGGGCAGGGCCGGCTTGACCATGACCAGGTCGGCGCCCTCGGCGACGTCCAGCGCCACCTCGCGCAGCGACTCCCGCAGGTTCGCCGGGTCCTGCTGGTAGGTGCGCCGGTCGCCCTCCAGCGCCGACTCCACCGCGTCCCGGAACGGACCGAAGAACGCCGAGGCGTACTTGGCGGCGTAGGCCAGCACCGCGACGTCGGCGTGCCCGGCCGCGTCGAGCGCCCGGCGGACCACCCCGACCTGGCCGTCCATCATCCCGGACGGGCCGACCACGCCGACCCCGGCGGCGGCCTGGGCGACCGCCATCTCCGCGTAGGCGGCCAGGGTGGCGTCGTTGTCGACGTCACCGTCCGGGCCGAGCAGGCCGCAGTGCCCGTGCGAGGTGAACTCGTCCAGGCAGAGGTCGCTCATCACCACGGTCGCGTCACCGACCTCGGCGACCACGTCCCGGATGGCCACGTTCAGGATGCCCGCCGGGTCGATGCCGCCCGAGCCGGTGGCGTCCCGCTCGGCCGGCACCCCGAAGAGCATGATCCCGCCGACCCCGGCCTGGACCGCCTCGACGGCGGCCTTGCGCAGCGAGTCCCGGGAGTGCTGGAACACCCCCGGCAGCGAGGCGACCGGCCGTGGCTCGGCCAGCCCCTCCCGGACGAACATCGGCAGCACCAGCTCGGCCGGGGCCACCCGGGTCTCGGAGACCAGCCGGCGCACCGCCGGGGTGCGGCGCAGCCGGCGGGGCCGGATCTCGGGGTACGGCATGCGGACCTCCGTGAACGACTAGCGGAACCTGAGGGCTGGAGCCTGAAGGCTGGTGGAACCTGAGGGCTAGCGGAACCTGAGCGCGGTGGGGCCCTGCACCTTGGAGCCGCGACGCTGCTTGGCCGGCATGGCGGCCAGCTTCTCGCGCAACTCCACGGCGTAGGCGGCGAGCGCCTCCACCAGGTCGGGGACCGAGGCGTGCGGCGGCTGCACGTCGACCCGCAGGCCGAACTCGGTGGCGGTCTCCGCCGTCTTGGGCCCGATGACAGCGACCACGGTACGCGCGTGCGGCTTGCCGGCGATACCCACCAGGTTGCGCACGGTGGAGGACGAGGTGAAGAGCACCGCGTCGAAGCCACCCGACTTGATCGCGTCGCGGATCTCGGCCGGCGGCGGCGCGGCCCGCACCGTCCGGTACGCGGTCACGTCGTCGACCTCCCAGCCCCGCTCGGTGAGGCCGGCGGCCAGCGTCTCGGTGGCGATGTCGGCGCGCGGCAGCAGCACCCGGCCGACCGGGTCGAGGATCTCGTCGTGCGGGGAGAACTCGGCAAGCAGCCCCTCGGAGGACTGCTCACCGGCCGGGACCAGCTCGGGCTGGATGCCGAAGGCGCGGACCGCCTCGGCGGTGGCATCCCCGATACAGGCGATCTTGACGCCGCCGAAGTGCCGGGCGTCCAGACCGTGCTCGGCGAACTTCTCCCAGACCGCCCGCACCGCGTTGACCGAGGTGAAGATGACCCAGGCGTACCTGCCGTCGACCAGACCCTTGACCGCCCGCTCCATCTGCGCCGGGGTCCGCGGCGGCTCCACCGCGATGGTCGGCACCTCGCACGGGATCGCCCCGTACGCGCGCAGCCGGGCACTCATCACCCCGGCCTGCTCCTTGGTCCGGGGGACCAGCACCTTCCAGCCGTACAGCGGGCGGTTCTCCCACCAGCTCAGCTTGTCCCGCTGGCCGACCCCCGCACCGAGGGTGAGCACCACCCGGCCGGTGAAGCCGAGCGCCGCGGCGACGAAGCTGTCCACCGTCGAGGCGGTGGTGTACTGGGTCTCCCCGGTGCCGTCGCCGGTCACCCCGACCGCGGTCGTCCCGTCGACCCCGGCGGCGAGCAGACCGTCGCGGATCGCGGCCAGGTCACCGGCGTCGACCGCCAGCGCCAGCGAGCCCCGGGACACCGCGGCGGCGAGCGCCTCGAAGTCCAGCGTGGCGACGTCGGAGACGTCGGCGGCGGTACGCACCCCGGGCAGCGGCACACCGGCGTAGGTGGCCACCCCCTCGGCCTGGCTGACCCCCGGCACCACCTCGAAGTGCGCGGCGGTACGCGCCACCGCCTGCACCTCCTTGACCACCGAGTCGTGCCCGAACGGGTCGCCGGCGACCAGGTGCACCGCGTTCAACCCGGAGCGGGCCGCCGAGATCAGCACCTTCGCCACGTCCCCCGGCACGCCCTCCGCCGGGCTGAACTGGGTGTCGGGCCGGGCCTGGGTCCGCACGGCGGTGAGCAGCGACTCGGGGACCCCCCGGTCGTACACCACCTGGTCGGCGTCGACCAGGGCGTCGAACGCCCGGCGGGTCAGCAGGCCCGGGTCGCCGGGTCCAGCCCCGACGAACGCGATACGGCCTGCGGGCTTACGGGTGCGGGTCATTCTGTGCTCCCAATGTGCTGGGTCCCCGGGGCGGCAGGTCCGTCCTGGCCGAGGATCGAGTCGGCACCGAGGTCGAGGAGTTCGGCGGCGAGGGCCTTGCCGATCTCCGCCGCCTCGGCGGGCGTACCGGTGCGGGACAGCCGGAGGTCTCGGGTGCCGTCCGGGCTGATCACCGCCCCGCGCAGGTAGATCTCCTCGCCCTGCTCGCCCTCGGCGAGCACGGCGTAGGCGGCGACCGGGGCGGAGCACCCGGCCTCCAGGGTGGCCAGCAACGCCCGTTCCGCGGTGACCGCGGCGCGCGACGGTGCGTGGTCGAGCACGGTGAGCAGCTCCACCAGTTCCGGGTCGTCGGCCCGGCACTCCACCGCCAGCGCGCCCTGGGCGGGCGCGGGCAGCATCAGCATCGGGTCGAGCGTCTCGGTGATCTCGTCGGCGCGGCCCAGTCGGGCCAGCCCGGCCCGGGCCAGCACCACCGCGTCGAGATCGGCCTGTGGGCCGAGCACCCGCCGCAGGCGGGTGTCGACGTTGCCCCGGATCGGGGTCACCTCCAGCTGCGCCCCGAGCGCGTGCAGCTGGGCGGCCCGACGCAGCGCGCCGGTGCCCACCCGGGCTCCGGCCGGCAGCTCGGCGAGAGTACGTCCGCCCGTGGCGACCAGCGCGTCGCGCGGGTCCTGCCGGGGCGGCACCGCCGCGATGTGCAGTCCGGCCGCGTCCGCGGTGGGCAGATCCTTGTAGGAGTGCACCGCGAAGTCGATGGTGTGCGCGGTGAGGGCGTCGCGCAGGGCGGAGACGAAGACACCGACGCCGAGCGAGGCCACCGGTGCGGTCGAGCGGTCCCCGGCGGTGACCACCTCGACCAGCTCGACCGCGCGCCCGGTGGCGGCGGTGAGGGCCTCGGCGACCTGCCCGGACTGGGCCATCGCCAACGCGCTGCCCCGGGTACCGAGGCGCAGCGGCCTGGTCATCGTTCACCTCCGAAGTGCGGGACGGTGTCGGTGGCGACCACGTCGGGGACGGGTTCGGTGTCGGCGTCGACCACGTCGGGGACGGTGCCGACCGGTGCGGTCTGCGGCACCTGAAGGTCGAACAGCTCGCGCAGCAGGGCCGTGTACTGGTCGCCGCCGGGCTCCGCGGCCAACTGCCGCACCCGCACGGTGGGCTGGTGCAGCAACCGCTGGACCACCCGGTGCACCGTACGCGCCACCTCGGCCCGCTGCTCGTCGCTGAGATCCGGTCGACGCTGCGCCAGCCGCCGCAGTTCCACGCTGACCACGTCGTCGGCCCGGCCCCGCAACGCGGCCACGGTGGGCGCCACGTCGGCACCGCGCAGCCAGGTGAGGAAGGCCTCGACCTCGGCGGCGACGATCCGCTGCACCGCGGCGGTGTCGTGGGCGGCCGGGCCGTCGGCCAGGACGGCGGCCATCCGGTCGATGTCGATCACTTCGACGCCGGCCAGCTCGGCGACGCCGGGCTCCACGTCCCGGGGAACGGCCAGGTCGAGCAGGACCAGTGGCCCCCGGGCCGGATCCCGGTCGGCCAGCGCCCGAGCGACCACGGCCCGGGTGAGGACCGGTTCGGTGGCCGCCGTGGCGGCCACTACGATGTCCACTGTGGAGAGCGCTGCGGTCAGGTCGGCGATCGGCGCCGCGTTAGCCCCGTACGACTCGGCCAGCCGGACGGCCCGGTCGGCCCCCCGGTTGGTCACCGTCAGCGGACCGGCGCCCAGGCGGGAGAGGGTCGCCACGCCGAGGGCACCCATCGCGCCGGCCCCGACCACCAGGGCCGGCCGGGCGGCGAGGTCGCCGTCGAGGTGCCCCGCGGCCAGCCCGAGCGCGGCGGTCACCACGCTCTGGCCGGCCCGGTCGATGCCGGTCTCGGCGTGCGCCCGCTTGCCCACCCGCAGCGCCTGCTGCATCAGCTCGTGCAGGAGCCGGCCGGCGGTCTCCGCCCCGCTGGCCCAGTGGTACGCGTCACGCAGCTGGCCGAGGATCTGCGCCTCGCCCACCACCATCGAGTCCAGGCCGGCGGCGACCCGGAAGACGTGCTCGACCGCGGCGGCGTCGAAGTGCACGTAGAGATGGTCGGCGAGCGCGGCGGGCAGGCAGCCGGCCTGCTCGGCGAGGACCGCGCAGATGTCGTCGAGGCCACCGTGGAAGCCGGACACGGCGGCGTACACCTCCACCCGGTTGCAGGTGGAGACGAGCACCGCCTCGGCCACGAACGGCTGGGCGACCAGGCGGTCCAGGGTGCGGGTGAGGTCGGCGGGACCGACCGCTACCTGTTCCAGGACGGCGACCGGAGCGGTGCGGTAGGACGCACCGACGACAAGCAGTCTCACGTGCCGATCGCCTCCTGGGTGTCGGGGGCCGCGAGCCCGCCGGGCAGCGCGGTGAGGGTGGACCCGCCAGCGGCGGCCAGTCCGGTGCGGGACGCCTTACGGTGCTCGTGGAAGGACAGGATCTGCAACTCGATGGCGAGGTCGACCTTGCGCACGTCGACCCCCGCCGGCACCGAGAGTACGCACGGAGCGAAGTTGAGGATGCTCGTCACGCCGACGGCGACGAGCTGGTCGGCGACCGCCTGGGCGGCGGGGGCCGGGGTGGCGATCACCCCGATCGCGATGGCCTCCTCGGCGGCGATCCGGGGCAGCTCGTCGACGTGCCGGACGACCAGCCCGTTGATCTCCTCACCGACGCGTTGCGGGTCGGCGTCGAGCAGGGCGGCGATCCGGAAACCCCGGCTGACGAAGCCGTCGTACCCGGCCAGGGCGTGACCGAGATTACCCACCCCGACCAGGGCGACCCCGCGTCGCTGGGTGAGCCCGAGCACGTACTCGATCTGCTCGATCAGCAGCGCGACATCGTAGCCGACGCCCCGGGTGCCGTACGAGCCGAGCTGGGAGAGATCCTTGCGGAGCTTGGCCGAGTTGACCCCGGCGGCCGCGGCGAGCCCTTCGCTGGAGACCGTCTCGTGTCCGCTTTCGGCGAGGTTGTGCAGGGCCCGGAGGTACTCGGGGAGTCGCGCGACCGTCGCTTCGGGTAGGTCCGGAAGCGACGGTACGACACCGGCGCGGCCGGACGCGCCAGGGTGACGATGCTGACTCATGAGACTCCGTGCGGTGCGATCCTCTGCCGGCTTTCGTCGCCGGCCGTTTCGGGACTCCCGCCTGCAACCGGTCTGGCCGGCTGTGCTAGCAGGGCGCGTCGGACCTCAAGAGTAGGCGCTTGTGAAGACGTGCACAAATCGCGATCTTGCTGATCGGCCACGGTCGAGCCGTCCGGACCCCATTCCACAAGATCGATCACACCGACCGTAGACCCCGGCGGACCGGCCCATGGACGGCCGGGACGTCGCTGGCCAGAGTGCGGCGGGGCCTGGCTCGCCAGAACTGCGGGCGAGGCCCTGCCCGCTAGAGCTGCGGAGTGGTGAGGTCGCGCAACAGCCGCTCCTCCTCCACCCGCCAGTAACCGTGCTCCTTGCCGTCCAGCAGGACCACCGGCAGTCGCTCGCCGTACTCCCGTTCCAACTCGATGTCGCCGCTGACGTCCTTCTCGATCCACTTGTCACCGGTCACCGCCACCACCCGGTCCAGCGCCGCCTTGGCGTCGTCACACAGGTGACAGCCGGGGCGGGTGATCAGGGTGAGCCGGGCGTCGGTGGACATCGGTTACCTCCGGTGGCGGACGGTCGTCGGCCGAGTGTGGCACAGCACCGGCCCGACAGTTCGTGCGAACCCCGCACAGGCACCGCGAGCAGGCACGATTCACGTATCAACCACCCCGGGAAAGTCAAACGCCCCCGACGGACAAACGGTCCGGCGGGGGACCGACAGGGACGGAATACTTCCGCTCTGTGTAACGGACTTACCACGCACGGGTGACGTCGGCCCTTATCATCACTCGGGTCGACTCACCCCATTTGCCGTGAGTTGACACCCCTCAGCCCGAGGAGGCCCCCGTGCCTGTGAGCGCATTGAACCATCACCTCATGGGGATCTGCCGTGCGTCGGCGTACCCCGGAGCAGTGCTACCCGACCGACCGGTCGGCCCCGGCGCGGTGCCGCGCGTCGTGGCCCGGTACGCCGGGACCGGACCGGGAGACGCCCGGTGACCGCCTCGGGCTGGGTCGAGCCACCCACCGGGCTCAGCGCCCCGGCGGTGCGGGCCGCCCTCAACGAACGGCTGGTCGCGGCCCGTACGTCCGTGGACGACATGCTCAGTCGCCCGGCGCACGAGGAGGACGCGGCCCGGCAGTCTCGCAACCGACCACATCACAACGAGTCCGCTGCCCGACCCGGGTTACCCGGCGGGAACGCCAAGCCGACCGGTGGTGGTCGGGTGGCGGTCCCCGCCCGACCGACCATGCCCGTGCAGGGGCGTCGGGGTAGCGAGCAGCCGCCCCCGGCCGACCCGGCCGCCGCCGAGACCACGGTCCTGCCGGCGGTACCGGCCGCCGACCCCACCCCGGGCCAGAGCAACGGCAACGGCAACGGCAACGGCTTCCCGAGCCGCCCGGACCCCTCCGACCCGGCCACCGCGGTCTGGAGCCTGGTCGAGCGCGCCCAGGCCGGTGAGTCCGAGGCGTTCGGCCTGCTCTACGACCGGTACGTGGACACGGTGTTCCGGTTCGTCTACTTCCGGGTCGGCAACCGCCAACTGGCCGAGGACCTGACCTCGGACACCTTCCTGCGGGCGCTGAAACGCATCGGCAGCGTCACCTGGCAGGGCCGGGACCTGGGTGCCTGGTTGGTCACCATCGCCCGGAACCTGGTCGCCGACCACTTCAAGTCCGGCCGGTACCGGCTGGAGGTGACCACCGGCGACGTGCTCGACGCCGACCGCGAGGACCGCGGGCCGGAGGGCAGCCCGGAGGCGGCGGTGGTCGAGCACATCACCAACGTCGCCCTGCTCAGGGCGGTCAAGCAGCTCAACCCCGAGCAGCAGGAGTGCATCGTGCTCCGGTTCCTGCAGGGCTTCTCGGTCGCCGAGACCGCCCGCGCGATGGGCAAGAACGAGGGCGCGATCAAGGCCCTCCAGTACCGGGCGGTACGGGCGCTGGCCCGGCTCCTGCCGGACGGTTTCCAGCCGTGACCCCTGCTCCGACGGGCGGCCGGACGACCGGGGCGATTTCGTGACCCCGGGTCCCGTAACCGGGACCCGGGGCGCACCGTTTTTCCGGGTGCGACCGGTGGTTGCCTCGGCAGCCCGCCGGGCCCCATGGTCCGGCAGCACCGCCGGCAACGGCCTCGTACGTCGGTGTTCCGCTGCCCCCGGTCGCTGGTAACGACCACGGCCGACCGGCCGTGAGCAGCGAGAGGGGGTGCCTGCGGTGGACACGGACCTCTTCTTGCGTCGACGCGCTGAGCGCTTCGCCCAGCTTCTCGACGAAGCCAACGGCGGCCGTCGGCACCACGTCCGGTCCCGGGTGGACGATCAACTCACGACGCTGGTCGGGGTCGGGCGACAGCTCGCCGCCGACCCCCCCGTCGTCGAGGTCGACCCCGGCTTCCGGACCGGCCTGCGCGCGATGCTGATCGCCACCGCCGAGCGGGAGGGGATCGGTGCGACGGTGATCGCGCCCGCCGAGACCGTGCCGGCCCGGCGGCAGCCGACCGCCGCCGCGCCCACCCGGATGCCGCTGCTGCCGGCGGTCACGGCACGCCGGGCCCGGGCCCGGTTGGCGATCTTCGCCGGTATCGCCGCCGGCGCCATCGCCGTCTCCGGCATCTCCGCGGCCAGCGAGAACGCCGTACCCGGTGATCCCCTCTACGGCATGAAGCGCTCCACCGAGCGGGCCCAGCTCGCGCTCGCCAGCTCGGACCTGAGCCGGGGCCAGCTCTTCCTCGACTTCGCCCGGACCCGGACCGACGAGGCCGCCACCATGCGCGGCGACAAGATCGGGTTCGACCGGGTGCTCGACGACATGGACGACGACACCCGCGAGGGCCTCCGGCTGCTCTTCACCACCGTCGCGCAGCGCGCCGATCCGGCCGGTCTGGCGGCGGTGGACAGCTTCCGCAGCGGGCAACGCCGATCGATCAACGGCCTGTTCCACGGTGCCTCCCGCACCGAACGGGAACGGATCCGCCAGTCCGTCGCCCTGCTGGACACCGCCGGGAAGCGCGCCGACGCGTTCCGCGAGGCGATCGGCTGTGGCCTGCCGATGACGGCCCACACCGACAGTCTCGGTCCCGTCCCCGCTACCTGCCGCTGACCAGCGGCCGACCGACACCTCGGTCGGCCGCCGGCACAGCGGCCGGCGGACCTGCCGGGGCGGGCCCGATCCGGCCCGCCCCGGCACCGCCCGCCCCGCCCACCGCCCGCCCCGGCCCACCGCCCGCCGGGCGCTCCCGCCCAGCGCGCTCCCGACGGTCCCGCTCGTCGCCAGCTGGGCGTTCCGGCCCGCCGGCCGGGGGCCTGTCGTCGCGGTCCGGCCGGTTGCCTCGCGGATCACGCTAGGCTCTCAGGTGCAGGCCTCGCGGTCGTCGAGCGGAGGGAGCTGACGGTGGCCGACAACGGCAAGGTCACGATCAGCACCGACGTCCACGGGCACACCGCCGGTTGGGCCGAGAGCGGGCTGGCGCCGCCGGCCCCGCCGGAGGCCGACCCGGGTGCCGCGGCCTTCTTCGACGTGGACAACACCATGATGCAGGGCGCCTCGCTCTACTGGTTCGCCCGGGGAATGGCCGCCCGCAAGTACGTCACCACCGGCGACCTGGCCCGGTTCGCCTGGCAACAGCTCCGGTTCCGGGTGCTCGCCACCGAGCACGCCGGGGACATGTCCCAGGCCAAGGAGGCCGCCCTCGCCTTCATCGAGGGCTGGCGGGTAGCCGATGTGGAACGCCTCGCCGAGGAGATCTTCGACGAGCTGATGGCCCCCCGGATCTGGGCCGGTACCCGCCGCCTCGCCGAGCGCCACCTCGCCGACGGCCAGCGGGTCTGGCTGGTCAGCGCCGCCCCGGTGGAGATCGGTCGGGTGATCGCCGCCCGGCTCGGGCTCACCGGCGCGATCGGCACGGTGGCGGAGGTCGCCGACGGGGCGTACACCGGCCGGCTGGTCGGCGACCTGATGCACGGGCCGGCGAAGGCCGAGGCGGTCGGGCAGCTCGCCACCGTCGAGGGGCTGGAGCTGTCCCGCTGCGCCGCGTACAGCGACTCCGCCAACGACCTGCCGATGCTCTCGGCGGTCGGCCGGGCGGTCGCCGTCAACCCCGACGCCACCCTGCTGCGCCAGGCCCGCCGACGCGGGTGGGAGGTGCGCGACTTCCGCACCGGCCGCCGCGCCGTGAAGATCGCGGTACCGTCGACGGCCGCCGCCGGGCTACTCGCCGGAGCGGTCACCGCCGGGCTGGCCCTGAACCGACGCCTGCGCACCAACTGACGGGCTCAGGGGCCGAACGGGTCCGGGCGCCGTTCGAGTAACTGGTGCACGGTCTGCTGGATGGTCTCCCGCACCTGGTCGGCGAGGTTGAAGACCACCAGCGGATCGTCGGCGGCTTCCCGTAGGTGCGCGGTGGGGATCGGCGGGCAGAACTCGATCAGCCACTTGCTCGGCAACGGCACCATGCCCAACGGCCCCAGCCAGGGGAAGGTAGGCGTCACCGGGAAGTACGGCAGCTTGAGCAGCCGGGCCAGCGGCTTGATGTCGGCGAGCATCGGATAGGTCTCCTCCGCCCCGACGATCGCCACCGGCACGATCGGGGTGCCGGTGCGCAGGGCCGCCGAGACGAACCCGCCCCGACCGAACCGTTGCAGCTTGTACCGGTCGGAGTAGAGCTTGCCGATGCCCTTGTACCCCTCGGGGAAGACCCCGACCAGCTCACCGGCGCCGAGCAGGCGCTCGGCGTCCGGGTTGCAGGCCACCGTGGCACCGGACTTGCGGGCCAGCTCGGAGACCACCGGCATCCGGAAGACCAGGTCGGCACCGAGCAGGCGAAGAAAACGGCGGGCCGGATGCTGGTCGTGCAGGGCGGCGGAGAGGATCAACGCGTCCAGCGCCACCGTGCCGGAGTGGTTGCCCACCACCAGCCCGGCGGTGTCGGCCGGGACGTGTTCCATCCCGGTGACCTCGGTGCGGAACCAGTCCCGGTACAGCAGGCGCAGCAGCGGGTGGAGGACCTTGCCGGTCAGCTCGGGGTCGAAGCCGAACTCGTCGACCTCGTAGTCACCGGAGAGCCGTTTGCGCAGGAACGCCAACCCGGCGGCCACCCGCCGGTCCCAGTCGTCCGCCGGCCGGTCCGGCACCGACCGGGACGTCCCACCACCGGGCTGACCTTCCGCCACCCCGTTGCCACCCGGGTCCGCGCTGACCGCCGGGTCCGCGCCGGACGCGGCAGACGGCTCCGCCCCGGACACGGCGGCCGGCTCCGCGGCGGCGGTCGGCTTCGCGGCGGCCGGCTCCACGGCGGTCGGCTCCGCGGCGGCCGGGTCCGCGGTGAGGCGGTGTCCGTTGCGGCGCGCCGGCTCCGCGTCCGGTTCCGCCACGGTCAGCGGTACGTCGAAACGTCGGCCCCGGGTGCCGTCCCCCGACTGCCCCGCCCCGGTCACGAGCGCTCCCGTACGGCTGCTCGCACCTGGCGGATGCCCTCCAGGACGGACTGTTCCGCGGCGGCCAGCCGGTCCCGGGTGACCAGCACCCCGCCCTGGTGGGCGCGGATGAAGTCGTCGAAGGCGGCGGCGGTGCTGCGCGGCGTGAAGGCGTACTCCTGCTCCAGCCGGCTGGTGTCGACCACCCGGCCGTGCACGAAGAGGTCGACCTGGTCGAGCCCGTAGCGGCCGAAGCCGAGGCTGCGGGCGAGCGCGGCGGCCCCGGAGAGGCCGGGCTCCAGCACCGGTACGGCGACCCGGCCGGCCCGGCGGATCGCCTGGGAGAGTGAGAGCACCCCGGAGCCGGCGACGTTGTAGGTGCCGGGGTGGTCCTCGACGATCGACCGGTACAGCACCTCCAGCGCGTCGTCGAAGTGCACGAACTGCAACCGGGCGTCCCGGCCGAAGATCGTCGGCACCAGCGGCTGGGAGAAGTACCTGGTGAGCGTGGTGTCGGCGGTGGAGCCGATGAACGGGGCGAAGCGCAGCACCGTCGCGGTCACGTCGGGCCGACGGCGCCGGAAACCCCGGACGTACCCCTCGATGTCGAGGATGTCCCGGGCGAACCCGCCGCGCGGCACCTCGCGCGGCTCGGTGTCCTCGGTGAAGACGGCCGGGTCGCGGAACGACGCGCCGTAGGCGGCGGTCGACGAGCGGACCACCAGCTTGCGCAGCCGGGGCGCCCGCTGGCAGGCGGCGAGCAGCTGCATGGTGCCGATGACGTTCTGGTCCTTCATCGCCGCCCGGCCGCCGTGCTGCTTGTCGGGCGCGCTGACCAGGGCAAGGTGCACCACCGCGTCGACGTCCAGGTCGCCGAGGAGTCCACCGAGGTCACCCGGTACGACCCGGACCCGCTCCACCCGGTCCAGCACACCTGCCAACTCGGCGCTGGGCGGGGCCGAGTCCACCCCGATCACCCGGGCCACGCGGGGGTCGGCGGCCAACCGGGCCGCGACGTGTGCGCCGAGGTACCGCCCGACGCCGGTCACGACGACGACCCCCGGCACGCCTGACTCGGCACCGGGGGTCATGTCGTGCACCTGACCCGGCAGCCGGGACCGAGCCGGGAGTTCCGCGGCCTGATCACCTGAGCCTCCGGGGATCGACAGTAGGCAAGTGTCACCGGGAGCCGGGCCGAAGCCCGGCACCGGTCACTTGCCGAGACGACGACGCTGGACGCGGGTCTTGCGCAGCAGCTTGCGGTGCTTCTTCTTTGCCATGCGCTTGCGACGCTTCTTGACCACCGAGCCCATACGACAGCCTTTCGATGCAACGTGCGGGGCGGACCGGAAGACACCATCGGGTGGCGTCGGCGACCGCTTACGGACAACGAACCGGACCTGCCAGGTGGCATCGGGGCACACCGCACTGCGGTCTCGGTCGAGTCCCAGGGTAGCCGCAGACGATCAGCAGGACCAACGCGCCCCCGTCGATGCCCGTTACGTCGCCCTCCACCACACCGACCGTCACTCTCGGTGACGAACCCGTCCGGTAAGGTCAGGCGGTTTCCTGGAACGCACCCCGGAGGTACTCGTGCACCGCGTGCTCCGGCACCCGGAACGAGCGACCCACCCGGACGGCGGCCAGCTCACCGCTGTGCACCAACCGGTAGACGGTCATCTTCGACACCCGCATCACCGTCGCCACCTCGGCAACGGTGAGGAACCTGACGTCCGACAGCCGACCGTCGGACTGCGATCCGGCCATGGCCCACCGACCCATCCCATGCCCGGCGCGCGCCGTACCGACGGCTCCCCCACCGGCCCGGCAACGCGCGTGTTACCAGTACCGTAGCGGGACGGCTGTGACCGGCGCGATCCCTTCCCCAACTCATCCCCCCGTAGTGCAAGGAAGGGCCCCCTGTTAACGCTTACGGTCGAGCGGGGTACCCCACTAACAGGCCAGGAAGGGCTCAGCCCATCCCGCGAGGGGCAGCAGCACGTCGAGCGGCGGCAGGGCGGGACCACTGCCCGGGCTACCGACCAGGCCGCTCGGCGACGTAGGTGCCTCGGCCGGGCTGCCCGGTGATGAGCTCCCGGTCGTGAAGCAACGAAAGCGCACGCGAGGCCGTGTTCATGTGGACCTGGTACGCCTCGGCGAGGTCCCGGGTCGAGGGCAGCTTGTCGCCGGGCTTGAGTTCACCGCTCTTGATCTGCGTCCGGCTCCGGTTGGTTCGGCAAACCCTTCCGAGCGTGGACAACCAGGTTGGCTCCGGGGCCGTACCGCCGATCAGGGCGACACCACCCACGCCGCACCACCCACCGGCACCACCCGCCGGACGCCGATCACCGCACGACGGCTGGTACCGCGCCGACTCCTGCCCCCGCCTCACCATCACCCAGATCCGCAACCGACACTTCCGCACCGTCCGCCGCGGCCTCCACCCCACCGACGTGTACGCCCACCTCCACCGCGTCGCCAGCGAACTCGCCACCACCCGCCACGCCCTGACCACCGCCACCGAGGAGAACACCCGAATCAAGACGGCGCTACGCACCTGGCAGTCCCAGTTCACCCCCGGGGGCAACCGATGAGCACCGAACGCTTCGTCGTCCACCTACCCGTGGTCGCCGACAACCTCGACACCGCCCGCCGCTACGCCCGCCTCATCACCCGCGCCGTCAGCTTCCTCGGCAACATCGACCGCACCGAAACCACCGTGTCGTACGAAGACGACCAAGGCGTACACCACCGGATCTTCTGCGACCGACTCCTCGGCAACGGCCGACGCTGCACCGGACGCGCCGGCCACCCAGGCGACTGCTGACCAAAACGCTGGCCCGATTACCACTTCCCACAGCCTATCCGGCTCGGAACTCCAGAAAATACTCACAATTATCTTCGTCCCACACCAGCAAACACGATGCCATCAAGCCCAGGAGATGAATACCGGAGATCGGGAACGAGTCCCCCCGCAAATTTGGATGCCACCCAACATACCCAGCAACCACATCGTCATCGATGAGTTGCGGCATGCGAACCTCTGACACCAGCGCATCGCCCCGACGCTCAAACGCGAGAAGAAACCAACTCATCGAGGGCACGCCCGTCCCGCACTCGGTCCCTTGATACGACCTTGTGAATCCATCATCGATCACCGACAGACCGCCACCCCTTTGGTCCGGAATACCTGACATAACGCACTTTGCTTCCAGGTACGCTCCCCGACGCCCATTGCTTCGCCGCTGCGTTCTGGTGCGGTTGCGCCGATAGCCGCCGTGCACTCTTGACGGCAAACCCGCGCAGCCAGTCAAAGCCGACTTGGTCTCCGGCTTGCCCGGCAAGCTTCGTGGCCCCTCCGAAGGCCGCACCTCCGGTGGGATCGGTCGCGACCACCCGGGTCATCGCGTGCGGCGGGTGGTGACCGCCAGGAACTCGACGAGTTGGGCGGCGGTGGCGGCCGGCTGGTCGGCGTGCGGGTAGTGACCGGAGTCGGCGATCATGCGGGCCTCGGCGGTGCGGAACCGGCGGCGGGCGGCCCGCGCCTCGGCACCCGGGTCACCGAAGTCCGGGTCCCTCGTCCCCATCAGGATGAGCACCGGCTGGCGTACGGCGGCGGCCCGCTCGGTCCAGTGTGGCGCGACCGGCGCGACCACCCCGCGTACCGCGGCCATCCGCCCGCGCAGCCCGGCCACCAACCGCGCCCGGTACGCGGCGTCGTCGGGCGGCCGGGCGGCCGGGAAGAGCGTGCGGTGGAACCGGCCGAACAACCGGGGGCTGCGCAGCACGACGGCCTGGGCCAGTCGCCGCACCAGGTTCGGCCTCGGTACGGCGACGAACGGGGCCACCTGCACGATCCCGTCGACCAGGTCGGGGGCCTCGACGGCGGCGAAGACCACGGCCGCACCGCTGGACGAGCTGCCGACCAGGGTGGCCGGGCCGCCGAGGGTACGTACCACGGCCAGCAGGTCGCCGCCGACCTCGGCCGGGGCGTACGACGGCCAGTGCGGGCTGGATTCGCCGTGGCCCCGTACGTCGACCGAGGCGACCCGGTAACCGGCCCGGACCAGCAGCGGCACCAGGTGCCGGAAGGAGGCGCGGTCCTCCCCCATGCCATGGGCGAGGACCACCAGGTGGCCGGCCCCGTGCACCTCGTAGGCAATGGTCCCGTCGCCCCGCGCCAACCGCATGCCGGAGGTTACTTCTTCGAGGCGAGGGCGCGGCCGAAGAAGGCCAGGTTGGCGGGGCGTTCGGCGAGGCGGCGCATCAGGTAGCCGTACCAGTCCTGGCCGTAGGGCAGGTAGGTGCGCACGGTGTGGCCCTCCGCGACCAGCCGGGCCTGCTCCTCGGGTCGGATGCCGTACAGCATCTGGAACTCGAACCGGTCCGGGCCCCGGTCGAACCAGCGGGCCCGGTCCTCACCGATGGCGATCATGCGCGGGTCGTGGGTGGCCAGCATCGGATAGCCGTCGCCGGCCATCAGGATGTTCAGGCAGCGGACGTACGACTTGTCGACGTCCCGGGCGGCCTGGTAGGCCACCGACTCCGGCTCCTTGTAGGCGCCCTTGCACAGCCGGACCCGGGAACCGGCGGTGGCCAGGTCACGACAGTCCGACTCGGTACGCCGCAGGTACGCCTGGAGCACCGCGCCGGTCGACGGATGGTCCTCGCGCAGCCTGGCCAGGATGTCCAAAGTGGAGTCGGTGGTGGTGTGGTCCTCCATGTCCAGGGTGACCGTGGTGCCCGCCTCCTGGGCCGCCACGCAGACCGCCTTGGCGTTGTCGTAGGCCAGCTGTTCGTCGACCCGCTGGCCCAGCGCCGAGAGCTTGACGCTGACCTCGGCGGCCGGGGTGAGCCCGGCAGCCCGCAACACCCCCAGCAGGGTGCGGTACTCGTCGCGGGTGGCGGCGGCCTGCTCGGCGGTGACCACGTCCTCACCCAGGTTGTCCAGGGTGACGGTCAACCCGTCGGCGACGAGCTCCCGGGTCGCGCGCAACGCGTCGTCGGTGCCCTCCCCGGCGACGAACCGGCGGACGACGTCCCTGGTGAACGGGGCCGTCGCGACGAGCCGCTCGACCCGGGTCGAGCGGGACGCGGCGAGAATGACCGAACGGAGCATGAGCCGAGCGTAACCCTCGGCGGGACCCCCCGCCCCCGGGGCAGCACGCTTGTAAGGAAGGGCCCCCTGTTAACGCCTTCGGTAGAGCGGGGTGCCCCTCTCACCGGCCGGGGACCCATGTCACGGCCGGGACGTGTCGGCAAGCCCGTCGGCGCGGGGCGCAGGACCGGACCACGCCGCGCAGGACCGGACCACGCCGCGTAGGACCCGCCAGGCTGCGCAGGACCGGACCACGCCGCGTAGGACCCGCCAGGCTGGGCAGAACCGGACCACGCCGCGTAGGACCGGACCACGCCGCATAGGACCCGGCCAGGCTGGGCAGGACCAGGCCAGGCTGGGCAGAACCGGGCGGACATCGACGTATCGCTACCTTCGCCGGACATCGACGGGCCGGTGTTCCGCACGTCGTCTACCGTTGGGGGGTGAACTTCGACGCGTACGCCCGGACCGGCGTTGACCTGGTCAACGCCCGGCTGGACGACCTCGACACCGTACGGGGTCTGATCCCGGACGAGAACGCCTGGATGCGTGACGAAATCGCGGACCGCGATCTGACGATCTTCCGGCGGGCCCAGAAGCGATTACGTGACGTCTTCGAGTACGGCACCGCCGGGCGGGACGCCGAGGCGGTGGCCGAGCTGAACGCGCTGCTGGCGGCGTATCCGGTGCAGCCACGCATCTCCGGTCACGACTCCAGTGACTGGCACATGCACGTGACCGGTCGGGGCGCGTCGGTGAGCGCGGAGTACCTGGCCGGCGCGGTGTGGGGTCTGTCGGTGTGGCTCTGCGAGTACGGCAGCGCCCGGTTCGGGGTCTGCGCCGACGAGCGGTGCGGCAACGTCTACCTGGACACCTCGTCGAACTGCTGCCGGCGGTTCTGCTCGGAGCGCTGCGCCACCCGCTCCCACGTGGCCGCCCACCGCGCCCGCAAGCGCGCCGCGGTCGGCGAGCAGCCCACCGACTCCCTCACCCCCGCCCGCTGACCCACCCGACCGGCCCGGTCGGGAACCACAAGGCCACGCCCTGCGGTCCCGATCAACCCGGCCCCTCCCGCGAGCCGACGGCCCCTCCCGCGAGCCGACGGCCCCTCCCGCCGGTGAGAAGGGCACCCCTCTCTACCGAAAGCGTTAACAGGGGGCCCTTCCTTACACAACCTCAGACGTCGGCGGGGGACGGGGCGGTGAGGTTGGCGCGGGCGAAGTCCAGCGCCTCCCGCAGGTCGGACTCGCGGTCCGCCCGGCTGCGGACGCCCCGGGTGGAGACCTCGACCGCTACCGAGCCGGTGAAGCCCCGGCCGGCCAGCGACCGGAGCAGCTCGGCGCAGGGCTGGTTGCCGCGTCCGGGCACCAGGTGCTCGTCGCGCCCCTCGCCGGTGCCGTCACCTAGGTGTACGTGCGCCAGGCCGTCCCCCATCCGGTCGGCCATCGCCAGGGCGTCGGTGTGCGCGGCGGCGGAGTGCGACAGGTCCAGGGTGTACGAGGCGTACCCGACCTCGGTGGGATCCCAGCCGGGGACGTACGGGACGAACTGCCGGCCGGCCATCCGGACCGGGTACATGTTCTCCACCGCGAAGCGGATCCCCTCGTACCGGCCGGCGATCTGGTCGACGCCCTCGGCGAACCCGCGGGCGTACTCGCGTTGCCAGCTGAACGGCGGGTGCACCACGACGGTGGAGGCCCCCAGGGTCTCGGCCATCTCGGCCGAGCGGCGCAGCCGCTCCCACGGGTCGGGGCTCCACACCCGCTGGGTGACCAGCAGGCACGGGGCGTGGACGGAGAGCACCGGTACGCCGTAGTGGTCGGCGAGGCCGCGCAGCGCGCCGGCGTCCTGGCTGACGGCGTCTGTCCAGACCATCACCTCGATGCCGTCGTAGCCGAGCGCGGCGGCCAGTTGGAAGGCCGCAGCGGTCCGTTCGGGGAAGACGGAGGAGGTGGACAACAGCACCGGGACGCGGGTAGTCACACCGTCGAGGGTAACGCGCGCCCGTTGCGACATCGTGACGAGAGGTCACAAACTGTGGCACCACGCCCACCGAGGGTCACATCGGTCCGAGTTGGTCCAGTCGGCGCAGGATCACGCCCTCGCGCAACGCCCACGGGCAGATGTCCACCGCGTCCACGCCGAGCCGGCGCATCACCGCCTCGGCCACCACCGCGCCGGCCAGCAGCTGGTGGGAACGGCCGACGCTGACCCCCTCCAACGCGCTGAGCTGCGCCGGTGGGATGTGCCGGATGAAACCCGTCACCTGCCGCAGGCCGGTCCGGGTCAGGCTGCGCCGGGCCCAGAGGCCCGCGCCGGAGGGGGCCGCGCCGGCGAGCCGGGCCAGGGTACGGAAGGTCTTCGAGGTGGCCACCGGCCGCTCCCAGCCCACCCCGGCCATCCGGGTCGCCACCGGGTCGAGCAGGTCGTCGACGTACGCCCGGAGTTGCTCGACCTGCTCGGCCGAGGGCGGCGCGGCGGCGTCCGGGGTGATCCGCAGCCGGTCCCGGGTCAGCCGGCCCGCGCCCAGCGGCAGCGACACGGCCACGTCCGGGTCCTCGTCGATGCCCGCCGCGATCTCCAGCGAACCGCCGCCGATGTCCAGCACCAGCAGCCGGCCGGCGGACCAGCCGAACCAGCGCCGCACCGCGAGGAACGTCATCCGCGCCTCGTCGTCACCGGCGAGCACCTCCAGCCGTACGCCGGTGGTGTCCCGGACCCGGGCGAGCACCTCGGCGGCGTTGGTGGCGTCCCGGACGGCGGAGGTGGCGAAGGCGACCAGCTCACCGGCGCCCAGCGCGGTGGCCGAGTCACGGGCCGCCGCAACCGCCTTGACCAGGGATTCCGCGCCGAACTCGGTGAGCGCCCCGTCGGGGCCGAGCTGTTCGGCCAGCCGGAGTACCACCTTCTCGGAGTGCGCCGGCCAGGGGTGCGCGCCGTGATGGGCATCCACCACCAGCAGATGCACCGTGTTCGAACCCACGTCGAGGACACCCAGTCGCATGCTGGCACCCTATTCGCCGGCTGTCCGGATCGCGCGGGCGTACCCTGGTCCGGTGACGATCGAGATCCGGGCGCTGGTCGACGACCCGCAGGAGCCGCGCAGCCGGGAGGTCGGGCTGGACTTCCCCCGCGAGTGGATCGAGTTCGTCGATCCGGCCGACGGCAGCCACCTGGTCCGGGCCGACCTGACCTGGCTGCTCTCCCGCTGGACCTGCATCTTCGGTCAGGGGTGCCACGGCATCGTGGCGGGCCGCGCCGCCGACGGTTGCTGTTCGCACGGCGCGTTCTTCACCGACTCCGACGACGAGCGCCGGGTACGCGCCGCCGTCAAGCGGCTCACCCCGCAGACCTGGCAGCACTACCGCCGCGGCTTCAAGAACTGGACCGAGAACGACACAGTCGACGGTACGACCCCGGCCCGGCGGACGGCCACCCGCAGCGCCGACGGCCCGTGCGTGTTCCACAACGACGCGAGCTTCCCCGCCGGTGGCGGCTGCGCCCTGCACGCCCAGGCGTTGCGCGACGGGGTGCACCCGCTGGAGTACAAGCCCGACGTCTGCTGGCAGCTGCCGGTCCGCCGGGACCAGGACTGGCACACCCGGCCCGACGACACGAAGATGCTGGTCACCACCCTCGCCGAGTTCGACCGGCGGGGCTGGGGCGCGGGCGGGCACGACCTGCACTGGTGGTGCACCTCGTCCACCGACGCGCACGTGGGCACCGAGGCGATGTACGTCTCGTACGCCCCGGAGCTGACCGCGCTGATCGGCGCCCCGGCGTACGCGAAGCTCGCCGAGCTCTGCGCCGCCCGGCTCCGGCAGGGCCAGGTCGCCCCGCACCCGGCCGGCGGCTGAGCCCTCGGCGCGACCGCGCCGGGCAGCTCGCCCAGGCCACGGCCGGTGGCTCGGCCTACGGCTCGAACTTGTAGCCCAGGCCCCGGACGGTGACGATGTAGCGCGGCGCGGACGGCTCCGGCTCGATCTTGGAGCGCAGTCGCTTGACGTGCACGTCCAGGGTCTTGGTGTCCCCGACGTAGTCGGCACCCCAGACCCGGTCGATCAGCTGCCCCCGGGTGAGCACCCGGCCGGCGTTGCGCAGCAGCAGCTCCAGCAGCTCGAACTCCTTCAACGGCAGCTGCACCGCCGCGCCGTCGACGGTGACCACGTGCCGCTCGATGTCCATCCGTACCGGGCCGGCGGCCAGCGTCGGCGCACCGGACTCGCCGCCCTCGTTGGTCTGTCGGCGCAGCACCGCCCGGATCCGGGCCACCAGCTCGCGGGGAGAGTACGGCTTGGTCACGTAGTCGTCGGCCCCGATCTCCAGGCCGACCACCTTGTCGATCTCGCTGTCCCGGGCGGTGACCATGATGATCGGTACGTGCGAACGCTGCCGCAGCTGCCGGCAGACCTCGGTGCCGGACATCTCCGGCAGCATCAGGTCCAGCAGCACGATGTCGGCGCCGGTCCGGTCGAACTCGGTAAGGGCGGAGGTGCCCGTCGGCGCGACGGAGACGTCGAAGCCCTCCTTGCGCAGCATGTACGACAACGCGTCGGAGAACGACTCCTCGTCCTCGACGACCAGAACGCGGCTCACAGGGTGTTCCTCTCCATCGCTGTCAGGCCTGCCGTAGCTCGGCCGGACCGGGTTCGATCCCAGCCGACGAAAGTGTCGCCGCCAGGTCCTCCGGGGGGCGGGCGGGCAACCGGAGGGTGAACGTCGACCCACCCCCAAGAGTGCTGGACACCTCGACCCGTCCGCCATGGTTGCTGGCGATGTGCTTGACGATGGCCAGCCCGAGCCCGGTACCGCCGGTGGAGCGGGAGCGGGCCTGGTCGGCGCGGTAGAACCGCTCGAAGATCCGGTCGACGTCGTTGGGGGCGATGCCGATGCCCTGGTCGGTCACCGCGATCCGGATGTCGTCGTCGGCCGCGCAGGCGACCACCCGTACGACGGTCTCCTCGGCGGAGTAGTTGATCGCGTTCTCCACCAGGTTGGCCACCGCCGTGGCGAGCTGGGTGTCACTGCCGTGCACGGTCAACCCGGGCTCCGCCTCCACCTGCACGTCCACCCGGCGGGCGGCGGCGCTGGTCCGGGTCCGGTCCAGCACCTCGGCGAACACCCACTCCACGGTGACCGGCTCCGGCGGCGGCTGCGGCTCGGCGCCCTGCAACCGGGTCAGCTCCAGCAGCTCCTGCACCAGCCGGCCGAGCCGGGTCGACTCGTGCTGGATCCGCTCGGCGAACCGCCGCGCCGCCACCAGGTCCTCGGACAGGTCGGGCACGTCGGCACCGGCCGGCTCGGTGGCGTCCAGCAGCGCCTCGGCGAGCAGTTGCAGGGCACCGATCGGCGTCTTCAGCTCGTGGCTGACGTTGGCCACGAAGTCCCGGCGTACCCGGGCCAGCCGGTGCGACTCGGTCACGTCCGCCGCCTCGACGGCGACGAACCCGCCGCCGATGCCCATCGCGCGCAGGTGCACGCCGAGCGGGTCCGGGCCGGCGGTGGCGCGGCCACGCGGCAGGTCCAGCTCGATCTCGCGCCGCACGCCCGTGCGCCGCACCTGCCCGGCCAGGGTACGGATCAACGGATGGGCGGCCATCGTGCCGGGCCGGGCACCCGCGCGCAGCAGACCCATCGCCCGGGCGGCCGGGTTCACCAGCACCGGTACGTCGTCGGGGCCGAGCACCACGACACCGGCCCGCAGCGAGTCGATCGTCCTGCGGCCGAGTCCGGAGACCTCGACCTGGTGGTCGTCGGCGATCGTGGGCCTCCCCCTGCCGAAGATCGAATCCCTGCCGGACCGGACGGTCGCACCCGACGCGGCTCGGCCACGCCGCGTCGACCTCACCCTGGGCAGCAGCAACCCGGCGACCAGGCCGACCGTCAGGCCGACGGCCACCGCGACCGGTACCGCCCACTCCACCTGGCGATCGTAGGGTCATTGTTCACCTGAGGGCCCGCAGGCAGGGACGAATCACGCTCACTTCCGGAAGAGTTAACCCTTCGGCTCCGCACAGTTCATCGGGGCACCATCGGGACCCGTGGTGACCGACCTACCGTGGTCGCGCACCTGTACGACCACCCCCGCCGGCGCCGGCCCCCGGCCTCGGCGGCACCGACCACGGGACGTGACCATGCGCAACGAGTTCCACGCCGACCTGCAGACCGTCAGCCAGCTGCTGGTGGAGCTGGCCCAGGAGGTACGGGCGGCGATGCGGCAGGCCACCAGGGCCCTGCTGACCGCCGACCGTCGGGCGGCCGAGGCGGTCATCGCCGGGGACCGCGACATCGACCACCGGTACCGCGACGTCGAGGAACGGGTCTGTGAGCTGCTGGCCCGGCAGGCACCGGTCGCCTCCGACCTGCGCGCCATGATCACCGCACTGCACGTCGCCGCCGACCTGGAACGCATGGGTGACCTCGCCGACCACGTGGCCAAGACCGCGCTGCGCCGGCACCCCTCACCGGCCGTACCGGCGGAGCTGCGGCCGGTCTTCACCGACATGGCCGGGGTGGCCGACCGGATGGCCGAGAAGATCGCCACGGTGCTCGCCAGCCCCGACGCCGAGCTCGCCGCCGAGCTGGACCGCGACGACGACGCCATGGACGAGCTGCACAAGGGCCTGTTCGGGGTGGTGCTCGGCGCGGACTGGCCGTACGGGGTGGAGACGGCGATCGACGCCACCCTGCTCGGCCGCTTCTACGAGCGGTTCGCCGACCACGCGGTCAACGCCGGCGAACACGTCGTGTACCTCATCACCGGCCACCCCACCCCCTCATGAAGGAAGGGCCCCCTGTTAACGGCCCCGGGTGAGAAGGGTGCCCTTCTCTACCGAATGCGTTAACAGGGGGCCCTTCCTTACACCTCAGCGGCCTTGGTTGGCTACGGCGGCGGCGGCTTCCTTGGCTGCGGTCGGGTCCAGGTAGGTGCCGCCCTGCGTGATCGGGCGCAGGTGCGCGTCCAGGTCGTAGCGCAGCGGGATGCCGGTCGGGATGTTCAGCTTGGCGATCTCGGCATCGGAGACCTGGTCGAGGTGCTTGACCAGGGCACGCAGCGAGTTGCCGTGCGCGGCCACCAGCACGGTACGGCCGGCCAGGATGTCCGGCACGATCGAGTCGTACCAGTACGGCAGCATCCGCTCGACGACGTCCTTGAGGCACTCGGTACGCGGCATCAGCTCGGTGGGCAGCAGCGCGTACCGGGGGTCGCCGACCTGCGACCACTCGTCGTTGTCGTCGATCGGTGGCGGCGGGGTGTCGTACGACCGGCGCCAGAGCATGAACTGCTCCTGGCCGTACTCCTCCAGGGTCTGCTTCTTGTCCTTGCCCTGCAGGGCACCGTAGTGGCGCTCGTTGAGCCGCCACGAGCGGCGTACCGCGATCCAGTGCCGGTCGGCGGCGTTGAGCGCCAGCTCGGCGGTGCGGATCGCCCGGCGCATCAGGCTGGTGTGCACCACGTCCGGCAGCAGGTCGTGCTCGCGCAGCAGCTCGCCGCCGCGCCGCGCCTCGGTCTCCCCCTTGGCGGTCAGGTCGACGTCGACCCAGCCGGTGAAGAGGTTCTTGGCGTTCCAGTCGCTCTCGCCGTGCCGCAGCAGGACCAGCGTCCCGACGGTGGGCCCTTCGCTAGCAGTCATGCCGGTCATCCTGCCCGAAGGCCGGAACGGACATGCGGGCAGTGCCGGGTGACGACCACCACGTGGACAGCGAAGGTGCCGGACGCGGACCACACGGGGTGACCGGACGCGACGACGCCCACCACGGTGGTGACCGTGGTGGGCGTCGTACCCCTCGCTGTGCCCGGCGGCGGCGGGCGACTCTCACCCCCGTAAGCGTCGCCCGCTCGCGCCGCCGGTCCGACAGGTGGAACCGTCCCCCAACGGTTTGACCCACCCGCCCCATCGCGTACCGCTCGGTGCGCGGATCTGCTCGATCCGCCGCTCCCCCGAACGTTTCCGAGCGGACGCGGTGCAATAAAGTTAGTTCGCCCAGTTTGCGGATTCAACCCGGATCGACTGTCTCGCCGATCACATACCGCCTCGTCCGGCCTGGGCCCTTCCCGGCTGACCTGCGGATACCCGGCCCGTCCCGAGGTAAACGCCTCACCCGTCGGAACGTTGCGGAGACTCGGTCCGGAAGAAGTTGCTCTGCCGTCCGTCGCGCAACTGCTCCTGGAAGATCAGGTTCAGCCGACGGCTGTCGAAGGTGCGGAACCACTCGTCCCAGGTGATCTCGCGGATCCGGCTGCTCTCCCGGTACCCCGGGAAGTTGAAGGTCAACACCCCCGGCCGGCCGGCGCGCTCGGTGCCGGCGATGGTCGCCGGCTTCGCGCTCCGGGCCCGGGCCCACCGGCGGATCACCTCGTGGTTGGTGGTGACCAGGCTCCGACCGGGACGCTCCGGCTGGTCCGCCGGCGAGCCGATCCGCTGGGAGGACCGCACCGAGCGGGAGGTCGCCGGCCCGGTCCGGATCCCACTGGCCGACCCGGTGGCCGCTCTGCCGGCCGACGTCGACCTACGCGCGGGTGCCGACCTGCCGGCCGTCGTCTTCCGCGTCGTCGAGGCCGCAGCCGGCCGGCGGGCCGAGGCCGAGGCGACCTTGCGGGCCGACGCCGGAGCGACCTTGCGGGCCGACGCCGGAGCCGCCTTGCGGGTACGGGCCGGAGCGGCCTTGCGGGCCGACGCCGAGGTCGCCTTGCGGGCCGACGCCGAGGCGACCTTGCGGGCCGACGCCGGAGCCGCCCTGCGGGCCGACGCCGAGGTCGCCTTGCGGGCCGAGGCCGGGGCGGCCTTGCGGGTACGGGCCGGGGCGGCCTTGGCCCGCGTCGACTTCGCTCCCGTCGTCGCGCGGGCACCGGAACGCGCGGCCCGGCCGGCCGGGCCGGTGCTGGTGCGCCCGGCACCGCCGGACCGGCGCGCCGAACGCATCGCGCGGGCCAGGGCCTTCACCAGCTCCGGCTTGCGCAGCCCGGAGACTCCGGAGACCCCGTGTCGGCGGAGCCGGATCCGGAGTTCGTCGACCCGCATCCGCGCGATCGCGGTCTCGGAGATCTCCGGGGTACCCGGTGTCCGGTTGCCCACCTGCCGTTTCGTCCTGGTCGCGGTCCCACCGCGACCTGAGCTGTTGCGCTGAGCCATGGGTGTTCACGCTCCTCGACAGTCCGACTGGGTCACGGTGGAGGCGAACCACGCCACACCGCGCGCTGCCGCATACCCGCGACCAACCCGTCGAACCCGCCCGGAGAGCGTCAGTTACCGGTGTCCGCGCCGGTGGAGGGCTCGAAGAGGTGGGCGAAGGCGGCCAGGTTCGCGGTGGACTCGCCCCGCTTGACCCGCCACTGCCACTCCCGCCGGATCGCGGTGCCGAAGCCGATCTCCAGCATCGAGTCGAACGACTCGTCGGCGTAGGTGAGCACCGAGCCGAGGAGGCGGTCCATCTCGTCGGCGTCCACCCCGCCCAGGTTCACCCGGCCGGTCAGGTAGACGTCGCCGACCCGGTCGATGGAGAAGGCGACCCCGTACATCCGGGAGTTGCGTTGCAGCAGCCAGGCCCAGAGCTCCTCACGCCGCTCGTCCGGCTGGCGCATGACGAACGCCTCGATCCGCAGCGCGTGCTCCCCGACGATCAGGTTGCAGATCGTCTTGAGCTTGTGGGTGCCGGGCAGGGTGACCGCGTACGTGGCGTCGCCGGTGGCCTCCCAGTCCAGCTCCCGCTCGGTACAGACCGATTCGATCAGGGCGGCAACGTCGCTCTTCGCGCTCATCGGCCCCACTGTACGACCGACCGCCGGGTCACCAGGAGCAGGCGAGGGCGGGGTCGCCGGCCAGTCGGGCGGCCCGTCGGGCCCGGTGCTCGACGATCGTCTCGCCGTAGACCTGGAGCAACCCGGCGGCGGTGTGGTGCCAGGAGAAGTTGCGGGCGTGCCGGGCGGCCCCCCGGGAGAGGGTGTCCAGGCGGGAGACGTCCGGCAGTAGCCGGCCGAGCGTACGGGCCCAGTCGACCGGGTCGTGTCCGTCGATGAGCACCCCGCTGACCTGGTCCCGGACCGCGGTGACCAGTCCGCCGACGGCGGCGGCGAGCACCGGCGTACCGCAGGCCTGGGCCTCCAGGGCGACCAGGCCGAACGACTCGTTGTACGAGGGCACGGCGACCAGGTCGGCGGCCCGGTACACGGCGGGCAGCCCGTCACCGGTCTGCGGCGGCAGGAAGCGCACCCGCGCGCTGATGCCGAGGGACGCGGCCAGTTCGATCAGGGCGGTCGGCCGGTCCAGGCCGCTGCCGCTCGGGCCACCCACGATCAGCACGGTGAGCTGGTCGGCGAGGAGCGGGTCGCGGTCCCGCAGCGCCGCAGCCGCCCGGATCAGCACGTCCGGGGCCTTCAGGGGCTGGATCCGCCCGACGAACGCCACCACGTGGCCCTGTTCCGGCAGGCCGAGCCGGCGGCGGGCGGCGGCCCGGCCCGCGGCGCGACCGACCGCCGGTGGGCGGAACCGGTCCAGATCGACGCCGGGCTGGACCACGACCACCCGGTCGGGGTCGGCGTCGTAGCAGGCGATCAGGTCACCTGCCTCGACCCGGGTGTTGGCGACCAACCGGTCGGCCTCGGCGACGACCTGCTCCTCGCCGATCACCCGGGCCTTGGGCTCGGGGCGGTCCCCGATGGCCAACCGGGAGTTCTTGACCTTGGCCAGGGTGTGCGCGGTGTGCACCAGCGGCACCCCCCAGCGCTCCTTGGCCAGCCAGCCGACCTGGCCGGAGAGCCAGTAGTGCGAGTGGATCAGGTCGTAGTGGCCGGGCGGGCGGGCCGCCTCGGCCCGCAGCACCCCGGCGGTGAAGGCGCAGAGCTGGCCGGGCAGCTCCTCCTTGGTCAGCCCCTCCAGCGGGCCCGACATCACGTGCCGGACCTGCACCCCCGGTGCGACCTCGACCACCGGGGGCAGGTCGCCGGAGGTCGCCCGGGTGAAGATCTCCACCTCGACGTCGGCCTCGGCCAGGCGGCGGGCGATCTCCAGCACGTAGACGTTCATTCCGCCGGCGTCACCGGTGCCGGGTTGGTGCAACGGTGAGGTGTGCAGCGAGATGGTGGCGATCCGTCGAGGCCGGGGCCACGGTCGGGCACCTCGCTGACGCCCGACGCCGGTGTGCGTCTCCGCCATGTCCGCTCCTTTTGTCACGGTTTCATGCCGTCCGCGTCGACCGGCGCTTTTCGGACAACGTCCGCGCTCACCTTCATCTTCCCGGTCCGGTGCCGGTGATGCGTCGGGGCCACCGCCAGGCGTGACGGACCTCATCGACCGGCGCACCCCGCCCGGCGGTGGATTCCGGCGGCACCGAGCAGAATGGCCGGATGACCCCCGTCGCGATCGTCACCGGAGCCTCCAGCGGGATCGGCGCCGCCACCGCCCGTCGGCTCGCCACCGAGGGCTTCCACGTGCTCGCCGCCGCCCGGCGTACCGACCGGTTGGCGCAACTGGTCGCCGGCATCGTCGAGGCCGGTGGCGCGGCGACCGCCGTGGCCTGCGACGTCACCTCCGACGAATCGGTGGCCGCACTGGCTACGGCCGCCACCGCGGCGCCGGGCCCGGTGACCCTGCTGGTAAACAACGCCGGCGGGGCACGCGGTCTCGACCCGGTCGAGTCCGGCTCGGTCGGCGACTGGCAGTGGATGTACGACACCAACGTGCTCGGCACGCTGCGGGTCACCCAGGCGCTGCTGCCCGCGCTGGAGGCCTCCGGCGCCGGCACCATCGTGATCGTCAGTTCCACCGCCGGCTTCACCGTGTACGAGGGCGGCGGCGGCTACAGCGCGGCCAAGCACGCCCAGACGGCGGTGGCCGGCACGCTCCGGCTGGAGCTGTCCGGCCGGCCGCTCCGGGTGATCGAGATCGACCCGGGCATGGTCCGTACCGACGAGTTCAGCCTGCACCGGTTCGACGGCGACACCGAGCGGGCCGACGCCGTCTACGCCGGGGTGCCCGACCCGCTGGTCGCCGACGACGTCGCCGACTGCATCGCCTGGTGCGCGACCCGGCCACAGCACGTCAACGTGGACCGGCTGGTGGTCCGCCCGCTGGCCCAGGCCGCCCAGCACAAGGTGCACCGGATCTGAGGTGCCCGCGTTGACCCGACAGAGCCCCGTTGGGGTGGTGACCCGGGGGACGACCAACCCGAACCGGCTGCGCCGGGTGGACAACTGGATCGTCGAGAGCTGTGGTGACGTCGTGGCCTCGGCCGCCGACCCGCTGGTGGTCGACCTCGGTTACGGCGCCACCCCGACCACCGCCGTCGAGCTGCGCGCCCGGCTCGCCGCGCGGGTCCGCGCCGACGTGCGACTGGTCGGCCTGGAGATCGATCCGGTACGGGTGGCCGCCGCCGAACCGGCCGCCGAGCCACCCGGGTTGACCTTCGCCCGGGGCGGCTTCGAGCTGGCCGGGTTGCGCCCCTGCCTGGTCCGCGCGTTCAACGTGCTCCGCCAGTACGACGAGAGCGAGGTTCCCGCCGCCTGGCAGACGATGACCCGGGCACTGGCCCCCGGTGGTCGACTCGTCGAGGGCACCTGCGACGAGCTGGGCCGGCTCGGCGGTTGGCTGCTGATCGACGCCACCGGCCCACGCACGCTGACCCTGGCCGCCCGCCTCGACACCCTGGAGTCGCCGGCCCGGTTCGCCGAACGCCTACCCAAGGCGTTGATCCACCGCAACGTGCCCGGTGAACGCGTACACGACCTGCTCCGGGCCATGGAGGAGGCCTGGCGGGCCACTGCCGGGTACGCCCCGTACGGCCCCCGGCAACGCTGGTCGGCCACGGTCGGTACGGTCCGGGCGGCCGGCTGGCCGGTGCTGGACCGCCCGCGCCGCTGGCGCCTCGGGGAGATCACCGTCCCCTGGCACACCGTCGCCCCGAACCCGTAGGCCGGGGCCAGACGGTCAGGCCGGGGTCAGACGGTGCAGTTGATCAGGACCGGCTCGGGGTGCAGGGTGACGCCGAACCGCTCGTGCACGCCGTCGCGGATCCGGCGGGCCAGGGTGACCAGGTCGGCGGTACGGGCGGTGCCGCTGCGGTTGGTGAGCGCGAGGGTGTGCTTGGTGGAGATGGCCACCCCCGCCGGACCCGGGTGCCCCTTGGCGAACCCGGCCTTGTCGATCAGCCAGGCCGCGCTGATCTTGACGACGTCCCCGGTGCCCGGCCACGCCGGCGGCTCGCCGAACTCCGCCGCACGCGCCCGGAACAGCTGGTACGCGGCCTGGTCGAGGACCGGGTTGGTGAAGAACGAGCCGACCGAACGGGTGTCCGGGTCGCTCGGGTCGAGCACCATGCCCTTACCGGCGCGCAGCCGCAGCACGGTGGCCCGCGCGTCGGCCAGTGGCACCCGCTGACCCACCTCGACCCCGAGGGACCGGGCCAGCTCGGCGTAGCGGACCGGGCCGGACAGCGGTGAGCGGGTCAGCCGGAAGTCGACCGAGAGCACCGCCCAGCGGTCGCTGTACTTGAAGATGCTGGACCGGTACGCGAACCCGCAGTCCGCGGCGGCGATCCGGCCCAGCTCGCCGGTGTGGCGATCGTACACCTGGACGCCGGTGATCGTCTCGGCCACCTCCTGGCCGTACGCGCCGACGTTCTGGATCGGGGTGGCCCCGGTGGAGCCGGGGATCCCGGAGAGGCACTCCAGTCCGGACCAGCCGTTGGCGAGAGTCGCGGCGACCAGCTCGTCCCAGGGCTCGCCCGCCTCGACCCGTACGGTGACGGTCTCGGGGTCCTCGGCGACCACCCGCAACCCCCGGGAGCGGACCAGGACGACGGTGCCGGGGAAGCCCTCGTCACCGATCACCACGTTGCTGCCGCCCGCGAGAATGAGGACCGGCTCGTCCCGCGCCTGCGCTTCTCGTACTTTTTGTACGATTTCACCGGAGCTGGTGGCGGTCTCGATACGAGCCGCCGCTCCGCCGAGGCACAACGTGGTGAATTTCGCCAACGAACACGCGTCGGCAGGTTGGATTTCAGGGGTCGGCTGGGCACTAACGTCGGACACGCCTTTCACCCTAGGCTGAAGAGGACCCGTGGCACCCACTGGTGGCCCGGTCGCCCAGGAGGACGCATGAGCAGACTGCACGGCACGAAGGACTTCTGGATCGGCGCGCTGCGGGCCGAGGGCCCCGCGTTCGCCGCCGCCGTGGCGGAAGCACCCCCTGAGACACCGGTCCTGTCCTGCCCCGGCTGGACGGTGAACGACCTCACCCTGCACCTCGCCGGGCTCTACCGGTGGGTGCACTCCTTCGCCGGCTCCGGTGCCACCGCCGCGCCGCCGCGCCGCGAGGAGACCGAACTGCCGCCGGGCACCAGCGCGCTGCAGCTCTGGCAGCAGTCGTACGACCAGCTGATGACCCTCTTCGACGGCCTCGACCCGGAGGCCCCCGCCTGGAACTGGGCCCCGCAGCCCAAGAAGGCCGGCTTCTGGCCCCGCCGGATGGCCCACGAGACGGCGGTGCACCGCTGGGACGCCCAGCTCGCCATCGCCGCCGGTGACCCGGTCGAGGCGAAGCTCGCCGCCGACGGGGTCAGCGAGGTGCTGGACACCTGGCTGCCGGCCGGCCGCCGGGCGAAGACCGGCCAGTGGCGCGGGGTGGTCCAGCTGACCGCCACCGACGCCGCCCAGGAGTGGTACCTGCGGCTGCGCGGCGAGGGGGTGGCCCTGCTGGACACCGACACGATCCTCGACCACGACGACCACCACGCCCGGGTGCAGGTCTCCGGCACCGCCAGCGACCTGCTGCTGGCCCTCTGGGGCCGGATCGCCTTCGACACCCTGTCCGTGACCGGCGACCCCAGCCTGCTGCCCGGTCTGCGTACCGGGTGACCGCCGGTACCAAGGGGTGATCTCCCGCACCGGGCGGTGAGCCGGGCTGGGATCATCGACGACCATGGCGCAACGTCCCACGTTGGAGGAGGTGGCCCGGCGAGCCGGGGTCTCCCGGGCCACCGTGTCGCGGGTGGTCAACGGCTCGACCACGGTCGCCGGGCCGATCCAGGAGGCGGTCCGGCGGGCCGTCGCCGAGCTGGGGTACGCCCCGAACCTGGCCGCCCGGAGCCTGGTCACCCACCGGACCGACTCGATCGCCCTGGTGATGCCGGAGGCGGCCACCCGGGTCTTCTCCGACGACCAGGTCTTCCCCGGCATCATCCACGGGGTCAGCCAGGAACTGGAGGCCGCCGACAAGCAGCTCGTGCTGATGCTCGCCGGCTCACCGGCCGGGCACGCCCGGGTACGGCGTTACACCACCGGTAGGCACGTCGACGGGGTCCTCTTCGCCTCGCTGCACGGTGCCGACCCGCTGCCCGGCACCCTGGCCGCCCTCGGTATCCCGACGGTGTGCAGCGGCCGTCCGCTCGGCGAGCAGTCGGTGCCGTACGTGGACGTGGACCACGCGGGCGGGGTGGCCCGCGCGGTGGCCCACCTGATCGACTCCGGCCGGCGGCGCATCGCCACCATCGCCGGGCCGCAGGACATGGTCGCCGGCATCGAACGCCTCACCGGGTACCGGGACGCACTCGCCGCCGCCGGGCTGCCGACGCTGGTCGCCTACGGCGACTTCACCCGGGACTCCGGGGCGGCGGCCATGCGGGAACTGCTCGACCGGCGACCCGACCTGGACGCCGTCTTCGCCGCCTCCGACCTGATGGCGCACGCCGCCCTGCGCACCCTGCGGGACAGCGGGCGGCAGGTGCCGCAGGACGTGGCGGTGGTCGGCTTCGACGACATCTCCTCCGCCGCCTACACCGAACCGCCGCTGACCACCGTCCGGCAGCCGATCCGGCAGATCGGCCGGGTGATGACCCGCCTCCTGCTCCGCCTGGCCGCCGGCGAACAGATCGACCAGGCCACCATCCTCCCCACCACCCTCATCCCCCGCGCCTCCACGTAAGGAAGGGCCCCCTGTTAACGCTTTCGGTATAGCGGGGTCCCCTTCTCACCTCCGGCAGCGGGCACCGCGCGGAGCGGGCGGGCGGGCGGACACCACAGGGAGCGCGCGCGGGCGGACACCGCGGGGAGCGCGCGGGCGCCGCGCGGGAAACGGGTCGCGGGAAACAGGGCGCGGGAAACAGGCGCGGGAAACGGGGCGCGGGAAACGGGGCGCGGGTGGGTGGTGGTCGCGGTTAGCCTGCCGGGGTGCCGGATGCCGTCTCGCTGCTGCGCGTACCCGAACTGAGCGACACCGCCCAGTACGCCTACCTGGCCACCGTCGCCCCGGGATCCCGGCTGGTGTTCACCGCCGGTGCCTGCCCCCTCGACTCCACCGGGGGTGTCGTCGCCCCCGGCGACCCGGTCGGCCAGGCCCGGCAGGTCATGGCGAACCTGGTGACCGCCCTGGCGGCGGCCGACGCCCGGCTCACCGACGTGGTCAAGACCACCGTGTACGTGGCGTCGAGCCGGCAGGCCGACCTGGTGTCGGTCTGGCGGGTGGTCCGGGACGCCTTCGGGGACCACGATCCGCCCAGCACCCTGCTCGGGGTGACCGTGCTGGGCTATCCGGACCAGCTCGTCGAGGTCGAGGCGGTCGCCGCGGTCCCGGCGAGGCCCTGACCCGACCGACAGGGACGCTGCCATGACGACCACCGACCGGCCTGACGTACTGGTCCGGGTCGCCCGGGCCGACGACGCACCGGCGGTCGTGGCGTTGCGGGCCCGGGTCTACCCCTTCCTGGTACGCGGGGTCGCGACTACCCGGCGTACGATCGTCGATCCGCCGCCCGGTGAGCAGCTGGCCGCCCTGGTCGCCGAGGTGGACGGGGAGGTCGTCGGATGGGTGTCGGCGTACCGCAACGGGCGTACCGCCCGCGGTGACACCGGCGAGGTGTCCACCCTGCACGTGCACCCGGAGCGACGGGGCCGGGGCATCGGCGGCGCACTGCTGGGGCGGGCCCTGGGCCACCTCACCGCGTTGGGCGTGCGCACGGTCCGGGCCCGGGTGCTGCCCGACTCGCTGCCGTTCGCCCGGCGGCATGGCTTCGACCCCGGTCGCGAGCAGCGGTACTCCGCGCTCGACCTGCGACCCGCACCGCCGTCGCCGGTCGCCCCGACCGGGGTACGCCTGCTCCGGCTGGCCGACGTCGACCCCGGGCAGGTGTACCGGGCCGAGGCGGCGACGGTCGCCGACGTGCCCGACGACGTACCGGCCGACACGTTGACGTACGAGTTCTGGCGGTACGACGTCTGGGACGATCCCGGGCTGGACCACGACAGCAGCACGGTCGCCTGGGTCGACGGCGGGGTCGCCGCGTACAGCCTGGTGCAGGTCGACGGCGACCGGATGTGGTCGGACTACACCGCCACGGTTCCCCGGTACCGGGGGCGTGGGCTGGCCCGGCTGGTCAAGCAGGCGGCGCTGCACCGGGCGGCCCACGCCGGCGTCCGGATCGCGTACACCGCCAACGACGAGGCCAACGCGCCGATGCTGGCGGTCAACACCCGGGTCGGTTACCGGGCGGTGGGCAGCCAGTGGTCCTGTCTACGACGGCTCGACTGACCGCTGCCCGCCCCGGCTCAGCACGGTCGGTTGGCCGAGACTCCGGCGGGCCAGCAGCGCCGCGCCGGCCACCGCCGCCGGCATGATCAGGACCGCGCCGAGCGGGATCAGGAAACAGAGGAAGACCGCCACCCCGAAGCCGAGCGCGGTGGGCCGGTCCGCCTTGAGCGCCGCCCGACGCTGCGCCAGTCCCTTGCCCCGGCGGTAGAAGGGCGCCCCGACCAGCTCGGTGGCGAGCAGCCAACCACCGATGGTGGCCCCGACGACCGGTACCACGGTCTGCCCAAGCACCGGGATGAACCCGGCGGCGAAGAGCGCGATACCGATCGGTACCGAGATCGCCAGCAGCCGCAGCGAGTCGGCGGTGCTGCGCCGCAGTGAGGCCCAGAACGGCACCTCCACCGCGTCCGGGGTGCCGCCGCAGCGCTGCTCCACCCGTTCGGAGATCTTCTCGTAGAACGGGTCGCCGACGACCAGGGTGACCGCGGTGAAACCGAGCACCCCGACCATGCCGGCGAGCCCCAGCAGGGCCAGTCCGGCGATCACCCGGGTCAACCGCCGGGCGGTCGCCGACCAGTCGTCGGCGAACGGGGTGACCGCCGCCGTCCAGTCGTCGACGAAGTAGATGAGCGCGAAGAAGGCCAGGCCGAAGAGGACGGCGGTGATCAACGCCGGGATGACGCCGAGCAGCATCAGGCCGGGGCTGCGGACGTAGAGGCCGAGCCCGCGCAGCAGCAGGCCGGCCCCGGCGAAGAACCGGCCGACGGCGCCGGTGACCGGCGCGGTGATCCTGGGTGCGTTCACGAGGGGGGAGCCTAGTTCCCCCCGGCCACCACCGCCGCCGACCCGACCGACCCACGGGCCGACCGCCCGCACCCGCCGGGCGGCTGCGGCATCAACCAGTTGGTTGACCGGATCGCTCCACCCCGGGCGGTGGCGGGTCCCGCCGGCTGGTCGATCCGCCCGGCCGCCGCGCCCGGCAGGCTTTCCCCAGGTACGACGACAAGCGCGGGGAGGCGGCATGGCACCGGTCATCGAGGTGACGGACCTACACAAACGGTACGGCGATCTGGTGGCGGTGCGGGACGTCTCGTTCACGGTGGACGCCGGGGAGATCTTCGGCGTACTCGGTCCGAACGGGGCCGGCAAGACCACCACCGTGGAGTGTGTCGCCGGCCTGCGCGTACCGGACGGGGGCGGGGTGTCGGTCCTGGGGGCCGACCCCCGCCGGGACGCGGCCCGGCTCCGGCAGGTGGTCGGGGTCCAGTTGCAGGAGAGCCAACTGCCCGACCGGCTCCGGGTCGCCGAGGCCCTCCGGATGTACGCGTCGTTCTACCGCGACCCGGCCGACCCGGAGCAGTTGATCGAGGAGTTGGGGCTCGGCGCGAAGCGGAACACCCCGTACAAGAGTCTCTCCGGCGGGCAGAAGCAGCGGCTCTCCATCGCGCTGGCGCTGGTCGGTAACCCGCAGATCGCCATCCTGGACGAGCTGACCACCGGGCTGGACCCGCAGGCCCGCCGGGAGACCTGGGAGCTGATCGAACGGATCCGGGACCGGGGCGTGACGATCGTCCTGGTCACCCACTTCATGGCCGAGGCGGAACGGCTCTGCGACCGGGTGGCGGTCATCGACGGTGGCCGGGTGGTGGCGCTGGACACCCCGGCCCGCCTGGTCTCGGCGGTGGCCCCGGAGCAGCGGGTCCGGTTCCGGCCGTCGGCGCCGGTGGACGACCGGCTGCTCACCGCCCTGCCCGAGGTCGCCTCGGTACGGCACAGCGGGGCGCACCTACTGGTGACCGGCACCGGTGACCTGCTGCACGCGGTCACCTCGGTGCTGGCCCGTAACCAGATCGTCGCCGCCGACCTGCGGCTGGAACAGTCCACCCTCGACGACGCCTTCGTCGAGCTGACCGGGCACCGCCCGGCCGAGTGAGGAGAGGCACCGTGTCCGCCTTCCGGCAGATCCTCAAGACCGAGACGAAGCTCTACCTGCGGGACGTACCGACGGTGTTGGCCGTGGTCGGCATCCCGGTCCTGGTCCTGGTCGTCCTCGGGTTGATCCCCGCGACCCGGGAACCGAACCCGGACTTCGACGGACAGTCGTTCGTCACCTACTTCGCCCCGTCGCTGCTGGTGATCACCCTGGCGGTGGCGGCGGTGAACGGCCTGCCGACCATCCTGGCCACCTACCGGGAGCGCGGGGTGCTGCGTCGGCTGGCGACCACGCCGGCCAGCCCGGCGGCGCTGCTCGCCGCCCACCTGGTGGTCACCCTGGTGGCGATCCTGGCCAGCGCGGTGCTGCTGGTGGTGGTCGCCCGACTCGCCTTCGGGGTGCCGCTGCCGAAGCATCCGTTCGGCTTCGCCGTCGCCCTCGTGGTGGGTACGGCGGCACTGCTGGCGCTGGGGCTGCTCGTCGCGGCGCTGGCCCGGACGACCCGGGCGGCGCAGGCCATGGCCGTACCGCTGTTCATGGTGGTGATGTTCTTCGGTGGGGTCTACCTGCCCCGGTTCCTGCTGCCCGACTTCCTGGCCACCGTCGGCGAGTGGACGCCCCCGGGCGTGCAGGCGCTGCTGGACTCCTGGACCGGGACCGCCCCACAGCCGTTGCCGCTGGTCATAATGGCGGTCATCGCCGTGCTCGCCGGCACGGTCGCCGCCAAGCTGTTCCGCTGGGAGTGAGCCGGACGTGACCAGCGCCGCCGAGCAGGTCGCCGGGCTCGCCGCGTGGCAGGCCCACGAGGCCCGACTGCACCGCGTGGTGCCGTACGCGGGACTGGTCCTGGGGTCGGTGTTGAGCATCTTCGCGGCGGCCCCCGGCAGCCTCCCGCTGACCGTGTCGCTGCCCGTCGCCCTGGTGGCCGCCGGCTGGGTCGGCTGGTTCGTCGACCTGCATCCCGGCTGGCGGCAGCGGCGCCGGCTGATGGCCGGGTACTACCTCGGGCTGCTCGCGTTCGCCGCCGTGCTGATCGTCGCCAGTCCCTGGTACGGCTTCTTCGCCTGGGCCGGTTTCCTGCACGCCGGCCTGGCGCTACGCGGCCGGTGGCGGCTCGCCGGGGTCGGCGCCTGCGCGGTGCTGGTCGCCACCGCGCAGAGCGCCGGCCCACCCGACTCCCTGGCACACTGGCTGCTCTGGGCGGTGCTGGTGCTGTTCAACGTGGGGGTGGCCGGCGGGGTCACCTGGTTCAGCACGCTCAACGACCGGCAGCACGCCCTACGCAAGAAGCTGGTCGAGGAACTCGCCGAGGCGAACCACCGGCTGGCCGAGACCATGCGGGAGAACGAGGGGCTGCACGCCCAGCTGCTCACCCAGGCCCGGGAGGCCGGCGTGCTGGACGAACGGCAGCGGATGGCCCGGGAGATCCACGACACCCTGGCCCAGGGGCTCACCGGTATCATCACCCAGCTGGCCGCCGCCGGCCAGGCCCGGGACCGGCCCGCCGACTGGCAGCGGCACGTGGACACCGCGGTCGCGCTGGCCCGGGAGAGCCTCACCGAGGCCCGCCGCTCGGTCCGGGCGGTACGCCCCGAACCGCTGGAGACGGCCCGGCTCCCCGAGGTCCTGACCGACCTGGTACGCCGCTGGTCGACGATCAACGAGGTGCCCGGTGAGGTGCACACCACCGGTACGCCCCGCCCCCTGCACCCGGAGGTCGAGGTGACCCTGCTGCGGGCCGCCCAGGAGGCGCTGGCCAACGCCGCCCGGCACGCCGATCCGACCCGGGTCCGGCTCACCCTGTCGTACATGGCCGACGAGGTGACCCTGGACGTACGCGACGACGGCAAGGGCTTCGACGACGACGGCGATCGGACCACGGCGGACGGTGGCTTCGGGCTGGCCGCCATGCGGCAACGGGTGACCGGGGTGGGTGGCCGGCTGGCCGTCGAGTCCGAGCCGGGCGTCGGGACCGCCGTCTCGGCCAGCGTGCCCGCTCTACCAGGCGCGGTCGGATGATCCCCGGCGGCCCGGCCGGGGACCGGCAGGCGGGTCCCGGCGGCCCGGCCGGGGACGGTGGGACGGGTCCCGGCCGCCCGGCCGGGGACGGTGGGACGAGTCCCGGCCGCCCGGCCGGGGACGGTGGGACGGGTGCCGGCTCCGGTGGTGGTGCCGGGCCGGATCCGGTACGCCTGCTGATCGTCGACGACCATCCGGTGGTCCGGGACGGCCTGCGCGGCATGTTCGCCGGCGACCCGGGGTTCGAGGTCGTCGGCGAGGCCCGGGACGGTGCCGAGGCGCTCGCCCTGGCCGCCACGTACCACCCGGACGTGGTCCTGATGGACCTGCGGATGCCGGGCATGGACGGAGTCACCGCGATCGGCCGGCTGGCCCGGTCCGCGCCGACGGTCCGGGTACTCGTGCTGACCACGTACGACACCGACGCCGACGTGCTGCCGGCGATCGAGGCCGGGGCCACCGGGTACCTGCTCAAGGACGCGCCCCGGGACGAGCTGGTCCGGGCGGTACGGGCGGCGGCCCGGGGCGAGTCGGTGCTCTCCCCCACCGTCGCCGGACGGCTCATGGGCCACCTGCGCGCCCCGGCCGCCGAGCCACTGAGCCAACGGGAACTGGAGGTGCTGACCCTGGTGGCCCGGGGCTCGTCGAACCGGGAGGCCGCCGCCCGACTGTTCATCAGCGAGGCCACGGTCAAGACCCACCTGCTGCACGTCTACGCCAAACTCGGCGTCAACGACCGGGCCGCCGCAGTCGCCGCCGCCTACGACCGCCGCCTCCTAACCCCCCGCTCCTGGTAAGGAAGGGCCCCTTGTTAACGCATTCGGTAGAGCGGGGCACCCCTCTCACGACCGCCCGTTAACAAGGGGCCCTTCCTTCACAATGGGTGGGTGCGGGCGGCCAGGTTGATCTCGATGGTGTTGCTGTTGCAGGCGCGGGAGACGATGACCGCCGCCGAACTGGCCGAGGAGCTGGAGGTCTCCGAGCGGACCGTGTACCGGGACGTGTTGGCGCTCTCCGCGGCCGGGGTGCCGGTCTACGCCGACCGGGGGCCCTCCGGCGGGTACCGGCTGCTCGGCGGGTACCGCACCCGGCTGACCGGGCTCAGCCGGGACGAGGCGGAGGCGCTTTTCCTGGCCGGGCTGACGGGGCCGGTCAGCGAGATGGGGCTCGCCGAGGCGGTTGCCGCCGCCGAGTTGAAGCTGCTCGCGGCGCTTCCGCCCACCCTGCGCGACGCTCCGGCCCGTACCGGTCAACGTTTTCACCTCGACGTACCGGGCTGGTTCCGGGAGTCCGCCGCACCACCGTGGTTGACCGAGCTGGCGCGGGCGGTCTGGCAGGACCGGATCGTCGCGCTGCGCTACCGGCGCGGCGACCGGGAGGTGCTCCGCAGCGTGCAGCCGTACGGCCTGGTGCTCAAGGGCGGGATCTGGTACCTCGTCGGGCGGGTCGGCACGGCGCTGCGGACGTACCGGGTGGACCGGGTGACCGACGTCGAGGTGGGTGCGGAGACGTTCGACCGGGACGAGGGGTTCGACCTGGGCGCGCACTGGCGGGAGCGAGCCGCCGGGTTCCTGCGGCAGATGCTGTCCGAACGGGTCACCCTACGGGTCAGCCCGACCGGCGTACGGATGCTGCACCACCTGGTGGACGCCCCGTTCGTCTTCGCCGAGGCGGTCGCCGCCGCCGACGGGCCCGACGGGCAGGGCTGGGCGGTGCTGCGGCTGCCCGTCGAGTCCGTGGAGGTGGCGTACCACCAGTTGTTGGGCCTGGGCCCGGAGGTGGAGGTGCTGGACCCGCCCGAGTTGCGCGACCTGTTCGCCGACGCGGCCCACCGGTCAGCACGACTGTACGGAGTTTGAAGCGCGGCTTACGGAGCGGCAGTAGCCCGCGGCACTACGCACCGGCGGTAGCGCGCGGCACTATGCACCCGGCAGTAGCGCGCGGCGCTGAGCACCCGGCGGTAGTGCGCGGCACTGCGGAGGTTAGAAGGGGCCCCTTCTATACCGAAAGCGTTAACAGGGGGCCCTTCCTTACCGGTAGCCGGTGGGGTTGGCGGGGTGGCCGGGCTCCTGGACCTCCAGCATGTAGCGCCAGGCGTCGGGGCGGCTGCCGTCGAGGTCGGTGAAGCCGTACACCTTGGCCAGCTCGCCGCTGGACGTGGACCGCCCGTTCCACCGGGCCCGGTCGGGGTCGGCGGCGAGGGCGGCCACCGCCCGGCCGACGAAGGCGGGGCTCTCCGAGATGACGAAGTGCGGCTCCCTGGCGGCGGCGTCCCGCCAGTTGCTCTCGGTGACACCGAAGTGGTCGAGCATCGCCTCAGACCGTAGCCAGCCGGGGGTGACCGCCACGGCGGTGCAGCCGTGCGGCTCCAGCTCCTTGGCCTGGGCGAACGCGAGCCGGTTCACCGACGTCTTGGCCAGGTCGTAGAAGACCGAGAGGCGGTAGTTGGCCTCGTTGTACTCGGTGGTGCCGTCGCCGATCTCCACCAACATTCCGCCCGGGTTGCGGATCAGCAGGGGCAACGCGAAGTGGCTGGTGATCAGGTGGGTGTCGACGGCCAGCCGGAGGGTGCGCAGGCCGGCGTCGAGTGGCTGTTCCCAGACCGGCCGCTCCCAGGTGATCAGCGGGTCGGCCCCCCAGATGTCGTTTACCAGGACGTCGAGCCGGCCCTGTTCGGCGTCGATCCGCTCGACCAGGGCGCGTACCTGGTCGGGCTCCAGGTGGTCGACCACGACGGCGATGCCGGTGCCGCCGGCGGCGGTGACCAGTTCGGCGGTCTCCTCGATGGTCTCCGGCCGGTTCAGCTCGGAACGGCCGGCCCGGCTGCTGCGTCCGGTGGCGTAGACGGTGGCGCCGGCCGCCCCGAGCTGAACCGCGATCTGTCGGCCGGCGCCCCGGGTCGCCCCGGCGACCAGGGCCACGGCACCGGTGAGTGGTTGTGCTGTCATACCGGCGACGATGCCAGGGGTACCTGACAGACCACGTCAGTCTTTGTGCGCGGCCTCGTTGAGAAATTCGGAGATCCTGGCGCGCAGGTCGGCACGTTCGGACCAGAGCACCCCCGGTCGGTCGTACACGTGCAGCTCGGCGCCGGGCAGGGCGGCGGCCAGCTCCTCGGCGACCGGCACCGGGTGCAGGTCGTCACCGGCGCAGCCGATCACCAGCGCCGGCGCGGTGACCGCCGACAGCGCCGCCCGGTCGGGCAGGGGCACCTGGTCGGCGAGGGTGGCCAGGCCCGGCGCGAGACCGTCGCGCAGCAGGTGGTCGAGGCGTTGACGCAGGTACGACCAGCCGGCCGGGGTGTTACGCACCGCCGGCGGCAGCTCGACCGAGACCACCTCGGCGACCACCGAGGCGTCCCCGCTGGCGACCGCGTCGAGCAGGTCGGTGATCCGTTCCCGGGCCACCGCGCCGCGCGGCTGGTCGAGGGCCGCGGGCAGGAAGAGGACCAGCCGGTCGAAGCGCTGCGGGCTCTCGGCCAGCAGCCGGCAGAGCGCTCCCGCGCCCAGGCTCGCCCCGAACGCCCGCGTCGCGCCGCCCAGGTCGGCGATCGCGCGCAGGTCCCGGGCCAGATCGTGGTACGTCCAGGTGCCCGGCGGCGCGTCGGAACGGCCGTGTCCCCGGAACTGGAAGAAGATCCGGCGACCGGTCACCCCGCTGCCGAACGGCCGGGTGGTGGCGATGCCGTTGCCCAACCCGTGCGCGAAGACGGTGACCGGCGTGCCGGTGCCGGTGGTCAACTGCTCCAGGCGTACGCCGTGTGGCGTGGTGACCAGGTCGGTGTCCGGATCGGGCAGGGCGGGTCGACCGGTACGCGGGCCACCAGGGCCGGGGCCGGCGAGGCGCGGGCCGCCGTCGGGCGGAGGCGGCCAGCGGAAACCTCTCACCAGGACCCTCGACCGCCGTCGCTCAGGTCGCGCAACCCGACCCGGACGTCCAGCAGGTAGATGAGGCCCGCCGCGATGCCGACCAGGCCGAAGAGGCTGATCGGGCCGAAGCCGAGCAGGGTCAGCACCAGGCAGACCGCCAGGATGGCGATCCAGCCCCCCTTGGGCAGCGTGCCGATGGCGGGGAACGCGTCGGACCGCTGGGTGATGGCGTGCACCAACGCGACACCCTGGACGATCAACGCGAAGACGAGCAGGATCAGCTCGATCACGTCGCGGACGTGGAGAAAGAAAATCGGCGCGGCGTAGGCCATGCCGGCAAGCTTATGCCGACGACCCCGGAAACGTCCCACCTGACGCTTCCGGGGTCACCGGTGTGACGCTGCTATTCGGCGGCCGGGCGGGTCCGCTTCGTACCCTTGGCGGGCTTCGCCGGGGCGGTGTCCCCGGCCGCCGCACCGGCAGCCCGCGCCCGGGTGGTCCCGGTGGTGGCCGACCTGCCGGCCGACTTGCCACCGCTCTCCGTCGTGCCCTTGGTCGTGGTGGCCTTGGCCCGCGTGGCCTTGGTCGTGGCGGACTTCGAGGCGTCGGCCTTGGCAGTGGCGGACTTGGTGGTGTCGGACTTGGTTTTCACGGCCTTGGTGGCCGTGGTGACCCGGGTCCGGCCGGCCTTCGCGGCGGCCGGCTTGGCGTCCACCACCTCCGCCACGGCGGCCGGCGTGGGCACCTCGCCCGGCGCGGCGGCTGGCGCGGACTTCCCAGCCGGCGCGGTGGCCGGCTTCGTCGCGCTGGTGTCGACGGCGCTCTCGGTCGCCTCGATGTCGGCGTTCACCGTCTCGGCGGCCTCCAGCACGCCGGTGCCGACGACCCGTTCACCCCGGGCGACCAGCGCACCGTACGCGGCCAGCGCCCGCTGCTGGGCGGTGACGAACGCCACGGCCGCGTTGCGGGTGGCCGCCTCGCGCAGCCGGTCCACGTCCGCCGCGTGCCGCAACCGGTCCAGGTCGGCGACCTCGCGCAGCCGGACCGGGTCCGCCACCTCACGCAACCGGTCCGGATCCGCCAACTGTCGCAGCCGGTTGACCTCGGCCATCCCGCGCAGCCGGTGCTGGTCCACGGTCTCCCGCAGCCGGTCCAGGTCGACGGCCTCCCGCAGCCGGTCCAGGTCGGCCGGGGAGACGCCCTTCTCGCGGAGACCGGCGGCGGTCTGGTTGGCCGTCCGGAACGTCTCGGTGGCCTTCGCACGCAGCTCGAATCCGGTGACGACGGCCTTGCCACCCAGCTCGGCGGCGACCCGACCGCCCAGGTCGGACACCACCGTCGGCAGCTTGCGCAGCTGCTGGTACGCCAACTCGCCGGCGCCGGCGGCGGCGTAGAGCGGGGCCGGGATGCGGTTGGTCTTCGGCTGGGTCATCACTTCTCCTCCTCGGCCGCCGAGGCGGCCTGCTCGTCGGTCTGCTTCGCGGACGTACCGCGGGTGGTTCGGCCGGCTGCCCCGATCGGGCCCGACGCGGCGGCGGAACTGGCCGTTTCGGCCTGGCTGGACGGTTCGGCCTGGCTGGACGGTTCGCGCTGGTCCGACGTGGGGGCGGGTGCCTGGCCGGCCTCGCTCACCGCCACCGACTCCAGGACCGCCTCGGTCGGCGTACCCGCCGGGGTGGTGGGTCCGGTCGCCGCCGGCGTCACGGTCGCCGGAGCCGACGGCGCGGCAGCCGGCACCACGGTCTCCCCGGGCGTCGCGGCCTCGGCCGGCGCCGCCTGGGCCGGCGCCGCCTGGGCCGACGCTGCCTCGGCCGACGCTGCCTCGGCGGGCGCTGCCTCGGCGGGCGCTACCTGGGCCGACGCTGCCTCGGCGGGCGCTACCTGGGCCGACGCTGCCTCGGCGGGCGCTGCCTCGGCGCGGACCGTCTCGGGCCGCGCGACGGGCGTCGCCCCGGACTCCGTGGCCGCGGGCTGTGCCACCCCGGATCGCGCGGCCTCGGACTGGGCAGCCTCGGACTGGGCGGCGGCGGTGGCCTCGGCGAGGCGGCTGTTCTCCCGCCGGAACGTCTCGTAGATCTGGGTCAGCGACTGCTTCTGCGCCATCGTCAGATCGGCGTCGACCGCGATCGCCGCGAGCACGCCCTGCCCCTCCTTGTCGTCGAGGAGCCCGGCCCGCAGGTACATCGCCGGCGTGGAGACCCGCAGCGCGCTGGCGAGTTGCTGGAGCACCTCGGCGCTGGGCTTGCGTAGCCCGCGCTCGACCTGGCTGAGGTACGGGTTGCTCACCCCGGCCTGCTCGGCGAGTTGACGTAGCGAGATCTTCGCGTTGTGGCGCAGGTCGCGAATGAATCCGCCGACGTCGGGAAGGTCCTTTCCAGTGGCCATGACCTCGACGCTAGCGACCCGCGCTAGCTCCTGCAAGCAAAACGCTAACCTCAGTTAGCAAGGTCTCAGGGCCCGCCGGATCCCGCCCTTGCGAACCACCCGATCGGGTACGTACCGTCCACCGGTGCCCAAGATCGACGTCAACGGTGCCCGGCTCGGATACGACGACACCGGTACCGGAACACCCCTGGTGCTGCTGCACGCCGGCATCGCCGACCGGCGGATGTGGCGGGAGCAGCTTCTCGCCCTGGCCGACCGGTACCGGGTGATCGTGCCCGACCTGCGCGGGTACGGGGAATCCGAGCTGCCGCAGACGGAGTTCGCCCACCACGACGACGTGGCGGCGCTGCTGGCCGCGCTCGACATCCCACGGGCGGTCCTGGTGGGCTGCTCGTTCGGCGGGGCAGTGGCGATCGACACCGCGCTGGCCCACCCGGAGCGGGTCGCCGGCCTCGCCCTGTTCGGTACCGCCGTCTCCGGGCACGAGTGGTCCGAGGAGACCAACGACCTCTGGGAGGAACTGGTAGGCGAGGTCGACCCGGCGGACCTCGCGGCCAACGCCGCCGCGGAGGTGCGGTTCTGGGTGGTCGGCCCGGGCCGACGCCCCGAGCAGGTCGATCCGGGACTCCTCGCCCTCGCCGAGGAGATGGACCGGCGCGCCCTCGCCGCCGAGCTGGCGCTCAGCGCCGTCGACCTGGCCGAACTCGACCCACCGGCGATCGGGCGCCTCGCCGACCTGCGGGTACCGGTGCTGGTCACCGCCGGCGCGGCGGACGTACCGGAGATCAGCCGGCTCGCCGACCGGATCGCCGCCGAGGCCCCGTACGCGCTGCGCCGCCCCGACGTCCCCGACGCCGGCCACCTGCTGCCCCTGGAACGCCCCGAGGCGGTCAACCACATCCTGCTCGACTTCCTCACCGGCATCGACCGGGCCTGAGGCGAGGAGCCCGGGTACGTCACCGGAGGGGCCAGGCCGCCCCACCGGCACGACCCGGGTACGTCACCAGAGGGGCCGGACCGCCCCCACCGGCACGCCGCCGCCGAAGAGGGGCAGTTCGGCGTACTCCTGCAGGATCGGAGCAGCCACCCCGAGCCGGTGCAACGCCGAGACCAGCACCGGCATCCGGGGCCGCCCCGCCCCATCGTCGATTTTGAGGGCGACCGCTCCGACGTCCGGCAGTGCCACGGCGATCACGCCTTCCGCGCCCACCTTCGCCAGCGCACCGGGCACGCCCCGCATCAGCCGGGTGTCCTCGGCCTCGGTACCGCCGACCAGCTCGGGGTGGGCCCGCATCGCGTCGGCGACGGCCCGTTCGGCCGAACCCGGCTCGGCGTGGACCAACCGCAGGTACGCGCCGGCCAGCCCGGTCAGCGAGAACGCGTGCACCGGCGCACCGCAGCCGTCGACCCCGACCGCGGCGACCTGCTCACCGGTGAGCTCCTCGACGGTGGCGCGCAGCCGTTGCTGCAGCGGATGCCCCTCCCGCCAGTACCCGTCCAGCGGCCACCCGGCGGCGAGGCAGGTGAGCAGCATCCCGGCGTGCTTGCCCGAGCAGTTCATCTGCACCCGGGTCGGCCCACCGCCGGCCCGCAGCACAGCCTGCCGGGCGGCCTCACCGACCGGCAACTCCGGTGGGCAGTGCAGCGCCGACGGCTCCAGCCCGCCCCCGCGCAGCAGCCCGCCGACCCGGGCCAGGTGGAACTCCTCCCCGGCGTGACTGGCCGCCACCAGCGCCAGATCGGCCGGGTCGGTCAACCGCAGGCCGGCCCGGAGCATCCCGACCGCCTGCATCGGCTTGCTCGCCGACCGCGGAAAGACCGGCGAGGTCACGTCCCCCGCACCGGCCAGCACCGCACCCGCGGCGTCGAGCACCACCACCGAGCCGCGGTGCGACCCCTCCACGAAACCGGAGCGGACCACCTCGGCCAGCGGCACGCCACCCTCATACGTCTTCGCCACAAGCCAAAACGCTACCCACCGCCCCCGCACCCCCCGCACCCAAGGTAAGGAAGGGCCCCCTGTTAACGCTTTCGGTAGAGCAGGGTTCCCCTCTCACATCGCCAGCGCCCTGGTGCCCGACTTCGCCGAGCGCGACGACGGGAGCCCGGAGACAGCGGTGGCAACGCAGCGTCAGAGGCCGAGCAGGGCGCGTGCCCCGGTGGTGTCCAGCGGGGGACGCTGGGCCAGTTGGGCGAAGCCGACCGCGCGGGCGACGAGCTGCATGTTCGACTCGACCGGCCGTCCCTTGGCGTACGTCACGGTGTCCTCCATGCCGACCCGCAGGTGCCCGCCGGCCGACAGGGAGGCCAGCAACACCGCGATGGTGCTGCGACCGATGCCGGTGGCCGAGAACGTGGTGCCCTCCGGCAGGTCACGCAGCGCCTGGCGGCACGCCACCAGCGCCTCGGTGGTGCCCGGCATGCCGCCCGGCACGCCCATCACGAAGTCGACGTGCACGTGCCCACCGGCGGGCAGACCGTACCGGTCGAGCAGCCGCCGCAACGTGCTCAGGTGACCTAGATCGAAGATCTCGTACTCCGGCACGATGCCGCGCTCCTGCATCCGGGTGTGCAGGTCCACGACGAACTCCCACCGGTTGAGGAAGACGCCGTCGCCGAAGTTGACCGTTCCCATCGTGCAGGAGGCCATATCCGGCGCGGCGTCCAGGACGGCGAGCCGGGCGGCCTCCGGGTCGGTGACCGCGCCCCCGGTGGAGAGCTGCACGATCAGGTCCGTGCTCTCGCGCAGCGCGGTGACCGTCTCCCGCAGCCGGCCCGGGTCGAGCGTCGGCCTCGCGTCGTCGTCACGGACGTGGACGTGGATCACGGCGGCGCCGAGCGCCTCGCACTCCCGGGCGGTCAGCAGTAGCTCGTCGAGGGTCACCGGCAACGCCGGGACCTCCGCCTTCGCCGACTCCGCACCGGTCGGGGCAACCGTGATCAACGTCCCTGTCGTCATGCCGGCGATCCTAGACGCCCCACCCGGAGCCGGCCTCCCACCGCACCGCCCGTACGGAGCCGCCACCCACCACGGCCCCGGCCCGCGCCGCGCATCCAGCACCCCCGCCGCAAACTCAGCCCGCCCGGCGTTAGAAGGGGCCCCTTCCTATACAGAAAGCGTTAACAGGGGGCCCTTCCTTACACAGGGTCGATGGCGGCGGCGGTTTGGGCGACCAGGAGGTGGGCGTCGTCGGGGACGTTGCGCTTGAGCACCGCCAGGGCGACCTGGCCCAGCTCGTAGTGGTGCACGGCGGTGCCGACGAAACCGACCGGGCGGCCGTCGAGGGTCACCGGGGTGCCGGCGGCCGGCGGCTGGTCGGTGGTCACTCCGTCCAGGTGCAGCAGTACGAGTCGACGGGGCGGCCGGCCGAGGTTGTGCACCCGGGCCACCGTCTCCTGCCCCCGGTAGCACCCCTTCTCCAGGTGTACGGCGCGGGCGATCAGGTCCACCTCGGCCGGGATGGTCCGGTGGTCGGTGTCCACCCCGATCCGGGCCCGACGGGCGGCCACCCGGACCGCCTCGTACGCCCACAGCCCGGCCACCGGCACTCCCGCGTCCCGCAGGTCGGCGGCCACCTGTGCCATGGTGGCCCGGGGCACCAGCAGGTCCACGCCGAGCGGCACCCGTCGGGCCCACCCGCCGGCGGGCAGCGGCGCGACGGCGTACCGGACGGTCGGTCGGGCCGGCAGCTCACCGGTGCGGAACTTCGGACCGGGCACCGCGACGGCGTCGGGCTCGGCCAGCCCGCTCACGCCCAGCGTGGTGAGCGCACCGGTGGCCTGCGGCCCGACCAGGCTCAGCAGTGCCCACTCGGCGGTGGCGTCCCGCGGCTCGACCTTGCTGAAGAACCGCATCCGCTCCAGGTACGCCAGCAGGCCGGCGGTCATCCCGGGCTCGGTGTCCAGCCAGGTGGTCTCGCCGTCCTCGGCGACCATGGCGTGCTGCTCGACGTGCCCGTGCGGGGAGAGCACCAGCAGCTCGGTGCCCTCACCGGCGGTCAGGTCGGCCAGGTGCTGCGAGGTGAGGGTGTGCAGCCAGCTGGCGCGTTCCTCGCCGGGCACCGCGATCACTCCCCGGTGGGACCGGTCGACAAGTCCCACCCCGGTGGAGAGGGTCCGCTGCTCGCGCATCGGGTCGCCGTAGTGGGCGGCCACCGGCTGCACGCCGGCGGCGGCGTGCGCCGGGTCGGGCTGGTCCCGGGTCTGTTCGTCGATGGCCTCGGTGCTCACCGCTCCGGCGATGTCGATCATTTCTGGACCCCGTTCTGGCAGCGTACGCAGACGCCGAAGAGTGACACGTGGCCGATGTCGACGACGAACCCGCGCTCGGCGAGCAGCTGGTCGGCGAGCGGGCCGAAGTGCGCCGGGTCGACCTCGTCGACCGCCCCGCACTCCCGGCAGACCAGGTGCACGTGCTGGTGTTCACCGGCCGCGTGGTAGGTCGGCGAGCCGTGCGAGAGGTGGGTGTGGGTGACCAGGCCGAGCCGTTCGAGCAGCTCCAACGTCCGGTAGATGGTGGTGATGTTCACTCCGGCGGCCACCTCACGGACCGCCGTGTGCACCTGCTCCGGGGTGGCGTGCCCCAGGTCCAGCACCGCCTGGAGGACCAGTTGGCGCTGCGGGGTCAGCCGCAGCCCGCGGGCCCGCAGCAGGTCGGCCAGGGAGGATTCGGACACCGTCCGATCATAGTTCGGCCCACGCCGGGCGGCCGGCCCGCGCAACGCTCCCGCCGGGCCACCGGACCGTACGGCGGGGGCCCGGCGAGGCTCGGCGAGCGGACCGGACCGTACGGCGGGCGGACCGGACAGCGGGCGGACCGGTGCGGCGAGCGGACCGGACAGCGGGCTGACCGGTGCGGCGGTACCGGTGGCACGCCGGTACGCTCGGCGGTCGTGACGGCGGCGCGGGTGGCGGTGCTCGGTCGGGGGCTGGTACCCACCGGTGAGCCGGTGCTGCGCGGCGACGACCTGGGCGTACTGCACGGTGACGGCCTCTTCGAGACGATCCACCTGCGCGCCGGTCGGCCGTGGCTGCTCGACGAGCACCTGGACCGGTTGGGCCGGGCCGCCGTCCGGATGGCCCTGCCACTGCCGCCCCGGGAGGCCCTGGTCGAGCTGCTCGCGGCGGTCGCCGCCGGCTGGCCGGTCGAGGTCGAGGGGGCGTTGCGCCTGGTCTGCACCCGGGGCCCGGAGGGCGGCGGCCCACCGTCGGTGTTCGCCACCCTGGCTGAGGTCCCACCGGCGGCGCTGCGGGCCCGCCGCACCGGCATCGACGTGGTCACCCTCGCCCTGGGGGTACCGGCCACCGTCCGCCCCGACCTGGCCTGGCTACCGTCCGGCGTCAAGTCCACCTCGTACGCCGTCAACAGCGCCGCCCGCCGCTGGGCCGCCGGGCACGGCGCCGAGGACGTGCTCTGGGTCTCTACCGACGGGTACGCCCTGGAGGGGCCGAGCGCGAACGTGGTCTGGCTGGTCGGCGACATGCTGTGCACGGTGCCGGCAGACCGGACCGGGATCCTGCCCGGGGTGACCGCCCGTTGGCTGCTCGACCAGGCGCCGACGATCGGGCTCAGCCCCGCCGAACGCCTGGTCACCCCAGCGGAGCTGCGGGCCGCCGACGCCGTCTGGTTGACCTCGTCGGTGCGGGGCCTGGCCGAGGTCCGTACCCTCGACGGCCGGCGTCTCCCCCGCGCCCCGCAGGCCGTCGCCGACCTGGTCCACCCACCCACCTGACCGCCGACCCCGACAGGTGTCGGGCCTCGCCCGCCGTTGATCGACTCGGGAAGAGGCGGCGCGGAAGCGGGGAGAGGCGGCGCGGGAGCGGTGGGTGGTGGGTGGTGGCGCGGGAGCGGTGGGTGGTGGGTGGTGGCGCGGGAGCGGTGGGTGGTGACGGTCAGCCCGCGACGCGGACCAGTCGGGCGGAGAGGTGCGGGGAGAGCGGATGGCCCACCCCGGCCATCTCCTGGGCGTAGAGCAGGGCACCGTCGACGATGCCGAAGAGGCGCTGCCCGGCGGTGACCTCCTTGGCGGTCGCGGTCCGGACCACCGCGTCGGTGACGAACTCGATCTGGGTGCCCTTGCGCTTGCCGACGTGCAGCTCCATCACGCCGGTCGGCACCGACATCAGCGCCTCCAGCTCGTCGGTGACCCGGTCGCCGTCCAGCACCGGTCGCCACCAGCCGACCTCCCGCCCGGCCGGGCGTACCGGCTGGCTCTGCTCGTCCAGCAGCCAGGCCCGGGACTCGTAGAACAGGAACGGCCGGCCGTCGTGGCTGATCCGGATCTCCTGCGCGAAGTCGAAGTCCTCGATGGTGGGGAAGCCGCCCCGGCCCCGGCCCCGCCAGACACCGACGTACGGCAGCAGAGCGTCCAACGAGGGGTGCAGCTTGGGACCGACCCGCAGGTCGTGGCTCTCCTCGTACGGGTACGGGTCGACCGGTGGCGCGTTCAACCACGGCGGCTGCAACGGATTCGCGTCACTCACAGGTTACTCTCCGTTCGCGACTGCGGGGCTCGCAAAACCGGCTCGCTCCTCGCGCTCACAGGGCCATCTTCATTCGCGACTGCGGGGCTCGCAAAACCGGCTCACTCCTCGCGCTCACAGGGCCATCTTCATTCGCGACTGCGGGGCTCGCAAAACCGGCTCGCTCCTCGCGCTCACAGGTTGCCTCTCGAAATGCGGACCGCCAGGTAGACCAGGCCGCCGGCGAGCGCGCCGAGACCCGCGACCAGCAGGCTGACGAACCCGATCTCGGTGACCATGCCGGCCATCCTATGCTGGGCGCCATGGCCCGCACTCTCGTCGTCAAGGCCACCGCCGGGGCGGACGCCCCGGAGCGGTGTGCCCAGGCTTTCACGGTCGCAGCCACCGCCGCCGCGGCCGGAGTGGACGTCTCGCTCTGGCTGACCGGCGAGTCCACCTGGTTCGTGCTGCCGGGGCGGGCCGCGCAGTTCGAGCTGCCGCACTCGGCGCCCCTGGCCGAACTGCTGCACGTCGTCCTCACCACCGGCCGGGTCACCGCGTGCACCCAGTGCGCCGCCCGCCGGGACATCGGCCCGGACGACGTGCTGCCGGGGGTACGCATCGCCGGTGCGGCGGTCTTCGTCGAGGAGATCATGGCCGACGACACCCGGTCGCTCGTCTACTGATCCCGAGCTGGGCTTTCGTCCCGCGGGAGAGTGTCGATACCGGCCCGGCGCGACGCCCGGCTGCCTACCATTCAACGGTGACCGAGGCGACGGAGAGGTTCTTCGCATCGTTGCCGGAACGTGCTCCGGCGGTGCTGCGCAGCCCGGTCCACGGCACCATGCAGATCGACCTCGACCACGGCGAGCAGACCGAGCACTGGCAGGTCGTGCTGGCACCGGGCAAGGCCGAGGTACGCCGGGGGCAGACCGAGTCGGACACCACCTGGTTCTGCTCCGCCGACCTCTTCGAGCGGCTGGTCACCGGTGAGCGGCAGAGCATCGCCGCGATGTTGCGCAGCGAGACCACCATCGTCGGCAACGTCGTACTCTTCCTGGCCTTCCGGGGGTTCTTCCCGAGCCCGCCGGGTACCCGCGACCCGCGGGACACCGCCCGGGAACTCCGCGACCGCGAGCAGCGGGCCAGCTCGGGTGGGCGGGACCGGTGAAGGAACGGGTACGCATCCTGGACGGCAACACCTTCCTGGTAAGTGACCGGGTAGGTGACATCGAGCCCTCCGTGGACTTCCCGACCGGGATGTTCTCCTTCGACACCCGCTTCCTGTCGACCTGGTTGCTGAAGCTGGACGGTCAGCGGCTGCACGAGTTGTCGCTCGACGACACGGAGTCGTACCAGACGCGGTTCTTCCTGGTCCCCGGCGAGCCGACGCACTACCTCGACGCCAAGGCCTCGGTGATCCGGGAGCGGTCCATCGGCGGCAGCCTGGACGAGCAGCTAAGCGTCTTCAACCACACCCGGGCCGAGGTCGGTTTCACGGTCCGGATCGAGATGGGCGCCGACTTCGCCGACCTGTTCGAGATCAAGGACCTGCAGCACAAGAAGGGACGGGTCACCGCGATCCCCGGTGTGAACGAGCTGCGGCTGGCCTACCAGCGGGAGACCTTCCGTCGGGAGGCGATGATCAGCAGCACCGCGCCCGCCGAGGTCGACGAACGCGGGATGACCTTCCGGATCCGGGTCGGGCCCCAGTCGGAGTGGAACACCCGGCTGCGGGTGGTGCCGGTCATCCGCAGTTCCCGGGGTCAGGACTTCCGGGCCGTGCTGCCGATCGCCGGGCTGCGCGACGTCGAGGCCATCCGCAGCGAGCAACGGGAGTTCGTCGAGCGGGCGCCCAAGCTCGGCTGCGACTGCGGGCCGCTGGCCGGGGCGTACCGGCGCAGTCTGGACGACCTCTCCGCGCTGCGGTACGAGTCGATCTCGCTCGGGGTCCGGCTGGTCGCCGCCGGGCTGCCCTGGTTCATGACCCTCTTCGGGCGGGACAGCATCTTCACCTCGTTGCAGGTGCTGCCCTTCCTGCCGGAGCTGGTGCCGCCGACGATCACCCTGCTGGCCGGTCTGCAGGGCACCCGGCTGGACGACTTCCGGGACGAGGAGCCGGGCAAGATCCTGCACGAGCTGCGCTACGGGGAGACCTCCGGCTTCGAGGAGCAGCCGCACTCGCCGTACTACGGGGCCGCCGACTCCACCCCGCTCTTCGTGATCCTGCTTGACGAGTACGAGCGGTGGACCGGCGACGACCAGTTGGTCCGGCGGTTGGAGACCTCGGTGCGGGCCGCGCTGGCCTGGATCGACAGCTACGGCGACCTGCTCGGCACCGGCTATGTCTGGTACCACAGCCGCAACCCGGGCACCGGGCTGGAGAACCAGTGCTGGAAGGACTCCTGGGACGGCATCCCGTACCGCGACGGGCGGCTGCCGGGTTTCCCCCGGGCCACCTGCGAACTACAGGGGTACGCCTACGACGCGAAGTTGCGCGGTGCCCGCCTGGCCCGGACCTTCTTCGACGATCCCGAGTACGCCGACCGGCTGGAACGGGAGGCGGCGGAGTTGAAGGCCCGGTTCAACCGGGACTTCTGGGTGGCCGACGGTGGGTACTACGCGCTCGCCCTGGACGCCGACGGCGCGCAGGTGGACGGGCTCTCCTCCAACCTCGGCCACCTGCTGTGGAGCGGGATCGTCGACGAGTCCCGCGCCCCCCAGGTGGCCGAACACCTGCTCTCCCCGGAACTCTTCTCCGGCTGGGGCATCCGGACCCTGGCCACCGGCCAGGCCCGGTACAACCCGATCGGGTACCACGTCGGCACGGTCTGGCCGTTCGACAACTCGTTCATCGCCTGGGGGCTGTGGCGGTACGGCTTCCGCAGCGAGGCCGGGCGGCTCGCCGAGGCGGTTCTCAGTGCGTCCCGCCACTTCGGCGGGCGGCTGCCGGAGGCGTTCGCCGGGTACCCGCGCGAGTTGACCGACTATCCGGTGGAGTATCCGACGGCGTGCAGCCCGCAGGCCTGGTCGGCGGGTACGCCGCTGTTGCTGCTGCGGGTGATGCTCGGGCTCCAGCCGCAGGGTGAGCATCTGATCATCGATCCGGCGGTGCCGGAGGGGATGGGTCGGATCGAGCTGCTGGACATCCCCGGCCGCTGGGGGCGGGTGGACGCCCTCGGCCGCAGCCGGAGCCCGCGCGACCCCGACCGCGGCCACTGACCCGGCCGAGGCCGGGCGGAGCCACTGACCCGGCCGAGGCCGTGCAGAGCGACCGCAGGAGGACGGGTCAGCCGGCGCAGCCGGTGGTGGCGGCGAGGCGTACCCGGTCGTCGAGGCGCTCGGCGACGACGGTGGTCGGGCCGCTGCGGTAGGCGTACACCTCGGGGGTTTCCAGCAGCACGGCGTCGGAGGCCAGCGGGGCGAGCGCGACCGTCGGGTCCGGGCCGGGGCCGGTCTCGGCGCGGACGGTACGCAACTGACGGTCGCCGCCGGGGCAGGCCGCGGTGAGCACCTCCCGCGCGACCGGGGCCTGCTCACCTAGGGCGGTCAGGGCCTTGAGCAGCGCCCCGTCCTGCGGACCGGCCGGCGACGCGGCGGGGGGCAGGTCGCCGCCGACCGGACGGCAGCCGGTGTCGGCGGTCAACCGGAGCCGCCCCGGGCCGCTCGGCTCGCCCTCGACGGTGACGAACTCACCGGCGTCGGCGTAGAGCCGCAGGCCCCGGTCGCTCACCCGGACGCCGGCCCGGTAGTCGGCCGGCAGCCCGGCGGCGATCCGCTCCAGCAGGGGGCGCAGCTCGCTGTCGGAGGCGACGAGCAGCTCTACCGTCCGGCGCAGGGTCGCGCCGTCGTCGAACGGGGTGATCCGGCAGCCCCGGTCGAGCCGGTCCGGGCCGAGCAGGACCACCGGTACGTCCCCCGCGGCGGCCACGATCTCGCCGACGGCCCGGTCGACCACCGGCCCGGCCTGGGCCAGGGTGCGCTGCTCGCGGACGGTCGGCTCGTCGTCACTCACCGAGCGCCAGGTGAGCGCGGCCAGCAGCACCGCCCAGACGACAGTGGCGGCCACCAGCCAGCGCGGCCAGCGGGGGGCCGGCGGCGGTGCCCAGCGCGGGCCGGGCGGCGGCCAGGGGGGCGGGTTGTGCCCGGTCGGAGCGGCGACGTTCACCTGGTCATCGTGTCACGGGCCGGCGACGGTACCCCGCCTGCGGTCGCCTCCGGCGGGATCGACGGGACAGCACATCGACGGGGCTCACAGGTTCCGTTTCGTCGATCCATTCTGACCGATTGTCGACAGACACCAGCCATTGATCGATTTCTCTCGGAGCAAGAACATGACTCTGGGCGGCACCCCGCCCGCCATCGTGGGGAGGCACAGTGTTCGACAGAACCACCGGACGGTCCACCCTGTTCAGAGCGTCGGTCGCCGTCGCGGCGGCCGTGCTGGCGCTCACCGCGCAACCCGCCGTCGCCACGGCGGCCCCGGCACCGACCGCCGGGCACGCCGAGGTCGACCGGGAGGTGGTCCGGCAGCTCGACACCACCGGGACCGCGACCTTCCTGGTCTACCTGCGCGAGCGCGCCCCGCTTGCCGACACCGCGAAGCTGCGCGACGCCGACGGCCGGGCCCGGGCGGTGCACCGCCTGCTGACCAGCACCGCCGAGCGGACCCAGCAGGGCCTGCGGACCCTGCTGGACGAGCACAAGGCCTCGTACACCGCGTACTGGATCGCCAACGCGCTGCGGGTCCGGGGCGACCGGGCGCTGCTCGACCAGATCGCGGCCCGTCCCGAGGTGGACCGGGTCGCGCCGACCCGCAGCTACCCGCTGGTCCGCCCCGAGCCGGCCGGCACCGACCGCTCCGGCGTCAAGGCCGTCGAGTGGGGGCTGAGCAACATCCGCGCCCCACAGGTCTGGGGCTCCTTCGGCACCCGGGGCGAGGGCGTCGTGGTCGCCAACATCGACAGCGGCGTGGAGTACGACCATCCGGCGCTGGTCGGCTCGTACCGGGGCAACCTCGGCGCGGGCGGGTTCGACCACGCGTACAACTGGTTCGACCCGGCCGGGATCTGCCCCGGCACCGCACCCTGTGACAACAACGACCACGGCACCCACACGATGGGCACGATGGTCGGCGACGACTCCGCCGGCAACCAGATCGGGGTGGCGCCCGGCGCGAAGTGGATCGCCGCGAAGGGCTGCGAGAGCAACTCCTGCTCCGACGCCAGCCTGCTGGCCGCCGGTCAGTGGGTGCTCGCCCCGACCGACGCCAACGGGCAGAACCCCCGCCCTGACCTGCGCCCCGACATCGTGAACAACTCCTGGGGCGGTGACGGCGGCGACCCGTGGTACCAGCAGACCATCGCCGCCTGGCGGGCCGCCGGCATGTTCCCGGTCTTCTCCGCCGGCAACGACGGTCCGGCCTGCGGCAGCGCCGGCTCCCCCGGCGACAACGCCAACGCGTACGCGGTCGGCTCGTACACCTCCACCAACGCGATCTCCAGCTTCTCCGGACGGGGTGACGCCACCGACCCGGCCGGGTTCAAGCCGAACATCGCCGCACCGGGCAGCAACGTGCGCTCCAGCGTCCCCGGGGGCGGGTACGCCGCGTTCAACGGCACCTCGATGGCCGCGCCACACGTCGCCGGGGCGGTCGCCCTGGTCTGGTCGGCCGCACCGGCCCTGCTCGGGGACGTGGCGGCCACCGAGGCGCTGCTCGACGCGACCGCCGTCGACACCGACGCCACCACCTGCGGGGGCACCGCCGCCGACAACAACGTCTTCGGCGAGGGGCGGCTGGACGCGTACGCGGCGGTCGAACAGGCCCCGCGCGGCGCGACCGGCCGGATCACCGGCACCGTCACCGACGTCGCCGACGGCGACCCGCTGCCCGGCGCGACCGTGACCGCCGGCGCGCGCACGGCCACCACCGACGCCGCCGGCCGGTACGCGCTGACCGTGCTGGCCGGTGAGGTCGCCCTGACCGTGAGCGCGTACGGCTTCACCGACCAGAGCGCGACCGTCACCGTCGCCGAGGGCGCCACGGTGGTGCGCGACTTCGCCCTGCGGGCCACCTCGACGGTCACCGTCTCCGGTCGGGTCACCGACGCCTCCGGGCACGGCTGGCCGTTGTACGCCTCGATCGAGATCGCCGGCCGTCCCGGCGCACCGGTCTTCACCGACCCGGTCACCGGCCGGTACTCGTTCACCGTGCCGGGCCAGGCCAGCTACCGGCTCACCGTCACCGCCCGGTACCCGGGTTACCGCAGCGTGCAGCGGGAGCTGACGGTTGCCGACGAGGCGGCCACCCTCGACGTCGGCGTACCGGTCGAGGCGGCCTGCACCGCCGCCGGCTACACCGGCAGCCTCAGCGCGCCACTGCTCACCGAGGGCTTCGACGGGGCCACGAAACCGGCCGGCTGGACGGTCACCAACCGCACCGACAAGGGCGGCTGGGCCTTCGACGACCCGGGCCGGCGCGGCAACCTGACCGGTGGCGGCGGCACCTTCGCCATCGTCGACTCCGACAAGCTCGGTGCCGGCAACACCCAGGACACCGACCTGATCTCCCCGCCGGTGGACCTCTCCGGGGCCGGCGCGCCGGTGCTGCGCTTCAACAGCGACTGGCGGGCGGTCGGCATCAGCGACACCGCCGACCTGGACGTCTCCACCGACGCCGGGGCGAGCTGGACGAACGTCTGGCACCAGACCGCCAGCCGGCGCGGGCCACGGGTCGAGGAGGTCCCGTTGACCCCGGCCGCCAACGCGGCGAGCGTCCAGGTGCGGTTCCGGTTCAAGGGGACGTTCGCCTGGTGGTGGCAGGTGGACAACGTGCAGTTCGTCAACCGTGACTGCACGCCGACCCCGGGCGGACTGGTGGTCGGCACGGTCACCGACCGCAACACCGGCTCGGCCGTGGTCGGGGCGACGGTGACCAGTGACGACCGGCCCGAGGACCGGGCGGTCACGGTGGCCACCCCGGACGACGCGAACCTGCCGGACGGGTTCTACCACCTCTTCTCCGGGCTGACCGGGGCGCACCCGTTCACCGCCACCCGGACCCCGTACCCGCCCCTGACCCGGTCGGTCACCGTCGTCGCCGACGACACCAGGCGGGCCGACTTCGCCCTCGCCGCCGGCCGGCTCACCGTCACCCCGGCCACCGTCGAGTCCCACCAGCCGTACGGCAGCACCCGGAGCACCCGGGTGACCGTCCGCAACACCGGCACCGCCCCGGCCACCGTCGAGTTGCTGGAACGCGGTGGCGGCTTCGAGACGCTGAGCGCCGCCGAGGGCGCGCCCCGCCGGGACGTCCCGGTCAAGGGGATCAGCAAGGCCCGCACCGGCACCGGGTACGGCGGCGGGGTGGTCCAGGCCGACCCGGCCGAGGCCTGGCAGCCGATCACCAAGCTGCCCGCGGCGATCTTCGACAACGCGGCGGCGAACCTGGACGGCCGGATCTACTCCGTCGGCGGTGGCGGCGGCACCGGCCTGGAACGCAAGGCCTGGGTGTACGACCCGGCGGCGGCCACCTGGGCGGCGCTGCCGGACCTGCCCAACGCCCGGTCCAAGCCGGTCGCCGCAGCGGTCGCCGGCAAGCTCTACGTGCTCGGCGGGTGGGGTGCCGACGACGACCCGGTCGCCTCGGTCGACGTCTTCGACCCGGCCGCCGGCACCTGGAGCACCCTGGCCGGGGCGGTCAACCCGGCACCGGCCGCGGCGGCCGGCGGCGCGGTGGTCAACGGAAAGATCCACCTGGTGGGCGGCTGTCTCGACGCCACCTGCACCGACTCGAACCGGCTGGTGGTCTTCGATCCGGCGGCCGGCACCTTCGCCACCCGGGCGGCGTACCCGCACAGCGTCTCCTGGGTGGGCTGCGGCGGGGTCGGTGGCGCGGTCTACTGCGCCGGTGGCACCGGTGCCACCGAGTACACCGACGCCTGGCGGTACGACCCCGGTGCCGACACCTGGACCCGGCTGGCCGACCTGCCGGTGGACCTGTGGGGTACGCAGGCCACCTCGGCCGGTGGGCTGCTGGTGCTGGCCGGCGGGGTGACCGGCGGGTCCACCGCCGTCACCAACTTCACCCTCGGCTACGACCCGGTGGCCGGCGCCTGGCAGGACCTGCCGAACGTCGGGTTCGCCCGGTACCGGGGCGCGGCGGCGTGCGGGGCGTACAAGATCGGCGGTTCGCCCAGCTCCTTCGTCGGCTCGGCGGACAGCGAGCGGCTCGACGGGCTGGCCGACTGCACCGAGGCCACCGACCTGCCCTGGCTGAGCAGCGACCCGACCAGCTTCACCCTGGCCCCCGGGGCGTCCCGGACGGTGACCGTCACGCTCACCGCCACGGCGGCGGCGGGCGTCATCCAGCCCGGTGCCTTCACCGGTGAGCTGGGCTTCGTCGCCAACACCCCGTACCCGGTGTCGCCGGTCGCGGTGGAGATGAACGTCGCTCCCCCGGCCAGCTGGGGCAAGATCCAGGGCACCGTCACCGGGCAGACCTGCGGCGGTGAGACGGTCGGGATCCCGGCCACCGTCCGGCTCAACCTGGTCGACTCGACCACCGGGTACACGCTGACCGCCGACCCCCGGGGCCGGTACGTCTGGTGGCTGCCGCGCGGCCGGTACGACGTGATCGTGGCCAAGGACGGCTGGGTGCCCGAGGTGCACCGGACCAGGATCGACGCGGGCATCACCCACTCTCTCGACGTCGACCTGACCCCCGCCTCCACCTGCACCCGAGCGACCGGCCGGTAAGGAAGGGCCCCTTGTTAACGCCTGAGGTATAGCGGGGTTCCCCGCTCACCCTCGACCGGGGCGGTGAGCGGGCGGATGTTCGGAACGCGTGGCCGTCGACCCTGACCAGGGTCGGCGGCCACCGTCGTTGTGGGCCGAGCGGCCCCGGCACGGCTCGGCCGAACGGCTCAATACCGAACTCACACTTGGCGGCTCGCGGATTATCACTTAGCGTTACCAGCGCGCCCCAACGTGAGTGGTGCTCACAAACCCCCTTTGGCCTGTGGAATGAGCCTTCCATGCGGGAAGCTTTCCTGATCACCTCGATCACTCTGGGTGCTGTTGTCCTGTTGTTGATCGTCGTCGCGTTCCTCTACGGACTGATCCGCCCCGAGCGGGTCGAGCAGGCCCGGCACCGCGCCCCCGCCCACCCCCGGTACCGCCCGGTGTCCGGCGTCGACCAGGTCGCCGTCCTGATCGCCTGCCGCAACGGCGCCGCCACCATCGCCGGCACGGTCCGCGCCGCCCGCGCCACCGGCGCACCCGTGTACGTCGTCTCGGACGCCTCCACCGACGACACCGCCGCGCTGGCCCGTACCGCCGGGGCGCAGGTGCTGGAGCTGACCGAGAACGTCGGCAAACCCGCCGCGCTGCACGCCGCGTACGCCGGTTTCGGGCTGGGTGCGGCCTACCGGGCGGTGGCCATCCTCGACGACGACGTGTTGATCGCCCCGGACTTCGTCACCGTCGCCCTGGCCGAGCTGGAGACCGAGGTCGCCATCGTGGTCGGGCACAACGTGACCTGGTGGCCGCCGGAGCACCGGTGGAACATCTGGCTGGCCAAGCGCGCCTACAGCTACTGGATGTACCAGGCGGTGATCCGCCGGATCCAGAGCCACTTCAACGTCATGAACTGCATCTCCGGCTCCAACTCGATCTACCGCACCGAGTTGTTGGACGTGCTGCTGCCGCAGCAGCCGCCGTACATCGTCGACGACACGTACTGGGTGCTGGAGACCCACCGACGGCACCTCGGCAAGGTGGTGTACGCGCCCCGGGCGGTCGCCCAGCTCCAGGATCCGACCACCGGCCGGGACTGGTACCGGCAGAACCTGCGCTGGCTCTGGGGCACCTTCCAGGGCATCATCGGCCACCGGGTGGGCCGCCGCAACAGCCGCTTCGACCACGCGTACCTGCTGTTGATGACGCACTGGACGCTCTACGTACTCGGTGGTCCACTGACCCTGTGGCTGCTGGCCACCGCCGGTCCCGGGCTGGTGCCGGGCCTGTTGCTGCTGCTCGCCGGGCAGTCGCTCTGGGTCGGGCTGGCCGCCTGGCGGCTGCGCCGCCCCCGGTTGCTGCTCTTCCTCCCCGCGATCACCCTGGCCGACCTGCTCTACCGGGTCGTCCTGGTGCACGCGCTGGTGAAGGCGATCCGGCAGCCCACCGTCGAGCGGTGCGTCTGGGCCTCACCGGCCCGCATCGCCGTCCCGTCCGGTACGAGCGTGTGAGGGGGTGAATATGTCCGCGAACCAGGATCTCCCGCTCACCGGGGCCTCGACGGCGGCAGCCGGTCTGCTCGGCGCGCTGCTGCTCGGTGTCGGTGCCCTACTGGTCACCGTCGCCAAGTGGGGCGCCAAGACGCGCCGCCGCTCCAGCTGACCGATCGCGTCCAGGGCCCGTCAGGCCCTGGACGCCCCTTCCGCCATGCGCGCACGCCATCAGACCCGGCAGCCCGGCAGCCCGGCAGCCCGGCAGCCCGGCAGCCTAAAGATCTTGGAAGGAATCGGCCCGAGGGGCATTTTTCTTCCAAGATCTTTTGGTGTCGCGGGTCAGGGTTTGCGCAGCCAGGTGCTGGGGTCAGTCACGAAGACCCCCTTACCCTGGTACCGGTCGACAACCTCCAACGCCTCCAACCGGATGTACACCTGCTGAATGGTGGACGCGCCGACCCGGTACCGCACACGAAGTTGGGCGATCGACGGCAGCTTGTCGCCGGGTTTCAGTTTCCCACTACGAACGTCGTCCATGATCGCGTTCGAAATCCGCAGGTAGTCGGGCATAGCAGGCATGACACTCCTCGCGTGGCACCACGAATTCGATCACGCGGAGCCAGCTCGGACAAGTAGCCGTAGGGACACGCTTACTCTGGGTTGACTATTCCGGGATGTGCGAATAAGTTGGCTGCCGAGCCCCCCTCGCGTGGCAACGGGTGGTGCTCAGCCCACGGCCGGGGTGGGTCCACCATGGCCCCACCCCGGCCCCGACGACCGCGCCCGGCCAGGGCAACCACCCACACCCGGGTACGCGGTCCGCGCCGAAGGGCGATCGACGATGTGCAACCCGTTCCGGTACCCCCGACCGCGTCCACGACACGACCGGCAGCGCAGCGGCACCTCGGGAGGCCGGTCGTGACCGTGTTCGACGAGAGCGAGCCATCCCGATTCGTCGTTCATCTCACCGTGCGGGTCGCCGACCTGAGCGCCGCGCACGTGTTCGCCCGGGCGGTCACCCGCTCGCTGTCGTACCTGCCGGAGTTGGTGCTCGGCGAGACGACGCTCTCCGCGGAGGGCCTACCGAACGTGCAGCACCAGGTCTTCTGTGACCGCCTGTTGGGCAACGGCCGCCGGTGTGTACTGCGCCCGGCCCACTACGGCGACTGCGCCCGCCGCCTCCCCCGCTGACCGCCCCGCATCCCACCAGCCGATCCACACGATTCCGGGGCAGATCACCGCGCTGACCAACCCGCGCCAGCCACAGCGTTGATCGACCCGGGGCCGGCCACGGCGCTGATCGACTCGGTTGAGCCGATATGGCGGCATCAACCGGCCCCGGACACCGCCATTTCGGCCCAACCGAGTCGATCAAGCTCGTCCGGCCGAGCCCAGGGAGCCCACAGAGCCCACGACACCCGGGCCGGGCGGTCAGAAGCGTCCGCCGCCGCCCCGCCGGCCACCACCACCGCTGCGCCCGGAACCACCACTGCGCCCACCGCTGGAGCCCCCGCTGCGCCGGCCGCTCGAATACCCGCCGCTGCTACGCCGGGAGCGGCTGCTGCTCCCCCCGTACCCGCCGCCCCAACTGCCGCCGGACGACGAGTTGCCGGAGAGGATGCCGCCGATCAGCGCCCCCCAGAAGGCGTCCGAACCGGAGCCGCCGCCACCGAACCCACCGGAGCCACCGAACCCACCGGAGCCACCGAACCCACCGGGCCCGCCCGACCAGCCGGAACCCCCCTGCGACCAGGCGTTCGCGTCGGAGCGGGCCGAGCGGCTGGCCCAGCCGGCCAGTTTCGCCGCTTCCTGGGCGGCGGCCAGCGCGGTCACCGGGTCGGCCTCGGCCAGCGCCCGCGCCCGGTCCAGGTGCTGTCCGGCGTCGGCGAGCCAGACCCGGGACTGCTGACCGACGGCCGCCCGCCGGGTGTGCACGAACCGACTTGCCGCGTCGATCTCGGCCGCCGCCGTCTGGATGCTCCGGCCGAGCAACGCCTGCGCCCGCCGTACCCGCTGGGCCGCCTCGATCGAGCTGGCCAGCGCCCGGTCCAGGGCGGCGTCCGCCTCCTCCAGCCGGTGCAGGGCCGCCTGCGGGTCCGGGGTCGCGCCGGCAAACTCCGCGCGTACGGCCGCAGCCACCTGCTCCGCCCCGGTCACCGCGGCGGTCAACTCGGCCTGCCGCTCCGGCGGAAGAGCAGCACCGGGTACGCCGCCCGGCAGGACCGGCCCACCGACCTGACCTCCCGGCGCACCGAGCCCGCCGGAAGGCGTACCTGGCGCACCGAGCCCACCAGAAGGCGTACCGGCTGCGCTGGAAGGCGTACCCGGCGCACCGAGCCCGCCGGAAGGCGAGCCCGGCGCACCGGCTGCGCCGGAGGGCGTACCCGGAAGGGGTTCGGGGTTGCCGGCGAGCAGGGCGCGGCCCTGGGTGATCTCGGTGTCCAGCTCGGCCAGCAGGGCGTCGGCGGCCTCCCGGGCGGTGGTCAGGTCGCCGTCGAGCCGTTCGATCCCGTCCAGCAGGGTCTCCACCTGGCCCAACGCCTCCTCGGTGGTGCGTACCCCGAGGGCGGCCCGGGGCAGGTCCGACTCACCGGCGGCGGCACCGGCGGCGTCCAGTGTGGTGCCGGCGAAGGCCAGCCGTTCCCGGGCGCCGGTCAGGTCGTCGGCGACGGTGGCCAGTGCCGTGGGCGCGTACCGGCGGTGCAGGTCGACCATGGTCGCCTCGGCCCGCTCCACCCGCTGGTCGAGGGTGGTCCGCCGGGCGGCCAGCTCGGTCAGGGCCTCGGGTACCCGAAGCTCGATGGCCCGCAGTTTCTCGAACGCCTCCGCTTCGGCGTCGAGCACCTGGTCGGCCCGCTCACACCGCTCGACGATCTCCAGCAGCCGCTGCCGGCGGGTGGCGTCGTCGACGTTCTCCTCCTGGTCCAGGCTGATCCGCAGCCGGAACGCCTCGGCCAGCTCGGTGCGCGCCTGCGCCACGGCGGCGGTGAACGCGGCGGTAGCCTCCGGACCGTACTGCCCGGTGGCCAGGGTCAGCTCCTGCTCGCTGGCGCGCAGCTCGTTGTCCAGCTCGACCAGCAGGCCGTTGGCCCGCGCCGCGATCTCGTCGGTCCGGGCCCGGGCCAGCTCAGCCGCCGCCCGCGCCTGCTTGCGCCGCCGGTGCCGGGGCACCAACCACAAGGCCAACAACCCAATAATGATCAACACCAGGGGTACGAGCACCAACGCCACCGAGCCGGCCCGTTCCCCACCCGACGGGGTGTCCGGCGGGCCGGGCTGGATCGCCGGCGCCGGGATGCTGTCCCCGTCGACGGCCGCCCGGTATCCGTTGGCGGCTCCGATCGCCGCGCCGGCCCAGTCGTTCGCGCCGAGCGCCGGCTCGATCGCCACCCGGGCCACCTCGTCGAGCTGCCCGTCGGTCAGCGGATAGTTCTGGTCGAACGAGTACGCGTACGACCGGTCCCGGGTGGCGACGGCGAGTAGCGCGTCCCGGGTGCCCAGGTCGCTGCGTTCGGCGGTGTCGTCGGCCCAGTTCTGCCCGCTCCGGCCGCTGAACGTGTGCACGTAGACCACGAAGAGCTGGAGCCCGGTCCGTTGGCGCAGCTCCTGGAGCGCCTGCTGCACCTCGCCACGGCGGTCGCCCAGCACGTCCGCCTCGTCGACGAGCTGGCTGTCGAGCCGCATCGGCCGCTCGGCCCGTACCCCGGCGGCCACCACCGCACCGCCCCGACCCCCACCGGTCCCGGTGGCCGCCGCGCTCCCGCCGGACGCGGACCCAGCCGGCACGGACCCGTCGGACGCGGCGGGAGCGGACACTCCGCTGGTCGCGGACCCGGTGGCTGCGGCCGGCAGGGCCGGCACGGTCGAACCCAGGATCAGGACGCTCACGAACAGGGCCGCCCGGCGCAACATGAACATTTCCCCAGGTTAGACGCCCAGCTCAAGCTCTCCTGCCGCCCGCCCGGGGAGGAGTCCGGGTGGTGGGCACGGCGGCGGTCACCCCAGTGGCGATGCGGGGCACATCCCGCCGCCGGTGGTCGGCGGCGACGTGGGCACGCAGACGGCTCGGGCCGGCCGCCCCGGTGAGGGGGTGGCCGGCCCGAGCCGCGTAGACCGTCAGCCGGTGGTGAGAAGGGTGCCCCTGTAGACAGAATGCGTTAACAGGGGGCCCTTCCTTACGCCTGGACGGTGATGGTCACCTCGTTGATGCCTCGGGCGGCGGTGACGGCGGTGTCGCCGTTGCCGTGCCGGGAGAGCGCCCGCAGGGTCCAGTTGCCCGGCGCGGCGAAGAAGCGGAACTGGCCGGCCGGTGAGGTCACCACCTCGGCGGTGAACTCACCTGTGGAGTCGAGCAGGCGCACGTAGGCACCCGGCACGACCTCACCGGAGTCGGCGGTCACCAGACCGGTGATGACGGTTTCCTTCTCCAGGTCGAGGCTGGCGGGCAACGGCGCGGCCTGGTCGGGCGCGGCGCAGCCGGCGGCGGTGGGAGCAGTCATGGCGATCAGGCCTCCCCGGGCTCGTCGCCGAGCGCCACCGGCACACCGACCAGCGAGCCGTACTCGGTCCACGAGCCGTCGTAGTTCTTCACGTTCCGGTGACCGAGCAGCTCCTGCAGGACGAACCAGGTGTGCGAGGAGCGCTCACCGATCCGGCAGTACGCGATGGTCTCCTTGCCGTCGTCCAGCCCGGCGTCACCGTAGATCTTGAGCAGGTCGTCGTCGGACTTGAAGGTGCCGTCCTCGTTGGCGGCCTTGGACCACGGCACGCTGATCGCGGTGGGGATGTGCCCGGCGCGCTGGGCCTGCTCCTGCGGGAGGTGGGCCGGGGCGAGCAGCCGACCGGCGAACTCGTCGGGGCTGCGCACGTCGACCAGGTTCTTGACCCCGATGGCGGGGACGATCTCGTCGCGGAAGGCCCGGATGGTGTTGTCCGGCTCCTGCGCGACGTAGGTGGTGGCCGGGCGGGTCACCGCGTCGGTGACCAGCGGACGGGCGTCCAGCTCCCACTTCTTGCGGCCGCCGTCGAGCAGCTTGACGTCGCCGTGGCCGTAGAGCTTGAAGTACCAGTACGCGTACGCGGCGAACCAGTTGTTGTTGCCGCCGTACAGCACGACGACGTCGTCGTTGCTGATGCCCCGCTCGGAGAGCAGCGCCTCGAACTGGCTCTTGTTGACGAAGTCCCGCCGGACCGGGTCCTGCAGGTCGGTCTTCCAGTCGAGCTTGATGGCACCGGCGAGGTGGCCGGTGTCGTAGGCCGAGGTGTCCTCGTCGACCTCGACGAAGACGACGCCCGGGGCGTCGAGGTTCTTCTCGGCCCACTCGGCCGAGACGAGTGCGGTGTCGCGACTCATCAGATCACTCCCTGGTGAGGATGGATGGTGAGCCTGCGCGCGGAGATCGTGGTTGCCTCTGTCACACCACGCGCGGGACCCATGGGACGGACGGATCACGGGTTCGTGCGACGGCGCCGCTGCCGGGCGTTGGGAAGCAGGAAGGGTACGCGGACCCTGCGTGCCGGTGGCCGCTAGGCGACCTTGGACAGCCCCGCCGTCAGATGACGGGGCGACACAGGCAGGTGGCCACGCGGCACAGGTCGACCGCGCGCCGTTTGGTGAGGAGCGTCCCCATGAGCAGGGAGCCTACCAGCGATCCCGCCGAGCACCAGGGGCCCGACCACCATCCGGGACGCAGCTCACCACGGGCCACCTGGCGGGCGGTGGACGCTCAGCCGGCGGTCTGGTTGATCGGTACGTCCCGGGCGTCGGCGGTGACCGCGAGCCCACCGGGCAACGGCCGGACCTCCCGCACGGTCAGCCCGAAGGGCAGCTCCGGCAGGGGTACGGCGATGGAGATGCCCTGGGCGTACTGGTTGAGCAGGCTACGGGCCAGCGGTACGGCGGGCAGCCCCTCGGCGTCCAGGTCGTTGACCTTGAGGGACACCTCGCCCTGCTCGCTGACGACCACCTCGACGACGCCGTTGACGGTCAACCGCTGACCGAGGATGTCCACCGGCGCGGTGACGGCGAGCTGCCCGTCCCGCTCGCCGAGCTTCAGCCCTGGCCGGTCGAGCAGGGCGGCGAGGCTGTCGTAGCTGATCGTGCCGGTGCCGTCGACGGTCCGGGCGACCACGTCGCCCTGCCCGGTGCGCAGCGTGTCCAGCGAGGCGCGCACGTCCCGGGCGTCGACGTCGAGCTGGGGCAGCCGGACCGCGTTGCCCTGCACCGAGCCCTGCACGTCGCGCAGGCGGATGGAGATGCGGTCGTACCGGCCGGCCACCACCTGGTCGAGGAAGGGGAAGCCACCGACCTCCACCTCGGGGGCGGCGGACTCGACCTGCTGGTTGGCCACCTCCTGGCGGACCTGGTCGGCGATGGTCCGCTCGGCGACCGCCACGGCGACCCGGTCGGCGACGGCCAGCAGCCCGCCCAGGACCAGCAGCAGCACGACGAGCGTGACGAGCACCTTGCGCCCACGTCGCCGGGGTCGTACCTGCCTCGCCGGGTAGCTGTCTGCCACGCCGCCTCCTGTCGTCGTCGTGCCGGTCTTACCCGAGGTGAGGAAACCTCAACCGTCCGGTCAGAGCAACAACCGACACATCACGTACGCGGCCGGCGCGGCCATCGCGAACCCGGCGAGCGGGCCCTGCAGGTGCCGGGCGATCCACATCGTCGGCAGCTCACCGGCCATCAACCGGCCCGCCTCGGCGTACCCGACGGCCAGGTCGGCCAGGACGGCGGTGACCGCGGCGACCAGCCCGAACAGCGCGGCCCGGACCGGGGTGAACGGGGTCACCAGGAAGCTGCCGAAGACGGCGCTGACCAGCGTACCGACCATCGCGCCGATGACCACGCCGGCGGCTCCCCGGGGGACCTGGGGGGCCAGTCGGGGCCAGGGCAGCACCGCGTCGGTGAGCCGGGCGACGGTGAGCGCGACACCGGCCGCGGTCAGGCAGACGGTGATCGCCTGGGTGCCGGCGGGGATCCGACCGAGCAGGATCAGGATGGCGAAGGCGGTCACCCCGAGCACGGTCGTCACGGTGGTGCCGAGCGAGTCGGTCAACCGGGCCCGGTCGACCCGGCGGAAGAGCTGACCGACCACGGCCAGGACGCAACCGGCCACGACGACGACGCCCAGGGGCAGCAGGGCGGCGTCGGCGGAGCGTACCGCCATGACGTCGGCCGCCACCGCGACGCCGGCGCCGACTGCGGCGACCACCAGCAATGCCGGCGGGCGGACCGCCATCGTCCGGGCCAGGATGTAGAGCAGTTGTACGCCGAGCACGATGATCGCGAAGGGCAGCCGGTGTCCCGGCCCGGCGGTCTGCGCGCCGAGGACCAGGCCGACACCGAGCAGCGCGGCGAAAGCGGCGACGGTGAGCGAGAGCGGCCGGCGGATCTCGACCGGCGGTTCCTCCTCCTCGTCCTCCATCTCGACCTCGTCGTCGGCTCGGCGGGCTGGTTCGCTGCTCTTGCGGAACCGCCGGGGTCGCCCGCGCCCGCGCCGCTCGTCGGCGGCGTCGTCGTCGGGACCGGTACGCGCAGCCGGCGGCCGACCGGCCGGATCGTCGTCGTCGTCGGCCCACGGTTCGCGACCGGTCTCGGGCGAGGTGGAGGGATACACGCCCCGATCGTGCCAGACTTGTGGACCGTTCCGGGGAGCACGGTTTCGGCCAGGTTAAAACCTGTTCCGCGATAAGGGGCAGAACGCGCAAAGAGGATAAGCCTGGAGGGGTCGGCGAGGGTCGTCGGTTAGGCTCAACGCGTTACCCGCCCGCCAGCGACGCCGGGACCAGACGTCAGTCTCTGACGCCGGGCCAACGTCAGTTCTCAGCGCCGCGTCCTGAGGGACGCCGCTGGTCGCGTGCGGTCAGTGACCGCCGGGACGGAGGTGATCGTGTGGAGATCCTGCTGCTGGTGACCGCACGCGCAGGCGAACCATCCGCGGTTCTGCCGGCGCTCGACCTGCTACCACACTCGGTCCGCACCGCGCCACGCGACGTGCGCACCCTGGTCGCCGGGCCCAGCCCGGACGCGGTGCTGGTCGACGCCCGCTCCGAGCTCAGCGAGGCCCGGGCGACCTGCCGGATGCTGCACGCCACCGGGCTCGGCGTGCCGCTGGTGGCCGTGGTCACCGAGGCCGGCCTGATCGCACTCAACGCCGACTGGGGCGTGGACGACGTCATCCTCGCCTCGGCCGGGCCGGCGGAGGTCGAGGCCCGACTGCGGCTGGCGGTCGGCCGGTTGAGCAACACCACCTCGGGTGCCGGCGGCTCGATCCGCGCCGGCGAGCTGACCATCGACCCGGACACCTACGCCGCCCGACTCAAGGGCCGCCCGCTCGACCTCACCTACAAGGAGTTCGAGCTGCTCAAGTTCCTCGCCCAGCACCCCGGCCGGGTCTTCACCCGCGACCAGCTGCTGCGCGAGGTCTGGGGCTACGACTACTTCGGCGGCACCCGCACGGTCGACGTGCACGTCCGGCGGCTGCGGGCCAAGCTCGGCTCGGAGTACGAGTCGATGATCGGCACGGTCCGCCAGGTGGGTTACAAGTTCGTCGTGCCGCCCTCGCGGTCGCTGCCGGACGTGGAGCACGCGCCCATACCAGTCTGACCCTCCGCTCGGGAGGTTATACCGATACGCCCCTTTCACGAATCTAGTCGGTTTTATCCTGACTATCGGATTCGTGAGAGGGGCGGCGGTGTACACGTTCAGCACGGGGGTCAGGGCCACAGTCTCGGGACAGGGCACCTGATGCGGCCCACGGTGCCCCGGTCGGCCGGCGCCGGCCGGACCGCCAGCGTCCTCACCCTGCTGGTGCTCGCCCTGCTGGGCTCGGCCTACGCGCTCGGCCGCACGCTCGTGCCGGACCCGACCGGGCACCAGCCGCCGGTCCTGGGGGCCGGGGCCACCGGCCCGCAGTACGCCGACCAGCCTCCGGCCACCGGCACCGGCGCTCCGGCCCCCACCAGCCCGACCGGGCCGACCTCCGCCCCCTGGGGTGAGGCCGGTCAGGAGGGTGGCCCGACCACCGTCGAGGAGGGCCCGTACGGCACCCAGGTCACCAGCGGCACCGCCGAGGTGGCGCTTACCTTCGACGACGGCCCCGACCCCAACTACACCCCGCAGGTCCTGCAGGTGCTGCGTGAGTACCAGATAAAGGCCACCTTCTGCGTGGTCGGTGAGAACGCACAGAACCATCCGGACCTGGTCCGGGACATCGTGGCCGAGGGGCACACCCTCTGCAACCACTCCTGGAACCACGACGTCCTGCTGGGCAAACGCTCCCCCGACGTGATCCGGGCCGACCTGATCCGCACCAACCAGGCCATCCGGGCGGCGGCCCCGAACGCCCCGATCGTGTGGTTCCGGCAACCCGGCGGCGCCTGGACGTACCCGGTCGTCTCGGTGGCGCAGGAGCTGGGCATGGTCCCGCTGCACTGGAACGTCGACCCGTCGGACTGGCGCGCGCCGGGAGCGAACCGGATCGCCACCGTGCTGCACACCTACGTTGCCCCCGGCGCGGTGGTCCTGTTGCACGACGCCGGTGGCAACCGGCAGGGCACCGTCGACGCGCTGCGCTCCGCCCTGCCGACGCTTACCAGCCGGTTCCGCTTCACCGCCCTGCCCACCGGCGCGACCTGACCGCCGCTACCGTGACGGGGTGAGCACCGAGCCGACGACCGACCAGGTGAACCGGGCCGACCGGTTGACGCCCGCCGAGGTGACCGAGGTGCTCGCGCTGGCGCGCGCCGCCGGTGACACCGACGGGGCGGACCCGCTGGACGAGCACGTCCTGCTGCGGCTGCGCGACCCGGCCGCGCCCGCCACGCACCTCACCGCCCGTGCCGCCGACGGCACCCTGACCGGGTACGCCCACCTGGACACCACCGACGTGACCACCGGTACCGGGGTGGAGCTGGCGGTCCATCCGGCGTACCGGCGTCGGGGGGTCGGCCGGGCACTGGCCCGGGAGGTGCTCGCGGCGGCCGGTGGTCCGCTGCGGGCCTGGGCGCACGGTGACCACCCGTCGGCCGCCGCGCTCGCCGTGGACCTCGGCTTCACCCGCGCCCGGGTGCTCTGGCAGCTGCGCCGGTCGCTGGCCGCGCCGGTGGACCCGCCGCGGCTGCCGAACGGGGTGGCGCTGCGCGCCTTCCGGCCCGGCCTGGACGACGCCGCCTGGCTCGCGGTCAACGCCCGCGCCTTCGCCGACCATCCGGAGCAGGGCCGCTGGACCCGGGACGACCTGCGCACGCGCTTCGCCGAGCCGTGGTTCGACCCGGCCGGGTTCCTGCTCGCCGTGGAATCCGCAAGCGACCGGCTGCTCGGCTTCCACTGGACCAAGGTGCACGAGCGTCCCGGCTCGGCCCGTACCGGTGAGGTGTACGTGGTGGGCGTCGACCCGGCGGCGCACGGCGGCGGGCTGGGTCGGGCGCTGACCACCGCCGGCCTGGCGTACCTGCGGGACCGGCGCGGCCTGGACCGGGTGATGCTCTACGTCGACGAGTCCAACACCTCCGCCATGGCCCTCTACCGACGGCTCGACTTCGCCCCCTGGTCCGCCCACGTCAACTACCACCACCGGTGACCTCGGCACGGATCTGACGCCAGCGGCGGGCCTGCTCCGGGCCGAGCCAGTAGAAGGTGCCGGTCTCACCGTCCAGGGAGCTGGGGACGTACCGGTTCAGCGGCAGGCCGAGATCCCGGTAGCCGGGGTGGGACCGCAGCATCCGGCTCACCCCGGCCAGCGCGCCACCGAGCTGCTGTCGGGGCACCCGGATGGTGGCGCAGACCTCCTCGGCGGAGAGCCACTGCCCGGGTCGGGTGGCCAACAGGTCGAGCATCCGCAGCACGGTGCCGTGGCTCTTGGACCGGCCGCTGGCGAACCGCCGCAGGTCCGCGACCGGCCACTGCACGGACTCCGGCGGCTGGGGGCGGGGTTGCCGGGGCACCGGGCGCACCGCCTCGCCCCAGCCGTCCAGCTCGGCCAGGAGCGCCGCGACGTGCGGCAGGTACGCCGCCGGCACGGCGATGTGGACGAGTTCGGGGCCGGCCCCGTCAGGCATCGACCGGTCAGCCGAAACGGCCGGTGATGTAGTCCTCGGTCCGCTTGTCCCCCGGGTTGGTGAAGATCCGCGAGGTCTGGTCGAACTCGACCAGGCGGCCGTGGCGTACCTGCTTCTCGTCGACCTCGGCGGTGAAGAAGGCGGTGTAGTGGCTGACCCGGGCGGCCTGCTGCATGTTGTGCGTGACGATGACGATCGTGTACGACTTCGACAGCTCGTACATCAGGTCCTCGACCTTGCTGGTGGCGATCGGGTCCAGTGCCGAGCAGGGCTCGTCCATCAGGATCACGTCCGGCTTGACGGCGATCGTCCGGGCGATGCAGAGCCGCTGCTGCTGACCACCGCTGAGGGCCAGCCCGCTGCTCTTGAGCTTGTCCTTCACCTCGTCCCAGAGGGCGGCCCCGGTGAGCGCCTCCTCGACGTGGTCGTCGAGCTTGCCCTTGATCCCGTTGATCCGCAGCCCGTACGCCACGTTGTCGTAGATGGACTTGGGGAACGGGTTGGGCTTCTGGAAGACCATGCCGATCCGCCGCCGGACCTGGATCGGGTCCACGCCCTTGGCGTAGATGTCCTGCCCGTGGTAGCTGACCGTGCCGGTGACCCGGGCACCGGGGATCAGGTCGTTCATCCGGTTCAGCGAACGCAGGATCGTCGACTTGCCGCAGCCGGACGGGCCGATCATCGCGGTGATCTGGTTCTGCCGGATCGGCATCGAGGTGCCCCGGACCGCCTCGTAGCTGCCGTAGTGGACGCTGACGTCGGCCAGGTCCATCACGGTGGTGCTGCCGCCCGGGTTGTCCAGGCCGGCGTCCTGCCAGCCCGCCGAGGGTGCGCTGACGGAGACCGAGGGGTGCGAGGTGACGGTACCGGCGGGGGTGTTCGTGGTGGCCATGGTTCAGCGCTCCTTCAGGGCGAATCGGTTGGCGATGATTCGGGCGACGACCGTGAAGACGACCACGATCACGATCAGGGTCAGCGCCGCTCCCCAGGCCCGGTCCTGGGCGCCGACGAAGGGCTGACTGGCGTTGCGGAAGATCTGTGCCGGCAACGCGGTGTTGGAGCCGTCGAAGAGGTTGGTGTTGGTGGAGAAGACGATGCCGGTGACGATGACGATCGGCGCGGTCTCGCCGGCCGCGCGGGCCACCGCCAGCAGCGAACCGCTGGTGATGCCGGAGATCGCGGCGGGCAGCACCACGGTCAGGATGGTCCGCCACTTGCGGGCCCCCAGCGCCAGGCTGGCCTGGCGCAGCTCGTCGGGGACCAGCCGGAGCATCTCCTCGCTGCTGCGGATCACCACCGGCAGCATCAGGCAGGCCAGCGCCAGCGCCCCGGCGAAGCCGCTGAACTTGCCCACCACCAGCACCCAGGCGATGTAGATGAACAGCCCCATCACGATCGACGGGACACCGGTCATCACGTCGGCCATCAGCCGGATGATCCGGGCCAGCGGCTTCTGCTTGCCGTACTCGTTGAGGTAGATCGCGCCGAAGACGCCGAGCGGGATGGCCATCAGCGAGGCCGCGCCGGTGATCAGCAGGGTGCCGACGATGGCCGGGCCCATCCCCGGGCCCTCCCGGCGGTACGAGTTGGGGATGTCGGCATTGAGGAAGTCCAGGCTCATCACCCCGGCGCCCCGGCTCAGCACGGTCCACATCACCAGGCCCAGCGGGATGATCGCCAGGACCAGGGCGAGGTAGATGCCGCCGGAGGCGACGTGGTTGACGATCCGCCGTCGCAGCGACAGCGCGCCCCGGCTCAGGTCCGGCGCGCCCCGACCACGGTCGGTGGCGGGCGGCGTCGCGGTGGCGGTCACGCCACCCCTCCCCTCATCTTGGCCTCCGCCCGGCGGACGATCCGCTGGGCGACCAGGTTGATCAGCACGGTCATCGCGAAGAGCACCACGCCGAGCCCGATCAGGGCGGCGGTGAACGTGCCTGTCGACTCGCCGAACTGCTGCACGATCACGGCGGCCATGGTGTTGCCGGGCTCGAAGACGTTCGCGGAGATGTTGGTGGCCCCGCCGACGACCAGCGCGACGGCGATGGTCTCGCCCATCGCCCGGCCGAGGCCGAGCATCACCGCGCCGGTGATCCCGCCGAAGCTGTGCGGGAAGACCGCGCCCCGGATCATCTCCCAGCGGGTGGCACCGAGCGCCAGGGCGGCGTCCTTGTCGGCCTGCGGCACGGTGCCGAAGACCTCCCGGCAGATGGAGGTGATGATCGGGGTGACCATGATGGCCAGGATCAGCCCGGCGGTCATGAAGTTACGCCCGCTGGCCGCCTCACCGAAGACGCTGCCGAGCACCGGGATGCCGCCGAGCAGGTCGTGCGTGCCCCGGTAGAAGTCGACGAGCACGGGGGCGAGGACCAGCACCCCCCAGAGCCCGAAGACCACCGACGGTACGGCGGCCAGCAGGTCGATCACGGTGACCGCGGTGGTACGCAGCCGGCGCGGGGCCAGCTCGGTGATGAACAGCGCGATCCCGATGGAGACCGGGACGGCGATGATCAGCGCGATCAGGGAGGTGACCGCGGTGCCGTACATGAAGGAGAGCGCCCCGAAGACGGCCGCCCCCTCGGCGGGGTTCGGGTCCCAGGTGCTCTCGGTGACGTACCGCAGGCCCATCTCGGCGAAGGCCGGCCAGGCCTCCCGGACGGTGGTGATCAGGATGAGGGCGAGGATCGCCAGCACCAGCAGCCCGGTGCCGAGGGTCCACCAGGAGAAGGCACGGTCGGCCAGCAGCCCACCCCGCTGCGGGGCCAGGCTGGGCCGGGTCTCGGGTTTGCGCTCTGTCAGGGTCATCTCGTCTCCAGCGGTCCGGGGTCTCCAGCGGCTTGCCGAGCCGGGGTGGCTCCGGCTGGCCGGGCGGGGACGGGGCCTGGTCGGCCCCGCCCCCGTCCGGCATCGCCTCGGGCGATCTCGGTCCTGATCAGCTCTGGATCTTCTCGACCTGGGCCAGGGCCTTCTCCTTCAGCGACGCGGGCAGCGGCGCGAAGTCGACGTCCTTGGCCAGGTCCTGGCCGTCGTTGAGCAGGTACGTCACGAAGGCCTTGACCAGTTCGGCCTTCTTCGGGTCGTCGTAGCTGGTCTTGACCAGCAGGAAGGTCGGGGCGGTGATCGGGTACGCGTTGGCCCCGGCCGCGTCGAGCGGGTTGTAGCTCAGGTCCTCGGCGACCTGCGCGCCCTCCAGGCCGGCGGTGGTCCCCTCGATCGACGGCGCGACGTACTGGCCGTCCTTGTTCTTGATCGCGGCGAACGTCAGCTGGCTGGCCACGGCGTCGCTCAGGTCGACGTACCCGATGCCGCCGTCGGCCTGCTTGACGATCTGCGCCACGCCGGTGTTCTTCTCGCCGCCCTGGGTGTTGGACGGCCAGTTCACCGTGTCACCGCTGCCGAGCTTCCAGGTGTTCGGCGCGGCGGCGGCGAGGTACTTGGTGAAGTTGCTGGTGGTGCCGGAGCCGTCGGACCGGTGGGCCACCGTGATCGGGGTGGCCGGCAGGCTCACGCCGGGGTTGTCGGCGGCGATCGCCGCGTCGTTCCAGGTCCTGATCTCCGACTGGAAGATCTTGGCCAGGGTGTCCGGGCTGAGCTGGAGCTTGTCCACGCCCGACAGGTTGTAGCTGACGGTGATCGGCGCGGCGACGGTCGGCACGTAGAGGTAGCTGCCGGCGGCCGGGCCGTCAGTGTCCTTGACCAGGCTGTCGGTGCCGGCGAAATCGGTCAGGCCCTCACCGAACTGCTTCTTGCCGGTGCCGGAGCCGGTGGCGTTGTAGTTGATGGTGACGTTCGGCGCGGCCTCCTTGAAGGCCGTGATGACCTCCTGGTAGTACGCGTCGGGGAAGCTCGCGCCGGAGGCCTTCAGCTCACCGGAAAGGTCGGCGTAGTCGCCTCCGGCGTTGTTGCCGGCGCCCGGGGTGTCGCTGTCGCTGTCGCTGGTGCCACAGCCAGTGAGCGCGAGTGCGGCGAGCGCTACGCCGGCGAGGACGCGCCGCGAGAGCACGTTGCGGTTCACCTCAGAATTGCCTCTCTCTAGGGGTCGTCGGGTCTTCCTCGACCTGACGCCACCGACGCTAGGAGCGGCAGGTAGCCGGATTCCCGGCACTTGGTGAACCGCAGGTGAACAGGTCCCCCGGCCCAGGTGGCCGGCAACTGAGGACGAAATGTCAGGAACATGAACGTACTGACGCGTGTGCCCGGCCCGGCGCTCCCGGCTCTCCCGCCCGGCGCTCCCGGCTCTCCCGCCCGGCTCTCTCGCCCAGGTCTCCCGGCGCGGCGCGGGCCGCTCGTCGATACGGGACCTCGTGGATCGTTGCCTACGCTTGGGGGCATGAGCCGGTACACGCACCTGGCAGACTTCGACCAGTTGGCAGGAATGTTGGCGGTGGCCGGGCGGGAGCTGTGTCCGGTGATCCGGTCGGCGAGCCGGGCCCTGCTGGAGGCCGACGCCGAGGCCGCACGGGCGGTACGCGCCGAGGTCGCCGCCGCCCGCGGACTGCACGACCGGATCGAGAGCTGGGTGCCGGCGGTGCTGGCCCGCCGCCAACCGGTCGCCTCCGACCTGCGGCTGCTCGTGGCCGGGCTGCGGATGAACGGGGACATGCGCCGGATGGGGGTGCTCGCCGGGCACATCGCCGGGGTGGCCCTCAGCCGGTACCCGGACCCGGTCCTGCCGGCCCAGGTGCGCCCCACCTTCGTGGCGATGGCCGACGCGGCGGCCCGGCTTGCCGACAAGGCCGCCCTGGTGATGGCGACCCGGGACCGGGTGGACGCGATCCAGACCGGCCTGGACGACGACGAGCTGGACGCGCTGCAACGCTCGCTCTTCACCGTGCTCACCGACGACTGGCCGTACGGCATCCCCGCCGCCGTCGACGTGGCGATGCTCGGCCGCTACTACGAACGCTTCGCCGACCACGCCGTCGGGGTGGCCCGCCAGGTCGCCTACCTGATCGACGGCAACCGCTGAGCCAGCCGCAACACCTCCGCCGGCACCGCACCGCCGCGCAGTACGGCGGCGAGCACCGTACCCGCGAACGGCCGGGACCGCAGCTCGTCCGGGGCGGTCCGGTCCAGCTCGACAAGCGTCCGCCCGGCCGCCGGCACGTCACCGACCAGCAGGAACGCCCGCGCCACGTCGACCAGGTACGCGCCCCGGTGTTCGGCCGGCAACCGCCGCCACTCCGCCAGTAGGGCGGCGCGGTCGAGCAGCTCCTCGGCGCGGGACCGGTCACCGCAGTTGGCAGCGGCGAAGGCCCCCTCGACCAGCAGCGTTCCGCGTACCGACAGCTCGGCACCGGACGGTGACCAGAGTTCGGTGCCGGGCAGCGCGTCGGCGGCGGCCACCGTCGCGGCGAGCGCCAACCGGCCCCGGCCGAGGGCCCGCAGCGCCGCGCCGAGCGGGATCGCCGCGACGGCGGCGCGCAGGGGGTCACCGGCGGCCATCGTCATCGCCCGGTCGGCGGCCAACCAGGCCAACTCGGCCGCGCCGAGTTTCACCAGCACCGCCGCCGTCACCCGGTACACCTCCCCCGCCGGCTCGGCCCGGACCGGCCGGACCGTGTCCAGCAACGCCGGCAGCGTCCGCAACAGCTGCGGATAGTGCGCGTGCTGGTAGGCCAGCCAGGCGTGGGCCACCTGCCGGTCCAGCTCGGCGGCGGTCGGTGCCGGCCGAACGGCCGGAGCGCTGTCGTACCGGGCGAGCGCGGCGCGTACCTCCTCCACGCCGTCGGCGGCGGGAGTCACGGTCGGCGGCTCGGGGCGACCGAGCAGCAGCACCGGGTCGACCCGCAGCACCCGGCCCAGATCCTGGATGACCGAGTACCGGTCGAGGGTGCGGATCCCCCGCTCCACCTTGTCCACCCAGCTCTTCGACTTACCGAGCCGGTCGGCGAGCATCTGCTGGGTCAGCCGCCGCCGGATCCGCCACTGCGCCACCCGCCGCCCGATCGGCAACTCCCGCAGCTCACCCTCGATCACGCCGCCACCGCCTCGTCCATCGCCGGCCACCGGTTCGCCGGTCACCGGTAGAGGGCGTACCGGTCGCACCACCGGGTCTGCTCCGACTGCCAGCGCCGCAGCGCCTCCTTGACCTGGTACGCCTCACCGCGCGCCCGCTCGGCCGCCTCCTGCGCGGCGGCCAGCTCGCCCGCGACCCGGTCCACGAAGCGCCGCACCTCCGCCGGGTCCAACCCGCGTCGACCGAACCGGGTACGCCCGAAGCGCCACTGCCGCACCTGCGTCGGCAGCAGCGGTACGCAGTTCCGCGACCGGTACACGGCCCCGGTGGTCCCGGCGGCGCTGTCGGGCCGGCCAGGGGCGACACCCCGTCGATGCCGAGCGGGACGACGGCGGGTCAACCACCCGAGAACCTGTCTCACGTTTCCACCTTCCGAGACGTGTGGTGAAGGGCAGCTCCGGCCACGGAAGCTTCGGTTCTCGTAGCCGGAGCGCCTACTTTGAGTCCTCATTGGTTTGCCGACCGTGAGGACTGGAACCAACCTGCCATGGCTATCTATTGCTAGTCAAGCTCTCTCCATGGATGGTTCACTCTCACTGCCGACCGTGAGAGGAACAACCAGTGCCACCGCAGTACGCCTACCAACGCGTTGCCGACGACCTGACTCGACGGATCGAATCCGGGGAGTTCCCGCCCGGGTCCCGACTGCCCAGCCGGGCTGAGCTGTGCACGGAGTACGAGGTCTCCAGCTTCGTCGCCGACCGGGTCTTCCTCATCCTCAAGATGAACGGGCTCACCGAGTCGCTGCCCGGTGCCGGGGTGTACGTCAAGGAGAGCAGCCAGCCTGCGGGCTGAGCCCGACCCGACACCCCTGAGGAGGCACCGGCCGTGGACCTGGTTGCCCTGTCGGACATCGCGAGGATGCTTGGCGACCCGTCTCGGACCCGAACGACCGAGATCACGAACCGGAAGGGCTTCCCCGACCCGGTGGCGACGGTGGCCAACGGGCGGTTGCGCATCTGGCGGCGAGCCGACGTCGACCGCTGGATCCGGGAGCACCGACCCCACCAGGCGGACTGACCGATGCCCGGTGCCGGGGTCTTGTCAGGAAGTGAGCCCGGCTGGCATCGACGTACCCACCGCCTATCGTCCGACCATGGGCCATCGAAGAAGAAGACTGTACGGCGCACAGGAGCTTCGTGAGCGCCTGGGTGTCTCTCGCACCCGCGTACTCCAACTCGTCGCACGACCCGACTTTCCAGCACCGTACGAACGCTTGACCGGTGGGGCGATCTGGTTGACGGAAGACGTGGAACGCTGGATCGCCGAGCACCAGCCGTGGAAACTCGACGAGAACCCCGACGAAGAACCGTGAGCCCGAAGGACGTAGGCATCACAGGCAGCCTCAGCCGTCATCGTCGGAGGTCGGCCAGAGCTGCCGCTCGATGATCTCCCGAGCCCGCTCGTCCTCGGCTTCCAGCCGCCGCTTCCGGGACTGCTCTTCGCTCGTCCGCCGAGGTGCCTGCCGACCTTCCCGGTCGTCAGTACCACCGTGCTCATCCATGCCGAGCCACCCTTCTCCAACCCACGGCGAAAGTGTGACTACCCTCGGTTAGTCAACTCCACTATGGGGGTTGACTACCGGGCGCCTGAGATGGTCGTCGACGTGCCTCGTCATCCACTGCTGCGCGTGATGGGTGCCGCTGAGATCGCGGAGTACCTCGGCGTGTCCCGGCAGTGGGTGGAGGTGCTCAGCAAGCGCCGGGACTTCCCCGAACCGTCGGCGACGCTGAAGGCCGGTCGCATCTGGCGTACCGAGGACATCGAGCAGTGGGCGGCCGAACACCGCCCCCAACCCGAGCCCGACGAGTCCTCCTAGCCAAACCCGTCATACCGAACCACCAGAAGGGCGCTGTCCGAGTCAGCCGGTCTTCCGGCAAATCAGGTCGGTGGTGGAAGCTCACCAGGTGACGTCAGCCCATTCTCTTCGGCCCACCTGGCGAAACCGCCCGGACCGAATGGCAACCGGTACGAGTTCTCCAAGAGGTCGTCGGCGACCGCTGAGACCAGCGGCACCGTGAGCAGCTTTTGGCGTATCGCGTCACATAACAGTCCCAGCGTGCGGCGGATCTCAACTTTCCGACTCTTGGCAGCGTTCACCGCCACCCGGTCGTCGACAACGGCCACCGCGCCGGACAGCGTCTCGGCCAATGCCAGCACGCCACATTCACCTATGTTCCGCCCGTCGGATCCGACGAGGCGCCGTTCGTAGTAGGTGAATGCGGTCAACTGATCCGTACTGTTGAGCGGGACGACCTCGATCCAGTCGGCGTCCAGGACGCTTGACAAGTACCCGTGTTGCACGACGCCGTTTCGCAACTCGGCTTCGACGACATCGGGAATCACCACCCGTGCGTCTCGAAGCACGACCTTGAGTATGTTGAGCCACTGGCTCTTGGCGAAGTGGCTCAGTGGACCGGTGTCGAGAACATAGACGGGGCGGTCGTCGGTCACGAGGTGACGGCCCAGATCTCGGCGTCGGACAGCGGCGGCCGGTCGGGCAGCGCGTCCTCGTCGAAGGTGCCCAGCAGCAGGCTGAGTGCGCGGTCGACAGTCACGGTCTCACTTCGATACAGCCGCAGGACTGCTTGCTCATAACTCCGGGGCAGCGCCACGGGCTCCAACTCGCGGGCGACGACCAGGTTCTTCTCGACGATGTCGGCCTTCTTCGTGCGAGCCTGCCGGACGTTGTTGGCCTGCGCCCCGTCGACGAGACCGAGTTCCTCCAGCCGTCGGGCGAGGGTCGCCATGTCCACCTGATAGTGGCTCCCAGCGCGGACCGCCGCATCCCGCAACGTCTCGTCGGCGTTGTCGGTCCAATGCGCCCATCGCCCTCGGAGATCACTCTCGGGGAGAAGAAGGGCGCGGGCGAAGCGATCCAGGCGGGCCTCCAGCGCGTCGGCCTCGGCCGTGGCCACCCGCCAGTCCGTGGTGTACGGGTCCGCGATCAGGTAGTGGCCCAGCTCGTGAGCGAGCGCGAGCCGACGTCGACCGACCCGCAGATCGCCGTTGACGACACTCACCCCGCCGGTTCGCAGGAGCACAGTTCCCGCGTCGGCTCCCTCACCCAACGGCACCGCGAAGGGCAGCAACCCCACCTCGGTGACCAGCTGGGACAGCTTCTGCGCGGGCTCATCGGAGCCGAGCTTCAGCAGCGTACGCGCCCGGACGGCCAACTCGTCCGCAGCCGCCATCGAGGTGGGCGTCGGCAGTGCCGCCGGCTGCGCCGCGACGAGTTCGGGCACCTCGCCGGCGACGAACTCGACGTCCCGGGCGAGCCGGTCCAACTCGTCGTCGACAGACTGGGTGGCCAGTCCAGACCTGCCGGCACGGTAGGAGACGATAGCGGGCGGCCCTGGGTCGACGAACCACTCCACGCGACGCCGCAGTTCCCTGGCGATTCCGACCAATTCGACTGCGGACACTCCCCGCATCCCGTTCTCGATCTTCGCAAGCGCGCTCCGGGCCAGGCCAACGGCCGCAGCCAGCTGAGCCTGGGTCAGCCCGGACTCTGCCCGTGCCTCCGCGATCCGCTCCCCCAACCCCATGTGTTCGATTCTAGAACATCACCTCGGCTCTGGGTCAGTCGACTGCTCACGAATCCATTCGGGCCACGCCGAACGTGAAGCCGCATGGGGCGAACCGGAACCGGTCCGCGTACGTAGAGCGAGCGGGAAGTAGACCAGCGGTGAGGGAGAACGGGCTGTGCCTGGGGAGAACGAGTCGTCGAGCGAGGAAGATCGGATCAGGCGTGACCTCGGCAGGTTGCGGGAAGTGCTCGCCGATGACGTCCGGCGGGACTTCGACGGGTTGCCGGCGGACGTCCGCCGGGAGGCGGTGCAGATGCGGCACGTCGTGGCAGCCCTCGACGCACTCGACAAGCACACTCACGATGTGAGCGTGGACCCCCGCGATTTCCGATATTCGCCTCACGATCTGCTCCGCGCACGGTTCCAGCGCACCGCCGCGCCGGAACTGTTCCGGCACCAGCACCGGGAGCTGAACCGGTACGTACGGGAGTGCATCGACGCCATGACCGGCGCACAGCCCGGACCCGCCACGCCGCCTCCGACGACGACGGCGGCCACCGCCGAGTACGCCGCACTGAGCATCGCACCGGCAAGCCGGGACGGTCGGCAGCCGCCGGTCAGCCCACCGCCGGGCTTCGAGGGTGTCCCCCGGCAGCAGCGCTCCGATCAGGGTCGGGACCACCGACCGGGGGCCCGCCGAAGCGGGCCCTGAGGCCGGTCTCCGAGGTGGTGGCGGCGCTCAGTCGAGCAGGAAGCGGGGCGTCTCGCCGTCCAGGTCGACCAGGCGGGGCATGACCGGGGTGGCCGGGTCGCGACCGGCTGCGGCGCGTACCAAATGGGGTAGGTCTGCCGACGCCGCGACCTCAGCGAGCGTCACCCGGGTCGGGGGGAGCATGGTCAGCTCCCCGGCGTCGGCCCGGCGGACCGCCTCGGCCGGCGGCAACCACAGCGTGTGGTCGGCCTCACCGGAGACGTCCCGGGTCCGCTGTCCCGGCGGCAACAACGCCACGAAGAAGTACGTGTCGAAGCGGCGCGGCTCGAACTCCGGGGTGACCCACCGGCTCCACGGCAGCAGCAGGTCCGACCGGAGCGTCAGGCCCCGACCGCGCAGGAACTCGGCGAACCCGGTACGACGCTGCTCCAGGGCGACCCGGTCGGCCTCCCAGTCGTCCCCACTGACGTCACCGACCACGGCGGCCGGCGCACCACCGACCAGCCCCGCCCCGACAGCCCGCGCACCACCGACCAGCCCGGCACCGTCGACCGGCGTGCCGGTGACAGCGCTGGTCGGGGTCGGGCCGGCGAGCAGGACCCCCGCCTCCTCGAAGACCTCCCGGGCGGCGGCGCAGACCACCGCACGGGCCGCCTCGGCGGGCAGCGCCAGCCGTCGACCCCACTGTTCGGGGGTGGGGCCAGCCCAGCCGGGATGCGTCTGCGCGTCCGACGGGTCGACGCCGCCGCCGGGGAAGGCGTACATCCCGCCGAAGGTCATCGCGGCGACCCGGCGGATCAGGTACACCTCGAAACCGGCGACGGCCTCCCGCAGCAGCAGCACCGTCGCGGCGACCCGGGGTACGGCCGGCACGCCCCCCTCGGCACGGAACCGCCGCGCGTGCTCGATCAGCCTCGCCGGGGCGGCGAAGCTCAGCGGCGGGCCGGCGGAGCTGTCACGATCGGAGATCATGACGCGAGCCTAAAGGCCGGCAGTCCCCCACCCACCAAGCGTCCCCCACCCGCCGACGCGGGACCCCAAGTGAATCTTGGACACTTACCGTTCTATTTGGACGGTAAGTGTCCAAGATCTAGACCCGATCGGGTACGGAGCGAGTGCGGCGGGGGGTGCGACGAGGCAGCCATGCCGCAAAAGGGGCAAGTCGCTGCTAGGGGGTTCGGTTCTGCGGGCAGATCCTTCTCGGTGCCGCTGGGAGCGCTACCGTGACCTGGGCTAGCGTCGCGGCATGACACGTTGGGGCATTCTCGCCACCGGAAACATCGCCGCCCGCTTCGCCGCCGACCTGAAACTGGTGCCGGGGGCCGAACTGGTCGCGGTCGGCTCGCGCAGCACCGCCAGCGCCGAGACCTTCGCGCGGACGCACGACATCGGGCGGGCGTACGGCTCCTGGGCCGAACTCGCCGCGGACGACGACCTGGACGTGGTGTACGTCGCCACCCCGCACTCCGCCCACCACGAGGCCACCACGATCTGTCTCGACGCGGGCCGGGCGGTGCTGGTGGAGAAGCCGTTCACCCTCGACCTGGCCGACAGCACCGAGCTGGTCGAGACCGCCCGCGCCAAGGGGATCTTCCTCATGGAGGCGATGTGGATGCGCTGCAATCCGGTCGTACGCCGAGTGTGTGAGCTGGTCGCCGACGGCGCGATCGGGGAGCTGACCACCGTGCGGGCCGATTTCGGGGTCGCCGGGCCGTTCCCGCCGGAGAGCCGGATGCGGGCCCGGGCCCTCGGTGGTGGGGCCCTGCTCGACCTGGGGGTGTACCCGGTGAGCCTGGCGCACCTGCTGCTCGGCGTGCCGCAGCACATCCGTTCCTGGGCGAAGATCAGCCCGGAGGGGGTGGACGAGAACACCGGCATCGTCTTCGGCTACGACAACGGCGCGGTCGCCACGCTGGGCTGCGGCATCCTCGGACACACCCCGGCGAACGCGGTGATCGGCGGGACCACCGGCCGGATCGAGCTGGCCGACCCGTTCTTCCGGCCCGGCACGGTGACCGTGCACCGGGCCGGGGCCGAGCCGGAGACCATCGTCGCCGAGCACGTCGGGTCGGGCTACCAGGACGAGGCGGCCGAGGTGCAGCGCTGCCTCGCCGAAGGGCTGACCGAGAGCCCACTGGTCCCGCACTCGACCACGCTGGAGGTGATGGGCCTGCTGGACACCGTCCGCGCCCAGATCGGCGTCACCTACCGCTGACCACCCCACCCCCAGGCTGACCACCGCCCGGGCAGACCACCGTAAGGAAGGGCCCCTTGTTAACGGGCCGGCGTGAGAGGGGAACCCCTCTCTACCGAAAGCGTTAACAAGGGGCCCTTCCTTACACCCGTCAGCTGAAGAGGGGGCGGACGGCGAAGTACATCAGGGCGCCGATGCTGCCGGCGGCCGGGAAGGTGAGGATCCAGGCGCCGACGATGTTGCCGGCCACGCCCCACCGGACGGCGGAGAGCCGCTTGGTGGCGCCCACGCCCATGATGGCCGAGGTGATGGTGTGGGTGGTGGAGATCGGTGCGCCGAGCACCAGGGCGTTGAAGTAGAGCACGCCGCTGGCGACGGTCTCGGCGGCGAAGCCCTCCGGCGGACGCAGGTCGATGATCTTGCGGCCGAGGGTCCGGATGATCCGCCACCCACCGGCGTACGTGCCGGCGGCCAGCACCGCCGCCGAGGTCCAGAACGCCCACTCGGGGATGTGACTCGGGTCGTCCTGGTACCCGCCGACGAAGAGGGCGAGCACCACGATGCCGATGGTCTTGGCGGCGTCCTGCATGCCGTGGCCTACCGACATCGCGGCGGCCGAGGCGGTCTGCGCCCAGCGGAAGCCGCGGTTCAGCTTGGCCGGCTGCCCCTTCCGGAAGATCCACAGGACGGCGATCATCGCGATGTAGCCGAGCACGAAGCCGACCATCGGGGAGAGCACCATCGGGATGATGACGTCCCGGCCGATGCCGTCCCAGAGGACCGTGCCGGAGGCGGCGATGGTGGCCCCGACCAGGCCGCCGATCAGCGCGTGCGAGGAGGACGAGGGCAAGCCGAAGTACCAGGTGATCAGGTTCCAGACGATCGCGCCGATCACCCCGGCGAAGACGATGCCGAGGCTGGCCCGGCCGGTGGGGAGGCTGACCAGCCCGCTACCGACGGTCTTGGCCACCTCCGCGCCGAAGTGCGCGCCGATGAAGTTGCCGACCGCGGCCATGGCCAGTGCGACCCGGGGGGTGAGCGCCCGGGTGGAGATGCTTGTCGCGATCGCGTTGGCGGCGTCGTGGAAGCCGTTGGTGTAGTCGAACACCAGGGCCACCCCGATCACCGCCAGCACGGCGATGAGTTCGGGACTCACGGGGCTCAGGACTCCTTGACCGCGATGGTCTCGACGGTGTTCGCCACGTGCTCGAAGGCGTCGCAGGCGGCCTCCAGCTCGTCGGCGACCTCCTTCATCTTGAGCACCGTCAGCGCGTCGTACTCGCCGGAGAAGAGCCGGACCAACAGCATCCGGTACGCCTGGTCACCCTCGTTCTCCAGCCGGTTGCACTCGATCCAGTAGTCCTCCAGGTCCTTCATCGCCTTCAGCCGCGGCATCGCGTCGGCGGTCAGCTTCGCCTGCTGGTCGAGGACGTTCACCAGCTCGTGCATCTCCCGGGGCAGCGAGGGCAGCTGGGTGAGGCCGTAGAGGTAGAGCAGGTTGCCGACCGCCTCCAGGTGGTCCATCACGTCGTCGAGCAGCGACCCGAGGCGGTAGATGTCCTCCCGGTCGAACGGGGTGACGAACGTCGAGTTGATCTTCTTGTAGAGGTCGTGGGTGATCTGGTCGCTGTCGTGCTCGACCTCGGTGAGCCGCTCGCTCACCGACTGCACCTCCACCCCCGGCAGGGCCAGCTCGTTGAGCAGCTCGGTGCCCTTCACCAGGTTCTGCGCCGCCCTGGTGAAGAGCTCGTAGAAGGCGCCCTCGTTCGGGCGGAAGGAAAACTTCACAGCACGGACCTCGTCGTGTCGGGTGATAGGGGTGGCCGGCGTCCGCAGGGGTGCCTGCAAGTGGAGATGCTAGGAGGCCACCGATCGAGGTCTACGCCGGCCCACCCCTGATCAGACGCCATTCATTGGCCGTTCACCTGCCGTTCATCTAGGCTGCGGAGCCGCCGCCAGCTCCCCCGCCAGCCGCTGGCGTTCCCGGGCCACGTCGAAGTCCGCCGCCGGATACCCCAGGGGCAGCTCCGCGAACGTCTCCCGGAGCAGGTGGGCCACCGCCCAGTCCCGGTACCACTTGCGGTCCGCCGGCACCACGAACCAGGGTGCGGCCTCCGTGCCGCACCGGCGCAACGCCTCGGCGTACGCGGCCTGGTAGTCGTCCCAGCGGGCCCGGGCGTCGACGTCGGCCGGCTGGTACTTCCAGTGCTTGCGCGGGTCGGTCAGCCGCTGCATGAGCCGCTCACCCTGCTCGGCGTGGGAGATGTGCAGCATCACCTTCACGATGCTCACCCCGTCGGCGGCCAGCTCCCGCTCGAAGGCGTTGATCTCGTCGTACCGGGTCCGCCAGGTCGCCTCGTCGACAAGCGACTCCACCCGGGCGATCAGCACGTCCTCGTAGTGTGACCGGTTGAACACCCCGACGTACCCGGGCGGCGGCAGCGCCCGGCGGATGCGCCAGAGGAAGTCGTGCCGCAGCTCCTCGTCGGTAGGTGCCCCGAAGGACCGGATGTGCAGGCCGAGCGGGTTCATCGCGCCGGCGACCCGCTTGATCGTGCCGTCCTTGCCGCCGCAGTCCATCGCCTGCAACACCAGCAGCACCCGCCGGCCCGGACCGGCCTCGGCCGGCAGCCCGGCGGTCCGCGCCTGGGCAGCCGCCGTGGCGAAGAGCATCTCCTGCTGCCGGGCCAGCTCCGCGCCGACCTGCCGGACCTGCCCGCGGGCCCACCCCTTGCGGTCCGCGCCGGTCACCGCCACGCCGGGCAGCCCGGGGGTGGACCGGGCGTCGATCGTGGCGAGGTCCACCGGCGTCGCGGCCGGTGCGACCCGCAGCAGCTCACGCATGCTCGCGCCGACAGGGGGCAGGATCTGCGATCCGACAGGTGCGCTCATCCTGCGATCATGACCCACCGTCGCACCCCCGGCGACCGGTGCGGGCGAAGGCGGGGCCGGCGGGCCTCAGACCACCAGGGCCAACCATTTCCGGTACGCCGTGGCGAACGGCTCGGTGCCGTCGCCGAGCGCGCCGAGCAGCCACCGCGCCGCCGCCTCGGCCTCGGTCACCAGGTCGTCGGGGTAGCCGAAGCGCTCCCGGTGCTCGGCGAACTCGTCCTCGTCGCGCAACTCGACCAGCCCGGTGCTCCGCCGGCGCACCACGTCGAGGTCCAGGTCGACCAGGTGGACGGTGTGGTCGGCCTCCCAGCGGGCCGGGGTGGCGATGTCGCAGTAGACCTCGCTGGTGCGCGGCTGCGGGTTGAACATCCCGGTCCACCAGGCGTGGTGGGGCACCAACAGGACGAACGGGATCTGCTCGACGGAGGGGCGGCCGTGGTAGATCGACTCGGTGCCGGCGGTCACGCCCACCCAGACGCCGAGGTCGTCCTCGGCCAGCCGGCGGGCCGGGTAGTCCCGGTGCATGGTGCCGTCGTACTTGCGGTAGATCACACGGACGACGTCACTCGGCATGAGTCCCCACCCTAGCCGATAACCACCCAGGAGTCGCTTGCCGAAAACAACCGGACAGTGCGGTTCAGGTCACCCGTTGATGCCGTACGGTGACCCGCCCACACCCGGACTGACGCGACCGGTGTCGGTGCCGACCGGTACGGTCGCATCGTGACTCCGCCCCCCGCCGCCACCGGATCCGCCACCGCGAGGGGTCGGGGCTCCCGTCGCCGGGGCAACCGGGTAAGTGGCCCGGACCTGCTCGCCGCCGCCGTCGGCGCGGTGCCCGGCGGGGCCGCCCGCCCGGGTCAGCAGCAGATGGCCGAGGCGATCGCCGCCAGCGTCGACACCGGTGAGCACCTGCTGGTGCAGGCCGGCACCGGCACCGGCAAGTCCCTGGCGTACCTCGCCCCGGCGTTGACCGTGGACGGGCCGGTGGTGGTCTCCACCGCCACCCTGGCCCTGCAGTCCCAGCTCGTCGAGCACGACCTGCCCCGGCTGGCCGACGCGGTCACCCCGTTGCTGGGTCGCCGGCCGACCTTCGCCGTGCTCAAGGGCCGGCACCACTACCTCTGCCTGGCCCGGTTGGACAACTCGACCGAGGACGAGCCCACCGACACCCTCTTCGACGCCCCGGCGGAACGGCCCGGTGGCGGGACGAAGTGGTTGGGTGAGGCGGGTCGCCTCGGCAAGCAGATCCAGCGGCTGCGCGACTGGGCGATGGAGTCCGACACCGGCGACCGCGACGAGCTGGACCCCGGCGTGGACGACCAGGCCTGGCGGCTGGTGTCGATGCCGGCGCGGGAGTGTGTCGGCGCGGCCCGCTGCCCCTTCGGCGACGAGTGTTTCGCCGAGGCGTCCCGGGCCCGGGCCCGGGAGGCCGACATCGTGGTCACCAACCACAGCCTGCTCGCCGTGGACATGCTGGCCGGCCGGCACATCGTGCCGCCGCACAAGCTGCTCATCGTGGACGAGGCGCACGAGCTGGCCGACCGGGTCTCCTCGGCCGCCCAGGCGGAGCTGACCCCGGAGTTGATCGACCGCTCCGGCCGGCGGGCCCGGCCGCTGCTCAAGCCGGAGACCGCCGAGGCGTTGACCGAGGCCGGCGACGCGCTGGCGGTCGGGCTCGGTGAGACCCCGGCCGGGCGGCTGACCGGCGGGCTGCCGGCCGCGCTGCGTGAGGCGTGCACGCTGCTCGACGCGGCCACCCGCAGCGCCCTGGAGGCGCTCGGCGACGTCAAGGCCGACGACCCGGACCCGGTGCGCAAACAGCAGGTCAAGGCGGTGCTCGACGAGCTCTCCGGCACCGCGCAGCGGCTGCTGGAGGAGGCCGAGCACGACGTGGCCTGGGTGGAGAAGCACGACCAGGGCTCGCGGCGGGCGCTGGTGGTCGCCCCGCTCTCCGTCGCCGGCACCCTCGCCACCCACCTGTACGACGAGCGCACCGTGGTCGCCACCTCCGCCACCCTGGCGCTGGGCGGCCGGTTCGACACGGTGGCCCGCGCGTTGGGGCTGGAGACGTCACCCCCGGCGCCCCCCAGCCCGGCCGCCACCGCGTTGGCCCGCACCACCGACGGTCGGCAGTCCCGGGGCGCTCCGGCCGCGCCGGACGGGTCGGGCTCCGCTGCGGCGGTCACCCCGGTGACCGAGGGTCCGGGGTGGCGCTCGCTCGACGTGGGTTCCCCGTTCGACTACGCCCGGCAGGGCATCCTCTACGTCGCCGCGCACCTGCCCCGGCCCAGCGTCTCCGGGCTGCCCGAGGCGGCCGGCGCGGAGCTGCTCACGCTGGTGCGGGCGCTCGGTGGTCGTACCCTCGGGTTGTTCTCGTCGCGACGGGCCGCGCAGCAGGCCGCGGAGCTGCTGCGGGCGCAGACCGACCTGCCGGTGCTGCTGCAGGGCGAGGAGGCGCTGCCGCTGCTGGTCCGCCGGTTCCGGCAGGAACGGGAGAGCTGCCTGTTCGGGGTGATGTCGCTCTGGCAGGGCGTGGACGTGCCCGGCGACTCCTGCCAGCTGGTGGTGATCGACCGGCTGCCCTTCCCCCGCCCCGACGAGCCGCTCGCCGCGGCGCGGGCCGCCGCCGTGGACGCCGGCGGCGGTTCCGGATTCGCGGCGGTGAGCGTGCCGATCGCGGCGGTCCGGTTGGCCCAGGGGGTGGGCCGGCTGATCCGGGCCACCGGCGACCGGGGGGTGGTCGCGGTGCTCGACTCCCGGCTGGAGACGGCCCGGGGCTACGGGCCCTTCCTGCGCCGGTCGCTGCCGCCGTTCTGGTACACCACCCGGCCCGAGGTGGCCCAGGGGGCGCTGGAACGGCTGGCCAAGAGCTGACCCGCCCCCGCTGTGTCGGGAGCGGGTCAGCGGACGGTCAGGGGGCCTGGGAGGCCACCACCACGGCGTCCGGCGGGGTGTCCGGCACCCGTCGGGCGGCGAGCCGGCGCACGGCGGTGTTGAGCACCGCGATCAACGGCACCGCCACCAGCGCGCCGACGATGCCGGCCAGCACCACCCCGGCGGTCACCGCGATGACCACCGGAAGCGGGTGGATGGAGACCGCCCGGCCCATGATCAGCGGCTGGAGGACGTTGCCCTCCACCTGCTGCACGCCGATCACCGCGGCCAGGATGATCAACGCGGTCACCGGACCGCTGTCGACCAGCGCCACCAGGACAGCGACCGCCCCGGAGAGGGTGGCACCGACGATCGGGATGAACGCGCCCAGGAACACCAGCGCGGTCAGCGGGAAGGCGAACGGGATGTCGAAGGCGACCAGGAAGATGCCGATGCCCACCGCGTCGATGAAGGCCACCAGCACGGTGGCCCGCACGTAGGCCACCAGGGTCTCCCAGGAGGCCCTGCCGGCGTCGTCGACCTTCCACCGGGCGGCGACCGGCAGCAGCCGGACCAGGAACCGCCAGATCTTGTTGCCGTCGCGCAGGAAGAAGAACATCGCGAAGAGCACCAGCAGCGCGCCGGTCAGCATCTCGACCACGGTGGCGGCCGTGGCCAGCGCACCGCTCGTCAACGAGCTGGTGTTCTGGTTGACCCAGCTCTGGGCCTCCTCGATGTACCGGTTGAGTTGCCCGTCGGAGAGGTGCAGCGGCCCGTCCCGCAGCCAGTCCTGGATCTGCCGGACCCCCTGCGACGACTTCTCGCTCAGCTCCGGCACCCCCTTGATGAACTCGTTGACCACCAGGGTCAGCGTGCCGACCACCCCGGCCAGGCCACCGACCAGCACCACCGCCGTGGCCAACGACCGGGGCACCCGGGCCCGCAACAGCCAGCCGACGGCCGGCGCGAGCAGCGCCGAGAGCAGCAACGCGATCGCCAACGGAATGATCACGATCCGGACCTGGCCGACGATCCGGATCAACGCCCAGAGCACGACGCCGATGACGATGAGCCGCCACGACCAGGCGGCGGCGATCCGCAGCCCCTTCGGCACGTCCTCGTCGTCCCGGCTGACGGTGGAGGCCGCCGGCGGCGACGCGCCGACCACCGTCGTGGCGGGCGAGGCCACCGGACCGGGCGAGGTCGGCGAGGCCACCTCCGCCTCGTCGGGAAGATCAGGAGAGGGGGTACGCGCGGCACGGATCGACTCCCGACCCGACTCGTACGCGCGGCGCAGCCGCCCGCGTATCCGCTCGAAGCGGCTCAAGCGCACCTCCTGGGCAGTGGTTCGGGCAGGATGGTTCGGGCAGGTGGTTCGGGCAGCCCCCGACGACAGGCAGACAGGGTACGTCCGCCAGGGCCACCGTAGGGCAGGTGAGCCACACAGTGCCCAACCCGAGGTGAACCGTAACCCCGCAGGCCCGCCGGCCCGGTATCGCGCGGCACGGTACCGTCTGCGACGTGACCTCGGACCCGAACCTCGACACCGGCCTGCCGATCCGACTGCTGCACGACCGGGTGCTGGTCCGGACGGAGGGTGCCGACGGCGAGCGGCGGTCCAGCGCCGGCATCGTCATCCCGGCGACCGCCGCCGTGGGCAAGCGGCTGGCCTGGGCCACCGCGGTCGGCGTCGGGCCGCACGTACGCTCGATCGTCGCCGGCGACCGGGTGCTCTTCGACCCCGACGACCGTTCCGAGGTCGAGTTGCACGGCCGGGCGTACGTCCTGCTGCGCGAACGCGACGTACACGCGGTGGCCGCCGAGCGGGTCGAGGAGAACTCCACCGGCCTGTACCTCTGACCCGCCCGCGCCCGTCCACGGGCGCCCGTTGATCCCCGCGCCCGTCCACGGGCGCCCGATGGTCCCCGCGCCCGTGCCGGGCGTTGTTCGCCACGCGCCCGCGCCCTCGCGCCGTTTGCTTCGTGCTCCGCTGGGAAGCCAGGCTCATCCGCCGGCCCTGGGGAGGGACGATGCCGGTAGTCATCAAGAGAGTGCTGGCCTGGGGAAGTCTCGCGTTCCTGATCTACTTCATGGCCTTCCGCCCGGAGGCGGCGGCGCAGATGTTCAAGTCGATCGGGGTGGCCCTGGTGGCGATGGCCCAGGGCCTCGGCGACTTCCTCACCGGCCTGATGACCTGACGGTCCCGGCCCACCGTCACCGGTACCAGCCGGGGTGCCCACCGTGCCCCGGGTGACCGCCGCCGTAACCCGGGGCACCGCCGTGACCTTGGTGAACGCCGTAACCCGGATGGCCGCCGTAGCCCGGATGGCCGCCGTAGCCGTGGTGGACCGGGGGCGGGGTCAGCACCACCGGGATCGGCACCACCGGCTCGTCCGGAGCGGCCACCGCCCGCTGTGAGCCGTCCGGGAAGCGCAGGTGGTAGCGGTCGCCGTCCCAGAGACCGACCGGGGCCTGCGGATCCCGACCGACGAAGAACGACCGGTACCGGGCGATCGAGTCGAGCAGTTCCCGCTCCTCCTGGGCGGTGCGTTCCCGGTCGGCCGGTTTGACGTCCAGCCCACGCCGCATGCCGTCCCGCAGCAGGGCCAGCCGGGTGGCGGCGAACTGGTATCCCCGCATGGCTCGTACCCCGCCGTCACCGGCCACCCGACGGGCCCAGGAACGGGCCGCGTGCCGGCGGCCCAGACTGCCCAGCGCGGCCACCTCGGGCGGGGTGAGCCAGCCGGCCCGCACGTAGTCCGGCAGCGTGCGCTCGGTCAGCCGGCCCTCCCAGGCACGCACCCAGACGGCCACCCCGACCATGGCGAAGAAGATCGGGAACATCACGCCGACGAAGCCGAACAACGCGATCGCCGGCCGCCCGACGGCCGCACCCAACGTGGGCAGCAGGTTCCAGGCGCCGTGCAGCATCATCGCCAGCAGCAGACCGGCGGCCGGGGCCAGGAACCGGACCCGCCGGTCGGCCGTCCGGGCGGCGATGCCCAACCCGACACCGGTCATCGAGGTGAACAGCGGATGGGCGAAGCCGAAGAGCAGGATCCGGACGATGAAGATGGCGATCACCTGCTGCGCGCCGGTGGCCGGGCCGTACTCGTCGACGCCGGTGGCATAGCCGTACCCGCCGAGGTAGAGGATGTTCTCCACCATCGCGAAGCCGACCGCGGAGAGCCCGCAGTAGACCAGCCCGTCGGTGATCCCGGACCACTCCCGCCGCCGGAAGACCAGCAGCAGGATCGGCCCCAACGCCTTGGTCAGCTCCTCGATGAAGGGTGCCACCAGCACGGCGGTCAGCGCGGCCGGCAGGCCCCAGTCGGCGAACCGGGCGGCGAAGAACTCGTTGACCGTCAGCGAGGCGGCGGTGGAGACGAACGCGCCCCAGGCGAAGCAGAAGATCAGGTACTTGAGCGGTTCCGGCTCGTACCGGTCCAGCCAGAGGAAGCAGGCGACCAGCACCGGCACCGGCAGGATCGCCGCCACCAGACCGATCAGCAGCGCCTCCGCGCCCAGGCTGGCCCCCAGCGTGATCACCATGAACAGCGCGCACGCGGCGATCAGCAACACCACCCCGGCCAGGACCAGGAACCGTCGCCAGCCCAACCGGCGGCGGGGCATCGACCCGGCGTCCCCCGGCGGGGTGCCCGGCGACCAGCCCGACGGCGGCCCACCACCCGGCGGAGCCGACTGCGGGCCGGACCAACCCGGCGGAGCCGACTGCGGGTCGGACAAACCCGGCGGGGCGGACTGCGGGCCGGACAAACCCGGCGGAGCCGACTGGGGGGCGGCGGACCACCCGGGTGGAGTCGACGAAGGCGGGGTGACGGCCATGCGGTCAGGGTAACCATCCCGCGCCGGACCGGCCGGCCGCATTCGGCTCCACCGCATCCGGCTCACCCCAGCGGCGGCGCGGTGGGCGGGGCCGGCGCGGGCCTGCCCTCGGCCGGGCCGCTGGCCGCCTCGGGCTCACCGAAGGCCTCCCGGACCAGCCGGTTGGCCTCCTGCTGCTCCACGCCGGAGGCCACCAGCAGGTCACTGGCGGTGGTCCGGACCTGGGCGATCACCACGCTGCCGGAAAAGCCGACCCCCATCGCGTACGCCCGGCCGGCCTCGCTGACCGCCCGTAGCGAACGCTCCCGGGCCCGCTGCGGCTCCTCTCCGACGGCGAACTCGTGCTTGAGCAGACGTACCGAATCGGCCAGGTGCCCCACCGCGTCCGGCATCGGTTCCGGCACCGCCTCCTCGTCCTCGATAAGCGTCACCGACCGGCGGATCAGGGTGCCGCTGTTGCGCATCGCCCGGTCGATCGGATCCGCCGCCTCGGCGTAGTGGGTCAGCTCGTTGCGCCGGTGCCAGCGGGCCGGCGAGATCGTGATGGTCTCCTTGGCGCCGTCGATCGCGTCGACGAAGTCGGTCAACTCCGCCTTGTTGTCCCGGAGCCGCTCCAGGGCGGCGTGGGCGGCGTCGCTGTTGCGTTCGCGCAGCGCGTCGGCGGTCCGGTCCAACTGGTCGGCGAGCAGGTCGAGCGCCGGCCGGGCGGCCCGGTTGATCACCCGTAGCGGGTTGAGCGGCAACAGCAGGGCGGTCACCAGCAACGCGGTTCCGCCGCCGACCAGGGCGTCGACGAACCGGGGGATCTCCAGGTCCGCCCCGGACGGGCTGAGCGTGACGATCAGTACCGCGGTCGCGGCGGCCTGGATCACCACCGCCACCGAACCGCCGAAGAAGATGGTCACCAGGATGGCCAGGGTGACGATCAGGCCGAGCTGCCAGGCACCGGTACCGAGCAGGTAGATCAACAGGTCACCGACGGCCACTCCGAAGCCCACCCCGAGGATCACCTCGAAGGTACGGCGCAGCCGTTGCCCGACCGAGGCGGCCAGGGTGCCGACCGCCGAGATGGGGGCGAAGACCGGTTCCGCGTTGCCCAGCAGCTCGTGGGCGATCAGCCAGGAGAGCGCGGCGGCCAGCCCGGCCTGGAAGGCGAGGATCGAGGTGGCGCGCAACCGGTGCCACCGGTCGCGCAGGGTGGTGTGCCCCTGGTGCTTCAGGTGGGACATCGCCTTGGCGATCCGGTCCGAGTCGGCGTCCGGCATGCCCTCGGCGGGCACCCGCCACAGCCACGATATTCCTCGGTTCCGGGCCACGGCGGGGACTACCCGCGTTGCTGCCGGCGAATCCTCGCCCGCGGTGCCGGTGGGGCAGACTCGCAGTCGTGGGAGACCTGATCCAGCGGTGGCGGGCGGCGGCCCGCGGTGCCGGCGCGCCGGACACCGCCGAGCTGACCGCCGCGGGCGACCGGTTACTGGCCCGCTGGCGGGAACCGCACCGGCACTACCACACCGTCGGGCACCTGAGCGCCGTCCTCGACGTGGTCGACCGGTACGCGGACCACGCCGGGCACCCCGACCTGGTACGGCTGGCCGCCTGGTGCCACGACGCGGTCTACGACCCGCGCGCCCCCGGTGACACCAACGAACGCGACAGCGCCGCGCTGGCCGGCACCCTGCTGACCGAGGTCGGGTTGCCGTCGGCGGCGGTGGCCGAGGTACGCCGGCTGGTGCTGCTCACCGCCGGGCACACGGTCGCCGCCGGCGACCGCGACGGCGCTCTGCTCTGCGACGCCGACCTGGCGATCCTGGCGGCCCCACCACCGGAGTACGACCGGTACGCCGCCCGGATCCGCCGGGAGTACGCCCACGTCCCCGACCCGGCGTTCCGGGCCGGCCGGACCCGGGTGCTGACCGCCCTGCTCGCCCTGCCCACCCGGTACCGGCTGCCGGAGCCGGCCCGGCACTGGGAGCACCGCGCCCGGGCGAACCTGACCCGGGAACTCGTCATCCTACGGGGGTGAGTGTGGGTAGCCGGGTGGGTGCGGAACTCCTGACCAGGTGCTTCGGTCGACGCAGACCGGATTCGCGGAGCAGCCGGACCAGTTCCCTGCTGGGCAGCACCCGGGCGCCCAGCCAGACCGCCATCTCGAACCGTTCGGCCGGGATGTCGTAGTGGTCCCGGTCGAAGGCCCGCCGGGGCGCGCCGAGCATCTCGGCGAAAACGTGCAGCTCGGCCAGGGAGACGTCGCTGATCAGATGCGACCACAGCCGCCCCCGCCAGGGCCAGGCCGGCCGGTCCAGATACACCACGGCGTCGAATCTAGCCGGTGGAGCCGTACCGCTTCGGACCACCGGAGGTGATCAGGGCGTGGGCGAAGCGCCGAGGGGCGGTTAGCCTTCCCGGCATGGCCGGAACCCCCCTGCTGGACGAGCTGCGCGCCGCCCTCGGCACCGACGCGGTGTTGACCGACCCGGACCTGCTGCGGACCCACCAGCGCGACGAGGCGGACCTCTGTCCGGCCGGTACGCCCCTGGTGGTGGTCCGGCCGCGGGACACCGGGGAGGTGGTGGCGGTGCTGCGCGCCGCCGCGCGGCACGGCGTACCGGTGGTGCCGCAGGGGGCCCGGACCGGGCTGGCCGGGGCGGCGAACGCCGTCGACGGCGCGGTGCTGTTGAGCACGGCCGCGATGACCGAGATCCGCGAGATCGACCCGGTGGCCCGGATCGCCGTGGTGCAGCCGGGAGTGGTCAACGCCACGCTGGCCGGCGCGGTGGCCCGGCAGGGCCTCTACTACCCGCCCGACCCCGGATCGTGGGAGTCGTCCACCATCGGCGGCAACGTGGCCACCAACGCCGGTGGGATGTGCTGCGTCAAGTACGGCGTGACCGGCGAGTACGTCCTCGGCCTGGAGGTGGTGCTCGCCTCCGGTGAGGTGCTGCGCACCGGCCGCCGGACCGCCAAGGGCGTCGCCGGGTACGACCTGACCCGGCTCTTCGTCGGCTCGGAGGGCACCCTCGGGGTGATCACCGAGGTGACCGTGGCGCTGCGGCCGGCCCCGCAGGAGTCGCTGACCCTGGTCGCGGTCTTCGACTCCACGGCCGCGGCGGGTACGGCGGTGGCCCGGATCGCCGCCGACGGGCTCACCCCGAGCCTGCTGGAGCTGCTCGACCAGATCCACCTGCGGGCCATCGAGGCGTACCAACCGATGGGGTTGCGTACCGACGCGCAGGCGTTGCTGCTGGCCGCCGTCGACACCGGCTCCCGGGCCGCGGACGACCTGGCCCGGATCGCCGAGGTCTGCACGGCCGCCGGGGCCGCCGAGGTGTACTCGGCCACCGACGCGGTCGAGGCGGCGGCCCTGCTCCAGGCCCGGCGGCTGGCCCACGCGGCGATGGAACGGTACGCCGCGCGGACGTACCCGGAGGGCAACGGCGGCCTGATCATCGACGACGTGGCGGTGCCGCGCGGCGCGCTGGCGGAGCTGCTGGACGGGGTGGCCCGGATCGCCGCCGAGTGCGCCGTGCCGATCGGGGTGGTCGGGCACGCCGGTGACGGCAACATGCACCCGAACATCGTGGTGGACCGGGCCGACCCGGCGAGCGTCGAGCGCAGCCGACGGGCCTTCGACGAGATCATGCGGCTGGGGCTGGCGCTCGGCGGCACCTGCACCGGCGAGCACGGCGTCGGCCTGCTCAAACGGGACTGGCTGGCCCGGGAGATCGGCCCGGTCGGCGTCCGGGTGCACCAGGCGGTGAAGGCCGCGCTCGACCCCACCGGCCTGCTCAACCCCGGCAAGGTCCTCTGACCCGGTCGGCGACCACCCGATCCCGGACAACGGCCACCCGGGCCCGGCCAGCAGCAGAGCCCCGGTCAGCGGCGGGGCCCCGGTCAGCGTGCGGACGGGAGTTCGGCCGGATCGCCGTCGGTACCCCGGTCGGCGGCGAAGCCCCGCACGTCGGGCGCGCCGAGCCGGGCCGCGTCGGCGGTGGCGTCGTCCGGCATGGTCTGCGACTGCCGCTCCGCCGCCACCCGGGCCCGGTAGTGGTCGACCTCGCGGGCCCGGGTCTCGGCGTCCCAGCCCAGCACCGCGCCCATCAGCTCGGCCGTGTGCTCGGCCGACTCCAGGCCGCGGTGGGCGGTCTCGAACGAGATCCGGGTACGCCGGGTCAGCACGTCCTCCAGGTGCAGGGCGCCCTCGGCGCGGGCCGCGTACGTCACCTCGGCGGCGAGGTACTCCGGGGCCCCGGCCAGCGGGGAACCGAGCAGCGGATCGGCGTCGATCAGGGCGAGCAGCTCCAGGGTGAGGGTGCCGTACCGCTCCAGCAGGTGCTCCAGCACCCCGACCGGCATGCCGTGCCGGCGGGCCAGGTCGGCCCGGTCCCGCCACATCGCCGCGTACCCGTCCGCGCCGAGCAACGGCAGGTCGGCGGTGCGCGACCGGCGTACCCCGCCGAGCCGGCGGGCGGCCTGGTCCACCACGTCGGCGGCCATCACCCGGTACGTCGTGTACTTGCCCCCGGCGACCACCAGCAGCCCCAGCATCGGCTCGAAGACGGCGTGCTCCCGGGAGAGCTTGGAGGTGCTGTCCGCCTCGCCGGCCAGCAGCGGGCGCAGCCCGGCGTAGACGCCCTCGATGTCGGCGGTGGTCAGCGGCCGTTCCAGCACCGTGTTGACCTGGTCCAACAGGTACGCGATGTCCCGCGCGGAGGCCGCCGGGTGGGACCGGTCGAGCCGCCAGTCGGTGTCGGTGGTGCCGATGATCCAGTGCCCACCCCACGGGATGACGAAGAGCACCGAGGTGGGGGTGCGCAGGATCAGCCCGGTCTCCCCGGTGATCGCCGAGCGGGGCACCACCAGGTGCACCCCCTTGGAGGCCCGGACCCGGATCCCGGGCCGTACCCCGACGTCGTCGAGCATCCGGGACAGGTCGTCGCTCCACACACCGGTGGCGGCGATGACCGTGCGGGCGCGTACCTCGAACTCGGCGCCCGCGCCGTTGGGTGCCTCCAGGTCCCGGACCCGGACCCCGGTGACCTCCCGGGCCTGCCGGATCAGCCCGACCGCGCGGGCGCTGGTGACCACGGTCGCGCCGAGGCTGGCGGCGGTGCGGGCCAGGGTGACCACCAGCCGGGCGTCGTCGACCTGCCCGTCGTGGTAGCGGATCGCGCCGGCCAGGGCGTCGGCGCGCAGGCTCGGGAAGAGCCGCCGGGCGCCCTCCCGGCTCAGGTGGCGGTGCAGCGGCATCCCCCGGTCACCGCCGAGCAGGCCGGCGAAGGCGTCGTACGCCGCGACACCCAACCCGTAGTACGCCCGTCGCCAGGCACGGGCGGGCAGTCCGCGGGCACCCGGCTCGCCGGGCAGCGGCACCAGGATCGGCACCGGCCGGACCAGGTGCGGAGCCAGCCGGGTGGCGAGCAGGCCGCGCTCGGTGAGTGCCTCGTGCACCAGCCCGAACTCCAGCTGCTCCAGGTAGCGCAGGCCACCGTGGATCAGCTTGCTGGACCGGCTGGAGGTGCCGGCGGCATGATCACGGGCCTCGACCAGGGCCACCTTGAGCCCTCGGGAGGCGGCGTCGAGAGCAGCCCCCGCCCCGGTGACACCACCGCCGATGACCAGCACGTCGAACCGCTCGGCGCGGAGGCGACGCAGGTCGGCGGCGCGGCGTTGCGGGGAGAGTTGGCCGGCCAGGGCGCGGGAGAGGTTGGGGTCACGCACCCGTCCACGGTAACCGTCCCGGGCGAGCGGCAGCAGGTGCCGTCCGGCCCGTACTGTCGGAGAATGGAGGCCGGCCACCCACCACCCGCAGGTCCGCCCGCGTCGCCCGGCCCGGTGCCACCCGGCGGTCCACCCACGCCGCCCGCCGGCCCGATGCCGCCCCCCGGCCCGCCCGCCAGCCCGGTGCCGCCCGGGTGGCCGCCGACCGCCGGCCCGATGCTGTCCGGCCCGATGCCACCCGCCAGCCCGATGCCGCCCGGCCCGATGCCGCCCGCCGGGCCGGTACCGCCCGGGTGGCCACCGACCGCCGGGCCAGGACCGGGCCGGTCGGGTTCCGGGCCGTGGCCGGTGGTGCTGGCGGCGCTGGTCGGGCTCTGGACCGTCGGGTTCGTCGTGGTCGGTCAGGCCGGCGGCTGGCTGGTCGACCAGGTGGTGCTCGCCACCGGCCTGCACCGGCTGGTCGGGCTCTGGCCGGGTCTGGCCCTGGGCACCGTGGTCGTGCTCGGCACGCCCACGCTGCTGCTCGCCCTCTTGCCACGCTCCCCGGCGGTCCGGGCCACCGGCCGGGTCTGGCTGGCCGGCACGCTGAGCCTCGGCGTGCTGCTCCTGCTGCGGGCCGTCCCGCCCGTGCACCACGAGGCCTACCTGGCCCTGCTGGCCGGCACCGCCGCGCTGCTCGCCCTGGTCGGCGGCCGTGTCCTGCGCCGCGCCGGACTGCCCGCCGGGCCCGGCCGATCCGCCGGAACCCAGCAGCCCGCCGAGCCCCGCCAGCCCGCCCAGGTACAGCAGCCCGCCGAGCCCCGCCAGCCCGCCCAGGTACAGCAGCCCGCCGAACGCCACCGTCCGGCCGGGCCATGGCGACCGGGGGCGGTCACCCTGCTCGCGGCCGCTGCCGGGTTGCTCCTGCTGCTCCCCTGGGTCTGGGTGGGTGCCCTCGGTGGCCTGCTGGAGACGGCCCTCGCCGCCCTGGCGGCGGCAGCGGTCGGTGCCCTGGCCGGGGTGCTGCTCGATGCCGGCTTCTGGGCCCGGTTCACCGTCGGCACGCCACCCCGGGCGGCCCGGTTGGTGCTGGTCGGGGGCCTGGTGGCCGGGGTGGCCCTGCTGCTGCTGGCGGCCGGTACCGGCCAGTCCGGTGCGCAGCTGCCGGCGCTGTTCACGCTGCCACCGGTCGGATTCGTGCTGGCCGCGCTGCACGCGGCGGCGCTGCGCTCGGGCCGACCGTCCGGCTCCGCCGCGACCCGCTGGCTGGTCGGGCTCGGCGTGTTCGGTCCGCTTGCCTACGCCGACCCGGAGGAGATCACGCTCCTGCTGGCCGACTCCCGCGACGTGCCGTTCTGGGTCGCGGTGGCGACCGCGGCCGGGCTGGCCGTCGCGGTCGCGCTGGCCATCGGGTACGGCGTCGTGCTCGGCCGGGCCCGCCGTGCCCACCCGGCGCGGCGGGTCGCCGTCGCCGCCGTCGCGGTCGGGCTGGCCGCCGTCGCGGTGGTCGGTCTCGGCCCCGGCCAACCCGGGCTGCACGGCGAACGGCTGCTGGTGGTGCTGCGCGAGCAGGCGGACCTGACCGACCTGCCGGCCGCCGCGCCGGGTCGTGCCGGCCGGGACGCCCGCGTCACCGAGGTGCACCGCCGACTGGTCGACACCGCCGAGCGGACCCAGGTCGACCTGCGCCGGGAGCTGCGTCGGCTGCGGCTGGCACCCACCCCCTACTACCTGGTCAACGCCATCGAGACCGACGGCGGGCCGGCGGTACGGGCCTGGCTGAGCCGCCGGCCCGAGGTGGCCCGGGTACTGGTCAGCCAGCGGCTGCGACCGCTACCGGCGGCGGTACCGGCCAACCGCGGCGACCAGAGCGCGCCGGCCGGGCCGGCCTGGAACATCTCGCTGATCGGTGCGGACCGGGTGTGGAGCGAGTTCGGGGTGACCGGTGCCGGGGTGGTGGTGGGCAGCTCCGACTCCGGGGTGGACGGTGCCCATCCGGCGCTCTCCGCCGGCTTCCGGGGCGGCGACGACTCCTGGTACGACCCGTGGGCCGGCACCCCGGCCCCGACCGACCGCAGCGGACACGGCACCCACACGCTGGGCAGCGCGGTCGGCCGCAGCGGGATCGGGGTGGCCCCCGACGCCAGGTGGACCGGCTGTGTCAACCTCAACCGCAACCTCGGCAGCCCGGCCCGGTACCTGGACTGCCTCCAGTTCATGCTGGCCCCGTTCCCGGTAGGCGGGGACCCGTTCCGCGACGGTCGCCCCGCACGCGCCCCGGACGTGCTCACCAACTCGTGGGGATGTCCGCCGATCGAGGGCTGTGACCCGGGGCTGCTCCGGCCGGCCACCGCCGCGCTGGAGGCGGCGGGCATCTTCGTGGTGGCCGCCGCCGGCAACACCGGCCCGTCCTGTGGCTCGATCGAGGACCCGCCGGCGACGTACCCGGATGTGTTGACCGTCGGTGCGGTGGACCGGCAGCGGCAGGTGACGATCTTCTCCAGCCGGGGGCCGGCGGCCGGCGGCGCGGCCAAGCCTGACCTGGTCGCGCCCGGCGCGGGGGTGCTCTCCGCGATGCCCGGCGGCGGATACGCCACCCTGGACGGCACCTCGATGGCCACCCCGCAGGTGGCCGGCGTGGTGGCGCTGATGTGGTCGGCCAACCCGGACCTGGTCGGCGACGTCGACCGGACCCGGCAGCTGCTGCGGGACACCGCGACCCCGGCCCGGCCCGACCCCGACCAACCGGCCGGCGGGTGCCCGGGTGCGGACCGCGCCGGTGCCGGCGTGATCGACGCCTACGCCGCCGTCCAGGCCGCCCGGGGCTGACCCGGCTGAGCTGTGCGGCTGGCCCGGGCTGGGCTGCCCGGCTGCGGGCTGGCCCGGGCTGGGCTGCCCGGCTGCGGGCTGGCCCGGGCTGGGGCTGCCCGGCTGCGGGCGACGGTGTGGGGGCTGGACAGCGGAAGGGGCGGGCCGCTGACGCGGCCCGCCCCTTCCGGCGTTCGTGGAGCTGGACTCAGAAGTCCATCTCCCCGCCACCCGGAGCAGCCGGGGCGGCCGGGTTCTTCTCCGGCTTGTCCGCCACGACGGCCTCGGTGGTGAGGAAGAGCGCCGCGATCGACGAGGCGTTCTGCAGCGCCGACCGGGTCACCTTGGCCGGGTCGATGATGCCCGCGGCCAGCAGGTCGACGTACTCGCCGCTGGCGGCGTTGAGGCCGTGCCCGGCGTCCAGGTTGCGGACGCGCTCGACGACCACGCCACCCTCCAGACCGGCGTTCACGGCGATCTGCCGCAGCGGGGCGTCCAGCGCGATCTTGACGATCTGCGCACCGGTCGCCTCGTCACCGGCCAGGTCCAGCTTGTCGAAGGCGGTCTTGCCGGCCTGCACCAGCGCGACGCCACCACCCGGGACGATGCCCTCCTCGACGGCGGCCTTCGCGTTGCGAACGGCGTCCTCGATGCGGTGCTTGCGCTCCTTCAGCTCGACCTCGGTGGCCGCGCCGACCTTGATCACCGCAACGCCACCGGCCAGCTTGGCCAGCCGCTCCTGCAGCTTCTCCCGGTCGTAGTCCGAGTCGCTCTTGTCGATCTCGGCCCGGATCTGGTTCACCCGGCCCTGGATCTGGTCGGCGTCACCGGCACCGTCGACGATGGTGGTCTCGTCCTTGGTCACCACGACCTTGCGGGCGCGGCCCAGCATCTCGATGCCGGCGGCGTCGAGCTTGAGGCCGACCTCCTCGCTGATGACCTGGCCACCGGTGAGGATGGCGATGTCGGTCAGCATGGCCTTGCGGCGGTCACCGAAGCCCGGCGCCTTGACGGCGACCGACTTGAAGGTGCCCCGGACCTTGTTGACCACCAGGGTGGCCAGGGCCTCGCCCTCCAGGTCCTCGGCGATGATCAGCAGCGGCTTGCCCGACTGCATGACCTTCTCCAGGATCGGGAGCAGGTCCTTCACCGACGAGATCTTGCTGTTCGCGATCAGGATGTACGGGTCGTCGAAGACGGCCTCCATACGCTCCGGGTCGGTCATGAAGTAGGCCGAGATGTAGCCCTTGTCGAAGCGCATGCCCTCGGTGAGCTCAAGCTCAAGCCCGAAGGTGTTGCTCTCCTCGACGGTGATGACGCCTTCCTTGCCGACCTTGTCCATCGCCTCGGCGATGATCTCGCCGACGCTGCTGTCACCAGCGGAGATGGAGGCGGTGGAGGCGATCTGCTCCTTGGTCTCGACGTCCTTGGCGAGCTTGGACAGCTCCTCCGAGACGCTGGAGACCGCGGCCTCGATGCCCCGCTTCAGGGCCATCGGGTTGGCGCCGGCGGCCACGTTGCGCAGGCCCTCACGGACCAGGGCCTGGGCCAGGACGGTCGCCGTCGTCGTGCCGTCGCCGGCCACGTCGTCGGTCTTCTTGGCGACCTCCTTGACCAGCTCAGCGCCGATCTTCTCGTACGGGTCCTCGAGCTCGATCTCCTTGGCGATGCTCACACCATCGTTGGTGATGGTGGGGGCACCCCACTTCTTCTCGAGCACGACGTTGCGGCCCTTCGGGCCGAGCGTCACCTTCACGGCGTCGGCGAGCTGGTTCATGCCCCGCTCGAGGCCGCGGCGCGCCTCTTCGTCGAACGCGATCATCTTGGCCATACGGCGTTGTCCTCCTGGACACTCACGGGCCACCCGAGTGTGAGTCCCGGATGGGCCGCCTGGTGTACGCACCTTGGGACGTCGCCGTCGAGTGACAGCGACATCCTTCGGCCGGGCCGGATAGCCCGCGACGACCGGCCATGTGCCGCGTACCGTCTCCAACGGCGTACGACCGTGGCCCTACCGCCCCGACCATTGGCACTCACCGTACGCGAGTGCCAATGACTTGTTTAGCACTCTCCCCTGCCGAGTGCAAGCACGATGCCGCCGATCAGACCGGATCCGGGCCCTCGCCCAGCCGGACTTCAGGCGCTTGACCTGCGCGGATTCCGCTCCTGGTCAGCCGAGTTCGGCTGCCAGTCGGGCGCTGTTCACCGGCGCCTCGTGGATCCGTTGCTCGGCGTAGGTCACCACCAGCCCGACCAACTGGATGAGGTGGGCCGGCAGACTCAGCAGCGCGGAAAGGGAGACCACCACGATCGCGCCCACGGTCAGCTGCGGGGAGGTCATCGGGTCGTCCCCGAACGGCAGCATGCCCACCGACTCCAGCAGGTCGAGAAGCACGGCGATGCCGAAGACCACGGCCCCCAGCAGTGCCACCCGCCCGAGCATCATGCCGAACCGGTCGTGGAACATCCGGAAGGACCGCCCGATCGGGTTGCTCCGCTCGAACAGGTAGACCGGCCCGGCCAGGCTCAACGCGGCGGCCAGATAGATCCCGGGCAGAATGCAGAAGCAGACTCCCACCAGGATCAGCAGACCCAGCACCAGGGTCCAGCCCCACAGCCCCAACGCCCGGCGCAGGCCGTAGCGCAGGGCCGTGGCGAAGTCCACCGGTTCGCCGGCCGCCTGCCGGGCGATCACCCAGCTACCGGCCGCCCAGCCGATGCTCTGCACCAGACCCACCAGCACGGTGGCGGCCAGCAGGGTGATGCCGAAGACCACCATGTCCCGGGTGAACCCGTCGGGCAGCACCGGCAACGCACCGGGCGCCGGCTCCTCGATCCCGAACGTCGGGTCGAGCAGCAGCGTCACCACCGAGATGATCAACGTCGGCAGCACCTGGGTGAGCAGCGTCAGGGGCAGCAACACCGGCCAGCCCCGGCGTACCGCGCCGACGCACCGGGAGAACCAGCCGCCCAGGCCCGCGCCGGGCGGGTTGACAAGCAGATCCCGCGGGTCCCACCCACCGGGCTGCCCGGGCCCGGCATAGGCCTGCCCGGGGTAGGGCTGACCCGGGTACGGCTGACCCGGATAGGGCTGCCCGGGATACGGCTGACCCGGGTAAGGGTGCCCGGGATACGACTGACCCGGGTAAGGGTGCCCCGGGTACGCCTGCCCGGGGTAGGACTGCCCGGGGTGGGACTGCCCGGGGTGGGACTGCCCGGGGTGGGACTGCCCGGGGTGGGACTGCCCGGGGTGGGACTGCCCGGGGTGGGACTGACCCGGGTACGGCTGGCCGGGGTGTTGCTGCCCGGGATACGGCTGGCCGGGGTGTGCTGGCGGGTTGCCCCCGTACGGTGGTTGGCCGGCGGGGGAACCGGCACCGGGCGGCGTACCGGGTGGGTAGCCCCCGGCCGGCGGGACCACGTGGGCCGGGGGGCCCGGTACGGGCGGCTCCGGACTGGACTGCCCCGCCCCCGACGGTCCGTGCGCCATCGCCCCCGGACCGAGCTGGCCCGGCCCACCAGTCCTCGACCCGGCCTGACCCGGGCCTGCCGCCCCTGCCCCGGCCTGGCCCGACGCTGCCGCCTCCGGCTGACCCGACGCGCCCGCTCCAGGCCCGGCCGGCGCACCAGCGCCGGGCTGACCCGACCCCTGCGGGCCCGGGACGGAACCGTCCGCCCCGGAACCGGATCGATCCAGCCCGCCAGGGTCCGCACCGGCCTGTCCCGGCGCATCCAGACGCGAGCCGGACCGGCCCGGCGCACCCGGGTCGGGGTCGGGCGCGGAGGGGTCCGAGCCCGGCCAGACCGCAGTCGGATCCAACGGAGGCCGCGGAATCGAACTGTCCGGCGACTCGGACGACTGCGGCCCCGGCGACCCCGGCACGGCGGCACGCCCCGGCTCGAAGTGCTCCGGTCGCGATCGGTCGGTCATGGGGCCTCCTCAGCAACGACGGCTGGATCGGCTCATGATCCTCCACAACGCGCGCAACAACCGCATCACCGGTGTGGTGGAATCACCGCCCCCGATGGCCGAGGGCGGTGTCGGAGTGAGGCGGTCAGGCGACGACCCGTACCCGCTCGGCCTGGGGCCCCTTCTGCCCCTGGGCGATCTCGAACTCCACCCGCTGGCCATCGTCCAACGCCTTGTAGCCGTCCATCTCGATGGCGGAGAAGTGAACGAAGACGTCCTGTCCGCCGTCGACGGCGATGAAGCCGTAGCCCTTCTCGGCGTTGAACCACTTCACGGTGCCCTGTGCCACGGTGCACTTCCTCACTCTGCGCGGCGCTCCACAACCTCGCGGACGCCGGGCACGGCCGAGCGTCCGGATCGCCCCCTTTTCGATCGATGCGAACCGACGAAATCTGGCGATCGAAATCGCACGGTACACGAACCATCACGCTGGCGCACGACCGCAAAAGGTGCAAATCACTACGATCACCGACCCGACCCGCATCGGTGTGCATCGTTGCGGTATAGATCCCAGATGACCACCTTCCCGGCCGCCACCGGCACCCGTGAAGCCACCGTCCGCCGGGTACGGCCCGAGGACGCGGCCCGGATGCGGGCATTGCGGTTGGAGATGCTCGCCGACTCGCCCCTGGCCTTCCTGGAGACCCTCGCCGAGGCGGCTGCCCGATCACACACCGAGTACGCCGAGCGGGTCGAGTACTGCTCGACCGGCAGCGAGTGGGCCCAGTTCGTCGCCGATCCCACGCCACCCCGGGCCCCTCGGCCCGCTGGTGCGCCGACCGGAAACCGGACCGGGAACCGGCTCGTCGGGAACCGGCTCGTCGGGCACGCCGGCGGGACCGCACTGCCGGACGAGCCCGAGGTGACGGTGATCTACGCCGTCTACGTCACCCCGGCCTGGCGGGGCAGCGGACTGCTCGCGCAACTGGTGGACCGGGTGGCGGACTGGTCACGGGCGTGTGGCCGGCCGGACCTGATGCTGGAGGTGGTCGTGGGCAACGACCGGGCGCTCCGGGCCTACCAACGGCTGGGCTTCACCGACACCGGCGTACGGGTGCCCCACCCGAAGATCCCGGCCCTGACCGAGCTGCAACTCCGCCGCCCCGCCTGAGGTGTAAGGAAGGGCCCCCTATTAACGCTTCCGGTAGAGAGGGTGCCCCTTCTCACCACCCTTGCCGCCAGCCCGGGTGCCAGCGCGACACCCCTTGATCGACCGGTGCCGGGTGCCCGGTACGCCGGTAGCACCACGTCGCCGATCGTCCCGGACCCGCATCGCTTCCGAGCGATGCCGTGTTCCCTGCCGTCGTTGCCAAGCCCGCACCGTCCACCTGCCACGAATCCGGCAGGTGGACGGTGAGAAGGGCACCCCTCTATACCGGAAGCGTTAATAGGGGGCCCTTCCTTACACCTCAGGTGGGGCGGCGGGACTGGACGATGCGGAAGCGGTTGGCCACGTACGCGCCGTCGGTGAGCGCGGCGTTGGCCGCCGGGTTGGCGCCGCTGCCGTGGAAGTCGGAGAACGCCGCCGACTGGTTGACGAAGACGCCGCCGGTCAGGTTGCCGGACAGGTGTACCCCGACGTCGACCGCGACCGCCTCGGCGGCGTCGAGGACCGCCTCGTCGGTGGAGTAGACCGCCGCGGTCAGCGCGCCCTTCTCGCCGACGGTGGTGCGCAGGATCTCCAGGCTGTGCGTGGTCGAGTCGGTGGCGATGACGAACGAGATCGGCCCGAACCACTCCCGCCCGTACGTGCCGGTGTCCTCGGCGGTGAGCTTGACGATGGTGGGCGTCCGGACCACCGCGTCCGGGAAGGCGGGGTGCTCGACGGTCCGCGAGGCCAGCACGGTCTCGCCGACCCCGGTCACCTCGGTGAGGCGTTCCAGTACCCCGTCGTTGACGATCGCCCCGGTCAGCTCGACCCCCCGGGCCGGATCAGCGGTGATCTTGCCGACCGCCGCGGCGATCCCGGCGGCCACCTCGTCGAAGCTCTTGTGCCCCTGGTCGGTGTCGATGCCGCCGGCCGGGACCAGGATGTTCTGCGAGGTGGTGCACATCTGCCCGCTGTAGAGGCTCAGCGTGAAGCCGAGGTTGCGACACATGCCGGCGAAGTCGTCGGTGGAGTCGACCACCACCGCGTTCAGCCCGGCCTTCTCGGTGTAGACGGCCGCCTGCCGGGCGTTCGCCTCCAGCCAGTCGCCGTACTCGCTGGAGCCGGTGAAGTCGACGATCTTCACGGCCGGGTGCAGGGCCAGGTCGGTGGCGAGCTTCTCGCCGGGGGCCTCCGGGGCGAGCAGCACCAGGTTGGGGTCGAAGCCGGCCTCGGCGAGCACCTCCCGGGCGTACCGCACGGTGATGGCCAGCGGCAGCACCGCGCGCGGGTGCGGCTTGACGACCACCGGGTTGCCGGTGACCAGCGAGGCGAACAGTCCCGGGTACGAGTTCCAGGTCGGGAAGGTGTTGCAGCCGATGACCAGCGCCACCCCACGCGGTACCACGTGGAACGTCTTGGTCATCCGCAGCGGGTCACCCTTGCCGGCGGCCTTCTCCCAGGCTGCCGTGCGCGGGTGCCGGCTCATCTCCGCGTACCCGTAGGCGACCGCCTCCAGCGCCCGGTCCAGCGCGTGCGCGCCACCGGCCTGGAAGGCCATCACGAACGCCTGCCCGGTGGTGAACTGCACCGCGTTGGCCAGCTCGAAGACGTGCTTGTGCAGCCGGTCGAGAATCTCCAGGCAGACCCCCGCGCGGGTCTGCGGGCCGGCGTCGCGCCAGGCCGGCAGCGCCGCCGAGGCCGCGGTGACCAGCTCGTCGACCGACGCGTGCGGGTACCGCACGCCGAGCTTCAGCCCGAACGGGCTCGCCTCGGTCGCGATCCGCTCGCCGCCGCCCGGTTGGTCGAGGGGAAAATCACCATCCAGGTACGCCTCGAAGGCGGCGTGGCCGTCGGCGGCGGCGGTCTCGCCGTACACCCGGGGGCTGGGTGACTCGGGGTAGGCAGACCAGTACGCCCGCTCGGTGATCGCGGTCAGCGCCCGCTGGAGCGTGTCGGCGTGCCTGCTGTACAGGGGATGCGGGGTCTCCGTCATGCCCGCCATCATGCCTGAGCCCTCCACCCAACGGTAAGGCCGCAAGGAAGGGCCCCCTGTTAACGCATGGGGCGGATTCTCGGGGCACCCTTCTCACCCATAGGTGCCGACAGCGCGCCGTTCTCGCGCGAGACCAGCCCCGGCGGCCACGCCGCGCGGAAAGGGCCGCCATGCCGCGCGAAGAGACCGCCACGCCGCGCGGAAAGGGCCGCCATGCCGTCCGGCGAGACCGCCACGCCGCGCGAGAAGACGCCACGCCGCGGGACCAGCAGGGCCGCCACGCCGCACGACAAGGCCGCGATACTGCGCGGAACTGCGGTCAGAGGGTCAGTTGCCAGTCGGTCCAGTTGTCGACGGGGCGGTAGCCGAGCTGTTCGTTGATGGCGATCATGTGCTGGTTGGTAGTCGCGTTCCAGGTGTCGACCACGCGCAGCTGCGGCTCGTGGGTCATGGCGTACCGCAGATTCTCGATCTTGACGATCAGCCCGAGCCGGTGGCCACGGTGGGCCGGGTCGACGAGGGTGATCTGCTGGAAGGCGTGCCACGACGCGTCCGGGTCGACATCCAGCAGCGTCCAGGCGACCACCCGGCCGCTGGCGACGTGGACGACGCCCTGGTGGTAGCGGCGGCGACCCCGGGCGTCCAGCGCCCGTTCGGCGCCCCGGACCCGTTCGGCGTCCACCGCCTCCGGCTCCCACTCCAGGTCCCCGAGCGGGGCGTCCATCATCAGCCGCCCGTCGAGGTAGGCGATGTCGGCGACGTACTCCTCGGGGGTGTTCTGCCGCCAGCCGACCAGGCGGTAGCCGTCGGCCCGGGTCCAGGCCTCGGCCAGGGCGGCGTCCAGCGCCGCCTGCTCCACCGTGGTGACGTCGAGCCGGCGACGCGCCTCGACCAGGACCGGGGCCGCACCGGTCGAGGCGGCGAAGGCGCTGCCGGCCGGCGACCGGGACGGGCCACCGGGTAGGGCGTCGACGGCCATGCCGACCAGCCGTTTCCGGCCCCGCTCCCGCAGCAGGCCCAGGGCGTGCGCGTGCAGGGCGCGCCCCACCCCACGACGTCGGTACGCCGGGTGCACGACCAGGTCGATGGTGGCGTTGTCGGTGTTGTCCAGCTGCGGCAGCTCGACGGCGTAGTAACCGGCCGGTACCCCGTCCAGCCGGGCCAGCGCCCAGACCGGAAGGTTACCGGGCATCGGATGTCGCAGGGCACCCTCGAAGCGTCGGCGCACGACGGGCAGGTCCGGCAGGTCCGCGTCGCCGGCGGCGACCCCGATCCGGTACGCCTCGTCGATCGTGGCCTGGTCGTGGGCTTCGATGGGGGTGATGGCGATGCTCATGGCTGTCGAGGGTGCGGCCCGGAACGACTTCGGGCCAGCGAATTTCTCGCTGGCCCGAAGGAGGTTGGTCGGGAGGGACGATCGCACAACGCCTCCGGCGTTGGGTCGTAAGAGCTTCAAAAGTCTTCGGCGAAACGCCCTCCCGCACCGAGCATTTTGCGCCGCCTGGTTCCTGCCGTCAAGTCCTCGGAGACTGGTTTCCCGTACGGAGGGCAAAAAGTCGGTTACCCGCCGGAACAGCCGGATCTTCGGACCGGCCGGGGCCGGCCCCGCTCAGCCGAGCAGGCCGGCATCCCGGGCAGCACGCAGCGACGGCTTGATCCGGTGGGTCGGGCCGACCTGACCGGCGACCGCGTCGATGGTCTTCAGCCCCTCGCCGGTGTTGAAGACCACGGTCTCCGCCGTCGGGTCGAGCCGACCGGACTCCACCAGCTTGCGCAGCACCGCGACGGTCACCCCGCCGGCCGTCTCGGCGAAGACCCCGGTGGTACGGGCCAGCAGCCGGATGCCCTCGCGGATCTCGTCGTCGTCGACGTACTCCATCCAGCCGCCGGTGCGGCGGACCGCCTCCAGGGCGTAGAGGCCGGCGGCCGGGTCGCCGATGTTGAGCGACTTGGCGATGCCGGTCGGCTTGACCGGCACGATGGTGTCGGTCTCGCCGTGCAGGGCGGTGGCGATCGGGTTGCAGCCGGCCGACTGGGCGCCGAAGACCTTCCAGCCGCCGGCCGGCGCCTCGACCAGGCCGATCTCGACCAGCTCGCTGAACGCCTTGTCGACCTTGGTGAGCAGCTCACCGGAGGCCATCGGGATGACCACCTGGGCCGGGATCCGCCAGCCGAGCTGCTCGGCCACCTCGTACCCGAGGGTCTTGGAGCCCTCGGCGTAGTACGGCCGGACATTGACGTTGACGAAGGCGGTGTCCTCGAACTCGTCGGTCTCCACCAGCTCGCCGCAGAGCCGGTTCACGTCGTCGTACGAGCCGTCGATGGCGACCAGCTCGCCCCCGTACACGGCGGTGGTGACGATCTTGCCGGGCTCCAGGTCGCCAGGGATGAAGACGACCGAGGGGACCCCGGCGCGGGCCGCGTGGGCGGCGACCGAGTTGGCCAGGTTGCCGGTCGAGGCACAGGCGAACCGGGTGAAGCCGAGCTGACGGGCGGCGGTCAACGCGACCGAGACCACCCGGTCCTTGAACGAGTGGGTCGGGTTGGCGCTGTCGTCCTTGACCCAGAGCGGCGCGGTGATGCCCAACTCGGCGGCGAGGTTACCGGCGGCGACCAGCGGGGTCAGGCCCGGGTCCAGACTGACCCGGGTGGCCGGGTCCTGCCCGGCGGGCAGGAGTGCGGCGTACCGCCAGATGTTCTGCGGGCCGGCCTCGATCTGCTCCCGGGTGACGGCGGCCAGCGCGGCGGCGTCGTAGTCGACCTCCAGCGGCCCGAAACACTCGTAACAGGCGTGCTGGGCGGCCAACGGGTAACGCGCCTGACAGGCCCGACAGACCAGGGCGCGGGCGGGGCTGTTGGTGGTGTCGAGGCCGGAGGTGGCGAGGGTCGACGTCATGTCGAGGAAGTCCTCTCATCTTTCCCCGCATCGCACCCTGCGGCGGGGACGGAATTGGCACCTGCCCGCGATCCGACTCGTCGTCGAGCGTGCGGGTGGTTGCCGGGGCGTCGTCGGGCCGTATCCCTCAGCCCCTCTGGATGAGGTATTCAGTTGTGCCCCCGAGTTTACGACGGGGTGGGGCAACCGCCACCCGAGGTCCCACCGGGTGAGCAGCGCCGCTCGACCGAGCCGATCATGTCCACACGTACGGTGTCAACACGGCGACTCGAAGTGAGAGCCGGATCCCACCGGTCCACAACCTGCACGAACAGCGCCCCAGCCCGTGATGCGTCCTACTTCAATCCCCGCCCCTGGGGCTGCGCCTGGTTACTGCCGGGCCGCGGTGGCGGTCCCATGAGACCCGGGGCGGCGGCGGTGGTCGGGGCCTGCGGGTCTCGGTAGCCCGCCACGAAGGCAATCATCTGCTGCTGCGACGCAGGCCCGGCCGATGGCCCCGGAACCGACTGCCGACCAGAGGACTGCTGCTGGGCGAAGTACCTGTCCGTCTCTTCACGGATCTGTGCTGTCGCCTGCGCGACGTACCCGATTGGTCGAGGAGTGTCGATGTGCTTCGCCACTGTCGAGTTGAGGGCAAAGCGAGCATTGACCCGTTCGATCTGGGCGTCCGTCAGTGCCAACTGTCCGGCGGGCCCGGCCAGACTGCGGTCGGCGCGCTCCAGCCGGTCAAGAGCCTCGATCACATCCCGCTGCTGGGTGATCATCAGGGCACCGTCCAGCGTCATCGAGGTCTGCAGGGCAACCTTGGTCGCTGGGTCCAGGTTTGCAACCATCCGGTTCACGGCGCGGGTGGTGGGGTCCTCGTCTGCCATCGGCCTTCTCCCAACTCGTAGCGGTTTGGTCCTACTACGTCGACTGTCGCCCATGGTTCAACTGACCGGGCAACATTCCGGGCGGGTGGCCCGTACCAGCCGCACTTCGGTTGGCCTGGCCTTTCTAGGCTGACGAGGTGACCTACCCTCCCCCGCCCGGCACGCCCGGAGGCCCGCCGAAGGCCGCCGGGCTCGGCCGCACCGCCAAGCTCCTGATCGTGGTCGCCGCCCTGGCCACCCTGCTCTGCTGCTGCGGCGGACTGGCCGGCGGCGGATTCTGGCTCTACCGCACGGTGCAGGACGCCACCGCCGGCCCCCGCGACGCCCTGACCGGCTACCTGGCGGACGTGCGCGCCGGCAACTACCCGGCCGCCTACGACCGGCTCTGCGAGCTCCTGCGCAACCGCACGACCGAGGAGGAGTTCACCCGGGAGCGGGCCGCCGAGCCACCGCGCGGTGCCGACCGGATCACCAACACCACGGTACGCACCAGCAACGGCCGCTCCCGGGCAGAGGTGCACGTGGTCTCGGACAACGGCCCGGCCGAGGTCTTCCAACTGGTCCACGAGGGCGACCAGTGGCGGGTCTGCAGCTGACCGCCGCCCCACCGCCCCGTCGGCGGGCGCTGGGCACTGGGCACCGGACGTCTTCTGATGTCGGCGATGATCCGCCGTGGCCCGGCGGCCGGTGAAGGTCCCACCGGCCGCCGGGCCCGACCGCGCGCCATCCGGCTCACCCGTCTCCGCGCCGGTCGGGCCCGGGTGGTCACGGGGTGGCGAGGGCCTCGGTGGGCGAGAGCCGGCTGGCCCGGATCGCCGGGTAGAGCCCGGCCAGCGCGCCGATCGCGATGGTCGCCCCGATGCCGCCGGCCACCACCCAGAGCGGTACCACCGTCGGCCACCCCTGCGAGCTGGCGTAGCCGGCGGTGACCAGGCCACCGAGCAGCACCCCGCCCACCCCGCCCAGGGCGGACAGCAGCAGCGACTCGGCGAGGAACTGGGTCCGGATCTGCCCCCGGGTGGCGCCCAGCGACCGGCGCAGCCCGATCTCGGCCCGCCGCTCGATCACCGAGATGACCATGGTGTTGGCCACCCCCACCCCGCCGACCAGCAACGCCACCGCGCCGAGCCCGAGCAGCAGGCCGGTGAACGCCTCGTCGGTGGCCTGCTGGGCGGCGAGCGCGTCGGACGGCCGGGAGACCTGGATCTCGTTGGACTGCTCCGGGTTGGCCGTCGCCGCCAGCACCGCCCGGACCGCCTCGACGTGCTGCTCGGCCGAGCGGGTGTAGATCCGGGTCGGGTGCCCGTCCAGGCCGAGGTAGGTGGTCGCGGCCGACCAGCCGACCAGCGCCGACGAGTCGAGTTCCGGGGCGAGTGGGACCGGCCGCAGGATGCCGATCACGGTGAACGACCGCCCGTGCAGGTAGACCTGGGTGTCCGGCCCGGCCGCGCCGAGCCCGAGCCGCTCGGCGGCCACCGACCCGAGGACCGTGGCCGGGTATTGCGCGGTGGCCTCGTTGAGCCAGGTCCCGCTCTCCAGCGCGCCGCCGACGGTGTCGAGCAGGTCCAGCTCGACCGCCTGGGTGCCCAGCCCGCCGGTCTCCGCCGCCGGAATCCGGTCCGACCGGTAGACCGGGGTGTCGCCGAGCTGGGCGGTGGCCGACACCTGGCGTACCGGGCCGATCCGGCTGATCATGCCGGCCGCCTCGACGGGCAACTGGGCGTCGGCACCGAACAGGGTGCTGCCCGGGGCGACGGTGAGCAGGTTGGTGCCGAGGGCGGCCAGCGTCCGGTCCAGGTCGGCCCGGGACGACGAGGAGATGCCGACCACGCTGATCATCGCCGCGATGCCGATGGCGATGCCCAGGGCGGACAGGAACGCCCGCAACGGCCGGGTACGCAGCCCCACCCCACCGACCCGCAGCACGTCCCGTGGGCTCAGCCGGGCCGGCCGCAGCCGCTCCGGCCGCGCGGCACCGGCCCGCCGCGCCGAGCCGGTCGGCCGCAGCGGTGTCGTGGTCATCGCGGTACCCCCTCGGTCGGGGCCGCGGAGTCGACCACGATCAACCCGTCGCGCATCTGCACCTGCCGGGGCAGGCTCGCCGCGATCTCCCGGTCGTGGGTGATGACCACCACGGTGGTGCCGGCCGCGTGCAGCTCGTGCAGCAGCTCCATCACCCCCGCACCCGAGCTGGAGTCGAGGTTGCCGGTCGGCTCGTCGGCCAGCAGCAGCGGCGGTTCGCCGACCACCGCCCGCGCGATCGCCGCCCGCTGCCGCTCACCGCCGGAGAGCTGGTGCGGCCGGTGGTCCAGCCGGTGTCCCAGGCCGACCCGCCGCAACGCGACCTCCGCCCGCCGCCGCCGCTCCCGCCGGGCCACCCCGGCATAGAGCAGGCCGTCCGCCACGTTCTCCACCAGCGGTACGCCGGCAGCCAGGTGGAACTGCTGGAACACGAAGCCGATCCGGCTGGCCCGCAGGGCGGACAGCTCCCGGTCGGACAACCGGGCGGCGTCGTACCCGTCGATGTGGACCGCGCCCGAGCTGGGCCGGTCCAGCGTGCCGATCACGTTGAGCATGGTGGACTTCCCCGACCCGGACGGGCCGACGATGGCCACCAGGGCGCCCCGGTCGATGGTCATCGACACCCCGCCGAGGGCAGCGACCGTGTCGCCGTATCGTTTCGTCACGTCACGCAGTTCGACCACGCGGTCGGGTGGGGCGGTCAGGGGTGGCTCAGTCACCGGGCATCCCCACGGTCAGCCCCTCGGTGACCTCCTCACCGGAGACCTCCACCCGGCCGTCCGCGAAGAGCCCGGTCCGCACCGCGACGATCCGGGTGCCGGTCTCCTCGACCACCTCCAGTCCGTACCCGCCCTCGGCGAGGGTGAGCAGCGCCGCGACCGGCACGGTGAGCACGTCGGCGCGTTCCGAGGCGACGAAGCCGACGTCCACGGCCGCCTTGTCGTAACCGGCCAGCACCTTCGGGTCGTCCCCGGTAACGGTGACCTCGATCTTGGTCTCGGTCTGCGCGTCCTGGCCGGTCGATGCCGCCGAGGTCTGCACCACCGTCTCGACCGTGTCGACCTTTCCGGTGCTCCGGGTGCCGTCGGGCAGGGTGACGGTCACCTTCGCGCCCTTGACGGCCAGCCGCTGGTCCTCGACGTCGAGAGTGCAGGTGACCTGCCGGGCGGTGCCGGTGGTCGAGAGGACCACCTTGCCCGCGCCGACCGTGTCGCCCACCTCGACGCCGTGGCTCTCCACCCGTACCTCGCCCGGGGCGTAGACGATCCGGGCCGGGTCGACCTGGCCGGTCTCCGGCAGGCCCAGGTCCTCCTGCCACTCCCGGACGGCGGCGGCGGTCGCCGAGGTGAAGTCCTCGTCGACGGTGAAGCCGGTGTACCCGAGCGCGGCGAGGTTCCGCTCGAACTGCTTGACGTCGTTACCGCTCACCCCGGAACGCAGCGTCCGGTACGCCGGCAGACCGCCGTAGAGCAGCACCACCGGTTCGTCGTCGACCCGGTAGAGGGCCTTGCCCCGCTTGACCGTCGCGCCACCCCGGGCCAGCCAGGTGACCGTCCCGCTCAGCCGGCTGTCCCTGGCGCGCGGGGTGCCGTACCCCAGCTCGCCGTTCTTGGTCTCCCGGTCCACCAGGCTCTGCCGGGTGACCTGGGTGCTCGACGGTGGCCGCCGGTCGACCGACGCCGCCCGGTCGGCCTGGCCGTCGGTGGCGAAGGCGACCGCCGTCCCGGCGGTCGCCACGACGAGCACCGCCACCGCGCCGGCCAGGAGCGCGGGTCGTCGGCGGCGTCGGGACGGTGCCCCGTCGGGTTCGGCGGCGGCCACCTCGACGGGTCGGGGCGCGGTGCTCATGACGCCCCCCGACGGCCACCGAAGTTGGGTACGGTCTCCTGGCACTTGTCGAACGCGGCCCGCACCGCGGGGTCGTTGAACTCGATGCCGGCCGGGCCGGGCTGCATGCGCCCGTCGGGGGCCGGGTCCGGGAAGTTCGGTACGCCGTTCTCCCGCATGCACTTGGCCAGCTTGCGGACCTGCTCGACCTGGCTGGCGTCGAGTTCCCGGGGCTGCCCGCCGTTGGGGGCGAACTCGCGGCACTGCTCGAAAGCCGCCTGCATCTTGCTCCGGTCCACCTCCGCCCCGGAGTTGAACCGTGGCCCGTTCTGCCCCGGCTGCGGGTCCGGCACGTCGAGCCCCTGCTCCCGCAGACACGCGGCGAACTTGAGCCCACGCTCGTCGTCGCTCATCGCGGCGGCGGAGGGCGAAGGCTGCGCACCGCCACCACCACCTGCGGTGGCCACCCCGGAGTCGCCGGAGTCGTCGGCCTGACAGCCGGCCAGGGCCAGGACCGCCACCACGGGCAGGGCCAGGAACAGGCCCCACGGATGTCGTCGCATCGATCGTCACTCCCTTCCCGCCGGCAGAGAACCGGCACTGGGGGACAACTCAACTCCTCGGGCTGTATCCAGGGCATAAGCGTGCTGTTTATTCGGTGGTTACGCCGCCATGGGTGAGGATGGCCCGGTGCGCGTACTGGTATGCGAGGACGAGAAGCTGCTCGCGGATGCGATCGCCGAATGGCTGCGTCGGGAGTCGTTCGCGGTCGACGTCGCGTACGACGGCGACGCGGCCCTGGAACGCATCGGCGTCAACGGGTACGACGTGGTGGTGCTCGACCGGGACCTGCCGGTGGTGCACGGCGACGACGTCTGCCGGGCCCTGGTCGACACCGAGCGGGACACCCGGATCCTGATGCTGACCGCCGCCGCCGCCGTCCGGGAGCGGGTCGCCGGCCTGGCCATCGGTGCCGACGACTATCTCACCAAGCCGTTCGCGTTCGTCGAGCTGAGCGCCCGGGTGCACGCGCTGACCCGGCGCACCCGACCGGCCGTACCGCCGAAGTTGACCCGGGCCGGGATCGTCCTGGACCCGGCCCGACTGGAGGTCACCCGCGACGGGCACCTCGTACCACTGTCCCGCAAGGAGTTCGGTGTGCTGGCCGAGCTGCTGCGGGCCGACGGCGCGGTGGTCTCCGCCGAGGAACTGTTGGAGCGGGCCTGGGACGAGCACATCGACCCGATGACCAACGTGCTGCGGGTCACCGTGATGAAGCTGCGGCGTAAGCTCGGCGATCCGCCGGTCATCGACACGGTGCCGGGAGTGGGGTACCAGATCCGATGAGAAAAGCGACCATCCGCGCCAGGCTGACGCTCATCTACGGCGGCCTGTTCCTGCTCGCCGGCACGGTGCTGCTCGCCGTGACGTACGTGCTGGTCGACCAGCGACTCGCCCACGGCTTCGGGTTCACCATGCGCGGAACGGGTGGCCGGGAGTCGGTCTCCTTCCCCCAGGGTGCTCAGATCAACGCCGACCAGGCCGAACACCTGCGCGACATCGTCCGACAGGTGCAGGAAGACGCCCGGCGGGACGCCCTGGACTCGCTGCTCACCCAGGGCGGGGTGGCCCTGGCCGTGGTGACCCTCGTCGCGGTGGCCTTCGGCTGGCTGGCCGCCGGCCGGGCGTTGCAGCCGTTGCAGCAGATCACCGGCACGGCCCGCCGGATCGCCGGGGCGGACGGCGCCGGCCGGGGGCTGCACGAACGGATCGCCCTGGCCGGCCCGACCGACGAGGTGAAAGAGTTGGCCGACACGTTCGACCTGATGCTCGAACGGCTCGACCGCTCCTTCGACGGGCAACGGCGCTTCGTCGCCAACGCCTCACACGAGCTGCGTACCCCGTTGGCGATCAACCGGTCCCTGGTCGAGCTGGCGATCACCCGCCCGGACGCCCCGGCGGAGCTGCGGCAGCTCGGTGAGACCCTGCTGTCGGTAAACGAACGGCACGAGCGGCTGATCGACGGGCTGCTCACCCTCGCCGACTCCGAGAACGCGCTCGCCGAACACGCCGAGGTGGACCTCGCCGAGATCGCCGGTCACGTAGCCGAGCAGACCGCCCGGTCGACCGCGCTCGGCGTCACCCGCGAGCTGGCTCCGGCCCGTACCGTCGGCGACCCGGTCCTGCTGGAACGGCTCACCCAGAATCTGGTGGAGAACGCGGTCCGGCACAACATCGGCGCGGACGGCTGGCTCTCGGTCGCCACGGCCGTGGTCGACGGCCATGCCACCCTGACGGTCAGCAACAGCGGGCCGGTGGTGCCGGGGTACGAGATCGAGACCATGTTCCTGCCCTTCCGCCGGCTCAACCGGGAGCGGGTCGCCGGTCACCGGGGCTTCGGCCTGGGGCTGTCCATCGTCCGGGCGGTGGCGCGGGCACACGGCGGCACGGTACGGGCGACCCCCCGCCCCGACGGTGGCCTGGTGGTCACCGTCTCCCTCCCCACCACCGCCTGACCGCCCCCGCCCCGCCCCGCCCCGTCCCCGTCCCCGTCCCCGTCCCCGGAATGGTGTGAATCTTGGACACTTACCGTCCAAATACGACGGTAAGTGTCCAAGATTCACACCGGCACTCGCTTCGAACGGTGAGTGGGCGGTTGAGGGACGTATCCGAGCGGTGCGGGTCATCCTCGGCTACTGCCAACTAGGACGAGCCAGCGCCCGCGCCGTTCCGGACATAGACGCCTCGACCTTGATGGCCCTCCACCAGCCCTTCGGCACGTAGGACGAGCATCGCTGAGCGGATCACCTGGGTCGACACTCCGTACTGCTGGCACAGCTGGGAGATGGACGGCAACTTGTCCCCAGGCTTCAACTCGCCGGACCTGATCCGGTCCCGGAACTCTGTGGCGATTCGCTCGTAGAACGGCGTGACAGACATCGTGGTGCTCCCTCGTCGGCACCACAATCTGACCATCTCAGGCTTGTGACATCAAGTTCTTGGAATGCCAGGCTTGCGCTAGAGACACTAGGCATCATCTCTTGTCGAAGAGGCAGCCCTCTTCGGCAAAACAGGGCATGCCCTCGCCCTCGGGTGCCCCCATCCGAGGCGGTGTCGGGGCGGCGTAACCCCTCCAGTCGATCAGCCAGACCTACGGCTGACATCGCCCCGACACCACTGCCCCGGAAGGCTCGTCGAGCTAGGAGGAGCGACAGATGGCAGCAACGACGTCACCACAAGAGGCATCACCCGGCCTGTCGGAGGTCGAGCGGGTGGGTGGGGAGTTGCGGGAGGCGTACCTGGCGGTGGCGGCGGCCGGGGCGGCGCTGGAACGGACCGCCGCCGGTTGCGCGCATCCGGCGATCCGGCAGGCCAGACGCTGCGGCGAGGACGCTCTCGACCTGGCCGCCGAGGCCGAGCGGATGCTCTCCGACGGGGCGCACCGGCTGCGCGCCCACACCGGGCACCAGGTGCCGGCGAGCATCGGGGCGCTGATCGAGGTGCTGGAGACCACCCGGAGGCAGCTCGACGCGGCAGCCGACCAGGTCCGGGAGTTCCCGGCGCGCGTCACCACCGCCAGGCAACAGCTGCTCGACTCCGCAACCGCCGGAGAGGCCACCGACCGGGTGGCCGAGAAGTGGGAGCAGGCGGCCGGCGAACTGGGCCTGATGACCGCCAGCCTGGCTGCGGCGGCGGGCGCGCTGACGACGTACACCAGGGGTCTGTCCGCCCTGACCAGCTGACACCGGAGCACGGCCCGGACCGCCGGGCTCCGACCGGCACGCCACGCGCGGGCCGCGCCGGCCGACCCCGCCCGCCCCGGTGCCACCGCGACGGGCCCCGAAGGCGAGGAGAATCATGATCCACCGCGCCAGGCAACGACTGCTTCCGCAGTACGTCCGCGCCGCCACCTTCGACAGTCGGTGGCGCGGCCTCGACCCCGACCAGGTGTACGCCTACCTCGACCAGGTCGCCGACGAACTGGAACGACTAACCCGTGACCTCGCCACCACCACCACCGAGGGCGAGCGTATCCGGGGTGCCCTGCGCCAGTGGGGTTCCCGGCACCACGGCTGCCACCACCCGAGACCGACCAACAACCGGTGGTCCCGGTGACCGGCCCGCACTGGATCATCCATCTGCCCACCACGCTGACCAGCCGCGACCAGGCGATCGCCCTGGCCGGGGCGTTACGCCGCTCGCTCGGTCACGTCGACGCGCTCGACTTCGGTGAGACCAGCGTGTCCGAAGAGGACGCCCAGCAGCTGCGTACCCGAGTCTGGTGTGACGCCCGGGTCGTCGGTGCCGGCCGCTGCCCCCTGCCGCACGCCCACGACGGCCCCTGCCGGGCCTGATCGAAGCCGGCCCGGCAGCGGCCACGCTCAGGCGACCACCGGGCTGGGTTGCTCCACCGCGCCGGGTCGGGCCACCGCCCGACGCTGCCGGAGCAGGTTGTCGACGGCCCAGCGGCCGGGGCCCAGCGCGGCGATCAGGACGAACGACCAGCAGAAGAGCGCCGCCAGCTCACCGCCGTTGTGCATCGGGAGCAAAGCGTCGGGCTGGTGCACCACGAAGTACGCGTACGCCATCGAGCCGGAGGCGAGCAGCGCGGCGGGCCGGGTGAGCAGGCCGACGAGCACCAGCCCACCGCAGAGCGCCTGGATCAGCGCCGCCCACCAGCCTGGCCACTCACCGATCGGCACCGCGTTGCCGGTGCCCCGGCTGCCGCCGAAGACGCCGAACAGGGACGCCGCGCCGTGGAAGAGGAACAGCAGACCGATGACCATGCGGAACAGGGACAGCGCCGGCTGGGCGAACCGATCGGGGTTCATCTGACACCTCCGTGACAGGAATCTGACCTGGAGTTGACAGAATGCCGCGCCGATTTAACCGCGTCGATGTAATCCCTCTCCGTGGGAACGCTCCCACGCATAGTGTGGGACGGACAGACCGGCAAGAAGGGGCCCCTTCTCTACCGGAAGCGTTAAGAAGGGGCCCTTCCTTACACGTCAGCTGGTGATGTCCTTGCGGGTGAAGCGCCAGAAGGCCAGGCCCCAGAAGATGGTGGCGTAGCTGATCGCCGAGACGGTTCCCCGGACCAGGTCGTCGGTCTGCACCGGGGTGGAGAGCAGGCCCAGCCAGGCGTTGGCGTAGTGGGTCGGCAGGAAGTCACGCACCGCGCCGAGCGCGGTGATCTGGTCCAGGATGCTGGACAGGATCCAGAGCAGCACCGCGCCGCCGACCGCGCCGAGCGCGGCGTCGGTGACCACCGAGAGCAGGAACGCCAGACCCGCCACCACCAGCAGTACGACCGCCAGGTAGCCGAGCACGGCGAGCAGCCGCAGCAGCCCCTCGCCCGGGTCGAGCTGGGCGGCCACCGTGCTGCGCAGCGGCGACCAGCCGTAGCGCAGGGTGCCGATCAGCAGGGCGGTGCCGGCGAGCAGCAGCAGCGACAGCCCGGAGTAGGTAAGCGCGACCAGCAGCTTCACCGCCAGCAGCCGGGCCCGGGGCACCGGCACCGCCAGCAGGTACCGCAGGCTGCCCCAGCTCGCCTCGCTGGCCACCGTGTCGCCGCAGAACAGCGCCACCACCACGACCAGCAGGAAGGACGCCGAGACGAAGATCGAGAAGAGGGTGAAGTTAAGCCCGCCCGAGGTGGCCAGCTCGACCAGGCTGGAGAACTCGCCCCGACCATTGTCGTCGTCGCCGCCGGTGTCGAACTGGAACGCGATCAGGATGATCAACGGCAGCAGCACCATGAAGCCGAGCGCGAGCTGGGTCCGGCGGCGCGCGGCCTGCCGGCGGAACTCCGCGCCGAACGGCAGGGTCGCCGCCGGCCGGTAGCCGGCCGCCGCGCCGGAGGGCGCCTCGGTCGCTTTCGCCCGGGTGTCGGCACCCGTCGGGGACTCGCCCATCACCGGTCTCCGCTTCCTCGTGAGTTCTCGCCGACCAGGGTGAGGAACGCGTCCTCCAGGCGACGTCGGGGCACCACCCGGTCCACGCCGATGCCGGCCCGGACCAGCTCTGCGACGACCTCGCTGCGCGCGGTGTCGTTGGTGTCGACCACCAGCCCGTCGGTGCCCTCGGGCAGGACCCGGACCCCCGCCAGGCGGTCCAGTACGGCCCGGGCGGCGACCGGGTCGGTCACCTCGAAGAGGGTGCTCGGCGACTCGCCGACGATCTCCTCGACCGGGCCGGAGGCGACGATCCGCCCCTTGTTGACCACCACCGCGTGGGTGCAGGTCTGTTCCACCTCGGCCAGCAGGTGGCTGGAGACCAGCACCGCGCGGCCGTCGGTGGCGTACCGCTGGAGCACCCGGCGCATCTCGGCGATCTGCGGCGGGTCCAGCCCGTCGGTCGGCTCGTCGAGCACCAGCAGCTCCGGCAGGCCGAGCATGGCCTGGGCGATGGCCAGCCGCTGCCGCATGCCGTGGCTGTACTTACGGGTCTTGCGGTGCACCGAGTCACCCAGGCCGGCGATCTCCAGTGCCTGCTCGAAGTGCGCGTCCTCCCACGGCCGTCCGGTGGCCCGCCAGTACGCCTTCAGGTTCTCCAGCCCCGACAGGTGCGGCAGGAACCCGGGCCCCTCCACCAGCGAACCGATCCGGGACAGCACCGGCGAGCCGGGCACCAGCCGGTGGCCGAAGACGTAGATCTCCCCGGCGGTGGGCTGGGTCAGCCCCATCAGTACCCGCAGCGTGGTGGTCTTGCCGGCGCCGTTCGGCCCGAGCAGGCCGACCACCTGACCGGGGTGCACCTCGAAGTCGACGTTGGAGACGGCGACGAAGCCGTCGGCGTACTCCTTGCGTAGCTGCCGGACGGCCAACGGGGTGTCGGCGTACTCCGGGTGGATCGAGGTGTCCTGGCGACGGTGCCGGCGGCGCAGCACGGCGACGACCACGACGAGCCCCACCACGATCGCGGCGAGCAGCCCGGCCAGGATCCAGCGCCAGAGCACCGCCTCGGTCGGGATCGGGTCGGCGTCCACGGTGGGCAGGCTCACCGGCGCGTCGCCCAGCGCCACGGTGTGCAGGGTGGGCTCGGTCGGCGTGGTGTACGCCTGGTCCGAGGTGGCCACCACCAGCCGCAGTCGGTGGCCGGCCTCGACCCGGTGCACGATCGCCGGCAGGGTGACGGTGACCGGCTGGGCCCCCTCGGCGGTCGCCGGCAGGTCGGTCAGCCGGATCGGGGCGACCAGTCCGCTGGGCAGCGTGGCCGCCCCCTCCGGATCGACGTCGTAGAGCTTGGCGAAGAGCACCGCCTCGCCGCTGGCCGAGCCCACCCGGAGCTGCACGGTCGGCGAGCCGACCACGTCGACCGCCTCGGGCAGCGCCTCGGACTCGAACCGGGCGTGCTGGCCGGGAATGTCCCCGGCCACCCCGCCGAGCAGGGAACTCAACGAGCCGGCGAACGGCACCGAGGAGATCGCGGCGGGGTTGCCGCCGGGCGGGTTCGCCACCGGCTGCGCCGGTCCGGCCAGCGCCACGTCGCGGCGGGCGGTCCCGGTCAGCCCCGGATAGTCGGTACGGCGGTACCCGGTCGCCACCAGCCCCCGGTCCATCGCGTCGAAGCCGGCGATCCGGGAGAAGGTGAAGTCGTCGCCGGGGGCGTCCCCCTCGCTCGCGACGTAGTGGTCGAGCCACTGCGCGGTCAGGAACTTCACCCGGTCGGAGTCGGTCTGCGGGCCCTGCCCGCCGTCGTGGCCGCCGGTGAACCAGGCGAGCCGGACCGGGGTGCCGTTCGCGGCGATCCCCCGGGCGTTGGCGTCCGCCTCGGCCAGCGGGAAGAGGGTGTCGGCCGCGCCCTGCACCAGCAGGGTGGGCGCGGTGATCCGGTCCAGCACCCCGGCCGGGCTGGAGCGCCGCAACAGGTCGACGGCGGCCTGGTCGGCCCGTCCGGTGGTGGCGATCCGCTGGTACGCCGCGCAGACGTCGGCCGCGAACCGGCCGCAGGAGACGTCACCGATGGCCGCCGTGGTCGGTGCCCCCGGTGCGGTACCCGGGCCGCCGCCCGGTGCCGGGCTGGGCGGGCCGGCCGAGGCGGGGGCGCCCTCGGGCTGCTCGGCGGCGGTGTTGCCGGAGATCCCGGCCGGGCCGGAACCGACGCTGCCGCCACCGCCGAAGAACAGGCCGGCCCAGCCGGACTTGAAGACGCCGTCGGTGGGCTCGCCGCCGGTGCTCTCGGGCAGGAAGGAGCGGGCCAGGTCGTTCCAGGTGATCATCGGGACGATCGCGTCGACCCGCTGGTCCTGGGCGGCCAGCAGCAGCGCCAGCCCGCCGCCGTACGAGCCGCCGACCACCCCGACCCGGGGGTCGCCCTCGGCGTCGGTACGGATCTCCGGCCGGGCGGCGAGCCAGTCCAGCAGTCGCTGGCCGTCGCGTACCTCGTGGTCGGGGCTGTCCAGGTGGATCTGGCCGCCGCTGCGGCCGAAGCCCCGGGCCGTCCAGGTGAGCACGGCGTACCCCCGGTCGGCGAGGTCCTCGGCGTCCAGGCGGACCGACTGCTTGGTGCCGCCGAAGCCGTGGGCCAGCAGCACCGCCGGGACCTTCCGGTCGGCCGAGGCGTCCCGCGGCAGGTACAGCGTGGTGTCCAGGTCGACCGGCTCGTCGCCGGTGGGGCCGGAACGCACCGTCACCATCGCGGATTCGGTCCGGAAACTCGGCCGGTCCGGCCAGACCGCCCAGACCACCAGGGCCGCCAACAGGGCCACGACGACCGACGTGGCAACGGCCCGGCGGCCGGTGGGCAGGGCACGGCGCAGCCGCGCGGCCGGGAACGGCGATCTCATGCGGCACACGGTACGGCGCGCAACCTGAGCGTTGGCTGAGATCCGCCGTACGTCCGCCCCGATCGGCCGATCGTCAGTCCCAGGAGGTCGACCGCCCAGCGTCGCCCGGCGTTCCCTCGGCGCGAGTTCGGATCCCGTGAATTCACGTGATAAGGCGGAAATCATCTTTGATCATGTGATGTCGCCTGGAAGAAGACACGTACCGTGCCGAGCCGGTGAACCTTGCGTGACACCACCGCAAGTGACGCGAAACTGACTGGTCAACGCCACTTCCGACGATGCCTGGTCGATTAGTTTCCGGTCCGGCGCACGGGACCCGATTCGTCGACAGCACCGTCTGCGAACCCGCGCCGTCGCCGGAGGAGACCACCATGACCGTTCCCGCTCAGCGGGTCCGTCGACTTCCCTGGGCACCGGGCCGGCTGCTGCCGCTGCTGCTCGCCGCGGCGCTGCTGCTACCGGTGGTGTTCCTCGCCGTCCAGGCCGACCGGCTGCTCGACGCCGACCGGGAACTGGCCGAGCGGGAACGATTCGGCGTCGAGTACCTGCGCGCGCTCGGACCGGTCACCGAGGCGGTCGTGCAGGCGCAGTCCGCGGCGGTCGCCGGCCAGCCGGCCAGCCGGGACACCCTGAACCGGGCGGTCGAGGAGGCCGCCGCGGTGGACGCGCGGGTCGGCGGGGAACTGCGCAGCAGCGAGCGCTGGGCCGGTCTGCGGGCCAAGCTGGAGGCGCTGCCCGAGCGGGCGCTGGCCGATCCGGAGGCCGCCTTCACCGCGTACGGGGAGGTCACCGACCTGATCCTGGCCCTGCACGACAAGGTCCGCGAGACCGCCGGGCTGGTCCAGGATGCCGGCACCCACTCGTACTTCATGCAGGACGCCGTCGGGGAGGAGATGCCGGAGGCGATGGTCGCCGCCGGTCGTCTCGCCGACCTGGCGGTGCTGATCGGGCAGCGACCCGCCGCCGAGCGGACGACCTCCCTCGGTGAGCTGGCCACCATCCGGTTCACCGCCCTGCAGCCCGCCGGTGCCCTGGTGCGCAACCTGCAGTCGGCGGTGGAGGACACCGCCAGCACCGACTTCGGCGCGAACGTGCTCGCCCCGCTGGACCGGTACCAGCGGGCCGTCGCGACGCTGGCCGCCGTCTCCGTACCGCAGGGTCGCCCGGCAACCGTCGACGCGGCGCGGATCGCCACCGCCCGGACGCAGGCGCAGAGCGCCGCCCGGGAACTCCAGCCGGTCATCCTCGGCGAGATCGACCGGATCCTGACCGACCGGATCGACGGACTGGAGCGGGAGAACTGGTTGGTGTACGGGGCCGCCGGGCTCGCCGGGCTGCTGCTGGTGGTCCTCGCCGCCACCGGCTGGGTGTCCCCCGACAGAGCCCCGTCGGCGGCCGACGACGCCACCGGCACCAGCGACCCGGCCGGCACCGTCGGCGGCGGATCGAGCGGCACCGGATCGGGTGGCACCGCCGTCGACAGCCCGGGAGGCAGGTCGGGCGGCACCGTCAGCGGCGGGTCGGACCGGTGGGCCCCGTCGACCGGACGGGCCGGCCGGCAACCGACCGAGCCGGCGCCCGGCGGGCAGCCGGTCGGCCAGCCCCGCGAAGCCGACCGGTGGAGGCCCTTCGATGCTGCTCGGTAGGCTCCGGATCCGGGGCAAGCTCGCCCTGCTGGTGACCATTCCGCTGCTCTGCATGGCCGTGCTGACGGTGCCGGTGACCTGGGAACGGGTCGCCGCCGCGCAACGGGCCGACGAGATCGCCCGGACCGTCCAGGTGGCCGGCCGGGTCGGCTCACTCCTGCAGCGTCTGCAGCGCGAGCGGCTGTTCGCCATCGGGGTACTGCTCGGGCAGACCCAGCGCACCGAGCTGGTGCAGGCCATCGCCGAGGTGGACGACCGCGTCACCGACCTGCGCGCCGAACTCGGCGACGAGTTGCCGGCCGAGGTCGGCATCGCCCTGAACGGGGTACGGCAACTGGCCGAGGTACGCACCGCCACCCTGGCCGGTCGGGCCGACCCGGAACAGGTCATGGGCGGGTACGCGCCGGTGCACAAGGCCCTGATCGACGCGCTGCGGCTGCCCTACGACGTGGACACCCGCACCCCGGCCGGGCAACAGGTGCTGGCACTGGACAGCATCCTGCGCAAGAGCGAGGGGCTCAGCGCCGGCGCCACCCTGATCGTGCTGGTCGCCGCCCGCCCCAACCAGCAGACCGCGATCGCCTTCGTGGCCAACATGGCCACCCTGACCCTGGAGAGCCAACGGCTGCTCGGCCTGCTCACCAAGGAGCAGCAGACCCTGGTGACCTTCGAGGGGAACGCCGTGGCCGAACGGACCAGCCCGGAGTTCCTCGACCAGAGCGCCCGGGACCCGGTGGCCGCGATCGCCGGGCTGGAGGTGTCGACGCTCTTCGACTCCATCTCGTCGATGATCACGCTGGGTCAGTTCGTGGAGAAGAAGCTCGTCGCCGACGTCACCACCGAGGTACGCGCCGACCGGCAGCAGGCGCTGACCACGGCGTACCTGGTGGGTGGGGTGACCACGCTGATCCTGGTCGCGGTCCTGCTGCTCAGCGCGGCCGTCGGCCGGACGGTGGCCCGGCCGCTGACCCGGCTCACCCGGTCAGCCGACCGGGTCGCCCGGGTCGCCGAGTCCGAGCTGGTCCGGGTCACCGACGACGAGACCGAGGCCGCCCAGCCGGTCCGGCTGGACCCGATCGACGTGGGGGCCCGGGACGAGATCGGTGACCTGGCCCGCGCCTTCGAACGGGTCCAGACCACCGCCGCCCGGCTGGTGGAGCGGCAGGTGGCGAGCCAGCGCAACGTGGCCCAGATGTTCGGCCACGTCGGTCGGCGTACCCAGAACCTGGTCGGCCGGCAGCTCGCACTGATCGACCGGTTGGAACGGCAGGAGACCGACCCGGGCCGGTTGGAGCACCTGTACCGGCTCGACCACATCTCCAGCCGGCTGCGCCGCAACGCGGGCAGCCTGGTGGTGCTCTCCGGCGCGGCCGGTGCCGACGCGCACGTCGCGCCGGTGCCGTTGGCCGACGTGGTCCGGCTGGCGCTCGGTGAGATCGAGGACTACCCCCGGGTGGACGTGCAGATCCCGGGCGGGGTCGCGGCGGCCCCGGCAATCGTCGGTGACCTGGTGTTGGCGCTGGCCGAGCTGATGGAGAACGCCACCGTCTTCTCGCCGCCGCACACCCGGGTGGTGGTCGCCGGTGAGCTGACCGACGACGGCGCCCGGCTGACCGTGACCGACCACGGTATCGGTATGAGCGAGCAGCGGCTGGCCGAGGAGAACGCCCGGCTGACCCGGCGGGAACGGCTGGACCTGGCCCCCACCGAGGTGCTCGGCCTCTTCGTGGTGGGCCGGCTGGCCCGCCGGCACGGCTGGACGGCGACGCTGGTCCCGACCACCGGCGGCGGGGTGACCGCCACCCTGGAGATCCCCCGGTCCGCGCTGGCCTACGGCACGGGTCAGCCCACCGCCGTCGCCCGGGCGGCCCTGCCGGCCCGCCCGGGTGCCGCCCCGGTCGACCGGGCGGGTCCGGCCACCCCGCCGCGCCGGCAGCCGGCAGCGGATTCCCCGGCCGGCGCCGGACGGGCGCTGGTCGCGGGCACCGCCGAGCCGCCGGGCGGGCCGGTGATCGACGCCACCGCGCTGCCCGGGTTCGACCCCACGTTGCTCACCCGGGCCACCCGGGCCACGGCAGACGGCGAGTCCTGGGACGCCTTCGGCAAGGTCCTCGACCCACCGGCCGGCACCGGCCGCCCCACCGACGCCGACCAGCCCACCACCCCTGGCCAGCCCACCGCCCCTGGCCAGGCCCTCGCCCCTGGCCAGCCCGCCGAGACCGGCCAGCCCACCGGCGTCGACCGGCCGGTCGCGGCCCGGCCAGCCACGGCCCGGCCCGGCCCGGTCGGCTCCCCGACCGCCGGTGCGGTCCGGCGGCGGGTGCCGGGAGCCAGCCTGACCCGGGCGACTCCGGCGGTCGGACCGGTGGACGCCACCGGGGCCGACCCGGCCGCCGCGCGGGCCCTGATCGAGCAGTTCGAATCGGGGGTACGCCGAGCCGAGCTGACCCGCTCGGAGCCGGGCCCGCAACCCGACGAACCGGCTGCCCCACCGAAGCGGTCCATCCTGAGCCGGCGGGTACCGGGAGCCAACCTGACCGTCGGACCGCCCCGACAACCACCCAGTGAGAACCCGGGCGACCCGGCCGAGGTCCGCGACCTCATCAACGCGTTCGAGACCGGTGTCGCCCGGGCTCTGCGCGAAGTCAGTCCCGACCGCAGCAACCACGAAGGGCCACCACGTTGACCAGCCCCTACCTGCACGAAAACATCGATCACCAGAACCACTCGGTAGGTGAGCTCAGCCCGGAGGCACGAACCTTCAACTGGTTGCTGGACTCGTTCACCTCCAGCACGGCCGGGGTGCTGGAGGCGATCGCGGTCTCCTCGGACGGGCTGCTGATGGCGATGTCGGCGATCAAGGACCGGTCCAACGCCGAGCGGCTCGCCGCCGTGGTCTCCGGCATGACCAGCCTGGCCGGCGGCGCGGCAAGCTGGTACGAGTTGGGTGGACTCAACCGCGTCATCGTGGACATGGCCGACGGGTACCTGCTGATCAGCGCGATCAGCAGTGGTTCGGTGCTCGGGGTGGTCGCCGACCGGTCGGCCAACCTCGGCACCGTGGCGTACGAGATGACGCTCTTCGCCGGACGGGCCGGCGGAGCGCTCAGCCCGCGACTGATCGCCGAGTTGAAGAACGCCGTCCAACAGTGACCCCGGACGTCCCCGACGAGGAACCGGAGCCCGAACCGTCGATCCGGATCCGGCCCTACCTGCAGGCCCCGCCCCCGGCCACCGACGGTGCACCGCCGTACGGCGCACGACCGGTCCGGCCCGCGGAGGGCAACCGGCCGTACCCGGCCGCCGAGGGCAACCGGCCGTACCCGGCCGGTGACGACCCGGGTCTGTTCCCGGCCGACGAGGGCCCGGCGCCGTTCCCGGTGGTGGGCGACTCGACGCCGGACGCGCCGGACCCGGTCCTCGGCCACCGCAGCGAGCTGCGCCCCTTCGTGCTCACCGCCGGTAGGGTGACCGGCGCCGACCCGGAGATCGGGCTGGAGACCCAGGTCACCACCCGGGTGGCCGACGGTGCCTGGGGGGTCGACCCGATCGCCCGACTCACGCCGGAACTCCAGGCGATCATCGCGGTCTGCGTCGAACCGACCTCGGTCGCGGAGATCTCGGCCCGGACCCGGTTGCACCTCGGTGTCACCCGGGTCCTCGTCGGTGACCTACGGGCCGCCGGCCATCTCGACGTGCACGTCAGCGATGTCCCGGACGTCCACGACCCCGACCTCATCCTGCGAGTGATTGATGGACTACGTGCGATCTCCTGAATGGCCGGTCACACCGCCGGGCGGGCTCGTCGCGAACGGCGCTCCCGGCCGGTACGCCACACCGAGCGGCCCGGCCACCGGACGGGCCGCCCTGCCGAGCCCGGAGCCGCCGACCGACCGGGCGGTGCTGCCCGTGCCCGGGGCGCCACCGCCGTACCGGTCGGCGGCCACCGCCGCGCCCGGCACCGGCCGGTCCGGACCGCCGCCGATCCCGGTCAAGATCGTGGTTGCGGGCGGCTTCGGGGTGGGCAAGACCACCACGGTGGGTGCGATCTCCGAGATCGTCCCGCTGACCACCGAGGCCGAGATGACCAGCGCCGGGATCGGGGTCGACGACCCCGGCATCGGCTCGGACAAGACCACCACCACGGTGGCCATGGACTTCGGTTGCGTCACCATCGACCGCAGCCTCAAGCTGTACCTGTTCGGCACGCCCGGTCAGGCCCGCTTCGGCTTCATGTGGGACGACCTGGCCCGGGGGGCACTCGGCGCGCTCGTGGTGGTGGACAGCGGGCGGCTCGACGACTGTTATCCGGCGATCGACTACTTCGAGCGGGCCGGGTTGCCGTTCGTGGTGGGGGTGAACGCCTTCAACGGCCGGCTGGAGCACGACCTCGACTCGATCCGGTGGGCGTTGGCCATCGGTGAGCAGGTGCCACTTGTGCAGTTCGATGCCCGGGACCGGCTGTCGGTACGGGACGCCCTGCTGGTGGTCCTGGACCGGGCGCTGGACCGGGCCACCCGGGACACTAGAGCGTGAACTGCCCGGCCGGGCCGTCGTGGAAGAGGTGAGTCGTGCGAGGCGATCTGGACGAGACCCTGGCCCGGATGGCCCGGCGCGAGGAGGCACTCCGGCGGGCCAACGATCCGGTAGGTGGCCGCAACGCCCGACCGGGAGCCGAGCGGCACGATCCGGTTCCCGGACCGCCCACCGAGCGGGACGAACCGGCCGGCTCCGGCGTGGCCACCGTCGGCGGCCCGGATCCGGTGCAGGCGGTCGTCGAGGCGGTGAGCCGGGTGGTCGCCGCGCATCCGGGAGTCGCGGTCAGCCTGCGGGTGGAGCACGCCGGGCAGGCGTACCCGGTGCGGGTCGGCTGGTCCGACCGGGGTGTGACGGTGGGTACCGAGAACGAGGCCGTGCCCCCGCCGGTGTGGCCCATGCCGGCGCGGACCGAACCGGCCTGGACGAACGCACCGGAGGGCGCCGCACCCGATCCGGCGGCCCGGCTGGCCGAGATGATCCGCCGGGACCCGTCGCTGCTGCGCGACGACGGCGGTCCCCGGTGACCGGGCGGCCGGTGACCGGGCGACCGGTGCTGGCGGCGGCTACTGTCGGGCGGTGGCGCAACCCGACCTGACTCTTACCGCGAGCCTGCGACCAGCGGCGCTGGACGCCCGACGGGGCATCGTCCGGCTGCACCCGGAGGTGCTGACCGCGTTGGGGCTACGCCCCGGCGACCCGGTGCGGCTGGCCGGCCGACGGACCACCGCCGGCATCGTGGCGAAGGCCGAACAGACCGCCAGCGCGGCCCTGCTCTACGCCGACGACCTGATCCTGGGCAACCTCGGCATCCGCAACGGCGGGCAGGTCACGGTCAGCCCGCTCCCGGTCACCGCCGCCCGTCGGGTGACGGTCACCGGCGCGGCAGAGGTCGCCGCGGTGGTCTCCCCGGAGATGCTGCGCCTCGCCCTGCTCGGCAAGGTGGTCACCGTCGGCGACGACGTGTCGCTGCTCCCCCAGGACGTGTCGCCCGACGCCGCGGTCCGCACCCTGGTCGAGGCCGCCCGCCGCAGCCTCGCCAACACCGTCGGGTACGCCTGGACCAGCACCCTGCTCACCGTGGTGGGCGCCGAGCCGGAGACCGGGTCGCTGGTCACCATGGACACCATGGTCGGCTGGGAACACGGCCCGACCACCCACGGCTCGACCGGCCCCGGCACGTCGTCGCGGACCGGCGTCGGTGCCGGCTTCGGGGCAGGTTCCTCGTTCGAGGCGGGCTCGCTGGCCGGGGCGGGCTCCTCGTCCGGGGCCGGCGCCGCAGGCGGAGCTGGTGCCACGGCCGAGGCTCAGCTGGCGGGGCTCGCCGGCCGGCGCGGCACCGTGGGCGTGCAGAGCACCGTGGGCGCGCAGGGCGGCGTGTCGCCGGGTGCCGAGGAGACGGCTACCGAGTGGGCGCCCTCGATCGACGAACTGCCCGGCCTGCGCGGCCAGGCCGAACAGCTCACCGAGCTGCTCGATCTCGGCTTCCACCACCGGGAGGTGCTGGGTCGGCTGGGCACCACGGTCTCGCTCGGCGTACTGCTCAGCGGGCCGGCGGGCTCCGGGAAGTCGGCCCTGGTCCGGGCGGTCGCCGCCGGGGTACGGGCCCGGGTCCGCCCGCTCTGGGCACCCGAGATCGCCGCGCTGAGCAACCAGGCCGCCGCCGAACGGCTACGCGCCGCCGCCGCCGAGGTGACCGCCGAGGGACCGGCCGTGCTGCTGGTCACCGACGTGGAGGCGCTGGCCCCCGCCGACGAGCCGGGCCCGGTGGCCACCGTGTTCCGGCAGTTGCTCGGCGAGATCCTGCGGGCCGGGGTGGCGGTGGTCTGCACCACCGGCCGTCCCGAGGCGGTCGACCCGGGGCTACGCGCCCCGGACCTGCTCTCCCTGCGGATCAGCGTGTCGCTGCCCGACTCAGCGATGCGCCGGGAACAGCTGAGCGTGCTCACCCGACAGGTCGCGCTCGCCGAGGACGTACGGCTGGAGGAGGTCGCGGGGCGTACCCCCGGGTTCGTCGCCGCGGACCTGGCCGCGCTGGTCCGGGAGGCCGGGGTACGCGCGGCGCTGCGGCAGAAGACCGAGACCACCCCGACGGTGGCGATGGCCGACTTCACCGCCGCGCTGGAGGTGGTCCGGCCGACCACCATGGCCTCCTCGACGCTGGAGGTCGCCAAGGTCACCCTGGACGACGTCGGTGACCTGGTCGAGGTGAAGGAGCAGCTGACCGAGTCGGTGCTCTGGCCGCTGACCTACCCGGACACCTTCGCCCGGCTGGGCGTGCAGCCGCCGCGCGGGGTACTGCTCTACGGGCCGCCGGGCTGCGGCAAGACGTTCCTGGTCACCGCGTTGGCCGGATCGGGTCGGGCCAACGTGCTGTCGGTCAAGGGCGCGGAGCTGCTGTCGAAGTGGGTGGGCGAGAGCGAACGGGCGGTCCGGGAGCTGTTCCGCCGGGCCCGGGAGGCCGCGCCGACCCTGGTCTTCCTGGACGAGGTGGACGCTCTGGCCCCGACCCGGGGTCAGGCCACCGACGGGGGCACCACCGACCGGGTGGTCGCCGCCCTACTCACCGAGCTGGACGGGGTGGAGTCGCTGCGCAACGTGGTGGTGGTCGGCGCCACCAACCGGCCCGACCTGATCGACCCGGCGCTGCTGCGTCCCGGCCGGCTGGAGCGGCTGGTCTACGTACCGCCACCGGACGCCGAGGCCCGCGCGGCGATCCTGACGGCCGCCGCCCGCAACGTGCCGCTCGCCGAGGACGTGGAGTTGGCCGCGCTCGCCGAACAGCTGGACGGCTTCTCGGCGGCGGACTGCGCCGCGCTGGTCCGGGAGGCGGCGCTGGCCGCGATGCGCGAATCGCTGACCGCCTCGACGGTCACCGCCGCACACGTGGCCGCCGCCCGCGACAAGGTCCGCCCCTCCCTCGACCCCGCCCAGGTAGCCGCCCTGGCCGCCTACGCCACCCGACGCGGGTAAGGAAGGGCCCCCTGTTAACGCATTCGGTATAGCGGGGCACCCCGCTCACCTCGGTCCGGGGGATACCCGCTGGCTTGTCCCGGCGTCGGGGGCAAGAATCGCGTGGTGACGCTGCACCAGGACGAGGTTCCCATCGACGAGACGATCGTCAGGTCGCTGCTGGCGGAGCAGGGCCCGCAGTGGGCCGGTCTGCCACTGTCGCCGGCGGGTGCCGGCACCGACAACGTGATGTACCGGCTCGGCGAAGAACTGCTGGTACGGCTGCCGCGTACCGCCGAGAAGGCCGGACCGTTGCGCAAGGAGCAGCAGTGGTTGCCGCGGCTGGCGCCGCTGCTGGCGTGTGTGGTCCCCGAGCCCCGGCACGCCGGCACGCCCACCAGCGCGTACCCGTTGCCGTGGTCGGTCTACCGGTGGATCGACGGCACCGAGGCCGGACCGGACACCGTCGCGGACTGGTCGTCCTTCGGCAGCGACCTGGCAGCCGTCGTCCGCGAGCTGCACGGCATCGATCTGATGGGGGCGACCCGCACGGGCGACCTGGGCGGGTACCGGGGAGGCAGCATGCGGGCCTGCGACGAGTGGGTCGGCAGCGCCCTCGCCGACTGCCGGGCCCTCGTCGGCGGGGAGCTCGACGTCGAGACCCTGCAACGGTGGTGGCGGGCCGCGCTCACCCTGCCCGAGCCGTCCGGGCCGCAGGTCTGGTTGCACAGCGACCTCAAACCCACAAACCTCCTGGTACGCGCCGGCAGGCTGCACGCGGTCATCGACTTCGGTGGCCTGTCGATCGGTTTTCCCGACGCCGAGCACGCCCCGGTCTGGGATCTACCCGCCCCGGCCCGTCACGCGTACTGGGATGCCCTCGCCCTGGACGAGCTGACCTGGGCCCGGGCCCGCGCCTGGGCCATCGCGGTCGCCGCCAGCGGCATCCCGTACTACTGGCACCGCAACCGCCTGGCGGCGATCCTCGACCACTGAACTCAGTCATCTCCCGTAAGCTCGCCTCGTGACGACCCAGGGAGGGCAGACGGGGCAGGTCATGCGTGACTCCACCCTGGTCACCCTGTCGGATGTTCCGGTCGATGCGGTCGAGCACGGCGGGGTGGGGTTCGACGACCTGGACGGCCTCGATCTCGGCTCACCCAGCCCAACTGACCTGCCGCTGTTCCTGCAGCAGCACGAGAACGAGAAGGCCCGTAAGCGGGCCACCGAACGTCGGCGCTACGCGCGGGTACGAGCTGCGCTCAAGGGCGAGGAAGCCGACCCGGCGGTGGCCCTACGCCGTACCCCTCGGGACGACACCGATCCGCAGGTCGTCACCGCACGGGCCGCCCTGCGACGGCACCTGGCCCGCAAGGAGGCCGCACGCGACGGCCAGGACCCCGATCCGGGTGCGGCGCTGCGCCGCAGACCCAACGGCGCAACGCCCGAACCGAGCGGCGTTCGCCGTCGTCAACGACGTGACGACGACGACCCGAAAGTGGTCGCCCGGCGGGCGACGATGCGACGACACTTCGCGCGCAAGCGAGCCGCACTCACCGGCGATCCACCCGACCCGGACATTGCCCTGCGCATCAAGCGGCGCGACGCTGGCGCCGGCCCGGCGTCCGCCCCGAGTACCGCCACCGCAGAGCGGCCGGAGAGCACCACGCCCGTCGCTCTCGCCGCCGCCCTCACCAGCCCCGGGCAGAACCGGACCGGCTCCCGGCCCGCCCCGGCCAGGCCCCCGCAGTCGGCTGCGACGCCGAGCGGCACGGTGGGTCGCCGGATGTCTGTCGGACGGTGAGGTTGGCGGCGGCGATCCGCATTCAGGGCTGCGGGGTGTCCAGGGAGATCTCGGCGTGCACCCGGTCGCCGTCCTCGCGGAGTTTCGCGCCGAGTTTGCGCAGTACCGCGAGGGCGTGGACGTTGTCCGGGGTGGTCTCGGCGACCACGGTGTGCATGCCGGCCGCCGCGGCGGCGTGGAGCAGCTCCCGTAGGGCTGCCGCGCCGAGGCCCTGACCGCGGGCCGAGCGGCCGAGCCACATCCCGGTCTCCACCGTCCCGGGCCCGTCGCGGCGGGCCATCCGGACCATGCCGACGACCTCACCGGCGGCGAGGATCGCGTACATCCGGGTGCGGGTGGGGCCGTCCAGGCCGCCGAAGCTGGCCCGGTGGAACTCGCGGAACGCGTCCCGGCGGGCCAACGACCAGCCGGCCGGAGCGGCCACCGGGGGCATGACGTCCTCGGGGTCGGCCTCGGCCGCCGCCACCGAGAGCAACGGCTCCAGGTTGCGCTCGTCCACCGGCTCCAGCCGTACCGCACCCGCCACGTGCCGCAGTCTGCCGCGCCGGGTCGCCGTCGTCCACCCCGACACCCACCGTCTGCCGGTACGGCGAGGGTGATACGGCCGGTCGGACCAGGCGTGTTCCCCCTCACCCTCCGGTGGCAAAAGCCGATTCACGGATTAACCTACTAACCCGATAGGCATTATCGGAAGTCATGTCCGTTCCCGAAACACACCGACGAGGACCCCACGTGATCGAGTTGGACGGGCTGCGCCGGACGTACCGCGCCAAGGGGCGCCCGGTCGTCGCGGTCGACGGCGTCGACCTCGCCGTACGCGCCGGTGAGGTCTTCGGCGTGGTGGGCCGCAGCGGAGCTGGTAAGAGTACCCTCCTGCGCTGCGTCAACCTGCTGGAACGCCCCGATGAGGGCCGCGTCACGGTCGACGGGGTCGAGCTGACCGGGTTGGCCGGTGACCGGCTGCGCGCCGCCCGGCAGCGGATCGGCATGATCCACCAACACTTCGCACTGCTCAGCTCGCGTACCGCCGCCGGCAACGTGGCCTTCGCCCTGGAAGTGATGGGCGTGGGCCGGGCGGAACGGGCCCGTCGGGTGGCCGAACTGCTCGACCTGGTCGGGCTCGCCGACCGGGCCGACGCCTACCCGGCGCAGCTCTCCGGCGGGCAGAAGCAGCGGGTGGGCATCGCCCGCGCCCTCGCCGGCCGCCCCAAGGTGCTCCTCTCCGACGAGGCCACCTCGGCGCTGGACCCGGAGACCACCCGGTCGATCCTCGGCCTGCTGCGCGACCTCAACCAGCGCCTGGGCCTGACCATCCTGCTGATCACCCACGAGATGGACGTGGTGAAGCGGCTCTGCGACTCGGCCGCCGTCATGCGCGACGGCCGGCTCACCGAGTCCGGCCCGGTCACCGAGCTGATCGCCCGACCCGGTTCGGAGCTGGCCGCCGAGGTGTTCCCGCTCGGCCCGCCGCCGGTCCTGCCGGACACCACGGTCGTCGACGTCACCGTCACCTCCGACGACCAGCCCTTCGTCGCCGACCTCGCCCGCCGGTACGACCTGGACGTACGGATCCTGGGCGGCGCGGTGGAGCAGCTCGCCGGTGGCCGGGCCGGACGGCTACGCCTGGCGCTGCCCGGCAACCCCGAACAGACCGCCCCCGCCGTGGCCCACCTGCGGGCCACCGGGCTGACCGTGGAGGTGCCGGCATGATCGCCCCGGACCTGGTCGAGCTGCTCTGGCAGGGGCTGCGCGAGACGGCGTACATGGTGGGGGTGGCGGCCCTGCTCGCGGCGCTCGGCGGGCTGCTGGTCGGCGTCGGACTGGTGCTCACCGATGCCGGCGGCCTGCTGGCCGCCCGGCCGGTGAACGTGCTGCTCGGCATCGTGGTCAACATCGGGCGTTCGCTGCCGTTCATCATCCTGCTGGTGGCGATCATCCCGTTCACCCGGGCGGTGGTCGGCACCACCATCGGCACCACCGCGGCGATCGTGCCGCTGACGGTCAGCGCGATCCCGTTCTACGCCCGGATCGTGGAGACCGCCCTACGCGAGGTGGACCGGGACGTCGTCGCCGCCGCCCACGCGATGGGCGCCAACCGCCGGCAGATCGTCGGCAAGGTGCTGCTCCGCGAGGCCCGGCCGGGCCTGGTCGCCGGGCTCACCCTCACCGTGGTCGCGCTGATCGGCTACTCGGCGATGGCCGGGGTTATCGGCGGCGGCGGCCTCGGTGACCTCGCGCTGCGCTACGGCTACCAGCGCTTCGAGAACGACATCATGATCGCCACCGTGGTGCTGCTGGTGGCGTTCGTCCAACTCGTCCAGATGGTCGGCGACATCCTCGCCCGCCGCCTGGCCCACCGATAGACCAACTCCGAAGAAGGGCACCCATCGTGCGACGCCTCACCGCAGTACTCGCCGCGACCACGCTCGTCCTGGGCCTCGCCGCCTGCGGATCCGACGACTCCGACAGCAGTGCGGCGTCGCCGGACGCCCCGCTGAAGGTCGGCGTCAGCCCGGTGCCGCACGGCGAGATCCTCACCTACATCAAGGACAACCTGGCCGCCGGAGCCGGACTCAACCTGGAGATCGTCGAGTTCACCGACTACGTGCAGCCCAACCGCGCGCTCGAGGAGAAGCAGCTCGACGCCAACTACTTCCAGACCGTGCCGTACCTGGAGACCGAGAAGCAGGCCAAGGGCTACCAGTTCACCGCGCTCTCCCCGGTGCACATCGAACCGCTCGGCCTGTACTCGAAGAAGACCGAGACCCTGGCCGAGCTGCCGGAACGCGCGGTGGTGGCGATCCCGAACGACCCGACCAACTCCGGCCGGGCGCTCAACCTGCTCGCCCAGCACGGGGTCATCACCCTGCGCGACGGGGCCGGGACCTCCGCGACCCAGCGGGACGTCACCGACAACCCGAAGCAGCTCCAGTTCCGGGAGCTGGAGGCGGCCCAGCTGCCGCGCAGCCTGGACGACACCGACGCCTCGGTGATCAACGGCAACTACGCCATCGAGGCCGGGCTGAAGCCGGCCACCGACGCGCTCGCGCTGGAGAAGGCCGAGAACAACCCGAACGCCAACCTGGTGGTGGTCCGCGACGGCGACCAGGACGACCCGCGCGTGGTGAAGCTGGAGGAGCTGCTGCACTCCGCCGAGGTCAAGACGTTCATCGAGGGCAAGTACCAGGGCTCGGTGCTGCCCGCCTTCTGATCCGGAGCGGGAGGTCCGCCCGCTGCCGGGTATCCGCACCGGCGCCTGGGCACCCCGCCGCCCCTCGGACATCGGCCGGAGACGGGAAAGCCGCAACTATCGGCTGCCGATCGATGACGGAAGGTAACGTCAGTCTCGGTCGGCAGCCTCGCCGCGGTTCGGCGGGAAGCCAGTTCGTCGCGACGGGGGGGAGAACGCAGATGCTGGAGCGGCTGCACGAGTCCGGGTTCAAGGCCGAGCACGCATACCTGGCGGGTTTCGTCAGCATCGGTCTCTCCTTCACCAGCTGGTTCCTGTCGAAGCACCTGGAGCGGGCCGGGGTCTCACGGGCCGACCGCTGGGGCATCTTCATCGGCGAGTGGGCCCCGACGTTCTTCGCGATCGGTAACGGCCTACGCAGCTACGAGAAGCACTGACGGTCAACGACGCCGGTTGCGGGCCCGCGAGGAGCGCAACCGGCGCAGCCGGCCGATCAGCAGCGGCTCGGCCGCGAGCGCGGCCGGATTGTCCAGCAGCCCGTTGAGCAACTGGTAGTAACGGGTCGCGGAGAGGCCGAAGGAATCCCGGATCGCCTGCTCCTTCGCGCCGGCATGCCGCCACCACTGCTGTTCGAACGCGAGGATGCGCATCTCCCGCTCGTTGAGCGCGGGGGCGGGCTCAGCGCCCGCCGAGGTCGAGGTCGCCTCGACGGTACGACCGGCAGTTTGCGCGACCTCGGCGCTGGCCGCGGGAACCTGCTCGGCGTCGGGGGCGGTGCGGGGTGGTGGGACGCTGACCCCGGTGGTCGGAGCGGCGTCGGGGGGCTGCATGGCGCTCCTCACGAGAGACGGGACCGGCCGGCACAGGCCACGCCAACCGGTGATGACCAGCGTAACCAGGGCAGACCCCGAACGCATCAGCCGGCACGGCGGGACGCCGCCAGGCGGTTCCCCGGTCGATCAGGGAACCGCCTGGCGCCAACTGTCAGGCGATGTCGCGCCGACGCATCGTCCAGAGCGCCGCGCCGAGGATCACCACCAGGCCGACGGTGAACAGGACCGAGGAGTGCTGCCAGGTGACGTCGAAGGTGGCCGGCTCACACTCACCGGTATAGCTGGCACTGCACGCCTGCCAGTCCTGCAGGGTGACCTTCTGCTGCAGCCAGGCCACCGCGTACGTCGGCAGCAGCCACGCCTCGACGAACCGTACGTTGGCCATGGCGAGCAGGATGCCCAGGCCGGACTGGCCCACCACCACCAGCCCGATCGCCCCGCCGAGGGCCATCGCGGTGTGCCGGCCCAGCGAGGCCAGTCCGAATCCGCACGCCGCCACGACCAGCACCAGCAGCAGTGCGCGCAGCCCGGTCAGGGCGAACGACTGCCACACCCCCGAGGTCATCTGCTCGGTGCTGCCCCGGAAGGTGGCGGTCAGCCACAACCCGGCGGTCCAGAGCAACGCGGTGGGCACGGTCACCGCCAGCACCCCGGTGAGCAGCGCCGCCAGCTTGGTGAGCAGTACGGTCAGCCGTCGCGGTCGCCACAGCAGCAGGTTCATCATGCCGCCGCTGCTCCACTCCGCCCCGACGAACGACGCCCCGACGGCGAACCCGACCATCGCCAGGATCCCGGTGAACGCCACCGCCAGTTCCTCGAAACTGCCGCGCAGGTCGAACGTGGCGGGCAGGAACCACTCCGTCTCGAAGCTCTCCCGGGGCGGTGCCTCGATGGCCGCGCAGTCCGGCGGGTACCGCTCGTCGTCGGCACCGCTGGCCCTGGCCCGCTCGCAGTCGGCGCGTTCCCGCTCGGCCCAGCGGACCTGCTCCTGGTAGTTCTGCTCCGCCTGTCGTTCGGCCCGCGCGAGCTGCTCCGCGCCGATCTTCTGGTTGGTGGCGAACAGCCCCACCACCACCGCGGCCAGCACCAGCAGGCCGAGCAGCGTCATGTACCGGGTGAACCGCCGCTTGACCAGCCGGCGCAACTCCGTACGGTAGAGGCTCACGCGCCCCACCCTCCCCCCGCGCCGCCGACCTTCGTGGACTCGTCGACCTGCCGGTGCTGACCGGGAACCGGTGCCGTGGCGGTCAGTTCGAGGAAGACGCTCTCCAGGTCCACGGCGACCGGAGCCAGCTCGCTGACGTAGAGGCCCTGCTCGGCCAGGAGCCGGCTGACCATCGCCGGCTTGTCCACCCCGGCCAGCATCAGGTGGTCGGGGTGGCCGGTGACGGTGACTCCGGCGCGTACCAGGGTGTCGGTGGCGACGGGCAGGTCGCTGGCGGCCTCCAGGCGGACCCGGAGCGCGGCGGTGGAGTGCTGCGCCAGCACCTGCTCGACCGGGCCGAACGCGACCCGGCGGCCCAGCGAGATGATGGTGACCGAGTCGCAGATGAGCTGGATCTCGCCGAGGATGTGGCTGGAGAGCACCACCGTCATCCCGGACTCGGCGAGGTTGCGGGTCAGGGTCCGCATCTCCCGGATGCCGCCGGGGTCGAGGCCGTTGGCGGGCTCGTCGAGGATCAGCAGCTTCGGGTTCTTGAGCAGTGCCGAGGCGACCGCGAGGCGCTGCTTCATGCCCAGCGAGTACGTCTTGACCCGCTCGCCGGCGCGGTCGCGCAGCCCGACCAGTTCCAGCACCTCGTCGACCCGCTGCTGCGGCACCTCGCCCGCGCCGGCCAGCAGCGACAGGGTGTCCCGGGCGGTGAAGTGCGCGAAGAACTGCGGGCTCTCCACGATCGCGCCGACCTGGCCGGCGACCGCGGCCAGCGCCGCCGGCACCTCGTGGCCGAGGATGCCCATCCGGCCGCCGTCGGGGCGGATCAACCCGAGCAGGGTACGCAGCGTGGTGGTCTTGCCCGACCCGTTGGGCCCCAGGAAGCCGTGCACCTGGCCCGCCTCGACCCGCATGTCGAAGCTGTCGAGCGCGTGGCGGGTGCCGCGTCGACGACTTCGGTACGTCTTACGGAGTCCCTCTATCTCCAGGACAGCCGGCAAGGCTGCACCTCCCCCGATCAAGCGTTGGTGACGACGGACACCATACGCGGTATGCAGGTGATGGCAATACTCGGTATGCATCGGCGCGTCGGGGAGGAGTGAGCGGGGTACCCGGCTCTACCGAAAGCGTTAAGAAGGGGCCCTTCCTTAACGGTCAGGCGCAGATTACGGTTACGCCGGCGTTGCGGAAGCTCTCCACCAGCTCCGGGGCCGCGCCGGCGTCGGTGATCAGGGTCTCCACCCGGTCGACGGGGCAGATCCGGGCGAACGCGTGACCGCCCAGTTTGGACGAGTCGGCGATGATCACGACGCGCTTGGCCCGGGCCACCATGAGGTTGTTCATCGCCGCCTCGCCCTCGTGGTGGGCGGCGGCGCCGAGCTGCGGGTCGATCGCGTCCACCCCGAGCAGGGCGACGTCCAGGGTCACCTCCCGCAGCAGCGCCCCGCCCAGCGGGCCGACCAGCTCGAAGGACTTGGGTCGGACCACCCCGCCGGCCACCACCACCTTCATCCGGGAGCGGACCAGCAGCTCGTTGGCGATGTTCAGGGCGTTGGTGACCACGGTCAGCTGGGCGCCCTCGGCACTGGTGTTCAGGTCGGGGCGGACGGCCAGCGCCCGGGCCACCTCGGTGCTGGTGGTGCCGCCGTTGAGGCCGACCACGGTGCCGGGGGAGACCAGCGCGGCGGCGGCGGCCCCGATCCGCTGCTTCTCGGCGGAGTGCTTGGCGGTCTTGTACCGCAGCGGCAGGTCGTACGAGACGCCGTTGGCCACCGCCCCACCCCGGGTACGCGTGATCATCTGCTGCTGGCCGAGCTGGTCGAAGTCCCGCCGGATGGTGGCCTGGGAGACGTCCAGCCGCTCGGCGGCCTCCTCGACGCTCACCCGGCCGTTCTCGGTAAGCATCTCCAGCAGGGCGTTCCATCTGGCGTAGCGGTCCACCCCGGGGCCTCCCAGTGACGGCGCGTTCGGTGATTGCTCGCGTGCACAGTAGTGCGCGAAACTAGCCGGGTGCAAAACCCTGACCTGCGCGATCGGTCTCCCGGTTGCCACGGTCACCCCACTTCGCGCAGAATAACGCGCGAAAGACGGTGGTATTGAACCGTATTGCGCACTACCTCCGTGATGAGGAGAGTCCCTGATGGCGTACGCCGCCGGCCGGCCCGAGGACGTCGTCGTCGCGCTCGACGTGGGCGGCACCGGGATGAAGTGCGCCCTGGTCCGCCCGGACGGCACCGCTGTGCACACCGAACGACACCCCACCGACGCCGGGCGCGGCCCCGACGCGGTGATCGCCACCATCCTGGACGTCGCCGAGGCGCTGGCCCACCGGGCCCGGGCCGGCGGGTTCACCCCGGTCGCGGTCGGCCTCGCCGTCCCCGGGGTGGTGGACTCCGCCCGGGGGGTCGCGGTCTGGTCGGCGAACGTCGGCTTCCGGGACGTACCCCTGCGGGAGCTGGCGGAGAAGCGGCTCGGACTGCCCGCCGCGCTCGGCCACGACGTGCGGGTGGGCGCCCTGGCCGAGGCCCGGCTCGGGGCCGGCCGCGACGCCGGGCACGTGCTCTTCGTCGCGGTGGGCACCGGCATCGCGGGCGCGCACGTGGTCGACGGGACGGCCGCCGCCGGCGCGCACGGCGCCGCCGGGGAGATCGGCCACATCCTGGTACGTCCCGACGGCCCGCCCTGCGGCTGCGGGCGCGTCGGCTGTCTGGAGGCGATCGCCTCGGCCGCCGCCATCGCCCGCCGGTACGCGCAGCTCTCCGCCCCGAACGGGGCGGACGATCCGGCACGGACGGCCGGCGCGGCGGCACTGCCCGGGGCGAGCGAACCGACCGGCGCGGCGGGCCAGCCCGCGGTGAGCACCGCCGAGGTGGCCGCGCGGGCCGCCGCCGGCGAGGAGCTGGCCGGGTGGGTCTGGCGGGAGGCGGTCGAGGCGCTCGCCGACGGCCTGGCCACCGGGCAGGCGCTGCTCGACGTGCGGACCATCGTGCTCGGCGGCGGCCTGGCCCGCGCCGGCGACCAGCTCTTCACGCCGTTGCGCGCGGCACTGCGGGACCGGCTGACCTTCCACCGGGAGCCGCACCTGGTGCCGGCCGCTTTGGGCGACCAGGCCGGCTGCCTCGGCGCGGCCCTGCATGCCCTGGACGTCCTGCACGCCGGCGGGCCGGCCGGCTCGTCCGCCGGGGCCGGCGACACCCTCGACACCGAGCAGACCAGACCCAGCGACGACAGACAGGAGCCCTTATGACCCTGCGGGTGAACGGCAAGGTGGTGACTCCGACCGGGGTGATCCGGCAGGGGTGCGTGGAGATCGACGGAGACCGGGTCACGGCGGTCGCCGAGTACCCGTCGGCGCGCGACGGGCACTGGATCCTCCCCGGCTTCGTGGACATGCACACCCACGGCGGTGGCGGGCACACCTTCACCACCGGCGACGCCGACTCCGCCCGCCAGGCAGCGGGGTTCCACCTGCGCCACGGCACCACCACCCTGCTGGCCAGCCTGGTCAGCGCGCCGTTCGAGCAGCTGCGGGCGGCGACCGTGGCGTACGCGCCGCTGGTCGACGAGCAGGTGCTGGCCGGCATCCACTTCGAGGGCCCGTACCTGTCGGGTGAGCGGTGCGGGGCGCAGAACCCCGAGTACCTGCGCGACCCGTCCACCGAGGAGCTGGCCGAGCTGATCGAGCTGGGCGCCGGCGCGGTCCGGATGGTCACCCTCGCCCCGGAACGCGAGGGGGCGCTGGCCGCGATCAGCCTGCTCACCGGGCACCGGGTGGTCGCCGCGATCGGGCACACCGACGCCACGTACGAGCAGACCCGGACGGCGGTGGCGGCCGGGGCGAGCGTCGGCACCCACCTGTTCAACGGGATGCGCCCGATCCACCACCGTGACCCCGGCCCGGTGACGGCGCTGCTGGAGGCGCCGCACGTGGTCTGCGAGCTGATCCCCGACGGGGTGCACCTGCACGACGCCACGCTGACCTTCGCCACCTCGGTCGCCGGCCCGGAGCGGACCGCCCTGGTCACCGACGCGATGGCCGCCGCCGGCATGCCCGACGGCAGCTACGAGCTGGGCGGCCAGGCGGTCACCGTCGTCGACGGCACCGCCCGGCTCGCCGGGGCGGGGGCCGGAGCCGGGGCGATCGCGGGCAGCACGTTGACCATGGCCGGTGCCCTGCGGCACGCCGTCGCCGCCGGGCTGCCCATGGTCGACGTGGCCCGGATGGTGGCCACCACCCCGGCCCGGGCGATCGGCCTCGGCGACCGGGTGGGCGCCCTCCAGGCGGGGCTGCGTGCCGACCTGGTGGTGCTGGACGACAACCTGGACGTGGTACGGGTGATGCGGGCCGGCGCCTGGGTGGACTGAGCGCCGGCTCAGCCCGTGCCGGTGAGGTCGACGCCGAGCACCGCCTGCTCGTCGGGGCGGTGCACCAGCACGTCGGCCAGGAAGCCCTGCACCGCCGGGGCCATCCCCACGTCCCGGCCGGCCTGCTCCGACAGCAGCCACTTGTGCTCGATGATCTGCGCGAAGAGTTCCTGCGGCTCCAGCTTGCGGCGCAGGTGCGTGGGCACCGCCCGGACCACCGGCTCGAAGACCTCGGTCAGCCACCGGTGGGCGGCCTGCTGCTCGTCGATCGGGTCACTCTCGGCGCGGTAGGCGTCCAGGTTGTTCAGCAGCTTGCGGGCCTGGTTCTCCTCCGCGTCGAGGCCGGTCAGCCGGAGCAGCCGCCGGGTGTGGTAGCCGGCGTCGACCACCTTCGGCCGGACCAGGTACCGCCCGTCGTCGATTGTCGACATCGCCACCTCGGCGACGTCGAACCCCAGCTCGTTGAGGCGACGGATCCGCCCCTCGATGTCGTGCCGGGCCTCCCGTTCGATCCGCTGCTCGTAGGTGATCTCGTGCCAGAGCCGCTCGTAGCGTCGGACGACCTCCTCGCAGACCACCTCCGGGTCGATCGACTCGTGCAGCAGCCCGGCGGCCTGCAGGTCCAACGCCTCGCCGAAGATGTTGACCCGGGCGATCTCCAGGTCCTCGCCACGCTGGCCGTTGGAGAGCGACCGGTGCAGCGCCCCGGTCTCCGCATCCACCAGGTACGCGGCGAACGCCCCGGCGTCCCGGCGGAACAGCGTGTTGGACAGCGAGCAGTCACCCCAGAAGAAACCGGTCAGGTGCATCCGGACGATCAGCGCGGCGAGCGCGTCGAGCAGCCGGCCCATCGTCTCCGGGCGCAGCGTGTGCGAGAAGAGCGCCCGGTACGGCAGGGAGAACTGCAGGTGCCGGGTGATCAGCACCGGGTCCAGCGGCTCCCCGTCGTCGCTCTGCCGGTCCGCCACGATGGCGATCGCCTCGACCGAGGGGAAGTCGATCCGTTCCAACGCCCGCAGCAGGTCGTACTCCCGCTCGGCGACCCGCTCGCCGGTCTCCTTCACGGCGTAGACGTACTCGCCGAGCCGGACGAACCGGACGATGTGCCGGGAGATGCCCTGCGGCAGCGCGACCAGGTGCTGCGCAGGCCACTGCTCCAACGGCGTCGACCACGGCAGGTCGAGCAGCGCCGGGTCCACGAGGGCTGAGGTGATCCGCACGCAGACCAGTTTGACGGCTGACCGCAGACATCGCCCTCAATCGTGGTTCGGCACACAGCCACGCACCCGGTCACCGCCCGACCCCGGCCGCCCGGCACCGCCCACCGACCGGGGCCGGTAGCGTGGTCGGGTGCGAGACACCCCGACGGTACGACCCGGAGCCCGGCTGCGCCCGGTCCGCCCGGCCGGGTGGTGGTTCGACGTACTCCTGCTCGTCGGGTTCGTGGCGATCACCGTGGCGCTCGCCAACGGCCTGCTGTTCGGGCTGGACCGGGCGGTCGACCAGTGGGCCGCCGGGCACCGGCCGCCGGCCGCCTTCCACACCGCGGTGGTCTTCAACTACCTGGGGCAGGGTGGCCCGTTGACGCTGCTCGGGGCGGGGCTGGCGGTGCTGTTGGCGGTCCGGCTCCGCTCGGTGCGCCCGCTGCTGGTGCCGGTCGCCGCGTTCGCGCTCACCACGTTCACCATCGGCCCGCTGAAGGTCTGGACGGCCCGCCCCGCGCCGAGCGCCAGCGTCAAGGAGCCGTACCTGCCGGTCGAGCGGACCCTGCCGCTCTTCGCCGACGACCTACCGGTGCGGTTCGCCCAGTCGTACCCGTCCGGGCACGTGGCCAATGCGATCGTCTGGTACGGCGTGCTGGCGCTGCTGCTCGCCCCGCTGCTGGCCACCCTCGGCCGGCGGATGCCGCCCCGACTGGTGCTGGCGTTGCGGATCGGGCCCCCGGTGGTGGTCCTGTTCACCACCACCTACCTGGGCTGGCACTGGCTTACCGACTCGGTCGCCGGGCTGCTGCTCGGGCTGCTGCTGGACCGGCTACTGCACCGGGTGCCCTGGGACGACCTGCCGCTGCCCGGGCGGTTACGGGAATTCGACCGCCCGTTCACCACCGCGCCTTAGCCTGCCTCCGTGACACAGTTGGCCCGCCGGTTGGGCGTACCCGACGCGGTGGTCGTCGGGTTGGGGGCGATGCTCGGCGCGGGCGTCTTCGTGGTCTTCGCCCCGGCCGCCGCCTCCGCCGGGGCGGCCGGGCTGCTGGTCGCGCTGGTCCTGGCCGGTTTCGTCGCCTTCTGCAACGCCACCAGCTCGGCCCGGTTGGCCGCCCGCTACCCGGAGTCCGGCGGCACCTACGTGTACGGGCGGGAGCGGCTGAACCCGTACGCCGGTTTCCTGGCCGGTTGGGGGTTCGTGGTCGGCAAGACGGCCAGCTGCGCGGCGATGGCGCTGACCATCGGGGCGTACCTCTGGCCGGGGCGGGCCCGGCTGGTCGCGGTCGGGGCGGTCCTGGTGGTGACCGGGGTGAACCTGCGCGGCATCGGCCGGACGGCGGCGGTCACCCGCATCCTGGTCGCGCTCACCCTGGGCGTGCTGGCCACCGTGGCGGTGGTCGGGCTGACCGGCGGCGACTTCGGCGCGGACCGCCTCGGCGACCTCGGCGGCACCGGCGTGCGCGGCGTGCTCACCGCCGCCGGGCTGCTCTTCTTCGCCTTCGCCGGGTACGCCCGGATCGCCACCCTCGGCGAGGAGGTCCGCGACCCGGAACGGACCATCCCCCGGGCGGTGCCGCTGGCGCTGGCGCTGGTCCTGGTGATCTACCTGGTCCTGGCGGTGGTGGCACTCGGGGTGCTGGGCGTCGACCGGCTCGCCGGGTCCGCCGCCCCGCTGGCCGAGGTGGTCGGCGTCGCCGGGTTGCCCGGTCTGGCCTGGCTGGTCCGGGTCGGGGCCACGGTCGCGGTGACCGGGGTGCTGCTCTCGCTGCTCGCCGGGGTGTCCCGGACCCTGCTGGCGATGGCCCGCCGCCGCGACCTGCCCGGGGCGCTGGCCGCCGTGCACCCGCGCCACCGGGTCCCGCACCGCGCCGAGCTGACGGTGGCCGCGGTGGTGATCGTGGTGGTGGCCCTCGGTGACGTCCGGGGCGCGATCGGCTTCTCCGCCTGCACGGTGCTGGTCTACTACGCGATCACGAACGCCGCGGCGCTGACCCTGGGCCGCGATCCGGCCCGGCGGCTGCCGGTACGACTGCTCGCCGTGTCGGGGCTGGTCGGCTGCCTGGTGCTGGCGGTCAACCTACCGCCGGTCAGCGTGCTCGCCGGCTTCTGCGTGCTCGCCCTCGGCACCGCCTGGTACGCCCTCACCCGTCACGCCGTCTCCCGGGGGTGACCGGTGCCGGCGTAGGTCAACCAGGCCACCCGCCGGCTGTCATCGACGAGATACCAGATCCGGCCGCCGCCGGTCACCTCGTACTGCCAACGCTCGCATACCTCGCCCTTCCAGAGGCCCGAGCCCAGTGAGCCCTTCAGGCGGTGGTGCCGATCGGGAGAGACCCTGGATCGGGGATCCGTCCTGATTGTCTCGAATGCCCGCCGGAGGTTCGTCGGTGCCTGGCGAGCCAGTTGCTCCCACCCTTCGGCCGCAGCCGCACTGGCGAAACGCAACTCGAACTCGTTCCCGACGGCCGGCGGGGCGGCCCGGTCTCCCCGCTTGGGACTCACTGACGGCCCTCCGGCACGGGCACCGGTCCGAGGTCGCCGTCAGACTCCCGGGTGACCAGCTCAAGCAGGGTCGGATCGGCGTAGACCTCGGCGGTGTGTCGCCACTGGGTCAGCAGCACCGCGACCGGGTTGAGCGTCTCCAACGAAGCTGCACCCTGCGCCACCGCGATCAGCTCGTTGAGCAGTTGATCCACGTCCTCGGCAGGCAGGAACGCCACCCACGGGAGGGCCTCACCCAGTACCCGACGGACCACCTCGTGCGACTCCGAACGCACCAGCCCGGCCAGCAGCCGCGAGGTGAAATCGATGACTACCGCGTCGCGCTCAAGCTGGTCGGCGTGGGTGAGGGCAAGATCGCTGGCGTCCCGCCGCCGGAGCCGTAGCGCACGGACCGACTGGAGCCGGTCGGCGGCAGCCGCCGGCCGATGCAGGAACTCACTGAAGGGAAGTTCCTCATACGCCGCCGTCATGACCTCCACACTACCGTGGAAGTCGCTCGTCACGGAGCTTCCGGACGAGTTCGGTCGGGGCCCGGGGTGCGGGGTGCGGGTGGGGTGGAGGGAGTCGGCGGGAGCACCGGCGGGGGTGGAGAGGTCTGCCGCAGCAGCCAGCTCAGCCCGGCCCGGCGGGCCACCACGGTCAGCCGGTCCCCCGCGTTGATCACCATCCGGGCGTCGGGTGACCAGTCCACGCCGGACTGGCCGACCTGACCGGCCGGGGTGTGACCGATGAGGCGTACCCCCTCGGGTTGGTCGACCTCGGCCAGCGGGGCCCCGTCGAGCGCGGCACCGGCAGCCACCGGCACCTCGGCGACGACCAGCACGTGCCGCTCCAGCGGGATGGTGGCGATCACCACCCGGTTCAGCAGGGCACCGGTGAACGAGGGCGCGGCCAGGTAGGAGACGCTGCGGGAGATGCCGATGTCGAAGGCGCTGGAGATGCGTTCGGCGAAGTCGTCGTCGAAGAGGCGCAGCACCACCCGCAGGTCGTCGTTGACCGCCCGGCCGTTCAGCGCGGCCTGCAGGTTGGCCACGTCGTCGGTGGAGACCACCACCAGCGCCTGGCAGGTCTGCACCCAGGCCGCGCGCAGGGTCTCCTCCAGCGCCGCGTCCCCCTCGATCAGCGGCACCCCGAGCCGGCGGGCCAGAGCGGCACCCCGGGCCTCCGGGTCCTTGTCGATCGCCACCACCTCGACGCCGAAGTCCCTGAGCTGGGCCATCACCCGGGTGCCGACGTTGCCCAACCCCACCACCACCACGTGGCCCGAGCGTTCCGCCTCGGCCCGCCCGGCGTGCAGGGCCAGCCGGGCGTTGACGATCCCGTCGACCACCACGGCGGTGATCAGCGGGATCAGCGCCAGTCCGGCCAGGTTCAGCACCACCTGCATGATCTGCGCGGCGGCGTCCTTGCCGGTGTCCGGGTCGGCGCCGCTGAGCGTGGTGACCAGGGTCAGGTAGAGCGCCTCGCCGGGCGACACCTCCTCGGCCCGGGAGATCAGGTAACCGAGCAGCGCGATGACGCCCAGCACCGCGATGGTGGCGATGCCGAGCTTGCGGCTGGCGAAGCTGCGCAGCGCCCGTACCGTCATCAGCAGCGGCCGGCGACGGCGGGCCGCGACCAGCCGACGGGCGGCCAGCTCGGTGCCGGTCGGCTGGCCGGTCGCCTCGGCCAGCACCACGTCCGCGGTGGACTCGTCGGCGGGCAGCACCCGGACGAACCGGGGGTCACGCATGTCGGCCACCCCGCACACCACGTCCTCCGGCCGGACGTCGGCCCGCCGGGCCACCTGCAGGGTGCGCCCCTGGTGCCGGAAGTACGTCGGGGCGACCTCACCGAGCGCGGCGGCCACGAACGCCGGGGCGGCCATCGACGCGTCGGAGAGGACCGCCGAGGAGGGGAAGAGCTGCCGTACACCGCCGGCCAACCGGGTGTTGAACATCCGCAGGACCAGCCGGACCTCCGGGTCGACGGCCTGGGCACAGTACGCGGCGTGGATGTTGCCCACGTCGTCCTGGTGCAGCAGGGCCAACCCGTCCGCGCCGACCAGCCCGGCCCGACGGAACGTCTCCTCGTCCAACCGGTCGGCCCTGACGATCCGGATGCCCCGTACCGAGCGGATGTCCGGGCCGTCGGAGCCGCCCCGCTGCGTCACGACCACGGTGACCCGGACGGTGCCGGCCCGCAGCTCGGTGGCGAGCAACTGCTTGACCACGTGGTACGCCAACGCGTCCTGGCCGCAGACCACGTAGTGCGGGCGGGGGTCGCCGTTACCCCGCCGCCGCCACCCCGACTCGACCGCCCGGCGGGCGAGATCCCGCAACGGCTCCGACATGCGCCGCATCCTAACCCGAAGGAAGGGCCCCCTATTAACGCATTCGGATGTACAAGGGACCCTTCCTAACGCGTGCGGCAGACTGGAGATCCAACAGCGGGAAGGTGCACATGACACTGTCGCAGCAGCTCGGGCGGCTCATCGGGGTACGCGAACACCAGGTCGACCCGGGTGGCGGCGGCCCGCGCCGGGTCCGGCACCCGGTCGAGGCGGTGGTGGTCGGCGGCGGTATCGCCGGCATGTCGGCGGCGGTGGTGCTCGCCGAGCGCGGCGTACGGGTGACCGTGTTGGAGGCCGCGCCGACCCTCGGTGGGCGACTCGGCGCGTGGCCGGAGACGCTTGCCGACGGCACCCGCCAGATGAACGAGCACGGCTTCCACGCCTTCTTCCGGCAGTACTACAACTGGCGGTCGATCCTGCGTCGGATCGATCCCGGACTGGGTTTCCTCAAGCCGATCCCGGGCTACCCGATCCTGAGTGCGCAGTGGCCGACCGAGGAGTTCGGCAAGTTGCCGCCCGCCCCGCCGCTGAACCTGCTCAGCCTGCTGGCCCGCAGCCCCAGCCTGCGCCTGGGCGATCTGCGGCAGATGGACCGGGACGCCGCGTTGCCGTTGCTCACCTACGATCCGGTGCGCACGTACGCGGAGCTGGACGGCACCACGGCCGAGGAGCTGCTCGACTCGTTGAAGTTGCCGGACCGGGCCCGGGCGATGCTCTTCGAGGTCTTCTCGCACTCGTTCTTCAACCACGAGGCGCAGATGTCGGCCGCCGAGATGGTCGCCCAGTTCCACTTCTACCTGCTCGGCAACTCCGAGGGGCTGGCCTTCGACTGCCCGGACGAGGACTACGCCACGGCGATCTGGCAGCCGTTGACCCGGCACGTCGAACGGCACGGCGGACAGGTGCTCACCGGCTCGGCCGTGACCACGCTGCGTCGCGACGGTGACCGGTGGCAGGTGGAGAGCGCCGACGGCACGACGTACCCGGCCGGGCACGTGGTGCTCGCGGTCGACCCGCCGGCCCTGGCCGCGCTGGTCAAGGCCTCCCCCGGGCTGGCCGACCAGGCACCCGGGCTGGTGGAGCGGATGCCCGCGTTCGGCACCCCCGGTCCGCCGTACGCGGTGGCCCGGTACTGGCTGGAGGGGGACGTCTCGCAGCGGCGGGCGGTGTTCAACGGGGTGTCCCGGCAGGCCACCCTGGACTCGGTGACCCTGTACCACCGGCTGGAGAACGAACCGCGCATCTGGGCCCAGCGCACCGGCGGATCCGTGGTCGAGCTGCACGCGTACGCCTGCGAGCCCGGGGTGCCGGCCGAGGAGCTGGCCGAACGGATGCGGGCGGAGCTGGGCGTCCTCTGGCCGGAGTTCGCCGGCCTGCGGGTCCGCGAACTGCGGGCCCGGGTGGAGGCGCAGGCCCCCGCCTTCACGCCGAACAGCCACGCCACCCGCCCCGGGGTACGCACCGACGCCGACGGCCTCTATCTGGCCGGCGACGGCATCGCCACGGATTTCCCCAGCGCGTTGATGGAGCGGTCCGCGGCGACCGGGATCATCGCGGCGAACCACATCCTGCGGGCCGAGGGCGGCGCGGCCGAGCCGGTCCGCTCGATCCGCCCGCGCGGCCTGCTCGCCGGCCGCAGCTGAGCGGGGCACCCCCTCGGCGAATACTCATCCCATTTGCCGGAATTTTACTACCATCGGAGGGACGGAGACCGAGTCAGCGCCACCGGGGGAGAGCGCGTGAACCTCACCGGCCAGCGCCGGCTGGGCCTGCCCACCCGGGTCGACGACGCCAGCGGCGGGCGGCCGGCGGTGACCGGTGGTGGCGGGCAGCCGGCACACCGCGACGATCGGGCCGCCGTGGTCACCGCGCTGCGCCTCGGCTGGTGGCTCGCCGACGCCTTCCACCAGGTACGGTGCCCGGACGCCACACCCCGACCGGGTACGCCGACGCCCGGCCGCCGGCCGCACAAGCTCTCCAACTTCACCGAGATGCCGGTACCGCAGCGGATGCGGATGTACCTGGACGGCGTCGACGTGGCCCTGACCGAGCTCGCCGGACTGACCCGACCGGGTCGTCCCGTGCCGTCGACCGCAGCCACCTGGGCCCGCCTCGACGCCGCCGATCCGGCGATCACCGCAGGCCCGGCGGGTCCGGCCGCCCCGGAACACCCGGCCGACCCGGTGACCACCGGCTGGGCCGGGGACATGTTGGAACTCCTCGACGAGTTGAACCTCGCCGTGCTACAGACGGCAGCCGAGCGGGACGACGAGCTGGCGGCCCTCGGCGCCGAACTGCGCGACCAGGGCGAGCTGTGGCGCGGCGTGCTGACCGGCGGCCTGCACCCCCGCGACCTGCTCGACGAGGACGACTACGCCCAGGTCGCCCGCAATCTGATCATCCGGGACCGCCGGCTGGTGGTCCAGGCGGCCCGGGGCATCTTCGTACCGGTGCTCGTACCGCTGCTCGCCGTGCTGCTCGTCGTGGTCGGGGTGAGCGCGTTCGCGGCCAGCGGTTCGCCGACCACCCGGGGCGCGGTGGCCCTGGTCGGGTTGGGCGCCGGGCTGGCGGCGATCTGGCGGTCCGTCTCGGCGTCGGCACTCGCCGTCGCCGGTGAGGTCAACCGACCGCTTGTCGACAGCGAGTTGACGGTACGGATGGCCGACCGGCTGAGCCGGCCGCTGCACCGTCCCCCGGCGACGACCACCCCGACCAGCAGCGGCCCGTCCACCGGCCGGGTCCGGTCCCACACCAGGCCGCGCGGTAAACCTGCCGGTGCTGTGCCCTTCATCTATGGTCGCCGCCGGTCCGACGGGTGAGCATGGCTGACATGACTCGTGCACTGATCGCGCTGACCAGCCACCGCCAGCTCGGCGACACCGGTCGGGAGACCGGCTACTTCGTCGGCGAGGCCGCCGAACCGTGGGAGGTCTTCCGGGCCGCCGGCTACCAGGTCGACCTGGTCTCGGTGGCCGGCGGGGAGCCGCCGGTCGACGGACACGACCCCGACGACCAGACCCAGCAGACCTTCCTCGCCACCGCCGGGGTGACCGACACGCCCGCCGCCGCCTCGGTGGATCCGACCGGATACGACATCGTCTTCTTCGCCGGTGGCCACGGCACCATGTGGGACTTTCCGGACAACCCGCACCTGGCCCGGATCGCCACCTCGGTGTACGAGCGCGGCGGCGTGATCGGCGCGGTGTGCCACGGACCGGCCGCGCTGGTCAACCTCACGCTCTCCGACGGCCGGCACCTGCTGGCCGGCAGGCGGGTGGCCGGGTTCACCAACGACGAGGAGGCCGCCGTCGGCCTGACCGACCAGGTACCGTTCCTGCTCGCCGACAAGCTGGTCGAGGCCGGTGCCCGGCACGTGCCCGCGCCGAACTTCACCGAGCAGGTGGTCACCGACGAGCGCCTGGTCACCGGCCAGAACCCGCAGTCCGCCCGGGCCACCGCCGAGGCCGTCGTGCAGCTGGTCGGCAGCTGACCGGCCGGCCGACGGCCGTCAGAACCGCAACTCCGGCGGCAGGCCGGTGCCGCGCAGTTCCCACGGCAGGTGCCCGGTGTCGTTGAAGGCGAGCAGCGTCGGCGGCCGGTCCGGCCGGTACAGGATCGCGGTCAGCCCGCAGTTGTGGCTGTTCAGCCCCAGCCAGCGCGGCGGCGGGGCGGCCAGGGCGTGCCGGACCAGCCAGGCGATCAGGAAGTTGTGCGTGATCACCAGCTCCCGTCGGTCACCCTCGGCAGGTACCGACGTGAACCGGCGGACCGCCTCCGCCGCCAGGCCCGGCCCGTCGGTCCGCTCCCGCTCGGAGAACCCACTCAGAAACTCCGCGTACGCGGGCGGCAGACCGGTCGGGTCGGTGTCGTCGGGCAGGTAGTCCCCGGCCAGCTCCGAGGCGTACCCGGGCAGGTCCGGCCGGGCGGAGACGACCAGCTCGGCGGTCTCGGCGGCCCGGCGTAGCGGACCGTGGCAGACGGCGTCGAGCGGGAGGTCGCGCAGCCGCTCGGCGAGAAACCGGGCCTGCCGCCGGCCCCGCTCGGAGAGGCCGGTGTGCGCGGGGTCGACCGCGGCGGAGCCGCCGGGCGGACGGTCCTGCTCGCCGTGCCTGGCCAGGTAGAGCAGACGACTCGGCACGGACACCTCACGCGGTCGGGAACCGTCGAGCGTAGTCCGACCCTGCCGTGCGCAGGGACCACCGGCGGGTGGCGGAGTGTGAAGTTGAGCCCCCGGCCGGGATCGAACCGGCGACATCTCGCTTACAAGGCGAGTGCTCTGGCCAGCTGAGCTACAGGGGCGCGATCGGAGCAGGATCGCCCCCGAGCCGATCGTTCGCCCGTCAGCATAGCGACTGACGTCGCGATATCCCGCCTTGCTGACCCGTCCCACCACCGGAAACGTCGATTTCCCGATCCGGTGTAACGGATCGTGAACCATCGACGCTGCAATTGCACCGTGCGATTGATGCCACGCCGTGCCCGAGTGCCCGAAATGCCCCTGGCAAAAGTCCCATCGACGAACTCTCTCCTTGGCAGGTGGGCGAAAGCCGTTTACCGTGCAGTGACACGGACGACACCTCGGTGCCGTCCGTGGACCGGTGCGGGCACCGTGCCGGTCGCTCCTTCACTCGGATCGTCCGGCACGTTCCTGCCGGTGAGAGGAAGCACCCCTTCATGGCTACGGTCACGTACGCAAAGGCCTCCCGGATCTACCCGGGCACCGAACGGCCCGCGGTGAACCAGCTCGACCTCCAGATCGGCGACGGCGAGTTCCTCGTCCTGGTCGGCCCCTCCGGTTGTGGTAAGTCCACCAGCCTGCGCATGCTCGCCGGCTTGGAGGACGTCGACGACGGTGCCATCTACATCGACGACCGCGACGTCACCCACCTGCCCCCGAAGGCCCGCGACATCGCGATGGTCTTCCAGAACTACGCTCTGTACCCGCACATGTCGGTGTACGAGAACATGGCGTTCGCGCTCAAGCTGCGCAAGACCCCGAAGTCGGAGATCGACCGGCGGGTGAAGGAGGCGGCGGCGCTGCTCCAGCTGGAGGAGTACCTCAGCCGTAAGCCGAAGGCGCTCTCCGGTGGTCAGCGCCAGCGGGTCGCGATGGGTCGGGCCATCGTCCGCGAGCCGCAGGTCTTCCTCATGGACGAGCCGCTGTCGAACCTCGACGCCAAGCTGCGCGTGCAGACCCGTACCCAGATCGCCTCGCTGCAGGCCAAGCTCGGCGTCACCACGGTCTACGTGACGCACGACCAGGTCGAGGCGATGACCATGGGTCACCGGGTGGCGGTCATGCTCGACGGTGTCCTCCAGCAGGTGGACACCCCCCGGGCGCTCTACGACACCCCGGCCAACGTCTTCGTCGCCGGCTTCATGGGCTCCCCCGCCATGAACATCAAGACCGTGCAGCTCAGCGACCGGGGTGCGGCCTTCGCCGAGATGCTGATCCCGCTCACCCGGGAGCAGGTCGAGGCGGCCCGCGCCGAGGGTGGCAACGACAAGGTCACCGTGGGATTCCGTCCGGAGGACTGCGAGATGGTCAGCCCGACCGAGGGCGGTATGCCGGTCGTGGTCGAGCTGGTCGAGGACCTCGGCTCCGACGCCAACATCTACGGCCACGCCGCCCTGGAGGGCGCCAACGAGCGCTTCGTGGTCCGCACCGACCGGCGGAACATGCCGAACATGGGTGACACCGTGTTCGTCAAGCCGCACGCCGGCCGCAGCCACGTCTTCAACGCCGCCTCCGGCCTGCGGATCTAGTAGCAGCACCGACGAGGGGGCGGTCCACGGTACGTGGTGGACCGCCCCCTTCGTCGCACCCGGATGACGTCGGCGGGCCGCCCCCAGACCTGGGGACGGCCCGCAACGGCACTGCTCTGAAGTCACACCCGCAGGCGCGGGCTCAGGCCTCCACGGCCCGGCGGCGGGCCACCTCGGCGAGGGTCACGGCGGCGGCGACGCTGGCGTTGAGCGACTCGACATCGGAGACCATCGGGATGCTCACGGTCAGATCGCAGGTCTCCCCGACCAGGCGGGACAGGCCGCGCCCCTCCGAGCCGACCACCACCACCAGCGGGCCGACCGCGGCCTCCAGGTCGTACAGGTCGGTGTCGCCGTCGGCGTCCAGACCGACCACCATGAAACCGGCCTCCTGGCAGGCCTTCAGCGCGCGGGTCAGGTTGACGACCTGGGCCACCGGCACCCGCGCCGCCGCGCCGGCACTGGTCCGCCAGGCGGTCGCGGTGATCCCCGCCGCCCGCCGCTCCGGTACGAACACGCCCTGCGCGCCGAAGGCGGCGGCCGACCTGATCACCGCGCCGAGGTTACGGGGGTCGGTCACCCCGTCCAGCGCGATCAGCAGCGGGGCGGTCTGCTCCAGCGAGGTCGCCACCAGGTCCTCGAACGACTCGTACGCGAACGGCGGCACCTGCAACCCGATGCCCTGGTGCAGCACACCACCGGTCATCCGGTCCAGCTCGGCCCGGCTGACCTCCAGGATGGCGATCCCCCGGTTGGCGGCGGTCCGGACGATCTCGTTGATCCGGTCGTCGGCCTCCAGGCCCTGGGCGGTATAGAGCGCGGTCGCCGGCACCTGGGCACGCAGCGCCTCCAGCACCGGATTCCGGCCGACCATCAGCTCCGGACCGTCCTTGCTCGGGTTGGACCGGCGTCCGGGCGCGACCCGGGGACCGGACCGACCGGGGGCACCGCCCCGGGACGCGGCACCACCCCGGGACACGGCACCCCGGCCGCCGGGAACGCCCCGGCCACCGCCCCGACCCCAGGTGGTGTCCTTCGAGCCGGGCTGGCCGATCTTCGGGGCCCGGCCCTCCTCGGCGGCGGCCCGCCGCTCCTTCTCCTGCTTCCAGGCGGTGCGCTCGGGCAGCTTCTCGGTGCCCGAGTACCCCTTGTGCCACGGCCGTTCGTCGGCCGGCAGGGTCCTGCCGCGCCCGGCCAGGGAATCCCGGTTCTTGCCCCCGGAGCCCTTGACGGCACCCTTCTTCGACGTCAGTCGCCGGCCACGGCGCTGCGAATTGCCGGCCATCAGTCCTGCTCTCCAATAGTCCAACGCGGCCCCTGCGGGGTGTCCTCGACCACCACACCGGCCTGCTTGAGCTGGTCACGTACCGCGTCGGCGGCGGTCCAGTCCTTGCGGCTGCGGGCCTGGGCGCGCTGCTCAAGGGCCAACGCGACCAGGGAGTCCACCACGTCGCGCAGGTCGTCCGTCCGGCCGCCACCGGTCCAGGCCGGGTCGAGGGGGTCGACCCCGAGGATATCCAGCATCGCGCGGACGTCGGCCAGCGCGGTGCGTACGGTCACATCGTCGCCGGCGGCCAACGCGTTGTTGCCGTCCCGCAGCACCTCCTGGAGCACGGCGAGCGCGGCGGAGGTGTTCAGGTCGTCGTCGAGCGCGGCGACGAAGCCGGCGGGCAGTTCCCCGAGCTGCCCGGCGCCGACGCGTTCCGCCGCCCGCTGCACGAACCCCTCGATCCGGCGGTAACCGCCGGCCCAGTCCCGCAGGTTGTCCTCGGTGTAGTCGATCCGGGACCGGTAGTGCGCGGCGGCGAAGTAGTACCGCAGCTCGACCGGGCGGACCCCCAGCGAGGCGACGTACGCCAGGTCGAGGGCGTTGCCGGTGGACTTGCCCATCTTGGCCCCACCGAGGCTGAGCAGCCCGTGGTGCACCCAGTACCGGGCGAAGGGCAGCCCGGCCGCCTGGGACTGGGCGATCTCGTTCTCGTGGTGCGGGAAGGTGAGGTCCAGCCCGCCACCGTGGATGTCGAACTCGTCGCCGAGGTAACGCCAGCACATCGCCGAGCACTCGATGTGCCAGCCGGGCCGGCCCCGACCCCACGGCGACGGCCAGTAGGCGTCGGTCGGCTCGTCGGCCTTGACCCCCTTCCAGAGGGCGAAGTCCCGCGGGTCGCGCTTGCCCCGGTCAGGGGCGTCCCCGGCGGACTGCATGTCGGCCGGGGACTGGCCGGAGAGCGCACCGTACGCCGGCCAGGAGGCCACGTCGAAGTAGACGTCACCGGAGCCGTCGGTGGCCGGATAGGCGTGCCCGGCGGCGATCAGCGTGGCGATCAGCTCGTGCATCTCCGGGATGTGCCCGGTCGCCCTCGGCTCATACGTCGGCGGCAACACGTTCAGTGACCGGTACGCCTCGGCCAGGACCAGCTCGTTGGCGTACGCGATCGACCAGAAGGTGCGACCCTGCTCCTGGGCCTTGGCCAGGATCTTGTCGTCGATGTCGGTGACGTTGCGGATGAAGGTGACCTCGAAACCCTTGGCCGTCAACCAGCGTCGCAGCACGTCGTAGTTGACCCCGGAACGAAGGTGGCCGATGTGTGGCGGGGCCTGGAGGGTGAGGCCACACAGGTAGACCCCCACCTTGCCGGCTTCCCGGGGGACGAAGTCCCGGACCGTTCGAGTGGCGGTGTCATACAGGCGTAGCGTCACCGTACAAGGGTAGCCGTCCGTGCATTTCCCGGTTGGCCCGAGCCGGCCTGCGCTGCCCGACCGGCCAACCCGGCCGTACGCTGCGTGCTGTGGACACGACGGCCTCCCCCGGCGGACCCGGGCATCCGGCGGACCCGGCCGACCCCCGGCCCGGAGCCGACGCGACCCGGCCCGGAGCCGACGCGACCCGGCCCGGGACCGACGCGACCCGGCCCGGGACCGACGCGACCCGGGTTGGAGCGGACGCGACCCGGCCCGGAGCCGACGCGACCCGGCCCGGGACCGACGCGACCCGGCCCGGGACCGACGCGACCCGGCCCGGGACCGACGCGACCCGGGTTGGAGCGGACGCGACCCGGAGCCGAGCGGACGCGGCTCGGGCCGGCACCGACGCGGCTCGGAGCGGCACCGACGCGGCCCGGGGCGGGGAGACGGCGCAGACCCTGGACCGGGGGCTTCGCCTGCTGCACCTGGTGGCCGACGCGCCGGCCGGGCTGACCGTCACCGAGGCGGCGAACCGGTTGGGCATCGGCCGGGCCGCCGTGTACCGGCTGGTCGGCGCGCTGACCGGGCACGGCATGCTGCGCCGCGGCGACGACGGCCGGCTACGCCTCGGGGTGGGGGTCCTGCACCTGGCCCGCCGGGCTCAGCCCCTGCTCGCCGAGGGGGCACTACCCGCCCTGCGCCGCCTCGCCGAACAGGCCGGAGCGACCGCCCACCTCACCGTGGTGGAGGCCGGCGAGGGGGTGGCGCTCGCCGTGGTGGAGCCCAGTTGGACGTCCTTCCACGTGGCGTACCGGACCGGGGCGCGGCACCCACTGGACCGGGGCGCGGCCGGACGGGCCATCCTCGCCGGGCGCACCGGTGACCCCGCCCCGGTGAGCAGTGCCGGCGAGTTGCAGTCGGGGGCGTACGGGGTGGCCGCACCGGTGCTCGGCGTAACCGGGCTGGAGGCGAGCGTCGGGGTGGTGTCGCTGGCCCCGCTGGCGACCGAGGTGATCGGCGCCCAGGTGACCGCCGCCGCCCAGGCCATCGCCACCGCCCTCGCCTGACCAGCCCACTCCCATCCTCACCTGACCACCCGCACCGTCACCCTGACCACCCGCACCGTCACCTGACCACCCGCACCCTCGCCCGACCAGAGGCACCCGCACCCTCGCCGGACCACCCGCACCCTCGCCCGACCAGCCGCACCCTCGCCGGACCAGCCGCAGCCCTGCCTGACCAGCCGCGACTTCGCTTGACAACCAGCCGCTCGCTTGGTCAGCCCACCCTCGCCCCAACCCTGACCGACCGCACGAGACCCGGCCGACCGGCCGGCCGGCGAGGTGCATGATCGACTCGGTTGGGCAGAAATGGCTGGGTCGGAGGCGCCTTGATGCCGCCATATCGGCCCAACCGAGTCGATCAAGAGCACGATCACCGGCCTTATACCACGATTCGGGACACCGAGGCGTGTTGTCCACAGGGGGCTGCCGGTCGGAGGTCGCCGGCTGTCCACAGGGCTGGTGCGGGACGACCGGTGGGCCCGAGGCTGGGTTCATGCCACCCGTACCGCATCGCCCCGCCGCTCTCGCCTGGCAGGTCTTCCGTGGCTCGGACGCGCTCCGGGGCAAGCTGCTCACCCGGTCACAGTTGCGCGGCGCTTCCTGGATTCACCTGTGTCAGGACGTCTACGCCGACACCCGCCTCGAACGGGATCACGCTCTCGCCTGCCGGGCGGTCCTGCTGACGTTGCCTGCCGGGACGACGATCGCCGGTCCGTCAGCGGCGTACCTGCACGGGGTGAAGCACGCGGCCCGATTCGACGACGACGTGCACGTTCTCGTACCCCGCGAAACGCGGGTACGTTCCCGCCGCGGCCTGCGGGTCCACTCCACCGCGCTCGGCCTGTCCACCACGCCCGGTCCCTCCATCACGCCGGGCTCGTCCACCGCGCTCGGCCCGTCCACCGCGCTCGGCCTGCCGGAGCCCGCTCCGCTCAGCTCGGCGGCTCCCGTCCCCCGGCGGGCACCGGTCACCCCCGGCGCCTCGGCGTGCGGGCTCACCTGGCCCTGGTCCAGTCCCACGCTCGCCTCCTGGGAGACGGCAGCCTGGCTTGAGCCGGTACGGGCGGCCGGCATCATCGACACCCTGCTCGGCAACGGGCTGACCACCCGCGTCCAGCTCACCGGGATCGGGAGGCGCCTCGCGGGCCGGCCCGGGGGCCGGCGGGCCCAGCTTGCGTTCGAGCTAGTCGATCCGGCTGCCCAGTCGCCGCCGGAGTCACACCTGCGGGTCCGACTGGTACTGGCCGGCCTACCTCGGCCGGTGGCGCAACATCCGGTACGCCTGCCCTCCGGCGCGGTGTTGCACCCCGATCTCGTCTGGCCGGAGTTCCAGGTGGCGGTGGAGTACGACGGCCAGTGGCACGCCGATGCCGAGCAACTGCACCACGACCGTCGACGCCTCAACCAGCTGCTGACCGCCGGGTGGATCGTCCTGCACGTGACCAGCCGTCGACTACGGTACGACTTTCCCGCCGTCGTTCGGGAGATCCGCGCCGCCCTCGCCCTGCGCGGCTCGCAATGTTGATCGACTCGGTTGGGTCGATGTGGCGGCATCAAGGCCGCTCCGACCCAGCCATTTCCGCCCAACCGAGTTGATCAAGAGGCTGATCGTCGGCAGGCGGGGTTGCGCGCCTCGTACTCCACCTCGCCGTGTTCCGTACCCGGGATCGGGTCGTCGAAGTGCAGGTGGAAGGTACGCACGTAGCGCAGACCGGCGCGCTCCAGCACCGCCCGGGACCGGGTGTTGACCGCCATCGTCTGCGCCCACACCCGTCGTACGCCCACCGTGTCGCAGGCGTACCGGAGCAACGCCCGGGACCCCTCGGTGGCCAGCCCACGCCCCCAGGCCACGCGGCGGAGCCGGTAACCCAACTCCGCCGCCACGCCGTCCTCGCCCCGATCCCGCACCGGGCCGCCGGACGGCACCGTGCCGCCCTGCACCGCGCCGGACGGAACCGGGTCAGACGGAACCGGGTCGATCAGCGTCGAGCCATCGAATGTCGAGCCATCGGGCGTCGGGTCGAGGGCGAGCCAGCCCAGGAACTCGCCGGTCACGCGGTCCTCGGCGGCCCAACGCCCGAGCCCGGGGTGGCGCTGGTACTGGTCGAGCAGCCGGGGCAGCTGCTCGTCCCGGACGACCTCGACCGGGGTCGGCCGCCCGCCGGTCAGGTAACGCATCACCTCCGGGTCGGCGTCCAACGCCACCAACTCGTCCACGTCGTCCACGGTGAGGCGACGCAGCCGCAACCGCTCCGTCTCCAACCGCACGACACTCCCCGTCCCGGACTCGGCGATGCTCCCCGTACCAGCCGATCCTGCCACCGCCAGCGTGCCAGTGCCGAGGGGTTTTCGGCGGCGCACCGACGACCCCGACGCGGGGATCGGCCTATATCACATTCGATGCACTTCCGGTCGGTTGTCCACAGGGGACGCACCGGGGGTGGCATCGGTTATCCACAGGGGGTTCCGGTGGACGGGTGGGCACCCGCACCCTGTTCGGTATGCCTCGCATCGCCAACCGGCCGACCCCACTCGCCTGGCAGGTCTTCCGTGGTTCCGAAGCGGTCCAACGCAGCCTGCTGACCGAGCACCAGCTGCGCGGCTCCGCCTGGACGCAGGTGCGCCACGACGTCTACGCCGACGCCCGACTCGACCGCGACCACGCCTTGGCCTGTCAGGCGGTGGTGCTGCGACTGCCGCCCGGGGTGATGATCGCCGGCCCGTCGGCCAGCTTCCTGCACGGCGTCGACCACGCTGCCTCGTACACCGACGAGGTGCACGTCCTCGTACCGCGGTCGGTGCGGGTCGGCACCCAACGCGGCATCCGCGTCCACTCCTCCCCCCTCGACCCCCCGAGCCCTGACCCGTCCCGATCCGGCGTGCCCGGCTCCCGTCCGCAGCACGCCACCCTGCTGCGGTCCGGCCCGACTGAGGCGGCCTGGGAGACGGCCGTCTGGCTGGAGCCGGTCCGCGCGGTGGGCATCGTCGACACCCTGCTCGCCCGCCACCTGACCGACGCCGACGCACTCCGGGCGATCGTCTCGGCCAACGAGGGACGACCCGGCAACCGGCGGGCCAGCTGGGTGTTCGACCTGGCCGATCCCGCCGCCCGGTCGCCGTCCGAGTCGCACCTGCGGATCCGGCTGGTCCTGGCCGGGCTCCCCCGCCCGGTGGCCCGGCATCCGGTGCGGCTGCCCACCGGCCGGCTGCTGCATCCGGACCTGGCCTGGCCGGAGTTCCGGGTCGCCGTCGAGTACGACGGGCAGTGGCCCGCCGACGCCGACCGGTCGCACCCGGATCGGGACCGCCTCCAGCAGTTGGCCGCCGCGGGCTGGCTCGTCCTGCCCGCCCCTGCCCACCGGCTGCACCGCGACTTCCCCGCGCTGGTACGGCAGGTACGGTCCGCCCTGACGGCTCGTGGCTGGCGCACCACCCGTGGCCGGTGAGCCAGCGCAGCCGGTCGCCTACGGTTGCCGGCTGCGGCCGGCGCACGCCGACCGGCCGGACGGGACGGATGCGGGACTCCTGAGGTCAGGCTTCGGGCCGGGCCAGCGCCGGGGTCGACGGCGGGCCGGCGGGGACGGCGGGGGCGTTGTCGATCGCCGGCGCAGTGCGCAGTTCGGCCAGGCGGACCACGGCGACGCCGACCACGATCAGCGTGCCGCCGAGCAGTTGGACCACGGTGGGCAGTTCGTTCAGCACCAGCCAGGCGATCAGCACCGCGAAGAGCACCTCGGTCAGTCCCACGAAGGATGCCAGCCGGGCCCCCAGGATCCGGGTGCCGGCGACCCCGGCCAGGTACGCGACGACGGCGGCGAGCAACGCCAGCCCGGCGATCGGCACCAACCAACTGGTACGCCAGCCGGCGAAGTCGACCTGCCCGAAGGTCGCCTCCAGGGAGAGCAGTCCGGTCGCCCCGAGCAGCCCCAGCGCCGCCGCGCCGGTGGCCATGCCGAAGCTGGCCAGGGTCACCGAGGGCAGGTCGTCGTCGATCCGGCCGGCGAGCACGAAGTATCCGGCCAGGCCGACCGCCGCCCCCAACCCCCAGAGCACCCCGACCGGGTCGAGCCGGGTGCTGCCGGTCAGGTCCAGCACGAACACCAGGCCGAGCAGGGCGAGCACCGCACCGACCACGGTCAGCCGGCGGGGCCGCTGGCCGTGCGCCAGCCACATCCAGCCGACCACCAGCACGACTCCGAGGTACTCCAGCAGCAGGGCCACCCCGACCGGCAGGTACCGCACCGCGTTGAAGAAGCAGGCCTGCGCGGTCGCCACCCCGAGCAGCCCGAAGAGACCGATCGGGACGAGGTTGCGCCGCAGCACCGGCCACCGTCCCCGCAGGGCCACCAGCGCGGGTACGGCGAGCACGACGGCGGCGATGCCGACCCGGGCGATCACCGCCGCCTCGGCGGACCACCCGGCGTCGATCAGGGACCGGGCGAAGGTGCCGGAGGTGGCGAAGGTGAGCCCGGAGAGCAGCAGCAGACCGAGGCCGAGCCCGGTGGCGGGACGGGGACGCATCGAATCTCCTCGACTCGGCAGTGTCATGAGTGAACTAGGATTTCGATGATGACGGTAGACGGCCCTCACGACAGGAGTCAACGTGCTTTTCGCTCATGACACCGAGGCTGCCCTGATCAGCGCCGCCGCCCTGGTCAACACCATCGACGAGGGCGAGGGCCTGCCCGACATCTCCGCGCTGGGTCGCTTCCTCGCCGAGCACCGCTACAGCGGCCGGCACGACCGGACCGAGGCGGAACTCCGGTCGGTACGCGAGCTGCGGCCCCGGCTCCGCCGGATCTGGTCCGCCGACGAGGACGAGATCGTCGGGATCGTCAACGGGCTGCTCCACGAGGCGAAGGCGTTGCCACAGCTCATCCGGCACGACGACGAGCCGTACCATCTGCATGCCGTGCCCCGGGACGCGCCGCTGGCCCGGCGGATGGCGGTGGAGGCCGCGATGGCCCTGGCCGACCTGGTTCGCAGCGGCGAGCTGAGCCGGCTGCGCCGCTGCGCCTACCCGGACTGTGACAACGTGCTGGTCGACCTGTCGAAGAACCGGTCCCGACGGTTCTGCGACGCCGGCTGCGGCAACCGCGCGGCGGTCAACGCCTACCGCGCCCGCAAGGCCGCCGCCGATCGCCCCTGACCAACCCGCCCGACTCAGGGGTGGGTCATCCGGAGCACGTCGAGCGCCTCGTCGAGCTGCTCCTCGGTGAGCTTGCCGTTGTCGACGTGTCCCCGGGCGAGCACCACCTCGCGGATCGACAGCTCCTTGGCCAGCGCCTCCTTGGCGATCGACGCCGCCTCGTCGTACCCGAGGTGACGGTTGAGCGGGGTGACGATGGACGGCGACCCCTCGGCGTACCCCAGACAGACCGCTTCGTCCGCGACCAGGCCGACCACCAGGCGGTCGGCGAAGAGCCGGCTGGACGCGGCCAGCAGCCGGATCGACTCCAACAGGTTGCGCCCCATCACCGGCAGCATCACGTTCAGCTCGAAGTCGCCCTGCGAACCGGCGAACGCGACCGTGGCGTCGTTGCCGACGACCTGGGCGCAGACCTGGCGCATCGCCTCGGCGACCACCGGGTTCACCTTGCCCGGCATGATCGACGAGCCGGGCTGCAGGTCGGGGATGCGCAGCTCACGCAGGCCCGCCCGGGGCCCGGAGCCCATCCACCGGATGTCGTTGGCCACCTTATAGAGGCCGACCGCGACGGTACGCAACTGCCCGGAGGTCTCCACCAACGCGTCCCGGGCGCCCTGCGCCTCGAAGTGGTTACGCGCCTCGGTCACCGGCAGGTCGGTGGAGGCGCGCAGCTTGGCGATCACGGCGGCGGCGAACCCGAGCGGGGTGTTGATGCCGGTGCCGACGGCGGTGCCGCCCAACGGCAGCTCGGCCAGCCGGGGCAGGGCCGACTCCAGCCGCTCGATGCCGTACCTGACCTGCGCGGCGTAGCCGCCGAACTCCTGACCGAGGGTGACCGGGGTGGCGTCCATCAGGTGGGTACGCCCGGCCTTCACCACGGTCTCGAACTCGGCCGCCTTCGCCTCCAGCGCCCCGGCCAGGTGCTCCAGCGCCGGCAGCAGGTCCCGGGCCACCGCCTCGGTGGCGGCCAGGTGGATCGAGGAGGGGAAGACGTCGTTGCTCGACTGGGAGGCGTTGACGTCGTCGTTGGGATGCACGTCCCGGCCCAGCTTCCGGCCGGCCAGGCTGGCGATCACCTCGTTGGTGTTCATGTTGGACGAGGTGCCGGACCCGGTCTGGAAGACGTCGATCGGGAACTGGTCGTCGTACCCACCGGCGGCCACGTGCGCGGCGGCGGTGGCGATCGCGGCGGCCACCTCCGCGTCGATCACCCCCAGCTCGCCGTTGACCTCGGCCGCCGCCCCCTTGATCTGGGCCAGCGCCCGGATCTGGGCCGGCTCGATGCCCCGCCCGGAGATCGGGAAGTTCTGCACCGCGCGCTGCGTCTGCGCCCGCCACAGCGCGTCGGCGGGCACCTCCACCTCACCCATCGAGTCGCGTTCGATCCGGTATGCCGTTGCCTCTGGAGTCGTCACGCATACCATCCTGCCGCGCCCACCGGCGGCACGCAGATGATCGCACCGACCGATCAGGTCACACCGGTCGGCGACGCTTCGGGGCGGTTCCGTTGAGGAGAACGCCGCGACGAGCTAATCTGCTAGATAGCTATAGCTGATGGAAGTGGACCCGGCAGCCTTCCGGACGGTGGGTGGGCCGGGTCTCGCGCTGTCCGGGCTCAAACTTCCCGACCTTGCCTGATCATGGATCAGCCACCACCGGCCTCGCCGGACTCCACCCCGCCGGCCCGCAGTATGCGTCGCACCTGTTCACGGCCGTAGCCGGTGACCCGGGCGATCTCGCCGACCCGCCGCCCATCCCGGTACGCCGACACGATCTCGGCGGCGAGCCGTTCCCGCACCTTCGGCACGTCCGCCCGGGCCGACGCAACCTCAGCGAGCCCATCCTGCACCCGCTGGCGCGCCGCCCGGTATGCCTCCGAGGCTGCCTCAAGCTCAGACATCCGGTTGGCGTGCCGCTTCGATGTTCAGGGCCTCCGGGCTCCTTCAGGCGTTGTCCTCTGCGCTCCGGATGATCTGCCGGATCCGCTCCCGGCTGTACCCGGTCGCGGCCACGATGTCCACCTGGCGTGCCCCGTCCCGGTCGGCGGCCCGGATCGCCTCGGCCAACTCGGCCCGAGCGGCCTCCACCCGGGCGCGAGCCTCCGCGATGAGGCGGGCGGCTCGCTGCTCCGCACCTGGCACCCCAGCCTGCGCCGCACGCAGCTTCCGCACCGCCGATTCCAGGTCAGCCACTTGGCCATCGTCCCCGCCTAAGCCCTAGGCCAACTCAAATGTCCCCCACATAGGCCTAGTTACCATGCTGCCATTTGGCCAACCTTGCTGTGCAATAGTTGGCATTGGCTCAGCCCCGCGAGCATGGAGGAGGGCATCATGGAAACCGGCGAGATACTGGCAGTAGGTCCACGGGAGTTGCCGCAGAACGGCACGGTTCAGGTGTGGGTGGACGCCGGCAGCGGCAGCAGCGGACAGCGCATCGTCGTCCCCGTCACGAGCCTTCAGCCGGACGACAACGACCACGGGGAGGGCAAGACTGCCCTATACATCCTTCGGATGCACCCGTAACAGCACTGAACCTGCCCGCGCACCCCGCAGACTCACACCACGACGCTCCTCGGCGCGCACGTTCCTGGAAATAGTGGCCTCGATCAGCCTGGAGGCCACTACTTCCGCGATCTAGCGAGCCCCACGCAGGTGCGGGGGTGATCAGGGTCAGCGGGTGGCGATGGTGAGGACGGGTTTGGTTACTTCGGCGAAGAAGTCGTTGCCCTTGTCGTCGACCACGATGAAGGCCGGGAAGTCCTCCACCTCGATCTTCCAGACCGCCTCCATGCCCAGCTCGGCGTACTCCAGCACCTCGACGTGCTTGATGCAGTCCTGGGCCAGTCGGGCGGCCGGGCCACCGATCGAGCCGAGGTAGAAGCCGCCGTGCTGCTGGCAGGAGCGGGTCACCTGGCCGGAGCGGTTCCCCTTGGCCAGCATCACCTGGGAGCCGCCGGCGGCCTGGAACTTCTCCACGTACGCGTCCATCCGGCCGGCGGTGGTCGGGCCGAACGAACCGGAGGCGTACCCCTCGGGGGTCTTGGCCGGGCCGGCGTAGTAGACGGCGTGGTCGCGCAGGTACTGCGGCATCGGCTCACCGGCGTCGAGCCGCTCGGCGATCTTGGCGTGGGCGATGTCCCGGGCGACGACCAGCGGGCCGGTCAGCGACAGCCGGGTCTTCACCGGGTACTTCGACAGCTCGGCGCGGATCTCGTCCATCGGCCGGTTGAGGTCGACCCGGACCACGTCGGAGGCGTCCAGCGTCTCGTCGGTGACCTCGGGCAGGAAGCGCGCCGGGTCGGTTTCGAGTCGCTCCAACCACACCCCCGACGGGGTGATCTTGGCAACCGCCTGCCGGTCGGCGGAGCAGGAGACCGCGATGGCCACCGGGCAGGACGCACCGTGCCGGGGCAACCGGACCACCCGTACGTCGTGGCAGAAGTACCGGCCGCCGAACTGCGCGCCGATGCCGAAGTTGCGGGTCAGCTCCAGCACCTGCGCCTCCAGCTCCAGGTCGCGGAAGCCGTGCGCGCTCATCGAGCCCTCGGTGGGCAGCGTGTCCAGGTACTTCGCCGAGGCGTACTTGGCGGTCTTCAGGGCGTACTCGGCGGAGGTGCCGCCGATGACCACGGCCAGGTGGTACGGCGGGCAGGCCGCGGTGCCGATCAGCCGCAGTTTCTCCTCCAGGAACTGCATCATCCGGGTGGGGTTCAGCAGCGCCTTGGTCTCCTGGTAGAGGTACGACTTGTTGGCCGAGCCGCCGCCCTTGGCCATGAAGAGGAACTTGTACCCGTCGGGGTGCCCGTCCGGGTCCTCGGCGTAGAGCTCCACCTGGGCCGGCAGGTTGCTGCCGGTGTTGCGCTCGTCCCACATGGTCAGCGGGGCCAGCTGCGAGTACCGCAGGTTCAGTTTCGTGTACGCCTGGTAGACGCCCCGGGAGATCGCCTCGGCGTCGCTGCCGTCGGTGAGCACGTGCCGCCCGCGCTTGCCCATCACGATCGCGGTGCCGGTGTCCTGGCACATCGGCAGCACGCCACCGGCGGCGATGTTGGCGTTGCGGAGCAGGTCGAGGGCGACGAACCGGTCGTTCGGCGAGGCCATCGGGTCGTCGATGATCGCCCGGAGCTGGGCCAGGTGCGCCGGGCGCAGGTAGTGGGCGATGTCGTGCATCGCCTCGGCGGTCAGCGCGGTCAGCGCCGCCGGCTCCACGGTGAGGAAACGACGCCCCCCGGGGCCGTGTACGACGTCCACGCCCTCGTCGGTGACCAGGCGGTACTCGGTCTGGTCCGGGCCGGTCGGCAACAGGGGAGCGTAGGAGAAGTCGGCGGCACTGCTCATGAGGCGAAAGCCTAGGCCAGTCGGATCGATCAGTCCCACCCGCCGGGTGGGTCCTGGGACGCCACGCTGATCCGTACCGATCGGTGGGATCGTTCTGCGGCCTTCGGGCCCCGCGGGATCAGCCGTCCTTGTCCCGTTCGGCCTCCGGACACGCCTCCTGCTTCGGGCCGCAGTCGCGCTGGTCACCCTGGCCGCCGGGCGCGTCGGGGCCACCGGGTGCGCCGGGTGCGCCGTCACCCGCGCCCGGCGCGCCGCCGCCCGGCGGAGCGTTCGACGCGCCGAACCGGACGTACCCGATCTCCCGGCCCTCACCGATGATCATGCCGCCGGGCCCCACCGCCAGCGCGTTCGCCGCGGTCCGCAGGCTCACCAACTCCCGCCCGGTGCGCGGCTCCACCACCGCCAGCCGGGAGGGTTTCTCGTCCGAGACCACCGCACCGTACGGGGTGAGCATGGCCCTGGTCCGGTCGTTGGCGGGTCGGGTCCAGCGTTCCCGGTCGACGTCCAACTCCCGGCCGACGATCGAGCGCTGGTCGGCGCTGCGGGTCACCGTGTACCGGTCGTCGACCGCGAGCAGCTTCTCGTCGACGGCGTTGACCTGCAACAACCGACCGCTGTACCCGTCGAGCACCGCCTCCCGGCCGTCGGAGCCCATGCCGATCAGCACGTTCCGGGCGCCCTGCGGATCCTCCCGCTGGGCGCAGCCGGCGCTGTCGGCGGTACGCAGGTTGATCCCGGTCCGCCGCCACACCTGCTGGCCGGTCGCCGGATCCCCGGCGGTGACGGTGAACAGGCAGGCGCCCTCGGCGGAGCGCGCGGTGATCCGGACCAGCCGGCCGCCGACCACGGAGAGTCGTTCGTCCCGGCCGGGTTGGACGTCCTGCAGGACCCGGCCGGTAGCGGTGTCCACCACGTGCACCCGGCCGTCGACCGGGAAGCCGAGCAGCGGCGGTACCGGCTCCGCGCCGGCCACCCCGTCGTCGACCCGGGTGGCGGTGAGCCGGCGGGTGTCCAGCACATCCGGGTTGTCGGCCAGCCAGGAGGTGCTGACCCCGGGCAGGAACGCCGTCCACAGTGGCTGCTCGCCGCGCGGCTCCCAGGCCGACAGGGTGCAGTCGGTGGCCCCGGCACAACGCGCGTCGAGCAGCAGGTTCTGGTACGTCCAGACGGCCACCGCGTCGTCGACCCGGCGACGTACCGCACCGGTGTTCGGATCGAGCAGGTCGTACCCCTTGACCAGGAGCTTGCCCACGGCGACCACCGCGTCCCGGTCGCCGCCGGCCACCGCGGCCCAGTCCGCCTTACGCTCCCAGAGTTGTACGCCGGTGGCCAGGCTGCGCGCCTCGACCCGGGTACGCTGCTCGACCACGACGGCGTCCCCGGCGATGGTCACGCTCTGCGGGGTACCGCCGATGCGCTCCTGCCAGATGACGTCCGGCTCGGAGATGGGCTTGCTGCGCTTGACCCAGTCCCACATGCCGGGGAACGGGTTCCAGAGCCCGGTGGCGGCCAACACCACCACCGCGACGAGGGCGAGCAGCAGGACGCCCTTGACGCCGGGGCCCTTCTGGTTCGCCACACGGACACGGTAGTCACGATCACCGCCACGCCCGACACCCGCACGCCCGTGTCGCCACCCTTTCTCCCCCGCCCCGGGTGTAAGGAGGGGGCCCTTCCTATACAAAAAGCGTTAGGAAGGGGCCCTTCCTTGCAGCTGGGAGGCGGAGCGGACCAGGGGGAGGGTGCGGTACGGGATCGCCTCGGCCAGGGCGATGATCGTCGACGCCCGGGTGATGCCGGCGAAGGAGACGATCTGGTCGATCACCCGTTGCAGGTCGGTGTTGGAGCGGGCGACGATCCGGCAGAGCAGGTCGCTGGAGCCGGTGATGGTGTGCGCCTCCAGCACCTCCGGGATGACCGCCAGGTGCGTGGTGACCGGGTCGTGGCCGTGCCGTTGACTGATCTCCAGGGTGACGAAGCTGGTCACCCCGAAGCCGATCGCGGCCGGGGAGATGTCCGGCCCGAAGCCGCCGATCACGCCGCGCCGGGTCAGCTTGTCCAACCTCGCCTGGACTGTGCCCCGGGCCACCCGGAGTCGACGGGAACACTCCAGCACCCCGATCCGGGGCTCCTCGGCGAGCAGCGCGATCAGGAGGGCGTCCACCTCGTCCAGCTGTACAGACTGCTCAGTGGTCATGGGTGAACATCGTACCGATTGCGCAACCTGACCAGGAGGAACGCTGACAGTTGCCCAGCCGGGCCCCGACCGCGATCCTCGCCACAGAGGTACCGGACGGTCGCCCACGAGGTGACCGGCGAGGAGGGAGTGCGCGATGACCCAGGCGATCGACCGACCCCAGTCGACCGGAGAGGTCGACGTCGACGAACTCGTCGGCGCCGTCGACCACGACATCAGCCGCGACCCGTTCCCGGTCCGGGGGCTGGACCACCTGACCTTCGTGGTGGGCAACGCCAAGCAGGCGGCGCACTACTACTCCACCGCGTTCGGCATGACCTGTGTCGCGTACCGGGGGCCCGAGCAGGGCTACCGGGACCACGCCGACTACGTGCTGACCAGCGGTTCGGCCCGGTTCGTGCTGCGCGGGGCGGTCAGCCCGACCGCGCCCGAGGTCGAGTTCGTCACCCGGCACAGCGACGGCGTGGCCGACATCGCGCTGGAGGTGCCCGACGTCGACGCCGCGTACGCCCACGCCACCGCACAGGGCGCGACCGGCCTGCTCGACCCGCACGACGTCACCGACGAGAACGGCACGGTCCGGATGGCCGCCATCGCCACCTACGGCGACACCCGGCACACCCTGGTCGACCGCTCCCGCTACACCGGGCCGTTCCTGCCCGGCTTCGTGGCCCGGGGCCCGATCGTCGACCGGCAGCCCATGATCGACGCCAAGCTGCAGCCCAAGCGCTTCTTCCAGGCCGTGGACCACGTGGTCGGCAACGTGGAGCTCGGCCGGATGGACGAGTGGGTGGAGTTCTACAAGCGGGTGATGGGCTTCTCCAACATGGCGGAGTTCATCGGCGACGACATCGCCACGGACTACTCGGCGCTGATGAGCAAGGTGGTCGCCAACGGCACCCGCAAGGTCAAGTTCCCGCTCAACGAGCCGGCGGTGGCCCGCAAGAAGTCGCAGATCGACGAGTACCTGGAGTTCTACCAGGGCCCCGGCGCCCAGCACATCGCGGTGGCCACCAACGACATCCTGGCCAGCGTCGACGCCATGCGCGCCGCCGGTGTCGAGTTCCTGGAGACCCCGGACTCGTACTACGACGACCCGGAGCTGCGGGCCCGGATCGGCAACGTCCGGGTACCGATCGAGGAGCTGAAGGCCCGCAAGATCCTGGTCGACCGGGACGAGGACGGTTACCTGCTGCAAATCTTCACCAAGCCGGTGCAGGACCGACCCACGGTCTTCTTCGAGCTGATCGAACGGCACGGCTCCCTCGGTTTCGGCAAGGGCAACTTCAAGGCCCTCTTCGAGGCGATCGAGCGGGAGCAGGAACGACGCGGCAACCTGTGACCCCGGTAGGGCCCGCATGTTCGACGTGTCGGGCCCGTCCCGGCACCCGCGCCGTCGCCGGTGGGCGATCCACCACCGGCGGCGGCGCACCGCTGCCCGGCCTGCCCGTCGGCGTCGTCGTTAAGGTGTGCAGGTGAGCGAGCACAGCGAACGGACCGTCCGGACCAGCGCGACGCCGGCCGACGGCTACGCCGGGGTGGCGCCGTGAGCGTCGCCCCCGGCTGGTACGTCGACCCCGCCGACCGGGACACCCGACGGTACTGGGACGGTGGCGGCTGGATCGGCGCACCCATCCCGGTCGACGCCGAGGTGCCGGAGGGCCCACCCGAGCCCGAGCCGGAGCCCACCCCCGCCCAGGAGTCCACCTCGGGCGGCCCGGCCAGCGGTCCCCCGGCAGCGACCGGCAGCACCGGTACCGGGTCCGGTTCCCCGCAGTACGGCCCCGGCCAGCCCGGAAGCGGTCCGGCGCCGGGCGGCGCTGGTCCGGCACAGGGCGGCCCGGCCTGGCCCGGAGCTGGCTCCCCACCGGCCGGCCCCAGCTGGCCCGGAGCCGACGCGACCGGCCCTGGGCAGGGCGGTCCGGGGCAAGGCGGCCCGGGGCAGGGCGGGCCGGGGCAGGGCGGGCCGGGGCAGGGCGGGCCGGGGCAGGGCGGGCCGGGTGGTCCCGGCTGGCCCGCACCGGGCCCGGGGCAGCCGCCCTGGACCGGACCGGGGACACCGCCCGGCTGGCCGCAGCAGGCCTGGCTGAGCCGGCCGCCCGAGCCCCGGCCGCACGGCTTCCCGTTGGCCGGGCACGGCGCCCGACTGGTGGCCCGAGTGATCGACTTCGGTGTGCTGTTCGCACTGAACGCCGTGGTGAACGGCTGGTTCGTCTGGCGCTACATCCAGGAGGTCACCCCGTACTGGCGGGAGGTGATGAGCCGGGCGATGGCCGGCGACTCCTCCACCGACGGGCTCCCCCAGCCCGGTGACCAGGCCGGTGGCCTCCAGGTTGCCATCCTGCTGATCGCCACCGCGCTCTGGTTCGCCTACGAGGTGCCGGCGATGGCGGCCAGCGGGCAGACCTTCGGCAAGAGGGTGGCCCGCATCCGGGCCGTGCCGATGGCGCAGGACCAACCGCTCGGCTTCGGCCGGTCGTTGCGCCGGTGGAACACCCTCGGCCTGCCCACCCTGCTCTGGTACTGCTGCGGGCTCGGGCTGATCCTCCAGCTCGTCGACGCGGTGTCCCCCCTCTTCGACCATCCGCTGCGGCGGGCCCTGCACGACAAGCGCGCCCAGACCGTGGTGATCCAGGTGCCCCCTGCCACTCCCCCGACCGCGCCCACCCCCCCGGGAGAAACCCCATGACGGAGACCTCACGTCACCAGCCGGCGCTGCGGCTGACCCGTGCCGACCTCGACGTGCTGCCCAACTACGTACCCGGTCGCAGCCCGGCCGACCTGGCCCGTGAGCTGGGCCTGCCCGAGGCGATCAAGCTGGCCAGCAACGAGGTCCCCTACGGGCCACTGCCCGGCGTGGTGGAGGCGGTGACCGAGGCCGTCGCCGGCACCCACCGCTACCCGGACATGGGGGTGGTCGCGCTACGCGAGGCGCTGGCCGAGCGGTACGACGTCGACGTCGACCGGATCGCCACCGGCTGCGGTTCGGTGGCGCTGGCCGAGCACCTGGTCCGGGCCACCTGCCTGCCCGGGGACGAGTTGCTCTACTCGTGGCGCTCGTTCGAGGCGTACCCGATCATCGCGGCGACCAGCGGCGCGACCAGCGTGCGGGTGCCCAACGACGCCGGCCACGGGCACGACCTCGCCGCGATGGCGGCGGCGGTGACCGACCGGACCCGGATGGTGCTGGTCTGCAACCCGAACAACCCGACCGGTACGGCGGTCGGCCGCGCCGAGCTGGACCGGTTCCTCGACACCGTCGGCGAGGACGTGCTGGTCGTGATCGACGAGGCGTACCGGGAGTTCGTCACCGACCCGGCGGTGCCGGACGGGCTCACCTACCTGGACCGGCCGAACGTGGTGGTGCTGCGCACGCTGTCCAAGGCGTGGGGGCTGGCCGGGCTGCGGATCGGTTTCCTGGTCGCCGCGCCGGCCGTGGCGGCGGCGGTACGCAAGGTGGTCACCCCCTTCTCCACCAGCCTGGCCGCCCAGGCCGGCGCGCTCGCCGCACTCGCCCAGGCCGACGAGGTGCAGCGCCGCTGCGCGCTGATCGTGGCCGAGCGGGAGCGGGTCACCGAGGCGCTGCGCAAGCGCGTCCCGGACGTGCCGACCAGCCAGGCGAACTTCGTCTGGCTGCCGCTCGGCGACCGGGCGGCCGAGTTCGGCCGGGCCTGCGAGAAGCGTGGCGTGATCGTCCGCCCGTTCGCCGGCGACGGGGTCCGGGTCACCATCGGCACCCCGGCCGAGAACGACGCCTTCCTGGCCGCCGCCGAGTCCGCCCTCACCTGACGTGCAAGGAAGGGCCCCTTGTTAACGCTTTCGGTAGAGCGGGGCACCCCGCTCACCCCGCCCCGTTAACAAGGGGCCCTTCCTTCGCGCAGGGGGCGGTCAGGTGGCGGCTAGGACGAGGGCTTCGCCGGTGAGGAAGTAGCGCTGGTCCTCGGCCTCCGGGGCGACCGGCGGCTTCAGCCGCTCCACGGCCAGGTAGCCGTCCACCGCGTACGCGTAGCCGGGTTCCCAACCGAGGCCGTCGCGCCCCACGGTGAGCACGAACCGGGAGCGCTGCGCGCCGGTGCTCGGGTCCAGGGTCACCAGCTCGCTGGTCTCGGTGAGCAGGTGGACCCGGCCCGGCTGGGCCGCCAGGATCCGGACCGACCCGAGATCGGCCCGACGCCAGAGCTCCTCCCCTGTCCGGGGCGAGCGCCCGGTGACCCCGCCGGGGATCACCCCGACCACGTGCTCGCCGACGAGTTCGGTGTCCGGACGGTCCAGGGCGGGGGCCGCGACCGGCTCGCCGGCGCCGAGCAACCAGCCCCGGCCCGTGCCGTCGCCCTCGGAGGTGGTGCGCAGCCCTCGGCACTCCGACCGGGGGGACTGGCAGCCGGTCAGCGTCGCCACCAGGGCGTCGGTGGTGCCGGGCGGTCGCCACCGGGTGGCTACCGCGCCGGTCACCGCGTCGCGCAGCTCGACCGCCGGCTCGTCACCGCAGGCGTCCACCGTGGCGACCTGCCCGGCGAGCGTGGTGCCCAGGTCGGTGCGGCACTCGGCGGTCGCGTCGGCCCGCCACAGCTCCCGGCCGTCGGCCAGGTCGAACCCGCGCTGCTGCCGGTCCCCGGTGACCACCAGCACCGGGCGGCCGTCGGTGCCCCGGGTGACGTGCAGCCCGCGCGGGTCCCAGACGGTCGCCGCACCGGTGCGCCGGACCCGCCGGTCCTGCCCGGGTGCCCGCTCCGGCCCGGCGTGCTCGGCCGCCGGTTCCGGTCCGTCGGCCCGCCAGCTCACCTGTCCGGTACGCGCGTCCAGCGCCACCAGCTTCCCGTCCGACCACCGGCTGAGCACCGTCGTGCCTTTGGCCAGGACCCCGTCGAGCCGGGCCGGCCAGCGCCGGTACGACCAGTACGGGGTGCGCCGGTTCTTGCCGGTCACCGGCTGGTCGGCGTAGACCTGCCGGTCGGCGGCGTACACCCGGAGGCGACCGTCGACGATCAGCGGGGCGACGGGCAGCCGGCCGATCACTCCGACGTCGGAGTTGGCGACGTCCGGGTAGGCCGCCTGCGCGGGGGTGCTGACCTCGGCGGGCGCGAGCACCCGGTACGCCGTGGCGGCCACCACGACGGTCACCAGCAGCGCCCCGGCCACGACCACCATCCGTCGCCGGCCCTTCGCGAACCCCATGCGCACCTCCGCCCGGCACCCTACCCAGCGGAAGTCGCCGGCTGGGCCGGCGGGCCGGACAACCCCCCGGGTCAGGCCGCTTCGACGGTGCCGGCCCGGTCGACGGCGGCGGCCAGGTCGGCGAGGTCACGGCGCAGGGTGCCCTCGACCGCGCGGGCGGCCAGGCCGCCGAAGAGCAGTCCGATCACCCGGCCGTACCCGGCGGTGGGGAGGGCCTGGTGCTCGACGGTGACCGCCGTGCAGCCCCGACGACGGCGACGCACCTGCCGCAGGGCCCAGGTGGTCCGGTAGTCGACCCCGGTGCCGGGCGAGCTGAGCACCAACCGGTCGGGTGCGCGGGCCTCCAGCACGAGAAACTCCTCGGCCAGGGTGCCGCCGTCGGGACGGGAGCGGACCTCCCGCCACGCGGTGCCCGCGCCCAGTCGTCCGGCGGTGAGCACCTCGACCGCGCCGACGGCGGTGAGCCAGTCGGCGCGGACGGACAGGTCGACCAGGAGACGCCACACGTCGACGGGGGGTGCCGCGATGAACCCGGTGACCGTGACCGTCGACATGACACCTCCCGTGTCGTCCACCGTACGGTGGGTGCGCGTGACGCGGGGGGCGGGTGTGGGGATTCCGCCGCTCGGCGTGGCGGGCTCTCCCCGTTCGGCCGGCGGCGGAACGGGGTCAGCGGCGGAACCCGCCGGCCCGGATGCCGCCGACGAAGGCCGACCAGTCCAGCGGGCCGATCTCCAGGCTGGGCCCGCTGCGGTCCTTGGAGTCGCGCACCCCGACCACCCCGAGGGTGGCGACCAGGTTGTCCGCCACCTCCACGCAGAGCCCCTGGTCGTTGGAGCGGCTGCTGGTCCGCCAGATGGCACCCGTGAGCTCGTTCATCGTGTTGCTTCCTCTCCGATCGAAACGGCACCGCCACGCCCGGCGTTCCGGGCGGGGTGCCCGGGTACCGGCGCGTGGCTGGCGATGAGTCCGGTCGATCAACGAGAGGAGCCACGGTCCCCGGTCGCACCCGATGTGCGACCGGGCGGGTCAGCGGGCCGGGCGGATGGTCCCGGTCACCTCACCGAGGGCGATGGTGGTGCCGTCCGGCCCCGGCGCGGTGGCCCCGATGGTCACCGTGTCACCGTCGGCGAGGAAGGTACGACTCTGGGTGCCGACCGTGACCGGCTCGGTGCCGCCCCAGGTCAGTTCCAGGAACGACCCGACCTGGGTACGTTCGGGGCCGGAGACGGTGCCGGAGGCGTACAGGTCGCCGGTGCGCAGCGACGCCCCGTTGACGGTCAGGTGGGCCAACTGCTGTGCCGGGGTCCAGTACATGGTGGCGAACGGTGGCTCGCTCACCCGTTCGCCGTTCCACTCGACCGTCAGGCGCAGATCCAGCCCCAGGTGGGGCACGTCCCGCAGGTAGTCGACGACCGGCGGGTCCTGCTCCGGCGCGGGTACGAAGGCCGCGCCGAGCGCCTCCAGCGGGGTCACCCAGGCCGCGACCGAGGTGGCGAAGGACTTGCCCAGGAACGGGCCGAGTGGCTGGTACTCCCAGGCCTGGATGTCCCGGGCGGACCAGTCGTTGACCAGCACCACCCCGAAGACGTGGTCGGCGAAGTCGTCGACGCCGACCGGTCGGCCCAGCGGGCTGGGCACCCCCACCACGAAGCCGACCTCGGCCTCGATGTCGAGGCGTACCGAGGGGCCGGTGACCGGGCCGTCGGCGGTGGCCCGCTGGCCCCGCGGCCGGACCACCGGGGTGCCGGAGACCACCACCGTGCCGGCCCGGCCGTGGTACCCGATCGGCAGGTGCTTCCAGTTGGGCAGCAGCGGTGGCTGGCCGGGGCGGAAGATCTGCCCGACGTTCGACGCGTGGTGTTCGGAGGAGTAGAAGTCGACGTAGTCGGCCACCTCGAAGGGCAGCAGCATTTCCACCTCGGCCAGCGGCACCAGCAGCGGCTGCACCGCCGCCCGGTGGGCTTCGTCGGTGAGCAGTTCGGTCACCCGCTGCCGGACCGCCGTCCACTGCGGGCGCCCCAACGCCATGAACTCGTTGAGGGTGGCCCGGGAGAGCGCCCCACCGGCGAGCACCAGGTCGGCCGCCTCCGCTGCGGCGAGGTCGAACACCTGGTCGGCGATCCGTACCCCGATCCGTGGCTCCCGCCCCTCGGTCCGGAACACCCCGTACGGCAGGTTGGTCACCCCGTACGGCGAGCCGTTCGCGCCGGTCACCCAGGTCATTGTTGGTATCCCCCGTTCACCAGCCCCAGCCGGATCAGATCGGTAAGTGGTTCCGAGACGCTGCACGAACCGAACCCGACCCACCACGGCCGGTCGCCGGCCAGGTCGGCGCGGACGCGTTCGGCCACCGGTAGCGGGTCGGTCGAGGCGAGCCGTGCCGCGACGGTGTCCACGGTCTCGCCGTCGGCGGCGACGAGTACCGCCGCCAGCACGTTACCGAAGCCGTGGTGGGTGAACCCGGTCTCCGGGTCGAGGTGGCGGACCGCGTGGTGCAGCCCGGCGGTCAGCTTGAAGGGCAGGTCCCGGTCCCGGCAGGCGCAGATCACCGCGGCCAGCTCGGCCGGGCGGGGGAAGAGTTCGGCGGCCAGCCCGCCGGTGCGGAACTTCGCCGCGACCGGCTGCCCGGCCTGCCGGGCGGTGGCCAGGGTGTCCAGCGCCGCCATCAGCCCGAAGGTCAGCGGGATCTCGGCGTACCGGTCGATGCCGTCGGCGCGGGCGAGCAGCGCGGCCAGGCCGGGAGCCGGGTCCTCCCCCCGCTTGCCGACCGCCGCCTCGACCTGCCGGACCACGATCCGCCGGTCGGCCTCGGCGAGGGCCCGGTCGAGCTGGTCGATCGGCAGGTCACCGATCACCCCGACCTCGATCGGGGTGTCGTCGAGCAGCCCGGCCAGCGCCGGCAGGGCGCTCGCCGGCACCAGGAGCGGGCCGACCAGGTCGGCGTACCAGGCGGTGCGGTGGGCGCGGTGCGCGCGAACCGCGTCGGGCAGGGCGGCGCTGCCGGGCGGGAAGACGGCGGCGTCGTCGACGAGTCCGGTCAGGAGGCGGGGCACCTGCGTTGACACGAGACAAGAATGTACGGGACCCTACAAGGAACGGACAACAGCGTCCGATTACCGGACGCGGCGCCACAGCTGATGCGGTGCGACGAGATACGCCGCACTCGATCCGAGTCACGGAGGCGACATGCCGTACTACCGCCGCGTCGGCGAGGTACCCCGTAAACGGCACACCCAGTTCCGCCAGCCCGACGGCAGCCTCTACGCCGAGGAGCTGATGGGCCAGGAGGGCTTCTCCGCCGACTCGTCCCTGCTCTACCACCGGTACCCGCCGACCGCGATCGTGGCCGCCGAGGAGTTCCGCCCGCCGACCACCACCACCCGGCTGCCGAACCTACCGCTCAAGCCCCGCCACCTGCGTACCCACAAACTCGACGGCACCGGGGCCGACCCGGTCCTCGGCCGGCAGGCGCTGCTGGCCAACGACGACGTACGGATCTCCTACGTGCTGGCCGACCGGCCCGGCCCGCTGTACCGCAACGCCACCGGCGACGAGTGCCTCTACCTGGAGTCCGGCGGCCTGCGGGTGGAGTCGCCGTTCGGCGTGCTGGAGGCGGTCGCCGGCGACTACGTCGTCATCCCCACCTCCACCATCCACCGGCTCGTACCGACCGGCAGCGAGCCGACCCGGCTGCTGGCCATCGAGGCGACCGGCCACATCGGCCCGCCCAAGCGGTACCTCTCGGTCCGTGGCCAGTTCCTGGAGCACTCCCCGTACTGCGAGCGCGACGTCCGGGGACCGGACGCGACGCTGCAGGTCGACGACACCGACGTGGAGGTGCTGGTCCGACACCGCTCCCGGGCCGCCGGCCCGGGCGGCGACGGCACCGCCTGGACCCGGTACGTCTACGCCCACCACCCGTTCGACGTGGTCGGCTGGGACGGCCACCTCTACCCGTGGGCGTTCTCCATCCACGACTTCGAGCCGATCACCGGCCGGATCCACCAGCCGCCGCCGGTGCACCAGACCTTCCAGGGCCCGAACTTCGTGATCTGCTCGTTCGTGCCGCGCAAGGTGGACTACCACCCGCAGGCCATCCCGGTGCCGTACAACCACCACAACGTCGACTCCGACGAGATGCTCTTCTACACCGGCGGCAACTACGAGGCCCGGCGCGGCTCCGGCATCGAGCAGGGCTCGATCTCGCTGCACCCGTCCGGCTTCACCCACGGCCCGCAGCCCGGGGCCGCCGAACGGTCGATCGGGGTCGACTACTTCGACGAACTGGCGGTCATGGTGGACACCTTCCGTCCGCTCGACCTCTGCGACGCCGCCCGGGCCTGCGAGGACGACGCCTACGCCTTCACCTGGGCCCGCCCGTAGACCGTCAACTGGGCCACCGCGGTGGCGACGATCGAGAGCACCAGCGGCCAGGGGGAACCGAACACCGCGTAGAGCAGGATCAGCACCGGTGCGGCGGCCACCGCGTACACGGCCACCGCGACCATCCGGTCGGAGCGCGCCAGGCCGGGAAGGACGGTGCTGGTCAGCCCGGGTAGCCGGGTGGCGTACCGCCACACCACCAGCCCGCAGCCGAGCGCCGCCGCCAGCGCGAGCAACCGGGACAGCCCGCCGTTGTCGGCCGCCACGCAGGCCACCAGCACCGTGCCGATCAACGACCAGCCGGCGCCGTGCAGGACCAACCGGCGCAGCCCCTCGGAGATGGTCCGGCGGTTCCCGGCCACTACCGGCATCGCTGGGTTCCCGGCCGGCTCCGGTGCCACTGTCGGCGCCGCCGCCTCGGCCAACTGCTCCAGCTCCTCGGCGTACCGCCGCTGTTCGAGCCGGAGGACACCGACGTCGTACCGGGCCTCGGCCAGCTGCGGGTTCAGCCGCAGCGCCTCCCGGTAGGCCCGCTCAGCCAGGTCGAACAGGCCCAGCCGGGCCGCCACCAGCCCGAGCACCAGGTGCGCCTGCGGCTCCTCGACCGCCAGCTCCACCCCGCGCCAGGCCGCGTTCAGCGCCGGCTGGCCGTTGCGCGCGCCGGCCAGCACCGCCGCGGCGCTCCGCTGGGCGTACGCGTCGTCCGGGCCGAGCGCCAGGATCTCGTCGGCGGTCCGGGCCGCCTCGGCGAACTCCCGCAGGTCGATCAGGGCCAGCGCCCGTACCACCAACGGCGCGAGGGCCCCGGGTGCGACCGCCACCGCCTGCTCGGCCACGGTACGCGCCTGCGCCGGCTGGTCGGCGGCGAGCCGTACCCGGGCCAGCATGGTCAACGCCGCCGCGCTGCCCGGGTCGAGGGTGACGGCGAACCCCAGTTCCGCCGCCGCCTCGTCGTACCGGCCCAGCTCGGCCAGGAGCTGGGCCCGCTGGAGGTAGCCGTCGGCGGACTCGTCGGAGGTGGGGTCGCTGGACATCGCGCGAGCCTAGGCCGACTCGGCCGGGTACACCAGGGCCACCGCGATACCGGTGAGCCCCTCGGCACGGCCGGTGAAGCCGAGCCCGTCGGTGGTGGCGGCGGAGACGGTCACCGGCGCGCCGACCGCCGCCGAGAGCACCCGCTGGGCCTCCTCCCGCCGCGGTCCGATCTTGGGGCGTACCCCGACGACCTGCACCGAGACGTTGCCGATCTCGAACCCGGCCGCCCGCACCCGGCGGGCGCTCTCGGTGAGCAACGCGACGCCGGAGGCACCCGCCCACTCCGGCTCACCGACGCCGAAGTTGGACCCCAGGTCACCGAGGCCGGCGGCGGAGAGCAGCGCGTTGCAGGCGGCGTGGGCGGCGACGTCGGCGTCCGAGTGCCCGGCCAACCCGTCCTGGCCCGGCCAGTGCAGGCCGGCGACCCAGCAGGGCCGACCGGGCTCGAAGGCGTGCACGTCGGTGCCGATGGCCACCCGGGGAACGATCATCAAAACAGGGTACGTGCCACGGAGCTGTCCGACGCTACGCCGTCGGCGGCGAGCAGGTGCTCGGCGAGGGTCAGGTCGAACGGTCGGGTGATCTTCAGGGCGTACTCCGAACCGGGGACGCACCGCACCGGCACGCCCTGCTTCTCGACCAGGCCCGCGTCGTCGGTGAGTGGGTCACCCGCGCCGGCGTGGGCGGCGGCCAGCACGGCCCGACGGAAACCCTGGGGAGTCTGCACCGCGCGCAGGGCCGACCGGTCGACCGTACCGAGGACCCGCTCCTCGGAGTCGACCTCCTTGACCGTGTCGACCACCGGGAGAACGGGGATCACCGCGTCAGCGCCGGCACGCACGGCCGCGGCCACCGACTCGATCAACTCGGCCGGGGTGAGCGCGCGGGCCGCGTCGTGGACCAGGACGATCTCCGGTCCGGCGGGTACGGCGGCCAGGGCGGCGGCCACCGAGGCCTGCCGGTGCGCGCCGCCGGGGACCACGCTGACCGGGGCCACCGGGGCGAGCAGGTCCCGGACCGCCTCGACATCGGCGACCGGGGCGGCCACCACGATGGTGTGCACGGACGGCGCGGCGGCGAGCCGGCGTACCGCGTGCACCAGCAGGGGCTCGCCGGCGAGCAGTCGCAGTGCCTTGGGACGGCCGGGACCGAGGCGTACCCCGGCACCGGCCGCAGGCACGAGGACCGCGACGTCACCGCGCGGGTTGAGCTGCGCGGTCACGTCGCGGTCCTCGGATTCTTTTGCTGCAAGGTGGGTACGACGATGCTGCGGGGACTAGGCCTCGGTCAGCACCTTGTCGAGCAGCGTCTCCGCCTCGTCCTTGGTGCTCTTCTCCGCCAGCGCGACCTCACCGACGAGGATGTCGCGGGCCTTGGCGAGCATCCGCTTCTCACCCGCGGAGAGGCCCCGCTCCCGCTCCCGACGCCACAGGTCGCGGACGACCTCGGCGACCTTCAGCGGGTTACCCGAGGCCAGCTTTTCCAGATTTGCCTTGTAACGTCGCGACCAGTTGGTCGGCTCCTCGGTGTGCGGAGCCCGGAGAACGTCGAAGACCTTGCCGAGGCCCTCTTCGCCGACCACCTCACGCACGCCCACGATCTCGGCGTTCTCAGCGGGCACCCGGACGGTCAGGTCACCCTGTGCGACCCTCAGGACGAGGTACTGCTTGGGCTCGCCCTTGATGACCCGAGTCTCGATTGCCTCGATGAGTGCGGCCCCGTGGTGGGGGTAAACAACGGTCTCGCCGACACTGAAAACCATAGGTTCGAAACCCCTTTCGCTGTGTCTAGGGTAACACGCTCAGGCACCGATGTCTCACCGCTGACCTGACCGTTGGCGCAGCTCAGAGGCCCTGTGAGAGGTATTTCTTCGGCTTGACAAGGGGCCGATTCGATGGATCGAACACGCTGCGTGACCGCCAAATGCCTTCCCGGTGAAGGGTGGTCGGAGCTGTCGACCCCCCTTGGCGGCTGTGCTCTTGCGCCCTGCCGTGCCGTCGCCGCCCTTGAGCCAGGTCGGCGCACGGTTCCATGATATCCCCCAGATCTCACCTCCGCTCAGGTGTGGCGTCAGACCGCCCGGTACGGGACGCTGGAGAGGCACCGCTGAGCGCTCAGGTTCGTCAGGGGGTGGTTCGATGGGCATGCCGGACGCAGAGGGCCCCGGGCCCACCGACGGACTGCCCGACCTGCCGGCCGAGTGGGGCCGGGTGGTCGTCCCCGACGATCCCTCCGCGCTCGCCGCCGAGACCGCACTGGTCCGGCGCGAGCTGCGCGGCCAGGCCCGCCGTCGGCGCTGGCAGCGCCGACTCGGTGGCTCCGGCCACCGGATGCTGGGCCTGCCGGTGCTGATCCTGCTGGTGGTCGCGCTGATCACCACCGGCGCGCTGCTGGCCGGCACCTGGCCCCGACCCTCCCGCGGCGGAGACCGGCCGACCGTGGTGCCGTACCCGACCCCACCCACCGGGCTGGCCGGCCGGTCGCTGCCGGCCCTGGACCTGGTCGACGCGGAACAGTCGCCGGTGTCGCTGCGTGGCCTGCTGCCGGCGGTGATCATCCTGGTGGACACCTGCGAGTGCGCGGACCAGGTGGCCGAGGCCGTCGCCGCCGCCCCGCCCGAGGTCTCCGTCGTGCCGGTCACCGGCGACCGCACGGGCCCACCCACCACCGCCCCGCCGGTACGACCACTCGCCGACCCGGCCGGTGGCCTGCGCGCCTTCCTCCGCCTGCCGGGGCGGCCCGGCAGCGCCACCGTGCTGCTGGTGGACCGCTCGGGCACCCTGCTGCGGGTGGTCGCCGAGGTCCGGACGGTCGAGGACTACCGCAGCGACCTGGCCGCCCTGACCCGGTGACCGTCGACCCCGCTCAGGGCAGGGTGACCAACTGGATCTGCACCTCGGCCGGAGCCGGCCCGGAGACCGCCAACCGCAGCCGCAGCCGACGGCCCTCCCCCGACAGCTCCAGCCCGGTCAGGGAGCCGTCGCAGGTCGACCGCTCGGCCTCGGAGGCGCGCCCCCGGGACGCCCAGACCACCAGTTGGCCCGCCCCGGTGCAGCGGTACTGCAGCAGGTACCGCCGGCCCTCCCGGGAGTCGAAGTCCCAGCGGACCGGGTCGTCCGGTCGGATGGTCACCCGGTCCCGCCAGACGGTCTCGGCGAACCGGGCCAGCCCGACCCCCGGGTACCCGTCGTAGACCAGCACCCGGCGCGGCCCGTCCACCACCTGACCGGTCCCGGGGTCGACGGTGACGACCTGAGAGGTCCGGCCCGGCTCCGACCGGGTCAGCTCCGAGGGGCCGACAGTGGCCGGACCCGGGGCGTTGGCCTGCCACCACACGCCACCGGCGACCAGGGTGACCAGCGCCAACCCGGTCAGCAGGGCACCGCGAAGCCCGTCACCCGCCGCACCGCTCACCCGTCGAGGGTAGCCAGCCGACGGCACCGGTCCCACCGTCGAGCCCGGCCGGGCGGTCAGTCGTGCCGTTCGAGCAGGGCCGTGTAGAGGGTCAGCCCGGGGCCGAAGGCGAGCAGCACCACCCGGTCCGGTGGAGAGACCGCCCGACGCAGCCGGTCCAGGATCAGCAGCACCGTCGGCGACGAACAGTTGCCGTGTTCGGCCAGGGTGGCCCGGGAGGCCGCCAGGGCCTCCGGTGGCAGCGCCAGCTCCCGCTCGACCACGGTGAGGATGCGCGGCCCACCGGGATGCACCGCCCAGCCGTCCACCTCGGACAGTTTGGTGCCGTGCCGGGTGAGCAGCTCCTCGACCAGGCCCCGCACGTGCCGGGAAAGCACCTGCGGCACCTTCGCCGACAGCCCCATCCGGAAGCCGGTGTCGGTCACGTCCCAGGTCATGTGGTCGGCCGTCGAGGTGTCGGTGACCGAGGCGACCTCACGCAGGGCGTACCCCCGGGCGTTCGGCACGACCACGGCGGCGGCTGCGGCGTCGGAGAAGAGCGCGTGACAGATGACCTGCTGGGTGTCCATCCGGGCGGTGGACGGCTGCAGGTGCAGGCTGGTCAGCTCGGCGCAGAGCAGCACCGCCGGCCGGCTGCGGGCGGTGACGAAGTCGCTGGCGGCACCCAACCCCGGCAAGGCGGCGTAACAGCCCATGTGCCCGACGAACATCCGCTGCGTGTCGGCGGCCATGCCGAGGTCCCGGGCGAGCAGGATGTCCAGCCCCGGAGTGGCGTACCCGGTGCAGGAGCAGACGACGAAGAGGCCCACGTCGGCGGCGGCGAGGCCGGCCGCGGCGAGCGCCCGCTCGACGGCCTGCCGGCCCAACGGCAACGCCTCCACCTGGTACCGGCGCATCCGGCTTTCGGTGGGCCACTGCGAGACGTCCTCCAGCAGCGGGTTCACCACCGCCTGCCGCTGGTGCACCCCGGAGTTGGCGAAGACCCGCCGGCCCAGCTCCCGGGTGGCACCGGAGAAGTGCCCGGCGAAGAAACCCGTCCACAGCTCGTCCTGCGTGGACGACGGCGGGTGCGCCGTCCCGAGCCCCGTGATCACCGGAACGGCCACCATGCCCACCTCTCGTCAGCCCTGCCGCGTCGGCGGTCACCACCGCGGTGTCGATCGGCGGCGCTCACCACCGCGGTGTCGCGGTGTCGCGGTCCGGGTCCCCGCCCAGTGCCGCGATGCCGAGCCAGTCGGCGCAGACGTCCGAGGTGGCCGGGTGCAACGAGCCGCACCGGGCATCCCGGTAGAGCCGCTCCAGCGGATGGCCCCGCCGGGTCGCCGAGGTGCCGGCCGCCTCCACCATGCTCGCCGCGACCTCGGCCGCGGTCGTACCGGCCAGCAGTTTCGCCCGCCACACCCAGCGGTTGGTCTCGGCGTCGCCCGGGGCCTCGTCCACCCGGCGGGCGGCTTCGGCCACCGCCAGCGACGCGGCGGCCACCGCCGCGTCGGCCCGCCCGAGCCGGGCCCGTACCGCCGGCAGGCCGGCCAGGTCACGGGCGTTGAGGTGCGCGGCCGCCGCCTCGACCGCGGCCCGGGCCACCCCGGTGTAGACCGCGGCGTAGCTGGCGACCAGCCAGTGCGGCATCAGCTGGGCAATCACCAGCGCCAACCCCTCCACCCCGCCGAGCAGCCGGTCGGCCGGGACGGTCACGTCCAGGTGCAGGTCGTGCGAGGAGGTCGCGCGCATACCCATGGAGTCCCAGGTCGGCTCCACCCGCAGGCCGTCACCGGTCGCCGGCACCAGGAACTGGGAGACCACCGACGAGTCCGCCGCGCTGCGCGCCGCCACCAGGTACCCGTCGGCGTGCCCGGCACCGGAACAGAAGGTCTTGCTGCCCTTGAGCTGCCAGCCACCGTCCACCGGCTGGTACTCCGTGCTGAGCTGGGACAACCGGGCACCGGCGCCGCGTTCACTCATCGCCACCGCGTACCAGGCCCCCTCGGCCGCCGCGCGCAGCAGGGCGTCCCGGGCGGCCAGCGCCTCGTCGGGTACCCCCAGCGCCTCGGCCAGGTCCTCGTCGACCGCGCCGAGCGCACCGGTGACGGAGGCGTGCATGTTGAACACCAGCGCGGTCGCGCCGTTGCCCCGGGCCAACTCGGCGGCGACCGCGGCGTACTCGGCGAAGGTCGCACCCGACCCGCCCAGCTCGACCGGGACCATCAGACCGAACAGGCCCGCCTCGCGGAGGTCGGCGAAGTCCGCGACCGGGAACGTCCCGTCCCGGTCGTGCCCGGCCGCCCGGGCGGCGAACCGGGGTGCCAACCGGCGGGCCGCCTCCAGCGCTTGCTGCGTCATCGTCGTTCCTCCTCGACGTCACCACTACCCCGTGACGTCGGCGCTATCCGCGCCGGACGCCCCGCCCCTGGTACAACACGGCGGTGGACCAGGTAGGCACGATCCGGGGTGGACGGCCACCCGGGCCCTCGGTGGCCACCAGCCGCCGGGCCAGCCAGCCGATGAGCCCCGACACCTCCGGCCGGACCCCGCGGACCCGTAGGTCGACGCCGTGCCGGGCACACTCGGCGAGCAGGGCGCGATGGTCCACGAACAACCGTGGGTCGTGAATGCCCCGGGGGACGGTGGGCAGCCGCTCGGCGACCCCGACCGCGACCAGCCGGCTCAACGCGGTGTCGTTGAGGGTGTCGAGCACCAACAGGCCGCCCGGCCGCAGCAGGCGGCACGCCTCGCCGACCGCCCGCCGCCAGTCCGGTACGTGTTCCAGCAGTTCCCCGGCGGCCACCACGTCGGCGCAGCCGTCGGCGAGCGGTACCGCCGTGGCGTCGGCGTTGACCACGGTCACCCCGTGGGTGCGGGCCTGCTCCAGCGCGGATCCGGTGAGGTCCACCCCGACGTGCCGGTAACCCTTGCCGGCCAGGTGCGGGGCGAGCAGCCCGGCGCCGCAGCCCAGGTCGACCAGGAGCGCGTCGGGGCGGGACGCCGGGGGCACCAGCGCGGCCCGGGCCCGGGCCAGCCAGTGCAGCATGGCGAACGCGCCGTCCGGTCGCCACCACTCGCCCGCGAGTTCGTCGTACTGCCGGGGGTCGTTGCGGGGCAGCGGCCCGGCGGGGACGGCGGGCGGTGTCGGACCGGCGGGTGGCATGCCACCGAGCGTGGCACGACTCCCCGGTAACGACCAGACTTCCCTTATGTCGCGATTGGTGTTAGGGCTGGTCAGAGCGAGTCACCCGGAGCCGGCGGCGGCGGTGACGGTGGCCGCCGGACTGCTCGCCTGGGGGGTGGGGCACCGACCAGCCGGGGTGCTCGCGGTGCTGGCCACGGTGGGGGCCAGTCAACTGGCGACCGGATGGGCCAACGACGCGCTCGACGCCGGGCGGGACACCACGGTGGGGCGTACCGACAAACCGGTGGCCTCGGGCGCGGTCGGCCGAGGGACCGTCGCCCTGGCCGCCACGGCTGCCGCCCTGGCCACCCCGCTGTTCGCGCTGACCACCAACCGCACGGCGGCGTTCTGGATCACCGCCGCCCTGGTCTCGGCCCTGCTCTACGACTGGCCGCTGAAGGCCACCGCCGCCTCGGTGCTGCCGTACGCGTTCTCCTTCGGGGCGCTGCCGGCGTTCGTGGTGCTGGCGCTGCCCGGCGCGCCCACCCCGCCGGTCTGGCTGGTCGCCGCCGGGGCCTGCCTGGGCGCCGGCGCGCACTTCGCCAACGTCCTGCCCGACCTGGCCGACGACGCGCGTACCGGCATCCGTGGCCTGCCGCACCGGATCGGTCCGGTGGGCAGTTGGCTGGCCGCCGCCGGGCTCCTGCTGGCCGCGACCGTGATCCTGGTCTTCGGGCCGCCCGGGCCCCCGTCGGTCGGCGGGCTCGCGGCGGTGGTCACCGCCGCCGTGGTGCCACCGCTGAGCTGGTACGGCGAGCGCCGCGCCGGCCGGGAGCCGGGCCGGCCGGTGGCCGCCTTCCGGGCGGTCCTGCTGGTGGCGTTGATCGATGTGGTGCTGCTCGTGGCGAGCGGGCGGGTGGTCTGAGCACCCCGGCATTCCCGGGTCGCCGTGCGACGGTCGCCGTGGCCCAACTACCCTGGAGCGCGGTCTGCGCGGGTATGGCCACCGCGCCCGGCGTGCGCCCGGGCCGGGATCGTAACGAGGAGGACCGACGTGACGCGCTCGATCAGGGGATCCCGACGGGCGGCCGTGCTGCTGGCCGGTCTGGCGGCGACGACCAGCCTGGCGGCGGGCTGCGGCACCGGCCAGGTCTCGGAGACGGCCAACAAGGTGCCGTCGGTCCAGGGCGTGAACATCCAGACCCCCGACGACGGCTTCAAGATCCGCGGCCTGGTCGTGGCGTACCCCGACGGCGAGGGCTACTCCGCCGGAGCGAACGCCCCGCTGAGCGCGATCCTCTACAACGACACCGCCAGCCCGGTCACCGTCACCGTCAGCACCGACAGTGCCCGGGAGGTCGTGCTGGTCGGCGGGGCGAACGCCACGGCCAACCCGACGCCCTCGCAGTCCCCGGGCAGCCCGCCCTCGCCCGGCCAGACCGCCAGTGGAGAGGCATCGCCGTCACCGGAGGGGTCCGCGTCGCCCGAGGGGTCCGCGTCGCCGACCCCGGCGGGCAGCGAGTCGGCCTCGCCCGGCCCGGACGAGTCGGCCTCGCCCAGCCCGTCCGGTCCCGCCGGGGCGCCGGCCCGCTTCGAGATCCCGGCACTGAGCTACCTGCAGCTCACCGGGGGCGACGCCGGCCAGCTCCAGTTGGTCGGTCTGAACGAGGCGCTGCGCGCCGGCCAGCAGGTGAACCTGGTCTTCGACCTCGGCAACGGCCAGACCCTCAGCACCCCGGCACCGGTCGCCGTGCCGCTCACCCCGGCCGCACCGCCCTCGCCGATCATCGAGCGTGAGTTCGGTATCGAGGGCGAAGGACACTGACCTCCGGATCCGTACCGTTCGACCGACCGCCGGCGTGGTGACCACCACGCCGGCGGTTTTTGGTCGTAGCGGACGGATAGCGTTCTGGTCGTGACGACCTCTCGATCGAGCCTGCCAGCGGGCGGCCCGGCCGCCGGCCGGGCAAAGAGCGGCACGGCCATGGGCCGCAGCCGGGCCGGTGGCCGGGAGCCCCGCCCGGCGTACGAGTGCGACGCCTGCGGCCACCAGCCCCCCAAGTGGGTGGGGCGCTGCCCGGAGTGCGGCGAGTGGGGCTCGGTGGTCGAGTCGACGGTGACCGGCCCGACGGTGGCCGGACGGGTGGTCAGCTCCCGGATGCCGGCCGAGCCGGCCCGCCCGATCGCCACCATCAGCGCGGCACCGGCTCGGGCCCGGCCCACCGGCGTCAGCGAGCTGGACCGGGTCCTCGGCGGCGGGCTGGTCCCCGGCGCGGTGGTGCTGCTGGCCGGTGAGCCCGGCGTCGGCAAGTCGACCCTGCTGCTCGACGTGGCCCAGCAGTGGGCGGCCGGCGCGGGCAGCCCGTCCCTGGTGGTCAGCGGCGAGGAGTCGGTCAGCCAGGTGCGGTTGCGTGCCGAGCGGATGGGCGCCCTGCACGAGCAGCTCTACCTGGCCGCCGAGAGCGACCTGAGCGCGGTGCTGGGCCATCTGGACGCGGTCGAGCCGGGTCTGCTGGTGCTCGACTCGGTGCAGACCATCTCCACCACCGGCACCGAGGGGGTGCCGGGCGGGGTCACCCAGGTCCGGGCGGTCACCGCCGCACTGGTCTCGGTGGCCAAGGAACGCGGCATCGCCACCGTGCTGGTCGGGCACGTGACCAAGGACGGTCAGGTGGCCGGCCCCCGGGTCCTGGAGCACCTGGTCGACGTGGTGCTGCACTTCGAGGGGGACAAGCACTCCTCGCTGCGGATGGTGCGCGGCGTGAAGAACCGCTTCGGCGCCGCCGACGAGGTGGGCTGCTTCGAGATGCACGAGGGGGGCATCAGCAGCCTGGCCGACCCGTCCGGGCTCTTCCTGACCCGCTACTCCGAGCCGGTGCCGGGCACCTGTGTCACGGTGGCCATGGAGGGGCGGCGGGCACTGGTCACCGAGGTGCAGGCGCTGATCGGCGCGACCGTCGCCGGGTCGCCCCGACGGACGGTCTCCGGGCTGGACGGTGCCCGGCTGGCGATGGTGCTGGCGGTGCTCCAACGGCGTACCGAGCGGTTGACGCTGCACGACCGGGAGGTCTTCGCCGCCACCGTGGGAGGCATCCGGGTGGTGGAGCCGGCCGCCGACCTCGCCGTCGCCCTCGCCGTCGCCTCCGGCGGGCTCAACCTGGCCATCGACCCGCACCTGGTGGCCATCGGCGAGGTCGGACTGACCGGGGAGGTACGCCGGGTCGGTGCGGTTCCCCGGCGGCTGGCCGAGGCGGCCCGGCTCGGCTTCCGCTTCGCGCTCGTGCCGCCCGGGTGCGGGCCGGAGTCGACCGGGGCCGGCCCGGAGAACATGCGAGTGGTGGAGGTCACCCACCTGCGGGCCGCGTTGCAGGCGGCCGCTCGGGCGTCGGCCGGGTGAACTGTCCGGGTACGTCGACGAGAAAGGGCCGGTCAGGTGACGCATCACAGTAACCGCGACAGCACCCAACGCAGGGCGTTCCGTAGACTGTGCCCGTGCCGACCGACCGCGATGCCACCAAGCCTGCCGGCGCGACACCTCACGTCCGTACGGGTGCCGTGGGTTCGCCCACCCGTCCCATCAGCGTCAGCGTGACCGGCGGTTCCGCCGGCACCGGCGGCGACCCGCTCCGCGCCAATCTGGCCCTGATGGCGCCGGGCACCGCGCTGCGCGACGGCCTGGAACGGATCCTGCGCGGCCGCACCGGCGCGTTGATCGTCCTCGGCTACGACAAGGTCGTCGACCAGATCTGCACCGGCGGCTTCCCGATGGACGTCGAGTTCTCCGCCACCCGGGTCCGGGAGCTGTGCAAGATGGACGGCGCGGTGGTGCTCTCCAGCGACGGCACCCGGATCGTCCAGGCCGGCGTGCACCTGATGCCGGACCCGTCGATCCCCACCGAGGAGTCCGGCACCCGGCACCGCACCGCCGAGCGGGTGGCCCGGCAGACCGGCTATCCGGTCATCTCGGTCAGCCAGTCGATGCGGATCATCAGCCTCTACGTCAACGGCCAGCGGCACGTGCTTGACGACTCGGCGGCCATCCTGTCCCGGGCCAACCAGGCCCTGGCCACCCTGGAGCGCTACAAGCTCCGGCTGGACGAGGTCTCCGGCACGCTCTCCGCCCTGGAGATCGAGGACCTGGTCACCGTCCGGGACGCGGTGGCCGTGGTGCAGCGGTTGGAGATGGTCCGGCGGATCGCCGACGAGATCGCCGGCTACGTGGTCGAGTTGGGCACCGACGGTCGGCTGCTCGCCCTTCAGCTCGACGAGCTGATGGCCGGCGTGGACGCCGACCGCACCCTGGTCATCCGGGACTATCTGCCCACCGGCCGCAAGTCCCGCACCCTGGACGAGGCACTGGTCGAGCTGGACCTGCTCGGTGCCACCGAGCTGATCGACCTGGTGGCGGTGGCGAAGGCGATCGGCTACCCGTCGGTCTCGGATGCCCTGGACGCGGCGGTCAGCCCGCGCGGCTTCCGTCTGCTGGCCAAGGTGCCGCGCCTGCCGGTGCCGATCGTCGACCGGTTGGTGGTGCACTTCGGCAGCCTGCAACGACTGCTCGGCGCGACCGTCGAGGACCTGCAGGCCGTCGACGGCGTCGGCGACGCCCGGGCCCGTGGGGTCCGGGAGGGCCTCTCCCGGCTCGCCGAGGCGTCCATCCTGGAACGGTACGTCTGAGGACGCCGGCTCCGGCACCGGACGCGACGGACCGCGCGTCGGGGTGTCGTCGACGGCGGCCCGGTTCCGCGCGCTGCCGGCGGCGGCCCGGTTCCGCGCGCTGCCGGCGGCGGCCCGGGGCCCGGCGTCGGCCGGCGGCGTGCCGGGATCCGGCGTCGCTGACGGTCGGGCCAGGGCCGGGGTCAGCTCTCGACGATGGTGAGTCGCACCGGGTCACTCAGCTTGGTGCCGAGCCGACCGAAGAGCTGGTACGACCCGGCCTTCGCGAAGGGGCCGGCGGCCAGCCCGTCGGCGCACCGGGTGGTGTCCCGACCGTTCCAGGCGACCCGGTAGGCCCGTTCGAAACCGGGGGCGAAGGACTGCACGTCGGAGCCCTTGGCCAGACCGCAGGTGTCGGACGACCAGACCCGCTCCGCGCCGGCCTTGATGAACAGCTCCTGGAGATCGGCACCGACGTCGCGGTTACAGGTCCGCTCCGACAGGTTCTTGATCTTGATCTCCAGATCGACCACGGTGCCGCTGCGGGCCTCCGTCGGTGCCGCCACCGGGGTCACCACGATCTCGGCGTCGGTGCAGCCACCGTCGCTCGCCGGGGCCACCGGCCCTCCGGGGCCGCCCGAGTCGCCCGAGCCCGAGTCCCCCGACCCACCCTGGCTGCCCGAACCACCGGGCCCCGAACCACCGGGCCCCGAGCCGCCCGGGGCGGCACCGGGCCCGGCACCGTCCGATCCGGAACCGCCCGGACCCGCGCCGCCCGGACCGGCACCGCCCGGATCGCCCTCGCCGCCGGGGCCTCCCGGCGCCTCCGGGCCCGCGGAGGGCCCGCCGGTCTGCGGGGTCAGCACCGATTCGGTAGGCGCCGGAGACGGCCCACCCTCCGGTGTCCCGGCGGTGTTGTCCGACCGGTCGCAGGAATAGAGCAGCACAATCAGGAGAAGAAGCCCCGCTCCGAGTACGACGGCGCGACGCCGCCAGTAAACGGCGGATGGCAGGGGACCGACCGTCAGACGCATGATGCCCCCACGGTAGCGGCGTACCGCACCCGCGTCCGGCAGGACGCGCCGGACCACCGACGCCTCACCGCGACGACCTTCCACTCACGACCCGGCCGCCCCCCTCACAGGTACACCTTGCGCTGGTGGATCGCGTGCGCCCCGGCCACCCGGTCGAGGAAGAGCAGACCGGCACAGTGGTCGATCTCGTGCTGCAACGCCCGCGCCTCGAAGGCGTCGGTCACCAGCCGGACCGTCCGACCGACACCCGGCAGTTCACCCTCCACCACGAGCCGGCTGGCCCGCTTGACGTCCCCGGTCAGGTCGGGCACCGACATGCAGCCCTCCCGGCCGGCCTTCCAGCGGGTCGCCTCGACCACCCGGGCGTTGCAGAGCACGAAGGTGCCGTGCACCGTCACCGCCTTCGGGTGCCCGGTCACGTCGACCGCGAAGACCTGTGCCGCGACCCCGATCTGCGGCGCGGCCAGCCCGACGCAGCCCGGTGCCACCCGCATGGTGGCGACCAGGTCGGCGGCGAGCCGTACCGTCTCCGCCGAGTTCGGGTCGACCTCGGCGCCCGCCCGGCTGAGCACCGACTCGGGGGCGCAGACCACCGGCCGTACCTCCCCCGGGACCGCCAGCGCCTGCGGGGTCCAGTCACCGAGGCCGGTCACAGCAGATCCGGGTCGGCCGGCCGGAGGGTCGCCTCGACACCCAGCTCGGCGGCGGTCCGGGTCAGCTGCGCGGTCAGCTCCGAAGCGGTCCCCGACGGCAGCTCCACCTCGGCGACCACCACGTAGAGCGAACCGGCCAACCGGGTACTGAGATCGGTGACGTTGCCTCCGGCTTCGGCGATGACCCGGGTCATCGCCGCGACGATGCCCATCCGGTCGGCGCCGTGCACCGCCAGCACGTACGGCTCACCGGCCGGTGCGGTGACCCCGTCCGGCGTGACCGCGCGTACGGTCGCCAGGAGCTGACCGTCGGCGGCGAGCGGGGCCAACGCGGCCTCGGCCTCGGCGGCGGTCGGGCCGACACAGATCAGGGTCATCGCGAAGTGCCCGCGTAGCCGGGTCATGGTGGAGTCGGTCAGGTTGGCACCGAGCCGGGCGAGCACCTCGGCGACGTCGGCCACGATGCCGGGCCGGTCCCGGCCGATGACAGTGATCGCGAGCTGGTTCATTGGGGCATTCTCCCCGAACCGTCCGACCAGCCGGCGACGCCCCCGTCCGGCCCGCCCATCCTGCGGGAAGGTGGGCCGTGACATCATCGACGCGCGATGTCTGAGCCAACGTTCGCCACCCTGGTCAGCCGGTGGTACTCCGAAACCGCCCGGGACCTGCCGTGGCGCCACCCCGGCGTGTCGCCGTGGGCAATCCTGGTCAGCGAGGTCATGCTCCAGCAGACGCCGGTGGTCCGGGTGGTGCCGGCCTGGCAGGCGTGGCTGGAGCGCTGGCCCACCCCCGCCGCGCTGGCCGAGGACACCCCGGCGGAGGCCATCCGGATGTGGGGGCGGCTCGGCTACCCCCGCCGGGCGGTCCGGTTGCGCGAGTGTGCGGTGGCGATCGTCGAACGGCACGCCGGAGTGGTACCGGACCGGTTGGACCAGCTTCTGGCGCTACCCGGGGTGGGCACCTACACGGCGCGGGCGGTGGCGACGTTCGCGTACGGGCAGCGGCACCCGGTGGTCGACACGAACGTGCGTCGGGTGGTCTGCCGGGCCATCGCCGGGGAACCGGACGCCGGGCCCACCACCCGCCCCGCCGACCTGGTCGCCACCGAGGAGCTGCTCCCCGTCGAGCCGGCCGACGCGGCGCTGGCCAGTGCGGCCATCATGGAGCTGGGCGCGGTGCTCTGCGTGGCCCGGTCGCCCCGCTGCGACCGCTGCCCGGTGGCCTCGATCTGCGCGTGGCGGACCTCCGGCCAGGCCGCCCCGACCGGCCCGAGCCGCCGCCCCCAGCGGTACGCCGGCACCGATCGACAGGTACGCGGTCTGCTGCTGGGCGTACTCCGGGAGACCACCGGCCCGGTCGACCGGCAGCGGCTCGACCAGGTGTGGGCCGACGACGTGCAACGGGCCCGAGCGCTGGCCGGACTGGTCACCGACGGGCTGGTCGAGCCGGTCGGTACGGCGTCGTTCCGGCTGGCCGGCGACGGCGGCCCGCCCGCGCCGGCCGTGGTCTGACCGCTTCACGGAGAACGGCGTCGGCCCGGTGGCAGCTGCCACCGGGCCGACGCCGTTCAGTCGTTCGCCCTACTCGTCCGCACCTGCCGCGGCCGTGCCGCCCAGGTCGGCCGGGACGGCGTCCGGAACCTCCACCGGCTTGTCCGCGCCCGTGAAGATGAGCTTGGACTTGTCGATGTCCTCCGGGTCACCCTCGCAGTCCACCACGACGATCTGACCCGGGGTCAGCTCGTTGAAGAGGATCCGCTCGGAGAGGTTGTCCTCGATGTCGCGCTGGATCGTGCGACGCAGTGGACGCGCTCCGAGCACCGGGTCGAAGCCCTTCTTCGACAGGTACTTCTTGGCGTTGTCGGTCAGCTCCAGACCCATGTCCTTGTTGCGGAGCTGGGTCTCGATCCGCTGGATCATGATGTCGACGATCTGCAGGATCTCGTTCTGGCGGAGCTGGTGGAAGACGATGGTGTCGTCGATCCGGTTCAGGAACTCGGGCCGGAAGTGCTGCTTGAGCTCGTCGTTTACCTTCTGCTTCATCCGCTCGTAGTTGGAGTCCGAGTCCTCGGACGCCTGGAAACCGAGCGACACCGCCTTGGCCACGTCCCGGGTGCCCAGGTTGGTGGTCAGGATGATGACGGTGTTCTTGAAGTCCACGATCCGGCCCTGGCCGTCGGTGAGCCGACCGTCCTCCAGGATCTGGAGCAGGGTGTTGAAGACGTCCGGGTGGGCCTTCTCGATCTCGTCGAAGAGGACCACCGAGAACGGCCGACGCCGCACCTTCTCGGTCAGCTGGCCACCCTCGTCGTAGCCGACGTAGCCGGGAGGCGCACCGACCAGCCGGGAGACCGTGTACCGGTCGTGGAACTCCGACATGTCCAGCTGGATCAGAGCGTCCTCGGAGCCGAAGAGGAACTCGGCGAGCGCCTTGGAGAGCTCGGTCTTACCGACACCGGAGGGACCGGCGAAGATGAACGAGCCCGACGGGCGCTTCGGGTCCTTCAGGCCGGCCCGGGTCCGCCGGATCGCCTTCGAGACCGCCTTGACCGCGTCCTCCTGGCCGATGACGCGCTTGTGCAGCTCGTCCTCCATGCGCAGCAGGCGCGAGGTCTCCTCCTCGGTCAGCTTGTAGACCGGGATGCCGGTCCAGTTGCCGAGCACCTCGGCGATCTGCTCGTCGTCGACCTCGCTGACGACGTCCAGGTCACCGGCCTTCCACTCCTTCTCCCGCTGGGCCTTCTGGCCGAGCAGCTGCTTCTCCTTGTCGCGGAGCTGGGCGGCCCGCTCGAAGTCCTGCGCGTCGATCGCGGACTCCTTGTCCCGCCGCACCTGGGCGATCCGCTCGTCGAAGTCACGCAGGTCCGGCGGAGCGGTCATCCGGCGGATCCGCATCCGGGCACCGGCCTCGTCGATCAGGTCGATCGCCTTGTCCGGCAGGAACCGGTCGGAGATGTACCGGTCGGCAAGGGTCGCCGCGGCCACCAGCGCGGCGTCGGTGATGCTCACCCGGTGGTGCGCCTCGTACCGGTCACGCAGGCCCTTGAGGATCTCGATGGTGTGCGCCAGCGACGGCTCACCCACCTGGATCGGCTGGAACCGGCGCTCCAGCGCGGCGTCCTTCTCCAGGTGCTTGCGGTACTCGTCCAGGGTGGTCGCGCCGATGGTCTGCAGCTCGCCCCGGGCCAGCATCGGCTTGAGGATGCTCGCCGCGTCGATCGCGCCCTCGGCGGCACCCGCACCCACCAGGGTGTGGATCTCGTCGATGAACAGGATGATGTCGCCCCGGGTGCGGATCTCCTTGAGGACCTTCTTCAGGCGCTCCTCGAAGTCACCGCGGTAACGGGAACCGGCCACCAGTGCACCGAGGTCGAGCGTGTAGAGCTGCTTGTCCTTGAGCGTCTCGGGCACCTCGCCCTTGATGATCTTCTGGGACAGCCCCTCCACCACGGCGGTCTTGCCGACGCCGGGCTCACCGATCAGGACCGGGTTGTTCTTGGTACGGCGGGAGAGCACCTGCATGACCCGCTCGATTTCCTTCTCGCGCCCGATGACCGGGTCGAGCTTGCCCTCGCGGGCGGCCTGGGTGAGGTTGCGGCCGAACTGGTCCAGCACCAGGCTGGTCGACGGCGCGGCCTCGCCCGGCGCGGCACCGGCGGCGGCCGGCTCCTTGCCCTGGTAGCCGGAGAGGAGCTGGATCACCTGCTGGCGGACCCGGTTGAGGTCGGCGCCGAGCTTGACCAGCACCTGGGCGGCGACGCCCTCGCCCTCACGGATCAGGCCGAGCAGGATGTGCTCGGTACCGATGTAGTTGTGGCCGAGCTGCAGCGCCTCACGCAGCGACAGCTCCAGCACCTTCTTGGCCCGCGGCGTGAACGGGATGTGCCCGCTCGGCGCCTGCTGACCCTGGCCGATGATCTCCTCGACCTGCTGGCGGACGCCCTCCAGGGAGATGCCGAGGCTCTCCAGAGCCTTGGCCGCGACGCCCTCACCCTCGTGGATCAGGCCCAGCAGGATGTGTTCCGTACCGATGTAGTTGTGGTTGAGCATCCGGGCCTCTTCTTGGGCCAGGACGACAACCCGTCGCGCTCGGTCGGTGAACCGCTCGAACATGCCCTCGTGCTCCTCACGTGCCGTGCGCCTTGACCGTCAGAATCTTGGCGGGGCCGGTGCGCGGACGTCCGGGACGGGCGTCCGTGCCTCCTTACTCTATCGCCGCGGGCCGACTCCGCTGAGGTCGTGTGTCTCCGGCGGCCGCCGCTCGCGCGTCGTTTCACCCAACCGTCCGCGCTCAGGGCCTGTTCCGGGCCCTGCGGCTGTACGCGTAGAGCGAAATTCCGCGCGTCCGGTGGACGGGTGTCCGGGCACCCGCGTCGGTTGTCCACAGGCTGTGGACAGACTTTCCACCGGCTGTGGACAACGCCCGTCCGGGCCGGATCCTTCCCGTTCGGGCCGCCCTCCCGCCGCACCGCGGGCCGGCCCTCCCGCCGCGCCGTGGGCCGGCCAGCCACGGCAGCCCCGCCCGGTGTGGCCGGCCGCCGGGCCACAGCGGCCGGGCGCGCGTCGCGGAGACGGCGACGCTGGGCCGGGGATCAGCCCCGGCCCAGCGTCAGGTCGCCCGGACCACCGTCAGCGGCCGGCCTTGGCGTGGAACTCGTCCACGATCTCCTGGGGGATGCGCCCCCGGTCGGAGATGTCCTTGCCCTGCCCCTTGGCCCAGTCCCGGATCGCCTTGTTCTGCTCCCGGTCGGAGGTGGCACCACCCCGGCCCCGCGCGGCCCGGCCACCGACCACCACACCGCCGCGCCCCACCTTGGTGCCGTGGGCGACGTAGGTGGCGAATACCTCACGCAATTTCTCGGCGTTCGAACTCGACAGGTCGATCTCGTACTGAACGCCGTCGAGGGCGAACTTGACGGTCTCGTCGGCGTCTCCGCCGTCCAGGTCATCGACCAGCTTGTGAATGATCTGCTTGGCCACGTCGCACAATCCTTTCGAGCAGGGTCTCCTGCCAGAAGCACAATAGCCCGCTCGATGCTTGTCACGTCAATAGGACCCGGAAAAAAGTCCGTCGGCGGCGCGTGAACTACTCCGGCCGGACCAAGGGGAACAGGATCGTTTCCCGAATACCCAGGCCGGTCAGCGCCATCAACAGGCGGTCGATTCCCATTCCCATACCACCGGCCGGCGGCATTCCGTACTCCATGGCCCGGAGAAAGTCCTCGTCGAGCCGCATCGCCTCGTCGTCGCCCCGGGCCGCCAGCTGCGCCTGGGCGACCAACCGCTCCCGCTGCACCACCGGGTCGACCAGCTCGGAGTACGCGGTCCCCAGCTCGAAGCCGAGGACGTACAGGTCCCACTTCTCGGCCAGCCCCGGCTCGTCACGGTGGGACCGGGTCAGCGGGCTGGTCTCCTCCGGGTAGTCCCGGACGAACGTGGGCTCCCGCAAACCAGGCACGACCAGTTCCTCGAACAGTTCCTCGGCCAGCTTGCCCGGCCCCCACTTGGGGTCCACCGCGAGGCCGACCTTGTCGGCGTACTCCACCAGGCGGGCCCGGTCGGTCCGCACGGTGACCTCCTCACCGAGCGCTTCCGAAAGGACACCGAACAGTGTCACCGAGCGCCACTGCCCGCCCAGGTCGAACTCCTGGCCATCGGCGTGGGTCACCACCGTCGACCCGCCGACCGCGATCGCCGCCCGCTGTACCAGATTCCGGGTGAGCGTGGCCATGGTGTCGTAGTCGCCGTACGCCTGGTAGGCCTCCAGCATCGCGAACTCGGGCGAGTGCGAAGAGTCGACTCCCTCATTACGGAAGTTGCGGTTGATCTCGAAGACCCGGTCGACCCCACCGACCACGGCCCGCTTCAGAAACAGTTCCGGAGCGATTCGGAGATACAGATCGGTGTGCAACGCATTGCTGTGGGTCACGAATGGGCGGGCCGCCGCGCCGCCGGGCAGCAGCTGCAGCATCGGCGTCTCCACCTCGACGAAGTCCTGCTCGTGCAACGCCTCCCGCAGACTCCGGACGGCCGCCGCCCGGGTCCGTACCATCTGGCGGGCCTGTGGCCGGACGACCAGGTCCACGTACCGCTGCCGGACCCGGGCCTCCTCGCTGAGCGGCTTGTGCGCCACCGGCAGCGGACGCAGCGCCTTGGCGGTCACCGCCCACTGCTCGGCCAGCACCGACAGCTCACCGCGCCGGCTGGTGATCACCTCACCGGTGATGCCGACGTGGTCACCGAGGTCGACCAGGCGCTTCCAGTCCGCCAACCGCTCGGGGCCGACCCGGTCCAGGGAGAGCATCGCCTGCAGCTCGGTCCCGTCACCGTCGCGCAGGGTGGCGAAGCAGAGCTTGCCGGTGTTGCGTACGAAGATCACCCGACCGGTGACCGCGACCCGGACGCCGGTGGCGGTGTCGGTGGGCAGCTCCGCGTACTCGGCCCGGATCCGGGCCAGCGTGCTGGTCCGGGGGTAACCGGCCGGGTACGCCTCGACGCCCTCGGCGAGCATCCGGTCCCGCTTCTCCCGGCGGACCTTCATCTGCTCCGGAAGGTCGTCGGCGGGGTCGACTGGCACGGGGTTCTGCTCGGTCACGGCACGCTTCCTCAGCTAAGGATTCCGGCGGGGTCAGCCCCCGAGCGTACTCAAGCCCTCCCGCGACCGTTACGGGTTAACCTGCCCGGCATGACCGATCCCACTCACCGGCTCTGCTTCGGCGCCGCCGCCGAGGCGTACGACCGGTTCCGCCCGACCTACCCTCCGGCGGCCGTACGCTGGGCGCTGGACGGTCTGCCCGCCCCGGCCCGGGTGGTGGACCTCGGCGCGGGGACCGGCCTGCTCACCCGGGTGGTCCTCGATCTCGGCCACCAGGTGCTGCCGGTGGAACCCGACCCGGGCATGCGGGCGCAACTGGCCGCCACCACCCCCGGCGTCACCCCGCTGGCCGGCAGCGCCGAGGCGGTGCCGCGCCGACTTCGGGCCCGGGTTCGGCCCGGTGGAGATGGCCGAGTTCCCGTACCACGTCACGGTCACCCCGGACGAGTTGGCCGGACTGGTCCGGACCCGCTCGCACTACCTGGTCGCCGAGGCGCCGCAGCGGCAGACCATCAACGACGGCGTACGCGATCTGCTCGCCACCCATCCGGACCTGGCCGGTCGGGAACGGATCGAGCTGCCGTACCGCACCTTCGTCTTCCGCGCCCCCCGCGCCGGCGCCCCCGCATCGTGGGGGTGAGCGGGGAACCCCGCTCTACCGTAGGCGTTAAGCGGGGGCCCTTCCTTACCGCTCAGGTGTTGCGGTCGTAGACCATGCGCAGGCCGATCAGGGTGATCATCGGCTCGTGGTGGGTGATGGTGCGGCACTCGCCGATCACCACCGAGGCGAGTCCACCGGTGGCGATGACCGCCTGAACCCCGCCCAGCTCCTCGGCCATCCGCTCGACGATCCGGTCCACCTGACCGGCGAAGCCGAAGTACAGACCCGCCTGGAGACACTCCACGGTGTTCTTGCCGATCACCGAGCGGGGCCGGGTCGCCTCGACCTTGCGCAACTGGGCCGCCCGGGCGGCCAGCGCGTCGAAGGAGATCTCGATGCCCGGGGCGAACGCGCCGCCCAGGAACTCACCCCGCCCGCTGATCACGTCGAAGTTCGTGGTGGTGCCGAAGTCGACAACGATCGACGGCCCGCCGAAAAGGGTGTACGCCGCGAGGGTGTTCACCACCCGGTCGGCCCCGACCTCCTTGGGGTTGTCGATGGCCAACTGCACCCCGGTGCGGACCCCCGGCTCGACGATGACGCTGGGCAGGTCGGCGTAGTACCGCTCCAGCATGGTCCGCAGCGAGCGCAGCGCGGCCGGCACGGTCGAGCAGGCCGCCACCCCGGTGATCTCGACGGCGTCCCCGGCGAGCAGACCCCGGAACATCAGGCCCAGCTCGTCCGCGGTCGACCGGGCGTCGGTCTTGACCCGCCAGGAGTGCACCAGCTTGTCGCCGGCGAAGGTGGCCAGCACGGTGTTGGTGTTTCCGATGTCGATGCAGAGCAGCACGTCCGAAGCCTAGACAACCACGGTCGGTCAGCGTCCCCGCAGGTCCATCGCGATGTCCAGGATCGGCGCGGAGTGGGTGAGCGCGCCGACCGACAGATAGTCCACCCCGCTCGCCGCGTACTCGGCCGCCACCGCCAGGGTCAGCCCGCCGGTGGCCTCCAGCTCGGCCCGGTCCCCCACCGCCGCCACCACCTCGGCGAGCAGCGCCGGTGTCATGTTGTCGCAGAGCAGGAAGTCCGCGCCGGCCTCGACCGCCTCCACCGCCTCGGCCAGCGTGGTCACCTCGACCTGCACCGGCACCTCGGGGAAGGCCTCCCGGACCCGCCGGTAGGCGGGTGCGACCCCGCCGGCCGCCAGCTTGTGGTTGTCCTTGATCATGGCGACGTCGTAGAGCCCCAACCGCTTGTTGGTGCCGCCGCCGGCCCGCACCGCGTACTTCTCCAACGCCCGCAGGCCCGGGGTGGTCTTGCGGGTGTCCAGCACCATCGCCTTCGTCCCGGCCAGCGCGTCGGCCCAGGCCCGGGTGTGGGTGGCCACCCCGGACATCCGGCAGAGCAGGTTCAGCGCCGTACGCTCGGCGGTGAGCAGCAGCCGGGTCGGCCCGGTGACCGTGGCCAGCACGTCGCCGCGGGCCACCCGCTCACCGTCGGCCGCCAGCACCGACACCTCGACGGTACGCGCGCCACCCGCCGGCGCCCCCTCGGTGGCACCGGTCGCCACCTCGGCGACCAGCTCGAAGACCGCCGCCGCCACGGCCAGCCCGGCCACCACCCCGTCGGCCCGGGCCACCAGGTCGGCGGTGTCGGTCTGGCCGGCCGGAATCGTGGCCACGCTGGTGACGTCGAGCAGCCGGGGACCGAGATCCTCGGTCAGCGCGTCGTCGATCACCCGCCGGACCCGGTCGGGGTCCAACCCGCCGGCCCGCAACACCTGTTCCGTCGACTGCCTCATCCCGGTTCCCTCCGCACTCATGCTGACCGTTCCCACCGCTGCGCCAACCGCCCCTGGGCCCCGATCGAGGCGAGCAGGTGGCCGTGCCACCGCTCGTCGGCCGTGGGAAATTCCTCCCGCCAGTGGCACCCGCGGGTCTCCTGCCGGGCGTAGCCGGCCGCGACCAGCGCCGACGCCACGGTGAGCAGGTTCGTCGCCTCCCAGTCGGCGGTCCGGGGCCGTCCACGCCGCTCGCCGAGCCCGGTCAGGGTCGCGGCGGTCTCGGTGAGCGTCTTCGCCGAGCGGAGCACCCCGGCACCCCGGGTCATCGCCCGTTGCAGCGTCGGGGTGGCCTCCGCCGGCGCCACCCAGCCGGCGCCGCCGGTCCAGGCGCCGGTCGGCGCCGGCTGGGCCTGCTCGGGCAGACCGGCGGCGATGTCCTCGGCGATCCGCCGGGAGAAGACCAGCCCCTCCAGCAGCGAGTTGCTGGCCAGCCGGTTCGCGCCGTGCACGCCGGTGCAGGCCACCTCGCCGCAGGCGTACAGGCCGGGGATGGAGGTCCGGCCGTGCAGGTCGGTACGGACCCCGCCGGAGGCGTAGTGGGCGGCCGGGGCGACCGGGATCAGATCGGTCGCCGGGTCGACCCCGATGGCCAGGCAGGAGGCGACGATGGTGGGGAACCGGCGGGCGAGGAACTCCCCACCGAGGTGCCGGGCGTCGAGGAAGACATGGTCCGCGCCGGTGGCCAGCAGCACCCGGTGGATGCCCTTGGCGACCACGTCCCGGGGGGCCAGCTCGGCCAACTCGTGCTGACCGACCATGAACCGCTTGCCGTCGGCGTCGACCAGGTGGGCGCCCTCGCCGCGCAGCGCCTCGGAGACCAGCGGTTGCTGGGCCAGACCGGCCCCGGGCACCCGGGCCCGTTCCGGCACGATCAACGCGGTCGGGTGGAACTGCACGAACTCCACGTCGGTGACGACCGCGCCGGCGCGCATCGCCAACGCCACCCCGTCGCCGGTGGAGACCGCCGGGTTGGTGGTCGCCGCGAAGACCTGCCCCATCCCGCCGGTGGCCAGCACGACCGCCCGGGACAGGATCGCGCCCACCCCGTCCTCGCTGCCCTCGCCGAGCACGTGCAGGGTGAGCCCGCAGGCCGGGCCGAGGCCGTCCGGGCCGTCGCCGGGCGCCCGGAGCAGGTCCAGCACCAGGGCGTGCTCGAACAGCCGGATCCACGGGTCCCGGCGGACCGCGGCGTGCAGCGCGCGCTGCACCTCCGCCCCGGTCGCGTCGCCGCCGGCGTGCACGATCCGGTCCGCCCGGTGACCACCCTCCCGGGTGAGCATCAGCGAACCGTCCGGATGCCTGTCGAACTCGGCACCGATGCGCATCAGCTCCCGCAGCCGGGTCGGTCCCTCCGCCACCAGGACCCCTACCGCGGCCGGGTCGCAGAGCCCCACCCCGGCCAGCTCGGTGTCCGAGGCGTGCGCCGCCGGGGTGTCCTGCGGATCGAATACGGCGGCGATGCCGCCCTGCGCCCACCGGGTCGACCCCTCGTCCATGTCGACCTTGGTGACCACGGTGACGTGCAGTCCGGCCTCCCGCAGATGCAGGGCGGCGGTGAGGCCGGCGACCCCGGAACCGACCACGATCACGTCGGTGGTCTCCACCCAGCCGGGTGCGGGCGCGGCCAGCAGTCCGGGCAGGGTCGGCAGGTCGACGGGCGAGGAGTCCATGACCACAGTCAACCGCGCCGTGGCCACGAGCGGGCCCCGGGGTCGGAGTGTGTGGTTCCGACTACCCTGTCCAAACCGGTAGACCGGCCGGGCCGGCACCCGCCAGCGAGCCGGTCGTCGTGCGGTGGCTCAGCCACAGGTAGCAACGGACCCCCCGGTCACCGGCGCGCCACCGGCCGGCGGCGGGCGGGCGGACCACCACACCGCTGCGCACCGTCAGCCGGATGTCGTCCGGCACCCCGACGTACCGGGCGAGGACGGTACGGCAGCCGGTGTAGAACGGGGCCCACTCGGCGTCCCGGGCGGGGTAGGGGCGGTCCGGGGCCGCCCACACGCCCACGTACTCGGCGTTGTGCCGTTTGTCGCAGCTCACCGGGCTCAGTGTCGAGACGCCGCCACCCCGGCCCGTGGCAGCCTGCTGGCAGCCCAGTTTCAACGGCGAGGGACCTCGTAGCGCACCGCGCAGGCTGCCGGTCCGGAGCACCGTGCCGGCTCCGGCCTCCACCGTCGTCACCTCGGTCAGGTCGCACCGGTACCAGCGGGCACCGCCCGACCAGCCGTCCGGGGAGGGGATGGCCACCCCCAGCCGCAGCCGGGCACCGCGCCACTCGTGGCCGACGTAACCGGTGGCCCGGGTGTCACAGTCGGCGAAGGCCGTACGCAGCTGCGCAGACCCGGTAGGCGGCCTCGGCCGGTCCGCCGGGAAGGTCCCCACGTGCGCCGTCTCCACCCGGTGCGCCCCGGCACAGTCCACCGGCTGGTACGCCGTCAGGCTGACCACCTCGGTGAAGTCGGCCTCGTGGCAGGTGGCGGCGGCCGGGGTGAACGGTACGGGTGGGGCCAGCGCCGCCCAGTCGTCGGTCAGGTCGGCGTCCAGTCCGGAGGTGGCCGCGCAGCCGGTCAGCACGAGCGTCGCCACCACGACCACGCCCAGAACCGCCCGCGCACCGGGCAGCACCGTTCTCGCACTGCTCATCGCGGCCTCCCCAGGCACCGGCACGAGGGCGGCTCCAGAGTAACCGGTCATGACCATCCGGTGACAGACCGGAATCCACGGCCACGTCACGCATTCCGCCCAGGCGGTACGGTCGGGCCCGGAAAGGACCGTCAGACGGGTACCGCGTAGGCGGCGCGTACCGGGTCACCGGCCATCCCCGCGACGGCGGCGGTGGGGTCGGCACCCAGCTCGATGATCCGGTTCTCCCCGTCGACGTGCACGATCCGCGGCTGGTACGACCGCGCCTCGGCGGCGTCGAACTGCCCGTACGAGATCAGGATGACCAGGTCACCGGGGTGCACCAGGTGCGCGGCGGCACCGTTGATGCCGATCACCCCGCTGCCCCGCTCGCCCGGGATAACGTACGTCTCCAGGCGGGCCCCGTTGGTGACGTCCACGATCGCGACCTGCTCGCCAGGCAGCAGGTCGGCGGCGTCGAGCAGATCCTGGTCCACCGTCACCGAACCGACGTAGTGCAGGTCGGCCTGGGTCACCGTGGCCCGGTGGATCTTCGACTTCAGCATGGTCCGCAACATGGTGGTGCCTTTCGCAGAACGAACAGGGTGGTGGTCAGGGGCGCGGCGCGAGCCGGATCGCCAGGTTGTCGATCAGCCGGACGCCACCGAGCGAAGCCGCGATCAACAGCCGGGCCTCGCCGGCCACCGGCCCCGGCTCCAGATCGGGATCGGTGAGCACCAGATAGTCCAGTTCGACGGTCGGATCGACCGCCCCGAAGGCCCGGTGCGCGGCGGCGAGCACCGCACCGGCGTCGAGACCGGCCTCGGCCGCCTCGGCACCGGCCCGCAACGTGGCGGAGAGCCCCAGCGCGGCCTGCCGCTGCGTCGGGGAGAGGTAACGGTTGCGGCTGGAGAGCGCCAGTCCGTCCGGCTCCCGTACCGTCGGCACGCCGACGATCCGTACCGGCACGTTCAGGTCCCGCACCATCCGCCGGACCACGGTCAACTGCTGGTAGTCCTTCTCCCCGAAGAAGGCCAGGTCCGCCCGGGTGAGCTGGAGCAGCTTCAGGACCACGGTGAGCACGCCCTGGAAGAAGCCCGGTCGGCTCAGCCCTTCCAGGTCCGCGCCGGGCCGCCCCGGGTCGACGCGGATCTCGGGTGCCCCGTCCGGGTACAGGTCCGGCACGGAGGGGGCGAAGACCAGGTCGACCCCGGCCCGGCGGCACACCGCCAGGTCCTCGTCGAGCGTGCGCGGGTACCTGTCGAAGTCCTCGTTCGGGCCGAACTGCAACGGGTTGACGAAGATCGTCACCAGGACGTGGTCGGCCTGCTCCCGGGCGGCCCGCAACAGTGTCTCGTGCCCGGAGTGCAGGGCGCCCATGGTCATCACCACGCCGACGGTCCCGGTCAGCCGGGCCCGGGCGACCGCCAACTCCGCCGGAGTGTGCACCAGCTCGCTCATGCCGCCACCTGCCGTGGAGCCCGATCCGGCACGTCGAGCTGCTGCTGGGCCCGGCCCAGCACGTCGAGTTGCTGCTGGGCCCGGCCCAGCACGTCGAGCAGAGGCTCGGCGTCCCGCGGGCGCAGCCGGCCGGCGGCGATGGCCCGGTCCGCGGTCCGCCGGGCCAGCACCAGGTACGCCGGCACGGACTCGGGCGCGGTCGCCGCCAGGCGGTCCAGGTGCCGGCGGACCGTACCCGCGTCACCCCGGGAGACCGGACCGGTCAGCGCGTCGTCACCCAGACTCAGCGCGTTGGTCAGCGCGGCCCCCAACAGCGGGCCGAGGACCTTCTCCGGCTGGGCCACCCCGGCGTCGCGCAGCCGGTCGGCGGCCTCGTTGACCAGGGTGACCAGATGGTTCGCCCCGTGCGCGAGCGCCGCGTGGTAGAGCGGGCGATCCACCTCACCTACCCATTCCGGCACCCCGCCCAGGTCGGCCACGAGCCGGGCGGCCAGCACCCGCAGCCCGGCGGGGGCGGTCACCCCGTACGAGATGCCGGCGAGCCGGGACAGGTCGTCGGGAGTACCGGTGAAGGTCATCGCCGGATGCAGGGCGAGCGGACGGGCCCCGACGGCGACCGCCGGGGCGAGCACGGCCAACCCGTGCGCGCCGGAGGTGTGCGCGACCACCTGACCCGGGTGCAGCGCCCCGGCGCCGGCCAGCCCGGCGACCACCCCGGCCAGGGCGTCGTCCGGTACCGCGAGCAGCAGCAGGTCGGTGGCGGACCGGGCGACCGAGGCGGCGGTGCGGTTCGGCGTCCCGGGCAGCAACAACGCGGCGCGGGCCCGGCTGGCCCCGGCCCCACCGGAGGCGGCGACCACCCGGTGTCCGGCGGCGACAAGCGCGGCGCCCAGGACGGCGCCGACCCGGCCGGTGCCGACGACACCGACGGTCAGGCGGGAGGTGGCGGACGAGTAGGCGCCCGATGGCGCGACGGCCCCGAGCGGGGCGGCCGGGCGCGGGCGCGACGGTGCGCTCATAGCATGATCCAGTCCTCGAAGGGGGTACCGGTCGATCGCAAGTATGCTCCGCCGTGACAGACCTGAAACAAGCAGTTGTGAAAACCTTCACCACCCACCCCCATGCAAGGAAGGGCCCCTTGTTAACGCTTTCTGTATAGGAAGGGTCCCCTCCAAACCGGCGGGTGACGCGAGCGGGCGGGCGGGCGGCGCATAGGGTCGGCGGGTGACCGACGTCGGACGAGGGGACGGGTCGCCGATCCGTTGGCGGATGGCGATGAGCCGGGCGCTCTACGGCCCCAACGGCTTCTTCGTCTCCGGCACCGGTCCGGCCGACCACTTCCGTACCAGCGTGCACGCCTCCCCCGCGTTCACCTCGGCGTTGCTCCGGTTGGTCGAGCGGGTCGACGCCGCGCTCGGCCACCCCGCCCGGCTGGATGTCGTGGACGTGGGCGCGGGCCGCGGCGAACTGCTCCGGACCCTCGCCGTCCAGCTGATCGGCGCGGACAGGCACTCACCGGGCGACGCGCCCAGGACGGGCGGCAGCCCGCCCGCTGCACCGCTCGCCCGACGGCTACGCCTGACCGCCGTCGAACTCGCCCCACCCCCGGCCGAACTGCCGCCCGGCATCGACTGGGTCGATCGGGTCCCGGCCGGGATCACCGGCCTACTGGTCGCCACCGAGTGGCTCGACAACGTACCGCTCGACGTGGCCGTCCGGGTCGGTGACGGCTGGCGGTACCTCGTGGTCGACCCGGCGACCGGCACCGAGACCGTCGGTGACCTGGTCGACCCGGCCGATGCCAGCTGGCTCGCCACCTGGTGGGCCGGCACCGGTGGGCCCGTCCCTGTTCGCGGCCGACCGGACGACGGTCCGGCCCGGCCCCTGGCGCGGGACACCGGGCGGACCGGGAACAGTCCGATCGTCGGACCGCGCGCGGAGATCGGCCGGAGTCGGGACGAGGCCTGGGCCGACGCGGTACGCCGGATCGACCGGGGACTCGCCCTGGGCGTCGACTACGGGCACCTGAGCGACGACCGGCCGGCGACCGGCAGCCTGACCGGCTACCGTGCCGGGCGGCAGGTGCCACCGGTACCCGACGGGTCCTGTGACCTCACCGCCCACGTGGCGGTGGACGCCGTCGCCGCGGCCGGCGCGGCGGTCGCCGGGTCGGCGTACTCGCTGGTCAGGCAGCGTGACGCGCTGCGGGCGCTCGGGGCCGACGGCGGCCGGCCACCGCTCACCCTGGCCTCGACCGACCCGACCGGGTACGTCCGCGCGCTCGCCGCCGCCTCGGCGGTGGCCGAACTGACCGACCCGGCCGGCCTCGGCGGACACTGGTGGTGGGGTCAACCGGTCGGCATCGATCCCGACGCGGTCATGGCACGATGGCGAACATGACCACGGACACCGGTGATCTCCGCGAGCTGACCGTCGGCACCGGCGCGGGACTGGTGGCCGGCACCTCCGGTGAACAGCTCGGCACCGACATGGTGCTCAACATCGGCCCGCAGCACCCCTCCACCCACGGCGTACTCCGGCTCAGGCTGGTCCTCGACGGCGAACGGGTGATCTCCGCCGAGCCGGTCGTCGGATACATGCACCGGGGGGCCGAGAAGCTCTTCGAGGTACGCGACTACCGGCAGATCATCGTGTTGGCCAACCGGCACGACTGGCTCTCGGCGTTCTCCAACGAGTTGGGCGTGGTGCTCGCCGTCGAGCGGTTGATGGGCCTGGAGGTGCCGGAGCGGGCGGTGTGGCTGCGGATGGCCCTCGCCGAGCTCAACCGGGTGCTCAACCACCTGATGTTCCTCGGCTCGTACCCGCTGGAGATCGGGGCGATCACCCCGATGTTCTACGCGTTCCGGGAGCGGGAGACCCTCCAGGCAGCGCTTGAGGAGGTGTCCGGCGGACGGATCCACTACATGTTCAACCGGATCGGTGGGCTCAAGGAGGAGGTACCGGCCGGGTGGACGGGGCGGGCCCGCGACGCCATCGGTGTCGTCCGGCGACGTATGCCGGACCTCGACGACCTGATCCGCCGCAACGACATCTTCCTGGCCCGTACCGTCGGGGTGGGGGTGCTCTCCGCCGCCGACGCCGCCGCGTTCGGCGCCTCCGGGCCGGTGGCCCGCGCCTCCGGGCTCGACTTCGACCTGCGCCGCGACGAGCCGTACCTGGCCTACGGCGAGCTGGACGTGCCGGTGGTCACCCGCACCGCCGGCGACTGCCACGCCCGCTTCGAGGTCCTCCTCGACCAGGTGTACGCCTCACTCGACCTGGCCGAGCAGTGTCTGCACCGGGTCGACCGGCTCACCGGACCGATCAACACCCGGCTGCCGAAGGTGGTCAAGGCCCCGGAGGGGCACACCTACGCGTGGACCGAGAACCCGCTCGGGGTTAACGGGTACTACCTCGTCTCGCGCGGGGAGAAGACGCCGTGGCGACTCAAGCTGCGCACCGCCTCGTACGCGAACGTGCAGGCCCTGGCCACCCTGCTCCCGGGCGCTCTGGTGCCGGACCTGATCGCGATCCTCGGTTCGATGTTCTTCGTGGTCGGCGACATCGACAAGTAGTCCGCCGGTCAACGCCAGCGACCGCCCGACTCGTCGCCACCGGCGTAGGGGGTCGCCTGATCGCCGGGGTAGGACGTCTCGTATCCGCCGGCGTGCAGAGAACGGTCGGCGCCGGCGCGGGGAACGTCGCCGCGGGGCGGGTACCCGTAGCGCTGTTCGTCGGGACGCTGGTGCCGACTATGCCGGCTCGGCTCGGGCTCCCCAGTTGACCAGCCGCTGTCCGGCTGCCCAGCCGCCGGCCAGTCGGTCCCGGCGGCCGGCTGCCCAGCCGCCGGCCAGCTGCCGTCGGGCTGTTGTCCCGCCCACCGGTCCTCGGCCGCCGGTTGCCCCGGCGGGGCCGCCGGTCGCCACTGCTCGGGCACCGGCACGCCACCAGCCGGCAGCGCCGGGCGGCCCTCCGGCCCGGCCCGGCCGCCGCCCCACCGACCAGCACCGGCCGGACCGTACGCCCCGGCTTCGCCCTGCCGACCTGCCTGCTCCGGCCTGCCTGTCTGGCGGTGACCACCGGTGGGGCCGTACCTGACGGGCTGACCCGGATCCCCGGCCGGAGCGCCTTCCCCGGCCTGGTCACGTCGACCAGCACCGGCAGCTCCGCCGGGCTGTTCGTACCCGTCGGGTGGGACACCGTGGCGGACCTCCGCCCACTGGTCCTCCACCCGGAACCCGCCGCCGGTGCCGTCGGCGTGCATCGTCGCGCGCCGTTGGCCGACCCGCACCTCGTGGCCACCTTCGTCGGCGCGTACCTCGGTCCACCGGCTCCCGGCCTGCGCCTCCGACCAGCCTTCGGCCGCACCGTGCCCGGTGGCGCGGCCGTGCGTTCCGGAGTGCCCACGCGGATCGGCGTGCCCGTACGGATCGGCGTGCCCACGCGGGTCGGCGTGCTTGTACGGGTCGGCGTGCCCATACGGATCGGCGTGACCGTACGGGTCGGGGCTGCCGGTCCACTGTTGCCCAGCGGGACGGCCGGTCCACTGTTCTTCATCCGGTCGACTGGTCGGGGCGGGACCGGGCGGGACCCGCCGCCCAGGAGGGGCAGGGTCGTCACGCCCGGCCCAGGACCGGGACCGGTCCGGACCAGCCGGCCCCGGCCAGGCCTGCTGTTCCCCATCGGACCAGGACCGCCCGGCCGATCCCGGATCGGACCAGGAACGGTCCGCCCCGGGTGGGCCCGCCGGCCCAGGTCCGGAGTCGGACCACGCCCGCTGGTCGGCACCGCCCCAGCGGGCGTGCTCCTGCCGGTCCGTCCGCGAGCGGTCATCGGCGCGGGACCGGTCATCGGGCCAACCATGGTCTGGCCGGGAATGCTCCGCGGCTCCCCGCCCAGGCTCGTCGTGTGTGGTGGGCGGCGACCACGGGCGCGCGTACCGGTCATCCGTTACCGGCGCGGCGCCGGATCCGTCCAGCACGGTGTGCCGGGTGACGTGCACGGTCTCGGTGTGCCGCACCACCCCCAGCTGGCGGGACGCGAAGTCGGAATGCCCGCCCGATGGCACCCCGCCCGATGGCACCCCGCCCGATGCCGTCCGTCCCGCAGACCGTCCGGCCGCTTCCGATCCGGTGCCGTACCGACCCGGCGGGCCGGCCGGCTGCTCGTACGCCGGGCGGGCGGCAGCGCCGTACCGGCCGGTCGGAGCGGGTGCTGGCTCCGCGTCGTACCGCCGGCCGCTGTCGGCGGTCTCCCCCGACGCGCGCGCCCGCCCGGGCGACCCGGCCACGTCCGGGGCGGAGGATACCGGGTGCCAACCGTCCGGTTCGGCCCTCGCGGAGTCGACCGACGGGGGTGGCCAGCCCGGCGGCGTCCCGGTCGTGGCACCGTCCGGCACCTCGGCAACCGGTATCCGGGAACGGGGAACCGCCACCGGCACCTCGGGGACGGAAACCCCGGCCGCCGGCACCTCCGGAACCGACGCCCGGGCCCGCGGCACCTCCGGAACCGACGCCCGGGCCCGCGGCACCTCCGGAACCGACGCCCGGGCCCGCGGCACCTCGGGGACGGGCAACTGGGCCCGTCCGGGACCTGCCGGCTGGTCCACGGCGGGCGGGGGCGGGGAATCGTCAGTGGGGGCGGAGTCGAGCCGTCGACGCAGCTCGGCCACCGCGTCCTGGGCCCGCTGAGACTGGTCGAGGGCCTGGTTGCCCCGCTGGGCGGCGGCGACGATCTCGCCGCGCAAATCCCGACGGAGTTCCTCGATCTCCTCGTACACCCCGTCCGCATCGGTGCCGTCCTCCGGCCGCAGCGCGATCGACAGACCGATCAGCACGACCGAGGCGATGGCCAGTACCGCCGCGAACCGCAGTGGTCCGTTGCTGTCGGCGATCAGCAGTGTCAACGCCGCTACCGGCGCAAACGCCACGCCGGTCCAGAAGAGCACGGTCAACAACGACGGGGTACGCCGATCGGCGGTGGGAACCGTGGCGGGCATGGGTGTGCAGCCTACCCAGCGGGTCCCGGGCAACGGAACAGTGGTGGACAACCCGGTAGGAACGGGGCGGACGCCGGAAACCGCCGGTTCAGGGGCCGGCCGGGCCAACAGACGAACGGTGCGGGACCCCGGATCGGGGTCCCGCACCGTTCGCAGCGCTCTGGTCGGTCAGCCCTGGGCGTAGGCGCCGTCGGAGGAGAAGATCAGACCCACACTGATGGTGCCGGTCCGCAACCCGGTCTTGGTCAGCGGACCGCCCTGGTCCAGCGACGAGAACGAGCCCACGGCGAGCCCGTACGTCTTCTCCAGGCCCGGCTTGCAGAAGGGCCGCTCCTGGCACTCCGGCGGACCGCCGAGCACCGTCGCGTTACCCGAGCACTTGTCGGCCAGGTCGGAGAGGGTACGGACGCCGTACTTGTCGGCGAAGGCCTGAGTGACGGCGAAGGCGTTCTGGTTCTGTGCCGCCGAGGCCGCCCCGAAGGTGAGGCCGTTGCGCTCGCCGAGGCCCTTGAGCGCCTCGACGGTCTTCTCCACCTCCGGGGAGGAGACCGGCTGCGCGTCCTTGTTGAGCTTGGCGTTCAGGAACTCGGCCATGGTGGCGGCGTACTCCGGTACCACCTGGATCTCACCCTTGGCCAGGGCCGGCTCGTAGAGCTCCCGGTTGCCGATGGTCTGCACCGTGACGTCGTACCCGGCCTCGGTGAGCACGATCCGGTAGAGCTCGCCGAGCGTCTGGCTCTCGGCGAAGTTGCCGGCGCCGACCACGATCTTGCCGCCGGGGCCCTTGGCGATGCCGTTGGTCAGTCCGTTGCCACCGGCGAACTCCTCGGCGGCCACCTTCGAGGACTTCCGGTCCACGTCGACGGCCTTGTTCAGCTGGATCAGCTTCTCGGTGTCGAGCGCCGTGGAGACCTTGTCCAGTGCCGCGATGAGCTGCGGATCGGCCGCCTCGGCGTTGACCGCGGGGAGGATGTTGTCGGCGTTCTGCAGGTTCTTGTCGTCCTCCAACGCCACCAGCTGGTCACCGGCGACCGGCGCGCAACCGGCCCCCGACGCCTCCTGCTGCGGGGCCTCGGTGCCGGAGGAACCGGCGTCACCGCAGCCGGTGAGCAGGCCTGCCGCGGCGAGAGCACCCACCGCGCCGATGGCCAGCCGTGTACGAGCGCGCATGATGCCCGCCTTCCGTGTCCCGGCGCGGCCCTACCGGGCCGGCCGCGTGTCCGACGGGCGAACTGAACCGGCCGCCCGTGCTCTCCAGCCAACATCCTCACGTACGGGTCCGACAAACCCAGGCGACGTTTGTCACCGGATCGTCACCGAGAAGCAGCCCCGCGGGTGCCGCCGGTCAGTTGCCGGCGATCGCGTTGCCGGCCCGACGGTTGGCCCGACGCCTCGCCGGTCGCAGCGGACGCGGGGTCACCAGCCGCTCGATCAGGGCCAGCACCAACTCGGCCAGGAGCGCGAGCCCGGCCACCAGGAGGCCGCCGGCCAGGATCTGGCCTCCACCGCTGGCGATGCTCAGCCCGAACCCGGCGCGGATGATCTCCCCCAGCCCGCCACCGTTGACGAACGTGGCCAGCGCGGCGGTGGCGATCACCTGGACCGTCGCGGTACGGAAACCGGCCGCCAGGTACGGCACCGCGAGCGGCAACTCGACCCGGCGCAGCACCTGCCCACCGGAGAGCCCCATGCCACGCGCCGCGTCGCGGGTCTCCGGATCGACCTGACGGACCCCGGTGTACGCGTTGGCCAGCAGCGGAGGAACCGCGAAGACGGCCAGCGCCACCACCACCGCGGGTCGGCCGAAACCCAGGAAGGTAAGCGGCAGGATGGTCAGCAGCGCGAGGGTGGGCACGGCGAGCGTGACGTTGGAGACCAGCACGACCAGGCCGCCGCCGCGGCCGGTGTGCCCGAGCCAGAGCCCGAGCGGCCAGGCCAGCAGACAGCCCAGGGCCACCGCCGTCGCGGACATGCTCAGGTGCTCGCCGAGCCGGTCCAGGATCCCGCCCGGGTTGGTCCAGTTCAGCGGGTCGTTGAGCCAGCGGACCGCCTGCTCGACGGCGCTCACCGGGCCCGCCTCGTCACCCAGGGGGTGAGCAGTCGTCCCGCCCCGGCCAGCAGCAGATCGGCCAGCAGGGCCAACAGCACGCAGAGCAGCGTACCGGTCATGATCTGGGCCTTGTAGAAGTTGTTCTGGAAGCCGGCGAAGATCAGCTGACCGAGCCCACCGCGCCCCACCACCACCCCCACCGTGACCAGCGCCACCGTCGACACCGTGGCCAGCCGGAGCCCGGTGAGGATGCCCGGCAGCGCCAGCGGCAGGTCGATCCGGAACAACCGCCCCCACCGGCCGTACCCCATGCCCTCGGCCGCCTCGCGGACCTCCGGCGGCACCTGGTTCAGACCGGCCACCGCGTTGCGCACGATGACCAGCAGCGCGTACAGCACCACCACGCTGAGCACCGTGACCGCGCCGATGCCGAGGTACGGCGCGAGGAACGCGAAGAGGGCCAGCGAGGGGATCGTGTAGAGCACCCCGGTCAGCGCGACGATCGGCCCGGCCAGCGGCCGGAACCAGTACGCGGCGACGGCGAGCGGCAGGCCGACCAGAGCGGCGATCAGCACCGCGCGGACCGTCAGCCAGGCGTGGTCACCCACCGCGGCGAGGATCGTGTCAGAGTTGTCCCGCACATACTGCCAGGAGAACCACGGGTTACCCGGGTCGGCCCGGTAGCTCAGGCGGAGGGACATACGTGGACGGTACCGTGAAGACCGCAGCCGACGCCGACCCGGATCGGGCCGGGCGGACCTCTGCGGCCTCGATCAGCCTGCACGGGATCCGCAAGCGTTACCCGGACGGCACCGAGGCGGTCCGGGAGCTGAGCCTGGAGATCGCCGCCGGTGAGCTGGTGGTGCTGATCGGCCCCTCGGGCTGCGGCAAGTCGACGGTACTACGGATGATCAACCGGCTGATCGAGCCGACCGGCGGGCGGATCCTGCTCGGCGACACCGACGTCACCCACGCGGACCCGGTCGAGCTGCGCCGCCGGATCGGCTACGTGATCCAGAACGTGGGGCTCTTCCCGCACCAGACGGTGAGCGCCAACGTCGGCACCGTTCCCCGACTGCAGGGCTGGTCCCGCGACCGGGTCCGCCGGCGCGTCGAGGAACTGCTCGACATCGTCGGTCTGGACCCGGCCCAGTTCGGTCGCCGCTACCCGCACGAACTCTCCGGCGGTCAGCGGCAGCGGGTCGGGGTGGCCCGGGCGCTCGCCGCCGATCCGGTCGTGCTGCTGATGGACGAGCCGTTCTCGGCCGTCGACCCGATCGTGCGGACCCGGCTGCAGGAGGAGTTCCTCCGGTTGCAGGCCGAGGTGCGCAAGACCATCGTGCTGGTCACCCACGACCTGGACGAGGCGGTCCGGCTCGGTGACCGGATCGCGGTGCTCTCCGAGGGCGGCCGGCTGGAACAGTACGACAGCCCGGCGGTACTGCTCGGGGCGCCCGCCACGCCCTTCGTCCGGGAGTTCGTCGGTGCCGACCGCGGGATCCGCCGGTTGGCCGTGACCCCGGTCGGCGCCGACGCGCTCGACCCGGTGCCGGCCGACGAGGTCGACCTGCCCCACGTCGCGCTCGGCACCTCGGCGTACGACGCGCTGGCCGTCATGCTCTCCTCGGCCGTGGACCGGGTGCTGGTCGACGCCGACGGTCGACCCGTCGGGGTGCTCACCCGGCACCGGCTGCTCTCCCTCGGCCAACCGACGACCTGACCCGTGCCGACAGGGCGGCCACCCCGTCCGCCCTCCTGCTCACGCCCGACCGCCGAGGCTCGCGGCCCCGACGATCCAGCCGGCGAAGACGCCGTACGTGGCACCCGTGCCGACCGCCTGGAACGCGGTCATCAGCGACGCGTCCGTGCCGAGCAGCGAGCCGAGCAACGCGGCGAAGGCCCCGGCCAGGACGTACGCCGCCCAGCCGGAGAAGAACTGGCTGAGTCCGCCGGGCGCCCGGGCGGTCTGGGCCGCCGGCAGCAGGTAGAGGAAGAGGGCGGCCAGCACGACCACCAGGATGGCCCGTAGGTCACCCGGGGCCATTCCCGGTACCTCGTCGAACCCGAACTGCCAGGACGGCCAGGCGAGCAGCCGCATGAACCAGCCACCGGCCCCGCTCGGATCGGTGTTCGCCTCGGCCCAGTCCGCGTACGCCGGGCTGCCGCAGACCGCGACGAGCAGCAGCGCGGCGAACGTGCCCGGACCCGCCGCGGTGCCGTGACCCCGGGCGGTCCCGGTCCCGTTGGTGACAGCCATGGTTGATCAGTTCCCGGACCACCCCGGCGGGCAAACCCGCTGGCCAGGCCAACGTGAAAGGCGGTCGGGTATCAGTGCTTCATCAGGTAGTCGATGAAGGCGGCCCGCAGCAGGGGAGCATGCTCCTCGTACCCGTGACCGGTCAGTTCCCGCCACAGGGCGGCGGCCTCGTCGATGGTCGGCCCGACCGAGTTCGGCGCACCGTCGAGTGCCGCGGCCTCGTCGGCGTTGGGCAGGTGACGCAGCACCGACCAGAAGAAGCCGACGTCGCGACGTTCCCGGGCGAGCGCGAACGCCTGTTCCCGAAGCTCCTCAGTGGAGAGCGCGTCGAGTTCTTCGAAGGTGCGTCCCGCGCCGCCGACGTCCGGTGTCTCGGTCATGGCACCGAGCCTAACCGGCGAGATCATCGTCCGCTCGGTGGACGCGACGGGAGAACTCAACCGTCGTCGGTCTCCCAGCGTCGGGGCCCGGACCCCCAGTCCGGCGTGGTCCACGGGTCGACCGGGCGACGTACCGGCTCGGTCGGCAGCGCCGGGGACCATGAGTTGACCGGCCGGGTTCGCGGCACCGACCAGCCCGAACTGATCGCCCCGTCGCCGCTGGTCGGGCTCTCCGCCCCGTCCGCGTCCGCCGCCCGGGGCCGTCCGTACGTCTCGACCAGGCGGGTGACCAGGAGCCCGACCGCCAGCACGGTGCCACCCACCGCCCACCGGTTGACCGCCCAGCCCCGCGCCTGGACCCAGGCCAGGAAGAGCGCCACCAGGCTGACCGCCAGCAGGGTCCCGAAGATGCCGCCGCGCCGACCGTAGGCGCTGGTGCCGGCGAGCATCGCCGTGCCGACCGCCAACACGGTGAGGTCGAGGCCGTTGACCGGGGCCAGCGGCGCGGTCGCGTCGGCGGCGAGAAGCACCCCGGCCAGCACGGCCAGCACGGTGGAGGCCACGAGCGAGAGCCCGGTCACCACCGCCGCCGCGATGCCCTGCCGACCGGCCGGGTCACCGCCCGGCCGGGTCCGTCCGACGAGCCGGCGAACCGACCGGATCGCCCCGAACGCCCCACCGAGGACCGCCAACGCGGCGAACCCGGCGAACAGGTACAGGGCGTTGCGGCGGGGGTCGTGTTCACCCTGCGCCAGGACCGGCGCCGTCCGCTGTTCGATGTACCCGATCACACCGGCCGCACCGGCCAGGCTCGCCGCCCAACCCGGCACCCGCAGCACCACCACGGCTAGGGCCAGCACCAGCCCGCCGAGCACGGCCGCCACCGTCGCCGGACCGAGCGCTGCCGGAACCCCGCGTTCACCCTGCTCGGCGAAGTGCAGCGCGGCGGCGACCGCCACCGGGCCGATCGCCAGGTTGACCGCCGAGGTCCGCAGGCTCAGCTCGGCGGCGAGGGTCAGCAGCCCGAGCGCCACCAGGTCGATCAGCAGGGACCGCAGGCCACTCCCGCTCAGCGCCGCCGGCTGCGCCTGCCAGAGCAGGTACGCCAGCACCGCCGCACCGACCAGCAGCACCGCCTCCCAGCCGAGATGTACGGCGACGCGGTCCGGACCAGGCTCGTCAGGTAGCTGGTCGTCGACGGCCACCCAGGGCCCGGCTCCGTCCGACGGCGGTTCTCGACGGCCCGGTTCGTCGTAACCCATGACGCGCCTCCCACGGTGGCCGGTGGTCCGCCAGCTCTGACGCGGCAGGCCGTCGGCGGCCGGTGCTTCTGCGCTCGCCAGGCGACGGTACCCGGGCGCCGGGCCGGGTGTAACCCCTGTCGATCAACGGGCCCCCGGTCGCCCCTCCCGTTCGCCGTCGGTGCGGTCGTCGTCGGGCCGCTCGGGCACCCGGCAGGAGCGTTCCAGCCAGAGGGCCGCCCCGACCAACGCGAGCGAGGCGAGCAGGCCCGCACCTGCGGCGGGCCGGTCGGCGATGGCGGCGTTGGTGCGCTCGACGAACAACCAGCCGGTCACCCCCGCGTAGCCACCGGCGAAGATCGCGCCGGCCAGGGCGGAGGCCTTGGCGAGCACCACGAACCGGGCCACCAGCAGTGGATCGACCGGCTCCCGGCCGGGCTTGCGCTCGATGCGCGCCCGGGTGTTCAACCCGGCGTACCCCTCGATCACGGCCAGGGCGGCCAGGGTGAGCACCGGCAACCAGGGCAACTCCGGCAGCGCCCGGTAGTAGAGGCCACTGATCAGCAACCAGGCGACCGCCGCGGCGGCGAGCCCGGCCACCACCAGGGTGGAGATCCTGGTGGGTCCCATCCTCGACCGGTCCGGGTCGTTCCTGCCCGGCGGTGGGGGCTGTGCTGTCATGCCGACCGGCTCCACTGGGTCATGCCGTCGACTCTATCGCCAGATCGGGGCGGGGACGCAGCGCGAGCGCGTCCTCGGCGGCCGGGCCGGTGTTCAACAGGTCGGTCAGCCAGCCGTGCCCAACCAGCCGTCCGTACGGCTGGATGTCGATCCACGGTCGCAGCACGAAGGCCCGCAGGTGCGCCCGGGGGTGCGGCAGGGTCAGCTCGGGGTCGTCGCTGACCACCGGCTCGTCGTCGGGCCCCCAGACGGTCACGACGTCGACGTCGAGGGTGCGGGGGCCGAACCGGCGGGCCGGATCGCGGGTCCGCCCGGCGGCGTTCTCGGCCGCCCGGGCCAGCTCCAGCCAGTCGCGTGGGCCGGCGGCGGGATCGACGGCGAGCAGCACCGCGTTGAGGTACGCCGGCTGGTCGACATCCCCCCACGGTGGAGTCTCGTACACCCCGGAGGTAAGCAGCACGCGGTCGGCGAAGGTCTCCACCGCGGTGCGCAGGTGCCCGAGGCGGTCACCGAGGTTGCTGCCCAGCGACAGCACCGCCCGGGTCACCGGGTACGCCCGCGGGACATCGTCACGGCCACGTCGGTGAAGGTGTGCGGCACCGGCGCCTCCGGCTTGTGCACGGTGACCGTGGCGGTGGTCACCCGGGGGTCGGTCAGGCAGACGTCGAGCAGCCGGTCGGCGAGGGTCTCGATCAGGTTGACCGGTTCACCGGTGATCACCTCGACCAGCCGCTGCGCCAGCTCGCCGTAGTGAACGGTGTCGGTCACGTCGTCGCTGGCGGCGGCCGGGCGGAGGTCCAGGCGCAGCTCCGCGTCGACCACGAAGTCCTGCCCCTGGGCGCGTTCGAAGTCGTACACCCCGTGCCGGCCGCGCGCCCGCAGCCCGGAGAGGGTGATGGTGCCGGTCACGGCGCTCCTCGCTGCTCGGTGGTGCTCGGTGCCAGTCGGGGACGGCCGCTGGCCTGCCAGACCGCCAGGGCGTCCACGGTGTCGCGCACGTCGTGCACCCGTACCCCCCACGCGCCGGCGGCCACGGCGAGCACGCTGGTGGCCACCGTCGCCGCGGCCCGGCCGGCAGTGGGCCGGTCCCGGCCGTCCGGACCGGCGAGCAACCGCCCGAGGTACGACTTGCGGCTCGCCCCGAACAACAGCGGGAACCCGAGGTCGAGCAGTTCCGGCAGGCGGGCGGTGAGCGCCCAGTTGTGTGCGGCGGTCTTGGCGAAGCCGAGCCCCGGATCGACCACGATCCGGTCGGCGGCCACCCCGGCCCGCAGTGCCTCGTCGATCCGCTGGCCCAGCTCGGCGCGGACGTCGCCGACCACGTCGACGTAGCTGGCCAGCTCGGCCATCCGCTGCGCGTGCCCCCGCCAGTGCATCAACACCCAGGGGCAGCCGGCGGCGGCGACCACCCGGGCCATCGCCGGGTCGGCCAACCCGCCCGAGACGTCGTTGACCAGGTCCGCGCCGGCGGCGAGTGCCGCCTCGGCCACCCGGGCGCGGGTGGTGTCGATGCTGGTCGGCACGCCTGCGGCGGCGAGCTCCCGGATCACCGGCAGCACCCGGGCCGCCTCGGTGTCGGCATCCACCCGGTCGGCCCCCGGACGGGTCGACTCCCCACCGACGTCCACCAGGTGCGCCCCGTCGTCCCGGAGCCGCACACCGTGTGCGACGGCGGCGGCCAGGTCCGCGTATCGACCGCCGTCGGAGAAGGAGTCGGGGGTGACGTTGAGGACGCCCATCACCACCGGGGTCCGCGCCCGTACCAGATCGGTCACGACTTGACGGTACCGGTCGCGCCGACCGACTCCGACGGCCCGGGTGGTAACCGACAGGAACGCGTCTGACGTGCCGTTTAGCACAGGTGTACTATCGGTCGTCCGCGCCCGATCGGGTCGCCTCTTCGCGGCTTGTCGCAAAGCAGGGCGGGCCGTACGCTTTGGAATTGCCCAGCATCGAGACGGCGAAGCCCGGAGGGAGGGCTGAAGCGGGAGCAAACCGCCCAAACTTCACCACTCTCCGTGGTGAGCCACCAACACAGGGTCCGAGCACCGTCCCCTGTGCCCAGTGAGCAATGTTCCCGCCCGGCACACCTACCGCACCGCCGCGGCACGCCGGCCGCGATTTGGGGAGGTTCCAATGATCGCCATCGAGCTCCTGGAGACGACGTCTTCCGGCGTCGCCCAGACGCTCCACGCCCTGGCGTCGACTCCACTCGCCGAGCCGGCGCCCAAGGGCATCGACACCGAGGGTGTCGTCACCTTCTTCGCCAGCAAGATCGCACCCATTCTGCTCGCCGTGCTCGGTGTCATCTTCATCGGGCGAGCCAGCCGGGGTGAGATCTCCAAGGTGCTCACCAGTTCGGCGATCGCGATCGTCGGGCTCGCCTTCATCGCCGGAGCCGCCACGCTCTTCTTCGTCGGTGACTACCTGATCGATCTGATCTTCGAGTAGGCGCGGTCACAGATGCGGCTGCGCACCGACGACGACATCTACCGGGCTCGCCTGGTCTACCTCGGCCCGCCCGGCTACACCCTTCCCGTCCACCTGCCATACGCCCAGTACGGCGTCTTCATGCTGCTCGTACCCCTCTACATGTTCATCCACTGGTTGTTCACCTTCACCGTCGAGATCTTCCCGGCCTGGGAGATCGCGCTCGCGATCGTGACCACCTCGTTCATCTTCCGGTACGTCGATCCGGACCGGCCGGCGCGAATGGTGATCCGTACCGCGCTGACCGACTGGCGACGGACCCGGGAGCCGGCCGCCGAGCAGCGCGATCCGCGCCTGGTCGGGAGCCGGATCAGGATCCGGGAGGAGCTGGCATGACCGGGCGTACACCGTTCGGGTGGTCGAACGAAGCGGGTGGGACAGTCGCATGAATCGCCCCTCCACGCCGGGATACCCGGCCGGCCACCGCGCCGCACCGAGCGGTAACCGAGCGCGTTCTTTCGACTACCCCCAGGACGAGTCGGTCGGCGACGACCCCGCCGGAGATCCGGCGCTGACGACCGGTCCCGGGCAGGGTGGGGTCGGCGTCTTCCAGGCTCCCCGACCGACCCCGCACCGTCCGCCCCGCACCCCGGTCGAGGCGGCCTCGACGGTCGGCGACGCGGACATCGACTCCCCCTTCCTCGACCTCTTCGGTGCCACCCGTCCCCGGGGCAACCGGCCCGCCATCGCCGCCGGCCCGGGACGGGTCGTCGACCGCGAGCACCCCCGGACCATTCCGCATCAGGTGACCGCGCCGGTTCCGACCCGGCCCGCCTCCCGCCCGCCGCTGACCGACCAGGCTCCACCACCGGACGTTGCGGCACCCGTCCCGCCGTCGCCGAGCCCTGCCGGGCCGCCGCCCAGCCCCAGCCCCGGCCCCCGGGTGCCACACCAGGTCGGAGACCGCCTGCCCACCCTCCGCCAGACCACCGGCGCCGAACTGGACCGGACCGAGACCGAGACCGACGTCAGCCGGGCCGTCTTCCCACCCGAGTCGACCCGGCAGTCCACCGGTGCCCGGCCCGCCCCGGCCGGGGACCGGGCCGGTGGCCAGCCCGACCCGCACCCGCTCACCGCGATTCGCGACCTGCCTCGCCCGCCCGAGCCCGAACCGCCGGTCCAGGCCCGGCCGGAGCGGGTGGCGCCGATCGAGGCAGCGTCGCCGGCCACTCGCGATACGCCCGCCCAGCGGCGGACGGATCGGCCGGTCAAGCCCCGCCGACTCAAACCACCAAAGATCAAGTTCGGGGACCGGGACCCGTCGGTCGAGCTGGCGATCACCGAGATCGCCGGTCACCTCACCTTCACCCCGAACACCGTCACCGCCTGGTACTGGCTGCCCGAGGTCCGGTGGGCATTCCGGCCCGACGCCGAGCGCGAGGCGCTGCTCTCCGCGATCTCCGAGCAGTACGCCGGACTCGCCGGCTTCCGGCTGCACCTACGCCGCACCACCCGGCCGTTCCCCGCCGACGAGTGGGCCCGCACCATCGACACCCACACGGCGGCGCCACTGCCCGACGTGCCGGGCACCGCCGGTTGGGCCGACCACCTGGTGGCCGCCCAGCGGCACCTGCTCTCGGTCAACCACGCCGAGGGCCAGACCTACCTCGGGGTCACCTTCGCCCGCCGGTCACTCGGCGACTCTCTCTCCGAACGGGTGCTGCGCACCTTCGGCCGGGGCGTCGCCGAAGGTGAACGACGTCGACTTGGCCGTACCGTCGAGCAGTTCGACGAGGTGCTGGGTGCGTTCGGCATGCGCGGCCGGCGGGTCACCTCCCAGGAGTTGGAGTGGCTGCTCTACCGCTCGGTGGCGCTCTGCATGGCGCCGCCCGGCGTCCTCTCCCCCGTCGCCGACGGCCGGTGGGAGCGGGGCGACCTGCTCGCCCTCACCGAACAGGTCGAGCGCTACCGCACCCCGTACGGCTCGACAGTCAAGCTGGTCAACCGGATGACCGGCGAGGAACGGCACGTGGCCGTGCTCGCCGTGGGCCGGATGGAACCGCTGGAGATCCCCGAACGGCACGAGCCATGGCTGCACTTCCACGAGCGGCTGCCCTGGCCGATGGAGATCTCCACCCGGGTCGACATCCTCGGCTCCACCGACTCGTTCCGTAACCTGGAGCACCGGCTGCGCATGATCCGGTCCCAGCAGCTCGACTACGCCGAGCACGGCATCGACGCGCCGCCGGAGCTGGAACGGCTGGCCAAGCGGGCCCTGGTCATCGGCGACGAGATGACCACCGGCCTACCGGTCGACTCCGCGCGCGCGCACGGTTGGCACCGGATCGCCGTCGGGGGCCGCAACCGGGAGGAATGCCTGGAACGGGCCCGCCGGTTGATCCAGCTCTACGCCCGGGAGCTCCGGGTCTCCCTGCAGCACCCGAAGAACCAGGACTGGCTGGCCCGCGAGTTCATCCCCGGCGAGCCCATCGCCAACACCGGGTACGTCCGGCGGATGCCGGTCCCGTTGCTGGCCGCCGCGCTGCCCCAGGCCGCGTCCACCGTCGGCGACCGACGCGGCGACCTGATCGGCCGGACCGCCGGTACCTGCCGCCGTCCGGTCTTCCTCGATCTCCACTTCCCGATGGAGGTCCGGGAACGCTCCGGGCTCGCCGTCTTCGTCGCCGAACCAGGCGGCGGTAAGTCCACCCTGCTCGGTGCGCTCGGCTACCTGGCCGCCCGACGTGGGGTGCAGGTGACCCTCCTCGACCCGTCCGGCCCGCTGGCCCGGCTCTGTGCGATGCCCGAACTGCGGCCGTACGCCCGGGTGCTGAACCTGACCGGCTCCGAGCACGGCACGCTGGCACCGTACTCGCTCATCCCGACCCCGCTTCGCAGTGAGTTCAGCGCCGGCCCCGCGGGTGACCGGGAGTTCGAGATCGCCGTCTCCAACGCCCGGGCCGAACGCCGGATGCTCGTCCAGGACATCTGCATGATGCTGGTACCACCGCAGGTCGCCCGGGAGGCCTCCACCGCGACCCTGTTCCGGCACGCCGTACGACAGGTCCCCGCCGAGGAGACCTCCACCCTGGACGACGTGGTGGCCTGCCTCGGTCAACTCGACGACGACGCCGGCCGGGAACTGGCCAACCTGCTGCTGGACACCGCCGAGATGCCGCTGGCGATGCTCTTCTTCGGTCGACCGCCCGAAGGCCTGCTCGGCGCCGACGCGGCACTTACCGTCATCACCATGGCCGGGCTACGGCTGCCGGACCTCAAGATCGAACGGGAGTACTGGTCGGCCGAGGAGGCGTTGGCCCTGCCGATGCTGCACACCGCGCACCGACTGGCCGTACGGCGCTGTTACGGCGGCTCCATGTCGTCCCGCAAGCTGGTCGGTCTGGACGAGGCCCACTTCATGGAGGGTTGGCGATCCGGGCGTTCGTTCCTGGTCCGGCTGGCCCGGGACTCCCGCAAGTGGAACCTCGCCGCGCTGGTGGCGTCGCAGAACCCCCGCGACATTCTCGGCCTCGATGTCCAGAACCTGGTCTCCACGGTCTTCGTCGGGCGGATCGCCGAGGACGCCGAGATCGCCACCGAAGCGTTACGCCTGCTGCGGGTACCGGTCAACGACGGCTACGAGGCCACCCTCGCCTCGTTGTCGACGGCCGACGCCACCTCGGCCGCCCGGCTCGGGTTCCGGGAGTTCGTCATGCGCGACGTCGACGGTCGGGTGCAGAAGGTTCGGGTGGACGTCTCCTACGTCGACGGGCTGTTGCAGCACCTCGACACCACGCCCACGGCGATCGCCTCGGCCACCGGAAACCTGCCGACCACCCTGTCGGACCTGGAGGCGTGACATGGTGCGGGCCCGAGCACGGATCGCGGCGCTCCTGCTCACGCTCGGCGTACTCGCGGGCGCCACGATCTCCTGGCCGTTGGTAAACGCCACGCCAGCGTCGGCGGCACCGGTCGTCGGTGCCCAGCGGGCCGCCGCCGACCTCTGTTCCACCCAGGAGTGGCAGGCCGACTTCCGCGCCTGCGTCGGTCGACTCCAGCAGGTCGCCGAGACCGAGGTGACGTGCCGCAAACCACCGACCCCCACGGCGCCCGACTCCGGCCTCGCCGGCTGGTTCGCCGCCCGCCCGGACTCGGCCAAGGAGCCGGGCCCGAAGGGTATCTACAGTGACTACGGCTACGCCGGTTACAGCTACACGACGTACGACATCGACGCCGGTTGCGCCACCGCGGTCCTGCATCCGGACTACAAGTTCACCAACACGGTGGCCAACGGCGAGTTCATGGTCGCCACCGCGATCGTCGGCGCGTCCAACGCGCTACGGGAACGCGCCTGGGACCCCGGCTCGATGTGGGGCTGGGCCGATCCACTGGTGGATCAGGCGACCAAGGCCGTCTACCAGAAGGTGTTCAGCGTCTTCGGCATCGTCACGCTCTGCGTCGTCGGGTTGTATCTGCTGTGGCGGTCCCGACAGTCGGACATGAGCAGCGCGATGACCACCGCCGGTTGGGCTTTGCTGGTCATGGTGGCCGTGACCGCCCTGGCCGCCTGGCCGGTCAAGTCCGCGAACATCGCCGACGGCACCCTGGTGACGACGCTCGGCGTGGTCCACAACGCGGTCGGCCCGGCGGCGCGGGACACCCCACCCGAGCAGTGCGATGATCCAGACCCCCAAGCTTGCAAAGACCACAGGCCACCGGCCGTCCGGGCCAGTGACACATCGGCCGAGTCCATGCTCTATCGCAACTGGCTGCGGGGCGTGCTCGGTTCAGCGGACAGTGAGACCGCGAAGAGGTACGGACGAGCTCTGTATGACGCGAAGTCGCTGTCCTGGGAAGAAGCCGAGAGGCTGCGGGCCAACCCGCGGACACGTGAGGCGACCGTCAAGGCCAAGCAGCGGCAGTGGATGACCGTGGCCGCGCAGATCAAGACCGAGGACCCGGAGGCGTACGAGTACCTGCAAGGGGTACGGGACATGGACCGGGTCGGTGCCGGCTTCATCGCGGTCCTCGCGGCCCTGCTCTTTGCGATGTTCGACCTCACCGCCTCGGTGCTGGTGCTGCTCGGTTTCCTGATCTTCCGCTGGGCGGTCATCGCCGCGCCGATCCTCGGCACGCTCGGCCTGCTGCGTCCGGCGAGTGCCGGACTCCGGCGGCTGGGCAACGCCGTCGTGGCCGCCGTCTTCAACATCGCCATCTTCGGTACCGGTGCCGCCATCTACCTCTTCGCGGTGGATCTCATCATGAGCACCCCCACCCTGCCGGGTTGGCTCCAGGTGGTGCTGGTCTGGCTGAGCGGGGTGGTCGGTTGGCTCCTGCTGCGGCCGTACCGGCGGATCACCCAGTTGGGGGGCAAGGACAGCAGCGAGGCGGTCAGTTCGGCCGGGTCCTGGCATCGGCGGTTCTTCCGCGACATGCGGACCGCGGCCCGGTTGGACGTGGCGGAGCCCGGTGGCACCGCCGAGCCGACCGCCGGTCGCCAACGGACGGTGGTCGTCGCGCCGTCCAACGTCCGACCGGAAGCCCGCCGGGAAGACCCCGCCCACACCGGCAAGCCCGCCACCGAGCGGCAACGGCCGGACGGACGGGAGCGTCCCGACGAAGCGACCGAGCCTGCGAAGCAGCCGGATCGGCCTTCCAGGGTCGCCCCACGTCCCCGTCGACGCCAGCCCGCCAGTTGGCAGGAGCCGGACGTGCCCGAGGAGACCCCGTCGTTCGCGATCTACCGGCCCGGGTCGACCGACCGCACCCAAGCGGCCACACCCGCTCCGCGGGTGCGCTCCGAGGCTCGGTGAGGGCGATGCGCCGGGCGGTGGAGTTCATGTTCACCCGGGTGTTGCGGTCCCGGGCGGGAGCCGCACTGGTCATCGCCGTCCTCGTGCTCGGTGTGATCGCCACCGCCCGGCTGGTGGCCGGGAGCACGGATGCCACCTCGGGACTCAGCGGCGGTCCCGCCCGGCCGATCACCACCGTGGATCCCTCGGTCGGTGACGACGGTGTCATCGATGTCCCGGATCCGCCCGCGCCGGTCACCAGCCCTGGCGAGCTGACCCCGGAACAGACCGCGGACCGGTTCACCGCCATCTGGCTCGGGGGGCCTGACGTCACCGCGGACCAGTGGCAGGCGGACCTGCGGCCGTTGTCGACTCCGGAGCTGACCGAGAAGCTGGCCGGAGCCGACCCGGCCGCGGTGCCAGCAGAGCGGGTAGTCGGTCGACCCACCATGCGACCCCGACACGAGTCCTTCGTCGAGCTGCTGATTCCCCTCGACTCGGGACAACTCCGGCTTGAACTGGTGGCACCGGACGGACGGTGGCTGGTGGATGCCGTGGACTGGGAGCGGGCATGAGCGATGCGAACTGGGGTTCGGGGCAGCCGAGCCGGAACCGGCCTATTCGGCTCGGTGCCCTGAGTGCCGCCCTGACGGCGACCCTGGCCCTGCTCTGCTGCACAGGTGGTGCCGGAGCCTTCTTCCTCACCGAGCTCAGCGGTGACGCGGCGGAGGAGCGGGTGGAGAGTCAGTCGGCGTGCGGGCCGGACCACAAGGTCGATGCGACCGGCCGGATGCCGAGGTCCGCCGGCTACGGAGAGCGGCAGCTGCGCAACGCCGCCATCATCATCAAGGTCGGTCAGGACATGAAGGTGCCGGCCCGTGGCTGGGTGATCGCCATCGCCACCGCCATCCAGGAGTCCGGGTTGAAGAACTACGCGAACTCCACCGTGCCGGAGTCCCTGGCCCTGCCGCACGAGGCGGTCGGCCGGGACCACGACTCGGTGGGGTTGTTCCAGCAGCGCCCCGGTTGGGGATCGGTCAAGCAGCGGATGACCCCCTCCTACTCGGCCCGTAAGTTCTACGAGAAGCTGATCCAGGTGCCGAACTGGGAGAAGCGGTCACTTACCGATGCCGCGCAACGGGTACAGATCAGCGCCTTTCCCGACGCGTACGCGAAACACGAGGAGACGGCGAGCCGCATCGTCGATGCTCTTGCCGGTGGGGCGGCCCGCACCGTCCGGGTCGCGGACCAGGCCGTCTGCAACTCCGCCGCCCGGGGACAGATCGCCGCCTCGGGCTGGACCGCCCCGATCCCGGGCGGCGTCGGCTCCGGCTTCCGGACCAGCCAACGACCCAGCCACAACGGGGTGGACATCGCCGCGCCCAAGGGGACGCTGATCCGTGCCGCTTCCGGCGGCCGGGTTCTCGTCTCCCGCTGCGATCCGGATCGGGCCGGTCGTCTCAGTTGTGACGTCGACGGCTGGCCCAACAAGGGCGGCTGCGGCTGGTTCGTCGACATCCTGCACGCCAACGGAAACATCACCCGCTACTGTCACCTGGTGGAGCGGCCGGAGGTCCGGGTCGACCAGCGGGTCAAGGCTGGTCAGGTGATCGGTAAGGTCGGCAGCAGCGGAAACTCCTCCGGGCCGCACCTCCACTTCGAGGTGCACGTCCGCTCCGACCGGTCCAGTGCCGGAGCCGTCGACCCGGTGCCCTTCATGCGGGAACGGGGTGCTCCGCTGAAGGGGGCGGCGTGAGGCAGCGACAACGATGACCGGGCCTTTGCCGGACCCGTTCGCCGACCACCCGGACTGGGCACCACACCCGCCGAGGCCGATCCAGATCGTGCCGGCCACCGGTCGGCGTGACCTTCGTGGCAAACGGGTCTCGATAGGCCTACCCGGATTGGGCTGGCGGAATGACCTACGCGCCGACGAGCAGGTCGTGCAGTCCAGTCGCACCTACGTGCCGGTGATCCCGGAGCACGAATGGTATCGGGCCGAGGACGAGCAGATCGAGGTGTTCGCTCCACTGGTGCCGGTCGAGCGGGTCTGGGTCGAGACGCTCGACAGTCGTCCCTCGGCAAGCACCCACCAGAGCGAGTCCTCCGTGCGTCTCGTCTCTCTTGATTCGCCTGCTCACCGCGCACCGGTCCCGGTCTTCGAAGCGGATTCGGTGACCGGACGCCGGGTCGTCCACGTCGAAGGGGCCACCGAACATCGTGATCTGCGTGCGGTGACCGAGAGTTATTCAGGCACCGACGGTGACATCTGCGTGCGGGTTACGCCGGAGATGGAGTGGTACCGCTGGGCTTGGCGTGGCCAGCCGCCCACCACTCTCGAAGTACCCGTACATCTACTTTGGATCGAATAAAGGACTCAGCTCAACTTTCTACCGCCACAAACACGCCAGCCATCCGGATCGTCGGTCACATCAAACTGCCAGTTTTCTCTTCGACTGCTACGTGGCTCGCCATTCGCCGAGCTAGAGACGGTCAACGTCGTAGCGACACTCTGCCCTTGACCGTTATCGGCAAGAGACAAGGGTCCCCAACTCACCCTTACCGTCACATCGAATCTGACCTCACGGTCTAGGATTTCTTGACGTAGTACACTGACAGCAGTGAGGTCTGGTTTTTGCTCACACATGAACACACTGGCTTTAGTGTCATCTCGGTCTACGAGGAATGCTCGCAGGTAGTTGTCCACGACGACGTCTGGAGCACTGCGGTCCGGGGCGGTGGCCCGGTCGTACAGGAGATAGCCGGCGGCCGCGCCACCGGAAGCCAGCAGGGCCAGTACTCCGATCAGCAACGCGAGCAGGGCGCGGCCCCGCTGTGGACGCTGCGGAGCGGGCGTCGCCAGTGGCGGCGTGAAGTCGTCGGGCGGGGTCCGCTGCGCCGGTACGCGAGACACCTGGGAACCGGCGGGGGGCTGCACTGATTCCACCCCCTGAGGCTATCGGTTGGACGCGCCGTACCCAATGCCCCAGATGCAGCGGATCGTGAGGGACCGGATCGGCTCGGTGAGGATCGGCCCGATCCGCGACAAGACCGGCGCATCGCCGTGGCACGTCCCGGAGCAGCGGCTCGGCCTGGGATACCGTCTCTGCTCGGGGAGGGAGTTTGCCAGCCTCGGGAAGAGGGGTGGACGCGGTGGCCGTTCCGAAGGCACGTACCGGTCGCGCCGCCGCCCTGCACCGGCGAGCGGCTGCCGTCGTGACAGCCGCGGCCGAGGTGCTGGACGAGATCCGGCCGGCGCCGGCCGACCAACGTCGCCAGTACGAACTTGCGGACCAGCTCCGTTCGGCGGCGGAGGTCCTCGCCCCCGGCTGGGCGGGATCGTCGCTGGAGTCGCTGGCCGCCGAGACCCCGCCGGGGGAGGGACCGCCGGCCTTCGTACGGATCGGCACCGGGGCGCCGCTGGACGATGCACGGTTTCCCGCTGTGGTGCCGCTGCTCGGCACCGCTCACCTGGTCGTGGACACCGACGCACGGGAGCCCCGGGTCGCCGGGCTGCTCCGGTCCGTACTGCTGCGGTTGCTGGCCGCGACACCGGCCGGTTGTCTGCTGGTACGGGCGGTGGACGGGACCGGGCCGGGTGAGGTCTTCGCCCCGTTCGGTGCGTTGGCCGACGCCGGACTGTTGCCGCCGGCCGCGCGGGACCTGGCCGGCCTGCGTGCGGTGCTCACCGAGGCGGAGCAGTGGGTGGCTCCGGACGCCGGTCGACACCGCCGTCGCGACCGTACGCTGCTGGTGATGGTGGCGAAGCTGCCGGAGCTGACCGGGCCGGACGACCTGGCCCGGTTGGTGGCGTTGGCCGAGTCCGGCCGGACGTCCGGACTGCATCTGGTGGTGGCCGGTTGGCCGAGCACGGCGAGGTCGTCGTTGCCGCAGGCAACGACCGTGACGCTGCGCAACGGGTACGCGTTGATCGGTGACCCGCCGGGTACCTCCTTCGGCGGGCTGGGCGGTGGTTCGTCCGGCGGCCTGAACACCCCGGTCTTCGTGGCCGAGGATCCGCCGGTGGAGCTGGTGACGACGGTCTGCCGGCGACTCGCCGAGCAGGTCGAGGCGGGCACTCGACTGGCGCTGGCCGGCCTGCTGCCGAAGCCTGAGACGCCACTGTGGTCGGTGTCCTCGGCGGCGGGGCTCAGCACCACGGTGGGTGACGCCGGTGGTCGACCGGTACCGGTGGGCTTCACCGAGCTGACCCCGCACTGGCTGGTCAGCGGCCGTTCGAAGGCTGGCCGGTCGGCCTTCGTCACCAACGTGCTGCTCGGCCTGACGGCCCGGTACGGCCCCGAGGAGTTGGCCTGTCACCTGGTCGATCTCGGGCCCGGCGAGTCGTTCGTGGAGTTCCTGCAGACCGAACGCGACCGTTCCTGGATACCCCAGGTCCGATCTGCCGCGCTCGCGGCCGACCGGGAGTACGTGCTGGAGCTTTTCGACCAGCTCGAAGCCGAGGTACGTCGCCGGGAGGAGGCCGGTCAGCGGGCGGGTGGGCAACGGTTCGCCGAGCTACGCGAGCACACCGCGCTACCCCGGATCGTCTGCGTGCTCGACAACCTGCCGCTGCTCTTCGGTGAGCCGGGTGCCGGGCCGGCACCGGACCGCCTCGGCACCACCGTCCTGGCCCGGCTGGACACGTTGGCCCGGACCGGCCGGGCGTACGGGGTCCATCTGCTGCTGGCCGGCGAGGGGGATCTGGGGCTGGGCACCGGCTCCGGATCGCGTGACTCGATGCTGGGGCAGTTTCCGGTACGGGTGGCGTTGCCGGGCGGGGGTGCGGTCCTGGAGCCGAGCAACGACGCCGCGGCGGGCTTGCCGGTGGGCAGTGCGGTGGTCAACACCGCCGGCGGGTTGGGTGGCCCACGGGGTGCTACCCGGGGTCACGAACGGATGGTCCGCTTCCCGGACCCGTTCGACGCGGTGGAGACGGTGACGGAGTTGCGTCGTCGACTGTGGGCGGCTCGGCCGGAGGGTTCGGCTCCCCCGGTGGTCTTCGCCGGTGACGCGCGTCCCTCGTTGCGTAACGATCCGCGGTACCGGGCTGCCCTGCTGGGTCGGGCCGCCGAACCGGCAGCACTGCTGGGTCGGGCGGTGGACGTCGCCCGTTCGACGGTGGCGGTGCCGCTGGGTCCGGCCGCCGGGCGCAATCTCGCCGTCCTGGGCCCCGGCCTGGCGGCGGCGCAGCTCCTGGTCACGGCGGCGCGTGCCACCGCCGCACATCATCCGCCGGGCACCGCCCGGTTCGTCATCGCGGCCCTGACGGAGGAGGCCAGGGCCGCCGCCGCCGGTCTCGCGGGTGGCCTGACCGGGCAGCACACCGTCGAGATCGTCGACCTGGCCGGTCTGGTGTCGGCGTGGCCGGGCGGGGGGCCGACGGTCCTGGTGGCCTTCGGGTTGGACGTGCCGTCGGCGACCGAGCTGCCCGGGCAGTGGCTGCGATCGCTGTTGCGGGAGGGGCCACCGGCCGGTACGCATCTGCTCGGTTGGTGGCGTTCGGTGCCGTCGTTCGCCGCGCTGCTCGGGCCGGAAGCGGAGCTGGGCGAGCTCGCCGCCGTGGTGGCGGTGGACATGCCGGGTGCGCAGTTGACAGGGGTGTTGGGCCGGCCGGTCCAGTGGCGGCCCCGCCCGGGTCGGGCGATGCTGTGGGACGGCCCGGACCGGCAGGGCACCCTGCTGGTGCCGTTCGCCGCCGAGGACGAGGAGAAGGTGGCGTGAGCCGATGAGTGGTCTCCGGATGGTGCCGGTGGCGGGGCGTGAGCATCCCGGCCACGGGCGGTACCCCGATGACGAGCGAGCTACCGGGGCAGAGCAGCCCGACGCAGAGCAGCCCGCCAGCCACTCGCCCGCCGGCGAGGAACGGGCCCGTCCGGAGCGGCCCGAAGAGGAACGACCCGGTGAGGACCGGCACACCGACGGGCGGCCCGGCGGTGGCGATCCGGTGGCCGCCGCCTGGACCGCCTATCTCGCCGCCGCCCGGCAGTTGGACGGGGTACGCCGGACCGCGGCGACCGCCGCCGGGGAGCAGGCCCGGTCGGTGCAGGCCGCCCGGGAGGAGCTGACCGGGGTCAGCGCCCGGTTGACGGCGCAGCACCGCACCCTGCGGGAACGAGGGGTACCGGCGATGTCGCTGTCGCCGTCACCGCCGGAGCTGGCGGCGTCGACCCGGTCGATGGCGGAGGGCCCCTCGGCCGTCCTGGCGGCGTTGCGTACCGCCGGGGGTTGGCTCGCCGATGCCGACGGCGTGTTGGCCGCCCGGGGCGCATTCTGGTCGACCCGGTGGCGCAACGTCCTGGTGTACGGGCCGCTGTCGCTGGTCGTACCGCTGCTCCAGGTGCTGCTGTACCTGGTCGCGGGTCCGGGCGTGGTGACCGTGGTGGCGTTGGTCGTCGGGCTGCCCATGCCGGCGGTGGCCTTCGTCGCCGGCTGGTTCGCTCTCCGCCGGCTGGTGGTCCCCGGGCCGGAGGGGCGACTGGACCGTACGCCCCGCTTCGGTGCCCTGGTCTGCCTGGTCCCGGCCGTGGTGACCACGGCCGGGCTGGTCCTGGCGACGTTGGCCGGCTGACCCACGCCGGTGGGGAGCGGCGATCGGTGATCAGCCCCGGTTCAGCGGGGGATGATCAGGGCCATCGCCTCGGCGCGGGACTTGGCGTCGCGCTGCAGCACTCCCCGGACGGCCGAGGTGATGGTCTGCGCCCCGCTCTTCTGGATGCCGCGCATCGCCATGCACATGTGCTCGCACTGCAGGACGACGACCACCCCGCGCGGTGCGAGTCGTTCCATCAGCAGGTCGGCGATCTGGGAGGTGAGGCGTTCCTGCACCTGGGGACGGCGGGCGTAGACCTCCACCAGCCGGGCCAGCTTGGACAGGCCGGTGATCCGGCCGTCCGGGCCCGGGATGTAGCCGATGTGCGCGCTGCCCCGGAACGGGAGCAGGTGGTGTTCACAGAGGCTCATCACGTCGATGTCCCGGACGAGCACCAACTCCTCGTGGTTGGCCTCGAAGGTGGTGGTGAGCACCTGGGCCGGGTCGACCCGCAGGCCGGCGAAGAGTTCGGCGTACGCGCGGGCAACCCGGGCCGGGGTCTGCACGAGGCCGTCGCGGTCCGGGTCCTCGCCGACCGCGACGAGGATCTCGCGTACCGCCTTCTCGATGCGGGCGAGGTCGATGGCCTCCTCGACCGGACGGCCGGTCAGCCTGCCGTTGACCAGACGGGCGGCGATGTAGTCCAACGCGTCGTCGCCGTCGGGCTCGGTGGCGGAGCCACCGGCCCACGAGCTTCCGGGACCAGCCGTCGGCGCGGTGGTGGGGCCGGTGACCGACGGGGGTACGGCGGAGGCGGCCAGCCCCGGGGTGTCGGGGCTGGCCGCCGTGTCGTCGGTGCTCAGTGCGGGCCGTCCGAGTTGCTCTGGGAGTTGGTGCCACCGACCGTGGCCTGTACGCCGTCGGCGTGTGCCTGGGCCTTCAGCTTGTCCTTCTCGGCCGGGGTGAGCACGGGCGGCTCGGTGGAGGGCTGGCGCTTGCCGAAGCCGTTGTACGGGGCCATCGGCGGGCGCTTCACCACCCGTTCGCAGATCCGGGCCATGTCGGCGGTGGAGAGGGTCTCCTTCTCCATCAGCTCCAGGACCATGTTGTCCAGCACGTCCCGGTACTCGACCAGGATCTCCCAGGCCTCGTCGTGGGCCAGCTCGATCAGCGCCCGCATCTCGCCGTCGATCTCGGCGGCCACCACGTCGGAGTAGTCCCGCTCGTGGCCCATGTTGCGGCCCAGGAACGGCTCGTCTCCGCTGGTGCCGTACTTGATCGCGCCGAGCTTCGAGCTCATGCCGTACTGCGTGATCATCGCGCGGGCCAGCTGGGTGGCCTTCTCGATGTCGTTGCCCGCACCGGTGGTCGGCTCGTGGAAGACCAACTCCTCGGCGGCCCGGCCACCCAGCGCGTACGCCAGGGTGTCGATCATCTCGGCCCGGGTCTGGGTGTACTTGTCCTCGGTGGGCAGCACCAGGGTGTGGCCCAGCGAACGACCACGGGACAGGATCGTCACCTTGTGCACCGGCGCGGCGTGTGGCAGCGCCCAGGCGACCAGCGCGTGCCCACCCTCGTGGTACGCGGTGATCTTCTTCTCCTGGTCGCCCATCACCCGGGTCCGGCGCTGCGGCCCGGCGATCACCCGGTCGATCGACTCCTCGAGGGACTCGTTGGTGACCGCGCGCTCGTCCTTACGGGCGGTGAGCAGCGCCGCCTCGTTGATCACGTTGGCCAGGTCGGCGCCGCTGAAGCCGGGCGTCCGGCGGGCCACCGCGTCGAGGTCGACGTCGGGGGTGAACGGCTTGCCCTTGGCGTGCACCCGCAGGATGGCCTTGCGGCCCTCCATGTCGGGGGCGTCGACCGGGATCTGCCGGTCGAAGCGCCCCGGGCGCAGCAACGCGGGGTCGAGGATGTCCGGCCGGTTGGTGGCGGCGATCAGGATGACCCCGCCCTTGACGTCGAAGCCGTCCATCTCGACGAGCAGCTGGTTGAGGGTCTGCTCCCGTTCGTCGTGGCCGCCACCCATGCCGGCGCCACGGTGCCGTCCGACGGCGTCGATCTCGTCGACGAAGACGATCGCCGGGGCGTTCGTCTTGGCCTGCTCGAACAGGTCACGGACCCGGGAGGCGCCGACACCGACGAACATCTCCACGAAGTCGGAGCCGGAGATCGAGTAGAACGGCACCCCGGCCTCACCGGCGACCGCCCGGGCGAGCAGCGTCTTGCCGGTACCGGGCGGGCCGAAGAGCAGCACACCCTTCGGGATCTTCGCGCCGAGCGCCTGGTACTTGGCCGGGTTCTGCAGGAAGTCCTTGATCTCGTGCAGCTCCTCGACGGCCTCCTCGGCACCCGCGACGTCCGCGAAGGTCGTCTTCGGCGTGTCCTTGGTGATCATCTTGGCCTTGGACTTGCCGAAGTTGAGCACCCGGGAGCCGCCGCCCTGCATCTGCGACATGAAGAACAGCAGCAGCAGCACGAGCAGTGCGATCGGCAGCAGGTTTACCAGCAGGCTGACCCAGATGCTGTCGGACGACACCTCGACGTCGGCCGGACCGGTCACCCGGTTGTTGGCCTTGGCGTCGAGGACCTGGTTCCAGACCTGCTCGCCGGCCTCGTACGGGAACTGGGCCTCGATCAGGTCGGTGGTGGTGTCGCCGAACTCGGCCTCTTCGGCCAGGTCGAGCCGGATCGTCTGTTCCTTGTCCTGGAAGACGACCTTGTTGATCTTGGACGTGTTGAGCTGATCCAGCGCAACGGTGGTGTCCACCCGGTGGTAGCTGGGACCAGCGGTGAACAGCTGACTGAGCACAACGGCGCCGAGGATGACCAGGATGATCCAGACCACCGGTCGGCGGAAGAAACGCGTACGTTCCATGCTGTCGTCGAGCGCCGAGGCGCCCGCATCCTCCTGATCGACGTCCTGACCGTCTGATGGTGTCGCCGCGTGGGCGGCAGCCGGGGCCGCCTTATGGGCCGACCTCGACTCCCGGGGCACGAAACCGCCGTGCCGCGGTCATTCGACGGTACACCGTGTGCACGAGATGCGAGCGTTTCGGGGCTGCTCGCACCGGTGGGCGAGCGCGGCCGAACGCGAGTCGAGCCTCACGATCACCGTTTCCCGCCACCGGTGACCACGCTAGCCGGCCCTGCTGAGAGCGCGCTGTACGTCTCCGAGACGGCCGTCGACCGCGCCGGCGGTTCAGCTACGGGCGTAGACCTCGGGCTTCAGCACCCCGACGTAGGGCAGCTCGCGGTAGCGCTCACCGAAGTCGAGCCCGTAACCGACGACGAACTCGGTGGGGATGTCGAAGCCGACGTACTTCACCGGGACCGGCACCTTGACCGCGTCCGGCTTGCGGAACAGGGCCACCACCTCGACGCTCGCCGCCGAGCGGGACTCCAGGTAGCGCAGCAGCCAGTTCAGGGTCAGCCCGGAGTCGACGATGTCCTCGACGACCACCACGTGCCGGCCGGCGATGTCCCGGTCCAGGTCCTTGAGGATGCGTACCACCCCGGAGGAGGTGGTGCCCTGGCCGTACGAGGAGATGGCCATGAAGTCCAGCTCCGCCGGGGGACCCTGCCGGCCCAGTGCCCGGGCGAAGTCGGCCATGAACATCACCGCGCCCTTGAGCACGCAGACGAGCAGCAGCCCGTCGGTGACCCCGGCGTAGTCCGCCGAGACCTGCTTGGCCAGCTCGGCGGTCTTCTCGCGGATCTGCGCCTCGGAAATGATCACGTGGTCGATGTCGGCGTCGTACCAGGAGCCGTCAGCCATGCTCCTAGCCTGCCGTATGCCGGCGGCCCCTCGTCGGCGGGGCCACTCCTTTCGGCGCGACCCCGCCGGAACACAAAGAGCATGACGGACATTTCACTCAGCAAGCATCCGGATGCCATCGGCGGCCGTCGTCAGACGGGTGCCAGTCCGCCGAGTCGCGGCTGTCCACGGTCCACCCCAGGGCGGAGGCGCCGGCGAGCGTGAGGAAGAGGAACAGAACGAAGAGGATCTCCATGGCGGCGCTCACTTTCGCGTGACTGGTTCCTGGATTCGCCGCCGGTGCGCACCGGTCTGACGACAGTCTGCGCCGGTCCCGGTGCCACCGAAAGTGGCAGCGATGCCACTGATCCTCGATTTTCTGCCAGCCGAGCGGTTACCCTCGTCACATGCTCAACTCGGTAGCGGTCATCGCCCTGGAGGACGTCGCCGCCTTCGAACTCGGCGTGCTCGCCGAGGTCTTCGGCACCGACCGAACGGAGGACGGTCTTCCCGCCCACGACTTCACCGTCTGCACCGTCGACGGCGGGCCGGTGCGGACCAGGTCCGGCTTCGGGCTGTCACCGCACGCCGACCTCGGCCCGGTGGCGCACGCCGACCTGGTGGCCGTCCCGGCCCACCTCGTCGACACTCACGTTCCGACCGCCGTGCTCGACGCCCTGCGCCGGGCCGTCGACCGGGGCGCGTACGTGCTGAGCGTCTGCTCCGGCGCCTTCATCCTCGGCCAGGCCGGCCTGCTCGACGACCGGGTGTGCACCACCCACTGGCGGCACGTCGACGAGTTGCAGCGGCTGCACCCCCGGGCCAAGGTCCAGTGCAACTCCCTGTACGTCGCCGACGGCCCGGTGCTCACCAGCGCCGGCACCGCCGCCGGCATCGACGCCTGCCTGCACCTGGTACGCCAGGAGTACGGCTCCGCGACGGCCACCCGACTGGCCCGTCGGATGGTCGTGCCACCGCACCGCGACGGCGGGCAGGCACAGTACGTCGAGGCGCCGATCCCCGCCACGCCCGACGCGCCGACCCTGGAGCCGGTACTGGAATGGCTGATGGGCCACCTGGACCGGCCGATCACGGTCGACGCGATGGCCGAGCGCGCCGGCATGTCCCCGCGTACCTTCGCCCGTCGGTTCCGGGCCGAGACCGGCACCACCGCGCACGACTGGCTGACCAACCAGCGGGTGCTGTTGGCCCGCCGACTGCTGGAGGAGACCCGGCTGAGCGTGGAGCAGGTGGCCGGCCGGGCGGGTTTCGGCGACGCGGCGGCGCTGCGTCACCACTTCGTCCGGCGGGTGGGTGCCACCCCGCACAGTTACCGCAGCACCTTCCGCGACCGTGGCCAGCCACCGCTCGCCGCACCGCCCGGTCTCGACGCCCTGTCGGCGAGCTGAACAGCCGACCGTGGAGACGCCGCTGGCCGGTACCCCCGGATGGGGGGTACCGGCCAGTCGGCCTTGAGCCTGTATCGCGGGGGTCAGCTGTTCCAGTGCTCGGCGACCAGGTCAGCGGCCTGCTTCTCCCACTGCGCGTAGTGGTCCGGGAACGCCGACACCTGCACCGTCTGCGCGGCCCTGGTCAGCGACATGTCCTCCCAGCCGTCGACCTGCTTCAGGCCCTTCAGGAACGCCGTGGTCGCATACTGCGGATCGGTGATCTGCTCCACCGTCCCCCAACCACTGGACGGACGCTGCTGGAACAAGCCCTGCGAGTCATGATCGTTACGGTCACCCAGATGACCCAGGTTCTCCAACTTCGACTCCTGCAAACTGGTGGCGATCGCCACCACCGCGGCCCGCTCGTCCATCCCGGCCTTCTTCGTCGCCGCGATGATCTCCTTCGTGTTGGTCACCTGCTCGTCGTTCAACTCGATACGCGACTGACCCGACGGCTCACCATGCGGCAACAGAGCCGCCGTGTCCGGCTTCGACTCCTGCACCGCAGCCACCGGAGCCAGACCCGAGGTCACCGGGGTGGCGTCCTGATGGTTCAGCGGACCCGCCGCCAGACCACCGGCAACCGCCAGACCCGCGATACCCAACACACTCCTACGAATGATCGTGGTCATGAGAAAGCTCCAACCTGGGGGTCGACACCCACACCACAAGGGGGAAAAAACACCGGTGCGGATGCGAGCACCACGAGGCGCCCACCAACAAGACAAGGGGGAAAGATCCCGCCGACCGGGAGCAGAGAAGAACCCCGCTCACCGCGCCGGGTCCAGATGTAACGACCGACCACCCACCGTCATTCCCCGGCGGGCCCACCCGGCCCGGCCCGCAGGCCGAACCGCCGAGCTACTCGGTCGTACGCAGGGTGTAACGACCCCCGGCCCGCACCCATTCCGGCCCCACGAGCCCGACATTCGGCCCTGAATCACCCTAAGACTCCCCGGAAAACCGGACGTCGAGGTCGCCGACCGACGACCCGGAATCACCGGTCTTCGACGACGAGCCGCCCGTCACGTCGGACCACCCGCAGACCACCCGGCAGATGGACCGCCCCCTGGCCCCGCCAGGCGGTCACCAACGCGTCGAGCGCGGCGACATGCCGGTGCGACAGAGCGGCGGCGGGGGCTCCGAGTTCCCGGGCCCAGGCGTGCAGGACCCGGCTGCGCACCGCCGGGGCGAGAGCCGTCAGGGCGGTAACCGACAGTCCGTCCCCGGCGTCCCGGATGTCCGCAAGTGCCGTGGCGGCCAGTTCGTCGAGCACGAGGGTGTCGGCGGCGAGCTGCCGGGCCGTCCGGGCCAGGCTGTCCACCACCGCCGGGCCGAGCGCCCGGACCAGCGCCGGCAGCACGTCGGCGCGTACCCGGGCCCTTGCGTACGACGGGTCGGTGTTGTGCGGGTCCGCCCAGGGACGCAGCCCGAGGACCGCGCAGGCGGCCTGGGTCTGCTCGCGGCTCACGTCGAGCAAGGGTCGTAGCAGCGGCACCCCGTCGAGGTCCCGGCGGACCGGCATCGCGGCGAGCCCGCGCGGGCCGGCCCCGCGGGCCAGCGCCAGTAGTACCGTCTCGGCTTGGTCGTCCCGGGTGTGTCCGGTGAGCAGCGCGGCCGCCGTGTGTCGCCGGGCCACCTCGACCAGCGCCCGGTAGCGGGCCTGCCGGGCGGCCGCCTCGGGGCCACCGGGGCCGGTCACCTCGACCCGTACCGCCTCGACCGGGGTGAAGCCGTACCGGCCGGCCCAGTCGGCGACCGCGTCGGCCCGCTCGGCGGAGCCCGCCTGCAGGCCGTGGTCGACCGTCACCAACCCGGCGGTACGGCCCAGTCGAGGTGCCACGAAGGCGGTGGCCGCGGCCAGGGCGAGTGAGTCCGCGCCCCCGGAGCAGGCGACCAGCACCGGGCCGTCGCCGGGCAACCCGGACAGGGCCTGCCGGACCGCCACCCGGATCGCGGCCACCGGCGGGGCGAGCGTGGCCACGACGGTCTGGTCAGCCGGCCGCGGGAAGCGGGCCGGCCGGCCCGTACACCCGGTTGACCCAGGCGTCCGGATCGCCCAGCTCCTCCAGCCGGGGCAGGGTGAGCGGCGAGCTGAAGATCTTGTTGAAACCGGCCATCCCGACCCGCTCGACGACGCCGTGCACGAACTTGCGCCCCTCGGCGTACTGACGCATCTTGACCTCCACGCCGAGCAACCGGCGGAGGGCCTTCTCCAGCGGGTTGCCCGCCTCACGGCGCCGGTTGAACGACGACCGGATCTGCTCGACGCTCGGGATGACCGCCGGACCGACCCCGTCCATCACGAACTCGGCGTGCCCCTCCAGCAGGGTCATCAGGGCGGTCAGCCGGTCGAGTACGGCCCGCTGGGCCGGGGTCTGCACGATGTCCAGCACGCTGGTGCGGCTCTCCGGGTCGCGGATCGCGTCGGCGAGGGTGGAGACCCCCCGGCGCAGCCGCTCCATCAGGTGCTCGCTGTCCTGGGACGCGTCGACGAAGGCCTGCACCTCGCCGAGGAAGTACGCCCGCATCCACGGCACGGCGGTGAACTGGGTGCGGTGGGTCACCTCGTGCAGGCAGACCCAGAGCCGGAAGTCACGCGGGTCGGCCTGGAGTTTGCGCTCCACCTCGACGATGTTCGGCGCCACCAGCAGGAGCTGGCCCGGGTCGGCGGAGAAGACCTCGTACTGCCCGAGCACCCGGCCGGAGAGATAGGCCAGCACCGTGCCGGCCTGCACCCCGGTCAGCCGGGAACCGATCGCCTCGGTCAGCGCCCCGGGTGCCTTGTCCCCGGAGAGGCGGCTCACCAGCGGGGTGATCACCTCACGCAGCCCGGCGATGTTCGTCGCCGCCCAGTCCCGGCGGTCCACCACCCGTACCGGTGGGTGCGTCACCTGCGAACGCAACCCGGTGTAGTCGGCGACGTGCTCCGCCGCCTCGTCGGTCAGCCGCCGCAGGTCCGCGACCACGTCGGTGGCCTCGGCGTACGACACCCGGGGGCCGGACTTGCTCAACGCCCCCGCCGTCGCAGCGGCCAGATCCCAGTCCACGAACTGCGCCATGCACCCCACCGTACCCGGGCCGCACACCACCGACCCGGAGCTGCCGAAGCGACGACGACCGGCTCAGCGGCAGCCGCAGCCGGCTCCACCGCCATCGGATCAGCGGCAGCCGCAGCCGACTCCACCGCGACCGTCAGCGGCAGCCGCAGCCGGCCAGGGCCGCCGCTATCCGGTCCAGCGCCAGCCGGGTCTGTTCGATCGTGTCCGCCGGCGCCCGGTCGGTGAGGACCGCGAAGCTGAGCAGCCGGCCGTCGGCGGTGGTCACCAGCCCGGCGATCGCGTGCACCCCGGTCAGCGTGCCGGTCTTGGCCCGGACCACCCCGGCGCCGGTGTTCGTCACCGCCGAGTCGTACCGGCTGAGCAGGGTGCCGGACCAGCCGCCGACCGGCAGGCCGGCAAAGATGGCGGCCAACTCCGGGCGGCTGCCGTTACCGGCCAGCGCGATCAGATCGGTGAGCAGCGACGGGCTGATCCGGTTGCTCCGGGACAGCCCGCTGGCGTCGGCCAGGGCGAGCTCGTCGGCGGGCAGCCCCAACTCGCCCACCACCTCGTCCATCGCGGCCCCCGCGCCGACGAACGAGGCGGGCTGACTGCGGGCCAGCGCGACCTGACGGGCCAGCGCCTCGGCGACCAGGTTGTCACTGTCGCTGATCATGAAATCCACCAGCCGGATCACCGGCGGTGACTCGACCGTGCCCAGCTCGGCACCGGGTCCGGGGGTGCCGGCGTCGGTCCCGCCCGGAGCAGGGGAGCTACCCCGCTGCACCGCGTCGCCCGGTACCCCGAGCAACCGGGCGAAGGCGCGGCCGGCGGCCAGGTCGGGTTCGGGTACCCGTTCGGCACCACCGTTGCCGGCGGCCAGGTCCTTGCGGGCGCGTACCGGGTCCTTGCGGGCGCCGTCGGTCATCAGGGCGGTGACCGCGCCGCCGTAGCCGCCGGTGGGAATGTCGTCGTCCCAGCCCGGCTCGTACTTGGGGCCCGAGTAGAGGCTGGAGTCGACGATCACCTTCGTCGCGGCGACCCCGCCCAACGCCTGCCTGACCTGCTCGGCCAGCTCGTCCAGCCGGGCGGCACCGGGGTAGAAGCCGTCGTCGTCGACGGCCAGGGTCGGGTCGCCGCCACCGACGATCACCACCTCACCCTCGTTCGGCCCGGCCACGGCCCGGGTGGGGATCCGGTACGCCGGGCCACGGGCGGCGAGCACGGTCACCGCGGTCACCAGCTTGGCCACCGAGGCCGGCACGGTGCCGTCGTCGGCGCCCTGGCCGTACAGCGTCTGCCCGGTCCGTACGTCGGTCACCGACACGTTGACCCGGCTACCCAGGGCGGGCGCGCCGACCAGCGGGGCCAACGCGGCGCGTACCCCGTCCGGGGTGGGTTCGGCGGCGTTCGGGTCGAGGCCGGTGAGCACCGCGGCCGGTGGCGGCTCGGTGGTGGCACCCGGCGTGGGGGCGGCGACCTCGTCGCCCAGCCAGCCGGCGACCGGGCCGGGGCGGGTCACCACCACTCCGGCACCGGCCAGCACGAGCAGCAGCACCCCCGCCAGGACGAGCAACCGACGGCCCCGCCGGCGGGGCGCCGGACCCGGCGGGCCGGCATCGGGCGGCGCGGCGGTCACCCCGGGTGCGTCGGCGTACCCGGAGCCGGTGCCGGGCGGTCGGTCGGCGCTGCCCGCCGACCCTGCGGGGGGTGCTCCCGGCGGCCGGTAGATCGGCGGCGGGGGAAGGTCGCGACCGGCGCCACCGGTCGGGCCCGTACCGGTGGAGGTGCCGCCGTTCGGCCCGGTCGGGGCGGGGCCGGTCGAGGCCCCGACTGCCGGTCCGGGCATCGGTTGGGCCACCCGGGGAACGTTCGCCTCCGGGACCGGGACCCGGCCGGTCACCCCGCCGGCCCCTGGCCGACCGGTCCGCCGCCCATCCGGCCCCTCCGGGCGGTAGTGTGAATCTTCCCTCCCCACGGCCCCCTCCTCCCCGGTGCAAAATCGGCTTGGGTGACACTACTTCGGTCCGAACACTATGTGGCGTCCGGAGCCGGCGGGTGGGCATTCATCCGACCGGGGGCGCGACTGGTTCCGTTGGCCAGCGTGGGCAAACGAGGGAGCGTGAGATGGATTTCGACGTCACGGTTGAGATCCCCAAGGGTCACCGCAACAAATACGAGGTGGACCACGCGACCGGCCGGATCCGGCTGGACCGCACCCTCTTCACGTCGACCCAGTATCCGGCCGACTACGGCTTCATCGAGGGCACCCTGGGCGAGGACGGCGATCCGCTGGACGCGCTGGTGCTGGTCCCCGAGCCGACGTTCCCGGGTTGTCTGATCCGGTGCCGCGCGATCGGTATGTTCCGGATGACCGACGAGAAGGGCGGCGACGACAAGGTCCTCTGCGTGCCCTACGAGGACCCGCGTCAGGAGCACCTGCGCGACATCCACCACGTCAGCGAGTTCGACCGGCTGGAGATCCAGCACTTCTTCGAGGTGTACAAGGACCTGGAGCCCGGCAAGTCGGTGGAGGGCGCCACCTGGGTCGGCCGCGTGGAGGCCGAGGCGGAGATCCAGGCGTCCTACCGACGCCAGCAGGAGGCCGAAGCGCGCGGCGAGGCCACCCACTGACCACCCGGGGCACTCCGGTGCCCGTCCGACCGCGCCCGTGGGCCGCTCAGCCGAGCAACCCGCGGGCGCGCTCGTAGAGGCCCAGCACCGCACAGGCCACCGGCACCACCGAGACCACCAGCGCCGTGTCGGTCAGGTCCGCGATCCGGCCCAGGTACGGCGACACCGGCCGGCGTGCGTACGTGCTGCCCGCCGCCACGGTGACCAGGGCCAGCGCCGGGCCGGCGATGGCCAGCCCGGTCAGTCCGGTGGCACCGGCGCGCTGGGCGAGCACCACGCCGAGCACGGCCGCCCCGGCCAGCGCGGCGGTGATCGTCGGCACCCGGTGACGCAGCGCCACGAAGAGCCGGCAGCGCAGCAGCAGTACGGCCGACCCGACCGCCACCAGCAGCAGCCCGGCACCCCCGCCCGCGGTGGCCAACACCGACGCCGCGGCGACCGCCAGGACGGCGTGCCCGATCAGCAGGCCGGCCAGCATCTCCTCGGTACGGGCCACCGCCGCGTGCACCCGGGAGCGGTCCGGCAGGTCCCGGGCCCGTTCGCCGTCGGCCGTGCCGGTGGGCAGCGTGATCGGCGGCAGCGGCAGCTTGCCGAACCGGATGGCCAGCAGCGGTAACGCGCCGATGGCGAGGACCAGTACGCAGAGCAGCACCGCCGCGGTCGACGCCGGGGCGAGGAAGAGCCCGCCGAGGGCGGTGAGGGCGCCGGCCAGGCCGACGGTCGCCCCGGCCACGAAGACCCGGAGTCGGGCGGCCACGCCGACCAGACCGAGCACCGCGACCAGCAACAACGTCACCGTACCGGCCAGCAGTTCGGGCGCGCCGAGCCAGCGCAGCAGGGGAACCGGGCCGACCGGGTCGCCGGAGCTGACCGCCAGGGCACCGGCGGCGAAGGCGTACGGCAGCGCGTACCCGCCGAGCGTCGCCCCGGACGCGGCGTCGCCGTACGCGCGGGAGGCCGCCGTACCGGCGAGGGTGAGCAGTACCGCCACCGCGAGCGCGACCGGCCACCGGCCCGGCTGTCCCGGCGCTGGCACCAGGACGGCGACCAGCCCGGCCACCAGCGGAACCCCCGCCCCGACCAGGGTGGCCGTCCGGGTGGCACCGGGCGACCAGGCGCCGCCGCGCCGCCGCGCCCCGTCGGCGATCGCCTCCACCACGTCGTCGTACTCCAGCTCGGGCCACTGCGCCCGGGCCTGCACCAGGTGCAGCACCTCACCGTCGCGTACCCCCTGCGGGAGCAGGGCCTGGGCGGTCTGCAACACCGTGCCGTCGGTCCGTCGCAGCACCCAGCCGCCGTGTCGTTCGCCCTCGTCGGCCAGGCCCTCACCGGCGTGTCGGAGCACCTCCGGCAACAACTCGGCCAGGGGCGCCTGTTCCGGCAGGGCCACGTCCAACCGGCGTCGGGGTGCGCTGATCGTGACCCGGGCCAGCCCGATTGACATCGACTTATCTCCATACGGGACGAGGGCGGCGGCTGCGCGGACGACAGGACTTTACCTACGATGAGCCAGGCTCGGGTTACCGAGCGCTGTGGGGGAGGATCGAGTGTCCACTGTCGTCATCAAGCGACCGCCCCGGCGGCCGGCGCCCGAGATCCCGGTCGGTGAGCTGCCGGTCGAGGCGCCTCCGGAGATCCCGGCGGTCACCGGCGGGCGCTGGCAGCAGATGTTGATGGTGCTGCCGATGTTGGGTGGCACGGTCGCGATGGCGATGATGTTCGGCCGGGGCGGGGGCGCGTACTCGTACGTGGTCGGCGGCATGTTCGGGCTCTCCTCGGTGGCCATGCTGGCCACCTCGTGGGGTGCCGCCTCGGGCACGCCGAAGAAGTCCGAGATGATGGCCGCCCGCCGCGAGTACCTGCGCCACCTGGCCACGCTGCGCCGACGGGTCCGGCAGACCGCCGGCGCCCAACGGTCCGGGCTCTACTACCGGCATCCCGACCCGGGGCGACTCTGGTCCACGGTGGACAGTCACCGGGTCTGGGAACGCCGGCCGACCGACCCCGACTTCGCCGTGGTCCGGGTGGCGGTGGGTCCGCAGACGCTGGCCACGCCACTGATCCCACCGGTCACCCGCCCGCTTGAGGAGCTGGAGCCGATGACCGCCGGGGCGCTGCGGCGGTTCCTCGACGCGTACTCGGTGGTGCCCGACCTGCCGGTGGCGCTCTCGCTACGCAGCTTCGCCCGGGTCTTCGTCCGGGACGCACCGGCCGGGGGCTCGTCCGGGCGGGGCGAGACGGCCGTCGGCGGGCCGGACCGCCGGGCGGCGGGGACCACCGACGCCCAGGCACTGACCCGGGCCATGCTGATCCAGCTCGCCGTCTTCCATGCCCCGGACGAGCTGCTCGTCGCGGTCTGCGCCGGGCCGGAGCGGCGGGCCGGCTGGGAGTGGATCAAGTGGCTGCCGCACGCGCACCATCCGGACCGCCTCGACGCGCTCGGTCCGGTACGGCTGGTCACCAGCTCCGTCGCCGAGCTGGAACGGCTGCTCGGCGACGTACTGTCCGCCCGGTCCCGGTTCAGCCCGACCGGACCGGTCACCGACGGGCCGCACGTGGTGGTGGTGCTCGACGGAGCCGACCTGACCGGGGCCACCGACCTGACCGGTGACGGCGGCATCGACGCGGTCACCGTGCTCGACCTGGACACCCCGCCACCGCGCCTGCTGGACCGGTTCGCGCTGCTGCTGGAGCTGCGCGGCGGCCGGTTGCACTCGGTCTCCGCCGACGGCCACGCCGAGGTCGGCACCGCCGACCGGCTCGAACCGGTCGACGCCGAGGCGATCGCCCGGCGCCTGGCCCCGCTCCGGCTGGCCGGCGCGGTGCGCGGACCGGACGCCCCGTCCGGCGCCGAGCTGGGCCTGCCCGAACTGCTCGGCATCGGCGACCCGGAGAGCTTCACCACCGAGCAGGGCTGGGCGCCCCGGCCGGCCCGGGACCGGCTGCGGGTGCCGATCGGGGTGGGTGCCGACGGGGGCGCGATCGAGCTCGACCTGAAGGAGTCCGCGCAGGACGGCATGGGGCCGCACGGGCTGCTCATCGGGGCGACCGGTTCCGGCAAGTCCGAACTGCTGCGCACCCTGGTGCTCGGGTTGGCTGCCACGCACAGCTCGGAGCAGCTCAACGTGGTGCTTGTCGACTTCAAGGGCGGGGCCACCTTCGCCTCGTTCGACCGCCTGCCGCACACCGCCGCGGTGATCACCAACCTGGCCGACGCGTTACCCCTGGTCGACCGGATGGTCGACGCGATCAACGGCGAGTTGGTACGCCGGCAGGAGCTGCTGCGTCGGGCCGGGAACTTCGCCAGCCTGCGGGACTACGAACGGGCCCGGGCCGCCGGCACCCCGCTGGCCCCGCTGCCGTCGCTGCTGCTGGTCTGCGACGAGTTCTCCGAGCTGCTGTCGGCCAAGCCGGACTTCATCGACCTCTTCGTGCAGATCGGCCGGCTGGGACGGTCGCTGGGGGTGCACCTGCTCCTGGCCAGCCAGCGCCTGGAGGAGGGCCGGCTACGGGGCCTGGACACCCACCTGTCGTACCGGATCGGGTTGCGGACCTTCTCGGCGTTGGAGTCCCGCACGGTGCTCGGCGTGCCCGACGCGCACGAGCTGCCCCGCTCCCCCGGGCACGGCTACCTGCGGTTCGGCACCGAGCCGCTGATCCGGTTCAAGGCCGCGTACGTCTCCGGCACCCTGCGCCGCCGGAGCCCGACAGCGGGTGCCGGTGGGACCGCGGCCCCCCGCCTGCTCGCCTTCTCCACCCATCACGTGCCGGTGCCCGAGCCGGCCGATCCGGTGCCCACCGGCGTCGTCGACGAGGCCGGTACGGAGAGTCTGCTCGACGTGCTGGTCGACCGGCTGGCCGGGCAGGGTCCGCCGGCACACCAGGTGTGGCTGCCACCGCTGGGCAGTCCACCCGCCCTCGACGAGCTGCTCGGCCCGGCCGGCGCCGACCCGGCCCGGGGCCTCACCTTCGGCAACCCCGAGCTGCACGGCGCCCTCCAGGTGCCGGTGGCAATCGTCGACAAGCCGTACGAGCAGCGCCGGGATCTGCTCTGGCTGGCGCTGGACGGCGCGGCCGGGCACGTGGCGGTGGTGGGTGCGCCGCAGAGCGGCAAGTCCAACCTGCTGCGTACCCTGGTATGCGCGCTGGCGTTGACCCACACCCCGGCCGAGGCCCAGCTCTACTGTCTGGACTTCGGCGGCGGCGGGCTGGCGGCGGTGCGCGGCCTGCCGCACGTCGGCGGGGTCACCGGCCGCACCGACCCGACCGCGGTCCGGCGTACCGTCGGCGAGCTGGTCACCGTGCTGACCGACCGGGAGCGGATCTTCGCCGAGCTGGGCGTCGAGTCGATGGCCGCCTACCGACGGCGGCGCTCGGCGACGGCCGCCGCCGGGCAGCCGGTGACCGATCCGTTCGGCGACGTGTTCCTGGTGGTCGACGGCTGGAGCACGCTGCGCGGCGAGTACGACGACCTGGAGCCGCTGATCACCGACCTGGCCACCCGGGGCCTGTCGTACGGGGTGCACGTGGTGGCCACCGCCGTACGCTGGATCGACTTCCGGCCCGCCATCCGGGACCTGTTCGCCTCCCGGATCGAGCTGCGGCTCAACGATCCGTCGGACTCCATGGTGGCCCGCCGGGCGGCGGCGAACGTGCCGGAGAGTACGCCGGGGCGGGGCATCACCGCCGAGAGCCTGCACTTCCTGACCGCACTGCCCCGGCTGGCCGGTGCCGGTGGGGAGACCGCCGAGGTGGTCGAGGCGGTTGCCGCCGCCTGGGCGGGACCCTCCGCGCCACCGGTCCGGCTGCTACCGCCGGTGCTTCCCTACGCCGAGCTGCCGGTGACCTCCGCGCGCGGTCTGCAGGTGCCGGTCGGGATCGCCGAGGCGGACCTGCGGCCGGTGCTGCTGGACTTCGCCGCCGAGCCGCACTTCGTGGTCTTCGGTGACGCCGAGTGCGGCAAGTCCTCGTTCCTGCGGGCGCTGGCCACCTCGATCACCCGGCGCTTCACCCCGGAACAGGCCCGGGTGATCCTGGTGGACTACCGGCGCAGCCTGCTCGGGGTGATCGACGAACTGCCACACCTGATCGGGTACGGCACGGCCGCGCCACACACCACCGACCTGATGGAGTCCTCCGCCGGCTACCTGCAGGACCGCATCCCCGGATCGGAGGTCACCCCGGCGCAGCTGCGCCAGCGGTCCTGGTGGTCCGGGCCGGAGTTGTTCGTGCTGGTGGACGACTACGACCTGGTGGCCGGCGGGCCGACGAACCCGCTCCGCGCCCTGGTGGAGTTCCTGCCCCAGGCGCGGGACGTCGGGCTGCACCTGGTGCTGGCCCGGCGGTCCGGCGGGGCCGCCCGGGCCCAGTTCGAACCGATCGTGCAACGACTCCGGGAGCTCTCCACCGCCGGGCTGGTGATGAGCGGCAGCCCGGACGAGGGGGCGTTGGTCGGCTCGGTGCGTCCCGGGCCGTTGCCGCCCGGACGCGGCCGGCTGGTCACCCGCCGGGAGGGCGTACGGCTGGTGCAGTTGGCGCACCTGCCCCCACCCTGACCGGTACCCCGGCGTGGGCCGGGCCGACCCGCCGACCGGCCCGTGGCGCGGGCTTGGCCGACCCGCCGGGCGGGCTTGTCCGCGGTTCGCCCCGACCGGAGCGGGGAATTGGGTAATCTCCGAGGATCAAGCTTCTGTCGCGATGAATGGCTGAGAATGTGACTGGGACTCGGCACGGCCGTTCGGCAGCGTCCCGACGCGCCACGGTCACCAGCGTCCTGACCCCGGGTCGGCCGGACCGCGTCGCCGTGGCCGGCCGGACGGCCGGCCGGTTGCTGCTCGGCGTCGCGGTGGCTGTCGTCGGTGTCACCGGCGCGGCCCCGGTGGCCGGGGCCGCGCCCCTCCACCGACCCGCGACCACCATCGCCGTACCGACCGCGCTCGCTCCGCCGACCACCCTGCCCCCGGCCTCGACCCTCGCTGCGCCGACCACGCTGCCGGTGGCGTTCGCCCCGGTGGACACGCCGCGCCGGGTCGACCACGTCCGCGACGAGCAGTGGCAACTAGACGCGCTGGGGGCGAAGACCGCCTGGCGTACGTCGACCGGCCGGGGCGTCACCGTGGCGGTGGTCGACTCCGGGGTGGACGGTGGTCACCCCGACCTGGCCGGTCAGGTGCTGCCCGGTCTCGACCTGGTCAGCCCCGGCGGGGGCGGTAGCCCCGACCCGGTCGGTCACGGCACGACGGTGGCCGGCCTGATCGCCGGACGGCACGACGACCGGCAGGGGGCGGTAGGCCTGGCCCCGGAGGCGAAGATCCTGCCGGTCCGGGTCCTCGACGCGGACAACCGGTACGACGACGCGTTGATCGTCGCCAAGGGAGTGCGATGGGCCGTCGACAACGGCGCCCGGGTGATCAACCTCTCCCTCGGTGGCAGCGGCGACAGCGCCGCCCTGGCCGCTGCGGTCGACTACGCGTTCGCCCGGGACGTGGTGGTCGTCGCCTGCTCAGGCAACGTCGCCACCTCGACCAGCAGCAAGGTCTGGTACCCGGCGCGGGAGCCCGGCGTGATCGCGGTCGCCGGCCTGGAGCGCGACACCGAGCAGCTCTGGTCCGGGTCGATCACCGGCCCGGCCACCGTGCTCACCGCGCCGGCGAGTGGGCTCGTCGGTGCGCGTCCGGGTGGCTACTGGCGGGTGCAGGGCACCAGCTTCGCCGCGCCGCTGGTCTCCGCCTCGGCCGCGCTGATCCGGGCGAAGTACCCGCAGATGTCGGCCGGCGACGTGGTCAACCGCCTGATCAGCACCGCCCGGGACATCGGCCCACCCGGGCGGGACGACCGGTTCGGCTACGGTCTGGTCGATCCGGTCGCCGCGCTGACCACCGACGTACCGTCGGTGCCGCGCAACCCCCTGGACGACCAGGTCTCGCCGGGGGTGGCCGGCTTCGGCCCGGCACCGGGCAGCAGCCAGGCCGACGACACCGACGGCGCCGGCACCGATCTCGGCTTCACCGCACCCCGGCAGCAGACCCGCTGGACCGCTCAGCCCGCCGGGGGCCAGGACGACTCGACCTCGGGGCGGCTCTGGGCCGGGCTGGCCGTCGGCACCGCCCTGGTCGCCGGTAGCGCACTGATGTTCCGTCGGCTCCGCCGGTGGACCCGCTGACCTGCGGTCAGGTCCGAGCCGGGCGACAGGTCCGAGCCGGACAGCAGGTCCCCGCGGGGCAGGTCTGAGTCGTCGTCGTCCCGGGTAGGTCAGGACCATGAGCCGCACCCCCGTGCCCCCGGTCGAGCCCTCCTGGCGGGTACGCCGACTCGACCCGGACCATCCGCGTGGTCTGTCGCTCACCCTGGCCGGCACCGCCGCCGCTCTGGTGGCGGTGCCCTTCACGGGTCTGGCACTGCTGGTCCTGACGGGCTGGACCCCGCTGCGTGAGCTGGACCGTCGGGTCACCGACGGGCTGCACGCCCACGCCCTCGACCACCCCGGGTGGACCCGGCTGGCGACGCTCTGGACCGACGTCTTCGCACCCAACCCGCTGCGGGTGGGCGCCCTGCTGGTGGCCCTCTGGCTGCTGCGCCGGGGCAACCGGCGGCTGGCCGGCTGGGTGGCCGCCACCATGGTCTTCGGCGGCCTGCTCGGTCCGCTGCTGAAGCTCCTGGTCAGCCGGGACCGCCCCGACCTGTCCGACCCGGTCTCCTTCGCCAGCGGCTACGCCTTCCCGTCGGGCCACGCCCTGAACGCGGCGCTCTTCGCCGGGGTGCTCCTGGTGGTCTTCCTGCCGGACACCCGGGGCCGGCCGGGGCGACGGGCCGCACTCTGGCTGGCCGCCAGCGCCCTCGCCGGGTTGACCGGGTTCAGCCGGATCGTCCTCGGCGTGCACTGGACCAGTGACGTGCTGGCCGGCTGGCTGCTCGGCGCGGCGGTGGTCACCGCCACCGTCGCGGCCTTCGCTCCCTGGCGGCACCGAGGCACCGGTCCGGCGGCCTGACCGGACCGGCCGAGCACCGGCCGACCCGCGCCATCGGGATCACACCTCGACCACCGGGCTCAGGTGCACTCACCGGTGCCGACCGCCCGGGTCCGCTCCGCACCGGCCAGCGCCACCGGCCGGGCCTCGGCGGCCGTCACCGCGAAGCCGGTGTTCGGGTCGTCGGCGACCGCCGCGAAGATCACCCCGAGCACCAGCCCGTTGGAGGAGACCAGCGGGCCACCGGAGTTGCCGCTGCGGACCAGGGCCCGGATCGTGTAGATCTCCCTTTCGACCTCGGTGGCGGAGTAGATGTCCGGCCCCTTGATCCGGCCGACGTCCCGGATCCGGGCCGACTGGGCGTTGTACGGCCCGTCGAGCGGGAAGCCCAGCACGATGGCGTCCGCCCCGCTGGCGACGTTGCCCGCGGCGAACCGCATGGACGGGCCGGGCAGGTTGGGCACCCGCAGCACGGCGAGGTCCCGGCCCGGGTCGTAGACCACCACGTCGCCGTCGTACCGCTGGCCGTTCAGCTCGACGGCGACGGTCCGGGTGCCGGCGACCACGTGCGCGTTGGTCATCACCCGGTCGTCGGCGTACACGAAACCGGAGCCCTCGATCCGGCGCGAGCAGCTCGGCGCGGAACCGAGCACCTTCACCACCGACCGTTGCCCGTTGGTCACCACCGGCGAGCCGGCCAGCGCCGGGTCGGGTGGCGACACCTGGCGCGCCCGGGTGGGGGCCAGGTCGCCGAAGACGTCCGGGAACCCGTTGGTGTCGACGGTGTCCCGCAGTGCCGTGGAGAGTTGCTGCGCCTGGTCCGGCATGACCTGGTCCACCACGGCCAGCACCGCGCTGTTGCGTACCGAGGAGGCCAACCACGGCAGCGACGAGGATCCCAGCGGCACCGCGACCAGCCAGGCGACCAGGAGTACGGCGAGCAGCGAGACGAACGCCCCGCCCACGTCGTCGGCGCGCCGGCCGACGTCACTGGTGATCGTCCTGCGGAGATGGGAGCCGAGCCAGCCAGCCAGCGCCTGACCGACCACGGCCAGGCCGAAGACCGCCACCAGTGAGATCAACACCCGCATGCCGCTGTCGATCACCTGGTTGGCAAGCATCGGGCCGAGCTGCAGCCCGATCAGGGCACCCACGAAGAAGCCGGAGAAGGACAGCACTCCGATGACGAAACCCTGGCGGTATCCGCTGATCGCGAACACGAGCATGAGCATGAGCAGTACGAGATCCACGGCGGACACCCGTCAAGGGTACGGGCACCGCGCACGACCACCGTCAGGCGCTTGCAGAAGGTGACGACGCGGTACGTCGTCAGGCCCACGCAGGCGGCCGACGCTGCTGGCCGTCACCGGTGCACCGTCAGGTCGGCGACGCGGTGGTCTCGTCGATGCCCGCCGAGGGCGCCGGGGCGGCGTCGGTGGGCGGCAGGTCCACCACCCGGTCGGCGGACCACGGCCGGGACCAGCCGCCCATCTCCAACAGTGCGGCGAGCACCCCGGCGGTGAAGCCCCAGACCAGCATTCCCCGGGCGGCGAAGGCCGGTCCGATCCAGCCGCTGGGGTGGCGGACCTGGAGCCGGTTCGCCGGGTCGACCAGCTCGGCGACGGGCAGCCGGGCCACGTGCGCCACCTCGGCCGGCTGCCGGGCGTGCACCGGATGCGGCTCGTGCCACCAGCCGAGCACCGGCGTCACCACGAACTCACTCACCGGAATCCAGAGCCGGGGCAGCTCGGCCAGGACGGTGACGCTGTCCGGGTCGAGGTCGACCTCCTCGTTGGCCTCCCGTAGCGCGGTCGCGGCCGGCCCCGGGTCACCGGGATCGGCCGCGCCACCGGGGAAGGCCGGCTGTCCGGCGTGGTTGCGCAGGTTCGCCGCGCGCTGCAGGATCAGCACGTCCGGGCCGGTGGCCGCATCCTCGCCGAGCAGCACCAGTACGGCGCTCTCCCGGCCACCGGTGACCGGGGTGGTCAACCGGGTGAAGTCCTGCGGCCGGGCACTGCCGAGCCGGCCCAGCAGCGGCTCGATCCAGGTAGGTGGTCGACGGCTCACGCCGGCACCGTCACGCCCAGATGGTCCCGGACCAGCTCGGCCAGGCGGGCGTCGTCGAGGGCCCCGGTCACGTCGAGGTGCCGGATCCGGCCGTCGGCGCCGACGAACAGGGTCATCGGGATCGCGTTGCGCCGCAGCGCGTTCTGCACGCTGTCCCCCTGGTCGAACAGCATCGGGAACCGGACGCCGAAGTCCTCGCCGATGGACTGCGCGCCGGCCCGGCGGTCCCGGCTGTTGATCCCGATCACCTGGAACCGACCGTCGGCCCGCTGGCTGAGCCGCTGGAAGGCGGGCAGCTCCTCCCGGCAGGGCGGGCACCAGGAGGCCCAGACGTTGATCACCGCGGGACCGCGTACGTCGGCGAGTGTGACGTTCGCCCCGCCGGTGAAGCAGGTCAGCGCCAACTCCGGCAGCCGCTGCCCGACGACCTCACCCGTCCCGCCGGTCGCGCCGGACGCCGCCGGCGAGCCGGCATTGTCGGAACCAGCCGGCGAGCCGGCATTGTCGGAACCAGCCGGCGAGCCGGCACCGTCGGAACCAGCCGGCGTACCACCGGGAGCTGCGGACGAGGCCGGACCTGCGGGCGAGGCCGGGCCGGCGGGGGTGGAACGGGCCGGGTCGGCCGACGGCGGCGGGGTGGTCAGGCCGGCGCAGTCGGCGAACGGCGAGGGCCGGGTGGGCCGGCTGTCGGCGGCGTCCGGAGCCGGCTCCGGTGCGGTCGTGCAGCCCGTTATGACCAGCATCACCGGTACGACCAGGGCGGCGAGTCGTCGCTGCACGGCACCTCGTCGCTGCACGGCGCCTTTGGGCTGCACGGCACCTCCGGGCTGCATGGCACCTTTGGGCTTCACGGCACCTCCGCCGGGACCGCTGCCGGTGGCACCAGATCGGGATCGACCCCGGCGGCCACCGCGAGGTCCCGGGCCCGGGGCCCCTTGAGCAGCTTGACCGCCAGCGCCGGATCGGTCGGCCCGGTGCCGTACGCCGGGCAGAGCTTCGTCAGCGTGCAGGCGCCGCAGGCCGGCTTGCGGGCGTGGCAGACCCGCCGGCCGTGGAAGATGATCCGGTGCGACAGCATCGTCCAGTCGCGCCGTTCGTAGAGCGCGCCGACGGCGTGTTCGATCTTGACCGGATCGGTCTCGGTGGTCAGCCCCCAGCGCCCGACCAGCCGCTGGAAGTGGGTGTCGACGGTGATGCCGGGCACGTCGAAGGCGTTGCCGAGGATGACGTTGGCGGTCTTGCGGCCGATGCCGGGGAGGGTGACCAGCTCGGTGAGGCGCCCCGGCACCTGGCCGTCGTACCGCTCGACGAGAGCCCGACCGAGCTTGATCAACGAGTCGGTCTTGTTCCGGTAGAAGCCGGTCGGTCGGATCAGCTCCTCCAGCTCCGTCCGGTCCGCCCCGGCGTAGTCGACGGCGCTCGGATAGCGGGCGAAGAGCTTCGGGGTGACCTCGTTGACCTTCTTGTCCGTGCACTGGGCGGACAGGATGGTGGCCACGGCGAGTTCCAGCGGGTTGGAGTGGTCCAGCTCGCAGTGGGCGTCGGGATGGGTCTCGGTAAGCACCCGTCCGATCCGCCGGGCCCGGCGTTTCCGCCCGAGTTCGGTCTCGTTGGCACTTCTGGTCACGCCGGCCAGCCTACGTCGCCACGACAGCACCCCGCTGCACCCCGCCCGGCGCCGGCCGCCGGCACCGGGCGGCGCGTCGCGCGGGTCAGCCCCGGTCGGGTGCGGAGATCCGGCCCTCGTCGTCGAGGCGGGCCCCGGTCTTCGGGAAGTCCAGCCGGTTCAACTCCCGGACCAGCCCGAGACCCCGGTCGTCCGGGTCCATCGTCGGCTTGCCGGCCCCGTTCATGTACGTGGAGGTCAGCTTCCCGCCGGCCCAGGTCCCGTCCGGCTTGAGCGACACCTTGAGCACCCCGCCCCAACCCAGCCGGCCGGAGTTGTTCAGGGTGTTGCCGCCCCCGGCGAAGTTGCCCAGGCTGTAGGCGATGAGCCGGCCCTGGTGGAACTCCATCCCCCGCAGCACGTGCGGGCCGTGCCCGACCACCAGGTCCGCCCCGGCCTCGACCATCGTCCGGGAGAACTTGATCGGGTCACCCCGGTTCTCGCCGAGGAACATCTCGGTGCCCGGTCGGGTCCGGGTCATGGCGGCGCCCTCGGCACCCATGTGCACCTGCACCACGACCAGGTCGGCCATGGTCGCCGCCTTCTTGACCACCTTCGCCGCCGCCTCGATGTCGACCAGGCTGTTGGACCAGGCGTACGACGAGAAGCCGGCGACCGCGACCTTGACGCCCTTCGCCTCGACCACGGTGATCTGGTCCGGTGCGCCGGTGTGCGCCAGCTCGTGCTCCTCCAGCGCCTGCTGGGTGTTCTCGTAGCCCTTCGGGCCGAAGTCGTAGCCGTGGTTGTTTGCCTGGTTGAGCAGGTCGAACCCGGCGTCGCGCAGATGCGCGGCGTACTCCGGTGGGGCCCGGAACTGGAAACAGCGCGTCGAGTTGGGGCCGCACTTGCCGGTGCCGGTGTCGACGGTGAGCGGCTCCTCCAGGTTGCCCATCACCACGTCGGCCTTGAGGGCACCCTTGACCGAGTCGAAGAAGCCCTTCCCGCCGTTGGCGGGCAGCCGGGACGGCGCGTTGCCCATGATGATGTCACCGGTGGCGGAGAGCGAGATCACCTTCTCCTCGTCGGCCGGGGAGCCACCCGGACCGGGTTTGCCGCTGGCGCCCTTGGCGCTGCTGGGCGCGGGCTCCCAGACGGCGCTGGGCTCAGGGGTCGAGCAGCCGGCGACGGCGAGCAGCGCGGCCAGGGCCACGCCGAGGGCGAGGCGGCGGCGCGGACGGGTTCGGGGCAGGGCGGCGGCGGACATCGCCGGAGACCCTACCGGGCGATTTCCGGCCCGACGATGACCGTTCGGTCGGACTTTTGCCCACCCGTCCGTTCCGAAGGCGGGTACCGATCAGGCTTCCGGCCTTGCGCCCGCTCCGACCACGGGGGCCGGTCGGCCAGCCCGCCGGCCCGGACTGCGGCGTACACGGCTCTGGCCAGCAGGGCACCCCACTCCGAGCGGGGCCCACCGTAGTCGGCCACCGGCCCGTCGACCGGGCACAGCACGGTCACCGCGTCGGTAGGGGTGCCGGTGCCCGGATGCCCGAGCCCGATGATCGCCTGGGCCTTCGCCTCGGTCGCCGTGGCCACCGCGTTGACCAGGGCGGCATCGGTGAGCCGGATCGGGACGTACCCCACGATGTTGACCGTCCCGACCCTCGGCGCCGGCGGCCGGGCACGCGACCCTTCCCCAGGTGACGGCCTGCCGGCCCGGCCGGCAGGGACGGCGGCGGGGTGGGTGGCCCGACCGGCGGTGGTGGCGGGGTCGGCGGCGGGGTCGGCGGCCCAGATCGGTAGGCCCAGGCCCACGGTGGCCCAGACCCGCACCCCGGACTCCGACCGGCTGACCACGTCCGCGACGTCCACGCCGGTCAGCAGACCGACCCCGGGCCCGTCCAGGCCGAGGTCGGCGGCCAGCTCGGCCAGGTGGTCGGCGGGGTCGTCCCGCCGGTACGACATCGGCACGGTCGCGTTCACCACCCAGCCCCGGGTACCGAGCCCGCCGCCGAGCGGGGCGGAACTGACCGCGCGCAGCGGTCGCTCGGCCCGCCAGACCAACAGCGGCAGTTCCCACCCCTGCTCGACGCGGGAGGTCAGACCGGGTTCGTTCAGCACGAGGCTGACCCTACGGGCAGCTCGACGTGGGAGCGCTCACATCCGGCAGGGCAACGGATCGTAGCGGTTGACCAGGTCGGTCAGGTTACGTCCAACGATCAAGTTTCCAGGGGTGCACCTCTGATTACTGCTCACATGCGCCTAGACTTGGCGGCGCGCGAGGGATCAGCGGACGGCGGACCCGGGCCGACGGACGGCACGCGCAGGCGGAGGTGCGCGATGGACGAGGTACTGGCCCGTAGTGGGATCTTCCAGGGCGTCGACCCGGAGGCTGCCGAGGCGCTCGCCAAGGAGATGGAGACGATCGAGGTCCGCAAGGGCGAGGTCGTCTTCAACGAGGGCGAGCCCGGCGACAGCCTGTACATTCTCCTGTCCGGCAAGATCAAGGTGGGTCGCCGCGCGGCGGACGGCCGACAGAACCTGATCGCCGTGATGGGCCCCTCGGACATGGTCGGTGAGCTGTCGCTCTTCGACCCCGGGCCGCGTACGGCGACCGCCACCGCGGTGACCGACACCCGGCTGGTCCGACTCCGTAAGCAGGCCCTGCGCCCCTGGCTGAACAACCGGCCGGAGATCGCCGAGCAGTTGCTCCGGGTGCTGGCCCGCAGGCTGCGCCGGACCAACGACTCGCTTGCCGACCTGATCTTCACCGACGTGCCGGGCCGGGTCGCGAAGAACCTGCTCCAGATGGCCGGCCGGTTCGGCACCCGCGACGGCGGGGTGCTGCGGGTCACCCACGACCTGACCCAGGAGGAGATCGCCCAGCTCGTCGGCGCCTCCCGGGAGACCGTCAACAAGGCGCTGGCTGACTTCGCCTCGCGGGGCTGGCTGCGGCTGGACGGCAAGAGCATCATCATCCTGGACCCCGAGCGGCTGGCCCGCCGCGCCCGGGTCTGACCCCCGCCTCCTCCTGACGGCGCGCGCGGCACCGCCACGCGCGCCGTCGCCGCACACCGCGCCATCACCGCGCACCGCGCCATCACCGCGCACCGCGCCGGTGGCACTCGATCGTGGCAAGAGTGCTGTCCAGGCCGGCGGTGGCCACCGTTTCCCGGAAACTGCCTGACCCGAGCCTGGATACGGCGGACCCACGGGTACGGGTGAGGCTCGGTGCGCCGAAAAAGTCAGGCTTGACTGTTTGTTTCGGGGGCGACACGCTGTTCCGGTGCCCACCGCATCGAGCCGCGTACCGCAGCAGGAGCGCAGCCGTGCCACCCGGGCGCGGCTGCTGGCGGCGACCGTCGAATGCCTGGTGGAGCAGGGCTGGTCCGGTACCACCACCACCGGAGTCGCCGCCCGCGCCGGTGTCTCGCGCGGTGCGCAACTGCACCACTACCCGACCAGGGCTGCCCTGGTCACCGCCGCCGTGGCCCATCTCGCCGAGCGCCGGGCGGACGAGTTGCGCACCGAGGCGCAGGCCCTACCCGCCGGCACGCAGCGGCTCGACCGGGTGGTCGACCTGCTCGGTGCAGCCTTCACCGGGCCACTCTTCGTCGCCGCGCTCGAACTGTGGGTGGCCGCCCGCACCGACCCGGAGCTACGCGCCGCCCTGGTGCCGCTGGAGAACCAGGTAGGTCGGGAGATGCACCGGCTCACTGTCGAACTGCTCGGCGTCGACGAGCGTCGGCCCGGCGTCCGCGAGGCCGTCCAGGCGACCCTCGACCTGCTCCGTGGGCTGGGCGTGGCCAACCTGCTCAACGACGACTCGGCCCGCCGTGCAGCCCTCCTGCACACCTGGAAACGCCAGCTCGCCACCCTGCTCACTCCCGGACGCCCCGCAGGAACCATGCCCGCAGGGACCATGCCCGCAGGGACCATGGTCGCGGGGACCGTGCCCGCAGGGACCATGGTCGACCCGACCGACGCCGAGCACGGCGAGGTGGCGTCGTGAGCGAGCCACGCGAGCGAACCGTCGACGCCGTGGGCGGCCCGCTGGCGACCGGGCCGCTGCGGGTCGGCAACGCCTCCGGGTTCTACGGCGACCGCTTCACCGCCTGGCGGGAGATGCTCGACGGTGGCGAACTGGACGTGTTGACCGGTGACTACCTGGCCGAGCTGACCATGGTCATCCTCGGTCGGGACCGGGCGCGCGACGCCGGCCTGGGTTACGCCCGGACGTTCCTGCGCCAACTGGAGGACACCCTCGGCACCGCGCTGGAGCGCGGGGTACGCATCGTGACCAACGCCGGTGGGCTGAACCCGGCCGGTCTGGCCGCCGCGATCGGCGCGCTCGCCGACCGGCTCGGCCTCACCGTCCGGGTCGGTCACGTCGAAGGTGACGCCCTCGACCGGCCGGACGCCCTCACCGCCAATGCGTACCTCGGCGCGTTCGGCATCGCCGCCTGCCTGGATGCCGGGGCGGACGTGGTGGTCACCGGCCGGGTCACCGACGCCTCGCTGGCCGTCGGGCCGGCCGTCGCCCGGTTCGGCTGGGGGCGCGACGATCTCGACGCGCTGGCCGGGGCGACCGTCGCCGGACACCTGATCGAGTGTGGCGCGCAGGTCACCGGCGGCAACTTCAGCTTCTTCACCGAGCTGCCCGACGGCGGCCACCGGCCCGGCTTCCCGATCGCCGAGATCCACCCGGACGGCTCCGCGGTGCTCACCAAGCATCCCGGCACCGGCGGCGCGGTCACCGTGGAGACGGTCACCGCCCAACTGTTGTACGAGGTGGACGGGCTGGCGTACCTGGGGCCAGACGTGGTGACCTGGCTGGACACGGTACGCCTGCGACCGGACGGGCCGGACCGGGTACGGGTCCACGGGACCCGGGGCACGCCGCCGCCGGAGACCCTCAAGGTGGGCGTCAACCGGCTGGGCGGCTTCCGCAACTCGATGACCTTCGTGCTCTGCGGCCTCGACATCCCCGCCAAGGCAGCGCTGGTACGCGGACAGGTCGAGGCGGCCGTCGGCCCGGCGGGGCTGGAGTTCACGCTGGCCCGTACCGACCATCCGGACGCGACCGAGACCGAGGCGGCGAGCGCGCTGCTGCACGTACACCTGCGTGACGGTGACCGGGCGCGGGCCGGGCGGGCCTTCTCGGCGGCGGCGGTGGAGCTGGCGCTGGCCTCCTACCCGGGCTGCACGCTTACCGGCCTGCCGGGCGACGCCACCCCGTACGGCGTCTTCACCGCCGGGACCGTGCCGCAGTGCGAGGTGCCGCACGTCGCGGTCCTGCCGGACGGCACCCGGCAGCCGATCGCCCCGCCACCGGTGACCCGTTTGCAAGGGCCCCCTGTACAACAGAATGCGTTAACAAGGGGCCCTTCCTTGCGCTCTGGGCGGCGGGGGGCGTTGGGGGAGGTGGTGGGGGCACGCTCGGGCGACAAGGGCGGTGACGCCAACCTCGGGGTGTGGGCGCGCACCGACGCGACCTGGGGTTGGCTGCGCGACTGGCTGACCGTGCGGCGGCTGGCCGAGTTGCTGCCGGAGACCGCGCCGTTGACCGTCGAGCGGTACGAGCTGCCCCACCTGCGCGCGGTCAACTTCGTGATCCGGGGGCTGCTCGGGCCGGGGGTGGCCGCCTCCACGAGGTTCGATCCGCAGGCCAAGGCGTTGGGGGAGCTGCTGCGGGGGCGCATCGTCGACCTGCCCACCGACGACGGGACGGGAGTCGGGACCATCGCGGCGGGCGGTGACCGGTGACCGTACTGGAGAGCAGCCTCGACCCGTCCGCCCCGGCCCAACGGGCCAACCGGGCGGCGTTGCGGGAGCGCCTCGCCGAGTTGACGGCCGCCCTCGACCGGGCCCGGGCCGGTGGTGGCGAGAAGTACGTGGCCCGGCACCACGCCCGCGGTCGGCTGCTCCCCCGGGAGCGCATCGAGCTGCTGGTCGACCAGGACAGCCCGTTCCTGGAGTTGTCGCCGGTCGCCGGGTACGGCACCGACTTCCCGGTCGGGGCCGGCGTGGTCACCGGCATCGGGGTGGTCGAGGGGGTGGAGTGCCTGGTCGTGGCCAACGACCCGACGGTGCGGGGCGGTGCGGTGAACCCGTGGTCGCTGGCGAAGACCCGCCGGGCCGGCGAGATCGCCCTGGCCAACCGGTTGCCGATGGTCAACCTGGTCGAGTCGGCCGGGGCGGACCTGCCCACCCAGGCGGAGATCTTCATTCCCGGCGGCCGGGTGTTCCGGGACCTGACCCGGCTCTCCGCGGCGAAGATCCCCACGGTCAGCGTGGTGTTCGGCAACGCCACGGCCGGTGGTGCCTACATCCCCGGCATGTCGGACTTCACGATCATGATCCGGGACCGGTCCCAGGTCTACCTGGCCGGCCCGCCGTTGGTGCGGATGGCTACCGGCGAGGTCACCGACGACGAGTCGCTCGGCGGCGCGGTCATGCACGCCACCACCTCCGGCCTCGCCGATTTCCTCGCCGCCGACGAACGTGACGGCATCCGGCTGGCCCGGCGGTGCGTCCGCCGGCTCAACCGGCACAAACCGGGTCCGCCGCCGCGCACCGGTTCGGCCACACCTCCCAGGTACGACCCGGAGGAGCTGCTCGATCTGGTCAGCGCCGACCTGAAGGTGCCGTTCGACCCGCGTGAGGTGCTGGCCCGGCTGCTGGACGGCAGCGAGTTCGACGAGTTCAAGCCGGCCTACGGCACCGCCCTGGTCACCGGCTGGGGCGAGCTGCACGGGTACCCGATAGGCGTACTGGCAAATGCCCGGGGGGTGCTGTTCGGCGCGGAGGCGCAGAAGGCCACCCAGTTCATCCAGCTCGCCAACGCCGCCGACACCCCGCTGCTCTTCCTGCAGAACACCACCGGCTTCATGGTGGGCAGCGCCTACGAGCAGGCCGGCATCATCAAGCACGGGGCTCTGATGATCAACGCGGTGGCGAACTCGACGGTGCCGCACCTGACGGTGAACCTCGGCGCCTCGTACGGTGCAGGCAACTACGGCATGTGCGGCCGGGCGTTCGAACCCCGGTTCCTGTTCACCTGGCCGAACGCCAGGTCGGCGGTGATGGGGCCGGCGCAGTTGGCCGGGGTGCTCTCCATCGTGGCCCGGCAGGCCGCCGCCGCCCGGGGCCGGGAATTCGACGCCGAGGCCGACGCCACGATGCGGGCCACTGTGGAGCGGCAGATCGAGTCGGAGTCCGGGGCGCTCTTCCTCTCCGGCCGGCTCTACGACGACGGGGTGATCGACCCCCGGGACACCCGTACCGTGCTGGGGTTCTGCCTGTCGGCCGTGCACAACGCGCCGGTGCGGGGCAGCACCGGCTTCGGCGTCTTCCGCCCGTAGCACCGCCAGCCGAGGGAGGACCGTACCCGTGATCCGGACGTTGCTGGTGGCCAACCGGGGGGAGATCGCCCGCCGGGTCGTCGCCACCTGCCGGCGCCTGGGTGTCGCCACGGTCGCCGTGCACTCCGACGCCGACGCCGACACGCCGTTGGTCGCCGAGGCCGACCAGGCGGTACGACTGCCGGGGCGCACGCCCGCCGAGACGTACCTGCGGGTGGATGCGCTGCTGGACGCGGCCCGGCGCAGCGGCGCGGATGCCGTGCACCCGGGGTACGGCTTCCTCGCCGAGAATGCCGACTTCGCGACGGCGGTGACCGACGCCGGGCTGACCTGGGTCGGCCCACCGGCCCGGGTGATCGCCGCGATGGGTGACAAGCTGGCGGCGAAGGCGCTGCTCGCCCCTGCGGGCGTACCGATGCTGCCGACCTGGACCGACCCCGACCTGATCACGGAGTACCCGGTGCTGGTCAAGGCGTCCGCGGGCGGTGGCGGCCGCGGCATGCGGATCGTCCGCGACGCCGCCGGGTTGGCCGGGGCGGTGGCCTCCGCCGGGCGCGAGGCGGCCGCCGCGTTCGGCGACGGCACGGTCTTCGTCGAGCGGTACGTCGAGGGTGGCCGCCACGTCGAGGTGCAGATCTTCGGCGACACCCACCGCACGGTGGTGGCGCTCGGGGAGCGGGACTGTTCGATCCAGCGCCGGCACCAGAAGCTGGTCGAGGAGGCCCCGGCCGGGCTCGCGCCGGAGCTGCGGCGACGACTGCACGAGGCGGCGGTGGCGGCCGGCCGGGCGGTCGACTACGTCGGGGCGGGGACGGTGGAGTTCCTGCTCGCCCCGGACGGGGCGTTCTTCTTCCTGGAGATGAACACCCGGTTGCAGGTGGAGCACCCGGTCACCGAGGCGGTCACCGGGCTGGACCTGGTCCGGCTGCAACTGCTGGTCGCCGAGGGTGCGCCGCTGCCGCTGACGGCCACCCCGCCGACCACCGGCCACGCCGTCGAGGTACGCCTCTGCGCCGAGGAGCCGGCGCGGGGCTTCCGGCCGGCCACCGGCACCCTGCACCGGTTCGCGGTGCCCGGCGTCACGGACACGTTCACCCCGGCCCGGGGGCTGCGCCTGGACTCCGGGGTGACCGACGGTTCGGTGGTGGGGGTGCACTACGACTCGATGCTGGCCAAGCTGGTCGCCTGGGGTGAGACCCGCACCGAGGCGGTCCGGGCGCTGGCCGGCGCGCTGGCCCGGGCCGAGGTGCACGGGGTGGCCACCAACCGGGACCTGCTGGTCCGGGTGCTGCGCAGCCCCGAGTTCGGCGCCGCCGAGGTGGACACCGGGTTCCTGGACCGGCACGACGCGGTCTTCGCCCCGCTGCTGCCGGCCGACGAGCTGCCCCTGGTCGCCCTGGCCGGCGCGCTCGCCCTGGCGGCGGACCGCCGGGCCAACGCCCCGGTGCTCGCCGGGCTGCCCTCGGGCTGGCGCAACGTGCCGGCGTTCCCCCAGGTCACCCGGTTCGCCGGGGCGGACGGCGGTGAGCTTGCCGTCCGGTACCGGCTGGACCGCACCGGCGCGCTGGCGGACTGGTCCACCGATCCGGCTACCGACCGGCAGGTGACGCTGGTCGGGGCGGCCCCGGACCGGGTGGTGCTCGACGTCGACGGGGTGCGGCGGGCGTACCGCGTACACCGGGTGGGGTCCGAGGTCTTCGTGGACGGTCCGGACGGGGCGGCGAGCCTGACCGAGCTGCCGCGTCTCCCGCCGCCCACCGTGGCGCTGGCGGCCGGTTCGCTGCTCGCCCCGCTGCCCGGCACGGTGACCCGGACGCACGTCGGGGTCGGCCAGCGGGTGACCGCCGGTGACCTGCTGCTGACCCTGGAGGCGATGAAGCTGGAGCACCCGGTCGTCGCCCCGGCCGACGGGCTGGTCAGCGAGCTACCGGTGCCGACCGGCGGCCAGGTCGACACCGGCACCGTCCTGGCCGTCCTCACCCCCGAGTGACCTGGAGGACCCGATGGACTTCGACCTCACCGACGAACAGGCCCAGCTCCGCGACGCGGTGCGGGCGCTTGGCCGACGGTACGGCCACGGCTACTTCGTGGCGAAGGCCAAGGCCGGCGAGCACACCACCGAGCTGTGGAGCGAGGCCGGCCGGCTCGGCTACCTCGGGGTCAACATCCCCACCGGGTACGGCGGTGGCGGCGGCGGCATCACCGAGCTGGCCATCGTCTGCGAGGAGCTGGCCGCGGCCGGCTGCCCGTTGCTGCTGCTGGTGGTCTCCCCGGCCATCGCCGGCACGGTGATCGCCAGGCACGGTACCGAGGAACAGCGGAGTCGTTTCCTGCCCGGCCTCGCCGACGGCTCGACGAAGGTGGCCTTCGCGATCACCGAACCGGAGGCCGGGTCGAACTTCCACCAGCTCGGCACGGTGGCCCGCCGCGACGGCGACGACTGGCTGATCTCCGGCCGCAAGTGCTACATCTCCGGCGTCGACGAGGCCGACCACGTCCTGGTGGTAGCCCGGGTGCCCGCCGACCCCGACGGCACCGTCTCCCCTGGCGCCGGCGGCGCGACGGCGAGCGGTTCCCCCGACGACGGTGGCGCGACGGCGGGCGGCTCCCCCGACGACGGTGGCGCGACGGCGGGCGGCTCCCCCGACGACGGTGGCGCGACGGCGGGCGGGAAGGGCGGGAAGGGCGCGACGGCGGGCGGCTCGCCGCGGCTCAGGCCGGCGCTGTTCGTGGTGCCGACCGACGCGCCCGGACTGACCCGGTCGCGCCTGGAGATGGAGATCGTCTCACCGGAGAACCAGTTCCTGCTCTATCTCGACGAGGTACGGGTCCCGGCCGACGCGCTGGTCGGCGGGTCGGTGGACGCCGGGTTGCCGGCGCTCTTCGCCGGGCTCAACCCGGAGCGGATCACGGTGGCCGCGATGGGTGTCGGCACCGGCCGGTACGCCCTGGAACGGGCCTCGGAGTACACCGCCACCCGCCGGGTGTGGCGCGGCCGGAGCATCGGGTCGCACCAGGGAGTGGCCCATCCGTTGGCCCACGCGGCGGTGCAGGTCGAGTTGGCCCGGCTGATGATCTACAAGGCGGCCACCCGTTACGACGCCGGCCGGGACCTGGAGGCGGGGATCGCCGGCAACCTGGCCAAGTACGCCGCCGGGGAGGCCGCCGCACTCGCCGTGGACACCGCCGTCCAGGCGCTCGGCGGGGCCGGCATGACCACCGAGTACGGGGTGGCGACCCTGCTCGGGGCGGTCCGGGCCGGCCGGATCGCCCCGGTCAGCCGGGAGATGATCCTCAACTTCGTCGCCCAGCACGTGCTGGGCCAGGAGAAGTCCTACTGACCGTTGGTCACCTCGCCACGGTGAGGATCTCGGCGCCGTCGTCGGTGATGGCGATGGTGTGCTCGCTGTGCGCCGTCCGGCAGCCGGTCGCGCTGCGCAGGGTCCAGCCGTCCGCGTCGGTGACCAGCTCGGCGGTGTCCGCCATGATCCACGGCTCCAGGGCCAGCAGCAGCCCGGGGCGGAGCCGGTAACCGCGACCGGGCCGTCCGGTGTTGGCCACGTGCGGGCCCTGGTGCATCGTCGAACCGACCCCGTGCCCACCGAACTCGGTGTTGATCCGGTAGCCCGCCGCGCTGAGCACCGAGCCGATTGCGTGGGAGAGGTCGCCGATCCGCGCACCGGGGCCGGCCGCGGCGATCCCCGCCCGCAACGCGCGCTCGGTCGCGTCGATCATCGCCAGGCTCTCCGCGGGCCGGGTATCGCCGACGACGAAGCTGATGGCCGAGTCGGCGACGACTCCACCCAGGGAGACCGCGAGGTCGAGCGAGAGCAGATCGCCGTCGGCGAGTTGGTAGTCGTGCGGCAGTCCGTGCAGCACAGCGTCGTTTACCGAGGTGCAGATGTAGTGGCCGAACGGTCCACGACCGAAGGACGGTTCGTAGTCGACGTAGCAGGACTGCGCCCCCGCCTCGACGATCATCTGTTCGGCCCAGCGGTCGATGTCCAGCAGGTTCGTGCCGACCGTGCTGCGGTCCTTCAGGGTCTGCAGCACGTCGGCGACCAGGGCACCGGTCTCCCTGCCCTGCCGCAGCTCGGTGGGGCCCAGAATCTCGATCATGCAGCGCCTTCCCTCAACTGCCAATAAGAATCCCGGCCATACTATCCCGGTACTAGAATCGGAGTCATGGTCAGGTTGCCGCTCACTCCCGAGGAGGTCGAGCGCGGGCAGCGCCTCGGCGCTCTGCTGCGTCGCGCCCGGGGAGACCGGTCGATGCTGCGCACCGCGCTCGCCGCCGGCATCTCACCGGAGACCCTTCGCAAGATCGAGTCCGGCCGGGTGGCCACCCCGGCCTTCTCCACCATCGCCGTGATCGCCGGCGTCCTCGACCTCTCCCTCGACACGGTCTGGACGGAGATCAGCCAGCCGGCCGAAGACCTCACCGGACCAATCCGCCCCGCCGACGAACGCCTGGCCTCCTGACCCACCCCTGTCCCGCCGCCCCGCCTGCCCCGCCGCCCCGGCCCCGCCCCGGCCCAGCTGCCCCGCCGCCCCGGCCTGCCCCGGCCCAGCCCAGCTGCCCCGCCGCCCGGCGTGCTCCGGCCCTGGGGTGAGGTGTGAGCGGGGAACCCTTCTCTACCAAATGCGTTAATAGGGGGCCCTTCCTTTCACCCGGTGGTGCGGCAGGCGGCGTCGATGCGGTGCACCGGACGCACCCGCCGGCCCAGCCCCTCCAGCAACGAGTCCTCGATGTGGAAGTCGTGGATCCGCAACCGGTGCCGGGGCAGCTCCTCCTCGGCGGGGCAGAGCACCTGAGCCCGTACCTGGTCGACCGGGACGTACCGCACGCCGCCGCGCTCCTGCAGGATCACCATGCTGACGTCGTCGACGCTGACGACGTGCCCCCGGAGGTCCTCGGTCGCCTGCGGACCGGCCACCGTGGTCACCGTCAGCGGCAGCACCGGCGTGCTGATCACCGGCAACGCCGCCCAGACGATCACCGCCGCCACGGCGAGCTCGGTGAGCGTGCTCAGCGGCCGGATCACCCGGGCCGGCAGTGGCCCGGCGATGGCCAGGGCCAGCACCGGCGGCGCGACCAACAGCACGACCACCAGCAGCTCCCGCTGCGCCACCGCGTCGGTCAGGGTGGCCCAGAAGAACCAGAGGTACCCGCCGAGCAGCCCGACGACGATCAGCACCCGGGGGCCGAGCCGGTCGTGCAGCCGGGCCGGGCCGAGTTGGAACGCGGCGGCGAACGCGGGCAGCAGCAGCGGCAGGTAGAGCAGCTTCCAGGTGATCAGGGCGAGCAGGAAGCTGGCCACCACGAACCAGTCGGGAGTGATCTCGGTCCAGCGGGCGAAGAGCGGCCGGCGGAACGTCGCCGGCATCCGGTCGGCGCTGACCGCCAGCACCGCGCCGAGGGCGAAGACCGCGACCAGCGCGGTGGAGAGCAGCCGGGCCGCCGTGGTGAGGAACCCGGCGACCAGGTTGACCGGGCCCACGTTGGCCACCAGCAGCAGAGTGGTCTGCAGCTCACCGCCGGCCTCGACGCCGAGCCGGAGCACCGAGAAGACCGCCGGCACCCCCACCACCGCCGTCCAGAACGACTGGCTGGCCCGGGCCCGACGCTCCGGGTCGGCCCGTACCGCCCGTCCCCGGACCGACCCGGCCTCCGTTGTCGGGTCGGTGGATCCCCTCACCGCTGGGGGGCCCGGTCGTCGAAGTCCACCAGCTCGGGTACGTCGAGCGGCTGCGGCTGGGTCCGTGGCACCCCCAGCCAGCCACCCAGGGTGCGGTTGTACGCGCTCTGCCACGGGCTGTTGCCCGTCTCGCGCCCCTGTCGGTAGCTCTTCTGCAGGAAGAAGGCGACCAGGTCACGCAGCGCCGGGTCGCCGATCGGCACGCCGACCCCGATCAGCTCGCTGGTCCCGAAGGGCATGTTGACGATCTCGAAGTCGTCCGGGTAGAGGTAACGGAATCCGGCCAGCATGGTCTCGTCGGAGGCGGCGGCGTCGTACCTGCCCTCCAGCATGCCCTTGACGCAGTCCTCGACCTCCTGGACCACCCTGACCGGTACGTCGTGCTGACGCAGCTCGGTCTCCGTGGTGGACCCGCCGCTGGCGCAGACCTTGTACGCCGGATCGGCGAGGTCCTCCAACGTACGGATCTTGTCCTTGAGCGCGACCGGCACCAGCACCTCCGGGGTGGTGACCAGGTACGGCCCGGCGAAGCTGACCAGTTTCTCGCGTTCCTCGGTCATCGAGAAACTGGTGACCACGAGATCGACCGTGCCGGCCTGCAGTGCCTCGACCCGCTGCTCGGTGGTCAGCGTCACGAAGTCGATCCGCTGGTCCCCCTCGTAGCCGAGTGAGGTCGCGATGTACCGGGCGATCTCGATGTCGAACCCGGAGAAGGTGCCGTCGGCGTTGCGTTGGCTCATCAGCGGGGAGGTCGCGGAGACGCCGATCCGCAGCTTCGGCTGGCCGTAGATGTGGGACTCGCGGATCTTGTCCCGGACCGAGGGCAGCTTCGGCTCCTGCTGGTTGTCACAGCCGGCGGCAGCGGCGAGCGCGAGGGTCAGGGCCACCGCGACGGTGGTGGCGACGGAGCGCAGCCGGGACCGGGAGAGGGTCAGTTTCAACGGCGACCTCACAGGGTCGAGTATCCTGCGGAGCACCGAGAGTAGCCGGTGTCGTCCAGCCTCGACCACGGTTGACAACCGCCCCGCGCGGTACATGCTTGTCGGGTGAGGAGATTACCCCCGTTCGATGCTCGCGCGGTGGCCGTCCTCGCGTCGCTGGCGACGCTGTCCATCCTGGTGGTGCTGCTGCTGTGGCGGCGCGACGACGTCCTGACGGTGGCTCTGGCACTGCTCGGTGTGCTCTGTGGAGTGGTCACGGTGGTGGCGGTGAACGCCGCCCGGTACGGACGTCAGCCGCGCGAGACCGCCGCGCCGCAGCCGTACGTGCCCACGCCGCTCGGCGTCGACGCGGACACCCTGGACACCTTGGACAGCCGGGACGCCATGCACGCGGTGAACGTCCGCCGTCGCCGCGCGAGCGGCCTCAACGACCGGTGAGGGCCGGTCGACAGCGGCCGGTGGCCGCCGGTCGACAGCGGAGGCTCGGACGGTCTCAGCGACCGGTGAGCGTCGGGGTGGCGAGCGCGTCCACGCCCCGCCCGGCCAGGCAGCGGTAGGTCTGGTCGCCGTCCGGGTCACCGGGTGGCAGTACCTCCAGGTTCCACCCGCTGGGGTCGCTGAGCCCGCTGGTCAGCCGGAACGTCTGCGGGTGGCAGACCTCCCGCACGGTCGCGTCGGCCCGGACCGCCTCGTATCCCGCGCCGACCAGGTCGCCGGGCAGCTCGCCCTCGGCGTAGCTCTCCCAGGTGTGCCGCCCGTCGCAGGTGACCCGGACCGCCTCCACCCGGCTGTCGCGTACCCGCAGCGGCCCGAAGCACTCCAGCTCCGGCGCGCAGCGGGCCCCGGCGGGCAGCGCCTGGGTGCCGCCGGTGCCGGGCAGGCAGCCCGGCAGGGCCCCCCAGCGGCCCGCCGGTAACACCGCCCGGCTGGTCGCCGTGGTCGTCGGCGACCCGACCGGGGCGCCCCCGGCGACCCAGGCACCGGCGGTGGCCGACCCGGCGAGCGCGAGCATCCCGGCACCGCCGAGGAACCAGCGTCGGCGTCGCCGGACCGACGCCGGCACGGTGGGGTGCGGGTCCTGCTCGGCGGCCGGACGCGGCGCGGGGCGGGTCTCGGCGCGTTGACCGGACCCGGCACCGCCGGACGGGCCGGAGCCGTCGCGGGGGCCCGGCCACTGGGCGTGGGCCGCCGCGCCGCCGGAGTACGGGCCGTACGACAGGCCGCCCCCGGGCAGGCCACCGGAGGTGCCGGGAGCCAGCGGCAGCCCCATCAGCAGTCCCCGCAGCTCGACCGCGGAGGGCCGGGCACCGGGGTCGTTGTCCATCCCGGCGCGCAGCACGTCGAGGAACTCGGCCGGCACCCCGGGCAGGTCGGGGATCGGCTGGTGGAACATCTCCAGCACGGTGACCAGGCTCGGGTTGCGCTCGCTGCGCCAGCGGGGCGGGCGGCCGTACATCACCGCGTAGAGGGTCGCGCAGAGCGCGTAGACGTCGACGGCGGGCGACGGCGGGCTGTGGTTGAACATCTCCGGTGGCGCGTACGCCGGGGTGAGCACCTCCAGGGCGACCGAGGCGTCCCGCATCTCGGCCACCACGGCCAGCCCGAAGTCGGCAAGCACCGCCGAGTTGAACTGCGAGTGGAGGATGTTGGCCGGCTTGACGTCGCGGTGCAGCACGCCGGCCGCGTGCGAGTGCACGATCGCGTCGGCGATCTTGATGCCGAGGTCGCACGCCTCGGCCGGCCCGAGCGGCGAGTTGCGCATCCGCTCGGCGTACGACCCGTCGCAGAGTTCCATGATCAGGTACGGGTGCTGGTCGACCGTGACGCCGACGTCGAAGAGGTCGACCACGTGCGGGTGGGAGGACATCCGGCCGGCCGCCCGCGCCTCGCGCAGGAAGCGGGCCTGGTCGCGTTCGCTGTCCAGGGTGCGGTTCTCTATCTTGACCGCTACCTCGCGTCCCACCGAGATCTGGACGGCCCGGTAGATGGTCGCGTACCCACCTCGGGCAAACATCTCCAGATCGGTCAGACCGGGCACGATGGGTGCCGGACGGGCACCGGGCGGAGTCTCGGTCACAGCTTCGAAAATACCCAACTCGATTGACGGCTCAGCGGGCCGTGTCGGCGCTGGCAGCCGTGGCGGGCCCGGAGCCGTCGCCACCACCAGCCGAAACAGTCTTCTCGGTGCCAACCGGACCGGCTCCGTCGGCCGACGCGACCGGCGAACCCGCGCGGGCGTCCCACCGCAGACCGAGGAAGGTGGCCAACGCGCCGAGGCCCTCCCAGGCGGCCACCCCGAAGAACCGGTCCGGGGCGATGTCGGCCAGCACCGCCAGGGTGAAGACGCTGAACGTCACCAGCCGGAAGAAGACCGTGAACCGGAAGAAGGCCCGCCACTCGGTGGCGGTGGCCAGCAGGTAGTAGACCCCCATGTTGAACGAGGCCATCGAGGAGGCCATCAGGAATGTGCCGGTGTAGTCACCCGGCGCCCGTTGCTCCGGCACCTCGAAGCCGAGCAACCGCAGTTGCGCCTCCGGCCAGAGCAACCCGACCGCCCCCATGACCAGCGCCAAGACGCCGAAGACCGCGATCGTCCAGCCAGCACCGGAACGCGGCAACCTCATGACACCCCCTCTTCCACCCCACAGTGGACCCCCGCGTGCGTCCCACCGGTGGGACCCCGCTCGCGCCCCACACGCTAGCCGGTCCGCCCGGCGAGCACATCGGCGAAACCGGCACGTCCCACCGCGACCCGTCGGCCCGGGGCGATCAGGGGCGTCCGCTGAGGCGGGCGTGCAGCCGGGTGGCGGCGAGCCGCTCGCTTATCTGTTCGGTCGAGAAGGCCAGCCGTACCGCGTCCTCGGCACTGGCCAGGGCCTCCTCCGGCCGGCCGGCGGCGGCCAACGCCTCGGCGAGCACGCTGGCACCGACCACCTGGCTGCGGACGTCCTCGGCCGGGGCGGCCACCGCCCGTCGGGCCCAGTCCAGCGCCTGTTCCACCTGCCCGTGGGCGAGCAGCGCGGAGGCGTACCGGGCCATCGTGTGGCGGCGGGAGAAGAGCAGGGACGGCGCGTCGGCCGCGGCGGTCGCCACCGGGGCGAGCAATCCGACCGCGGTCGCCGGGTCACCGGCGGCCAGCCGGGCGGTGGCCAGCAGCACCCGGGGTCCCACCTGCGCCGGGGCCTGCGGATTGTGCGGTTCGACGGCGGCCAGCACCGCCCGTGCGGACCGTTCGGCGGCCTCGCAGTCGGCCATGTCCAGGGCGACGAACCCGCGCAGCGTGCCGGCCATCCCGGTCAGCAGCGGATGCGAGGTGCGCTCGGCGTAGGTCGACGCCTCGGCGAGCAGGTCCGCCGCGTGCTCCGGCTCCCCCAGGCCGCGCGCCACCACCGCCCGCACAACCAGCGCGAACCCGCAACCCCAGTCGTCGGAGGCCTCGGCGAACTCCCGGTACGCCCGGCGGGCCCCCCGGTCCGCCTCGCCCAGCTCACCCAGTTCGGCGGCGGCGTACGCCTCGACCGCGCGCAGCGTGCCCACCGCCCAGGCCTCGCCGACCCGCTCGCCGAAGGGCAGGAAGACCCGGGCCAGCCGGCAGGCCTCCCGCAGCCGGCCGGCGAGCAGCCGGGCGAACGCGGTGGTCCCGCGCAGCCAGGCCCGCCCGTACGGGTCGCGCAGCTCGGCGAAGAGCCGGGCGGCCCGGCCGAGCACGGCGTCGGTACCGGCGAAGTCACCCCGGGTGGTGGTCACCCAGGCCAGGTTCTGCAACGACCAGGCCTGCCCGCGCGGGTCCTGCGCACCCAGGCTGACCTGGTACGCGGCGGCGAGCCGGCTGCTGGCCTCACCCAACCGCCCGGCCACGAAGTCGGCCATGCCGAGCCGCCGCATCGCCGAGGCCCGCAACGTCGGCAACGCGCCGGCCGTGGCCACCTGCATGGCCTCCTGCCAGCAGGCCACCGCCCGCTCCTGGTCGCCGAGGGTCTGGTGGGCCTGCCCGGCCAGCAGCAGGGCACTGACCCGGATGGTGTCGTCACCGGTGTTGGCGGCGATCTTCTCGGCTGAGGCCAGCGCGTCGGGGACCCGCCCTACCTGCAGCAGGGCCCGGGCGTGCACCACCCGGTCGGCGGCGGGTACCGGCTCACGGGTCAACTCGGCGGCCCGTTCGGCGTACTCCACGGCCAGGGCCGGCTCACCGGCGGCCAGTGACCGGCGGGCGGCCCGGCCCAGCGCGGCGATCCCCAGACCGGCGACGGCCCGCGCCGGTGAGTCCGGGCGCAGCCCGACCGCGTCGGCCAGGGCGACCGCCCGCTCGACGTGCGCGGCCACGAAGTCGTCCCGCCCGGCCTCGGCGCCGGTCCCGTCCCGGTTGGCCCCGGTGAACCCGCCGTCGCTCGGGGTCGCGCCCTCCGGCGCCGGGGCGGCCCAGCGGGCCAGCGCGGCGTGCCGCTCGGCCAACTCGGCCTTGCTCACCCCGGCGTAGGCGGCCTCGCGCATCAACGGGGTGGCGAAGGCGTATCCGGTGCGGGTCTTGTGCAGCATCCGGCGTTGCAGCAGTTCCTCGACGGCCCGGTCGAACTCCAGGGCGACCACCGCCGCCGGTCGGCCGTCCCGGCCGGCCCGCTGCCCCCGCAGCGCCTCCAGGGTGCCGCCGGGCACGGTGTCGCCGACCACCGCGGCGTCCCGCAGCACCGAGCGGGCGTCGGCCGGCAGGGCGTCGATCCGGGCGGCCAGCACGGCGGCCAGGTCCCGGGAGAGCAGCCGGCTGCCCAGCGAGCCGGGGGCCAGTCGCCAACCGCCGGCGCCGACCGCGGTCAGCGCGCCCCGCTCCATCAGCAGGGTGACCAGCTCGGCCAGGTAGAACGCGTTGCCCTGGGCGGTGGCGAGCAGCCGGTCGCTGTCGGCCTGGGGCAGCTTTCCGCCGCTGAGGTAGCTGGTGAGCAGCCGGGCCGCGTCGGCGCCGCGCAGCGGGGGCAACGCGTGCACCTCGGCGTCCGCGACCCGGGTCAACGCCCCGGCGGTACGCACCAGCTCGGGCCGCCCGAGCAGCAGCACCAGCACCGGCCCGGAGAGCCGGGACAGGGTCAGGCCCAATGCTCCGATGGTCTCGGCGGTGGCGTCGTGCAGGTCGTCGACGATCACCGCCAGGGGTGCCTCCATCGCCAACGCGCTGAGCAGGTCGGCGACGGCGGACGGGGCCGCCTCGGCGTCGGCGGGCGCCCCGCCGGTGCCCCACTCCCCCTGGTCGGTGGGGCTGCCGGTGGGCAGGTCGGCGTAGCCGAGCAGGGCCAGCAGCTGGTCGGCGGCGATCGGGGGCGGCTCGGGGCGCAGCCGGGCCAGGCGTTGACTGAGCCGCCGCAGCCGCTCCTCCACGGCCGGGCGGGTGAGCGCGGTGGCGGTGTCGCTGGGCAACCCGACGGCGGCCCGGACCAGGTCGGCCAGGGGGGCGAGCCGGCGACGTTCACCGAAGGCGGCACAGCGTACGGAGAGCACCCGGGCCCCGGTGTGTGCGGCGTACCGGCCGGCGCCCACGTCGTAGCCGGCGGCGAGGCGTTCCACCTCGGCGGAGAACCGGGACTTGCCGATTCCCGCCTCGGCGGTCATCAGCAGCACCCGGGGTTCGCTGCGGTCGATCACCTCGGCGAGCCGGCCGGCGACCCGCCCGATCTCGGTCTCCCGGCCCACGAAGGGCGCCTCGTCGCCGAGGCCGGAGCGGGTGCCCGGGGCGTCCAGGAGCCCGAGCAGCTCGTACGCCTCGACCGGCTCGCGTTTGCCCTTGAGCCGCAGTGGCCGCAGGGCCCGCCAGGAGGCCACGTGCCGGGTGGCGGCGGAGGTGCGTCCGCCCGCGTAGACCGCCCCGACGGCGGCGGCGTCGGCGAGCCGGGCGGCGGTGTTGACCGTGTCCCCGATGACCGTGTACTCGATGGCGGCCTGGATGCCGGCGATCACGTCGCCGGTGTTCAGCCCGACCCGCAGCCCCAGCGGCGCGCCGCCGCCCCGCTCGTCGTCGAGCACCCGGCGGACCGCCCGCTGCATGGACAGCGCGGCCCGGACCGCCCGTTCGGCGTCGTCCTCGTGCGCCACCGGGGCACCGAAGACCGCCATGATCCCGTCACCGGTGAGCTTGTCGACGTGCCCGCCGAAGGTCTTCACCGCGCCGGCCAGCGCGGCGAGCACCCGGTCGGTGACCGCGCCCACCCGTTCCGGGTCGAGGTCCTCCGACCAGGAGGTGAAGTCGGAGAGGTCGCCGAAGAGCACGGTGACCACCCGGCGCTCGGCCGCCGGCAGCATCGCGGCGGCCGGCAGGGCCGCCCCGCAGTTGTGGCAGAACCGTGCGCCGGGTACCGCGACGGTTCCGCACACCGGGCAGGTCACGGCTGGTCCAACCGCGGCTCCCCGGCGCCGGATTCCCCGGTCGGCACCCCGAGGTGTTCCAGCTGGGCCCGGACCGACCACTCGGCCGCCCACCACAGCGAGCGGTCCACGTCGGCGTAGACCCTTGCGACCACCTCGGCGGCGGTCCGGTCCCCGGCGGCGACCGCCGCCCGCACCTGGTCCAGCCGGGCCCGCCGGTGGGCGAGGTAGTACCGGGCGGCGGCACCGCAGTCGGCCAGCGCCGGGCCGTGTCCGGGCAGGGCGGTCACCCCCTGGTACGCGGTCAGCCGCTCCAGGCTGGCCAGGTAGTCGCCGAGGTTGCCGTCGGGGTGGGCGACCACGGTAGTGCCCCGGCCGAGGATGGTGTCACCGGTCAGCAGCACCTGCTCGTCGCCGTGGCTGACCAGGAAGCAGACCGAGTCGGCGGTGTGCCCCGGCACCGGCAGCGGTTCGATCCGCAGCCCGGCCAGCTCCAGCACCGCACCGTGCGGCGGGCCGAGCGGGGCCGCGGTGATGGTGTGTGCCGGGTCGACGGCCCGGACCTCGACCCCGCCGAGCAGCTCGGCCAGCCGGGCCGAGCCGGCGGTGTGGTCCGGGTGCCCGTGGGTGATCAGCACGGCGGCGATCGGCCCGTGCCCGGCGATCCGGGCCAGGTGCCCCTCGTCGGCCGGGCCGGGGTCGATCACGATCGCCTCGGCCCGGCCGGGGGCCCGCAGCAGCCAGGTGTTGGTGCCGTCGAGGGTCATCGGCCCGGGGTTCGGCGCACGCAGCAGCGTCACCCAACCCGGCAGCTCGTCGGCGAGGGCCGCCGTCGGCGTGGTCACATGACCGGTCATGGCTGCGATCGTACGACCCCGGCGGGCACGGGCCGCGATCTTGGCGGGGCCGGCCGGTGCCGGCGGAGGCGGCGGTGACGCTCGGGCAGGAGGCCGTCGCCCCCCGCACGCTCAGGCGACCTCGAAGAGGACCTCCACCTCGACCGGGGCGTCGAGCGGCAACTCGGCCACGCCGACGGCGCTGCGGGCGTGCCGCCCGGCCTCGCCGAAGACCGTGCCGAACAGGTCGGAGGCGCCGTTGATCACGCCCGGCTGCCCGGTGAAGCCCGGCGCCGAGGCGACGAACCCGGACACCTTGACCACCTTGACCACGTTCTCCAGGCCGACCAGGGCGTCCACCGCGGCCAGCGCGTTGATCGCGCAGCGCTGGGCGAGGTCCTTCGCCTGGTCGGCCGAGACCCCCGCGCCCACCTTGCCGGTGGCCAGCAGCTTGCCGTCGGCGATCGGCAGCTGCCCGGAGACGTGCACGTGCTGGCCGGACTGCACCGCCGGCAGGTAGCTGGCCACCGGGGGCACCACCTCGGGCAGGGTCAGCCCCAGCTCGGCCAGCTTCGCGTGGGGGCCGCCGCTCACGCCTTGGCCCGCTTCAGGTACGCGACGAGCTGATCCGGGTTGGGTCCGGGGATCACGGCGACGAGCTCCCACCCGTCCTCGCCCCAGTTGTCGAGGATCTGCTTGGTCGCGTGGACCAGCAGCGGGACCGTGGAGTACTCCCACTTCTGCATCGCTTCGGGGCTCCCTCTCGTGGCGTCGACTGTCCCCGACAGCCTACGGTCAGCCCGTCGTACGGGGCGGGGGGCGCTGCTCGGGGGCGGTCGGCTCGCCGCACTGCCCGTGGTGGTCGTACGGCTGGGGGCAGCGGGAGCGGTCACCCAGGAGCAGGTCGCAGAAGACCCGTCGCCGGTTGTTCTGGTCGTCGGTGCTGGAGACGGTGGTCTCGCCGGCGTCCAGTTCGGGCAGGAAATCGAGCGACACGGCGACCCGGTTGGCCAGGGCGGTCGCCGCCGCCAGGTTGGTCACCCGGATCGGCAGGTGGATGACGTACCCCGGCTCCTCGTCGTCGCGGCCGTGGTCGTCCAGACGGCTCAGCGTGCGTACCAGTTCGCCGGGGTCGGCGAGGCGTCGGTACGAGCGTTCGTTCAGGGGTGGACCGTTGACCGGCCCCTCAGGTCGGGGGTTGTCCTCCGCGTCGTACATCGCAGTTCCTCCGGGCCTCGTCGTCGTCCATCATTGGCCTGCCGGGCGGACTCTTGGTCGTCGTCCACCGGTGACCTTCACGGGCGCTTCCTGGTCCGCATCGACCCCGCCGTTCGGGCCGAAAGTAGGATCACACCGCACAAGGTTCAACTAGACGCGCAGATTCGACGACCTCAAGTCACATACTTGACAGACGGCGAATCCCGTGCTGACCACGTCACCAGCCAGCCTTTCGTCCGGCGCACATCCGCACGACGGGCCGGCGGCCCGACCATCGGGCCGACGCCCTCCCCGCCGCCGGAGTATCGACGGTTAACCTTCCCTCGGGCGCAGCCCGGCTCGCCCGCCACGCTCGACTCGCGCCCGGCCGCCTCCGCGTGGCCGGACGCCGCATCCCGGGGGACCAGATGACGCAACCACCGTCCGGTGGCTCGACCCCGCAGCACGCCGCCGCCACCGGGGGCCGCCAACCCGCCGCCACCGGTCAGCCGACCCGCGCGGCGCGTTCGCCACGCAGCCGGCGCGGCCTGGTGGTGGTCTCGGTGGTGCTGGTCGCGACCCTGCTGCTCTGCGGGGGCGGCGGCGCCGCCGCGTTCTTCGCCCTGCGCAACGCCGAGAACGGCGAGGGTGCCGAGGAGCCGGCGGTGGCGGTGGAGAGCTTCCTGTCCGCCGTCTACCAGGACCGGGACCCGGCCCAGGCCGCCGAACTGGTCTGCTCGGACGCCCGCGACGACGAGAAGATCGCCGCGAAGGTCGCCGAGGTGCAGGCGTACGCGGCCAGGTACCGCAACCCCCGCTTCCGGTGGTCGTCGCCGAGCGTGGACAGCCAGAACGGCGAGCGCGCCACGGTCAGCACCAAGCTGACCATGACCACCGCCGACGAGAAGGTCGCCGAGCAGAACCTGCGCTTCACGGTGGTACGCAAGGCGGGTTGGTGGGTCTGCGAGGTGGGCTGACGTCGGCGACTGGATAGGCTCGACGGGTGCGAGTCTCTGAGCAGCCGGCTGGCCAGTCCGGTGCGGGCTGGCCGGGCCGCCTGCACGTGGTGACCGGCAAGGGCGGCACCGGCAAGACCAGCGTGGCGGCGGCCCTCGCCCTCGGGCTGGCCGCCGGTGGCCGGCGCACCCTGCTGGTGGAGGTGGAGGGGCGGCAGGGCATCGCCCAGCTCTTCGACACCGAGCCGCTGCCGTACGCCGAACGGCACCTGACCGCGGCACCCGGCGGTGGTGAGGTCCGCGCCCTGGCGGTGGACGCCGAGACGGCGCTGCTGGAATACCTGGACATGTTCTACAAGCTCGGCGGGGCCGGGCGGGCGCTGCGCAAGCTCGGCGCGATCGACTTCGCCACCACCATCGCCCCCGGCCTGCGGGACGTGCTGCTCACCGGCAAGGTGAAGGAGGCCACCACCCGCACCGACGGGCAACGCCCGGCGTACGACGCGGTGGTGTTGGACGCGCCGCCGACCGGACGGATCGGCCGGTTCCTCAACGTCACCGCGGAGACCGCCCGGCTGGCCAAGGTCGGCCCGATCAAGACCCAGAGCGAGGGGGTCGCGGCGCTGCTGCGGTCCACGGTGACCAGGGTGCACGTGGTGACCCTGTTGGAGGAGATGCCGGTCCAGGAGACGGTCGACTCGATCGCCGAGCTGACCGCGCTCGGTTTCCCGGTCGGTCGGGTGATCGTCAACGCCGTCCGGGCTCCGCTGCTCGCCGGGCGGGCGGTCAGCCAGGCCGAGCTGCGCCGGGGACTGCTCGCCGCCGGCCTGCCGGCCGAGAAGGAGGTCGTCGCCAGGCTGCACGACGAGGCACGGGAGCAGGTTGTCCGGCGCGAGCTGGAGGATTCCCTGCGGGCCGAGCTGGGCGAGCTGGGCCGCCCGTTGACCGAGCTGCCGCTGCTGCCCGACGGGGTCGACCGGGCCGGGCTGGAGACGCTCGCGGCGCAGCTCGTCCGGGCGGATTGACTCACACCTGCCGCCGGCACCGGGCGCGGTCGCCCCGAAGCCCGATACGCTCGTTTGGTGCCTTCCGAAGACGCGGCCCCTCGGCTGGACGTCGACCAGATCCTCGCCGACCCCGGCGTCCGGATCGTGGTCTGTTGCGGTGCGGGCGGCGTGGGCAAGACGACCACGGCCGCCGCTCTCGCGCTGCGCGCTGCGGAGCGACACGGCCGGCGTACGGTGGTGCTCACCATCGACCCGGCCCGCCGGCTGGCCCAGTCGCTCGGCCTGACCGAGCTGGACAACACCCCCCGCCAGGTCAAGGGCATCGACGGCGAGGCCAGCGGCGGTGAGCTGCACGCCATGATGCTGGACATGAAGCGCACCTTCGACGACGTGGTGCTCCAGCACACCGATCCGGCGAAGGCGGCGGAGATCTTCGCCAACCCCTTCTACCAGGCGATGAGTTCGACCTTCGCCGGTACGCAGGAGTACATGGCGATGGAGAAGCTCGGCCAGCTGCACGCCCGGGGCGAGTGGGACCTGATCGTGGTGGACACCCCACCGTCGCGCTCCGCGCTGGACTTCCTGGACGCGCCGGCCCGGCTCTCCCGGTTCCTGGACGGGCGGATGCTGCGGCTGCTGCTGGCTCCGGCGCGTACCGGGGGGCGGAGCATGTTCAGCTTCGTCACCGCCAGCTTCGGGCTGTTCTCGAAGGTGGTACAGAAGGTTCTCGGCGCTCAGCTGCTCACCGACCTGTCCGGCTTCGTCGCCGCGCTGGACTCGATGTTCGGCGGCTTCCGGCAGCGCTCGGAGCAGACGTACCGCATCCTGCAGGCGGCGGAGACGGCGTTTCTGCTGGTCGCGGCCCCGGAACCGGACGCGGTCCGGGAGGCCGCCTACTTCGCGGGCCGGTTGCGTGACGAGCGGATGCCGCTGGCCGGGCTGGTCTTCAACCGGGTGCACCGACCGGCCGCGGGGACCCCGGAGGCCGCGGCCAGCCTGGCCGCCGCGCAGCGCCTGGCCGACCTCGGTGGACACGAGGGCACCGTCGAGGTGTTGCGGGCCCACGCCGCCCTGGCCCAGCAGGCGGTACGCGAGCAGCGGGTGGCCGCCCGGTTCACCACGGAGTTCCCGGCGGTGCCGACGGTGTCGGTGCCGGCACAGCCCGTCGACGTGCATGACGTCGACGGGCTGCGCACGATCGGTACGGCGATCAGCCGACCGTGACCTGCGGGCCGGAGCCCGCGTTGATCAAGATCTTGTCCCTGCCGTCCTTGTCCTTGGCGTCCTTGCGCATGGCCGCCTCGAACATCTTGCGCCAGCTCGCCACCTGCGGGTGTCGACGCAGCAACGCCCGGCGTTCCCGCTCGGTCATGCCACCCCACACGCCGAACTCGATGCGGTTGTCGAGTGCGTCGGCCAGGCATTCGTACCGGACTGGGCAGCTGCGGCAGATCCGCTTGGCGACGTTCTGTTCGGCGCCCTGGACGAACAACGCGTCCGGGTCCCCGTTCTGGCACGCCGCCAGCGCCGGCCAGTCAGTGATCATGCCCATCGTTAAACGTCCCCCCTTGGAGTACAACCGACTTCGTGCGACGCCGCGCCTGTCTCCCCCCGGTCGTCCCGCCGGACCTTCGGTGAGGCGGCGCGGACGACCTGCGGCTGTGTCGCCGTCACCATCATGCTCTGTAGTCGCCTGATTACGCAACGTTGTCGGCCAAATCCATCATTCCGGACACACCCGGCTTACCGGGCGCTCGCCGGCCACTTACCCCGCCCAGCTACGTGAAAACGCTGCGCGACGCCCCGGTTACCGAGGAGACTCACCGTGGTTCACCGCAACCTCCCGCAGGGGGTCGTGCGTTTAGCACAACGAGGTCGGCGCGCGCAGGAAATGGGGAAAGTACGCCCCAGCGCCCCTCGTTCCCTGTTCGCGTACCCTGTCGAGGTGACTTGGATGCGGAAACGTGACCACAATGTCTTCACCAACGCCGCATCGCTGCTCATCTGTGGCCTGTTGGCCGGGGTGGTCGTCGCCGCGGCGGCCTTCCCTGCGGTGGCGATGTCCGGACTGGCAGCCAAGGCGGGTGCCGAGACATTCGGCAACCTGCCCAAGGAGCTGACCGCCGCCCGCCCGCCGCAGATCAGCTACCTGCTGGCCTCGGACGGCAAGACCCCGCTGGCAACCATGTACGACGAGAACCGCCGGGACGTCAAGCTCGCCGACATCTCGCCCCTGATGCAGAAGGCGATCATCTCGGCCGAGGACCACGACTTCTACAAGCACAACGGAGTCGACCTGCAGGGCGTCGCCCGGGCGTTCGTCAACAACCAGTCCGCCGCCAACTCGCGGCAGGGCGCGTCGACGCTCACCATGCAGTACGTCCGGCTGAACATCGCGTACTCGGCGACCCACCCGCAGGACGTGGTGGCCGCGACCGAGGACACCAGCGCCCGCAAGATCCGCGAGATGAACTACGCGCTGCAGGTGGAGAAGGATCTCACCAAGGACGAGATCCTGGAGCGCTACCTGAACATCGCCGCGTTCGGCAACGGCGCGTACGGCGTCTACGCCGCCAGCCAGGTCTACTTCGGCAAGCCGCCGAAGAACCTGAAGATCGAGGAAGCCGCGATGCTGGCCGGCATGGTGAAGGCCCCCACCGACTACAACCCGGCCACCGCCAGCGGCAAGCCGCTCGCCCTGGACCGGCGCAACTACGTGATCCAGAACATGGTCATCACCGGGGCCATCACCCAGCAGGAGGCGGACGCGGCCAAGGCCACCAAGCTCGTGGTCAAGGGCAAGCGGGCCCCGAACGGCTGCGTCGCCACCAACAAGAAGGGCTGGGGCTTCTTCTGCGACTACTTCTACCGCTGGTGGATGAGTCAGGAGGAGTTCGGCTCGACCACGTACGACCGGGAGCGGCGGCTCAAGAGCGGCGGCTACACCGTCACCACCACCCTCGACGTGCAGGCACAGGACGGCGCCGACAAGGCGGTCCGCAAGAGCCTGGGCGTGAACAGCAAGGCGGCCCGGATGGTGGCGGTGGTCGAGCCGGGCAGCGGCCGGGTGCGCGCCCTGGCGGTGAACCGCAACTTCAAGCTCGACGACCCGGACAAGCCAAAGAACAAGATCTCCAGCGACCCGAAGAAGGCCGCGAAGAAGATCCGGGGCAGCTATCCCAACACGGTGAACCCGCTACTCACCGGCGGTGACGGCATCACCGGCTACCAGGCGGGCTCGGTCTTCAAGATCTACACAATCGTGGCCGCGCTGGAGAAGGGCATCCCGTTGGGGTACACCTTCAACTCGCCGCAGCAGTTCAAGTCGGAGTACATCGTGGAGGCGGGCAGCCCGGCCGCCTGTCCGGGCACCAACAACTACTGCCCGACCAACTCCGACCTCAAGCCCGGTGGCCCGCAGACCATGTGGAGTGCGTTCGCCCGGTCGACCAACACCTACTTCGTCCCGCTCCAGCAGCGGGTCGGCGCGGACAACGTGATCGACGTGGCCAAGCGGCTCGGCATCGAGTTCCGGGTGAGCAGCGAGGCGAACTGGGCCAACAACAAGGAGGCCGCGAAGGACTGGGGTGCCTTCACCCTGGGCGTCTCCTCGGTCACCCCGCTCGACCTGGCCAACTCGTACGCCACCCTGGCCGCGGACGGCAAGTACTGCGAGCCGATCCCGGTGCAGGAGATCAAGGACCCGGACGGCAAGAAGCTCGACATCGCCGACCCGCGCTGCAAGAAGGTGATCAGCACCGAGGTGGCCCGCGCCGCCGTGGACGCGGCCCGCTGCCCGGTCGGTGACAACTCCTCCACCAGCCGCTGTGGCGGCAGTCGGACCGCCGCCAACGTCCGGGGGATCGTGGACGCCCCGGTGGCCGGCAAGTCCGGCACCACCGACTCGGAGAAGACCTCCTCCCTGGTGGCGATGACCAAGCAGTACGCGGTCGCCGGCATCATGGCCGACCCGGACTGGCCGCAGACCAACCAGCAGATGGGGCACGGCAATCCCCAGGGCATCAACCCGCCGGTGTACGAGACGCTGCGGGACGCGATGAAGGGCAAGAAGCGGATCAACTTCACCGCGCCGGGGGAGAAGATCTCCGTGGGTGACCAGCGGAGCATCCCGACCGTCGCCTGCCAGTCGCTGGAGAGCGCGAAGTCCCGGATCCAGGGGGCCGGCTTCGAGGCCGTCGTCTCCGACGTCCGGGTCCCGTCGACCTGCCCGCCCGGCACCGCCGCCGGCACCAGCCCGGACGGTCGGACCATAAAGGGTGGTGTGGTCACCATCCAGATCAGCGCCGGCGGAGGCGGCGGCCCCTCCGGGGGCCAGAGTCCAGCCGCCAACCGGGACAACAACTAGCGGGACTGACAGGCACCACACGCGAGGGGGCGGCACCGACCGGTGCCGCCCCCTTCGTCGTACCCGGGGTGTTTCGTCGTGCCCGGGGTGGGTCTGGTCGGGCCCGGGGTGTCGAAGCTCTCAGAGGCCGAGCTGGCGACGTACCTCGGCGGCGACCCGACCACCCTCTGCCCGGCCGGCCACCGCGGCCTGGGCCGCCTTCATCGCCGGGCCCATCTGGCCCTTGCCGGTGAAGCCACCGGCGGCCAGCGCCCCCGAGACCAGCTCGGCCACCTCGGCGTCGGAGAGCTGCTTCGGCAGGTACCTGTCGAGCACCTCACCCTCGGCGGTCTCCTTGGCGGCCTGCTCGGTGCGACCGGCGTCGGCGAAGGCGGTCGCGGCCTCCCGCCGCTTCTTCGCCTCCCGGGTCAGCACGGCGAGCACCTCGTCGTCGGAGAGCTCGCGCTTGGCCTTGCCGGCCACCTCGGCGTTGCCCACGGCGGCCAGCGCCATCCGCAACGTGGAGGTGGTCAGCTCGTCGCGCGCCTTGAGCGCGGAACGCATGTCGGCGGTGAGGCGGTCCTTCAGCGTGCTCATGGTCGGTCAAACTACCCTGATCGGCATGCGAAAGCGCACACTATTCCGCCGGCTCGCGGCCGGGACCGTGGTGGCCGGCGCGGCCACCCTCGCCTACGCGTCGCTCGTCGAACGCAACATGTTCACCCTGCGCCGGTTCGACGTGCCGATGCTCCCCGCCGACGCGGAGCCGCTGCGCATCCTGCACCTGTCGGACCTGCACATGATGCCCGACCAGGCCCGCAAGCAGAACTGGGTAGCCTCGCTTGCCGCCCTCGACCCCGACCTGGTCGTGGTGACCGGGGACAACATGGCCGACCCGGCCGCCGTCCCCGGGGTGCTGCGGGCCCTGACCCCGCTGCTGGACCTGCCCGGCGCGTTCGTCTTCGGCTCCAACGACTACACCGGCCCGGTGCTGAAGAACCCGTTCACCTACTTCCTGCCCGACCGGGAGTACGCCGAGGGCGCCGAACTGCCGTACGAGGAGCTGCGCGACGTCCTGGTCGGTGCCGGCTGGGCCGACCTGAACAACGCCCGTACCTCAATCAAGGCCGGCGGACGGCTGATCGAGCTGGCCGGCGTGGACGACCCGCACATCGGCCGGGACGACTACGACCTGGTCGCCGGCCCGGTCTCGACCTCGGCGGACCTCTCCATCGCGCTCACCCACGCCCCCGAGCCGATCGTCCTCGACCAGATGGCCGCCGACGGCTTCGGCCTGCTGCTGGCCGGCCACACCCACGGCGGCCAGGTCTGCGTACCCGGGGTGGGTGCCCTGGTCACCAACTGCGGCCTGCCCCGCTCGATGGCCAAGGGCCTGCACCGCTGGCCCGGCTCCGACGCCTGGCTGCACGTCTCGGCCGGGCTCGGCACCCACCCGACCGCCCCGGTCCGGTTCGCCTGCCCACCGGAGGCCAGCATCCTCACCCTGATCCCCCGCTGATCCGGCTGCCTCCGTCGGGGGGTGGGGTACTGAGTTTGCCCCCGGAGCGGGGTGGGCTACTATTTGTCGGCACGCCTCGGGGTGTGGCGCAGCTTGGTAGCGCGCTTCGTTCGGGACGAAGAGGTCGTCGGTTCGAATCCGGCCACCCCGACAGAGGTCAGAGGGCACATCCGATCCATGGATGTGCCCTCTAGTGCTTTGTACAGCAGTGGAGTACACCAGCGGCGGTGATCACCGCAGGCTCTCGCCCGGCCGCTTGAGGGCATCGCGGGTGGCGTTCAAGGTAGGCGTCTTAGTTTCCGGTGCAGCAGTTGGCCGCCGACCCGCGGCAACTGCCAGCCGATTGACAGCTCCCCCGCCGCCAGGTCGACGGCGTCCCCGGTGAGGCCGAGCACCTCACCCCTTGCGCAGGTTGAACACTAGAATCAGCACGTACGCGGCGTACAACGGGGTCGCGGTCGGCCCGCGCGGACTCCAGGAAGCGACGCGCCTCGTCGCTGGTCCACACCCGGCCCCTGCGGCGGCGGACCGGTGGAAGCTTGACCAGTGCGGCGGGGTTGCGGGTGACCAGCTCCTCGGTAGCCGCGTGGTTGAGCGCCGAGCACAGCACGCCCCGGACGTCCTTGACGGTGCGGGCGGACAGCACGTCACCGCAGCACCGGCCGAGCGCGCAGGAACGCTTTCTGAGTTCCGGGCAGGCGTCCTTGCCCTTGGCCGGCACTGGCAGGTGCGGGCCACCTCGTTGATCCAGTGGTGCCGGGTGTGACGGCGGTGAGGGTGCCGGCCAGGCGGATCGGGCGGGTGCAGCCTCCGGCTGCGCGGGTGTGCTCCAGCCAGCCGAAGTAGTGAGGGTGGACACGGTTTTCTCCTCAAGGGGTGGCAGGGGACGGGCGACGAACTGCCACCGGACGCCGGAGCGGTGTCCGTCGGTGGTGTTCGTGGTGTCTCCTGCCACCGCCGGAGAGGGCGGCTCACACCGGAGGGCGGGTGCAGGCCATCGGCCTTGGACCGCCGTTGAGCTGGGTTCCTGTGTTCTGGGTGATGCCGGGACGGGTGGGGTGCCTGGTCGTCGGCTTCCGGTGGTTGCCGCAGGCGATCCCCACCCGTCGAGGTGTGCGAATCCGAGGGCCATCGTGGACGGCAGGGAAGGCCGTGCTGGGCCGCTCAGCGGACTTCGGACCGGCGCAGTCGCCGGTGCGATCGAGAGCAGGCGGGACGTGACCCGCGTCAGCGGCAGGAAGGCCGCCAGCAACTCCGAATTCAAGTTCAGCGATCCGGCGGGAAGGCCGCGCTGGCGTGCTCGACGAGGAACACGTTAGCACCGAGCACCGACGCGTCAACCCGCCGTGACCCCGGACCGGAGGCGATCCAGCCGGCTGCCGGCCGTGTCGGGTCTCAGGACGTGCGTGACACGTCCCGTTAGACCATCTTGTCTGCCTCGGGCAGTTCGTGGCGACAGAGTTACGGAAGGTACGTGTAAGCGAAGCGGTAGCGCCACCTCCCTCCGGGGGCCTTTCTGTGCTGAACTCGATCCTTGAACTGGATCGACAGCGAGAGGTGCTGATGGACGATCATGCCGGTAAGGAGGAGGGGCCGTCCGCGGAAGAACTCGCGTGCCGCACCAGGTGGTTCGAGCAGTACGTCGAGGCGTTGAACCAGCGATCTGTAGTGGCTGAAGCGGGTGACGAACCGTATGCGTGTCCCTGCTGTCGGCACCCGACGCTTGAGGGGCGAGGTCAGTTCGAGATCTGCTTCGCCTGCGGCTGGGAGGACGACGGGCAGGATGACGAAGACGCGGACACGGTGCGAGGCGGCCCCAACGGCTCGCTGAGTCTGACGGCTGCCCGGCGTGCCTACGCCGAACGGCCGGTCAGCCTGGCAGATGCGCGGCGTGCCTATGCCAGACGACAAGCCCGTTGGGAAGAGCGCAGACGCCGATCGGCGCGCGAAACGACTTGACGTGATTGTGATCGCACGCCGATCGATTCGGCGCTCTCGCGGAGTGTCACCCAGGTCCTGATACCGATCTGCCACGGAGGTCCTGGGACCGGACAGCCAGCTGCCGGCCGGTGTGGGAGGACTTTCTGTACCTCTATCAAGGCGGCCCTAAACGGGCCGCACGCGCCGCCGCCAGGGCGCGCGTCCGTCGCTCCGCTGGCGCTCCGACTCCGGCCACGCAACACGCCCGGCGGGCTGGCGCGAAGGGCGGGTAGCCCGGTGGGCCGCCGAGTGACGGACAGGCCGTTGTCCGGTGGGGGGTGGTGGGGCCGGCAGCCGGCCGTGCCGCGCGGAGAGCACCGCGCGGCGTGAGGAAGCAGACGCCGGCCGCGTCGGCGAACTGGCGGCGGGTCGCGGGGTGGCGGTTACTGCGCCTCCGGCGGGGGTGCTCCGGCTCCGGGATGACCAGGGGTCCGTCGGCGGCTTGCGGTTCGTGCGTGGTGGCGGTGGGAGCCATCCCGGCCACCGTCGACCCGGGCAAGCCGAGCAGACCACCGCCCGACCCGCCAGCGTCCGTACGAGCCGTCAAGGCCGTCTTGACGTGGCGGGCCGGGCGGCGGCCCGCTCCCCAGTAGGGCGGGTCGACGGCAGACGGGATGGCTGGCTGCGCGCGACCCGGGCGTGTCAGCTCTTGTTCACCCAGAGAATGTAGCCAGGCGAGTCATGTTCGCATACGTATCGCGCGACGACCCCCGCATCGACGTAGGCTTGCCCCAATTCGCGGCAGTGAGACTGTTTCGCCCAGTGGCTGTCGAATATCCAGCCACTTCCTGGCGGTATCGCCTGTGCTGGCGATCCGATTGCCACGACAGCGAAAAGCCCGGCCGCGAGCGCGCCAACCATAGAGGTCACGAACTTTACCCTTTTCACAAGCTTTCCTCCCCCGTGGGCGATTTTTATTAGCGTAGGGCAATGCGTGGAGCTTGGCAACGGGCCGGTTGAACTTCGGCTCGTCGTGTGCCAACCGGTTACGGGCCTGATGCAGGGCGCCTGTCCGCCGCTGCACGGTCAGGCGCCGCTGGCCTGACACGGCGCAATGCAGCAGGCCGGCCGGGTCTGCTGCACCGATAGGTGACATCTGAAATGGCTTGCCTGGTGGGCAGGCTGGAAGGATGTCGCTGTGCCCAAGCCCTACCCCCGAGAGTTCCGTGACGACGTCGTGCGTGTCGCTCGTGACCGCGAGCCAGGCGTGACGGTTGAGCAGATCGCCAAGGATTTCGGCGTGCACCCGATGACCTTGTTCAAGTGGCTGCGCCAGGCCGACATCGACGCGGGCGCCACCCCTGGGACGTCCGGCAGCGAGTCGGCCGAGTTGCGCGAGGCGCGTAAGCGGATCAGGTTGTTGGAGCAGGAGAACGAGGTCCTGCGCCGGGCCGCTGCGTACCTGTCGCAGGCGCATCTGCCGGGAAAAGGCTCTACCCGCTCGTGAGTGAGCTGGCCGCCGACGGGATCCCCGTGGCGGTGACGTGCCGGGTGTTGAAGATCGCTCGTCAGCCCTACTACCGGTGGCGTGCCCACCGTGTCACCGACGCCGAACTGGCGCAGGCGTATCGGGCGGACGCGTTGTGCGACACCCACCGCGACGATCCGGAGTTCGGCTACCGGTTCCTGGCCGATGAGGCCCGCGCTGCCGGCCAGCCGATGGTCGAGCGCACCGCCTGGAAGATCTGCTCCGCCATGGGCTGGTGGAGCGCGTTCAGCAAGCGCAAGCGTCGGGGCAAGGGCGGCAAGGTCGGTCCGCCGGTGCACGACGATCTGGTGCGCCGCGACTTCACCGCCCATGGCCCGAACCGGTTGTGGCTGGCCGACATCACCGAGCACCGCACCGCCGAACCTGGACGACCCGGCAGCAGTTGAGGACCGCGATCGTGACCTGGGTCGAACGGACCTACCACTGCCGTCGACGCCAACGATCCCTGTCCCGGTTGACCCCTATCGAGTACGAGACCATCATGACCCCGCCGGCGAGTCAGGCCGCGTGACTGAAACTGTCACCTATCGGTGCAGCAGACCCGATCGAGAAGGGCGTCCATGAGTTCCGCACCGCGCACGTGTAGCTCTTCAGCTGCGATTGGTCTGCCGCCTTCGTCCTGTACGTCGAATCCGTGGATGATCAGGAACTGAATCATCTAGTCCTACCCCCTTCATCGTCGATCCAGCAGTCGTGTCGGCGTGCCCCACTGATGACCTCCTTATCGTAGTTCGGGTTGGAGGGCGTGAGGTGGACTTGTCGCTGATGTAGCCCACACGGACAACGGACCGTGTAGTACTTGGGCGGGTCGAGCATCTTGCAGCCGTGTCTGTGTAGAGCGTCCAGCACCCTCGCTAGATCTTCGTCTTGATGCCTCTGCCAGTTAGGGCGAGTAGCTGCCCGGCACCGTCAAGAGCAGATTGACAAGACGACGGCACTGCTGCAGGACTTCACCGAGCTAAAGACGAAACTGCTCGTATGCGGCTTGAGTACGTTTCAGGGCCATCAACATGATCAGAAGGAGGTGACAAATACTGAAAACAGAAACCGTGCTGATCGGCACGCCTAGCGCATGATCCTTCAAGGTCGTACTCACTCCGACGATAAGCACCGTGGTGGTAAAGAGTCCCACCAGAACGGCGTAAGCGACGTTACCTTGGAGCTGATCGACTAGTTGTGCCGTCTTTCCACTCTTTGAAATGCGGGGGTCATCGGTGATCCGGAGTCCGAGCGAAAAAACGTGAACCAGCAGTCCGAATAGGAGCGCTGTGAAGATCGCAACACCCGCTAGCAGCCCCTCCACGCCACGGAGGCGAAAGCCCGTCAAGAATCCGGCAGCAGCAAGAGCCAGCGGAAGTCCGAAAAGGCCGAGATAGTCACCTACCCGTGGTCGCTGCTTCGGATCATTCTGGTCGACAAGGGTGTTCAGCTGTTTCTTGATGATTGGTGCCACGGACCACTTAGCGCTCACGGACGGCTCCCATCTTCACTGTAAGCTGATCCTTTCGCCACTCAGCGGAGTCCCAGTCCCCGGGAAGTTCGAGTCCAAGCTGCTTCGTAAGGACTGGGACAACGCTATGCATTTCGCTGTATACGACAGAATCTTTTGCGCGTTCCTTGCCATCATGATCAACTGCATACACGAGCGCTGGCAAGTTCTCCTTACCAAGGACTACTTGGCGCTCCTGGTCGCCATCACTGAGCGTAAGGCGCGTCTCATCACTATCTTCCTCGGACAGACCAAGAAGCCCGTGCGCCTTAAGTTCGCCACCCAGTAGTCCGTTTTTCATTCTATTTCCGAGACCCTCAATACCCCAACGGGGCTTAGCCTCGTAAACAATTTTGCCAATAACTTCGGGGTCAATTCCATCTGCGAGATCGTGCGATATCTTGTAGCGTACGACCTTCACGCTGGTAAGCTTAGATCTCTCACGAAAGACTCGCCACTGCTCATTATCGATAAAGCTTTCTGAATGAAGGATTAGATCGGAGAACTTCGCCCTGAATGCCGCCTCCAACTGCCTGAGGAAAATACTCCCTACTCCACGGTTACCGTAACGCTCCGTAAAGAACACCGCAGTCTTCGACCGCGCCAGACAAAGAACCATGTTCCGAATAGGAACAATGGCGGATTCGTCAGCCCCGTACGTATGAGTAGTTTCATGGCTGCGGGTGTGCCGAATTCCCCCTTCGAGGCCGAACTTCCCGTACTCGGCATTGAAATGTATTCGGGCACCCAAGGGTTCAACTTCATCTATGTAAAGGTAGTCTTCGGACTTATCTTCCCGAAGTGGCTCATCCTTAAGATCCCGCAGGAGGCCGTGAATGAGTGACAAGAGGCCGACCCTTTTTCCTCCGATGTCGTCGAGCGGCAGTCGTTCATCCGGGCGGTAGCGCGGTGATACGTGTAGACCATAGGCGGCGAAGGCATGCCTACTCATCGGGATCCTAGCTTCAGTGAACATTGGACGAGCGTATAGGGTATCCGGTCGATCACTTTCCGCGATATTGCTTGTCGGCTGTATGACTCATCCCGCCCCGGTACCACCGCACGTCCCAGCTAGATGCTTGACAACGCAAGCCGCGCTTGCTCCTTCCTGGGCTACGGAACCCACCTGCACCTGGGGTTGGCCGACATCGACAACCGGGCTACGAGGCCGGGCGGAGAAGGATCCCCACGTCGCTTGACAACCTCGTACATCTCATTTGCTGCACCTTTGGACAGAGCAATGTAAACCATCAGGTATCAGTCAAGCTCGTAGGCGCAGTCGGCACGCAGTTACCCGTATACGGGCTCGACCGTGATGGCAGCCTTCGCCGTACCCTTCGTGATCCCCGCTTACGTTGCATCGATGGCGGGATGGTTTCTATTGGCGTGACGGCTTGCAGGGGTCGCCCGAGCGCTCGCCACTCTCGTTAGCGTTGCCGCGCCCCTGAGTCAGGGTGCCCCTTCTGGTCGTCAGATACATCGATGTTGACAGGCGGGAGTGACATTTCTGGCACAGAGGCGGCTTTTCGCAGATGGGCGGGGCTCAGTAGGTGAGATAAGGCCGAGACGAGGCAGCAAAAGCCACGACCAGCGGCAGACAACACGCGACGACTGCCACGGTCGCGCCCACAGAACGATGTACGACAGCATCCCTTGGTGGGAGCTGCACGGCGGCTACGTCGATGGCGAGGAACACCTAGCGTAGTGCGCGGTAGGTAAGGTCGAGGAGGAAATCGGCCGGCAACCCTAGGCGGTGCAGCCGTTTCTGTCCTTCCAAGCGCAGGTCGGGACTGTGGCCCTGAGAACCTTCTCGTCCTGGCCAGGGCGCGCCCGTGGACGTCAACGAGGCGGAGCAGGTCACCTGGATTCCGCTCGACGAGGCGTACAGGCTGGTGCTCCGGCGTGAGATTGCAGTACCGGCAGGGTGATCGCAGTGCTGGCGATGGATCGCGCGCAGGGCTCGCGGGAAGCTGTAGGGGCCGACGTCGCCGGCCGAGGGTGCCGTCGATGCGGCCAGTGAAGTTCCGGACGGCGGGTAGCCGCCGGTGCTGGGCGAGTTGCGCTTGCCGGTCGTGCAGGTAGCGGACGGCTCAGGCGGAGCGAAGTTGGAGGGCCAGGGCTTCCACGCCGAGGGCGCAGGCCCGGCCGGGTTCGCCCTGCTGGGCAGGGACGCTGGAAAGCAGGGCGAGGTTGAAGACTCTGCTATGTACCTAGCGGCTGTCCATGCGCAGGGATCGAACGCCCTTCAACATCTTGAGCAACTGCCCAACCACCCAGTGTTGTAATCCGCTCACGTTCAGGATCTGATGGCCGATGAGCATGGGTAGGGTGGCAGCGTGTGGGACGGGGAGGCGGGCGATGCTGAGCCGTGGTCGATCTTTGGTGAGCGGTCGATCTACGACAGCGAATGGGTCCGGCTCGGACTCGTTGAGGTTCAGCCGCCTGGGATGGAACGGTTCGGGCACCATGTCGTGCGGCTCGGTCATGTGGCGGTCATCGCCATGGTCGATGAGCAGGAGCGGGTGCTCATGTTGCGGCGCTACCGCTTCATCCCTGGGCGGTCGGCGTGGGAGCTGCCGGGCGGCATGGTCGAGCTCGGCGAAGAACCAGCCGATGCGGCATGCCGCGAGGCCGAGGAGGAGACGGGCTGGCGGCCCCGGGTGGTGCAACGCGTGGTCACCTTCCAACCCATGATCGGCATGGTCGACTCACCGCACGATGTCTTCGTCGGCTGGGGCGCGGTGAAGGTAGGCACACCTACCGATCCGGAGGAGGCGGGCCCCGTCGAGTGGATCCCCGTCAACGAGTTGCCGGGTCTCCTGGCGCGCGGGGAGTTGGCGGGGGCCGGCACGCTGGTCGCGGTGCTTCATGTCATGGCCGGGTTGTCGCGGCGGCCATCGTCTTCCTGATCCGTTCGACGCGTTGGCGATAGCGTACCGAGCCGGTCAGGTTCGTCAGCGAGCGTGCTTCTCTCAGGTGTTCCTGAGCGGCGTCCGGCTCGCCCCAGGTGAGATGTGCTTGGGCGAGGTCGCATCGGAGGCCGGCGGCAGCTCTGACGAATGTCCGGTCCATGGACATCAGCGCCGTGGACAGTTCCTTCACGGCTCGTTGGTCGCCCAGCAGTGCCAGGGAGTGGCCTCGCCAGCGGGCGAGGTGGGTTTCGTCCAGGAAGATTCCTGGCAGCTCCGGATCGCGTACGCCAGTTGTCAGCGACAGCTTCTTGTCGGCTCGGTCCAGTGAGCGGCGGCATTCGTCCGATCGGCCGCTGAGCGCCCACAGTTCGGCCTCGGCAGCGGCGAGCCAGGCGGCCAGCCGGGGCGGTGCGGTGTCAGCCACGCGTCGTTGTGCTTCTGTGGCGAGACGGGCACCGAGTTCTGGTCGGCCGGCGTCGGCCAGGACGTAGGCCTGCTCGCCCATGGCGTGAGCGAGGTAGAGCGAGTCTTCTGCCTCCCTGGCTGCGCTTTTCGCCAGTTCGTAGTGTCGCCAGGCCCGGTCGGCCGCGCCGACATCGAGGGCCTGCCAGGCGGCGAGGGAGGCAGCCTCGGCGAGGGCGCGAGCAAGCGGACGCCTTGACTCAGGCAACACGGTGAAGGAGAGGCATTCTTGAAGTTTGCCCAGATGACTGTGCATCTGGTCGACCAGGCGTGCCGCGCCGCACTGGCGGTCCAGGGTGCGCAGGAGTTCGGTCTGGCCGGTCAGGGCCTCGACCATCGAGCGACCGACAGCAGATGAGGCATCGAGTTGCTGGATCAGTCTCGCGTAGCCGTCGTCTGGCGGGTCGGCTGCCTCGTCTGCTCGGAAAAGCTCGTCGTCGGTGAGGCCCACCAGATTTCGGAGGATGGCGGCGTAGTCGGCGGAGATCTTCCGCCGCTCGTTCTCCCACTCGGACACGTAGACCCGAAGGCTCGCCATCGAGGCGACGCTTAGCGACCTTCGGCGAGCAAACTGCTGGATCTCGTGCACCAGCCTTGTCTGCGACCAGCCACGTGTGAGTCTCGCCTGCCGTAGATGATTGCTCATTCATATCCCCGTCTGCCGATTGGCGCCCATGGCCAGCTTGCATCACCTGACTCTCAATACCAAGGGGTCACAAGGTAACTGTGGACAGTTAACCCCTGTTGGCTACCCCTTCCCGCTCGCATCGGGTCTTCTGAGATCAGGGACGAGGACCAGCGGCGACGAAGCCGCAGCGACTTTGTCCTCCCTCAACTCTGAGAGAAGGGCGTGGTAATGCGAAATCTCTTTCGCCGCACAGTTGGCAGCGGTCGACATGCAATTGCGCGTATTCGGGAATCCCATCGGAGATTCGAGGGTGAGCCGTCGCGGGGGACGGCGTACCGGAGTGTGGTTGCCGGGCCGTTGCGGCCCTGGCAGGTCCGCGAGCGGTTGTTCACCGCGCGAGGTAGGTACGGGGTTGACGCCGCCGAGGTGCGGGCCTTCCTCGACCGGGTCGCCGACGATTTGGCCGGTCTCTACGCCGAGGTAGCCGTCACTCACGCCGAGGCCGACCGGATTCGTGACGCTCTGCGTCAATGGCAGACCGAGATGGCCCGCGACCTGGCGGGCGTCCGGTGACCGAGCGTTTTGTGGCGCACCTGCCGTTCACCGCCGCCGACCTGACCGCCGCGCGACAGTTCGCCGGCAGCCTCGCTCGATCCGTGAACTTCTGGTCCGAGGTGGATGCGGGTGAGACCACCGTCTCCGGCGAGGACGAACAGGGCGTACACCATCGGGTCTTCTGCGACCTGCCGCTGGGCAGCGGCCTGCGCTGCGCACGACGCGTTGACCACGACGGACACTGCTCTGTCCGGTCCTCGCGGAGGTCTACCCGACTTCAGCCCAGGCACGGTCGGTGCGATACATGATCCCCAGGCGCTTGAGGGCGTCGCGGGTGGCGTCCGAGGACGGCAACGGACGACGCGCTCAGAACTTACAAGCGAGGGCTCACCGGCTGCTAGCGGCCCACGCGTACGCGGTCGGCTGCGTACAGCTCGCGGGAGCCGTCGGCGCGGAAGACTACGAGGACCGGGACGCCTTCGCCGATCTCCAGTTCACGGCGCTCGGCAGGCGTCGGCATCCGGGCGGAGGCGGTGTCGCCCTTGAGTAGTTTCACCGTCTCGGTCGGCTCGATGGTCCGGACGAAGGTGCCGCGCGGCGGTTCTACGATCACGAGCCCTTCCGACCGGAGTATTGCTATCGCCTGCCGCACACTCGTACGGCTAAGCCCGTGCTCCTGAGCCAGCCGTAGTTCACTCGGCAGTGACGCACCAGGCGCGATGTCGCCAGACGTGATCCGGTCCCGCAGGAGGTCTGCGAGCTGCCGAAACACGGCCCGATCCGAGCTGGGGTCGATCACGAATGTGACGCTACGTGTCCTACAGTTCTACATCTTATTGTATCTACAGTCCTACGTCGGTATGGTGAACGAGCAGGCGCGGCGGCCGGATGACAGGCCCAGGCCCGGCCTCCGCGCCGTCGACCCGCCCGAGGGGAGATCTGGTGCCACGCGTTTCGTACGAGGAGTACTTGGTAGCCGCCGCCCTCAGCTTTGCCCGGCGGCATCGATCGGTCTGGTCCTGGCAGAAGTGGCGGCGGATCTGCCGCTGCGGAGCCGACCTGCCCTGCCACGCCCGACACCGCATCCCCATCAACCGTGGCCACTGGCCAGGAGAGGAGACGCTAGGCGCGGACGGTGTGGCACATGAACCCCGGTCGCATTCCAACCGAGCGCAGCGGTGGCGGTTCCTCCCATCCCGCCGCAGCACACCCGTGGAGGTGGCGATGAGTGACGACAAGCCGGTCAAGAGTCTGGGCGAGCAGGTGCAGGCGGCTGAGCATGCGGCGGCCAGGGAGCGGATTCTGGCGCTGGCCGAGGCGGAGCGGGTTCCGGTCGAGGAGACGACACGGGTGGTCTCGGATCGTCGGTGGCGTGATGCGCAGCGCTGACAACTCGCTACCGATCGGCCGGCGGGTGGCGTACTGGAGGGGTCGGCGACACCTGTCGCAGCAGGTGTTCGCCGATCGGCTCGGCAAGTCCAAGAGCTGGGTCGACAAGGTCGAGCGCGGCGTCCGCGCCCTGGACAAGGTCTCCACCCTCCAGGAGATCGCCACGGTCCTCCGTATTGACACCGCCGTGCTTCTCGGTCGCACCATCCAGCCCGTCGGCGTCATCGCACGGGCAGACGAGGTCGAGCGGATCCGGGCGGCCCTGTCCCGCTACGAGATCCCCCTCGGCAGGCCGCCGGGCAGTCGTCAGGTCCTGCCCGCCGACCGCCTGGCCCGGCAGGTGGAGCACGCCTGGACCACGTTCCAGTACGCCCGCTACCCCCACCTGGTCACCCTCCTGCCCGGCCTGTTGGCCGACGCCCAACGCACCCACGCCGCCGACCCGGCGGGCGGATGGGTACCACTGGTGCACGCGTACCGTGTCACCGCCGCGCTCCTGGTCAAGCTCGGTGATGCGGGGCTGGCGTGGTTGGCTGTCGACCGGGCGATGATCGCCGCCACCGGCGACCGGGTCCTCGTCGCCGCCTCCGCCGTGCAACTCGGACAGGTACTGCGCGCTGCCGGACGGGCACGAGAGGCGAAGTCGGTGATGCTCGCCGCCGCCTACCGCATCGCCCCACCCGTACCCGAATACGCCCCCTGCCCCGAGCTCTCCCTCTGCGGGACGCTCCTGATCCAAGCCGCCCTGGCCGCGGCCCGAGACGGCGACGACTCCGCGACCGCCGAACTCCTCGACGAGGCCACCGCGCTGGCCGCCCAGGTCGGCGACGGCCTGGACCACCACCGGACCGGCTTCGGGCCCACCAGCGTGGCCCTGGCCCGCGCCACGGCAGCGGTCGAGTTGGGCGACGCCGGGCAGGCCATCGTCTGGCACCAGAGCGGCATCCGCCGCGACGGCTGGCGCTGGCTGGCCACCGAACACCGCGCCGCGCACCTGATCGACGCCGCCCGCGCCCACCTGCACACCGACGACGCATTCTCCGCCGGGCGGCTCCTGGCCGAAGCCGACCGGACCGCACCCGCCGAGGTACGCCACCGACCCGCCGGCCGCGACCTCCTCGGTCAGATCGCCCGCGACCCCCGCGCCCCGACCACCATCACCCACCTCGCCATCTCGCTCGGAGTCGGCTGATGACCGGCCCGTTCCTGAGCCTGGCGCAGATCCACAACCGGCTGGTCCTCACCGCCCGTCAGGTCCTCCGCCAGCACCAACCAGGGCCAGACCGCCGATGCCCGAGCTGCCGGACGACCGGCTGCCCGATAGCCGACGCCGCCCGCGACGTCCTACACGCCGCCAAGGAACTACAGCTCTGGCGCACCGCACCCGAACCGACCGCACCCGACCCCGACCCCGACGACCCACCACAGCCCCTATGACCTCGGCGGACGCCCGTCGGACGGTTTCGCGCAGAGGCCCCAGCATTCAGCAGACGCAAGAAACGAAGGAGGTTACGATCATCCGTCAAGGAGATACCGTGATCATCCAGCAAGCTGCCGACCTACTTGGAGTCAGTCGACCCACGATGGTCAAACTGCTCGACGAAGGAAAGATTCCGTTCGAGCGGGTAGGAACCCACCGCAGGGTTCAACTGCCCGACCTCCTTACCTACCAAGAACAGCGCAGGGCCGAGCAGTACGCCGCCCTGGAGGCCACCTCGGTGAGCATCGACGACGAAGAAGACCTCGACGTGACGCTGAAACGTCTGCGGGAGGCGCGGCGCGCGATCGCTCGTCGACGACGCGGCCTGACAGGCTAGTGCTGCAGATCCTCGACGATCAGCGCGCTCAGATGACGTGGTCGCCCAGCAGCTCTGCCGGATGTCGGCCACTCCAGATCGGAGACGGAGCACGTGGCGTATCTGTTCCTGCTGGGGGCCATCACCTCCGAGGTGATCGGCACCAGTCTGCTCAAGGCGACCCACGGGTTCACCCGGCTCTGGCCCACGGTAGGGCTGGTCGTCGCCTACGTCATCGCGTTCGCGCTGCTCGCCCAGGCGGTCAGGACCGTGCCGGTCGGGGTGGCGTACGCGATGTGGTCCGGGCTCGGCACGGCGGCGATCGTGGCGATCGGGGCCGCCTTTCTCGGTGAGCCGTTGAGCCTGACCAAGGTGGCCGGGGTCGCCCTGATCATCGCCGGGGTGGTCATCCTCAACCTCAACTCCGCCCACTGACCCCGGCGAGCGACGACCACGCGCCGAACCCGGGGACCGACCACGGCCGGGGCACCTGTTCCCCCGATACAGGTGCCCCGGCCTGCCCAGAGGGGTCAGTGGATGAGGACCGGGGTCGGGGTGTCGGTGTCGTCGAGGAGTTGGGACGGCTGGCGTCGGCGGGGCAGGAAGAGCGCCGGGACGAAGGTGGCCAGGATGAGCACGAAGCCGACCATGAAGGTGGTGGCGAACGAGTCGGCCACGAACTCCAGGCCCCGTTGCAGGAGGCCGGGCTCGACCGGGAACTGCTGGGCCAGCTCCGGCTCCCGGGCCACCGCGATGGCCAGGCCGGCCTCGGTGACCGGGGCTCCGGTGGCGGGGTCCACCACGCCGGGGATGGCCGGGGAGCCGTTCAGCTCGTTGGTGAGGATCACCGACATGAGCGCGGCGCCGACCGAGCCGGCGATCTGCTGGAGGATGTTCAGCAGGGTGGAGCCGCGGGCCACCTCGTGGTTCGTCAACGTCTTCAGCGCCGAGGTCATCACCGGCATCATCGTGCCGCCCATGCCCAGCCCCATCACGAAGAGCGAACCGCAGAGCAGCCAGTACGACGTGTCGGTGTCGACCTGGGTGAAGGCGAAGAAGCCCGCCGCCAGCAGCACCAGCGCGAACGGGACGGTGCGGCCGACCGGGATGCGGTCGGCGAGCATGCCGGCGATCGGCATGGTGACCATCGCGCCGAGGCCCTGCGGGGCCATCAGCAGGCCGGCGTCGAGCGTGGACTCGCCGCGCACCTGGAGGAAGTAGCTCGGGAAGAGCAGCCCGGCCCCCATGAAGGCGACCGTGAAGACGGCGAGCGTGACCGAGGCGACGGTGAGGTTGCGGTCGCGCAGCAGGCGCAGGTCGAGCAGCGGGTGCCGGGGCTTGAAGGAGTAGAGCACGAAGCCGACCACCAGTGCCCCGCCGACCAGCATCGGCAGCCACACCTTGGTGTCTTCGAAGGTGCCGGTCTCGGGGAGCGAGGAGACGCCGAACAGGAACAGCGCCAGCCCCGGGGAGAGCATCAGCATGCCGAGGAAGTCGAACGACTCGGACGGCTCCGGGCTGTCCTGCGGCAGCGCGAGCTGCGCGTAGACCAGGGCGGCGAGGCCGATCGGCAGGTTGATCAGGAAGATCCAGTGCCAGCTCGCGATGTCGATCAGCCAGCCACCGAGGATCGGGCCACCGATCGGGCCGAGCAGCATCGGGATGCCGAGCACGGCCATCAGGCGTCCGATCCGCTGCGGGCCGGCCGCCCGGGTCATGATGGTCATGCCGAGCGGCATCAGCATGCCGCCGCCGAGGCCCTGCAACACCCGGTACGTGATGAGCTGGCCGATCGAGTCCGCGGTGGCGCAGAGCCCCGAGCCGAGGGTGAACAGCAGCAGCGCGGTCATGTAGAGCCGTTTGGTGCCGAACCGGTCGGCCGCCCAGCCGGTCAGCGGGATGACCGTGGCCAGCGCCAGGGTGTACCCGGTCATCGTCCAGGCCACCTGGGCGTAGGACGCGCCGAAGTCGGCCTGGAAGGTGGGCAGCGCCACGCTGACCACGGTCACGTCGAGAATCGACATGATCGCGCCGAGGACGACCACCCCGGCGATCTTGAGTACGGCGGCGTCGAGTCGATCCGACACCGCCACGGGCTGACTGCTCACCGAGTCTCCTGAACAACGCCATCCGGCCGCGTACCCGTTGGCACGCGGCGTCCCCACCGGGCCGGCAGCTACCGGCAACCCTGCGGAACGATCCCACGACGGTCCGACAACCCGCCCCGCCTTTCCGTCGACCACAACGACGAAATACCTGCTGACAGCTGCCTTGCTGACACCGGGAGTGACCACGCTCACAGCTTCCGGACGACAATCGGTCACCGCGGCGGCCGGGTCAGCATCGACCGCACTCGCGGCGCGCCGATAGGGTCGGTGGCCATGCGGACCAAGCAGGAGCTGAGCGCGACCATCCGGCGGGACCGGCGCGCCGCACTGGTCATCAACGCCCACTCCCGACGCGGCCGTCGGCTCTACGAGCAGGCCCACTCCCGCCTGGTGGCGGCCGGTTTCGACCTGCTCGGCACGTACCCGGTGGAGAAGCCGGGCGAGCTGGAGCGCAGTCTCACCGAGGCGGTCGGGCTCGGGCCGGACCTGCTGGTCGCCGGGGGTGGCGACGGTACGCTCAGCGCCGCCGCCCGGATGCTCGCCCACCGGGACATGGCCCTCGGTCTGCTGCCGCTGGGCACCACCAACAACTTCGCCCGTACCGTCGGGGTGCCGCTGGACCTGGACGGGGCCGTCGGTGTGCTCAGCGACGGGAAGGTCATCGACGTCGACCTGGGGATGGCCGGGGAGATGCCGTTCGCCAACCACGTCGGCATCGGGCTCTCCGCCGACATCATGCGGGCCACCCCGCCGCGCCTGAAGCGGGCCAGCGGTCGGCTCGCGTACCCGCTGACCGCCCTGGCGCTGCTGGCCCGGCACCGTCCGTTGCGGGTCACCGTCGAGGCGGCGGGCGCCGAGCACGAGTTCGTCACCCACCAGCTGTACGTCGCCAACGGCGGCTTCCAGGCCGGCCGGCCGATCACCGCCGACGCCGACGCCGACGACCGGCTGCTGGTGGCGTACCCGGTGGGTGGGCCGACCCGGGGTGGGCTGCTGCGGGAGTCGGCGCGCAACGCCACGACCGGCCACCGGCGCACCCTCGGCGAGGATCCGTTCCTGGCCGTCGACGAGTTGTGGGTACGCACCGACCGGCCGGCCCGGGTGGAGGTGGACGGCGAGCTGTGCGGGCAGACGCCGATCCGGCTCGGCCTGGCCGCCAACGCGCTGCGGGTGATGGCCGCCGCCGACAGCCCCGACCGCTGACCCGGCCGACCGGTTCGGGCCCGGGAGGGAACCGGTGCCGCCGCGTCGACGTCCTAGTCACGGGGAGCTGACAAGACGGAGGACGAGATGCGTGGCAGAGGGTACGTCGTCGGAATGCTGGCCGTGGGCCTCCTGCTCAGCGGATGCGCCGGGCGCACCGACGGGCAGGACGCGCCGGGGGACTCGACGGTGGGGTGGGACGTGGGTGAGCCGACCGGGTTGATCGGCTCGTGGACGGTGACCGGCCTGGACGGGGCCGAACCGATCCTGCGGCTCGCCCCTGACGATCTGTCCGTCTTCGAGGACTGCGGGGTACGTCTCGGCCAGTGGCGGGCCCACCCCGACGGGCTCTTCGTGGCCAGTGTCTCCGGCGGCCTCGCCACCAGCAGGAGCGCCGGTGGTGAGTGCGCCGGTGAGACCGAGACCCCGGACTGGCTGGCCCGGGTCACCGGCTTCCGTACCGACGGTGACCAGCGGGTCCTCCTGGACGAGCAGGATCAGCAGGTGGCCCGGCTGCGGCCCGGTGCCCGCCCCAGCGCGCCGCCGGAGATGTCGGCCGAGCAGGCGGCCCCGCCGGTCGTGACCGACCAGGCGCGGCGTGACCTCGGGCCGGTCAAGGAGTTGCCGGCGGCGCTCACCGCGCCGGCCCGGGACGCGGTGCTGGGCCGGTGGGCGCCGGCCGACGGTGCCCGGGGTGGTCCCCGCGCGGCGCACGTGGAGTTGCGCGCCGACGGTGACTGGCGTGGCTCGGACGGCTGCAACGGCCAGGGTGGACGCTGGGTGCTCGGCTCGGGTGGTGCCTTCCTGGCCAGCAGCGGGCCGAGCACGTTGATCGGCTGCGACAACGTACCGGTGGGGTCCTGGCTCGACGGCGCGCGACGGATCGGGCTCGACGGCGCGGTCCTGGTGCTCTTCGACGCCCAGGGGGCGGAGACCGCCCGCCTGCACCGCGCCAGCTGAGCGCCCGACCGCACCGCGCCAGCTGAGCGGGTTGACGTCAACCTCGGTTGAGTTCCTAGCGTCGTTCTGGTCAGCACCACCGACCAGAGGGAGCACCCATGACCAGTCGACCGCTGCACGTCGCCGTCCTGCTCGGCAGCGTCCGACCGGGCCGGTTCGGGCCCGTCGTCGGCAGCTGGTTCGCCGACCGGGTCGAGGGCCGGGACGATCTCACCGTCGACCTGGTCGACCTGGCCGTCCCGGAGCAGCTCACCGCGCGACTGGCCGCCGCCGACGCGTTCGTGGTGGTGACCCCGGAGTACAACCACAGCTACCCGGGCCGGCTCAAGGAGGTCATCGACGCGCACTTCGTGGAGTGGCAGGCCAAACCGGTGGGGTTCGTCTCGTACGGCGGGCTCTCCGGTGGCCTGCGCGCGGTCGAGCACCTGCGGGCGGTCTTCGCCGAGCTGCAGGCGGTAACCATCCGGGAGACCGTCAGCTTCCACGGGGGGTCGCAGCGGTTCACCGCCGAGGGCCAGCCCCACGACCGGGCCGACTGCGACGCCGCCGCGCACCGGCTGCTCGACCAGCTCGCCTGGTGGGGACACGCGCTGCGGGACGCCCGCGCCGCCCGACCGTACGCGGCTGCCTGAGTCGCCGGTCAGCGGCGAAGTTGCGCTGACCAGGTAAGAATGGCGACATGCCGAGATCCGGACGTCAACCAAGCAGGCCACAGGCGATGCTCACCGTGGTGGTGGGCGTCGGGATGCTGATCGCCGGAGCGGTGCAGTTCGTCGGCAACGGCTTCAGTTCGTTCGGTCTGATCTGGGTGGTGATCCTGCTGGCCGTCATCGCCCGGGCCGTGTCGGCCGCGCTGCCCGGCCGCGGCGACCGGCCGACCGTCGACGGGCCACACCGGTCGGAGTTCGAGACGGCTGGTCGGCCGGGTCCCGGTGAGCCCGGCCGGCCCGGCGAGGTCGCCCCGGGCCCCGACGGCACGAGGGGTTTCGGCGGTGCCGGCCTCGGCGGGACCGACCCGGGCCGGGACGTCACGACGGGTCCGGTCCGTCGACCGGGCGTCGCCGACAGCTACGTCAGCCCGGTCCAGGAGACCGGCTCCGCCTGGTCCCGGCTCTTCCGCCGGGGCGACCGGGCCGATCAGGACCGTCGGGCCGCCCGGCCGACCGGTGACCGGCCGGACCGCCGGGACGACCGGCGGCGCGTCCAGTCGAGCCGGGTGAGTGCCCTGGTCGGCGCGGCCGTCGGGGTGGTCGTGCTGGTCGTCGGGGTGAACGTGCTGCGCGACTTCAGCCAGTTCGGCCAGTTCGGGCCGTTCGCCGCCTTCGGCGAGCGGGCCGATTCGTTCGTCGTCCTCTGGGTAGTGGTCGGGGTGAGCGTCATCGGCTTCAACCTCTGGTCGGCCTTCGCCCGCCGGGACCGCGACTGAGGCGGACCGCCCGGAGCAGCCGGAACGCCGTCGACGCCGGCCCCCGGGACCGGGGCGGCGTCGACCGCGCGCCTCAGCGCCGTACGAGGGTCAGCACTTCTTGTAGCTGTCGGTCTTCTTCCACGAGCAGGAGTCGATCTTCTTGCCGGCGGCGGTGCGCAGGTACGCGGTGTCCCCGGTGTTGTTCCAGATGTGCCAGCCGGAACCCCAGTACCGCTTACTGGCGGTGTTCTTGCCCTTGCCGCTGTAGAGCACCACGCTCGCCTTCGGCTTCAGCTTGAAGTCGCCGAAGGTGTAGACGTGGTTGGCCTTGTCCCGCACCGTCCAGGACTTCAGGCTGACCGTGCGGGAGCGCCGGTTGGTCAGCTTGACGTACTCGCCGTTGACGCTGCTGTTCGCCCGGGTGTCGGTGCCGGGCGCGTTGACGTACACCTTGGTGATCTCGATGACCGGCGCGGCCTGGGCCGGCCCGGCGGCGGTGAGCACCGTCCCGAGGCCGACGGCGACCGCCGCGGCGAAGCCGATGAACTTCCTCATGCTGTTCCCCACTGCTGGTGACCGGCCCCTGTCCGGCCGGTCGGTGCGCCACGCCGTGGCGTGGTCGGGTGAGGTTATCGACGCCCGACGTCCGCTGTGGACCGGTGCGGCCCGGCGGCGGCGATTGGACCTGCGGGGACGATCATGGTGTCCCCGATCGGTGGCCCCCACCCGCACGAACGGTCGCGTCGGCCACCAGGGTGGCCAGGTCGCGGGCGGTCCAGTGGCCGGCCACCCCCGGGCGGTCGGCCAGGTACGCGGTGATCCGCCGGGCGGGCCAGCCGTGCGCCTCGCGCAACCCGCCGGCGATCATCGCGAGGTAGACCGGGGCCGGGGCGGTCCACGGCACGTCCGCCGCCGTCCAGGGCGCGGTGAAGGTGAGCATCGGTACGCCGTCGAGCCGCCCCACCCCGAGCAGCGTCTCGTAGCGGCCGGGCCCGAGGGTGACCCGGCCGGTGGCGGCTGCCGCGACCAGATCGAGGTCGGAACCGGGCGGCCGGTACATCTCCTGCGCGGCGATGTCGGCGAACTGCCCGACGGTGACCAGGTAGGCGCGGGCCGCCGCCCGGCCGGGCAGCTGCGGATCGTAGAAGGCCATCCCGCCGGTCCAGGCCCGGGACTCGCCGGCGAAGTAGACGCCGCCGGGGATCAGCACCGGTTCGGTGCGCCGGGGCGCCCGGCCGTCCCGGCAACCCGGGTACGTCCGCCGGCCGCCGGGCGGGCAACCCCCGGTCAGGTACCAGCCGAGGCGCGCGGCGTACAGGTTCGAGCCGTAGGCGACGTACCAGACCAGCTCCACGCGGGGCCACACTACCGTCCACAGCCTGTGGATAGCACATGTGTACGACGGATGGCTGAGTACCCTTGACCAGGCCCGGTACCCCGCCGGGGCCACCCCTAGCCGGAACGACGTGTGCGTGGATCACAACCGGGTCATCCGTGACGCCACGGTCCGCCTCTCCATGGCGTCGACCGCGGTCGAGGCGTGCCAGTGGACCGTCACCACCCTCGCCCGGTACGCCCCGGCGACCGTCTCCGTCCTGCTGCACGTCCATGATCGGCTCCGCACGGTCGCGGCCACCGGCTCCTGGCAGGTCTTCTCGACCGTCCCGCCGAAGGCCGGCATCGTCGGCCGGGTGTACGCCTCCGGCCTGCCGGCGACCGTCGGCCGGGTCGCCGAGGATCCGGACTACCTGCCGGTGCACCCGGACGTGACGGCCGAGATCTGCGTACCGGTCTGCGACCCCGCGGGAAGCCCGATCGGCGTGCTCGACCTGCAGTGGCGTACCGAGGTGGAACTGGACCCGTGGCGGCGGACCGCCGAGCTGCTCGCCGCCCGGCTGGGCGCGCGGATCATGGCGCTGGGTGGCCCACCGGCGGAGAGCCGCAGCGAGAAACTCCTCCGGCACGCCACCGCGATGACCGCCGCGCAGACCGAGTGGGAGCTGCTGGGCACGGCGATCGGGGCGGCCCGGGAGGTCTCCACCCTCGCCGCGGCGATCGTGGTCCTCGGCGGTCGGGACGGCCCCCGACTCGACGCGCCGACCGGGGTGCCCGGCGAGTTGGAGGGGCGGCTGCGGGCCGAGCTGGCCGAGGCCGGTCCGGCGGCGCTCGGCCGGCTGGTCGCCCGCGCCCACCGGCACGGCGCGGCGTACACCCTGGGCGAGGCGGGACATCCGCCGACCGAGGACTACGCCCCGCTGGACCGGGCGGGGGTCCGCACCCTGATCGTGGTGCCGGTCGGGCAGCCGGACGTCGGCGGGGTGCTGCTGGTCGCCGACGGGCGACGGCTGCGCCCCGACCCGACCACGGTCAACCTGATGGAACTCCTCGCCGGCCAGGCCTGGAGCTGCCTGGATCGGCTCCGCACCCTCCACCAGCTCAGCGAGCAGGCCAACTCCGACCCGTTGACCGGGCTACGGCACACCGGCCCGTTCGGCCAGCGGATCGCCGCAGCCACCCCGGGGCGTACCGCCCTGCTGGCGATCGACGTGGACGGCTTCAAGAGCGTCAACGACACGTACGGCCACCAGGAGGGTGACCGGGTGCTGGTCGGGCTGGCCCGGGCGTTGCAGGCGGCGCTGCGCCACGGCGACGAGCTGTTCCGGATCGGTGGGGACGAGTTCGTGGCGGTGATCGAGGTGCACCGCCCGGCGGAGGCGGTCCGGATCGCCGAACGGCTTACCGAGGCGGCCCGCCGTACCGGCCGGACGATCAGCGTCGGGGTCGCCGTGGCCGAGCCCCACGAGTCCCCCGAAGCCACCCTCCGCCGCGCCGACCAGGCCCTCTACTTCGTCAAACGCAACGGCCGCGACGCCGTCCGGCTGGCCGCCGACTGACCGGCCGGTCTGCTCGGTCGGCGGCTGGGCAACGCGGCCGGCGGCTGGGCAACGCGGCCGGTCCGCGCGGTCAGCGGCCGGTGAGTTCCTTGGCGACCAGTTCGGCGATCTGGGCGGTGTTCAGGGCGGCGCCCTTGCGGAGGTTGTCGCCGGTGACGAAGAAGTCGAGGGCGCGCGGGTCGTCCAGGGCCCGCCGGAGCCGGCCGACCCAGGACGGGTCGGTGCCGACGGCGTCGATCGGCATCGGGAACTCGCCGGTCGCCGGATCGTCGACCATGATCACCCCGGGGGCGTTGCGCAGCACCTCACGGGCGCTCTCCGCGTCGACCTCGGCGGCGAAGACCGCGTGTACGGCCACCGAGTGTCCGGTCACCACCGGCACCCGGACGCAGGTGGCGGAGACCTTCAGGTCGGGCAGGCCGAGGATCTTGCGCGACTCGTTGCGTACCTTCATCTCCTCGGCCGACCAGCCGTCGTCGGCGAGCAGACCGGCCCAGGGGACCACGTTGAGCGCCAGCGGGGCGGGGAACGGACCCAGATCGTCACCGACGGCCTGGCGTACGTCACCGGGGCGGGAGCCGAGCGTCCGGTCCCCGGCGATCTTGCCGAGCTGGGTGTGCAGGGCGTCCACGCCGGCCTGCCCCGCGCCGGAGGCCGCCTGGTACGAGGCGAGCACCAGCTCGCGCAGCCCGTACTCGCGGTGCAGCGGTGCGACCGCGACGATCATCGCGAGGGTGGTGCAGTTGCCGTTGGCGATGATCCCCCGGGGCCGGTGCCGCGTCTGCCCCGGATTGATCTCGGGCACGACCAGCGGGACGTCCCGCTCCATCCGGAAGGCGCCGGAGTTGTCCACCACCACCGCGCCCCGGGTGACGGCGATCGGCGCCCAGTGCGCGGCGACCTCGTCGGGCACGTCGAACATGGCCACGTCGACGCCGTCGAAAGCCTCCGGGGTCAGCGTCTGGACGGTCAGCTCCTCGCCCCGGCAGCGCACCTGCCGCCCGTCGGAGCGGGCCGAGGCGAACAGCTTGATCTCACCCCAGACGTTGCGCCGGGCGGAGAGCAGCTGACACAGCACGGTGCCGACGGCACCGGTCGCCCCGACCACGGCCAGGGTGGGCAGTGCCGGCACGCCGCGCTACCGCCCGGTCCCGGCGTACACCACGGCTTCGGTGTCGCCGCCCAGGTCGAAGGCGTCGTGGATGGCGCGGACGGCCTTGTCGAGGTCGGTGTCCCGGCAGACCACGGAGACCCGGATCTCCGAGGTGGAGATCATTTCGATGTTCACCCCGGCGGTGCCGAGGGCGGCGAAGAACCCGGCCGCGACGCCCGGGTGCGAGCGCATGCCGGCGCCGATCAGGGAGACCTTGCCGACGTGGTCGTCGTAGAGCAGGCCCTTGAACTTGACCGGCTCCTGGATCTTGCTGAGCGCGGCCATCGCGGTCGGCCCGTCCGCCTTGGGCAGGGTGAACGAGATGTCCGTGCGGCCGGTCCCCTCGGTGGAGACGTTCTGCACGATCATGTCGATGTTGATCTCCGCCCCGGCGACCGTGTCGAAGATCGCCGCCGCGGCGCCCGGCTCGTCCGGCACCCCGACGATCGTGATCTTCGCCTCGCTACGGTCGTGGGCGACCCCGGTGATCAGCGCCTGTTCCACAGGAAGGTCCTCCATCGATCCGGTGACCATCGTGCCGGTGTTGGTCGAGTATGACGAACGGACGTGGATCGGCAACCCCGCTCGGCGCGCGTACTCCACGCTGCGCAGGTGCAGCACCTTCGCGCCGCAGGCGGCCAGCTCCAGCATCTCCTCGTAGGTGATGTCCCGGATGTGCCGGGCGTTGGGCACGATCCGCGGGTCGGCGGTGAAGACCCCGTCCACGTCGGTGTAGATCTCACAGACGTCGGCGTGCAGCGCGGCGGCGAGCGCCACGGCGGTGGTGTCCGAGCCGCCCCGGCCCAGCGTGGTGACGTCCTTGGTGTCCTGCGAGACGCCCTGGAAGCCGGCCACGATGACCACCGCGCCCTCGTCCAGCGCGCCCTTGAGCCGCCCCGGCGTGACGTCGATGATCCGCGCCCGGCCGTGCACCGAGGTGGTGATCACCCCGGCCTGCGAGCCGGTGAACGAGCGGGCTTCGTACCCCAGGTTGTGGATGGCCATGGCCAGCAGCGCCATGGAGATCCGCTCCCCGGCGGTGAGCAGCATGTCCAGCTCGCGGCCCGGCGGCAGCGGGCTGACCTGGTTGGCCAGGTCGAGCAGCTCGTCGGTGGTGTCGCCCATCGCGGAGACCACCACCACCACGTCGTCGCCGGCCTTGCGGGCGGCGACGATCCGCTCCGCGACCCGCTTGATCCGCTCGGCGTTGGCGACGGAGGATCCGCCGTACTTCTGCACCACGAGTGCCACGACGGCGCACTCCCTCCCAGCGTCCCTGAGCGTGCCGACGCCGCCGGGGTTGGGCCGGCGGCGTGGGTCGGACGCCCTCAGGGTATCGGGCGGCCCGGACCGCCGGGTCAGGTGATCCCACCATCCGGCCCGACCGGCCCATCGCCGCACCCCGCCCGACCAGCACCGCGGACTCCTGCGGTGCGATCTCGGTCACCCACCCGAACGGGTACGACACGCCGGGGCCGGGCCGGCGGTGCACCGGTGCAGCCGGCGGCGGGCGGAAGAATGGGCGGGTGTCCGCCCGCCTGGGCCCGGTACGCCGAACGGCCGGCCTGCTCACCCTCGTCCTGCCGGTGTGCCTCGCCGCGTGCGCGGCCGACCGGCCGGTGACCCCGCCACCGCCGCCGGGCGGGTCGGTCCCGGGTGACCTGGACGCGGCCCGCGACGAGCTGGCCGCACGGGCGGCGGCGGCCCAGGACCGCCACTTCACCGCCGGGTACGCCCTGCGGACGCCCGGGCACCCGGACCGCTCGGTCACCGTGACCAGCGCCGCCGACGGCACCTGGCGGGTCGACGTGACGTACCAGGTCGACCCGGCCGACATCGATCCCGCCGACACCGACCAGGTGGTTGACGTCTCCCTGGCGGCCACCGGCGACGGGCTCTACCGGTGTGTGCTGCCGTCGGCGGACCGGCTGGCCGGCTGCGTCCGGCTCGGCGACCCGACGGACGTGCTGCCGCACCGGCTCGATCCCCGGGTGCAGCACCCCTTCACCGACTGGCTGGCGGTACTCACCGACCGGCGGGCCCCACTGGCGGTCTCCCGGGCCCGGCCGCTGCCCGGCGTGACCGGGGGCTGTTACGCGGTCGAGTCGACCTCGGCGGCGTTGCTCCCCGCGCTCGACCCGGGGGTCTACTGCTACCAGCCCGACGGCACCCTCACCGCCGCCCGGACGGGTACCGGCACGTTGACCCTGGCCACGCCACCCGGGCCGGCTCCCGCCACCGTGCAACTGGCCGGGCCGGTGACCGACGCCACGCCGCTGCAGACCGGAGGTTACGGGTGGCTTTCCCCACATCCAACATAACCCCTTAATTGAGCAAAACCGGCATAAGGAACGCTTGGGGCATGGCCGACCTCACACCACTACTCGCCGTCCGCTGGAGCCCGCTCGCCTTCGACCCGACGGCGGAACTCACCGCCGCCGAAGCGTCGGCCCTGCTGGAGGCCGCCCGCTGGGCCCCGTCACACGGCAACGTCCAACCGTGGCGGTTCGCCCTGGGGCGGCGCGACGACGAGACGGGCAAGCGGATCCTGGCCAACCTGCCCGCCCGCGACCAGCGCTGGGCCCGGCACGCCGCCGCCCTGCTGGTCGCCGCCCACCTCGCCGACCCACCCGCCACCGCGCCTCCCGCCGCAACCGCAGCCCCCGGGACCGCACCGGTCGACGCGTTCGAGGCCGTGGACGCCGAGGCGTTCGAGGCCGCGCCCGTGGACGCGTTCCGGATCACACCGGCCGACGCGTTCGAGGCCGGCCAGCGACGGGCGTACGACCTGGGTCAGGCCGTCGCCCACCTGAGCGTGCAGGCGACCGCGCTCGGTCTCTACGTCCACCAGCTCGTCGACGTGGACCACGCCGGACTCGCCGCCGACCTGGACCTGCCGGCGGAGGTCCGCCCGCACGCGGTGGTGGCCATCGGCCGGCTGGGCGACCCGTTCGCCCTGCCCGCGGACCTGCTGCACCGGGAGACCGGGCTGCGCCGCCGCCACCGCGTCGCCGACCTGATGCTGCGCTGAACCCGACCCGCGTCGCGGGGAGGCCCGGTCGGGTCGCGGGTGGGGCGGGGGTACGTCCCAGATTACGGACCGGGCTACCAGAGTCCTTGGTGACGACGTAGGGTCACTTCTGTCATGTGGCAGGCGAGCCTTCTCCTTCGTTGCCGCGGCGAGGCCCCATCGGCCGGCACCTCGTCGCGGAGTTGACGCGCGCCGTCCAGCACACCGTCCTCGCGGGAGCCCCTACGCCCCGCCGTCGGCACCGACGCCGACCCACCGACGCTGACGCCACCTGACCTCCGGGAGCGACCCACCATGGCTCAACCCGCCGGCACCACCGACGCCGACACCGATCCGATCGCCCGGCAGCGCCCCAGCCGGATGCCGTACCACCGCTACCAGCCGTACCAGCAGCAGTTCCGGATCGACCTGCCGGACCGCGCCTGGCCGGGCCGGCACGTCGAGGCCGCGCCGCGCTGGTGCGCGGTGGACCTGCGCGACGGCAACCAGGCCCTGATCGACCCGATGTCCCCGGAGCGCAAGCGCCGGATGTTCCAGCTGCTGGTGCAGATGGGCTACAAGGAGATCGAGGTCGGCTTCCCGTCGGCCAGCCAGGCCGACTTCGACTTCCTCCGCCAGCTCATCGAGCAGGACCTGATCCCCGACGACGTCACCGTCCAGGTGCTCACCCAGTGCCGGGAGCACCTGATCGACCGGACCTTCGAGTCGCTGCGCGGCGCGAAGCGCGCGATCGTGCACTTCTACAACTCGACCTCGACGCTGCAACGTCGGGTGGTCTTCGGCCTGGACCGCGACGGCATCACCGACATCGCCACCACCGGGGCCCGGCTCTGCCAGAAGTACGCCGAGATCCACACTCCGGACACCGAGATCTTCTACGAGTACTCCCCCGAGTCGTACACCGGCACCGAGCTGGACTACGCGCTGGAGGTCTGCTCGAAGGTGATCGAGGTGATCGACCCGACGCCGACCCGGCCGCTGATCATCAACCTGCCGGCCACCGTCGAGATGGCCACGCCGAACGTCTACGCCGACTCGATCGAGTGGATGCACCGGCACCTGCCCCGGCGGGACAGCGTGGTGCTGAGCCTGCACCCGCACAACGACCGGGGCACCGGGGTGGCCGCCGCCGAGCTGGGGCTGCTGGCCGGCGCGGACCGGATCGAGGGCTGCCTGTTCGGCAACGGCGAACGCACCGGCAACGTCGACCTGGTCACCCTGGGGCTGAACCTCTTCTCCCAGGGCATCGACCCGATGATCGACTTCTCGAACATCGACGAGGTCAAGCGGGCCGTCGAGTACTGCAACCAGCTGCCCGTGCACGAGCGCCACCCGTACGCCGGCGACCTGGTCTACACCGCCTTCTCCGGCTCCCACCAGGACGCGATCAACAAGGGCTTCAGCGCGCTGAACGCCGACGCGGCGGCGGCCGGGGTGCCGGTCGACGAGCACACCTGGGAGGTGCCCTACCTGCCGATCGACCCGAAGGACCTGGGCCGCAGCTACGAGGCGGTGATTCGGGTCAACTCGCAGTCCGGCAAGGGCGGCGTCGCCTACATCATGAAGACCGAGCACCAGTTCGACCTGCCGCGTCGGCTGCAGATCGAGTTCTCCGGGGTGGTCCAGCAGGTCACCGACCACGCCGGTGGCGAGGTCGACCCGGACACCATGTGGCAGATCTTCGCCCGCCACTACCTGGTGACCCACCAGGAGTCGCCCGCCCTCACCCTGGTCGGCTACACGATCGGCACCGCCGACGGCAAGGTCGAGATCAGCGCCGAGATCGAGCTGGCCGGCGCGCGGCACTCCCTCGTCGCGGTCGGCAACGGCCCGATCGACGCGTACGTCAACGCGCTGCAGTCGGTGGGCGTGGCGGTACGGGTGCTCGACTACCACGAGCACGCGCTCTCCTCCGGCGGCGACGCCCAGGCCGCCGCGTACGTCGAGGGCGAGGTCGACGGTCGGACGGTCTGGGGTGTCGGCACCGACGCCAACATCGTCACCGCCTCGATCAGGGCGGTCACCAGCGCCGTCAACCGCTCCCGCACCTGAGGTGCAAGGAAGGGCCCCCTGTTAACGCTTTCGGTAGAGAAGGGTTCCCCGCTCACCGCTGCCCGTTAAGAGGGGGCCCTTCCTTCGCGGCGGGAGCGGCGGTGGTGGGGGGAGCGGGGGCGGGTGGGGGGCGGTGGACGAGGAAGGCGGCCAGCGCCGCGCCGGCCAGGAGCAGGCCGGCGCACCAGAGCAGCGCCCCCCGGTAGGCCGAGGTCAGCGCGGCGCTCTGCTCGTACCCGGTGCCGCTCAGCCCGACCAGCAGCGGCAGCGCGGCCACCGCGAGCAGGCTCCCGGCGCGGCTGGCGGCGTTGTTGAAGCCGCTGGCCACCCCGGCGAACCGGTCGGCGACGGCGGCCAGCACCGAGGCGGTCAGCGGGGCCACCACCAGGGTCAGGCCGGCGCCGAAGAGGATCACCCCGGGCAGCACGTCGGTCCAGTACGACGCGCCCGGCTCCACCCGGCGCAGCAGGAGCAGGCCGGCGGCGGCGACGACCGGGCCGACGCTGAGCGGCAGCCGGGGGCCGATCCGGGCCGACAACGCCCCCGCCCGCGAGGAGCCGAGCAGCAGCACCGTCATCGGGATGGTCGCCAGGCCGGTCAGCAGCGCCGACCAGCCCACCACGTTCTGCAGGTAGACCGAGAGGAAGAAGGTGAAGCCGCCGAGCGCGGCGTACACCACGACGGTGAAGACGTTCAGCACCGAGAAGAGCCGGCTGCGGAAGAGCCTGGTCGGCAGCATCGCGGAGTCCCCCCGATGCCGTTCCACCAGCACGAAGGTGACCGCCGCGAGCAGCCCGACCAGCACCGCGGCCACCACCGACCACGAGGCGAGGCCCCGCACCGGGGCGTCGATCAGGGCGTACGTCACCCCGCCGAGGCCGAGCGCGCCCAACACCGCACCGGTCACGTCGAAGCGCCGGTGTCCCGGCCCCCGCCCACCGGCCCGGGAGACGTTCTCGTCCCGGCTCTCCGGGATCCAGCGCATCGCCGCGAGGAAGACCGGCACGGCCAGCGGCACGTTGATGAAGAAGATCCACCGCCAGGAGAGGGTGTCGATCAGCCAGCCGCCGACGAACGGGCCGAGCGCGGTGGAGACTCCGGACAGTCCGGACCAGGTACCGATCGCCCGCGCCCGGTCGTCGGGGTGGAAGCTGGCCTGGAGCACCGAGAGCGAGCCGGGGGTGAGCAGCGCGCCGCCGGCGCCCTGCAGGAACCGGGCCGCGATCAGCCACTCGGTACCCTGGGCCAGGCCACACAGCATCGAGGCGACGGCAAACCAGAGTACGCCGAGCAGGAACACCCGCCGCCGGCCGAACCGGTCGCCCAGTGCCCCGCCGAGCAGCACGAACGCGGCCAGCATCAACAGGTAGCCGTTTACCGTCCACTGCAGACCGGCCACGGTGGCACCGAGATCGGCACCGAGCCGGGGCAACGCGACGTTGACCACGGTGCTGTCCAGGAAGACCATCCCGGAGGCGAGGATCGCCGCGAGCAGCGCCCCCCGTCCGGCGGAGGTGCCCATGCGGAGTGCGGGAGCGGAAGCCATGGTTACCAATCTGCCTCGACGCGGGTACTGAGACGCCAGAAAACGCCGAATCCGGCAGCCCGGGGTACTGTGCGGGATCGCCGGGAGCACGCAAGCTGGAGGGGTGTCGTCTGTGCGTACCAGATCAGGACCGCGGGTAGCGGTCGCGGCCGCGCTGGCGGCGGTGCTCGCCCTGGGCACCGCCGGTTGTGTGGCCATCGAGGAGTCGGGGGCGGACCCCTCGCCCAGCAGCGGCGGTGGCGGCGGTAACGCCACCGCGCAGCTCGGCGAGCTGACCGTGGCCAGTGCCGGCTCGATGAAGGGCTACAGCCGGAGCCGGTTCCCCCACTGGCGCAGCACCGGCAAGAACTGCGACGTCCGCGACACCGTGCTGGAACGAGACGGCCGCGACATCAAGCACTCCGGCTGCAACGTGGTCGGTGGCAGCTGGGAGAGCGTGTACGACGGCCGGAGCTTCTCCGACCCCTCCGACGTGGACATCGACCACATGGTCCCGCTGGCCAACGCCTGGCGCTCCGGTGCCGACGAGTGGGACGACAAGAAGCGTGGCGACTTCGCCAACGACCTGGACCGACCGCAGCTCTTCGCGGTTTCCGCCAGCTCGAACCGGGCAAAGGGTGACCAGGATCCGTCCCAGTGGGAGCCGCCGAGCCAGTCGTACTGGTGCACGTACGCCGAGGACTGGGTGGCGGTGAAACACCACTGGGAGCTCTCGGTCACCAGCGCCGAGAAGGACACCCTCGCCGACATGCTGAAGGGGTGCTGATGGGGGACCAGAAACCGGACACCGCGGCTGACACACCGAGCCCGACGGAGGCCGACGCACCGAGCCCTGCGGCGGCCGACCCGTCCGGCCGGACGGCGGCCGACCCACCGAGCCGGACGGCGGACATCGTGGCCGGGCCGGGCGGGGTGATGACCGACGAGGTGGGTGTGGTCACCGGTGAGCTGACCCTGCGCACCGAGTACGCCGACGGCCAGGTCACCCTGCACGTGCAGTACCGGGAGGCCGACGAGTGGTACGTGGTGACCGGTGGGCGGGCCCCGCTGGCCGACCCGGCCGCCCTGGACGCGGTGCACACCATCGCGGTCGGCCTGCTCGACCGCCCCGAGGGCTGAGCGGCCGCTGCCCCGATCGCCCACCGGGCCGCCGCCGATCTCAGCCCGGCCGGGTCGATCTCAGCCCGGCCGGGCGCCGGTCAGACGTACGAGCCGGGCTCGGTGGGCGCGGAGACGACCGACGGGTCCTCGCCCTCGTCCGCCGGGCGGGTGAGCTGCGGGCGTACCTGGTGCGGACGCAGCTCGCCGCTGGCGATCGGCTCGGCCCAGTGGCAGGCCACCCGGCTGCCGCCGATGTCCCGCAGTGCCGGCCGCTCGTCGGCGCACCGGGTCGGCTGGGCCCACGGGCAGCGGGTGTGGAACCGGCACCCGCTCGGCGGATTCGCCGGGGAGGGCAGGTCACCGGAGAGCAGGATGCGCTCCCGGTTGTCCTCCACGTCCGGGTCGGGCACCGGCACCGCCGACATCAACGCCCGGGTGTACGGGTGCAGCGGCTCGGTGTACAGCCGGTCGCTCGGCGCCTCCTCGACCAGTGCGCCCAGGTACATCACGCCGACGGTGTCGGAGATGTGCCGGACCACCGCCAGGTCGTGCGCGATCACCAGGTACGTCAGCCCGAGGCTGTCCTGGAGTTCGTCGAGGAGGTTCACCACCTGGGCCTGGATCGACACGTCAAGCGCGGAGACCGGCTCGTCGGCGACGATCAGCTCCGGCCCGAGCACCAGCGCCCGGGCGATGCCGATGCGCTGACGTTGCCCGCCGGAGAACTCGTGCGGGTAGCGCGACAGCGCCCAGCGGGGCAGCCCCACCGCGTCCAGGGTCTCGCCGATGATCCGTCGGCGTTCGTCCCGGTTGCCGCCGATGCCGTGCGTCTGCAGGCCCTCGGTGAGGATCGACTCGACGTTCTGCCGGGGGTCCAGGCTCGACATCGGGTCCTGGAAGATCATCTGCATCCGGCGGCGCATGGTGCGCAGCTTCCCCGCCGGCAGGGTGGTCAACTCGGTCCCGTCGAAGTTCACCTCGCCGCCGGTGGGCGGGGTGAGCTGCAACAACGCCCGACCGAGCGTGGACTTGCCACACCCGGACTCGCCGACCAGCCCGTACGTCTTGCCGCGCGGAATGCTCAGGTCCACCCCGTCGACGGCCTTGACGTGCCCGACGGTCCGGTCGAAGAGCACCCCCCGCCGGATCGGGAAGTGCACCTTCAGGTCCCGTACCTCGACGAGGATGTCGTTCCCGGTCACGGCTTCTCCTCCTCGCGCTGTGCGGGCACCGCCGGCGCGCTCTCCTCCGCCACCGGCCCGCCGGCCGCCGGCCCGGTGGTGACCGGTCCGTCGGCGGCCGCTGCGGAGCCGGTGCCGGCAGCCGGCCTGGTGACAGCCGGCCTGCTGCCGGGCAGCGGGGCCGGGTTGACGCAACGGTAGGCATGGTCGTCCTGGGTGGGCACCATGGCCGGCGGCCCGCCCACGCACTCGTCGGTCCGGCGCTCGCAGCGCGGGGCGAACGCGCACCCCTGCGGCCAGGGCAGCAGGTCCCGGACCGAGCCGGGGATCGGGTTGAGCCGTTCGCCGCGCCCGGCGTCCAGGCGCGGCACCGAACCGAGCAACCCCACCGTGTACGGATGCCGGGGCTGGCGGAACAGCGGACGACGGCGGGCCGTCTCCACCACCCGCCCGGCGTAGAGCACGTTGATCGTGTCGCACATCCCGGCGACCACGCCCAGATCGTGGGTGATCATCACCAGCGCGGTGCCCGACTCCCGGACCAGGTCCTTGAGCAGCTCCAGGATCTGCGCCTGGATCGTCACGTCCAGCGCGGTGGTCGGCTCGTCGGCGATCAGCAGCCGGGGCTGGCAGGCCACCGCCATCGCGATCAACGCCCGCTGCCGCATCCCACCGGAGAGCTGGTGCGGGTACTCCTTCAACCGGCGGCGCGGGTCCGGGATGCCTACCCGGTCGAGCAGCTCGGCGGCCTCCTTCTGGGCGGCCTCGCCCTTCATCCCCCGGTGCCGCCGGAGCACCTCGGTCACCTGCAACCCGATCGGGATGACCGGGTTCAGCGAGGAGAGCGGATCCTGGAAGATCATCGCCACGTCCCGGCCCCGGATGTCCCGGCGGGACCGGTCGTCGAGCCGGAGCAGGTCGGTGCCGTCGAAAACCGCCCGCCCGCCGACGCTCAGGCCGGGCTGCTTGGGCAGCAGACCCATGAGGGCCAGCGACGTCACGCTCTTGCCGCAGCCGGACTCGCCGACCAGGCCGACCACCTCACCGGTGTCGACCGAGAAGGAGACCCCGTCCACCGCGTGCACGGCCCGCTGCCCCCGACGGGCGAACGTGACCGAAAGGTCGTCCACTTCGAGCAGTGCCATTATCGACCTTCCGTTCGCGACTGCGGGGCTCCGCTGCGCTGCACTCCTCGCGCTTCACACATGCCGACCTACTTCCGCAGTTTCGGGTCGAGGGCCTCGCGCATCGCCTCACCGAGCAGGGTGAACCCGAGCGCGGTGATGATGATCGCGACCGCCGGGTAGATCGCCAGCGCCGGCCGGATACCGAGGTACGGCTGCGCGTCGGCGAGCATCACCCCCCACTCCGGTACGGACGAGTCGGGGTTGCCCAGGCCCAGGAAGGAGAGCGCGGCGGCCTCGATGATGGCGGTGGCCAGCGTCAGGGTGGCCTGCACGATCACCGGGGCGAGCGAGTTGGGCACCACGTGGGTCAGGGCGATCTTCGACTTCTTCACGCCGAGCGAGGTGGCCGCCAACACGTAGTCACTGTTGGCCTGGGAGATCATCGAGCCGCGCAGCAGCCGGGCGAAGACCGGCACCGACACCACGCCGACGGCGATCATCACGGTGGTCAGGCTGGCCCCGAGCAGGGCCGCGATGCTCACCGCGAGCAGCAGGCTGGGCAGGGCCAGCAGCATGTCGATGAAGCGCATCAGGGTGCTGTCGATCCAGCGTCCCCAGCGGCCGCCCAGCCCGGCGGCGGCACCGGCGACCCCGCCGATCAACGCGCCGACGGCCAGTCCGATCAGGGTGGAGACCACCCCGACCAGCAGGGTCTGCCGGGCGCCGACGACCATCCGGCTGAACACGTCCCGGCCCTGGTGGTCGTAGCCGAACCAGTGTTCGGAAGAGGCACCGGGGATGATGCCCTGCCCGGAGCGGACCAGCCCCTCCCGGATGCCGATGGAGTCGGTCGGCCCGTACGGCACGAAGAAGGGCCCGACCAGCGCGACCAGGATGAAGATCGCCAGGATGACCGCGCCGATGATCGCGGCCGGGTTGCGGCGCAGCCGGCGGAACGCCTCCTGCCAGAGGCTGACCCCGCGCTCGTCGTCGCGGACGGCCGCCAGCTCGGCGAGCCGGTCGATCTTCTCGCCCTTTTTGCGGCCCAGGTTGACGGTCATCGCACTCTCACCCTCGGGTCGATCAGGCTGTAGGAGAGGTCGACCAGGAGGTTCACCAGCACGTACACCACCGCGATGATCATGATGAAGCCCATCAGCACCGGGTAGTCACGCTGGCTGATCGAGTCGGCGACGAACGCCCCGATGCCGCTGAAGGCGAAGACCGTCTCGGTGAGCACCGCGCCGGAGAGCAGACCACCGGTGAGCAGGCCGATCGAGGTGACCACCGGCAGCATCGCGTTGCGCAGCACGTGCCGGCGACGGACGGTGTTCTCGGTCAGGCCCTTGGCCTCGGCGGTGCGTACGAAGTCCTCGTTGAGCACCTCCAGCACGCTGGCCCGGGTGATCCGGACGATGATCGCCAGGGGGATGCTGGCCAGCGCGACGCCCGGCAGCACCAGGTGCCAGATCGCGTCGGCGGCGGCGTCCCACTCCCGGGTCATCAGCCCGTCGAGGACGAAGAAGTTGGTGATCCGGGTGGCCCCGATCGTCGGGTCCTGCCGGCCGCTGGACGGGAACCAGTTCAGGTTCTCCGCGAAGATCGCCTTCAGCACGTACGCCAGGAAGAAGACCGGGATGCAGATGCCGATCAGCGAACCGCCCACCGAGGCGTGGTCGAGGAACCGGCCGCGACGCCGGGCGGCCAGGTAGCCGAGCGGGATGCCGACGCCGATGGCGAGCACCATGGCCATCACGGTCAGCTCGACGGTGCCCGGGAACCGCTCGATGAACTCGGTGGTGACCGCCCGCTTGGTGGCCGTCGAGGTGCCCAGGTCCAGCCGGATCATCCGGCGCAGGAAACGGAAGTACTGCACCATGATCGGCTCGTCGAGACCCAGGTTGCGCCGGATCTCGGCGCGCATCTCGGGGGTGCCCCGCTCGCCGAGGATGGCGGTCTCGGGGCCGCCGGGCAGTCGCCGCAGCCAGATGAAGAGCAGGATGGAGAGCCCGAACAGCGTCGGTATCAGCTGTAGCAGGCGTCTGACGATGAACCGGAACACGGGCGGCCTCGAAAGGTGTACGGCGGGCTGCGGGCGGGCGCTGTGGTCCAGCGCCCGCCCGCGTCACCTGCCTCAGGTCAGGACTTGAACTCGGCCGTGGCGAACCGCTCGTCGGTGAGCGGGCTCGCCGTCACCCCGGTCACGTCCTTGCCGAGCACGATCGCCGGCGGCGAGTGCGAGATCGGCACACCGGGGAGGAAGTCCATGATGGTCTTGTTGATCGCCTTGTACTTCTCCGTCCGGGCCGCCGGGTCGGCGGTCGAGTCGGCGTCCTTGAACTGCTCGAAGAGCGCGGCGTTGGTGAAGCCCCACTCGTCCTTCTTGCGGTCGAAGAAGGTGCCGATGAAGTTGTAGCCGTCGCCGTAGTCACCGGTCCAGCCGAGGAAGTGCAGGTCGTGGTTCTTCCCGGAGGTGGTGGCGTTGAGGTAGTCCGGGCTCCACTTGAGCGGAATCGCCTCGATGGTGATGCCGACCGCCTTCAGGTCCGCCGAGAGCAGCTCGAAGAGGTCCTTCGGGTTCGGCATGTACGGCCGGGTGACCTCGGTCGGGTAGTGGAACTTCAGGGTCAGGTTCGACGCGCCCGCCTCGGCCAGCAGCTGCTTGGCCTTCTCCGGGTTGTAGTCGTACTTGGTGACGTCGCCGTTCCAACCCTCGACGGTGTCGGGGAAGAAGTTCACCGCGACCTGCGCGCCCGGGGGCAGCTTCGAGTCGACGAGCGCCTGCCGGTTCAGCGCGTGGGCGATCGCCTGCCGGACCTTCAGGTCGGCCAGCTTCGGGTTGCCCGACTGGTTGATGGCCAGGTAGAGGATGTTGAACGCCGGTCGGGTGAGCATGTTGAAGCCCTCACCCTTGAGCGGCTCGACGTCGGCCGGGCCGACCAGGTCGTAGCCCTGGATGTCACCGGAACGCAGCGCCTGCTTGCGGGCGTTCTCGTCCGAGATGGTCTTGAAGATGAGGGTCTTCAGCTTGGCCTTGTCGCCCCAGTAGTCCTCGTTGCGCTCGATGGTGAGCGTCTTGTTGGCCACGTCCCAGGCCTTGAACTTGAACGGGCCGGTGCCGGTCGGGTGCTCCAGCGCGTACGAGGGGTACTTGATGTCCTCGGCGGTGCCGGTGACGTCGCTGGCCTTGTACTCCTCCAGCGCCTTCGGGCTGTGGATGGAGAACGACGGCAGCATCAGCGCGGCCGGGATCTTGCTGGAGACCCGGGTGAAGGCCAGGTCCACCGTGGTCGGGTCGGTCGCGGTGCAGGACTTGAAGAGGCTCTCGCCGAGGTCCGGGCTCTCGTTCTGGGCGTAACCACCCATCACGTCCTGCCAGTAGGCGGTGACGTCGGGGCTCTGCATCAGGCCCTTGGCGTTGTACCACCGGTTGAAGTTGACGCAGACCGCCTCGGCGTTGAAGTCGGTGCCGTCGTGGAACTTCACCCCGGAGCGCAGCTTGAAGGTCCACACCGTGCCGGTGGAGTCGGGCGTCCAGGACTCGGCCAGGCCGGGGCTGGGCTTGGTGCCGCCGTCCTCGGCGCGGATCAGCGTCTCGAACACCTGACGGGCCACCCGCAGCGACTCGCCGTCGCTGGCGAGGCTGGGGTCGAGCACCTTCGGGTCGCCGGCGACGCCGAAGACCAGGGTGTCCTTCTTGCTTCCGCTGGAGCCTTCCTCACGGTCGCTCTCGGCACAGCCTGCTACCGCGAGGGCCGCGACCGCGATGGCCGCCACGGCGACCTTCGGCCTGCTTGCACGCATGGTGCTTTCACCTCGTCCTTGGGGGTACGGGACAACGTGGTGACAGGGGTCACCGATGGCGGAGACCTTAGCCTTCGTTTGGACCGACGGGAAACTGGCGGTAGCCGCTTTGGTATCGGATCGTGTCCCAACCCGGCGTGCAGATTAGATCCTTCGGCGAAGGCGGCGATTCGCCGAAGGATCCGAGGTCGCGATGCGAAACTGTTACGTCGAGTAGGCCCGCTCGGCCGGCGGGTGTCAGATCGTCGGGATCGACGTCAGACGACCCGGCGGCCCTCGAACGCCCGGCCCAGGGTGATCTCGTCGGCGTACTCCAGGTCACCGCCGACCGGCAAACCGCTGGCCAGCCGGGTCACCGAGATCCCCATCGGCTTCACCATCAACGCCAGGTACGTCGCCGTCGCCTCGCCCTCGGTGTTCGGGTCGGTGGCGAGGATCAACTCCCGCACCGCCCCACCGCCCAGCCGGGTCATCAGCTCCCGGACCCGCAGGCTGTCCGGGCCGATCCCCTCCAGCGGGTTGATCGCGCCGCCGAGCACGTGGTAGCGGCCCCGGAACTCGCCGGTCCGCTCGATCGCCACCACGTCCTTCGGCTCCTCGACCACACAGAGGACCTCATCGGTACGCCGTGGGTCGCGGCAGATCCGGCACTGCTCCGACTCGGCCACGTTGTAGCAGCTGGTGCAGAACCGCACCAGCTCCTTGACCTTGCGCAACGCGCCGGCCAACCGGTTGACGTCGGCCGGATCCGCCGACAGGACGTGAAAGGCGATCCGCTGGGCGCTCTTCGGTCCCACCCCCGGCAACCGGCCCAACTCGTCGATCAGGTCCTGGATCGCACCCTCGTACATCGTGTCGGCTCAGAACCCGGGCAGCCCGAGGCCGCCCATGCCCCCGGCGACCGGCCCCATCTTCTGCTCGGTCAACTCCCGGGCCGCCTCGTTGGCGTTGCGGATGGCCGCGAGAACCAGGTCCTCCAGGGTCTCCACGTCCTCCGGGTCCACGGCCTTCGCGTCGATCCGGATGCCCTTCAGCTCGCCGGAGCCGGAGACCGTCGCGGTGACCAGCCCGCCGCCGGCCGTGCCGGTCAGCTCCGCCTCGGCCAGCTCCGCCTGGGCCTGGGCGATCTGCTGCTGCATCTTCTGCGCCTGCTTCAGCATCTGCTGCATGTTCGGCTGTCCACCTGGGCGCACGGACGACTCCTTCGACACTCGACTTGACCGGCCGCCGCCAGCCTATCCCTGCCCCCTGACTCCCCCCGCGCGGCGCTCGCACCGACCGGCCACGGGGTGTGGGACGCACGGAGCAACCCGGTCAGCGGGCGTCCACCTCGTCGATCTTCTCGGCGCCGAACGCGTCCCGGAGCAGCTGCACGGCCTGTTCCTCACTGCTCTGCCGGGCGGTCCGCTCGTCGATCACCTCGTCCAGCGGCTCGTCCCCCGGATCGAAGCCCTCGAACGCCGCAGCCGGCGACGCGCCGTGGGACTGGGCCGCCGGGCCACCGGGCCGGCTTCCGCCCCGGACCGGACCGTCGAAGTCGGGATCGTACGGCGGCTCGCCCGCCCAGTCGGCGTCGGCGGTCTTGCGGGCCCCCGCCGGCTGCCCCCGGTGCGCACCGGACGCGCCCGCTCCCCGGTTACCGGCCGCCGCGGCGGCGGCTCGGGCCGCCGCGATGGCACCGCTGGCCGCACCCCCTCCCGGGCCGTTGCGTCCCGGGCCACCGGGCTGCCGCGCCGCCCCGTTCGGTGCGGAACCGTCCGCCCCGGCACGACCGGAACCCGGAACCCCGTCCCGACCGGGCTGACCGCCGTCGGCGACCCGTTCTCGTCCGCCTTGACCGGAGCCCGACCCCACATCCCGACCGGCCGACCCGTCCCGCCCGAACGCACCGGCCCCAGCCGGTCCGCCGGAGCCGGCGGGGCCGGTCGGTCCGGAGCCGGTGACGCCGTCCTCGCCGGGGCGAGCGGCGGGACCCGACGGCTCGGCGGCGGAGGTCGCCCCACCCGGGCGGGCCGCCTCGGGCCAGTGATCGTCGGGCTGCCCGGACCCGTGGTCCGCGGCCCCGGCGGCTCCCCCGGGTCGCGCCGCCTCGGGCCACTCCTCGTCGCCACCCGACGCCGAACCGGACCCCGACACCGCACCAGCCCGCGCCGCCGAGCCAACCGAGGTCGCCGAGCCAGCCGGCACAGCCGAGCCGGTCGAGGTCACCGAGCCGGCCGAGGTCACCGAGCCGGTCGAGGTCGCCTGGCCGGTCGAGGTCACCGAGGTCCCGTCACCAGCCGCACCAGCGTCGGGGCGGCCGGACGCACGGCCACCGGCGTCAGGACGCGGGGGCGGCGGGGCAGCCGGTGGGGCGGGCGTCGGCCGGGGCGCGGCGGCGGCACGGGCGCCACCGCGTTCGCCGGCCACCTCGCACCGGATCTGCCAGCGTCCGCCCAGCTCCTCGTAGAGCGCGTCGGTGAGCACCGGGGCGTGATCGGCGAGCATCTTGGCCAGCACCGTCGACTTGACGGTCAGCACCAGCACGTCCCCGTCGAGGTCACGGACCACCGCGGCGCGCATCAGCGCGGCGATCTTCTTGTGACTCCGGTTGACCTTGTCGACCACCTCGGGCCAGACCCGGCGTACCGCTACCGCGTCGAGGGTGCCCGGCTGGTCCGCACCGGGTCGGGGCGGCTCCGGGGTGGCCGGGTCGGGCAGCACGGCCGACGGGGGTACCGCCCGACGGGCTGGGGCGGCGTCTCCGGCGGGGTCGCGGTCCCGGTCCACGGGCCGGCCGGCCGGGACACCGGACTCCGCGCCGGCTGCACCCGCTGCCGGAGCAGCACCGGACGGCTCGGGCCGGGCAGTAGCAGTAACGGCGGCGCGGGACGGAGCGCCGGCGGCGGCGCGGGCGGCAGCCAATCCGGAGAGCGCACCGGTGCCAGCGCCCGAGGCGGGGGCTTCGGCAGCCGCCGGCCTGCCGGCGGGGTACACCTCGGGCGCGGCGGCAGCCGCGGGCGGGGCGGGAGACTCCTGGCGTACCTCAGGGGTGTTGATCTGCTCGGTGCCGGTGAGGGTGAAGCGGCGTTCCATGCGTTCCAGGCGTTGCAGCAGGCCGCCGGTGGAGTCGTCGGCGCCGGGCAGCAACATCCGGGCGCAGATCAGCTCCAGGACCAGCCGGGGCGCGGTGGTACCGCGCATCTCGACCAGGCCGTTGTGCACGATGTCGGCGCAGCGCGACAGCGTGCCGGGGCCGAGCCGCTGGGCCTGGGCGGCCATCCGCTCGATCTGGTCGGCGGGGCCGTCGATCAGACCCTTGTCGGCGGCGTCCGGCACCTGCTGAAGCACGATCAGGTCGCGCAGCCGCTCCAGCAGGTCGGAGGCGAACCGGCGGGGATCGTGCCCGGCCTCGGCCACCCGGTCGACAGTGGCGTACGCCGCCGCGCCGTCGCCGGCCGCCAGGGCGTCGCACATCTCGTCGATCAACGCGGCGTCGGTCACCCCGAGCAGGGCCGCGGCCCGCGCGTAGCTGACCCCCTCCGGCCCGGCACCGGCGATGAGCTGGTCGAGCACGGAGAGACTGTCCCGGGCGCTACCGCCGCCGGCCCGCACCACCAGGGGGAAGACCGCCGGATCGACGGTGACCCCCTCGGCCTGGGTGAGCTGCTCCAGGTACGGCCGCAGGGTCTTCGGCGGGATCAGCCGGAACGGGTAGTGGTGGGTCCGCGACTTGATCGTGCCGAGGACCTTCTCCGGCTCGGTGGTGGCGAAGATGAACTTGACGTACTCCGGGGGCTCCTCGACCAGCTTGAGCAGGGCGTTGAAGCCGGCCGACGAGACCATGTGCGCCTCGTCGATGACATAGATCTTGAACCGGCTGTTGGCCGGCGCGAAGAAGGCCTTCTCCCGCAGCTCACGGGCGTCGTCGACACCACCGTGGCTGGCCGCGTCGATCTCGATCACGTCGATCGACCCGGCCCCGTCGCCGCTGAGCGACCGGCAGGACGCGCACGTGCCGCACGGCTCGGGGGTGGGGCCCTGCTCGCAGTTGAGCGACCGGGCCAGGATCCGCGCGCTGGAGGTCTTGCCGCACCCGCGGGGCCCGGAGAAGAGGTACGCGTGGTTGAGCCGCCCGCTGCGCAACGCCTGCGACAGCGGCTCGGTGACGTGCTCCTGCCCGATGACCTCGGCGAAGGTACGCGGCCGGTACTTGCGGTAGAGCGCCAGTGCCACCCCTCCCGCCTCCTCTCGACCGAGCCATTCTGCGCCGCCGCGCCCGCCCTGACCACCCACCCCGCCGCCCCCTCGGTAAGGAAGGGCCCCCTGTTAACGCCTACGGTAGAGAGGGGTACCCCTCTCACAGCCGTGAGCAGGGCGGGCAGCAGGGGACGGGGCGGCGCAGGGTGGGCCGGTGGGGCCGGCGACGCTGGGGTCGCCGGAAACAAAAAGGCCTCCCGTGCACCCGGAAGAGCCCGCTTATCCTTGCTGCCTTCCGGCCCTGGGGAGGTTCACGGGGTACCGCCGCACGGGAGGTAACGCCCACCCTACCCGACCCCGCGTGGATCTTCAGGGGGTGGTGGGCTGGTCCTGCGCGCGGGGACCTGTATCCTGGCTCGCGGAGGATTCGCCTAGAGGCCTAGGGCGCACGCTTGGAAAGCGTGTTGGGTTTACACCCTCACGAGTTCGAATCTCGTATCCTCCGCTCGCTTGAGCAGTGCAACGACAGGGCCGGCCCCACGGGGACCGGCCCTGAATCGTTCCCGGGTCCTCGTGGCACCCACCGAGCCCACGGCTACTGTCCAGAGCCGACCGGAGCTGGCAGAATGCGTCCGCTGCGCCTATCGACGCAGTTGACAAGCCACGCGGAGTTCACCCCATATGCGCCGTTTATCCATGCTGCTGACCGGAGCAGTCGCCGGCTCCCTACTGCTGGCCCCGTCGGCGCAAGCCACCCCCACGCCGGCCATCCGCACCCAAGCCACGCCCACCCAGGCCACGCCCACGCCCGGCACGCCCCAGCCGGCCGTGCCCAACTACCACGACACCAAGCTCCTCAAGACCACCATCAACCACGGCAAGCCGATCGTGCTGGGCATCACCGGCCACGTCACGGTCCCGGTCACCACCGAGGTCTACGACGACTCCGGCGGCGTAGCGTGGATCAACGCCCAGCTCCGTACCATCGGCGGCGGCTTCTTCTTCACCTTCCTCGAAGGACCCGACAACTACAGCATGACCTGCGTGTCGTCCACCGCCACCACGCAGACCTGCACCGGCACCGCGATCGTCCACCACCACTCCATGGACAACGCCTCCGCCGGCCGGCCGGTCCACCTGACGATCGCCGGGTACGCCATCGACGGCGGACAGTACAGCAACCTGATCAGCACCGAGAGCGTGCCGCTTCGGAAGCAGACGAGGCAGGTCACCGCGAACGCCACCCCGGAGCCGGTCCGTAAGGACGGCACGCTGACCGTCACCGGGCAGCTCACCCAGCCGGACTGGAACTACTGGATCAGCTCCACCGAGTGGCGGTCCGTCGGCTACTCCGGCCAGCCGGTGCAGCTGCAGTTCCGCAAGGCCGGCGCCACCGCGTACAGCACGGTCAAGACGGTCACCTCCGGCACCGACGGGAAGCTGACGACCACGGTCAAGGCGACCACCTCGGGCACCTGGCGGTGGTCGTTCGCCGGCAGCGCCACCTCCGCCGGCTCGGTCGCCGGCGGGGACAGCGTCACCCTGCTCAAGGTCGCCAAACTGACCGTGAACGCCACACCGGAGCCGGTCGCCAAGGGAGGCAAGCTCACCGTGACGGGCCGGCTGACCCGGGCCACCACCGACGCCGCCAGCACCTTCACCGGGTACGCCAAGCAGCCGGTCAAACTGCAGTTCCGCAAGTCCGGCAGCAGCACGTACCGCACCGTCAAGACCGTCTACACCGATGCCAACGGCAACCTGAAGACGACCACCACCGCCACGGCCGCCGGCTACTGGCGATTCTCGTACGCGGGCAACTCGACTGTCGCCTCCGTCTCGGCCGCCGGCGACGGCGTCGTGCTGAAGAAGTAACTCTCCACACCACCACGGCCGCGGGCCCCAGGGCGACCTGGCTCCCGCGGCCGTGCCGCGACCTCCGCCTGTCGGATCGTCGCGACCCTGGGCACTTACCGTTCGATGCTGACGGAACTCATGGCGGGGGCGGACAGGCGTCGTACACATGTGCTATCCACAGGCTGTGGACAGCCGGGGGGTGAGATGAGTTACCAGCTCAGCGCGGTCGTGGCCGATGTCGAGCTGCTGCGCGAGCAGACCGTCGGGCTGGATCACGCCGTTCTTGCCGCGTTGCGGCAGGACTTCGCACTGCTGCCGGTCACCTCCCAGCTGGTCGAGGAGCTGACCGGTACGCCGTCGGACTTCGCCACCGGCGAGCCGGGGCCGCAGCAGCCGTTCGGGTTGGTGCTTTCGGCAACGTTCACCGCCACGCTCGAAGGCTGGTCCCGGCTGGGGCCGGTGGCGTACCTGGAGGCGGAGTTCGCCGGCGGCCTCGGTCGGCAGGCGTCGGTGGTGTGGCTGGGCGGCGCGGTCAGCTTCGGACCGGCGTACGACGACCGCCTGGACGGGCCGCGTCCAGAGTGGCCGATGAATGCGGCGCTGGCCCGGCTCGGGGTGGAGCCGGGGCGGTGGATCGACCTGTTCGCCGAGGTCGGGTTGCACCTGGAGCGGCACACCGAGGGGTGGCTCGCGCACGGGCGGCGCGGGCTGAGCGCCGACTACTGGGACGAGCTGGCCGAGGAATGGGAGGAGCAATCCGGCGGTGACCAGCAACCTCAGCGCTCCCGTCACGTTGGGGACTGGGGGATTCCATGAAAATACGACAATTTGCCTTTATCGCGACACTCTTGACGCTCGCCTCGATCGCCGGCAGTGGGCTACCGCCGACCGGCCCGACACCGACCGGCGGAGCGCCCGACGGCGGGCCGGCCGGAGCCGAACCGGTAGGCAACACCAAGGTCGTCGATCTCAACGGTCTGTCTGACGTCGAGTTCGGCGACACCGAGCAGGAGCTTGCCCGCCGGGGCATCCTCCGGGCCGAGGTGGACACCTGCGGACCGCTGCTCACCGGACACGAGACGGTCAGCCCGATCTTCGTCGACGAGCGGTTGGTGCTGCTCTGGGCCGGCGAGCCGATGAGCACCCCGGAGGGCGTCACCGTGGGTACGCCGCTCCCGGACGTCCGGGCCCGCTACCCGGCGGTCAGCCGGCTCGACGCGCCACAGGGGACGTACCGCTTCGACGGCCTGCTGGCCCGCCGGGGCGACCGGGCGTACCTCTTCCTGCACGACGGCCGGGTGGTCCGCAAGGTCATCGCCGGGTACGCCGACTGGGCCCGCCGCCTCTTCGACGAGGGCCACGGCCCCTGCTGAGCCCACCCACACCGAGCTGACCGGACCCGACCGACCACGCCGAACAGACCCAGCCGGCCCGGCGGGTCACCAGCGGACCGGCAGTGCCTCCGGGCCGAGGATCAGCTGCCCGGCCTTCCAGCGCACCTGCTCGGGCGGTACGGCGAGCCGCAGGCCGGGCAACTCCCGCAGCAGCAGTCGCAGGGCGACCCGCACCTCCAGCGCACCCCAGTGGGCGCCGACGCAGTAGTGCGGGCCGTACCCGAAGGAGAGGTGCGGGTTCGGGTCCCGGCCGAAGTCCATCCGCTCCGGGTCCGGGAAGACCCGGGGATCCCGGTTCGCCGCGTCCGGGGACGGGACCACGATGTCGCCCTTCCGCAGCGAGACGCCGCTGGGCAGCCGCACGTCGGCCCGTACCCGGCGGGGCATCGCGTCGGCGTTGCCGGTGGAGTGCAACCGCTCCAACTCGGTGATCGCCCGGTCCACCTGCTCCGGGTGCGCGACCAGGTGGGCCCAGGCCGTCGGGTGGTCGCCGTACGGCCTGGTGTGCAGCACGTGGAAGAAGGTGCCGATGGAGCTGGCGGCGGTCTCCCGGCCGCCCACCACCAGCGAGATCGGCAGCTTCACCTGGATGTCCGCCGGCAGGTCACCGATGGTGTGCAGGGCGAACGGCAACGCGAAGTCGGCGATCAGGTCCGCCCGCCCGCCCCGTGCGGTCAGCACGGCCAACCGCGCCTCGGCCTCGGCCTCGATCCGGTCCGACAGCCGGGCCACCGCCGCCGGGGTGAAGAAGTCCTCGATGCTGCCCCGTGCCTGCGCGTGCTCGGGTCCGTCCATCCCGAGCATCGTCCCGGCGACGTCGACCGGGTCCGCCGGCCCCGCCTCGGCCCGGGAGAAGACGTCCTGCCGGCGCAGCACCTCCCGCACGTCCGCGTGCCGGCAGATCAGGTACGCCGGGGTCAACTCGCCGGCCACCTCCCGCACGATCGGCACCACCGGGTCGGACTCGGCGGCGAGCCGCCCGTACCGCCAGTGCTTGTCCGGGCCGGCGGGCCGGTTGATCCCGTCGTCGTGCAGGTAGAAGGGGTGACGGAGCCGAGTGTCGACAGGGTGGCTGGCGGCGGTCACGGTGTCGGTCCTCTCCCGCGACGGGCCGGTCGCGGGCCGGCCCGGTGCGTCTCATCGATCGACCAGACCCCCAAGATTGCATCGATGCCAGTCAGAATCAACCGGGCCGGGGTGGCCAACAGAGCGGGTCGGACAGACCACAACTGGGACCAGAAGCGGAACGCCCGGTGCGATCCTCGCGGATCGACCGGGCGTCCTCGCTGTTCACGAGCGGTGGCGGCGGGATTTGAACCCGCGGAGGGCGTAAACCCTCACACGCTTTCGAGGCGTGCTCCTTAGGCCACTCGGACACGCCACCGCGAAGTAGGCTACCGCAGGCCCGGCTCGGACGCCGAACCGGTATCCCCGCGGCCGGCCTGGCAGGATCTTTGGCATGAGTACGCACATCGGCGCGAAGCCGGGCGAGATCGCCGAACGGGTCCTGATGCCGGGTGACCCCCTGCGGGCCAAGTGGATCGCGGAGACCTACCTCGAGGACACGACCTGTTACTCGACGGTGCGGGGGATGCTCGGCTTCACCGGCCGCTGGAACGGCGTGGCCGTCTCCGTCCAGGGCTCCGGCATGGGGATGCCGTCGGCCAGCATCTACGCCCACGAGCTGATCAACGAGTACGGGGTGAAGTCGCTGATCCGGGTCGGCTCCTGCGGGGCGCTCAGCGAGGACCTCCAACTGCGGGACGTGTTGGCCGCCAACGGCTCCGCCACCGACTCGAACATGAACCGGATGCGGTTCAGTGGGCTGATCGACTACGCCCCGGTGGCCGACTTCGGGCTGCTGCGTACCGCGGTCGAGGTGGCCGAGCGACGCGGCGTCGACATGCGGGTCGGGCCGGTGCTGGCCGCGGACGCCTTCTACACCGACCGGCCGGACCTCTACGACACCCTCGCCGACTACGGCGTGCTGGCGGTGGAGATGGAGTCGGCGGCGCTGTACACGATCGCCGCCCGGTACAAGGCGCGGGCGCTGACCGTGCTGACCGTCAGCGACCACATCAAGACCGGCGAGAAGACCACCGCGCAGGAGCGGGAGCAGACCTTCAGCCAGATGGTGGAGATCGCCCTGGACACCATCGTCGCCTGACCCGTCCGATCCCGCCCGGCCGGTCCGGCCCCGCCGGGCGGGGGCGACCCGGGCGGGCCGGGCCGACGACCACCGCCCAGGGTCAGCGGAAGAAGGCGCGCAGCACGGCTGCCGTCTCGGTCTCCAGCACGCCGCCGTAGACCTCGGGGCGGTGGTTGAGCCGCCGGTCCCGCAGCACGTCCCAGAGCGAGCCGGCCGCGCCGGTCTTGGGCTCCCAGGCCCCGAAGACCACGGTCGCCACCCGGGCCAGCACCAGCGCGCCCGCGCACATCGTGCACGGCTCCAGGGTGACCACCAGGGTGCAGCCGTCCAGTCGCCACCGGCCCAGGCGCTCGGCACCGCGCCGCAGCGCCAGCACCTCGGCGTGTCCGGTCGGGTCACCGGTCAGCTCCCGCTCGTTGCGCCCGACGGCCAGCTCGGTGCCGTCCGGGCCGTAGAGCACCGCACCCACCGGTACGTCCTCGCCGGCGGCCAATCCGCCGTCGGGAGCCGCCGTACCGGCGACGGGCGGCAGGTCACCGGTGACCGCGATCTCCAGAGCGCGGCGCATCCACAGCTCGTGCCGCTGCCGCCGGCCGGTACCGGTCGGATCCGCCAGCCCTTCCCGGGCGCCCGGTCCGACCCGACCCACCGAGCCCGGGGTCGGCTGCCCGGCCCGGACGGTCCCCAGCGCCGGATCGGTCGCGTCCGCCGGCGCACCGACCGGCGGTGCGGAGCCAGCCGGCGGCTCAGACCTCACGCAGCTCCTCGACCTCGTCGCCGCAGCCGAGCAGTTGGCACACCTCGGCGGTGACGTCGGCCGGCAGCATCCCCTCGTGGCCGCAGAGCGCGAGCAGGCGCTGCGCGGAGATGCCGAGGTCGGTCAGGAGGTCCGCCTCGCCGACCGGATCGGCCTCCGGGTCGACCGCCGGCTGCTCGTTGTCGTCGTCACCGCTGCCGCCGGACGGTCGCGGCTCGTCGACGTCGTCCAGCCCGGTGACCGAGGTCTTCAGGTCGCCGACCAGCATCGCGCCCATCCGGGACTCCTCGGCGTACGCCGAGTCGGAACCGAAGATGCGCAGGTCCTCGCCCTCGTCGAGGCGCAGGATCACCAGGTACGCGTCGTCGGCCTCGACGAAGAGCAGGGACAGGTCGGCCTCCGGGTCGACGTCCCGGAGCCGGTCGGCGACCTCCTCGACGTCGGTGGCCCCCCGCAGACTGACCTCGGCAGCGGTCCAGCCACTGTCGTCACGCACCACGGCCGCAGCGAAGTACGACACGGTCCCCCCAAACTGCCACGCCGACTCGTTACGCGTGCACGGTATCCGGTCGACTCGGCGACCGAAGCGTCAACGCCCCGACGGGGTGGAGACAAAACTCAGCCGGCGACCCGGCGCCGGGTGGCGATCAGCTGCCGAAGCTGTGCGGAACGAGCCCGCTGCGGTCGCTCCCGCTGTCGTACCGCTCTGGCCCCGGCCAACTCGGCGAGGAGCTGAAGGCGGCGGCGGCTACGGTCGGGGTCGAGCCGCGGGGTGGTCCAGGCCATGGTCCCGAGGGTCGCCCAGCCCTGGCGGGTACGTCAAGATGGTCTTCACCGCGAATTCACACTGTCACGCAGAGTGAAAGCAACTCACCATAACGGCCAGTCTCCGGTACCCGACCAGCGGAGGGCCACCACGGCGGCGGCGATGCTCCAACCACCGGCGGTGACGATCGCGATGCCGGTGGCCACCCCCCGATCACCCACCCTGACCAGCACGAACGAGGCCAGCCAGGCGACCGCACCGGCGAACAGCGTCCACCGGGCGTACCCGGTCAGGTCCGAGCCGAGCAGGCCGAACAACACCAACCAGCCGGCGGCGACCGCGCCGCCGGCCGCGACCCCGGCACCGCTGACCTGGTGCGGCTCGCGGTAGGTCGGCTGTGCCGGCGGCGCCGACGGGAACAACCCCGACGGGGTACGCGGCATCGGGCGCATGCCGGCCGCCGGATCGGGCCGGAAGGCCGGGTGGGTCATGCCGTAGCTCCTCGTGCCGTGGCTCGCGCCGTCCGGCTCCAGGGTAGTCGTCGTGTCAGGATGACCGGATGGTCCCGCGATCCGCCGTCCGTAGCCGCCGCCGTCCGGCGTACCCGGTGTTGTTGCTCGCGGTGGCGGTGCTGGCCGCCGGCTGCGCGACCGAGCGGGAGTTGCCGGAGTCGCCGCAGGGCCGCAGCCCGGACGCGCTGCGCACCGCCGAGCAGCCCGCCCCGGCCGAGCCGTCGCCGGCCACCGCGTCCCCGACCCCCACCGCACCGGACGGCACGGCACCGGGCAGCGCCGGGCCGACGCCTACCCGCACCGGACTGCGGCACGTCTTCCCGGTACGCGCCGACAACGTCGACTACCACCCGACCCACTCGGCGTACCCGGGCACCGACCTCTTCGCCGACTGCGGCGAGCCGTTCGTCGCGGTCACCGACGGGCGGATCCTGGAGGTCAGCCGGGTCGACCGGTACGACAAGCGGGGCCCGCAGGGGCCGTACAACGGCGGCCTGTCGGTGTCGCTGCTCGGCGACGACGGGGTGCGTTACTACGGCTCGCACCTGAGCGTCGTCGACCGCGGCATCAAGGAGGGCGCCCGGGTCCGGGCCGGGCAGCAACTCGGCAAGGTGGGCCGCACCGGCAACGCCAACAACGTCTGCCACGTGCACTTCGGCATCTCGCCACCCTGCACCGGCCAGGACGACTGGTGGATCCGCCGGGGCGTGGTCTGGCCGGCGAAGTACCTCGACTCGTGGCGTCGCGGCGGCAACCGGGAGCCGGCCGCCGCGGTGACCGCCTGGCGACGTGAGCACGGTTGCCCCGCGAAACCGTGACCCGGGCGTAGATTCGGCAGGGTGAGCGACCGGGATCCCATCGCCGACCTGCGCCGCATCGCCTTCCTGCTGGAGCGGGCCAACGAGGCGACCTACCGGGTACGCGCGTTCCGCTCGGCGGCGGCCGCACTGTCCGCCCTGCCCGTCGGCGAGCTGACCGAGCGGGCCGGCAGCGGCCGGCTCACCGAACTGTCCGGGGTCGGTGACGTGACCGCCCGGTGCGTGGCCGAGTCGCTGGCCGGCGAGGAGCCGGTATATCTGCGCCGGCTGACCGCCACCGAGGGCCTGGACCTGGACGCCGAGGCCGCCGCGCTGCGCGCGGCCCTGCGTGGCGACTGCCACCTGCACTCCGACTGGTCCGACGGCGGCTCGCCGATCGAGGAGATGGCGCTGGCCGCGGTCGAGCTGGGCCACGAGTACGTGGTGCTGACCGACCACTCGCCCCGGCTGAAGGTGGCCCGGGGGCTGACCGCCGCCCGGCTGCGCCAGCAGCTCGACCACGTGGCGCGGCTCAACGCCGACCTGCCGGACGGGTTCCGGATCCTCACCGGCATCGAGGTGGACATCCTCGCCGACGGCTCGCTGGACCAGGACGAGGAGCTGCTGGCCCGCCTCGACGTGGTGGTGGGCTCGGTGCACAGCGGGCTGAACGACGACCGGGCGAGGATGACCCGCCGGATGCTCGCCGCCGTCGCCAACCCGCACCTGGACATCCTCGGCCACTGCACCGGCCGGATGGTCGCCTCCCGGCCGGCCGGGGTGACCGGGCCGGGTGACCGGGGGCACCGGGCCCGTACCCGGGCCGAGAGCGACTTCGACGCGGACGCGGTCTTCGCCGCCTGCGCCGAGCACGACAAGGCCGTCGAGATCAACTCCCGGCCGGAGCGGCAGGACCCACCGAAGCGGCTGATCCGGCGGGCCCTGGAGGCCGGCTGCCGGTTCGCCATCGACACCGACGCGCACGCCCCCGGCCAGCTCGACTGGCAGCGCTTCGGCTGCGACCGGGCGGCCCGCTGCGGCGTCCCCGCCGACCGCGTAATCAACACCTGGCCCGCGAACGAGCTGCTGGCGTGGACCCGACGGTCATCCCGCTGACCGCCGGCACGCAGTGGTGGACACCACAGCCACTTCCTAGAGTGGACGTCGTTGACCGATCGGGAGGTGGAAGCCGGATGACGGTGCCGATGAAGTTCGATCCACTGACGGATCTCGACGGGATGTGGACCACCCAGCTCGCTGATCGATACCTCCCGCTGCCCGAGTTGCCGCACGCGCGGTACGAGTGCATCGACGGAAGGTTGGTCATGACCCCGGCAGAGGTCGGCACGAACAGCTACGGCGAGATGCAGTTGGGACGGCTGCTGTCCCCCCACGCCGAGGAGCACGGTTTCTACGTGTTCGGCCAGGTGAACCTCACCTTCACCCCGCAGCGCTGGATCCAGCCGGACGTGACCGTGCTGCACACCCTACCCAAGACCGACGAGGAGGACCGGTGGATTCCGGTCCACCTCTGCACGATGGCCGTCGAGTTCGTCTCGCCGGGCAGCCGGCGGCAGGACTTCGTCGACAAGCCGAAACGGTGTGCGGAGGGCCGGGTGCCGTACTTCATGCGGGTCGAGATCTCCCGACGGCTGCGGCACGCCGCGGTCGAGCTGTACGCCCTCGGCGAGGCCGGCGGGTACGAGCTCGTCACGCAGGCGGTCAGCGGGATGCGGCTGCTCTCCACCGAGCCGTTCCCGATCGACTTCGACCCGGCCGAGCTGCTGCCCTGACCGACCCGTCCCGTACTGTCGCACCGTGGGACGAATCGATGACCTCGCCGACCGGTACGTGGCCGACTGGGCCCCGCTGAACCCGACCGGCGCGACGTACGTCGGCATCACCGGCTACGACAACCTGCTCGACGACCTGACCCCGCAGGGGTACGAGGCGCGTGCCGAACTGGCCCGCCGGACCCTGGCCGACCTGGACGTGACCGAGCCGGCCACCGAGCCGGAGCGGGCCGCCAAGGAGGCCATGCAGGAGCGGCTCGGTCTGGAGCTGGCCCGGCACGACAGCGGTGACGCCGCCAGCGAGGTCAACGTGGTCTCCAGCGGGCTGCACGAGCTGCGCAGCGTCTTCGACCTGATGCCGACCGAGGGCACCGAGGCCCAGGCGAACATCGCCGCCCGGCTCAACCGCTTCGCCGCCGCCCTGGAGGGCTACAAGACCACGCTGCGCACCACCGCCGCCGCCGGGAAGGTCAGCTCCCAGGCGCAGCTGGTCGAGGTGGCCAAGCAGTGCGACGTCTGGATCGACCCGGACGGCGACAACGTCTTCCACGCCCTGGTGGAACGGCTCGACGCCGACGGCACGATCGGTGCCGAGCTGCGTCGGGGCGCGGCGGCGGCCACCGCGGCCATCGCCGAGTTCGGCCAGTTCCTGCGCACCGAGATGGCCCCGCAGGGCCGCGAGAAGCAGGCCGCCGGCCGGGAGCGGTACGAGCTGGCCTCGCAGTACTTCCTCGGGGCCAAGGTCGACCTCGACGAGACGTACGCCTGGGGTTTCGAGGAGCTGGCCCGGTTGGAGGCCGACATGCGTACGGTCTCGGCGCGGATCGCCGGGCCGGGCGCGACGATCGACGAGGCGGTGGCGGCGCTGGACGCCGACCCGGCCCGTACCGTCGCCGGCAAGGAGGCGTTCCGGGACTGGATGCAGGAGCTGGCCGACCGGACGGTCGACCAGCTGCACGGCACCCACTTCGACATCCCGGAGCAGGTCCGCCGGATCGAGTGCCACCTCGCGCCGACCAGCGACGGGCTCATCTACTACACCGGCCCGAGTGAGGACTTCTCCCGCCCCGGGCGGATGTGGTGGGCGGTGCCGCAGGGCATCACCGACTTCTCCACCTGGCGCGAGGTGACCACCGTCTTCCACGAGGGCGTCCCGGGCCACCACCTGCAGATCGCCCAGACCGTGGTCCGGGCCGACCTGCTCAACCGCTGGCAGCGGCTGCTCTGCTGGGTCTCCGGGCACGGCGAGGGCTGGGCGCTCTACGCCGAGCGGCTGATGGACGAACTGGGTTACCTGGACGACCCGGGTGAGCAGCTCGGCATGCTCGACGGGCAGGCCATGCGGGCGGCCCGGGTGATCGTCGACATCGGCATGCACCTGGAGCTGCGGATCCCCAAGGACAACCAGTTCGGCTTCCACCCGGGTGAGCGGTGGACCCCGGAGCTGGGCTGGGAGTTCATGCGCGCGCACTGCCGGGTGCCGGACGAGAACCTGCGCTTCGAGTTGAACCGCTACCTGGGCTGGCCGGGGCAGGCCCCCTCGTACAAGGTCGGCGAGCGGATCTGGCTCCAGGCCCGCGAGGACGCCAAGGTACGCAAGGGCGCCGACTTCGACCTGAAGGAGTTCCACCAGCAGGCGCTCGACCTCGGTGCGCTCGGGCTGGACCCGCTGCGGCGGGCGCTGGCCCGGCTCTGACCGTCCGCCCACCGGGCCCGACCGGTCCATGATCGGGCCCGGAGCGGGACGGCGGCTGCCGTTCCGCCCGCGCGTTGGCTACCGTAGGTGTCTTCGTGGGGGGAGCGCTCCCCCATGTGGTACGTCCCGATCGAGGTGCCCTTGACTCTGTACGGTGAAAAAACTCCCCCCGCTGACGACCGGCCGACCGTGCAGGTCACGGCGGTCAGTTGGCCGGGCGTGGACCCGCCGCCGACGCAGGCGGGGCCCCCGACCGCCGGCCCGGCCGGCAGGCGTTCCCGCTTCCGGCGGCCCCGGGTCCTGCTCGCCGCCGGGGTCACCACGGTCGTGCTGGCCGGTGCGGCCGGTGCCGGCGCCTACGCGTACGCCGGTGACGTGCCCCGGGGCACCACGGTGCTCGGCACCGAGGTCGGTGGCCGCAGTCGGACGGCGGCGGCCGGGGAACTGCGCGCCGAGTTGGAGCGACGGACCGGGACGCTGACCGCCCCGCTGACCGTCCGGGTCGGCGAGAAGACCGCGGAGATCGACCCGGCCGAGGTCGGGTTGACCGTGGACGTGGACGCGACCGTGGCGGCGGCGGCCGAGGCCGGGGCCCACCCGGTGAGCCGCCTGGTCGGCTCCCGGGAGGTCGAGCCCGTGGTGGTGGTGGACGCCGACCGGCTCGACGCCGCCCTGCGCAAGGTGATGGGCAACCAGGGCCGCAAGATGACCATGCCGGCGATCAGCTTCAAGGGCACCACCGTCAAGGTCACCCGCCCGAAGCCCAGCCTGGCGTTGGACCCGCAGCGCTCCGCCGAGGCGGTCCGGGCCGGCTGGCTCGCCGGGCAACCGGTCACCGTGCCGCTGGTCGAGACGCACCCGGCCACCACGGCCGAGGAGGTCGACAAGCTCGCCGCCGAGCTGGCCGAGCCGGCCGTCGCCAAGGCGGTGACCCTGCGCACCGACCAGGGTTCGGTGAGCATCCCGCCCGCCGCCATCGCCAAGAGCCTGCGGTTCAGCGCGGACAAGGCCGGCAAGCTGACCCCCAAGGTCGACGTGAAGCGCCTCCGCAGCGCCCTCGGCGACAAGCTGTCCAAGATCGAGGTGGAGGCCCGGGACGCCCGGATGGCCGTCACCGGCGGCAAGCCGAAGGTGGTCGACGACGGCCGTCCCGGGCAGCAGCTCGACACCGCCACGCTCGGCAAGGACCTGCTCGCGGTACTGCCGAAGGGCGACGACCGGACGGTCTCCGGCGAGCTGAAGCCGGTCCAACCCGAGGTGACCGCCGACAAGATCGGCGAGCTGGGCATCAAGGAGCGGGTCTCGAAGTTCACCACCCAGTTCACCGGTGGTCTCTCCGCGCCCCGCAGCAAGAACATCGTGCAGATCGCCAAGGACGTCGACGGCACCGTGGTCCTGCCCGGCGAGACGTTCTCCCTCAACGGGCACACCGGGGAACGCGGCTACGCCCAGGGCTACCACGACGCCCCGGTCATCATGGACGGCAAGCTCGTCCCCGGCGTCGGCGGTGGCACCTCGCAGTTCACCACCACGCTCTTCAACGCCACGTACTACGCCGGCCTGGAGGACGTGGAGCACAAGCCGCACTCGTACTGGTTCAGCCGGTACCCGGCGGTCATCGAGTCCACCATCTTCTGGCCGAACCTGGACTTCAAGTTCCGTAACAACACCGAGTACGGGGTCCTGATCGACACGTCGTACACGTCGAGTTCGATCACCGTGTCGATCTGGAGCACCAAGATCTACGACAGCGTCAAGACCGAGTACGGCCCCCGTCGGGACATCACCAAGCCGGTCACGACGTACCTCGAACCCGGTCCGTCCTGCATCCCGGCCAACGGCATCGACGGCTTCGCCCAGGACGCCTTCCGGGTCATCAAGAAGGACGGCAAGGTCGTCAAGCGGGAGAAGTTCAGCTGGCGCTACGCCGCCGAGCCGCGGTTCGTCTGCGGCAAGAAGCCCTCCTGACCTCCGTCGAGGGCAGACCGCACGGTGCCCCGCCGGCAACTCGCCGGCGGGGCACCGGCACATCCGGGGTACGTCCTCAGGGGCGCGCTTCGGCCAGGCCCCTACGGACGCCCTCGGCGTCGCGGTCGGTGCCGTAGACCGGGGTGTCCGGCTGCTGCCGCCAGCTCTCGTCCAGGGTGCCGGCGTCGACGGCGTCGAATCCCAGGGTGTCGACCAGCTCCATCACCAACCGCTTGGCGTCGGCGTCGGCGTCGTCGGCGGCCACCGGCAGCGCGATCCGGTCGCCCGCTCCGGCCGGCCGACCCCGCTCCAGCAGGTGCGGGGCCTGGATGTTGTTGAACGCCTTGACCACCCGGGCGCCCTTGAGGTGGTCTGCCGTCCACCGGCTGGAGCTGAGGCTGCGGTCCAGCAGCTCGGCGATGTCCCCGTCCCGCTGGGCGTAGTAGTTGTTGGCGTCGACCACCACCTTGCCCTCGAACAGCGCACCGGGCAGTTCCGGTACGGCCCGCAGCGGGATGGCCACCACGACCAGGTCCGCGCCGTCGACGGCCTGTTCCACGGTCCCCGCGTTAGCACCGGTCTCCACGGCGAGCGGGGTGAGGGACTCCGGGCCGCGCGAGTTCGCGACGGTCACCTCGTGTCCCAGTGGCACCAGCCGACGAGCCAGGTTGCCACCGATGTGCCCCGACCCGATGATTCCGATCTTCATGGCGTCTCCTCGTCTCCGCCCGTCTCGGGCGGTCTGGTTCCTGTCCCGTCACAGGACAGGTACCCCGTAGGGACGCCGACGATCACGAAGGAGGCCTAGACCACGCTCCCAAACGCAAAAAGCAGTGAGGGCCATCCCTGTCGGGATGACCCTCACTGTAAGAATGTCCGGCGGTGTCCTACTCTCCCACACCCTCCCGAGTGCAGTACCATCGGCGCTGGAAGGCTTAGCTTCCGGGTTCGGAATGTAACCGGGCGTTTCCCTTCCGCCATGACCGCCGTAACCCTATCGACATATCAAACAACACCCACACACGGTGATGTCGTTCGTTTGTCAAGAGTTGCACAGTGGACGCGTAGCAGCTTCGTAGTCAAGTCCTCGGCCTATTAGTACCGGTCAACTCAACCCGTTACCGAGCTTACATTTCCGGCCTATCAACCCAGTCGTCTAGCTGGGGGCCTTACTCCACCAAAGGTGGATGGGATACCTCATCTTGAAGCGAGCTTCCCGCTTAGATGCTTTCAGCGGTTATCCCTTCCGAACGTAGCTAACCAGCCGTGCCCCTGGCGGGACAACTGGCACACCAGAGGTTCGTCCGTCCCGGTCCTCTCGTACTAGGGACAGCCCTTCTCAAGTATCCTACGCGCACGGCGGATAGGGACCGAACTGTCTCACGACGTTCTAAACCCAGCTCGCGTACCGCTTTAATGGGCGAACAGCCCAACCCTTGGGACCTGCTACAGCCCCAGGATGCGACGAGCCGACATCGAGGTGCCAAACCATCCCGTCGATATGGACTCTTGGGGAAGATCAGCCTGTTATCCCCGGGGTACCTTTTATCCGTTGAGCGACACCGCTTCCACACGCAAGTGCCGGATCACTAGTCCCGACTTTCGTCCCTGCTCGACCTGTCAGTCTCACAGTCAAGCTCCCTTGTGCACTTGCACTCAACACCTGATTGCCAACCAGGCTGAGGGAACCTTTGGGCGCCTCCGTTACCCTTTAGGAGGCAACCGCCCCAGTTAAACTACCCACCAGACACTGTCCCTGAACCGGATCACGGCCCGAAGTTAGATACCCAAATCAACCAGAGTGGTATTTCAAGATTGCCTCCACCCATACTGGCGTATGGACTTCACCGGCTCCCACCTATCCTACACAAGCTAATTCGGATACCAATGTCAAGCTATAGTAAAGGTCCCGGGGTCTTTCCGTCCTGCCGCGCGTAACGAGCATCTTTACTCGTAATGCAATTTCGCCGGGCCTGTGGTTGAGACAGTGGGGAAGTCGTTACGCCATTCGTGCAGGTCGGAACTTACCCGACAAGGAATTTCGCTACCTTAGGATGGTTATAGTTACCACCGCCGTTTACTGGCGCTTAAGTTCTCCGCTTCGCCCCGAAGAGCTAACAGGTCCCCTTAACGTTCCAGCACCGGGCAGGCGTCAGTCCATATACATCGAATTACTTCTTCGCATGGACCTGTGTTTTTAGTAAACAGTCGCTTCCCCCTGCTCTCTGCGGCCATACAACGCTCCACCCGCGCGGGGCTTCACGTCTCCGGCCCCCCTTCTCCCTAAGTTACGGGGGCAATTTGCCGAGTTCCTTAACCACAGTTCGCCCGATCGCCTCGGTATTCTCTACCTGACCACCTGTGTCGGTTTGGGGTACGGGCCGCTAAGAACTCGCTAGAGGCTTTTCTCGGCAGCATAGGATCACTGACTTCACCTGAATCGGCTCGGCATCACGTCTCAGCCTCATGCGCCACGGATTTGCCTATGGCACGGCCTACACGCTTACCCCGGCACAACCACCGGCCGGGATCAGCTACCTTCCTGCGTCACCCCATCGCTTGACTACTACCCGCCAGGTTCCCACGCTCCCCACCATCAACCCGAAGGCCTCAAGCAGTTCGGATGGTTAGCACAACGAAGTTCATCAGGGACGCTCTTTCGCGGGTACGGGAATATCAACCCGTTGTCCATCGACTACGCCTCTCGGCCTCGCCTTAGGTCCCGACTCACCCAGGGCGGATTAGCCTGGCCCTGGAACCCTTGGTCATCCGGCGGAAGGGTTTCTCACCCTTCTTTCGCTACTCATGCCTGCATTCTCACTCGTGCCGCGTCCACAACTCGATCACTCGGCTGCTTCACCCCCGGCACGACGCTCCCCTACCCATCCACACACCTGCACCCCCACCAAAAGGCGGAGACGAAGTAAAAATGTGAATGCCACAGCTTCGGCGGTGTACTTGAGCCCCGCTACATTGTCGGCGCGGAACCACTTGACCAGTGAGCTATTACGCACTCTTTAAAGGGTGGCTGCTTCTAAGCCAACCTCCTGGTTGTCTATGCGATCCCACATCCTTTTCCACTTAGCACACGCTTAGGGGCCTTAGCTGGTGATCTGGGCTGTTTCCCTCTCGACTACGAAGCTTATCCCCCGCAGTCTCACTGCCGCGCTCTCACTTACCGGCATTCGGAGTTTGGCTGATTTCGGTAAGCTTGTGGGCCCCCTAGACCATCCAGTGCTCTACCTCCGGCAAGAAACACACGACGCTGCACCTAAATGCATTTCGGGGAGAACCAGCTATCACGGAGTTTGATTGGCCTTTCACCCCTAACCACAGGTCATCCCCCAACTTTTCAACGTTGGTGGGTTCGGCCCTCCACGTAGTCTTACCCACGCTTCAGCCTGCCCATGGCTAGATCACTCCGCTTCGGGTCTAGAGCATGCGACTCAAACGCCCTATTCAGACTCGCTTTCGCTACGGCTCCCCCACACGGGTTAACCTCGCCACATGCCACTAACTCGCAGGCTCATTCTTCAAAAGGCACGCCGTCACCCCTAAAGGCTCCGACGGATTGTAGGCGAACGGTTTCAGGTACTATTTCACTCCCCTCCCGGGGTACTTTTCACCATTCCCTCACGGTACTCGTCCGCTATCGGTCACCAGGAAGTATTTAGGCTTACCAGGTGGTCCTGGCAGATTCACGGCAGATTTCAGGAGTCCGCCGCTACTCGGGAACACCCACAGAAGACCAGCCACTTTCACCTACCGGACTCTCACCGACTACGGTCAGCCTTCCCAGACTGTTCAGCTAGCAACTGGCTTTATCACTCCTCACACGAGTGTCAGCTCGTGTAGCAGGGTCCCACAACCCCGACCACGCAACCCCTGACAGGTATCACACGCAACCGGTTTAGCCTCAATCCGCTTTCGCTCGCCACTACTCACGGAATCACTAAATTGTTTTCTCTTCCTACGGGTACTGAGATGTTTCACTTCCCCGCGTTCCCCCCACACACCCTATGTATTCAGATGCGGGTGACATCACATGACTGATGCCAGGTTTCCCCATTCGGACACCCTGGGATCACAGCTTGGTTGACAGCTCCCCCAGGCCTATCGCGGCCTCCCACGTCCTTCATCGGCTCCTGGTGCCAAGGCATCCACCGTTCGCCCTTGACAACTTGACCACAAAGATGCTCGCGTCCACTGTGCAATTCTCAACAAACGACCAACCCACAACCCACCAACCCCACACCAGCAACCCACCAGGATCCGGTATGCGAGGCCAGGCCATGCCTGGCAACCTCATCACAAGGCTCTGAAAAAACAACCATGGTTGTTCCTTCAGGACCCAACAGGGTGCTCTCCGCCTTCCCCCAGCCGCACCAGGATCACCGTTCCCACCACTCCGAAGAGCAGCTGTACTAGACGACCCCGACCGTTGCCAGGAGAAAACTCACCAGTGTCTCCGCCATTCGAGCACCCCACCACCACATTCGGGCAGTGCGGGCTCCTTACCGACTTTCGTCGGAAGGTGCTCCTTAGAAAGGAGGTGATCCAGCCGCACCTTCCGGTACGGCTACCTTGTTACGACTTCGTCCCAATCGCCAGCCCCACCTTCGACGGCTCCCTCCACAAGGGTTGGGCCACCGGCTTCGGGTGTTGCCGACTTTCGTGACGTGACGGGCGGTGTGTACAAGGCCCGGGAACGTATTCACCGCAGCGTTGCTGATCTGCGATTACTAGCGACTCCGACTTCACGGGGTCGAGTTGCAGACCCCGATCCGAACTGAGACCGGCTTTTTGGGATTCGCTCCACCTCACGGTATCGCAGCCCATTGTACCGGCCATTGTAGCATGCGTGAAGCCCTGGACATAAGGGGCATGATGACTTGACGTCATCCCCACCTTCCTCCGAGTTGACCCCGGCAGTCTTCGATGAGTCCCCGCCATAACGCGCTGGCAACATCGAACGAGGGTTGCGCTCGTTGCGGGACTTAACCCAACATCTCACGACACGAGCTGACGACAGCCATGCACCACCTGTGACCGCCCCCGAAGGACCCCCCATCTCTGGAGGTTTTGCGGCCATGTCAAACCCAGGTAAGGTTCTTCGCGTTGCATCGAATTAATCCGCATGCTCCGCCGCTTGTGCGGGCCCCCGTCAATTCCTTTGAGTTTTAGCCTTGCGGCCGTACTCCCCAGGCGGGGCGCTTAATGCGTTAGCTGCGGCACAGAGAACCGGAGAGGCCCCCCACACCTAGCGCCCAACGTTTACAGCGTGGACTACCAGGGTATCTAATCCTGTTCGCTCCCCACGCTTTCGCTCCTCAGCGTCAGTATCGGCCCAGAGACCCGCCTTCGCCACCGGTGTTCCTCCTGATATCTGCGCATTTCACCGCTACACCAGGAATTCCAGTCTCCCCTACCGAACTCTAGCCTGCCCGTATCGACTGCAAGCCCGCAGTTGAGCTGCGGGTTTTCACAGTCGACGCGACAAGCCGCCTACGAGCTCTTTACGCCCAATAAATCCGGACAACGCTCGCACCCTACGTCTTACCGCGGCTGCTGGCACGTAGTTGGCCGGTGCTTCTTCTGCAGGTACCGTCACTTGCGCTTCGTCCCTGCTGAAAGAGGTTTACAACCCGAAGGCCGTCATCCCTCACGCGGCGTCGCTGCATCAGGCTTCCGCCCATTGTGCAATATTCCCCACTGCTGCCTCCCGTAGGAGTCTGGGCCGTGTCTCAGTCCCAGTGTGGCCGGTCGCCCTCTCAGGCCGGCTACCCGTCGTCGCCTTGGTAGGCCATCACCCCACCAACAAGCTGATAGGCCGCGAGCCCATCCTAAGCCGAAAAACTTTCCACCACCAACCATGCGATCAGCAGTAATATTCGGTATTAGCCCCGGTTTCCCGGGGTTATCCCAAAGCCTGGGGCAGGTTGCTCACGTGTTACTCACCCGTTCGCCGCTCGAGTACCCCGAAGGGCCTTTCCGCTCGACTTGCATGTGTTAAGCACGCCGCCAGCGTTCGTCCTGAGCCAGGATCAAACTCTCCAACAAAAACTTGTCGAAAAATCAACCCCGACAACAAACAACATGTTGCCAAAGGAATCCGAAACCAACCGATCGAAACCGGCCAGCCCGGGGTATAAAACAATTGGCACTGGCTTATCAAGCACCCTGTTGAGTTCTCAAAGAACAACCACACACCAACCAGAAACCCGGCATCACCGAGCCCCACCTGGGGTATTTCGTCCGCTCGCCCCCGCCGCTCTCGCGCCGGGCACTTTTACTACGTTACCTTACCGTCTGCCCCGTGTCAAACCGTGTGTCCCGGTCTGTCGCGGTTCGTACGGGTCGCGCACCCAGCACAGCGCGCAGCAGTGTCTCACCGCGTACCGTCTTGGGTTTGGCAGTCCGGCCGCCGCGGTCTCCCGCAAGCTCGCCCGGTGCTCTGCCGGTCGACAACGTTACCCGGTCGGCTCCGCCGCGCCAAATCGGCCTCGTCGACCGCTTCAGGGGCACCGCCCGCCCGCTGTCGTCGGGGTTGACCCCCGCCGACCTCGGCGTTGTCACCGCGCTCCGGCCTCTCGGGGTGTTCGCCCCGGTTCGTCCGTTCCGCGCTGGCAGAGAGAAAGTTACGCGTACCCGGGTTTGATCGTCAAATCGGGGGGTAGCGTCGCGCGTCACACGCCCGGTGAGCTGGCCTTGCGCGCTCGCCAGCCGCGTATCCCGAGCAGTCCCACCGTGGTGCCGACGGCCAGCGAGGTACCGATCAGCAGCGCGTGGATCCACAGAAAGCCGGCTGCCGGCCAGTCCCCGACGGTGCCGCTCACCCAGGCCCGGGGGTCCTGCCAGATCGCGACCGCGAACCTGGGCCAGATCACCCAGGTCCAGACGCCGACCCCGACCAGGAACAGTGACCAGCCACGCGACAGCACCATGGCAGCCGAGTATGCCAGCGCCGCCGACCACCGACCGCCGCCTTCCCCGCACCGACCACCCGTCTCCGCCAGCCCGCCGGGACACTGCCGGCAGCCCGCCGGGACAGTGCCAGCAGCCCACCGGGACACTGCCGGTCCGCGAACGGACGGTTGCCTCCGTCGATCGATCCGGTTCTTCGCGTGACACCATCATCAGGACGAGCGGGAGGACCGATGGAGCATCGCACCAGCGTTCTGACCACAGCCGGACCGACGGAGCTCTGGCGGGCGCTTACCGATCCGACCGAATGGCCCCGGTGGACGGCCTCGATGACCCGGGTGGAGGCCCTCGACGGTCCGGTGGCGCCGGGGAACCGGTTCCGGATCGTTCAGCCGGGCCTGCGTCCGATGGTGTGGACCGTCACCGGGTACGTCGACGGCTCCTCCTACGAGTGGACCGCGAGCCTGCCCGGGGTGACCAGCGTCGCGTGGCATGCCGTCGGGTCGGCACCGGACGGCCGGTTCCGGATCGAGCTGGGGATCCGCCAGTCCGGTCCGCTGGCACCGCTGGTGGGACTGCTGGTCGGCCGCCGAACCCGTCGCTACGTCGACGCCGAGGCCGAGGGACTCGTCCGGTACGCCGAACACGCCGGGTGAGCGCCGGGTTGCCGGCTGCTGCCACGATGCCGGCATGGCAGCAGCGGGGTCGGACGGTCGTCGATGGTGGCCGCCGAACTGGTGGTCGGTACTGCGGGTCGGACTGGTCGTCGTCTGGGTGGTCTGGGCGGCGGCGACCTGGTGGTGCATGCCGCGAACCGGCACGTTGGCCGAGGCCCGGGCGGACCTGGCAGCCGGACGGTTGGTCGCCTACGCCTGGGGTAACTCGTGGCAGACCTCCTCGACCGGTTGGTGGCACGACGAGTTCCAGCTGATCCAGGGCAGCAACGAGGGCCCGGTGTTCGTCTGGCGGACCTCCGATCACCGGGTACGACACGTCGAGCCGGACCAGTCGACACCGGTGCGGGATCCGGTGCAGCTCGACGGGGTCTGGTCCGCGGGGCCGGAGGTTGTGGAGCCGGAGGCTGTGGAGCTGGCGACGCGGCTGCGGGCGGCCGGTACGCCGGTGCGCTCGCCCGTCTCCGGGTTGCCCGGGCCGGTGCCGCTGCTGGTCACGCTCGCCGCGGTGGTCGTACTCGGGGTGCTGGTCTTCGGGCCGGCGCCGGTGACCGGTACCCGGTGGTTCTGGTTCTGGTTGTTCGGTCTGTCGATGGGTCTCGGGGTGCTCTACTGGCTGGCCCGTGAGCATCCCTGGCGGGTTGCCGCCCGCCGGCCGACGGGCCCGGTCGGTACGGATCCGCCTGGTACGGATCCACGACGGCGCTGGTACCTCGGCCTGGCGGTGGCGATCGTGGGCTCGCTCGCGGTGAGTCTGCTGGTGTTCAGCCTGCAACGGGTGCTGGGTGAACAGCTCGTGCCCTGCGCGCCGGACGGCTGCGGGTGACCCGGTGCGGGGTCCGCGGCCCGGGGCGGTCTGGCAGAGTGGCCGCTGTGGACGCGCTCACGGTACGGGGGTTGAGCCGCAGCTTCGGCGATCTGGTCGTGCTCGACCAGGTCAGCTTCACGGTGGCGCCGGGTCGGATCGCTGTCGTGGTGGGCCCGAACGGCTCCGGCAAGACCACCCTGCTGCGGTGTGTCGTCGGTGCCGACCGGCCCGACGACGGTGAGGTGCTGGTGGACGGCCGACGGGCGTACGAGACAGATCCGTGGGTGCGGGCCTTCGTCGCCGCCGCCCTGGACGACATCGACTTCTTCCCCGATCTCTCCGTGGTCGAGCACCTGGAACTGCTCTCGTACGCGCACGGCGGCAGCGGTGCGGACGTGGCAGAGGTGCTGGCCGAGTTGGGGCTGGAGCGGGCCCGCGACCAGCTGCCCGCCACGCTCTCCAGCGGCCAGCGGCGACGCCTCGCGCTGGCGTCGTGTTTCGTCCGGCCGCGCCGGCTGCTGATCCTGGACGAGCCGGAGCAGCGCCTGGACGTCCGGGGTCGGGCGTGGCTGGCCGAGAGGTTACGCGGCGAGCGGGACGCCGGTACGGCGGTCCTGATGGCCTCGCACGACGCCGACCTGATCGGGGCGGTCGCCGACACCCAGGTCGAGATCGGCACGTGACCGCCGCACCGGCGGCGAGCCGGACCGTACCGCCGTCGGGCGTGCCCAGCGCCCGGCAGCTGCGGTCCCGGCTGCGTCGGGCCCGTCGCCGGCACCATCCGCCGTCCCTGGGCGACCTGCTCACCGACATCTACATGGCGGTGCTCTTCACCGCGATGTACGGCTGGGCGTTCGTCAGCAACGTCCGGGAGTACCTGCACTCCCCGTCGGCCGACCCGGCCGATCCGGCGGAGCGGTACTGGCTGGCCGGGGCCGCGTTGCTGGCCGTGGCCGGGCTCGGTTGGCAGGGGCTGCGGGCGCTGGGGCCGGTGCTGGTCACCCCGGCGACCCAGGCCTGGGCGGTGAGCGCCCCGGTCGACCGGCGGGCCTGGTTGTTGCCCCGGGCCGGGTTGCTGATCGGGCTGGCCGCCGGTGCCGGGGCACTGCTCGGTGCCGCGCTGGGTGCGGTCGGCACCGCCCTGGTCGACCGCGCCGACCTGAGGCTGGCGGCGCTGGCCGGTGCGGCGTGCGGTGCGGCGGGGGTCGGGTTGAGCATCGTCGCCCAGGGCAGCCTGCCCGGTCGCCGTTGGCCACGGCTGCTCGGTACGGGGGCGACGGTCGCGGGTGCGCTCGGCGCGGTCACCGTGGTCGTCGCGCACTTCACCGGTCTCGGGTTGGTCCGGCCGTCCGTACCGGTAGCCCTGTTGGTGGTCGTGGTGGCGCTGCCGCTGGCGGTGCTGACCGGCGCACTGGCGCTGCGGGCGCTGCCCCGGGTGGACCGGGCGTCGCTGACCACCGGGGCGCAGTTCGCCAACGCCGCCGCCACTGCGGCGGTGCTGTTGGATCCGTCCCTGCTCTTCGGGCTGGTGGAGAGCCGCCGGTGGCGCGGGGTGGGCCGGGTCCGCAGCCGCCGGTTCCTGGCCGGGCGTCGCTGGTGGGTGCTGTTGCAGGCCGAGGCACGCCGGTTGCGTCGGCATCCGAGTGCCCCCACGGCGTGGGTGGCCCTGGTGCTGCTGCAGTACGCGGTGGCCGTGGCGGTGCCGGTGGCGGCCGGTACGGCCCAGGTGGTCGGGGCGTTCCTGGCCGCGGGCCGGCTCGCCGGTGGGCTGCGGGCGGTGAGCCGTTCGCCGGGTCTACGGCGGGTGTTGGGCGGTGACGACACCGCCGTCCGGCTGGTGCACCTGGTCTGGCCGGCGGTCGGGGCGGCGCTCTGGTGGGTGGTCACCCTGCCGGTCGGTGGGGCGCAGCCGGGCTGGCTGACGGTGGTGCTGGTGCTCGGGGTGGTGGCTGGCGCGTACCGGGCCGCCACCAAGCCACCCATGTCGTACGACACGGCGATGGTGGACACCCCGTTCGGGATGATCCCGGTCGGTCTGCTGAGTCAGCTGCTTCGGGGCTGGGACGTGGTGGCCGTGGTGGTCGTCGCGCGCCTGCTGCTCACCTGACCCGCCCCTGAACTGCGCCAACAGGCCTCTATATAGGCATTGGCCGATTGACAAAGTTTGACTCCCCAACTTAACCTGCCGGTCCGGTAGTCCACAGGCGAGGAGCGTCATGGCCGGCACAACAGGCACGTCGATGCGAGCACGATGGCGACTCGGTCTGATCACCGGCACCCTGACGGTGCTGATGGTCAGCCTCGGAATGACCTTCGCGGTGAGCGCCCAGGCAGCGGCCGGCTGCCGGGTGGCGTACACCGCCAACCAGTGGCCCGGTGGCTTCACCGCCAACGTGGCCGTGACCAACCTCGGCGATCCGGTCAACGGCTGGCGGCTGACCTGGACGTTCCCCTCCGGACAGCAGGTGGCCTCGGCGTGGAACGCCACCGTCACCGCCGCCGGCGCCAACGTCACCGCCACCAGCCTGAGCTACAACGCCAGCCTGGCCACCAACGGCAGCACGTCGTTCGGCTTCAACGGCTCCTGGTCGGGCAGCAACACCGCGCCCACCACGTTCGCCCTCAACGGGGTCACCTGCACCGGCAACGTCGGCCCCACCACCCCGCCGCCGACCACCCCGCCGGTCACGCCACCGCCGACGACCCCGCCGCCGGCCGGTGACGCGATGTCCTACGTGGCGGCGATGCAACCGGGCTGGAACCTCGGCAACACCTTCGACGCGGTCGGCGACGACGAGACGGCCTGGGGCAACCCCCGGGTCACCGAGGCACAGCTGGACAACATCCGCGCCCAGGGCTTCAAGAGCATCCGGATCCCGGTCACCTGGAGCAACCACCACGGGGCCGGCCCGGACTACACCATCGACCCGGTCTGGCTGAACCGGATCAAGGAGGTGGTCGGCTGGGCGCTGGACGACGGCTTCTACGTGATGATCAACCTGCACCACGACTCGTGGCAGTGGATCAACGCGATGCCCACCGACCGGACCACCGTGCTCAACCGGTACAACGCGTTGTGGACCCAGATCGCCGCCGCGTTCCAGGACGCCCCACCGAAGCTGCACTTCGAGAGCGTCAACGAACCGCAGTTCGCCAACAGCTCCGGCGACGCGCAGAACGCCCAGCTGCTGCACGAGCTGAACGTCAACTTCCACCGGATCGTGCGCGCCTCCGGCGGCAACAACGCGACCCGGATGCTGGTCCTGCCGACCCTGCACACCTCGTCCGAGCAGCCCCGCATCGACGAGCTGACCGCCACCTTCAACCAGCTCAACGACCGCAACCTGATCGCCACGGTGCACTTCTACGGGTACTGGCCGTTCAGCGTGAACGTCGCCGGGGGCACCCGCTTCGACGCCACCACCCAGAAGGATCTCACCGACGCCTTCGACCGGGTGCACAACGCCTTCGTCGCCAAGGGCATCCCGGTGGTCATCGGCGAGTACGGTCTGCTCGGCTTCGACCGGCACACCGGCACCATCCAGCAGGGCGAGAAGCTCAAGTTCTTCGAGTTCCTCGGCCACTACGCGAGGTCCAAGCGGCTGACCACCCAGCTCTGGGACAACGGGCAGCACTTCGACCGGACCACCTTCCAGTGGCGCGACCCGGAGCTGTGGGGGCAGATCAGGTCGAGCTGGACCACCCGCTCCGGCACCGCCTCGTCCGACCAGGTGTACGTGCCGCGTACCGGGTCGATCAGCGCCAGGTCGCTGACCCTGAACCTGAACGGCACCACCTTCACCGGGCTGCGCCAGGGCAACACCGAGCTGGTCCGGGGCACCGACTACACGGTCTCCGGCGACCAGCTCACCCTCACCGCGGGCGCGTTGACCCGACTGGTCGGCAACCGGGCGTACGGGGTGCGGGCCACCCTGTCGGCCCGGTTCTCCGCCGGGGTGCCGTGGCGGATCGACGTGATCTCGTACGACCCGCCGACGGTGTCCAACGCCACCGGGGCGACCAGCGCCTTCACCGTCCCGACCCAGTTCCGGGGTGACCAGCTCGCCACCATGGAGGCCAGGTACGCCGACGGCAGCAACGCCGGCCCGCACAACTGGACGTCGTACAAGGAGTTCGACGTCGCCTTCTCACCCGACTACGCGGCCAACACCATCGAGCTGACCCCGGAGTTCTTCGCCGAGGTCAACGACGGTGCGCGGGTGACCCTCACCTTCCACTTCTGGAGCGGTGCGACGGTCACCTACCACGTCACCAGGTCGGGTGACACCGTCACCGGCACCACCGCCAGCGCCGCCCGGGTGGGCTGACGCCCGAGCCCGCCCACGACGGGCCGTGACCGCCAGCCGGTCACGGCCCGTCGCCCCGGTCGAGGCGCGACCGGGGCGGCTACGACCGCTGGGCGGGGTCTGCGGCAGTGGCCGCTTCGGCGGCGAGGTGCCGGACCCGGTCGACCTCCGCCGAGTCGGTGAACTGCCGGGCCACCCGGGCCAGCCAGGCGCTCTCCGAGGCCACCGAGGCGTCCACGTCCTGGAAGGGGTGCTCGGCCCGGTAGTCCCGCCTGTGGGCGTGACCGACCAGGGCGGCGGCGATCACCGCCGCCTCCACGGTGGCCGGGTCAGCCGCCGGGCCGACCCAGCGGGGCACGTCCGGATGCGCGTACGACCGCAGCGTCAGCTGGGCGTCGCGGACCTCGATCACCCGCCGGTAGAGCGCGAACTCCGCACCGGGCAGCGGCCAGCCGCCGCTGGTGTTGAGCGTGATCTGCGGCAGCGCGGCCCGCAGCGCCCGCCAGAGCGGGTCGATCCGGCGCAGCCGACGCACCGCCCGCAGCCAGCGCAGTGGCGCGGTGATCCGGTCGCCCCAGGCGGTCAGGGTCGCCCCGATCAGCCAGAGCAGCATGCAGATCGAACCCAGGGTGCTGCCGATCGGCAACGTGGTGGCCAGGGACCGGCCGCTGACCAGGGTGACCACCGGCCGGACCCCGGACCAGGCCGCCCAGACGATGCCGAGCGCGGCCCCGGTGACCACCAGCGCCAGTCCGGTCCGCAGCACCGGTTCGGTCACGTGCCGTAGGTAGCCGCCCACGCTGGTGATGAAGGTGACCAGGCAGAGCGCGATGTAGCTGAAGAAGACGACGAGGTAGCCGACCACCAGCGGGTCCCGGGAGTACGCGTTGACGAAATTCAACGTGAAGGCGGTGTCCGCGCCGGCCAGCAGCGCCCCCATCAGCAGGACCGTGCCGACCAGCAGGACCGTGTGCCGGCGCAGCCACCGACGGGTGCCGGCCGGGCGGGCGATGCTCTGGCCGAGCGCGCCGAGGAAGTACGCGGCGAGCATCTCCAGGCCGTTGCCGAGCAGCCGACCGAGGTTCGGTACCGGCTCGACGTGGCTGATCGCGACCAGCACCGGGTGTGCCATCACGGCCAACCCGAGACCGATGCAGAGGAAGAACGCGGAGAGGTACCGGGTGCCGGCGGCGCGCCGCCGGCCGCGTACCGGCACGAGTTTGTAGCCGGCGACCCCGACGGCCAGCGCCAGGGCGGTGAAGTTCAGCCAGGTCAACACGGTGCCCGGCCCCGCTCAGCCGGCGTCGAAGATCGAGCCGAGTCGGGCCAGCCCGTCGGCGACCTCGGGGGTGACCGGGCCGGGACCGCCGGTCGGTAGCCGGCGGGCGCGTTGGGCGATCATCGAGGCGACCAGCTCGGCCTCCTGCTCCTGGGCGGCCGAGTAGTCGGAGCGGCCGAGCACCCGACGGACCAGGTCGGCGGAGAGGTTCGGCAGCAGCAGGGCGGGCAGTGCGGCCAGCGAACGGTCGTCGACGTGGCCGCAGAGCAGGTGCCCGACCTCGTGCAGCAGGATGTGCTCCTGGTGCAGTCGGGTGGTGCTGGTGGCGTAGAAGAGGTAGTCGGCCTGATCGGTGGCGACCAACGCGCCGCACTGGGTGGCGCCGCCGGGCATCGGCACCAGCTCGACCGGCCGGCCCCGCTGACGGGCCAGCCCGTCGACGAACCGGGTCGGCTCGAACGGCGTCGGGATGCTCAGCGCGTCGACGATCCGCTGGCACCGGCGCCACATGCCCCGGTCAACCGCCATCGCGCTCCACCGGCGCGACCGGGGCGGCACCGCGCTCCACGGGAGCGCCGGGAGCGGCACCGCGCTCCACCGGCGCGCCGGCGCGACGGGCCTCGCGCCGCCCGATGGCCTCGATCATGTCGCTGATGGTGTCCAGCCCCTCCGGTGAGAGGGTGACCGCGCGCAGCGCGATCTGCCGGACCGCGCTGTCGCGCAGCGCGCCGAGCAGCTCCAGCTCCTCGACGATGCGGGCGCTGCGCTCGTCGTCGAAGAAGTAGGCCGCCGGCACCTGGAAGAACTGGGCGAGGGCTTCCAGGTGCCGCTTGGTGGGGTTGGTCCGTCGGCCGTTGCGCAGCTGCCAGAGGTACGTCGTGGAGAAGCTCTCCCCGGTGGCCTCGCGGCAGGCGGTGGCCACCTCCTCGTTGCGGTACGGCTCCCGGTCGGGGCGGCGGACCACCTCGAAGAGTCTGTTGATCTTGTCGGCGAGGGTGCCCGCGCTCGGGTGGTCCATGCGGTGCCCCTCCCCTCGCCGGATCGGGTGGATCCCGTGCTCCGTGGTTGACGGCGGCGACCCCCTCGGACATCCTAGCGATTCAGAAATTTTAGCTGAGATGAATGGCGAGCGCGCCGCCTTTCATGCTGGCTGAGAGCTGTCCGGGAGGAGGTGAAACAGATGACCGCACTTGTCGACCACACCAACGACGTCTCCCTGGAGATGTTCGGCGAGCTCAACGAGGCCGACCGGACCGCACAGGGCCTGGCCGGGCTCACCCCGGTGCTCGCCACCCCGACGGCGGTGGCGCTCGGCGTCGCCGTCGGCGCCGTGGCGTTCCACGCCGGCTACATGGTGGGCATCGTCCGCAACATGGCCGAGGGCACCGTCACGCCCCGGCCGAAGTAGTCGCTGACCAGCCACCCAATCAGGAGGTGACCCATGTCCGTTCTCGCCACGAAGGTGAACGCGGACCCCGCCCTCGCCGCGATCCCGATCCACAGCGACGAGGCGTGCAACCAGGTCGGTGGGATGCCGGTGCTGGCCACTCCGGCGACCATCGTCGGGGTGGCGGCCGGAGTCGGCCTGGTCGGCTCGGTGGCGGCGCTCTTCGGTGCCGGCTACGTCGTCGGGCGCAACCTCGGCGGCACCACGCCCCGACCGAAGTGACGAACCGGATCCGATAGCACCACCCGGGCCGGTGTGCCGTCACGGTGGCACGCCGGCCCGTCCACCCCGGCCCGCACCATCAGGAAGCGCAACCTCATGAAGCGAGCACCCTGGCACCGACGGCTCCGGCCGCCCGCCGCGTTCGACCGCTCCGCCGTGCTGAACTGGACCGAGCGGATCAGCTCGGTGACCCACCTCTTCGCCAGCCTGGAGTACCTCACCCGACGCCGGGACCGGCAGCGGGGCGGGGCGAACAACTGGGCGGTGAACCGGCGTACCTTCCACGAGCACGCCCCCCGCCTGACCCGGGCGCTGGACCTGGCCGCCAACGACCGGGTGGTCACCGCGCTGCACGTCAGCCGGGCCGTCGCGGCAGCCGCGCTCTGGCTGCCGCTCAGCCGCCGGCAGCGGGTCGCCGCCAACGCGGTGCTCACCGGCAGCCAGGCCGCACTGCACGCCCAGCACCTCTACGGCAGCGACGGCGCCGACCAGGTCTCCTTCCTCGTCCAGGCGCTCACCACCGCCGCCCGCGTCGGCCAGCGCCGACCCGCCGTGGTCGACGCCTGCCTCTGGTTCGTCGCCCTCCAGTCGGTGCTGTCGTACACCGTCTCCGGCTGGGTCAAGCTGCCCAGCGAGACCTGGCGCAGCGGACGGGCCCTGCCCGGCATCGCCCGGACCCTCACCTACGGCGACCCGCAGGTCTGGCAGCTGATGCGCCGCTACCCCCGGCTGACCAGGCTCGCCGCCCACGGCGTACTGGCGATGGAGTGCGCCTTCCCGCTGGCGTACGCCGCCCGGGGCCGCCCCGCGCCGTACCTGCTCGCCACCGCCGGCGCGTTCCACCTGGTGAACGCGAGGGTGATGGGGCTGGGTCGGTTCTTCTGGGCGTTCACCTCCACCTACCCGGCGGTCGCCTACACCACCCGGGACTGGCGACGGACCGGCGACGCCGACGGCGTACGCCGGGACGACACCCTGCCCGCGGTGGCCGCCGCCGCCGGACTGGCGCTGCTCACCGCCGGCCAGGTCGCCCGGGTCCGCCGCCGCCGGCTGATCGAGCGGGGGCGCGGCGACGAGCACACCTTCACCACCACCGCCGGCAACGTCCTCTCCTACCGGTACGCCGGCACGGGAGCCCAGCCCGGTGGGGCCGTCCGCACCGGAGCACGGCCCGATGGGGCCGTCGACGCGGGGCCGGTGGTGCTGTTGGAGAGCGGGATGGCCGCGACCGCCGAGCACTGGGAACGGATCGCCGGTCCCCTCGGTGGCCGGTTCACCACGGTCACCTACCAGCGGGCCGGCTACGGGGCCAGCCGGTACCGGGGCACCGGGCCGTACCGGTTCGAGACCATGGTGGACGATCTGGTCGAGCTGACCCGGCACGTCGCCGGCGAGCGTCCGGTGGTCCTGGTCGGGCACTCCCTCGGCGGGTACCTCGCGCTGCTCGCCGCCGAGCGGCTCGGCACCCGGGTACGCGGGGTGGCCCTGGTCGACTCCAGCCACCCGGCCGAGCTGCGCCGGTCGCTGCGTCAGGCCGAGGGGGGCCGGGCGTTGACCAGCACGCTGGCCATCATGCCCGGCTCGCTGCGGATCGGCTTCGGTTCGCTGCTGCCCCGGGCCGCCTGGATCGACCGGCTGCCCGAGCCGGTCCGCCCGCTCGCCCTGGCCCAGTACCGCGACCCGGAACTCTGGGCCGCCGCCCGGCGGGAGTGGCAGGTGGTGCGGGAACGGTTCGAGGACGGGTCGACCGGGCTGCCCCGGATCGACGTACCGCTGGTGGTGGTGACAGCCGGCCGGACGGCGCGGACCGACGCGGTCCAGGCCGACCTGCACGACGAGTTCGCCGCGGCGGCGCCCCGGGCCGAGCGGCACGTGGTCGCCGACGCCGACCACGACGAGATCCTCACCGACGCCGACCGGGCCGAGGAGGTCGTCAAGATCCTCACCGCCTTCGTCGACGACGTCACCGAAGCGGGCGACGGTGCCGGGCCGGGCGACGGTGCCGGCACGGACAACGGTGCCGGGCCGAGTGACACCGCCGGGCCAGGCGACACCGCCGGGTCCGGTGACGTGACCGGACGCGGCACGGAGGTCGGCCGGTGAGCCGCCGAGTCGGTTCGGATCTGCGCCCGCTGACCACGGCGATCACCGCCGGCCTGGTCGGCTGGTTCGGGGTGACCGTGCTCAGCCAGCACCCGCAGCAGGTCTTCGACCGGTTCCGCCGGTACGACGTACCCGGGCTGTTGATCGGCAACTGGCGGTTCTTCGCCCCCGAGCCGGCGCAGCACGACTTCCACGTCCTGCACCGGGTGCTCACCGCCGACGGCGAGCAGACCCGCTGGGTGGAGACCACGCACATCCCACGCCGGCACTGGCGGCAGGTGGTCTGGTTCCCGGAACGCCGGCAGGACAAGGCGATCTTCGACATCTGCGCCGACCTGATCGTGCACCTGGGCACCCCCGGTGTCGAGATCACCACCACCCCGCCGTACGAGGTGCTGCGGGACTTCGTCGAGCACGCCGTACGCCGGCAGTACGCCGGTGCGGACGTACCCCGGGGGTTCCAGTTCGTGATCGCCCGCAGCGCCGGCTACGACGAGTCGCACAAGCCGGACTACCTGCTCGTCTCCCCGTTCGAACCACTGCCGGAGGGCAGCACAGATGACTGAGATCGCCGACATCGGCTACGGACGGCAGTTCGTCGACTTCTACGACCGGCTCTTCCCGGGCGGGGCGGCGGCCGAGCCGGCCGTCGGGTACCTCGCCGCCCTGCACCCCGGTGGCGACGCGCCCACCCTGGAGTTCGGCGTCGGCACCGGCCGGATCGCCCTGCCGCTGGCCGACCGGGTGGGCGAGATCGTCGGGGTGGACTCCTCACCGGAGATGCTCGACGCGCTGCGGGCCCAACTGGCCGACCGGCCCCGCCCGGTCACCCCGGTGCACGGCGACGTCCGCGACTGGGCCGACGACCGCCGGTACGGGCTGGTCTACTGCGTCTGCGGCACGTTGTCGATGCTGCTGGACCCGCAGGAGCAGCAGCGGGTCGTGACGGCCGCCGCCGCCCGGCTGGCCCCCGGCGGAACCCTGGTGGTGGAGACCCACAACCCGGAGTTCGCGCTGGCCGTGCTCAACCAGGGCCGGGCCCGGGACTCCTTCTTCGTGCCCTACCCGGGCCCCGACACCGGACTGCTCTCCTATTCCACGATCGACGTGCAGAACGGCATCTGGCACCTGGCACACATCTGGATCGAGCAGGGCCGCTCCCGGATCGCCACCGAACTGAGCCGGCTGACCACCCCCGACGAGATCGACGGGTACGCCGAACAGGCCGGCCTGGTCCCGGTCGCCCGGCACGGCGACTGGGCCGGCAACGACTTCACCGGCGTGGAGCCGATGTACGTCACCGTCTACCGCGCCCCGGGTGACAAGTGAGTACGCCGGCCGCCGGTGAGCGGCACTGGCTGCGCATGATCAGCGACTACGTCCGGCCGCACCGGGGGCCGTTCGTGGCCGCCGGCGTGCTGCTGCTCGCCTCCAGCCTGCTCGGGCTGGCCCAGCCGCTGGCCGCCAAGGCGCTGATCGACGGCCTCACCGCCGGGCAGGGCGTGGGTGGGGCGCTGGCCGTCCTGACCGGGCTGGTGCTCCTCGCTGCCCTGCTGCTCGGCGTCGGCAACTACCTGATCCTGCGGACCGCCGAGGCGGTCGCCCTGGACGGCCGGCGCGGCCTGGTCCGGCACCTGCTGCGGCTCACCGTGCCGGCGTTGCAGCGGCAGGCCCCCGGTGACCTGCTGGCCCGGGTCGCCGGGGACACCATGCTGCTGCGGCAGATCGCCAGCCAGTCCCTGATCGACCTCTTCACCGGCGGCGTCATGCTGCTCGGCGCGGTGGCGCTGATGGCCGTGGTCGACCTGGCCCTGCTCGGGGTGACCGCGGTCGTGGTGGTGCTGCTGGTGGTCATCATGGGGCTGCTGATGCCCCGGATCCGGTCGGCCGCGCTGCGCTCGCAGGAGTCGGTGGGCGAGATGGGTGCCGCCCTGGAGCGGGCGCTGGGCGCCTTCACCACCATGAAGGCCTCCGGCACCGAGGCCACCGAGGCGGCCCGGATCGACGCGGCGGCGCTGGCCGCGTACCGGCAGGGGGTGAGCCTGGCCCGCTGGGGCTCGGTCGCCGGCACCAGTGCCGGCCTGGCCATCCAGGTCGCGTTCCTGGTGGTGCTCGGCGTCGGCGGCGCGCGGGTGGCCAGCGGCGCGATGCCGGTCTCGGCGCTGGTGGCCTTCCTGCTCTACGTGGCCTACCTGACCCATCCGGTGATGCAGCTCATCGGCGCCAGCACCTACCTGCAGATCGGGCGGGCGGCACTGACCCGGATCGCCGAGATCGACGCGCTGCCCACCGAGCCGATCGACCTGCCCCCCGCGGCGGAGCCGGCTGGGGCCGCCGCTGTTGCGGTCGTGCCGGCTGGAGCCGCTGCCGCAGGGGTTCACGAGCGGGGCGGCGGGCCGGCGGAGGTGGTCTTCGAAGGGGTCTGCTTCGGGTACCCGGACCGGGACGAACCGGCGCTGCGCGAACTCACCCTGCGGGTGCCGGCGGGCGGGCTGACCGCCCTGGTCGGCCCCTCCGGCTCGGGCAAGACCACGGTGCTCGCCCTGATCGAACGCTTCGTCGAGCCGCAGCAGGGCCGGATCCTCCTCGACGGCCGGCCGCTGGCCGACTGGCCGCTCACCGAACTACGGGCCGCCATCGGGTACGTCGAGCAGGACGTCGCCGTGCTCGCCGGCACGCTCCGGGAGAACGTCGCGTACGCCACCCCCGGCGCCACCGACGAGGAGATCCGCGAGGTACTGCGGACCACCCGGCTGCACACCCTGCTGGACCGCCTCGGCGGCGACCTGGACGCGCCGATCCGGCACCGGGGCCTCTCCCTCTCCGGCGGCGAACGGCAGCGGATCGCGGTGGCCCGCGCGTTGCTGCGCCGACCCCGGCTGCTGCTGCTCGACGAGGTGACCTCACAACTGGACGCCGCCAACGAGGCCGCGTTGCGCGAGGTGATCCAGGAGGTGTCCCGCCGGACCACGGTGGTCGTGGTGGCGCACCGGCTCTCCACGGTCCTCGCCGCCGAGCAGATCGTGGTGCTGGAGAATGGCACGGCCCGTTCCGTGGGTTCGCATCCGGACCTGGTCCGCACCGATGCGCTCTACGCCAGCCTGGCAGCGGAACAGGCGCTGGTCTGAAAGGGGGGCCCATGGTGGACGCGGTGGTGGTCGGCTCCGGCCCGAACGGGCTGGCCGCCGCGCTGGTGCTCGCCTCGGCGGGGCTGCGGGTGCAGGTGCACGAGGCCGCCCCGACCACCGGCGGTGGCACCCGCACCGAGGAGCTGACCCTGCCCGGGTTCCGGCACGACGTCTGCTCGGCGGTGCACCCGATGGCGCTCGCCTCGCCGTTCTTCCGCGCCTTCGACCTGGCCGCCCACGGCGTACAACTACGACAACCCGAGATCCCGTACGCCCACCCGCTGGACGGTGGCCGGGCGGTGCTGGCCTGGCGGGACCTGGACCGTACCGCCGAGGGGTTGGGTCCGGACGGGGCGGCCTGGCGGTCCCTGCTCGGCCCGCTGGTCCGGCGCTGGTCGCAGGTGGTCGACACGGCCATGTCCGACCTGCGCCGGTTGCCGCGCGACCCGTTCGCCGCGCTGCTGCTCGGGTTGCGCACCCTCGAACAGGGCACCCCGGCGGCAGCGGCCCGGTTCCGGGGCACCGAGGCCGCCGCGTTGCTGGCCGGGGTGGCCGCGCACGCGATCGCCCCACCGCGCCGGCTCGCCCCGGCCGGGGCCGGGCTGCTGCTGGCCACCCTCGGACACGCGGTCGGCTGGCCGGTTCCCGCCGGTGGCAGCCAGGCGATCACCGACGCGATGGTGACCCGGCTGGAACAGCTCGGCGGCCGGGTGGTCACCGGGGACCGGATCGACGACCTGGCCCAACTGCCGCCGGCCCGCGCGGTCCTGCTCGACGTCTCCCCCGCCGGGCTGCTGCGCATCGCCGGTGACCGGCTGCCCGCCGGCTACGCGCGCCAACTGCGCTCCTTCCGGTACGGCGGGGCGGCGTGCAAGGTGGACTTCGCGCTCGCCGGCCCGGTGCCGTGGGCCGACCCGGCATGCGCCCGCGCCGGCACCCTGCACCTGGTCGGTTCCGCCGCCGAGGCGCGGACCGCCGAGCACGCGGTGGTCCGGGGCCGGCACGCACAGCGCCCGTACGTGCTGGCGGTGCAGCCCGGCGTCGTCGACCCGTCCCGCGCCCCCGCCGGCAGGCAGGTGCTCTGGACGTACGCGCACGTGCCGAACGGCTCCCCGCGGGACGTCAGCGACCAGATCGTCGCCCAGGTGGAACGCTTCGCACCGGGCTTCCGCGACCTGATCCTGGCCACTCACGTGGTGCCGGCGGCACAGGCCGGCGGGCACAACCCGAACTACGTCGGCGGGGACATCTCCGGCGGGGCGGTCACCCCATGGCAGCTGGTGATGCGGCCGACGGCCCGCTGGGACCCGTACCGGACCCCGCTACCCGGGGTCTACCTCTGCTCAGCCTCCACCCCGCCCGGTCCGGCCGTACACGGCATGTCCGGCCTGCACGCCGCCGGTCGGGCGCTGCGTCACCGGTTCGGCGTCCGCACCGACCCCCTCGCCCTGCTCCGCGCCGCACGTTGATCGCCCGCGCCGCGCTGCAGCGCACCGGTCCATGGCGCGCCGCCGGGCCGGGCCGCCGGGCCGCCGGGCCGCCGGGCCGGGCCGCCGGGCCGCCGGGCAAGTTCCGGGAAACAGGGGCCTCGGCTGACCCTCGACACCACTGTTTCCACGATGTGGCGCCGATCTGGGTGCGGGGTTCAGTTGCCGCGGAGGGCGTCCTGGAGGGCGGGGGTGGCGGGCGAGTGGACCGCTGGGGGCCGGGCCAGTACGGCGTCCCAGGCCGCCTTCGGAGCGGCCAGGTAGTCGCGGACCGCCTTGCCGGCCAGCAGACCGGTGCCGCAGCCGGCGCAGCGGGCGGCCACCCCGTCGACGCCCATCCCGACGGTGCGGCAGAGCGTCACCGCCCGCGACAGGTGGTAGGACTGGGTCACGATCAGCGCCCGCCGGACGCCGTACACGTCCCGGGCGCGGACACAGCTGTCGTAGGTGTCCAGGCCGGCCGGATCACCCACGATCCGCCCTGGGTCGACCCCGAGCGCCCCGGTCAGGTGCCGGGTCATCGCCACCGGCTCGTCGCCGGAGACACCGTTGCCGTCCCCCGAGACGAGGACCACCCGGGCCCGCCCGGAGTGCACCAGCTCGGCGGCGGTGGCCAACCGGCCGGCCAGCCGGACCGACGGCCGGCCGTCCGCCAGGACCTCGGTACCCAGCACGATCACCACGTCCGCACGGGGTGCCCCGGTCTCGTCGTACCGGTGACCGTGGGCGGCCACCACCGTCCACAGCCAGGGGGCGCTGACCAGCAACAACCCGACGATTCCCGCGACGACCAGCCGCCGGAGGAGACGACGCCGCCGGATCGCGCGAGTTGGCCGGTCGGTCGTCGGCGAGGGACTCACCGGCACACCCTAACGACCTGACGAACCCGCCGGTGCCCGCGCAACAGCGCGCCGGATCCCCGGGCCGGGGGCCGGGGCCGGGGGCCGGGGCCGGGGGCCGGGGCCGGGGGCCGGGGCCGGGGGCCGGGGCCGGGGGCCGGGGCCGGGGGCCGGGGCCGGGGGCCGGGGCCGGGGGCCGGGGCCGGGGGCCGGGGCCGGGGGCCGGGGCCGGGGCCGGGGGCCGGGGCCGGGGGCCGGGGCCGGGGGCCGGGGCCGGGGGCCGGGGCCGGGGGCCGGGGCCGGGGGCCGGGGCCGGGGGCCGGGGCCGGGGGCCGGGGCCGGGGGCCGGGGCCGGGGGCCGGGGCCGGGGGCCGGGGGCCGGGGCCGGGGGCCGGGGCCGGGGGCCGGGGCCGGGGGCCGGGTGACTTGGCAACAGAGCCCCCAGGGGCCGTTTTCTTCCCCATCACCCGGCCTGTTGCCGACACCTACGGAGACCCGGCGGGACAGCTGGGTGCGAGGTGGTTCGGTTTCCCGGTCACCACCACCAACCCCGCCCCGTCGACAGCCTCCGCCCCCGCCCTCCTCCACAGCCGATGCGCTTGCTCTCTCCGTACCCGCGATCGGCTGTAGATCTTGGACACTTACCGTCCAAATAGAACGGTAAGTGTCCAAGATTCACATCGGGGCCCGCCGCAGCGGTGACGGGGCCGCGTGGCGCAAAGATCTTGGAAGCAACGTACCCCTGGAGGGGCCGTTTGCTTCCAATATCTTGCGGCACACCCTGCGGGCACCATCCCCTGCGGCACACCCAGAGGTCACACCCCGCGGGCACACCCAGAGGTCACACCCCGCGGGCACGCCCACAGGGCACACCCCGGGGGACGCTCGGCGGGGCGGGGCGGGGCGGGGCGGAGCGGTCAGGCGCGGGCTGGCTCGGGGACGCGCTGGGTGGCGTCGCGGACCTCGCCGACCAGCTCCTCGATCACGTCCTCCAGGGCGGCCAGGCCCAGTAGCCGGTCCGTACCCGGCTCCACCACCCTGGCCAGGTGCGCGCCCTGCTGCTGCATGACGGCCAGCACGTCGCGCAGCGGCTGCCCGGCGTCCACCGTGGCCAGGTCGCGGATCCGCTGCCGGTCGACCGGCCGGTCCCGGTCCTCGTCGGGGACGCCGAGGATGTCCTTGACGTGTACGTAGCCGGTGAGCGTTCCGTCGGGCCCGGTGGTCGGGAAGCGGGAGAAGCCGGTGCTGGCGCACTGCTCCTCCAGTTCGACGGGGGTGCTGTCCTGAGCGACGGTGACCAGCGACGACAGCGGCAGGGCCACCTTCTCGGCGGTCTGCTCGTTGAAGCTGAGCGCGCCGGTGAGCAGGTCGTGTTCCTGCTGGTCGAGGAGGCCTTCCTGGCGGGACTGGCTGATGAAGCCGGCCACCTCCTCGCTGGTGAAGGCCGACGCGACCTCGTCCTTCGGGGTGACCCGCAGCAGCCGGAGCACGGCGTTGGCGAGCTGGTTGAGCAGCCAGATCAGCGGCCGCAGCACGGTGACGATGCCGTAGAGCACCGGCCCGAGGATCAGCGCGGAGCGTTCCGGGCCGGCCAGGGCGATGTTCTTGGGCACCATCTCGCCGAGGACCATGTGCAGGAAGACCACCACGACCAGGGCGATCGCGAAGGCGATCGGATGCAGCAGCCCGTCCGGTACGCCCATCGCGGCGAACGGCCGTTCCAGCAGGTGTGCCACGGCCGGTTCGCCGACGGCGCCCAGGCCCAGCGAACAGACGGTGATGCCGAGCTGCGCGCCGGCCATCATCAGCGAGACGTTCTCCATCGCCCGCAGGGTGACCCGGGCGATGGTGGAGCCAGCTGCGGCGCGCGGTTCGATCTGGGTACGGCGGGCCGAGATCAGGGCGAACTCCGCGCCGACGAAGAAGGCGTTGCCGATCAGCAGCGCCACGGCCAGCAGCAGGGCGGTGACGTCGCTCATGACCGTACTTCCTCGATCTTCTCGGCGTCGCCGGCGGGCGCGGGCACGGTGCCGGGGGTGGGTCTGGCGTCGGTGGTGGGTGCGACCTGGCGCAGGGTGAGCCGGTCGACCCGGCGCCCGTCGAGCCGGGTGACGGTGAGCTCCACGTCGGCCGGGGTGGGCAGGCCGTCGTCGTCGGGATGGGCCCGGTCGGCGGCGGTCACCAGCACGCTGTCACCGACCTCGGGAAAGCGGCCGAGCTGTTCGGTGACCAGTCCGCCGAGGGTCTCGGCGCTGCGCGCCTCGGGCAGGTCGAGGTCGATCAGCCGGGACGCCTCGTCCGGGCGGAGCAGCCCGGACAGCGTCCAGGTGCCGTCGGCGGCCCGGTGGTGCCGGCGTACCGGCCGGTCCTGCTCGTCGGCGATCTCCCCGACGATCTCCTCCACCAGGTCCTCCAGGGTGACGATGCCGGCGGTGCCGCCGTACTCGTCGAGCACGACCGCCATCTGCAGGCCCGGTTCGCGCAGCACGGCCAGCAACGGGTCGAGCTCCATCGTCTCGGGAACCTCGGGCAGGTCGACCATGATGCTGCGTACGGGTCGCTGGGCCCGCTCGGCGGTGGGCACGGCCAGGGCGTGCTTGAAGTGCACCGCGCCGAGGACCTCGTCCGCGCCGGAGGCGGTCACCGGGAACCGGGCGTGCCCGGTGTCGGCGGCCAACGCCAGGATCTCGGCGGCGGAGGCGTCGGCGGAGACGAACCGGGCCCTGGTCCGGGGAGTCATCACGTCGTCGGCGGTACGCTCACCGAAGTCGATCGAGCGGGCCACCAGCTCGGCCGTCCGGGCGTCCAGGGTGCCCTCCCGACCCGAGCGGCTGACCAGGGAGGAGAGCTCCTGCGGGGAACGGGCCGAGGCCAGTTCCTCGGTCGGCTCGATACCCATCCGGTGCAGGATCCAGTTGGCCGCGCCGTTGAGGAAACGGATCAGCGGGCCGGCGGCGGTGGTGAAGCCGCGTTGCGCCCCGGCGACCGCCCGACCCACCCGCAGCGGTTCGGAGATCGCCCAGTTCTTCGGCACCAGCTCACCGAGGACCATCTGGAAGACGGTCGCCAGCACCAGCGCCAGTGAGATCGAGAGCGCGGTGGTCGCGCTGTCGGACAGGCCGGTCAGTCCGAGTGGGCCGCGCAGCAGCGCGGCCAGGGACGGCTCGGCCAGGAAACCGGTGATCAGGCTGGTGACGGTGATGCCCAGCTGCGCTCCGGAGAGCTGGGTCGACAGCGTCCGCAGGCCCTTGAGCAGGCTGGCCGAGCGGCCGTCACCGGCTTTCGCCTCGCGTTCCACGGTCGCGCGGTCCACCGTGACGAAGGCGAACTCCGCCGCCACGAAGATCGCGTTGGCCGCGATGAGCAGCACCACGATCGCCAGCAGGAACCACTCCATCACCACCGGGCCACCTCGGGCAGGTCGGCACGGCGGCTCGGACTGGGAGGATCACTGTCAGCGGACATCAGCCAAGAATAGGCAGCGAGGCGGCATCGGCAAGCCGAGCGCTGTGATCCACGTCATGCGGTCGTCGCCCCGGGCAGGCGTACCGGTTGGCGGTGCTGGATGCCCGGCGCTAGCCCGGCCGGACGCAGGGATCGCTGATCGGGTACGACGGGCTGCGGGCGGTACGGCCGTCGGCGGCGGTCGCCCGTACCCGCCAGGTCAGGCCGGTAGCCCGCAACTGTCCCACGGTCACCGACGCGGACGGTCCCGTCACGGTCATCGCCCGGGTCGACGGGGCACCACCGGTTGGCGTGATGCTCAGCTGGGCGTCGCCGAGCGCGGCGCTGCCGGTGACCCGTACCACCAGGAGGTAGCTGTCCGACCCGCAACGGGTGTGCGCATCGGCGGTGACCGTGAACGGAGCGGCCAGTTGCGGCGAGGCGGCCGGCCGGGGCACGGTCGGCGAGGGCACGGTCGGCGAGGGCACGGTCGGCCGGGGCCTGGCCGGCGAGCTGGTCGTGGTCGGTACCGACGGCCCTGCCGGGGTGATCGCCGGATCCGGGCCGGCCGGCCCGTGGTCGGGTGCCGCCGCACCCGCCGCTGTCGAGGCGGCCTGGTTGTCGGTCGTACCGTCGGTGCTGGCCGGCCCGGATCGCGGTACACCATGGGGTGGCGATCCGGACACCGCCGTGCCACCGGGAGCTGTGCCACCCGGACTCGTCAGTGGCAGCGCCTGCGCGCCGGAGGTCCCGACCTGCTCGGCGGCCGGGTGTCCGATGACCAACGCCCAGGTTCCGCCGATGGCCAGGAGCACCAACAGCACAGCGGTCGTGGCCAACCGGCGTCGATGCCGGTCGCGGCCGGTCGGGGCCTGCCGCGCCGACACCGAGGTCACCCGGACCGGGTGGGCCACGGTCCGCCGTGCTTCCGCAGCAGCCTCCGGGACCCCACCCGCCGCCACCGCCGGAGCGGGGGGCCCGTTGGGTGCGCGCCCCGCGTCGACCGGGTCGATCCGGCCGTCCGACGCGTCGGCGTCGGCGTCGGCGTCGGCCTCGGCGTCGGCGTCGGCCTCGGTCTCGGCGTCGGCGTCGGCGTCGGCGTCGGCGTCGGCGTCGGCCTCGGCCTCGGTCTCGGTGTCGGCGTCGGCGTCGGCGTCGGCGTCGGCGTCGGCCTCGGCCTCGGCCTCGGTCTCGGCCTCGGTCTCGGCGTCGGCGTCGGCGTCGGCGTCGACTTGGGCTTGAACCTCGGTGAGCCTCGACCACACCGGGTCCGCGGCGACGAGGAAACCCGGGGCCGTGTACGCGGTCAACAGCGCCGCCGGGTTGAACTGCTCGCGCCGGAGCAGACCGCAGGCGGGGCAGCCGTCGATGTGCCGGGAGACGCGCTTGCGCAGGGTCGGGGTGAAGCGGCCCTGCCAACCGTCGAGAAGATCGGCCAGCACCGGGCAGTCCCCCGCTCCGCTCCGGGCCACGAGCAGCGCGCCGAGGGCCCGTTCGAGCTGCGAGCGGGCCCGGGACAGGCGAGCGTGGGCGTGGTTGGCGGACACCCCGAGGGCCACGCCGATGTCGACGGCGGACAACTCGTGGCGAATCGCCAGATGGACCACCTCGCGGTCGCCGGGGTTGAGGGCGGCCACTGCGGCGTGCACGAGGTCGCGTACCTGGTCGGCGTTGACGCCCGTGCCCGGGTCGGCGGTGTCGGCCACCGGCTCCGCCGCCTCGGCCAACGGCGCGGAGCGGGACCGTTCCCGCAGCTGCCGGAGACACTCGTTGCGCACGATCGTGTACAGCCAGGGGCGCAGCCGGTCAGGGTCGCGGAGCTGACCGATGCGCTGGCTGGCGGTGAGGAAGGCGTCGTGGACGGCGTCCGCGGCGGCCTCCGGCTCACGCAGCAGCACCCGGGCGTACGTGTGGAGCCGGTCGGCGTAGCACCGGTACATGGCTTCCAGGCCGGCCCGGTCGCCCCGGCGAACCGCCTCGACGAGCGTGCGGTCGTTCTGCGCGGCGGCGTCCATCCGTCCCCCAGTCATCCGACTACGGGGTCCAGCAGAACGAAGGAAGACTTTCCTGAGGTCTTTCTGTTGGCATGCCGACCCGCCCGCGCTCCCACCGGTGTCACATCCACCACCGACACCGAGGAGTACCTCATGAATCCGACTCGTTCCGCCCACCGGAAGGGCACAGCCGGGCACCGCTGGCTGGTCGCCACCGTGGTCGCGGTGCTTGCCGGCGGACTCGTCGCCCCCACCACCGCCGACGCCACCGTCGTACCGGCGCCCACCGCGACGCCCGGCAGCACCGTCCCGACCGCGACGCCCGGCAGCACCGTCCCGACCGGGACGCCCGGCAGCACCGTCCCCACCGGGACGCCCGGCAGCACGGTTTCCGGACCGTTGGCCTTCCGGGTCGACCCCGCGCTGTCCGCACCTCGACTGACGGTCGACCCCGTCGGTCGACTCGGCACCGACCGGAAGCTCGGCGTGCTGGCCGGGCCGGACGATTCGCCGGTCGGCCTGGTTCTCGACGAGGTGATGGTGCGGGTCGCCGACCAGACCGAACTGGACGCCTTCCTGGCCCGCTGGGGCGGCCAGGTACTCGACTCGTTCGCTCCGGACGAGCAGGGTCAGGACCACCTGGTACGGGTCGACGTCGGGCGCGCCGACCCGGCCGGGCTGGTCGCCGATCTGCTCGCCGCCGAGCCGGGCCGGTCCGGGGTGTACCGGGTCGGTGACGAGCGGGCGTTGCGGCTGCTCGCGCTGGCCGCCGCCGAATGGCGGTCCGGCACCGAACTGGTCCTCGACTGGCTGGTGGAGCCGGCCGGCATCGTCGACGGCGAGGTGTACGAGTCCGCCGACATCCCGCTGAACGTCTTCGACTGGTCGTTCATGCGGGCCGGCGGCGCGATGGACACCGGGGTCGCACCGGCCTGGCAGTTGCTCGAATCCAAGGGCCGGCTGAGCAAGCAGGTCAAGTATCTCGTCCAGGACGGCGGTTTCCAGTCCAACCTCGACTTTCCGAGCAAGGTTTCCCTGCACAAGGTGGAGTGGGGCAAGCCCAACACCAACGACTGTACGAACGGCACGCCCTGCCCCTTCCACGGCACCGACGTGGTGCTCGCCGGGATGGGTCGGGTCGACAACGGCTACGGCACCGCCGGCCCGGCCGGGCCGGTGGTCGAGGAACTGGTCGCCGTGCGCAACGGCATCGACTACTGGACGGTCCTGCGCCGGTTGGAGAAGGCCGCCGAGGAGACCCACCCGGACGTGGTCAATCTGAGCTTCACCCGCGACGTCGATCTCGGCAAGGCCTGGGCCCGGACCTGGACCGACCGGCGGATGGAGCACGTCCGGGCCACCGGTGCGGTGATCGTCGCGTCCGCCGGCAACAACGGGAAGAACATCGACGGTGACCTGCTCTACGTGCCCTGCGAGAGCACCCACGTGATCTGCGTCGGTGGCATGAACACCGACGCGACGGTGGCTGCCGGGTCGAACTTCGGCACCAACGACCTCACCACCTCGGTGGAGATCTACGGACCGATGTGCGTGCGGACGCTCGCCGACTCCGGCAAGCCGGTAGGTGACGCGACGAAGCGCACCTGCGGCACCAGCGTCGCCGCGCCGTTCGTGGGCGGGGTCGCCGCCCTGGTGCTGGCCGCCGACCCGAGCCTGACCTCGGCGGAGGTCCGGGACATCCTCAACAGCACCGCGCACGTCGGCGGGCTCGGCGCCAAGGTGACCGGCAGCCAACGTCGGATCGACGCCCTCGCCGCGGTCGCCCGGGCGCTGGGGGTCAAGATCGGCAAGCCGACCGTGAGCATCAGTACGCCGAAGACCAAGCAGCAGTTCGGTGTGCACCAGACGGTCGACCTGTGGGGTACGGCCACCGACTTCCTCGGTAAGCAGATCCCGATCACCTGGACCAGCAGCATCGACGGCGTACTGGGTGACACCTCGGTCACCGTCGTGCCCTCGCTGTCGGCCGGAACCCACGTCATCACCGCCAGCGCCACCGACAGCCTGGGGCGTACCGGCTCGGCGGCGGTCACCGTGACGGTGGTGGACAGCCCGACGACCACGGCCATCATCTCGCCGCCGGCCGGACTGACGCTCACCCCGGGCCAGTCGGTCAGCCTGGTCGGTGCCTCCAACGACCCCGACGCCTTCGGACCGGTCCCCGACACCGAGGCGTCCTGGACGGTCCGGCGGGGCGGCACGGTGGTCTTCCAGGCCACCGGTCACCAGGCCCTCCTGCCGGCGGGCACGGTCACGGCGGGGGCGTACACGGTGACGTTCACGGCTGGTGGTACCAGCGCGCAACGAGCCTTCACGGTCACCGCGCTGCTGGCCGGGCAGCATCCGCCGGCTGCCACGATCACCCAGCCGGCGACGCCGCTGCAGCTGACCATGGCCGACGGCAAGCCGAAGTCGGTCACGTTCGCCGGCGCCGGCACCGACGTCGAGGACGGTGCGGTCTCCGGAACCCGCTACCGGTGGACCGCCTACGGCGACGGCGGGGTCAAGAAGGTGCTCTGCCAGGGCAGCGCGGTGCCGACCGACGGCCCGATCGACGACGTGGTCCTGCCAAAGAGCTGCGCCAGCTTCACCGCCCAGCTGGGCCAGTTGGACAGCGGACACACCGGCACCACCTGGTCGGTGTGGCTGGAGGTTTTCGACTCGACGGGCCTGATCGGCGTGGATTCCGTACCGGTCCAGATCCAGGTGGTCACGCCCTGACCGGCCGAACCGAATCGAATCGAATCGAACCGAGGAGAGGAAAAACCATGCGAGACACGTCGAACCGCTGCTGGGCACGTCGGACGGCCGCCGTGGGCGGGGCCGCGCTGAGCGCGGTCGTACTCGGCCAGCTCGCCCTCACCGCACCGGTGGCGGCCGTGCCCGGCCTGGTGGTCAAGACGAGTGTCGGGCCCAGCACCAGCTCCGCCAAGACGCAGAACACCGTCTGCCCGGCGGGCACCAAGGTCATCGGTGGTGGGGCCGTGCTCACCGGGTCGGGTCTCGGCCAGGTCGGCCTGGACATCATGCTGCCGTTGGCCGACGCCAACCTCTACTCGGTGACCGGCCGCGAGGATCCCAACGGGGTGGCCGGCAACTGGGCGGTGACCACCAGCGCGATCTGCGCTCCCGCGCCCACCGGGCTGGAGGTGGTCACCGGTCACTCGGCGACCGATTCGGTCAACCCGAAGTTCCGGGAGGTGTCGTGCCCGATCGGCAAGCGCGCCATCGGCGGCGGCGGCGCCGCTCTGGCGCTCGGCTCCGGCGCCAGCGACGTGCTCCTGGAGGACGTCCGGATCCACCTGAACAGCGTGACGGTGGCGGGCGTCGAGGCGGGCGGCGACTTCGCCGGCAACTGGTCGCTGGACATCGCCGTCATCTGCGCCGACCCGCTCCCGGGCGAGCAGCGGTTGTCCACCGACAGCGCCTTCGGCTCGCTGGCCAGCCAGTCGGTCACCGCGACCTGCCCGGCGGGCACCCGGGTACACGGGGTGGGTGGTGAGGTCGTCGGCGGCGACGGCCAGGTGCGCCTGACCGAGCTGCGGCCCACCTCGTCGACCACGGTGACCGTTCGCGCCGCCGAGGACGAGAACGGCTTCAGCGGCAGCTGGAAGGTGCGCGCGTACGCCGTCTGCGCGACCTGACCGACCTCCGTACCCGTGGTCCCGGGCCGGCTCGTCGGCCCGGGACCACGGCGGGTTCAGGCTTGATCACAGAGTCCGAAACTTTCGATAAACCTCCTCCGAACCCCGATTGGAATGCCCCTGGTTCTGGTGAACCCGTTCCGGGTGACGACCACCAGAACATGCGCGTTCAGCAGGGACGACACCGTGAATCCGGCGACCGGTCACCCGGCAGAGGTTTCGGCAGTTTTTCCGAAACTTGTTGACAACCCGACTCGACGGAGCCAATACTGTCGCCCAATAAGACATCGATTTTTGTCGATGCAATTCATAACGAGGAGGAAGGTTCGTCCATGCCCGAGACCCCCGTCCACTCGAACAACCGCAGGCGCCGACGTCTCAGGTTGCTCCTCGGCGCCGCCTGCGCCGCGATACTGGCCACCACCGGGACCACGGCGATCGTCTCCAGCCCCGCCCACGCCCAGACCGTGACGTCCAACCAGGAGGGCACCCACAACGGGTACTTCTTCTCCTTCTGGAAGGACAGCGGCAACGTCTCCATGACCATGGGCAACGGCGGGCAGTACAGCACCCAGTGGAGCAACGTCAACAACTTCGTCGCCGGCAAGGGCTGGAACCCGGGCACCCGCCGGAACGTGACCTACTCGGGCACCTTCAACCCGAACGGCAACTCCTACCTGACCCTGTACGGCTGGACGCGTAACCCGCTCGTCGAGTACTACATCGTGGACAGCTGGGGCTCCTGGCGGCCCCCGGGCGCCAGCTCGATGGGCACGATCAACACCGACGGCGGCACCTACGACATCTACCGGACCCAGCGGGTGCAGCAGCCCTCGATCGACGGCATCCAGACCTTCTACCAGTACTGGAGCGTCCGCACCTCGAAGCGGGTCGGCGGCACCATCACCACCGGCAACCACTTCGACGCGTGGGCCAGCCGGGGCATGAACCTGGGCAACCACTACTACCAGATCATGGCCACCGAGGGGTACCAGAGCAGCGGTAGCTCCAACATCACGGTCGGCGGCACGACCGGCGGCAACCCCACCAACCCCACCAACCCGCCGCCGGGTGGTGGCTGCTCGGTGAGTGTGAGCCGGGCCGAGGACTGGAGCGACCGGTTCAACACCACCTTCTCGGTGAGCGGCAGCAACAACTGGACCGTCACCATCCGCACCAACGGCGGCCAGAGCGTGCAGAGCAGTTGGAACGCGTCGGTCAGCGGCTCCAGCGGCACCCTCACCGCCCGACCGAACGGCAACGGCAACAACTTCGGCATCACGCTCTACAAGAACGGCAACAACACCACCCCGACCGCGACCTGCTCGGCCAGCTGAGCCGACCCCACCGGTGGGGGTGCCGACCGCGGTCGGCACCCCCACCATCGCTCATCTGGTCACCGGGACGCCTCGCGGACGGTGGGCGGCCCGGTCGGATCGCACACGGGCGTCAACGCACCTCGCGGAACTCGACATGCCGGCGCACGATCGGGTCGTACCGGCGCAGGACCAGGCGGTCCGGGTCGTTGCGCCGGTTCTTGCGGATCACGTAGGTGTAGCCGGTGCCGGCGGTGCTGCGCAGCCGCACGATCGGATGCAGCGCGGTCTGCCGGGCCATCAGACCTTCACCCCCCGGGTACGCAACTCGGCGACCACCCTCTCGATGCCCCTGCGGTCCACGGTCCGCAGCGCCTTGGCGGTCAGGGTCAGCCTGACCCAGCGCCGCTCCGAGGGCAGCCAGTAGCGGTGGCTCTGGTGGACACGGGCACTCCTGGAGGTCGAGCAGGGTCAAGAACCTGTTTATAATGACAATCGTTTTCAACTAAGTCGAGAGGACTGTGATGTCGTCGTCGCCGCTCGCGCCCACCGACACCGGCACCCCGCCGGGCGACACCCGCCCGTCGTTGACCGTGCTCAGCGGTTTCTGGCCGGCTGCGACGTATGCCGTCGCCCGGGCCCTGCTCGCCGCGGACCCGACGCTGATCCTCATCCGGCACGACCTCGCCGACCTCGGCAACGGCACCGTGCACCGGATCGTCCGCGACTCCGGCGGCCGCCTGGAGGACGAGCGGATCACCCTGGCGCACGGCTGCGCCTCCTGCACCCTGCGCGAGGACGTACTGCCCACCCTCGCCCGGTTGGCCCGCGCCCACCCCCGACGGGACCTGGTGCTGATGCTGCCCGAGGTGGTCGAGCCAGAGGCGGTCGCCGCCGTCTGCGCGCACTGCCGGGTCGACGAGGTGCCACTGACCGACCTCGTCCGGATCGACTCGTACCTGACCGTGGTCGACGCCGAACACCTGCTCGACGGCCTGGCCAGCACCGAGGGTCTCAAGGCCCTCGGCATCCAGGCCGCCGACAACGACGACCGGGCACTCGCCGACGTCATCGCCCGGCAGATCGAGTACGCCGACACCCTGGTCCTCTGGGGACGGTCCCGGGACGGGGCGTACGGCCTCGACGGTTCGGCCGTGCTGCTGGAACGGATGGCCCCGTGGGCGACCCAGGTCCGGGTCGACGGCGACGTCGTCGACGCCGACGCGTTGACCCGGCGTCTGCGCGGCACCCACCGGCACCGTCCCGAGACACCCGCGGTGCTGGCCCGGGGACTGGAAGGCCGCAGCCTGGGCCGGCACGAGCCGCAGTCCGACTGCGGGGTGGTCTCGGTGGTCTTCCGCGCCCGCCGGCCGTTCCACCCCCGCCGGCTGCACGACGTGTTGGAGGACGTCAACTCCGACGTCGTCCGCTCCCGTGGGCACCTCTGGTTGGCCAGCCAACCCGAGACGGTCGTCGCCTGGGAGTTCGCCGGTGGCGGCCTCCGGCTCGGTTCCCTCGGCCGCTGGCTGGTCGCCCTGCCCGACGCGCACTGGGACGGGATCTCCGACCATCGGCGGCTCGCCGCCGCTCTCGACTGGGACCCTTACTACGGCGACCGGCACCAACTGCTGGTCTTCGTCGGCATGGACCTCGACCCCGACGCGCTGCACCGTACGCTCGCCGACTGCCTGCTCACCGACGCCGAGCTGGCCGACGGGGAGGACACCTGGCGGCACTACGACGACCCGTTGGCCGGCTGCTTCCCGCTCGCCCACCTCGACCCGAACCGCGCCGGAGACAGCCCGGCCTGACCGGTTCCACTCCGCGTCCGCCGCCGCGCCGGGTATCCGACACCTGGTGGTCCGACCGTCGATCTCCACCGGGTACCCGCACTATCGTGCTGTTCATGAGCAGCGAGGGTGGTTACCGACTGGGCCTGCTCGTCGCGCTCGGCGAGGAGTTCCGGTACGTCCAGGACACCGTCGGCCCGATGTCGTCCTTCGTGGACCAGGGTCGCCAGATGTACCGGTTCACCTTTCCCGGCAGCCGGACCAGGGGCCTCGCGTTGCCGTTGCACGCGATGGGGCCGGTCGCCGCCGCGCTCGGCGCCGACCTGCTGGTCCGGTCGTACGGGGTGTCGGTGGTGGCACTGGTCGGCACCGCCGGCGGGCTCGACCCCGACCTGCGACTGGGTGACGTGGTGATCGCCGCCGAGGTCGACTCCTACCTGTACCGGGCAAAAGCGGTGCCCACCCCCGACGGTACGAGCTTCGCGCTGCGTACGGCCGGCACCTCATGGCGGTTGCGCGGCCAACTGGCCGCCTTCGTAAACAACTTCCCGTTCGGCGAATGGTCCGGTCCGACGTACCGACGGTGGCGCGCCGACCGGGTCGCGGACCATCCCGACGGCGCGGCTGACCCACCGAAGGCGCTGGTGGGGCCGGTCGCCAGCGGTGACCTGGTCGGGGCCGCGGAGCAGTTCACCGCCTGGCTGAGGGGTCGCAACCGGGCGTTCACCGCGCTCGAGTGTGAGGCGGCCGGCGCGGCGGCGGCGGTGGACTGGCACGAGGGGGTCGATCTGCTCGTGCTGCGCGGGGTCTCCGACCACGCCGACCCGGGAAAGGCGGCGCTGGACGCGCAGTCCGACGGGAGCGGGGCTCCCAACGTGTGGCGCCGGTACGCCACCACCAACGCGGTCATGCTGCTCGGCTGTCTGGTGTCCGACCCCGACTTTCCCTGGTCGACGCTGCCGACCAGGGCGCCCTCGGCCGACGCCGGTGTTTCGGGCACCGGGCTGTCACCCGCCGAGGCCGCCGCGATCGGCATCTCCCTGTTGGCGCTCGGCGTGGCGGTGAACGGTTCCCCGGCGCCGGATCCCACCACCACGCCGACGCCGCCGGGACCGGACGTGGGTCCCACCCACCCGGGCCCCGACGGCGGCGGCGAGGACTGGCGGCACGGCACCCGCCGGAGTCCGCCCCGCCACCGCCTCGGCGATCGGGGCGGGCCGGACCAGGAGGGACCCGACGACACCGACGATCCGGACGTCGACGACGGCGACGCCTCGTGACCTCCCCGCACCCGCGGACGAGTGGCTGTGCCGGTCGGCCGGGTCCGGTCAGATGCGACCGGCCAGGGCGGCTGCCTCGGCGCGGAGATCCTCGACCCGGGCCAGCAGGTCCTCAGCGTCGCTGATCCGGGCCAGTCGGGCGGCAGGGGTGAGGGTGGTGGCGTCGGCGAGGTCCCGGCGCGCCCGGTCCGCCTCGTCGTGCAGTTCCCGGATCCCTGCCTCGATGTCCTCCTCCACCATCCGCCCGACCTCCTTCGCGGCGTCGAGGGCCCGGGTCAGCGCAGTTCCCGCGATCTCCTCGCGAACGGTGGCGAGCACCGTACGGGCCTGTTCCCGGGTCCGGGCACGGACCCGGGAGACCTGGTGGATGGCGACGAACGCCACCGCACCGACGACGAACGGCCAGAAGATCGGCGCGGCGATCGTCGCGGCGGTGGCGGCCAGGCCGGTCCCGGCGGCCCCACCGGCGGTTCCGGCGGCCGCCGCAGCGGCCAGGGCACCCGGCAGGATGCCGGCGTGAGCCAGCACGAGGGCACCGGAGGAGGCGATGCCCACCCCGGCCATTCCGCCGAGCGTCGCGTGTTTCAGGTCCTCGACGGACAGGTTGGTGGAGGCTCTGGTGAAGGTCCCGTCACCGAGACGCTCGAAGGTCACGCCGTCATCGTCCGTCTGATGCGCCTGCTGGGCCAGCCCGTCCCGCTCCAGGAGTTCACGCACCCCGGCGGCAGCGGCGGCGATCTTCGTGTCGACCTCGGTGAGCAGTTCGGTGAACACCTGTGCCGGCAGGCCGAGCACCCCTTTCATGGCCTTCTCTATCTCCGTGGGCTTCATGGCGGCGAGTTGCCGGCCGACGTCGGTGTTCAACTCCGCGCACCGCCGGTCGACGATCACTTGGAGCTCGTCCGGGATCCGGGCACAACCCGCGCGGTACCTCCGACGCCACAGGTCACCGCCGTGGGCCACCCAACGGCCGATGGTGGCCCGCCGGTCCTCGAGGATCCGGGCCGCCTCGGCGTCCCCGCTGAGCAGGGCGACGGTCTCCCGGGTCCGGTCGCGGGTCTGCCGTAGCACCAACTCCACCAGTTGCAGTTCGGTACGCTGCCGGACCCGCCGTCGGGCGGCCACCACGTCGTGCTGGAGCACCTCGGTCAACATCTGCAGGCCCGAGGAACGCAGGAGCGTGTCCCGGACCGGACCGGGTGGCTCGTCCTGTGCCAGTAGGGCGTTCCGACTGGACACCGAGATCCCCTTGACGTCCCGGAAGTACGCCACGACCCGGTCGGCTCGTTCCTGGTCACCGAGCAGGGCGCACCACTGCTGCCGGTCGGTGAGGCTGGCGAGATCCGCGTCGAGCGCCGCCTTCGCCTTGAGCGTCTGGTCCCGGTGGGTCTGCACGACGACGCACGTGCCGATCTGCTCACTCGCCTCGGCCAGGAAGAGTCGCTCACTGGCCGAGATGGGCTCCCCGGGCCGGATGACGAAGACGACGGCGTCGGCCTCGGCCAACGCGGTGAGGGTGGCCTGCCGGTGGGTGGCCCGCAGACCACCCACACCTGGCGTGTCGATCAGTTGCAGACCCGACTCCAGGAGGGGAGAGGGCACTTCGAGCACCATCGAGACACACCGCGCTCCTGCCCCGTGCAGGTCCTCCAGCTGTTGCTGGCCGTCCACGGCGAGGTAGGTCCCCAGCGCCGCCACGGTGTTGACCGGCACCGTCTCGATCGTCCCGTCACCACACTGGACGGTGGCCTGCCCGGCGAGCGAGGGCCCGTGTTTGATCAACGTCCACGTCGAGGTGGTGACCGTGCGGTCTGCCGGCAGGACACGCTGCCCGACGAGGGCGTTGACCAGTGTCGACTTGCCACGGGAGACCTCACCGACCACCACCACCGGCAGCGCCGGAGTACGCCGCCGGGCGGTCAACCGCCGCAACGCCGCGACCGCCCGCCCGGACCCCGGGTTCGCCAGCTCGACGGTCCGTTCGGTGATGGCTCGCAGAGACTCGTCCAAGAGTTCCTCCGGCTGACTCATGGCGTCACTCACCTTCCTGGTCGTAGACGGCCACCCGCGCCGGACGCACGACCCGACCGAGGTGGTCGGTGAGGCCGACGGAGAGGGTGACGGCAACGGTGTCGCGATCGACGGCTTCCGGGGCCGGACGGGTCTCGGCCCAGGCATGCCGTTCGGGGTCGAAGACGGTGCCCGGGGCCGGATCCACGAGCCCGATGTCCGGCAGCAGGGCGACCGCCTCGATCAGCCGCCGCCGCAGCTCGACACTGGTCATCGCGGCGACGACGTCGAGCACGGCCGCCGCCACCCGCGCGTCCAGCTCGGGTGACCTGACCGGGCGGACGGGGTCCGGGTCCGTCCCGGCCCCCGGCGCGGGCGGGACGACCGGCGGGGACGGTGGCGGGACCGCCGGGGAGACCGGCCGTTGGTGCGGACCACGGCAATGGCGACGCCAGAGGACCGTCGGCACTGCGGCGAGCAGGAGCACGAGACTGCTCCACAGGGTTTTCACGGTCGGCTCCCGGTCGGCTCGGCACGGGCGGCGTCGGCGACGATCTCGGCCACCCGCCGGACGACGGTCGGACGGCCCGGTCGGGCGGCGATCAACGACCAGCGGTGTGCGATCTCGGGATCGGGGCTCGTGCCGGAGCTGGCGAGCAGGTGTGCCGCCGCCTGTCGCTGCGCCGCCTCGACGCTGCGGCGTAGCGGCGGTGACTCCAGCGCCAGCGCCGCCTCCCGGCGCTCGATCCGACGGAACGGTTGGGCCCGGGTGGTCTCGGCGAGCCCGGACCAGACGACCGCCCCCCGTTCCGGGCCGAGCCGGGCGGCGAACCGACGGAGCCGACCGACGACGGCACAGACGGTCAGCACGTCGGCGTCGGCCGCCAACTCCGCCAGGACGCGCTCCAGCACCGGCACCCGGGACGCCTCGTCCAACCGTTCGAGGATCTTCCGGTGGTCGGCGCCGGCGAGTCCGGGCAGCGCCACGGCCAAGGGCTGGAGCAGGTCGGCGATCTCCGCCAGGGTCTCCGCGTCCGGGCCGTCGGCCGGCAGACCGCTCAGCAACGCCTCCGGTCCGGCAGCCGCCAGGACGGACAGCACCGGGTCTGCGGCGACGGCCGCGATGACGCGCAGGTGCCGGTCGGTGACCGCACCGAGCCGCACCGCCATCGCCAACCGCTGGTTGACCGCCACCACCCGGTCCGGCGAGAGCCCGGTCTGCTCGGACAGGGTCGCCTCGGCCTCCTCCGGGCCGGCCACGGCCAGTTCGTCCAGCTTGCCCACCACGGCGACGACGTTGCCGCCGCCGCCCAGCGGACCTGCGGTCAACGAGGTGTAGCGCCTCAGCTGCCGCCGGGCGCGCTCGGACAGCAGGCCGCCGCGCGTCAGGTACACCAGAGCCGCGACACTGCCGGCGGTCTCGGTGGCGGTGTGCACCAACTCCTCCGTGAGCCGGTCGGCACCGGAGGCGGTGTTCGTGCCGGGGCTGTCGGCCAGCACGATGCGGTCGGCGAGCGGGAACGCTGCGGGCTGGTGCCGGTGGTGGGGGCCGATTGCCGGCGGCACGGGCAGCGCCGGATGGCGGTACCAGGTCACCCCGGCGGTCGTCTCGGGCCGGTCGACGGCCGCCACGAACCGCCTCACCAACGCGTTCACCAGCGTCGACTTGCCGGTCGAAACGTCACCCACCACCGCCACCCGCAGCGGCTCGGCGCACTGCGCCGCCAGGTCCGCGAGAGTCGCCTCACCGCGTAGCTCGGCCCGCCCGGCCAACCGCCGGCACAACTCACCGAGCAGGGCCGAGGCTGGCCCGGGACCGGGCGGCCTCGACCTGTCCGCGGTCACCTCGGGCCGCCCGTCAGGGTCAGGAACCGGACCTCGTTACCGATCGCGACGAAGAAGCGGTCCGGCCAGGCGGTAGGGGTGAGCTGGCTGACCTCACCCGGATCCGGTACGTCCAGGCGGGCGAGTTCCGCACCGGTGCACCCGTCGAGGGCCAGCACCGCGGACTCGGCCGGAGCGACGGTGAGCACCAGCGGGCGGCTGGCGTATGTGCCACAGCAGAGCGCCCCCGTCCCGGCGATCTCCCGGCGGAAGCCTGCCCGGATGGACCGTCCGTCGATCCGGTAGGCGGCCAGCAGGTCGGCCGAGCGCAGGTAGGCCCACCCGTGCCGGGGCTCCACCCGGATCACCGGGTCCTGCGTCGGCAGCTTCTCGGTGGCGAGGGTGTGACCGCTGTCGGGGTCAAGGAGTTCGAGCCGCTCGCCTCCCCAGCGCAGCAGCGCCCCGTCCCGGGCGAGGATCGACAGCCCCACCGTGGGACCGGTCAGATTGAGGCGGTGGTGCAACGACCACCGATTCCCTTTACGGCGGTACACGGCACCCGTGCCCCGCTTCTCGACCGATGCGATCCGGTCACCCCGCACAGCCAGCGCGGTCACCTCCTGGTCACGAAAAAAACCCAGCACCGACGCCGACCGGCCGAGGAAGCCACGGTGCCGCAGGGTCAGCTCCTCGCCGTGCTCCCAGAGCTCGACCAGGCCGTTGTCGCTGCCGCTGACCAGGAGCCGCTGGTCGAGGTCGTAAGCGAGTCGCCAGACCCGGGTGAGGCTGGTGATGTTCCCGACCTTGGCCGCGAGCCGGTTGCCACCGGGCCGGGACAGCCCGATGTCGGCGGCGTCGGTGGTCGGGTAGGCGAAGCCGTCGGCCGTCGGGGTCAGCGGCGGGACTCTGGGGAACTTGTCGAAGTTCACCACCCAGTCGTCGTCGGACCGCAGGACCGGCCGGTGGGCCACCCGGACGGCACCGAGTGCCACGGCGGCGACCCGGGCCGGGCCGCCACCGGGCCCGCCCACCTCGACGAAGCCGGCTCCCAGCCGGCGGGCCAGCGCCGCCACCTCGTCGCGGAAGTACGGCACCCGGGAGGCGGCACCACAGAGCCCGACGGTCCGGACCGGCCGGGTCCGGTGCACCGTCTCCACCGCCTGTGCCGCGGTCTCGACACACTCCTCGACCAGCGGCGCGACGGCCTCGTCGAACTCCTCCCGGCTGATCTCCCGCTCGACGTCACGAAACGCGAAGGTGGCCCGTGGCTCGACGGTGAGCCGGATCTTCACCGCCTGGGCCTCCCGGGTGACATCGTGTGCGGCCTCGGTGCGCAGCTCGACGAAGCGCCGTCTCGCCGCCCCGGTCAGGCCGTCCTCGACCAGGTCGAGCAGGGCCACGTCGAAGTCGTCCCCGCCGACCGCCCGCCCGTCGGCGTGCAGCCGCCCTAGCCGCCCGTCGGAGTCCCGGTCGAGCACGGCCAGGTCGAAGGTGGACGCGCCGAGGTCCAGCATGGCGATCGGCGTCGGCAGCCGGTCGTGGGTGGCGGAGAGCTGCCAGGCCGCCGCCTCCGGCTCACTGACCAGTTCGATGCGGGCCTCGATCCCGCCGAGCCGCGCCGCCTGCCGCAGCGCGGCACGGCGGGCGGCGTCCCAGATCACCGGGTACGTGAGCAGGAGCTGGCCGGGTGGGCCGGACAGGCTCGACTCGACCGCCCGGTACGCGTGCGCCAGCACCGCCGCGACGGCCTCCAACAGTGGCATCGGCCGAGCGCCGCCGACCTCCACCAGCGGGTTGTTAGCGCGTACCACGGTCGCGTGGTTCAGCCGTTGCTTGAGGTCGGTGCGGACCTGGTGCGGCCGGCGGTCCAGGTACGCCAGGGCAGGCCGACCGACCAGCAGCTTCCCACCGCGGTGCCGGTGCACGGCGGTCGGCAGGTGGTTCGTCGCGTCGAAGGCGATCAGCCGGGCGGCGTCCGTGGTCGCGTCGAGTACCGCGGCCTTGGTGGCGGACGCGCCGAAGTCGATCGAGGCGATCACGACAGTCCCCTGTGCTCGGTTCTCCTGTGTGTAGGCAGGCTACGCAAGCCCTCGCCCCCCGATCACCGTCCGTACGGACGAGTTGACCGGACCGATCGTTGCCCGCTACGTGAATGATGGGTGACGCTGTCGGCACGACTCCGGGAGGTCACGTGACCAGTGAGATCACCACGGGCGGACTGCTGCTCGCGGAGTACGCGCAGATCAAGGAGGAACAGCGCAACCGGATCGGATTCCGGGACAATCTCATCTACGCCACGCTCGCCTCGATGGCCGCGGTCGTCGCCGCCGTGCTGTCCAGCCAGGACAGGGCGAACCTTCTTCTCCTGCTGCCGGCGGTCACCGTGGTGCTGGGCTGGACGTATCTGGTCAACGACGAGAAGATCTCCGCGATCGGCCGGTACGTCCGCACCGACCTCGGGCCACGGCTGGTCGCCCTCACCCCCGACGGCCAACCGGCCTTCGGCTGGGAGGTGGCGCATCGCAGTGACCCCAGGCGCAGCTCACGCAAGTACCTCCAGCTCGCCGTGGACCTGGGCACCTTCGTCCTGCCTCCGTTGGCCGCCCTGGTCGTGTACTGGGTCAACGGCCCCTACGACGTCGCCTTCGTCACGGTCTCGCTCGCCGAACTGGGCACGGTCGGCGTGCTGGCCTGGCAGCTGGTGCGCTACGCCGACCTCGCCACCGGCCCGACGACCTGAGCCACCGCTCCGCCGGGCGTTCCCGAAGTCCGCGCGGCGGGCCGGTCAGGCGAGCAGCGTACGCAGGATGCGGGCGAGCTGTTCCCGGTCGGCCGGCGGCAGGTCCCCGAAGAGATCGTCGGCGGCGGCCCGGCGGGCGGCGTACATGGCGGCACCGGCGCGGGTGCCCTCCTCGGTCGGCGTGACCAGGGTGGCGCGCCGGTCCGTCGGGTCGGCCTGCCGCCGCACCAGACCCCGGGCCTGCAGGTCGTCGACGACCTCGGTGGCCGAGCGGGGGGCGATCCGCAGGTGCTCGGCGATCGCACTGAGCCGCAGCGGACCGTGCCGGTTGAGCACGCCGAGCGCCCGGGACTGGGCGGGCGTGACGTCCCACGGCGCGAGCGCCTGACGGGTGCGGTGGCGCAGCCGTCGGGTCACCGCCCAGAACGCCTCGGCGAGGCCGTCCTCGGGCTGGTGCGGGTCCGTGGTCACGGGGACCGGCGGGTCTTCGGGCACGGGAACAACCTACCAGGAGAAGGTGTTGTTCCCTCATGTTGAGGTAACCTCAGCATTAGTCGAAGGTAAGGGAGCATCCCTTGGAACCCGTCCCCTCCGGCCGCGACCGCGGCTCCCACAAGCCCGGCCGCGACCACAAGCCCGGCCGCGACCGCGGCTCCCACGAGCTCAGCGCCGAGGAGCAGGCGCAGGCCCGCCAGGTGTCCCTGCGTCGCATCGGCGGACTCTTCGCCCGGCACCGGGGCGCGCTCGCCACCGTCACCGCGATCATCGTGGCCTCCTCGGTGCTCGCCACGGCCACGCCCTTCCTGCTCCGCGCGGTGATCGACCGGGCCCTGCCCGAACGCGACCTGCCGCTGCTGGCCTGGCTGGTGGCCGGCCTGGTCGTGGTCGCCGCCGTCACCTCCGTGCTGGGCGTGGCGCAGACCTGGATCTCCACCCGGGTGGGCCAGCAGGTCATGCACCGGCTGCGCACCGACGTCTTCACCCACCTGCAGCGACAGTCACTGGCGTTCTTCACCCGGACCCGCACCGGCGAGGTCCAGTCCCGGATCACCAACGACATCGGTGGCATGCAGTCGGTGGTCACCTCGACCGCCACCTCGATCGCGGCCAACCTGACCACCGTGATCGCCACCGGGGTGGCCATGCTCGCCCTGTCCTGGCGACTGTCGCTGGTCTCCCTCGTCGTGCTGCCACCGGCCATCTGGCTGACCCGCCGGGTCGCCCAGCTCCGTCGGGAGATCACCGCGCGGCGGCAACGTGAACTCGCCGACCTCAACGTCACGGTCGAGGAAGGGCTCTCGGTCAGCGGCGTACACCTGGCCAAGACCCTCGGCACCGGCCCCGCCCTGGCCGCGCGCTTCACCGCCTCCTCGGCCCGCCTGGTCGACCTGGAGCTGCGCTCCGAGCTCGCCGGCCGCTGGCGGATGGCCACGATGAGCGTCGTCTTCGCCGCCATTCCGGCGGTGATCTACCTCAGCGCCGGACTGCCCGGCACCGCCGGGACGCTCAGCATCGGCACCCTGGTCGCCTTCACCGCGTTGCAGGGCGGGTTGTTCCGGCCGCTGACCGGGCTGCTCAACGTGGCCGTCTCGGTCACCGCCTCGCTGGCGCTCTTCGCCCGGATCTTCGAGTACCTGGACCTGCCGGTCGAGGTGGCCGACCCGGCCGAGCCGGTCGAGATCGACAGGCGCCGGGTCCGGGGCGAGCTACGCCTGACCGACGTCACCTTCCACTACCCGGGCAGTGACACCGCCGCCGTAGCCGGGATCAATCTCGACGTCCCCGCCGGCACCAGCCTGGCCCTGGTCGGCGAGACCGGGTCCGGCAAGAGCACCCTGGCCGCGCTGCTGAGCCGGCTCCACGACCCGACCAGCGGCCGGATCACCGTCGACGGCGTCGACCTGCGCCAGCTGCGCCTGGCTGATCTCGCCGCCATCGTCGGGGTGGTCAGCCAGGAGACGTACCTGCTGCACACCACGGTCCGGGAGAACCTGCGCTACGCCCGTCCGGACGCCACCGACGCCGAGATCGAGGCCGCCGCCCGCGCCGCCCAGATCCACGACCTGATCGCCGGCCTGCCCGACGGGTACGACACGGTGGTCGGGTCGCGGGGGCACCGCTTCTCCGGCGGCGAGAAGCAGCGCCTGGCGATTGCCCGGACGCTGCTGCGCGACCCGCGGGTGCTGATCCTCGACGAGGCCACCAGCGCCCTGGACACCGAGACCGAGCGCGCCGTGCAACGGGCGTTCGACGAGGTGGCCCGGGGTCGTACCACCATCACCATCGCCCATCGGCTGGCCACCGTGCGCGACGCCGACCGGATCGCGGTGCTCGACCACGGGCGGATCGTGGAGTCCGGCGACCACGCCGACCTGCTGGCGCGGGCCGGCCGCTACGCCGCCCTCGCCGCCTGACAGCCCCGCTCCGGCGGCGCTCCGCGCACCGTCCCGGACCGGCCGATCCGGCCGGATGCGTTCGTGGTGGCCGGCACCAGGGGCAGGAGCAGCGGCAGGACGTCGGCTGCGACGTACGACGCATTGACACGCCCTGTCGTCGCTGGCCAGACTGACGGCACAACTCCACAAGCGCGTACGTGCGGGGGAAGTCCGGTCTGAGTCCGGCGCTGGCCCGCAACGGTAGGCCGTCGAGGTGATCCACTTTTGACGGCGAGCCCGAATACCCGCCGTACGCGTGAATTCGTTCCCCCACCCGTCGTGGCCCACGGGTCGGAGTCCCGGTCCTCCGCGTCACGACGGTCGTCCGGGTTTCTGACGACCGCCGGGCCGGAAAGGCGCTTCCGATGGTCGTCCGCCTGAGCCGGCACCACCTGCTCGTCCTCCTCTGCGGTCTGCTCGCCGCCCTCACCCTCACCACCCCCGCGCTCGCCGCGCCCGCGCCCGCCGGCCCGGTGCCGACGGGCCCGACCCGCGCCGAGGCCGCCGCCGGTTGGCTGGCCCGTCAACTCGTCGATGGCGAACGCCTCGAAGTGGTCTTCGACGGCGTCGCCTACCCCGACCAGGGGCTCACCCTCGACGCGGTCCTCGCCTTCGCCGCCGCCGGCGTCGCCGACGACTTCGGTGCGTCGGCACTGGCCTGGGTCACCCGGCCGGACATCCGCGACGGTTACGTCGGCGACGGCAGCACCGAGGCGTACGCCGGGGCCACCGCGAAGCTCGCCCTCGCCGTCGCGGTACGCGGCGCGGATCCGACCGATGTGGGCGGGGTCGACCTGACCGCCCGGCTGCGTTCGCTGCAGTCGACCGACGGCCGGTTCACCGACCGGTCGGCGTTCGGTGACTACAGCAACGCCTTCAGCCAGTCCCTGGCGATCCTCGCCCTGCACCGCACCGCGCCGGGGGTGCCTCCGGCGGCGGCGTCCTGGCTGGCCGGCACCCGGTGCGCCGACGGCGGCTATCCGCTGCTGCCCGCCCAGCCGGTCTGTACCTCCGACGTGGACGCCACCGCGCTCGCGGTGCAGGCGCTGCGGGCCGCCGGCCGCCCGGCCGACGCCGCCGCCGGGCTGCGCTGGCTGGTCTCCGTGCAGGGCACCGACGGTGGCTTCGGCAACGCCAACAGCACCGGTCTCGCCGCGCAGGCGCTACGCGCCGGCGGCCGGCCGCTGGCCTGGGCTCGGGCCCGCACCTTCCTCACCGGACTCCAGGTGGGCTGCGCCGGTGCGCCGGCCGACCGGGGCGCGGTCGACTTCGACGGCGGCACCTTCGATCCGCAGACCGCCGTCCGCGCGACCGCACAGGCCGTCCTCGGCCTGACCGGCACCGGGTACGCCCAGCTCACGGCCACCGGGACGACCGCCGGGGCACCGGTGACCTCCTGCCCCTGAGCGGCCCCGGTGCGCCACCCGTCCGGTCCCCGCTCGTCCCAGCTCAGCTCGCCGTGCCCCAGCTCCCCTCACCTCAGCTCGTCTCACCTCGGCTCGTCCGACCACAGGAGGACGTCATGTTCCGTCACCGTTGCGCCATCCGCCGCCGGCTCGCCGGGCTGCTGGCCGCCGCCGTCGCCGCCGTCGCACTGACCGCGGTCGAACCCGCACCCCGGGCGGCGCACGCCGCCGCCTGCACCGGCACCACCGGAGTGACCGTGGTCGTCGACTTCGCCGCCCTCGGCGGGGGCGTCCAGGTCGCCTGCGCCCTCGGCGATCCGGCCACCGGGGTGGCCGCCCTGCAGGGCGCGGGCTTCACCGTCACCGGCACCTCGCGCTGGGGGCTGGCCTTCGTCTGCCGGATCAACGGCAAGCCCACCGCCGCGACCGACCCGTGCGTCAACACCCCGCCCGCCACGGCGTACTGGTCGTACTGGCACGCCTCCGGCAGCGGCGCGGCCTGGTCGTACAGCACCTCCGGCGCGTCCAGCTACAACCCCGCGCCGGGCAGCGTCGAGGGCTGGTCCTTCGGCGCGGGCGCCGCACCGAGCATCACCGCTCCCTGACCTGCCGCCCCGGGGTGGACCGGGCGTCGACCGACCACACTGCGAAAGGCACCCTCATGCCACTGTCCGCGCCACGGCCACCCGGGCCCCGGCCACCGTCCCGACCGCCCGTACCCCGGCCACCCGTCTCCCCGGCACCCGCGTCCCAACGGCTCGTGTCCCGGCGGCTCATCTCTCGGCGGCTCGTGTCCCGGCGGGTCGGTGCCGGTCTCGCGGCCAGCACGGCGGTGACCCTGGCCGCGCTCAGCGCCGTACCCCTGAGCGGGGTGGCCGCACCGGCGGCGGCCGATACCGCCGCCGGGCGCGCCGCCGCGACCTGGCTGGCCGGGGAGTTCGACGACGGGGCGCTGCCCGGACCGTTCGGCGGCCCGGACTGGGGCCTGACCATCGACGGGATCCTCGCGCTCTCCGCGACCGGGGTCGCCGCACCGACCCGGCAGGCGGCAACCGCGCAGGTCGCGGCGCACGTACGGGCCTACAACAGCTACGACGACTGGGGTATCCCCGGCTTCACCGACGGTGGGGCGACGGCCAAACTGCTGTACGCCGCCGCAGCCGCCGGAGCCGATCCCACCGCATTCGGCGGCTTCGACCTGCGGGCCGAGACGCTGTCCCTGATCGCCGGGGCGGACACGGGGCACCAGCGGGGGCGGATCACCAGCCGGACCACCGCCGACAGTGGACCGGACGCCAGCAACACCTTCGACCAGTCCTTCGCCGTGCTGGGCCTGGCCCGCAGTGGTGACCTGCCACCGGCCACCGTCGACTTCCTGCTCCGGCAGCAGTGCGCGGCGGGTGGGTTCCGGCTCTACCCGGACACCGTGGACGGGCCGTCACCCTCCTGCGACGAGCAGGCCGACGCGCTCCTCGACGTCGACTCGACCGCGATGGCCGTCCAGGCGCTGTTGGCCGCCGCCGACGCCGGTGCCGGCGGTGCCGCCGACGCGGCCGGCCGGGCGGCGGACTGGCTGGTCGCCCAGCAGCACCCGGACGGGTCGTTCGGTGGTTCGGGGCCGACCACCGGCGCGAACTCCAACAGCACCGGCCTGGCCGGGCAGGCCCTCGCCGCCGCGAGGCGCGACACCCCGGCCACCCGGGCCGCCGATGCGCTGCGCGCGCTGCAACTGACCACGGCGAACGGCGGGGCGGCCGCCGCCGACGCGGGAGCCGTCGCGTACAACACCACCGAGTTCACGGCGGGAGTTCAGGCCGGTATCGCCGACACCGGCCGGGACCAGTGGCGTCGGGCCACCGCGCAGGCGCTGCTCGGGCTGGTCCAGGTGCCGCTCGGCCGGATCGGCCTCGACCCGCCGCCGTCGCCGGAGCCGACCCCGACCGGCACCGTCACCCCGACCTCCTCGCCGACCGCCACGGCCACCCCGACCGGCACCGCCCCGCCCACGCCCACCGGGTCGCCGACCCCGGGCACGCCGACGCCGACCGGTACGGCCCCGGCCAGCCCGACACCGAGCGGCTCGGCCGGTGCCACACCGCAGACCCCGGCCCCCACCACGCCGGCCGTCGCGCCGGAGCCGACACCGACCGGTGGGCTGCCCAGGACCGGTGCGGCGATCGTCAGCTACGTACTGGTCGCGGCCCTGCTGGTCGGGGTGGGCGTACTGCTGCTGGTGCTGACCCGACGGCGGGCGACATGACGGGGTCCCGGCGGGCCGGGCTGGTCGTCGTCGGGGTGCTGGCGGGCACGGTGGGCGTGCCGGGGCCGGCCGCGTCGGCGGCGGGCTCCGCCGGGTACTGCCCGGACGCCTCCGGCGTCACCGTCGTGGTCGACTTCAACGAGCTCGGCGGCGGCACCGTGGTGCGGTGTGCCCCCGGCGCGCAGAGCACCGGCCTGACCGCACTCAAGGACGCCGGTTTCCAGGTCACCGGCACCCTGCGCTGGGGTGAGGGGTTCATCTGCCGGATCGAGGGCAAGCCGTCGGCGGCCGCGGAGAAGTGCGTCGACACGCCACCGGCCAGCGCCTACTGGTCGTACTGGCACGCGCAGGACGGCGGCAGCTGGGCGTACAGCGACAAGGGGGTGCTCAACCGCAGGCCACCGGCGGGCAGCTTCGAGGGCTGGTCGTTCTCGCTGAACCGCAGCGGCAACGACGCGCCCCGACCGGACGTGGCACCGAAACGCCCCGCCCCGCCACCGCCCGCCCCGCCACCGCCGGGCCCGGTCGCGCCCCCGCCTGGACCGGTCGCGCCTCCGCCGGCCGGCGACGACGGGCCGGTCGCGCCACCACCGCCGGCCGCCGACGGTGGACCGGTCGTACCGCCGGCCGCCGGCAGCGCGCCGGTCCGTCCGCCACCGGCAGCCGACGGTCGGCCCGCTCCGGCACCGACGGCCGGGACCACCGGACCCGCACCCCCCACCGGTACGCCGCCGACCGGTGCACCGACGCCGAGCGGGGCGGCACCGACCGCACCGGCCAGTGGCGCCGGTACGTCGGCCGACCCCGCCGGTCAGCCGCCGCTGACGCCGATCGCCGGACGCCGGGACGGCGGCGGGCTTCCCCTGGGTACGGTGGCCGGCGTCCTGGTGTTGGCCGTACTCGCCGCCGGTGGCCTGGTCGCCGCCCGACGACGACGGACCGCCGAGCCGGATGACTGAGCCGCCCCGGCGCTCGGCGCGGCTGCCCCGGGCGCTGCACCCGGGCGCGTGGTGGCTGTGGGCGCTCGGCCTGGCCACCGCCGCCAGCCACACCACCAGTCCGCTGCCGCTGGGGCTCTTCGTCGCGGTCGCCGCGCTGGTGGTGGTCCGCCGACGCGGGGACGCGCCGTGGGCGCTGGCCTTCCGGATGTACCTGGTCCTCGGCGCGGTGATCGTGGCGATGCGGGTGGTGTTCCGGATCGTGTTCGGCGGTGGGCAGGGCGAGACCGTGCTGGTCCGGCTGCCGGAGATCCCGTTGCCCGAGTGGGCCGCCGGTATCCGGCTGCTCGGGCCGGTCGCCGCCGAACAGCTCCTCGGCGGGTTCTACGACGGGCTGCGGCTGGCCACCATGCTGGTCTGCCTCGGCGCGGCGAACGCGTTGGCCAACCCGAAGCGGCTGCTCAAGGCCGTACCCGGGGCGCTCTATGCGGTGGGTACGGCGGTGGTGGTGGCCCTGTCGGTGGCCCCGCAGCTGGTGGAGAGCGTGCTGCGGGTCCGCCGGGCCCGGCGGCTGCGCGGGGCCTCCGGCCGGGGCGTCCGGGCGTTGCGGGGCATCGCGTTGCCGGTGCTGGCCGACGCGTTGGACCGGTCCCTGGCGCTGGCCGCCGCGATGGACTCCCGGGGGTACGGCCGCACCGCGGCGGTGCCGGCCGGCCAGCGTACGGTCACCGGCGCGCTGGTGCTCGGCGGTCTGGTCGGGGTCTGCGCCGGTACCTACGGGTTGTTGGACGCCACCGGCCCCGGTTACCTGGGCCTGCCGATGCTGCTCGCCGGGCTGGCCACCGCCGTGACCGGGATGGTGCTGGCCGGCCGTCGGGTCCGGCGGGGCCGCTACCGCCCGGACCGTTGGCGTACCGCGGAGTTGCTGGTGGCCGGCTGCGGTGCGACGGCCGCCGGGCTGACGGTGCTGGCCGGCTCGCTCGACCCGGAGCTGCTGTATCCGCCGGTCAGCCCGCTCACCTGGCCCGAGCTGACGCCGTTGACGCTGCTCGCGGTAGCGGTCGCGGCGGCACCGGCCTGGCTGGCACCGCCACCGGTGCTGACCCGGTCGACCCCGCCGCCCGCACCGACCCCGGCCGGTGGCACGAGCCGCCTGCCGGTCCCGTCCGGAGCCCGGGGAGGCCCACGGTGATCGAGTTCGACCGGGTGACCGTCCGGTACGCCGACAGCGACCAACCGACGCTGCGGGACGTGACGCTCCGCATCGACGAGGGCGAACTCTGCCTGGTCGTCGGGCGCACCGGCACCGGCAAGTCCACCCTGCTGCGGGCGGTCAACGGGCTGGTGCCGCACTTCACCGGCGGCACCCTGCACGGCACCGTCACGGTGGACGGCCGGGACACCCGCCACCATCCGCCGCGTGACCTCGCCGACGTGGTGGGCGTGGTCGGACAGGACCCGCTCGCCGGGTTCGTCACCGACACGGTCGAGGAGGAACTCGCCTACGGGATGGAGCAGCTGGCCCTGCCGGCGGCGGTGATGCGCAAACGGGTGGAGGAGACCCTGGACCTGCTCGGCATCGCCGAGCTGCGGGACCGGCCGCTGCGGACCCTCTCCGGCGGGCAGCAGCAGCGGGTCGCCATCGGCGCGGTGCTCACCGCCCACCCCCGGGTGCTGGTGCTCGACGAGCCCACCTCCGCGCTGGACCCGACCGCCGCCGAGGACGTCCTGGCGGTGGTGACCCGGCTGGTGCACGACCTCGGGGTGACCGTGGTGCTGGCCGAGCACCGGCTGGAGCGGGTGGTGCAGTACGCCGACCGGCTGCTCCACCTGCCCGGCGACGGCCGGGTGGTGTCCGGGGACCCGGCCACCGTCCTGGCCGGCGTCGACATCGTGCCGCCGCTGATCGAGCTGGGTCGCCTCGCCGGCTGGACGCCGCTGCCGCTGTCGGTCCGCGACGCCCGCCGCCACGCCACCGACCTGCGCCACCGACTCACCGCGACCGCTTCGGGGACGGCGGCTCCGGGCGCGGCAGCCCCCGGCGGGACGGTTCCGTCCGGACCGACTCCCGGCGCGGCGGCTCCGCCCGCCGTGCTGACCGCGCGGAAGATCGTGGTGCGGTATCCGGGCACCGTCGCCGTGGCCGGGGTCGACCTCGACCTGCACCCGGGGCGGATCGTGGCGCTGATGGGACGCAACGGCTCCGGCAAGTCCAGCCTGCTCTGGGCGGTGCAGGGCAGCGGCCCCCGGCAGGGCGGCACGGTCACCGTGGTCGGCCCGCAGGGGGCCGTGGACCCGAAGGCCCTGCCGCCGGGCCGGGCCCGACGGCAGGTGGGGCTGGTCCCGCAGACCCCCGGTGACCTGCTGTACCTGGAGACCGTGGACGCCGAGTGCGGCCAGGCCGACCGGGAGACCGGTACGCCGTCCGGCAGCTGCCGGACGCTGCTGGACCAGCTCGCCCCCGGGCTGCCCGGCGACCGGCACCCCCGGGACCTGTCCGAGGGGCAGCGATTGGCGCTCGCGCTCGCCGTCCAGCTCACCGCCGCCCCACCGGTGGTGCTGCTCGACGAGCCGACCCGGGGCCTGGACTACCGCGCCAAACGGCAGTTCGCCGCGATCGTCCGCCGGTTGGCCGCCGACGGGCGGGCGGTGGTGGTCGCCACGCACGACGTGGAACTCGTCGCCTCCCTCGCCGACCGGGTGGTGGTGCTGGCCGAGGGGGAGATCGTCGCCGACGGCAGCACCGCCGAGGTGATGCTCGCCTCGCCGGCCTTCGCCCCGCAGGTGGCCAAGGTCCTCGCCCCCGCGCCCTGGCTGACCGTGGACCAGGTCACCGCCGCCCTGGGTACGGACGGGGTGCGGTCATGAGCGAGCGGCCCGGCGCGCGAGTCGCACCGGACGGGGCTGTCGCGCGACGCGGTCAGCGCCGCGTCGACCGGGACAGCGAGCGATCGAGTGTGCTGCGGGTCGCGCCGCGCACGGCGGTCGTGCTGCTGCTCGCCTCGGTCGCCGCGCTGGCCACCTTCACCTGGCCGTTCTTCGTCCCCGCCCAGCCCGAGGGGACGGCCAGGACCGGGGAGGCGCCGCTGGTGTTCCTGGTGGTGCTGCCGGTGCTGGTGGCGTTGGTGTTGGCCGAACTCAGCTCCGGCGGCATCGACAGCAAGGCGTTGGCGATGCTCGGCGTACTCGCCGCCGTCAACGCCGCGTTGCGCCCGCTCGGTGCCGGTACCGCCGGCATCGAGACGGTCTTCTTCCTGCTCGTCCTCGCCGGCCGGGTGTTCGGGCCCGGCTTCGGCTTCCTGCTCGGCTCGACGTCGTTGTTCGCCTCCGCGCTGCTCACCGCCGGGGTGGGGCCGTGGCTGCCGTTCCAGATGCTGGCCGCGTCCTGGATCGGCCTGGGCGCCGGCCTGCTGCCGGCCGGGCTGCGTGGCCGGGCGGAGGTCGCCGTCCTGGCCGGCTACGGCGTGCTGGCCGCGTACGGCTACGGCCTGCTGATGAACCTGTGGTTCTGGCCGTTCAGCATCGGCGCGGACACCCAGCTCTCCTACGTGGCGGGTGCCCCGCTGCTGGAGAACCTGCACCGCTTCGCCGTCTTCACCGCGGTCACCTCCACCTTCGGCTGGGACACCGGCCGCGCCGTCACCACCGCCGTGGCGATCGTCCTGGCCGGCCCGGCGGTGCTCGCCGCGCTGCGCCGGGCCGCCCGCCGGGCCGCCTTCGGCGCACCTGTCACCTTCGCCGACCCCGCCCATCCGGGTACGATGTCACCTCTTGGTCCGGACCGTAGGCGCTGAGCTACCAGCGCGTCGTGGCCCCGGCACTCCGTCGGGTTCCGGCCGGGGGCCGATCAGCCGGAGCCCGTCCCACCGCACGAGAACCTCTCGCCTCCGGGTGGCGTCGCCGACCTGGTCCAACTCGTAACCCTCAAGCCACACCCACCCGTGGTAGGTGACAAGATCTTCCCGGACCCGGATCAACCGGAACATGATCGGCTTGACGAACTGCACGCTCGCCGCCCGAGTGAGGTGCAGAACATCCCCCGCCCTGATCGCCATCCTCACGGTTCGAACCGCCGCCGGGCGATGATCCGCGCTCGGGCCACCCGCACCTGCCAGCAACCGCCGACCTCGCAGGCGGGACACTGGCGGTGGCGGTGGATCAACCTACGTTGACCGTCATCAGGTTCACGATGATCCAGCTCAAGGCCCGTGGTCTCGTGTACGGTCAGCCGGGCCCGGGCGTGTACGTCACGAGCGGTGAATCAGCCTGAGCACCTGCGCCGAGGCCGGCTGAACAGCATCGATCGACGAGCGGACGCAGGGATCACCTGACCGAATCCGCAGGCCCGACCAGACCCAACAGCTCACGGCGCCAAGCCGCGAACCGGCCACGCAGACTCTCCAATGCCCGACCGGTGACCTTGTACTGGGCGAAGTCATCGGCATCAAGCAGATCGGCCTGCCCGAGAGCATCGGCGAAGAGACGCCGATCAAAGCCACGGTCGGCACGTTCGATGAGACCCAAGAGATTCTCTCGGGTGTATCGGCTGGATCGCAGCGCGGCATCGATGTCGACGAAGTCACGGGCGAAGGCTCGTCCGTAGAGCGCGCCCATCTTGTTCGCGACTGCGTCATCCGGATGCAGGACCGGCCCAATCGCCATGAGGATCGGTTCGTTTGCCCGCCAGTCCACGCCGAGTTCGACCTTGGAAACGCGGCAGCCGTCCGTGATTGTCAACCGAGCGAAGGTGTCGTACTGCCGCTCGATTCCAACGGTGAGGTCGTCGAGACGATAGGCGTGCAGAACGGCCTCGACCGCAGCGGTGAACTCTTCGCGACGGTCCCAGGCAGTGAACAGATCGACATCCTCACTGGGCCGCTCGACAAGCCCGGCAGCCTGGACCGCGTAGCCGCCAGCAAGAGCGAACCCGTAACGATGAGTGGCCGCGAGGCCGATACGGGCGAGTCGTTCGTGAAAGGGATCCACCGTTACGCGGCGTCAACCTGGGTGGCAGCGAGCTCGGGAAAGGTCTCTTCCCAGCGACGGCGTAGCTGAGGTGGCAGCCAGAGGCTGGGCCAGAGCTGTAGGAGAAGGTCGGCGTTGAGCCACCTGTTCAGATCGCCGACGGTGCCGGCTTCGGCGAGCACCACCTTGTACATGCTGGCCAAGCGTCCGGGCCGGCTCAGGTCGTACTCGGCGTGACCCGACCAGTCCAGGTGGCGCGGAAGCGAGACCACTCCACCGGTGGGGCCACCCAGCGCGGCAAGGGTTTCGGCCACGACGTACGGCTTCCGATCGCCATACGAACGGTAGTCCGTCGGTGGCCGGAGAGAGGTCTCGGATCTACGGCCCATGACCAGCATTCTATCTGGCTGGGCCGAGCATGACGGCACTGTGGCGACGGCGGGTCCCGTGGACGACTGAGGCGCCCACGGTGGCCCGCACGTCCTGCCGGGTCAGGGGCCGGCCGGTGGTTGGCCCGCGGTGGTTGCGACGAGCAGGGACAGCTCCCGGACCAGGTCGTCCATGGGTTGCCCGCTGCCCGCCCGGACCAGACCGAGCGCCAGGTCGGCGAGCAGGTAGAACCCGAGGGTACGGGCCGGCTCGCTGGGGAAGGCCGCGAGCAGTTCCTCGGCACCGGCCAGGTCACCACGGTGTTTGGCGGCGATGACCCCGGCGGCGCGTTGGACCAGCTCCGCGGCGGCCGGGGTGGCTGCGCTCATCGGATCAGATCTTCGGGCCGCTGGCCCGGGCGGCGTCGAACCGGGCGATCACGTCCGACCAGTTGACCAGCCCCCACAGCCGGTCCACGTAGTCCGGCCGGACGTTGCGGTACTGCAGGTAGTAGGCGTGCTCCCAGGCGTCGAAGACCAGCAGCGGGGTGGACCCCTGCCCGACGTTGCCGTGGTGGTCGTAGACCTGTTCCACGATGAGCCGCCGCCCGAGCGGTTCCCAGGCCAGGACGCCCCAGCCGGAGCCCTGCACGCCCTTGGTCGCCGCCGACAGCTGACCGGCGAAGGCGTCGAAGGAGCCGAAGTGCTCGTCGATCGCCGCGGCCAGCTCGCCGTCGGGGCGGTCGCCGCCGTCCGGGGACAGGTTGCCCCAGAAGATCGAGTGCAGGACGTGACCGGAGAGGTTGAACGCGAAGGTCTTCTCCAGCCCGACGAGCGTGCCGAAGTCACCCTTGGCGCGGGCCTCGGCGAGCTGTTCCAGTCCGTCGTTGGCACCCTTGACGTACGCGGCGTGGTGCTTGTCGTGGTGCAGTTCCAGGATCTGTCCGGACATGGCCGGTTCCAGCGCGCCGTAGTCGTAGGGCAGGTCGGGCAGGGTGTAGGACGTCATCGACTCTCCTCAGCCAGTTTCGCTATTCTCTTGCTATTGCCCATAGTTTGCAACAAGAGCATCGGTTTCGGGAGGCCCATCCGGGGCAAACAGGAGCAGGCACTAGACAAGCGAAGTGCGCTTCGTGAATAATCGAGCGTAGTTCGAGGGGGAGTACCCGCCACCGGCCGCGCGGCCGTCAGTACGGACCAGTCCGGTCCCGGTCGCGCGAACCGCCCACCAGCGGTTCGGGGAGACCTTCGACCCCTCGCCGACGGTCCTCGTCGGCCCGGTCGAAGGAGGCGGCATGTCGGTGTCCGTACCGTGGTGGGCCTGGTTGGCGTTGAGCGCCGCGATCGCCGTGATGCTCGCGATCGACCTGTTCCTGCACCGCGACAACCACGTCATCGGATTCCGGGAGGCGGCCACCTGGTCGGCGGCCTGGATCGCGGCGGGCCTGGCCTTCGGCGTGGTGCTCTGGCTCTGGCAGGGCGACGAGGCCGCCGGCGCCTACTTCGCCGGTTACCTGATCGAGAAGGCGCTGTCGATCGACAACGTCTTCGTCTTCGCCCTCATCTTCACCTACTTCTCGGTGCCGGCGGCCTTCCAGCACAAGGTGCTCTTCTGGGGCGTCATCGGCGCGCTGCTCTTCCGCCTGGTGTTCATCTTCGTCGGCGCGGGACTGCTGGAGACCTTCTTCTGGACCGCGTACCTGTTCGGCGCGTTCCTGATCTACACCGGCTGGAAGATGGCCTTCCAGCACGGCCAGGAGATGCACCCGGACCGCAACATCGTGGTCCGGACGGTCCGCCGGATCATCCCCACCGACAGCCGGTACCACGGGGACCGGTTCTTCACCCGGGTCGACGGCAAGCGGGTCGCCACCCTGCTCTTCGTCGTCCTGATCGCGGTGGAGGCCACCGACCTGATCTTCGCGATCGACTCGGTAGCGGCGATCCTGGCGATCACCACCAGCACCTTCATCGTCTGGACCGCCAACGCCTTCGCCGTACTCGGCCTGCGCAGCCTCTACTTCTGTCTCGCCGGGCTGCTGCGCCGCTTCGTGCACCTGCACTACGGCCTGGCCTTCCTGCTCGCCTTCGCCGGAGTCAAGCTGATCCTCTCCGAGACCCCGGTGGGCAAGCTGCCCATCCCGCTCACCCTCGGCGTCATCGTCGCCACCCTCGCGGTGACCATCGGCTGGAGCATGGTCAGCACCCGCGAGGCCGACCGGCAGCAGTCGTGAGCACGTGCGGAGCCCGCACCCGGATCGGCTATGGTGGGCGGGTGAGGCGTTGATGGGGACGAGTACCGCCGCACGCAGCCAGGAGCGACCCGGGGACGGTGGAAGCCCGGGGGTGTGCGCGTCGGGAAGATCACCCCGGAGCCGTCGGAGGAAAGGCCACCCGGCCGAGTAGAACCGACCGCACGACAACGAGAGGGCCGTACGCGGCCAAGGAGGGTGGTACCGCGGGGCCCCGGCCTCGTCCCTCCGCCGGAGCACCGCACGCGCATCCGACGGAGGAGCCATGTACCGCAGCGTCCCCACCCAGGTCGCTCTGCCCGCCCTCGACCACGAGGTTCTCGACTTCTGGCAGGCCAACAGCGTCTTCGAGCGCAGCCTGGAGCAGTCCGAGGGCCGCCCGGAGTGGGTGTTCTACGAGGGGCCGCCGACGGCCAACGGGATGCCCGGCACCCACCACATCGAGGCCCGGGTCTTCAAGGACGTCTTCCCCCGCTACCGGACGATGAAGGGCTTCCACGTGGCCCGCAAGGCGGGCTGGGACTGCCACGGCCTGCCGGTCGAGCTGGCCGTGGAGCGGGAGCTGGGCTTCGCCGGCAAGCAGGACATCGAGAAGTTCGGCATCGCCGAGTTCAACGCCCGTTGCCGCGAGTCGGTGACCCGGCACACCGACGCGTTCGCCCAGCTCACCGAGCGGATGGGCTACTGGGTCGACATGGCCGACGCGTACCGGACGATGGATCCGCAGTACATCGAGTCGGTCTGGTGGTCGCTCAAGCAGATCTTCGACAAGGGCCTGCTGGTCGAGGACTTCCGGGTCGCGCCGTGGTGCCCGCGCGACGAGACCGGGCTCTCCGACCACGAGCTGGCCCAGGGGTACGAGACGGTAGTGGACCCGTCGGTCTACGTCCGGTTCCCGCTCACCTCCGGCCCGCTGGCCGACCGGGCCTCGCTGCTGGTCTGGACGACCACCCCGTGGACGCTGCCCTCGAACGTCGCGGTGGCCGTGCACCCGGACGTCCGGTACGTGGTCGCCACCGACGGCAACGAGCAGCTCGTGGTGGCCGAGCCGCTGCTGGCGTACGCGCTGGGTGACGGTTGGGACCTGACCGGGGAGTCGTTCCGGGGCAAGGAGCTGGAGCGGTGGAGCTACCGGGCCCCGTTCGACCTGGTCGAGGTCCCCGACGCGCACATCGTGATCCTGGCGTCCTACGTGACCACGGACAGCGGCACCGGCCTGGTCCACCAGGCACCCGCCTTCGGCGCGGACGACCTGGCCAGCAGCCGCGCGTACGGGCTGCCGATGGTCAACCCGGTGCAGCCCAACGGCCGCTTCGAGGCGGGCCTGCCGCTGGTCGGTGACCTGTTCTTCAAGGCTGCCGACCAGCCGCTGGTGGAGGACCTGGCCGCCCGGGGGCTGCTCTTCAAGCACGTGCCCTACGAGCACAGCTACCCGCACTGCTGGCGCTGCCACACCGCGCTGATCTACTACGCCCAGCCCTCCTGGTACGTACGCACCACGGCCGTCCGCGACGAGCTGCTGCGGGAGAACGAGCGGACCACCTGGCAGCCGGCCACCGTCAAGCACGGCCGGTACGGCGACTGGCTGAACAACAACGTCGACTGGGCGCTGTCCCGGCGGCGGTACTGGGGCACCCCGCTGCCCATCTGGCGGTGCGAGCAGGAGCACCTGACCTGCGTCGGGTCGCTCGCCGAGCTGAGCGAGCTGACCGGCACCGACCTGACCGACCTCGACCCGCACCGGCCGTACATCGACGAGGTGACCTTCGCCTGTCACTGCGGCGCGACGGCCCGTCGGGTGCCGGAGGTCATCGACGCCTGGTACGACTCCGGGGCGATGCCGTTCGCGCAGTTCGGCTACCCGTACCACAACACCGAGCTGTTCGAGCGGCGCTACCCGGCGCAGTTCATCTCCGAGGCCATCGACCAGACCCGGGGCTGGTTCTACACCCTGATGGCGATCGGCACGCTGGTCTTCGACCGCTCGTCCTACGAGACGGTGGTCTGCCTGGGGCACATCCTGGCCGAGGACGGCCGGAAGATGTCCAAGCACCTGGGCAATATCCTGGAGCCGATGCCGCTGATGGAGCAGCACGGCGCGGACGCGGTGCGCTGGTTCATGGCCGCGGTCGGCTCACCCTGGTCGGCCCGTCGGGTCGGACACACCGCCCTCCAGGAGGTGGTCCGCAAGATCCTGCTGACCTACTGGAACACCGTCGCCTTCCAGTCCCTGTACGGCCGTACCGCCGGTTGGTCGCCGTCGGCGGCGGACCCGGCGCCGCAGGACCGTCCGGTGCTGGACCGGTGGCTGCTCTCCGAGCTGAACACGCTGGTGCAGCAGGTGGACACGGCGATGGCCGCCTTCGACACCCAGCAGGCCGGCCGGCTGCTCTCGGCCTTCATCGACGACCTGTCCAACTGGTACGTCCGGCGCAGCCGTCGCCGGTTCTGGCGGGGCGACCCGGCGGCGCTGGCCACCCTGCACGAGGCGCTGCGCACGCTGACCCTGCTGATGGCCCCGCTCACCCCGTTCGTCACCGAGCGGGTCTGGCAGGACCTGGTGGTGCCGGTGGCCCCGGACGCCGCGTCGTCGGTGCACCTGGCCGGGTACCCGGAGGCCGACGCCGCGTTGATCGACCCGGCGCTCTCCGGGCAGATGGCGCTGGCCCGGCGGCTGGTCGAGCTGGGCCGGGCGGCCCGCGCCGACTCCGGGATGAAGGTACGCCAGCCGCTGTCCCGTGCGCTGGCCTCGGCCACCGGCTTCGCCGACCTGCCGGACGAGCTGCTGGCCGAGATCGCGGCCGAGTTGAACGTCGGGTCGGTGACCGCCGTGGGCGCCACCGGCACCTCGCTCGTCGACACCACCGCGAAAGCCAACTTCCGTACCCTGGGTCGGCGGTTCGGCAAGGGGGTGCAGCAGGTGGCCGCGGCGATCGCGGCGGCCGACGCGGCGGCGTTGAAGGACTCGCTGCGCTCGACCGGTTCGGCGACCGTCGTGGTGGGCGACGAGCAGGTGACGCTCGGCCCGGACGAGGTGGTCGTCGTGGAGACCCCCCGGGAGGGTTGGGCGGTGGCCACCGACTCCGGTGCCACCCTGGCGCTGGACCTGCACCTCACCCCGGAGCTGCGCCGCGCCGGTACGGCCCGGGACGCGATCCGGCAGATCCAGGAGGCCCGCAAGTCCAGCGGGCTGGAGGTGGCCGACCGGATCGAGCTGCGGTACCGGCCGAGCCGGGAGGAGACCGCGTTGGCCCTGGCCGAGCACCGGGAGCTGGTCGCCGAGGAGGTGCTGGCCACCGACTGCGCCGAGGGTGAGCCGTCCTGGCCGGACGCCGAGCCGTTCACCGACGAGGCGCTCGGCCTGACCTTCTGGCTGCGCCGGGTCTGACCTGACCGGTGTCCCGGGCCGTGGTCGTCACCGTGGCCCGGGACACCGCACGCCTATGCTCGACGGGTGGCGGAGAGCGAACCGGCCGTGCTGGCCGAGATACTGCAGTCGGCCGAGGACGCCGCACCGGTCGAGGCGGTCGAGGCCGTCACCGGGGCCGTCGCCCGGGCGCTTCGACAGCGTGAAGTTCACGACAGCCCCTCCGTTCCGGAAACCGGAAAACTCGGTTCTCGGTTGTCACCGTACCTACGCTGCCAGACCCGGGCCTCGATCGCCCGTTGACCAACGGTGATCGACGGGGCGAAAGGGAAAGACGCCTGGCAGCGGCCCAAGTCGGCCGACACCAGGCGCCGGGAGTGTCAGAGGTCGATGATGTTGCCCTGCTCGTCGATGCCGTGATCGCGCCAGTAGACGTCCCACTCGTCGTCGACGTGCTTCGGGACCTTGCCCTCCGGGTAGTGCACCCACCCGGCGGGTGGCTCCTGGCCCTTCGGGATGCAGTCGGAGCCGTTGTTCACCCCGACCGCGAGGATCGGGTAGTCGCCGTCGCCGCAGATGCTGTCCTGGAAGGAACAGCCGCTGGTCGCCATCGAGCCGACCAGCCCGAGGGTGGCGAGGAGGATCGTCATCCGGGTACGCATGGGAAGCATTCTGCTGCCCGCGACCGGGTCGGCCATCGGTACAGGTACTCAGTCCTCTCCATGACCTGCGTCACTCCTTGGTGGAGTGCCGACCGACCTTGCCGGAGCAGACATCGATGGCTATGTTATCGGTAACACGGGAGCCTCTTCGCTCGGCGCGGACGTCACGGGCAGCGTCCGCACACCCCATCACCACGCGCCAGCATGGCGAGGAGTCTCCTGATGAGTGCGTACGACGTTCGAAGAACCCGAGGACGGATCGGCCTGGTCGCCGGCGCGGTGGCGCTGATGATGACGGCCGGCCTGATGGTCGCCGGCAACGCCCAGGCCGCAGCCGGTTGCCAGGTGGCGTACACCGTGTCGGCGCAGTGGCAGGGTGGTTTCACCGCCGACGTGAAGGTCACCAACCTCGGTGACCGGGTCGACGGCTGGAGCCTTACCTGGGCCTTCCCGTCCGGCCAGCGGGTGACCCAGGCGTGGAACGCCACGGTCACCTCCGCCGGGGCCCAACACACCGCGAAGAACCTGAGCTACAACGCCGCGATCGGCACGAACGCGGCGGTCTCCTTCGGCTTCAACGGGTCCTGGTCGGGCGGCAACACGGCACCTACCTCGTTCGCCCTCAACGGCGTCACCTGCACCGGCAGCGTGGGCACGCCGACCCCACCCCCCACCACCGGGCCCCCGTCCCCTACGCCGACGAATTCACCGTCACCGTCACCGTCGCCCGGTGGCGACGCGATGGCGACGGTGGCCGCGATGCAACCGGGTTGGGGGCTGGGCAACACCCTCGACGCCATCCCCGACGAGACCGCCTGGGGCAACCCGCTGGTCACCCAGGCCCTGCTACGCCAGATCCGCTCGCAGGGGTACAACAGCATCCGGATCCCGGTGACCTGGACCGACCACACCGGTCCGGCCCCCTCGTACACCATCGACCCGGTCTGGTTGAACCGCGTCCGCCAGGTGGTCGACTGGTCCCTCGCGGAGGGCCTGTACGTGATGATCAACCTGCATCACGACTCCTGGCAGTGGCTCAACGGTTACCTCGCCGACCGCACAACGGTGATGAACCGTTACACCGCGCTCTGGACCCAGCTCGCCACCACCTTCCGGGGCCACTCGTCGAAGCTGACCTTCGAGAGCATCAACGAGCCGCAGTTCGCCGGCACCTCCGGCGAGGCCCAGGGCGACGAGCTGCTGCACGAGCTGAACCTCGCGTTCGTCCGCCTGGTACGCGCCTCCGGTGGCAACAACGCCACCCGGCTGCTCGTGCTACCCACCCTGTACACCACCTCCGATCAGGCCCGACTCGACGCACTGACGACCACGCTCGACCAGCTCCGGGACCCCAACATCGCCGCGACCGTGCACTTCTACGGCTGGTGGCCGTTCAGCGTCAACATCGCCGGCGGCATCCGCTACGACGCCACCGTGGAGAAGGACCTGGTCGACGGCTTCGACCGGGTCCACGACACCTTCGTCGCCCGGGGGATCCCGGTGATCATCGGCGAGTGGGGCCTGCTCAGCTACGACTACACCCGGCCCGGCATCATCCAGCGGGGCGAGCTGCTGAAGTTCTTCGAGGCGGTCGGCCACCACGCCCGGACCAGGAAGCTCACCACCATCCTCTGGGACGCCGGGTCCTTCCTCAACCGCAACACCCTGCAATGGCGTGACCAGGGCCTCTACCAGCTGATGAAGGCGAGTTGGACCACCCGCTCCGCCACCGCCGCCACGGACCAGCTCTACCTGCCCCGCACCGGCACCATCGCCAGCAGGGCCCTCACCCTGAACCTGAACGGGGTCTCATTCCAGGGGCTGCGCCAGGGCAGCACCAACCTGGTCGCCGGCACCGACTACACCGTGTCGGGCAACACCCTCACGCTTACTGCCGCCGCGTTGACCCGGCTGGCGGGCAACCGCGCGCCGGGCGTCAACGCCACCCTCGAAGCCCACTTCTCGGCGGGTGTGCCCTGGCAGATCAGCGTCATCTCGTACGACCCGCCGACCCAGGCCGCGGCCACCGGCACCACCAGCTCGTTTGCCGTCCCCACCCAGTTCCGCGGCGACCAGCTCGCCACCATGGAGGCCAGGTACGCCGACGGCAGCAACGCCGGCCCGGCGAACTGGACCTCGTACAAGGAGTTCTGGACGCACTTCCAACCCGACTACACCGCGAACACCATCCTGCTGAAGCCCGAGTTCTTCGCCGAGGTCAACGACGGTCCGGTCGTCCTGACCTTCCACTTCTGGAGCGGTGCCCGGCTCACCTACCGGCTGACCAGGTCCGGCGGCACCGTCACCGGCAGCGTCGGCTGACGCCTCGGGTCCGACCGCGCCGCCGGCGTGGTCGGACCGCCCGACGACCAGGTACGGCCGTCCCGGCGCGGGGCGTCGGAACGGCCGTACCGGCGTGGTCGGGTGACCGGCTACTCGTAGCGCAGCGAGTCCACCGGGTCGGCCCGGGCCGCCCGCGCCGCCGGCAGGGTGCCGGCCAGGAAGGCGATCGTCATGACCAGCAGGATGATCGCCGCGATGGAGAGCGGGTCGAAGGCGATCAGGGTGAGTCCGGGCAGGTCCGCGAGGAACGAATCGGCGAGCATGGAGCTGATCACGGTACCGGCCAGCATGGCCAGCGCCGCGCCGACGGCGCTGCCGACGAAGCCGATGAAGGTGGCTTCGAGGCTGAACAGGCCGAACACCCGGCCGCTGCCCATGCCCATCGCCTTCATCAGCCCGATCTCGCGGGTACGTTCCTGCACCGACATGAACAGGGTGTTGACGATGCCGAAGCTCGCCGCGAGCAGGGCGATGACGGCGAAGGCGTTGAGCACCAGGACGATTCCGTCGATGATGCTCTTGAAGGTGCCGAGTTGGTCGTCGACGGTGACCCCGTTGTATCCGGCGTCGGCGAGGTGGCCCTTCAGGGCGTCGACCTCCTGTTCCGTGGCGTCCGGGTCGAACCAGACGCTGGCCTGGGCGTACCGCTGCGCCTCGGCGGCGGACAAACCGGTGTTCTGGGCGTCGAAGAGCGTGTCGGTGAGCGTGGCGTTGGGGAGGACACTGGCGCCCTCCGGGGACGCGAAGGACTCCTCGGCCACTCCGACGATCGTCGCCTCGACCACCTGGGCGGTGCGCTCCGCGTCGGTGATCGCGATCGACACGGTCTGCCCGAGCGCCGCGCCGGCGTCGGCGAAGCCGAGCGGCTCGACGTACGAGGTGGGGAGCACGACCTGCGGCTCGGTGGAGGAGTCGTCGGGTTCGGCCCCGGCGGCGAGCTGGATCTGCTGCCCGGCGACGATCCCACCGACGGTGACGACGTACTTCGGGCCCGTGCCGGCCTGGATGTAGTCGGGCCGGACCGCCTTGCTCGCCTGCACGTCGCGCACGCCGTCGATGGCGGCCAACGAGTCGAGATCCGCCGGGGTGAGCGCCACGACCGTCTGCCCCGGCGGGCCGGGCTGCGCGGACGCCACGGTGTCCGGGTCGTACTCGACGGGCCCGGAGGAGTTTCCGAAGCCTTCGGAGCCCTCCGAGGGCTTGACGACGGTCATCACGTCCGAGGCGCCGATGGCGGTCACGGTGTCGTCGATGTAGTCGTTGATGCCGGTGCCGAGCCCGTTCGTCAGGGTCAGCGTGAACGCGCCGATGAAGATCGCGAGGATGGTCAGCAGGGTACGGGTCTTGGCGCGGAAGGCGTTGCCGGCGGCCGAGCCGACGAGGTCGGAGATTTTCATGCCGGCACCGCCACGGTGTCGTCCACCAGCTGACCGTCCCGGACCAGGACGCGGCGGTCGCAGCGCGCGGCCAACTCGTCGTCGTGGGTGACCACGATGAGCGTGATGCCGTGCTGCCGGTTGAGGTCGAAGAGAATGTCCTCGACCACCGCGCCGGTGGCGGAGTCGAGATTGCCGGTGGGTTCGTCGGCGAAGATGACCCGAGGATTGTTCACCAGTGCCCGGGCGATCACCACCCGTTGTTTCTGGCCACCGGAGAGATTCGCGGCCTTGTTCTTCGCCTTGTCGCCGATTTCGAGCTGCTCCAGCGCTGCCAGGCCCCGGCGTTTACGTTCGGCGCGGCCCACTCCGGCGATTTTCAACGGTAGCGTCACGTTTTCCAGCACCGAGGCGCCCGGGGTCAGGAAGAACTGCTGGAAGACGAAGCCGAACGTCTTGTTGCGGGTCTCGTTGAGCCGCTTACCACGCAGCGTACGGGTGTCGACACCGCCCAGGGTGACGGTGCCCGAGGTGGGCGCGTCCAGCAGTGCGAGAATATGCATGAGGGTCGACTTTCCGGACCCGCTCTTACCAAGGATCGCGATGCTCTCACCATCGGCGATGTCGACGCTGACGCCCTTCAGGGCGTCGAAGCTGTTCGCCCCGCGACCGTATGTCTTGCGCACGTCCGCGGCCGAGATGATCGGGCTTTCCATAGGGTTCCTTTCGCAGTTCGGCCAGCGGCTGGCTGGCGACTCCATCGTTGCCCTGCACCCACCTCCTCGACGTCCCCCCGCTGCGGATACCCGAATACCGCGTTCGCGGTATCCCGGTTGCCGCGGAAGGAGTACGCACACCGCCGGGGGGAGCGGCAGAATGAGGCGGTGACGTCGACAGCCACCGCGGCGGACCCCAGGATTCCGCGCCGCAGAGCACCCTGTTGGGTGGGGGACGTCGTCGCCGGGGTGGCCATCGTCGCCGCGGCGTTCACCCCGTTCGACATCGGGGAGTTCCGGCCGGGCAGTCACGCCGTCACGGCGGTGGTGATCGCCCCGGCCGCGCTGCTACCGCTGCGACGGCGGTGGCCGATCCCGGTGCTCGCCGGCTGCCTCCTGCTCTACGGCGTCGCGGCGTCCACCGGCATCCTGGCCCCTGGTGCCGTGCTGGCCACGGCGATCGCCCTGTTCCACGTCGCCAACCGGATGGACCGCCGGACCACCCTCACCGTGACCTGTGCGACCGTCGTGGCGATGGCCCTGCTCAGCCTGCTGTCGGTGATCGGGAACGTCTTCGATCCCCGGTCCCTGCAGTTCGCCGTGATGATCGCGTTCGCCGCTGCCGCCGGTGACGCGACCCGGTCCCGACGGGAGTACCTGATCGCCGTCATCGAGCGCGCCGAGCGCGCCGAGCAGACCCGTGAGTCGGAGGCCCGCCGGCGGGTGACCGAGGAACGGCTGCGGATCGCGCGTGACCTGCACGACGTCGTCGCCCACCAGATCTCCGTGATCAGCCTCAACGCCGGGGTGGCCTCGTCCACCCTGCGAACGCGGCCGGAGCGGGCGGAGCAGTCCCTCGGTGTCATCCGAAGCGCCGCCCGGACGGTGCTCACCGAGATCGGCGACCTGCTCCGGGTGCTGCGCGCCTCCGACGACGACCCGGCCAACCGGGCAGCCGTCCCACAGCCCGGTCTCGACCAGCTCGACCGGCTGGTCCGCGGGTTCGTCGAAGCCGGACTCAGCGTCTCGGTACGGACCACGGGAGATCTCTCGACGGTCACCGGCGCCGTCGACGTGGTCGCGTACCGCGTCGTCCAGGAAGGCCTCACCAACGCGCACAAGCACGGCACCGGGCACCGGGCACACGTCCTGATCGAGCTCGGTGACCAGCAAGTCACGGTGGTCGTCACCAATCCCGCCCCGCTCGGGGCGGCGGACGACCGGCCGGAGGCGGCATCGGGCGGCCACGGCCTCGTCGGCCTGCGGGAACGCGTCGCCTCCGTCCGCGGCGTCGTGGAGACCGGGTTGTCGACCAGCGGCTTCCGGCTCGCCGCCTGCCTACCCCTACCGAAAGAGGATCCGCGGTGACGACCGTGCTCGTGGTCGACGACCAGCCACTCATCCGTCAGGCCGTGACGGACATCCTGGTCGACCAGGCAGGCATCAGGGTCGTCGGGGAAGCGGTAAACGGCACGGAGGCGGTGGCGCTGGCCGCCTCGCTCCGCCCCGACGTCGTGTTGATGGACATCCGGATGCCGGAACTCGACGGCATCGGGGCCACCGCCGCGATCTGCGCCGACCCGACGTTGGCCGAGACCCGGGTGCTCATCCTCACCACCTTCGAGGAGGACGAGTACCTGGTGGCGGCCCTGCGGGCCGGTGCGAGCGGGTTCATCGGCAAGGGCGCGGAGCCCGAGGAGATCGTCCGGGCCGTACGCGCGGTGCACGCCGGCGACGCGCTGCTCTCGCCGGCTGCCACCCGCAGCCTCATCGAGAAGTACGTGCTGGCCGCCCCCGACCTGGCCCTGGCCAGGACGCACCGGCCGAACCCCGCCGCCGAGAAGCTGGAGCAGTTGACCGACCGGGAACGGGAGGTGCTGCTGCTGGTGGCGCGGGGCCGGTCGAACCAGGAGATCGCCCGGGAACTCGTCATCTCACCGCACACGGCGAAGACCCACGTGAACCGCATCATGGCCAAGCTGTACGCGCACGACCGGGCCCAGCTGGTCGTGCTCGCCTACGAGAGCGGCCTGCTTCCCGTACCCGGGCAGTCAGCCTGAGTGGCGACGGGACGCGGGTCGGGCAGCACCGTCCGCCGGCAGGCGCCGTGACCAGGGACAACCACCCCGCAACAGCACCGCAACACCCTTGACATCGATTGGTGTGTCCGGCGACACTACCGACGCTAATTCGATTTAGCGTCCGAACCAGACCAGGAGATCCGCAACCGGCCACGCACCCCCCACAGAGGAGTTCCTTCAGTTGAGGACAACGATCGGAAGACGCCGACTCGGGCGCGCCGTCACGGTGCTCGCCTGCCTGTCCCTCGGCGCGGGCGCCGTCGCCCCCGCGCCGGCCGTCGCCGGCAAACCCCGGCCCGCGACCGCCGAGGGGGCGACCGTCACGGCGGACCGCCACTCGCCGACCGGGTACACCGTCACGTTCGTCTACCGCAACCCGAACGCCACCCAGGTACGCCTGGCCGGCGACCTGACCCTGCTCGACGTCGGCACCGGCACCACCCGGTACCAGCCGGAAGAATGGAAGCCGGGGCGGTACCACGCCGGCGGGACCGAGTTCCTGCGGGACATGACCAGGGACAAGCGGGGAAACTGGACGGTCTCGCTCCCGCTGCACGCCGGCGGCCTCAGCTACTGGTACCGGGTCTGGGACCCGAGCCGGGGCTGGGAGAACAAGCGCATCTGGGATCCCGCCTCGACGAACCCCCGGCCCCCGGGCGAGTCCTCGTTCCGGGTCCGAAACAACGACGTGCTCGACGCGGTGTACGTGCCGTACGCCGAGAAGCAGAACGACCCGGTGCTCAAGGAGCGGGCGGCGTACGAGCTGCCGGCGGCCAGGCGCTCGCAGCGGGGCACCGTCCAGTACATCCCCTACACCACGATCCTCGGCGACAGTGGGCACCACCTCGGCGTCTACCTGCCGGCCAACTACGACGCCAAGCGTGCCGAGCCGTACAAGGTCGCGTATCTCGCGCACGGCATCTTCGGTGACGAGACCGACTTCATGGTCCCGGCCAACGTGCCGAACATCCTGGACAACATGACGGCCAAGGGCGAGATCGAGCCCACCGTGGTGGTGACCGTGGGCAACCACTTCACCGGCACCAGCCTCGGCTTCGCCTCGTACAACCAGACCAACGCCGCCAACAACCTGGTACGGACGGTCCTTCCCCTCATCGAGAAGAAGTACAACGTCTCCACCGACCGTACGGGGCGGGCCTACGCCGGGTTCTCCTACGGCGGCATGACCGGCGCCCACGTCATCCGGGGCTACCCGACCACGTTCGGGTACTTCGGACACTTCTCCGGCAACCCCTCGCTGACCACCGAGGACTACGACGAGGTCGCCGCCGCGGTAGGCGACGACGACCTCTTCGTCTTCCTCGGCAACGGGGTCTTCGAGGGCAGCCTCGACGTCCAGAACGCCATCGCGGACAACTTCCGGGCCCGCGGGTACGCCGCCGAGACGGCCCAGGTCCCCGGCGCACACGACGGGATGACGGCCAGCCAGCTCTTCACGATCTTCGCCCGGGACCACCTGTGGTCGGCCGGCACCGGCGCGGTCGGTACGGCGAAGACCGTGGTGAAGGCGAAGGCCGCCCCCGCCTCGGTCGTCCGGGGCGGCACCTTCACGCTCGACGTCGAGGTGCGGGCGCAGTCCCGGCACAAGAAGTCCCCGACGGTGACCGGCGAGGTCGTGGTCACCTTCGGCGGCACCACCCAGGCGGTGGCGTTGGCCGGCGGCCGGGCCGTGGTCACGCTGCCGACCGCCGGACTGTCGGCGGGGACGTACCCGGTCCACGTCGCCTACTCCGGTGACCCGACCTACGCGCCCGCCGCCGCGCTCCACCAGCGGCTGCGGGTCCGGTAAGCAGGGGGCGGTGGTGGACCGGCGACCCCGGTCGCCGACCCACCACCGCCATCGGTTCCGCCAGGGGCCGCCGTCACCCGGGACTGCTCGCCACCTCGGCCGGCAGCCGGACGGTGAACACGCTGCCCTCGCCGAGCACGCTCTGCACCGTCAGCGTGCCACCGTGCGCGCTGACCAGGTGCTGGGTGATCGCCAGCCCCAGGCCGCTGCCGCCGGTGGCCCGGTTACGTGACCCGTCCGCCCGCCAGAACCGCTCGAAGATCTTCGGCAGGTTCTCCGGCGCGATGCCCACCCCGGTGTCCCGTACCGTGATCGTGGTGTCGCGGGCGGCGACGGTGACCGAGCCGCCGGGCGGGGTGTGGCGGATCGCGTTGGAGACCAGGTTGCCGACGATCTGACGCAACCGCACCGCGTCGACCGGCAGCACCGGATCGTCGTCGATCCGCGTGCTCAGCTCCACACCGGCCGCCTGGGCGGTGCCCCGGTGGCTCTCCACCACCTGGGTGAGCACGTCCCCGACGTAGGTCGGCTCGGGGTGGATGCGCAGCGTGCCGGCGTCCGCCGCGGCCAGGTCCGCCAGGTCGTCGATGATGTGCTGGAGCAGCACCGCCTCCTCGTGCAGCAGGCCGAGCAGTTGGGCGTCGGTCGGTGCGAGGTCGTCCTGGGCCGCCTCCAGCCAGCTGCGGATGTTGGTCAACGGGGTACGCAGCTCGTGCGCCACGTCGCTGACCATCGCCCGCCGCTGGGCCTCCGCCCGGTCCCGGCGCTGGATCGAGTCGTTGAGGGCGCGGGCCAGCCGGCCGATCTCGTCCGGGGCGGTCACCGGAGCGGGCCGCTGCCCGTCGACGGCCTCGGTGAGCACCCGCAGCGGACGGACCAACCGGCGGCCCACCAGCACCGTGACGACGATGGTGGCGACCAGTACCGCACCGGTCACCGCCACGACGCGGGCGGTGTTCTCGCCGGACAGGGTGAACGTGGTCTGGTCGGTGCCGCTGTCCGGGGCGGTGATGAACAGCAGCACGGCCGGGGCCACGTACGGCTGCAGCAGGGTCCGCCGGGACTTCTCCACACAGCCGTCGAGCCGGGCCGGGCCGGTCGTCCTCACCTCGGTCCCCAGCGCCTCCTGCGGGATGGGTCGTTGGCTCCGTTCGCCGTCGACCACGGCGACCACGTACGCCGAGAAGTCGGGCAGCACCTCCAGCTGGTGGCGTTTCTCGTCCAGGTCGAGGCAGCGGGCCGCCAGCCGGCCCAGCGAGCGCAGCGTCTTCGCCTCGGAACGGGTGGCCGTCGCCAGCGGATCCGGACCACAGGCACCCGCCGCCACACCCAGGCCCGGCGTGGCCAGGACCACCTCGGGCCGGCCGTTGGGCTGCTCCTCGATGCGCGCGTCGAACCCGGACTGCCGGAGGCAGGCCAGTTGCTTCTCGGCGCGCTCACGCAGTCCGACGCGATCGGCGGGGGTGAGCCGGAACGGGCCGACCGCCCGACGGTCGATGCGGTCGGTGCCGCCGGTCAGACCGAGGTCCAGGTTCAGCGGATCCACCACGGCGGCCGGCCGGGCGGTACGCAGCGACGGGCCGGGCATCGTGTCCACGATGACCGTCCGGTCCTCGGTCGTCAGGGTGATCCGGCGGTCCAGCTCGGCGGCCCGTCGTTCGAGCACGGGACGTACGCCGGACCAGTCCGGGTGACCGGCGGCGTAGTCGACCAGCAGGTCGTACACGCTGGTGTTCTCGGCGAGCGAGCGGCCCTGCTCCTGGCTGATCGCCCGGGTGGCGGTCCGGGTGGCCAGCCAGGCGGTGGCGGCGATCGCGGCGATCGCGATCAGCACCGAGGTGACCAGCAGCCGGGTCACCAGGCTGTGCCGGATCGGCACCCGCCGCCCGCTCACCGCGGCGGCGCCGCGACGGTGCTCAGCTTGTAGCCCACCCCGAAGACGGTGACCAGCCAGGCCGGGCGCTGTGGATCGCGTTCGATCTTGCGGCGCAGGTTCATCAGGTGTACGTCGATGGTCCGCTCGGTGGAGTTGCGGTCGATGCCGTGGGTGTGGTGCAACAACTGCGCCCGGCTGAATACCCGGTTCGGCTGCTCCGCCATCGCCGCCAGGATGGCGAACTCGCCACGCGTGCAGGCCACCCGGACACCGTCCACTGTCACCTGGTGCGCGGCGGTGTCGATTTCGATCGGGCCGATCCGGCGCGGACCGGTCCCGGCCACCACCGGCGCGCCCCGGCCCGCCCGCCGCAACAGGGTACGGACCCGGGCCATCAGCTCCCGCGGGCTGTACGGCTTGGTCAGGTAGTCGTCGGCACCGATCTCCAGGCCGGTCAGCAGGTCGTCCTCGGTGGTGCGGGCGGTCAACATCAGCACCAGCACGTCGGACTCCCGGCGCAGGGCCTGGCACACCCGCAGGCCGTTCAGCACCGGCATCATCACGTCCAGCACCAGCAGGTCGGGGCGGGTCCGGCGGGCCGTGTCCAGCGCCGCCCGGCCGTCGTGCACCACCGTGACACCGTGACCCTCTGCGGTCAGGTACCGGCGTACCACCTCGGCCTGGCGGGGATCGTCGTCGGCGACCAGAACCTGTGCGCACATGGCGGCGATGATAGGTGCCGATTCCCGCCGGTGGGGCTTCGGCCGCCATACCTGACAGGTTCCTAACGACCGCTGGACACCCTCGTCGGCATGCATCCGTTGCCTGACGCCCCGACCGAGTTCATTCCACGGGTGGCCGATCCGCCCCACCGCCGGCGCGGCGTGCGGTGGCTCGTCGTGGGGCTCGTGGTGGCGGGACTGGCGGTCGGGTCCGGGATCGCGGTGACCCGGCACCGGGCCGCCGCCGAGCCGAAACCGGAGCGCACGACCGCCGCCGCGACCGCACCGATCGAGCGCCGTGACCTCTCCACCACCAGGACGCTGCCCGGCACCATCGGGTTCGGCGCGACCCGCCCGTTGGCCGGGCACCTGGCGGCGACGGTGACCTGGCTGCCGGAGGCCGGCGTCACCATCAAGCGGGGCGGGCAGCTGTTCCGGGCCGACGACCGGCCGGTGGTGCTCTTCTACGGCAGCATGCCGTTGTACCGGGACATCGCCGGGGCGAACCTGGTCGGCCGGGACGTGCGGATCGTCGCGGAGAACCTCGCCGCGCTCGGCTACGCCACCGGCCGGCAGCCCGCGTCCGGCGAGCGGGTGCCCTCACCCGCGCCCACCGGCAACGCCACCACCGGTTCCGAGACCGGACCCCGCCGGGTACGCGACGGCGAGGGCGTGCTCACCGCGGCCCTGACCGCGGCGATCAAACGGTGGCAGGAGGATCTCGGCGTACCGGCGACCGGCACCATCCCGGTAGGACACGTCGAGGTCGCCAGCGGGGCGGTCCGGGTCGACTCGGTCACCGGGCAACCCGGTTCCCCGGCGAACGCGCCCCTGCTCGCGGTGACCGCCGTCCGCAAGGTGGTCACGGTCGGCGCCGAACTCGCAGACGCCGCCACGGTCAAGCGGGGGGACCGGGTCCGGGTCGGCCTGCCCGACGACCGTACGGTCCCCGGCCGGGTCCTCTCCGTCGGGCGTGCTCTCGTCGCGGCCGACAACGGCCCCGTCACCGGCCCACAACTGTTGACCGTGACGGTCGCCGTCGACAAGCCGCAGACCATCGCCGACCTCGACTCCGGTGAGGTGCGGGTGCACTTCGCCGGGCGTACCGCCACCGACGTGCTGGTCGCGCCGGTCGAGGCGTTGGTGGCACTGCGCGAGGGAGGCTACGCGGTGCAGACGCCCGGCGGGCTGGTGGCGGTGCGCACCGGCATGTTCGCCGACGGCTGGGTCGAGATCACCGGCGACGGGCTGACCGAGGGCACCGAACTGGTGGTACCCGAATGAGCGGGCGACCCGTGCTCTCGGTGCGCGACGCGTCGATGGTCTATCCGGGCGGGGTCACCGCGTTGGCCGGGGTGAGCCTGGACGTCACCGCCGGGGAACTGGTGGCCATCGTCGGACCGTCCGGTTCGGGCAAGTCGACCCTGCTCAACATCATCGGCACGTTGGACCGCCCCACCTCGGGCACCGTCCACATCGCCGGCCGGGACGTCGCGACGCTTGCCGACCGGCGACTGTCCGCCCTGCGGGCCCGGGAGATCGGCTTCGTCTTCCAGCAGTTCCACCTCTCCGACGGCCTGAGCGCGGCCGACAACGTCGCCACCGGTCTGCTCTACGCCGGGGTGCCGCGTCGGCAGCGGCGGGAGCACGCGGTGCGTGCCCTGGCCCGGGTCGGCCTGGCGCACCGCACCGGGCACCGTCCACCGCAGTTGTCCGGCGGCGAGAAGCAGCGCGTCGCGATCGCCCGCGCCCTGGCCAACCGCCCCTCGCTGGTCCTGGCCGACGAACCGACAGGCGCGCTGGACACCGCCACCGGGCAGTCCGTGCTGCGGCTGCTGCGGCGGCTCAACGAGGAGGGCACCACCATCGTGCTGATCACCCACGACCGCGACATCGCCGCGGCCCTGCCCCGGCGGATCGAGATCCGCGACGGACGGCTGGTCCGCGACGACACCGGGCCGGCAACCCGGCCGTCGGCACCCGCCGGTCCGGTGGCCCGGTGACGGACTCACGCCGGTCCGGTGGCCCGGTGACCGGGCGGTTCGACGGGGCGCCACGGCCGGTCCGGCTGGGCGTGGCGGACCTGCTCGCACTCGGCTCGACGGGCCTGCGGACCCGTCCGCTGCGGGCGGCGCTGTCGGCGCTGGGCATCGCGATCGGCATCGCCACGATGATCGTGGTGACCGGCATCCCGGCGTCCAGTCAGGCCGCGCTGCTGACGCAGCTGACCGCGCTCGGCACCAACACCCTCCAGGCGACGGCCGTGGAGCGCGACCCACCGGCCCGGCTGCCGGAGTCGGCGGTGGGGATGGTCCAGCGCATCGGTCCGGTCACCGCGGTCAGCGCGGTCGGCAACACCCGCACCCTGGTACGCCGCAACGACCAGCTGGACGCCCTGGACGGCTCCGGCCTCACCGTGCTCGCCAGCCGCCTGGACCTGCTGCCCACCATCAACGCCCGGATCCGGACCGGCAGGTGGCTGACCCCGGCCACGGCGAACTTCCCCACCGTCGTGCTCGGCTCGGTCGCCGCCGGACGGCTCGGCATCGTCGACCTGCCCACCGGCCAGCCCGCGCCGCAGGTGGTCATCGCCGACCGGCGGTTCACCGTGATCGGGGTGCTGGCCGAGACCCCGCTGTCACCGGACATCGACCGGTCGGTGCTGGTCGGGTGGGAGGCGGCCCGCAGCGAGCTGCGCTTCGACGGTCATCCGACGGTGATCTACGTCCGCTGCGAGGAGTCACAGTTGGAGGTGGTCCGGGGTGTGCTGGCCGAGACGATCTCACCGGAGAGACCGGGCCAGGTGGTGGTGAGCCGGCCCTCGGACGCGTTGGCCGCCAAGCGGGCGACCGAGGGCAGCTTCTCCGTACTCTTCCTGGCCCTGGCCGGGGTCGCGCTGCTCGTCGGCGGGATCGGGGTGGCCAACACGATGGTCGTCTCGGTCCTGGAGCGACGCGCCGAGATCGGCCTGCGACGGGCCCTCGGGGCGACCCGGGGGCAGATCCGGGGGCAGTTCCTGACCGAGTCGGTGGTGCTCGCGGTGCTCGGCGGCCTGGTCGGCACGACGCTGGGACTGCTCATCACCGTCGGGTACGCCAGCTGGCAGGGGTGGCCGCTGGTGGTGCCGGGCGAGTCGGCGGTCGTCGGCGTCGGCGGGGCCGTCGTGATCGGCGTGCTCGCCGGCGTCTACCCGTGTGTACGCGCGGCCCGGCTGCCCCCGACGCAGGCCCTCGCCGCCGGCTGAGCAGCCGGACGGACGAAGAAGCGCGGCGGCCGGGGAATCCGGCCGCCGCGCCTGCTGTCAGTCGCCGGGTCACTTGAACTCGGCGGCCACCTTCCGCTCGCACTCCGGCGCGAGGTCCAGGCCCATGCTGATCGAACGGGAGTCGTTCTGGTCACCGCCGAAGGCCAGGGAGATGCCGTCCTCGTCGACCTCCACGTACCTGACGCCCTGGGCCTTCAGGCACTTCATCACGTCGAGCGCGAAGTCCCGGGCCTCCGGGTTGGCCGGGTCCTTCTCCCACGGCGGCAGCGGATAGAACTGCGGCTCGCAGACCCGGTTGGCCGCCTCGAACGTCTCCATCTCGGCCTCGCTGGTCGGCCTTGGCGCGCTGCCGTTCTTGCCAGGGATGCCCTGCTCGGCCATGCACGCGTTGTACGGCCCGAGCATCGCCAGGAACTCCTCCGACGTGGTGTCGAGCCGCTGGCGCGGACGTTCCTTCTTCGGCTCCGCGGAGCCGGTGCGTTCCGGTTCCGCGGTGGCCAACGTGGCCACCTGCGGCGCGTCGTCCTTCGCTGGCGGCCTGGCGTCCGCGCTCCCGCAGGCCGACAACGCGACCAACGCGACGGCAGCTACCAACAGCACCCGACTCCTGCGCATGGCATCGCCCTTCGTCTCCGGTCGGCCCGGGACGCTCCCGGTCCGTTCCGGCCCACCTCCCGGCGGACTGGAGCCAGCCTGTCGGGCCCACGTGAGGAAGATGTCAGGTTCGCCGACCGGCATCGACCCGGACAGCGCGGCGCGCGGATGCCGGCGTCACCGCTGCGGTGACGCCGGCACCGTCCGTGCTGGTTACGGGGTGACCACCCGGCCGCCGAAGGTCACCACGAGGCGACCGTCGGAGGCGAAGGACCAACCCAGGGCTCCGGTGTACGCGGAGCACCGGGAGCCGTTGGAACCGGACCAGAACTGGTTGGAGCTGTCGGCGTTGCCGATGATCCGGTCGTTCGAGCCGCTGTCGCAGGAGGTGTTGTTCCGGAACACCGAGGAGCCACCGTCGAAGTTGAAGTTGCGCTCGGTGTTGCCGATGTTGGCGTTGTTCGACACCGTCATCGTGCCCGGGTTGCGGTTGTAGGTGAACCCGTGCTTGCCGTTGTCGTAGGCGATGTTGCCCCGGATGGTGTGGTTCACCGCGATGTCCTCGCCGCCGAGCTTGAAGCCGTTGCGGTCACCGTTGCCGGCCTGACCGCCGTTGCTCAGCGTGCCGTTGCCGTACGCCAGGGAGGACTCGATGGTGATCGCGCCGATCGCCCCGGTGTCGCTCTTGGTGTAGAGGTCGTACCCGTCGTCGATGTTGTTGTGCGAGACGGTGTAGCGGAAGACGTTGCCCGGGCCGACGGTCAGCTTCGGGGCGAAGCCGTCGGCGTCCTCACCGTCGGAGTCGACGTTGTCGTGCGACTCCGTGCTGACCACGAGGTTGTTCGACGGCCACTGGTCCCGGGGTGCGTTGGCGATCAGCCGGGAGAGCTGCAGCCCGGAGTCCCGGTTGTGCCGGGTCACCACGCGCTCGATGATGTTGTTGTTGCCGGCGAGCAGGATGCCGTTGTCCCCGGCCCGTTCGACGACGATGCCCCGGACGTGCCAGTACGACCCGCCGATGGCGAGTCCCCGGTTGGCCGGGTCCTCGCTCTGCGCCGAGAAGTTCAGGACCGGGGTCTCGCCGGCGTACGCGAAGATGTTCTTGCGGCCGCTCGACGTGCCGTTGTTGCCCTGCCCGATGGTGATGGTCTGCGAGTAGCGGTAGGTGCCACCGCGCAGGAAGATCGTGCCGCCGGGGGCGATCCGGGTGATCGCGGAGGTGAGCGTGGTCGGGTTCGCAAGCGTGCCGGCCGCGCCGTCGGTGCCGGTCGGTGCCACGTACAGGGTGCCGCTCGACGGGGGTGGGGTCGACGGCGGAGGCGTGCCCGGCGGGGTGGTGGGTGGGGTCGTCGGCGGCGGGGTGGTCGGCGGGGTGGTGCCGGCGGCGTACGTCTCGAACTCGGCGATCCGCGGCGTGCCGCTCGCCCCGGTGATCTCAAAGTTGATCTTCCGGAGCGAGGTGGCGGTGAAGGATACTGCTCCGGCCCCGGTACCGCTGGCCAGGACCGCGCCGTTGTCGTTGTTGACCAGCCGCCAGGAGCCGATGACCCCGACGGCGCCGGCCGCCTCCCTGATGTTGACCGAGGCCACCGTGGTGGCCGCACCCCACTTGATCGAGATCCGGCCGGTCGAACCGGACGGCGACCACCAGGTGCCCATGTTCCCGTCGAGCACGTTGCCGTAGCTGGTGCCGCTGGCCTTGCTGGAGCCGTCGGAGCCAGCCCCGAGGCTGAGGTTCGTCGCGTTGGCGTTTACCGACGTGCCGGCGGGGCCGTCCGCCGCACCCGACGCCTGGGTCACCGGCAGCGCCGCAGCCACCACGGCTGCGGCGACCACGGCGGTACCGCCGGCAAGAAGCCGGTGTCGCACGGAAGTTCTCACGGTGGGACTCCTCGCAAGTGAGCAGGTGGCTACGTCTTCGCGCCCTCAGCCTGGCCATACAGCGAAACATCGATGTAACACCACCGTAGGAAAGCGCTTGCCACCCACGCAAGGGCAGAGACGTGCAGGTTTGTTGCAGGATCGGGACCGCAGCTACCCGCGCGCGGCGGCGCGGCGCCCGCCGATCTCCCGGACGGCGAACCACGCCAGTGGCACCAGGGCGCTCGCCGCCAGGATGGCCGCCGGCAGCAGCCATCCGACGCCGCCCACGCCCGTGGCGACGAAGCCGGTCACGAAGGCGAGCACGGCGGCGGCAACCGCGTAGGCCCGGCCGGAGCCACCCCCGAAGCTCCGCTCCCGGCGCAGGCGCCACACCCCGTAGAGCTGCACCACCATCAGCACGAACGCCGGCGGCAACAGCGTGGAGACCAGCATGACCCCCGGCGGCCAGGGGTCGCGCACGTACTGGTCCTCGACGGTCACGAGGTGCCCGCGCCACGTACCCACCCGCACGGTCTGCCCCTCTTCGACGGTGAGGTAGGCAGCCCGGTCCCGCAGCACGGAGGTCCGCTCACCGCCGCCGGGCAGCCGGTACCGGACCTCCTGCACGCTGCCGCCGCCGTACCCGTCGTCGAGGCTGCGGTAGCCGACCGCCACGGCCTCGGCCTGCTGCACCACCAGGGTGCCCGCCCGGTGGGCCCCGGACGCGCCCAGCTCCACGTAGCCACGGTGGCCGAGATAGGCCAGGAGGACGAGAGCGACCACACCGGAGGCCACCGCCAACCAGAGACGGTCGCGGGCCTCCTGCCGGCCGACCGGCGGTACACCACCACGCCTGCGCTCGGGGGTCATGTCCACCATGCTAACGAAGCACGGCAACAGCAACGATCCAGTCGATCACCGAACGTGATCACGGTTGGTCGATGGTCGCCGATGGGGCCCGGCACCGGTGGCACCGGGCCCGTCCGCTGCCCCGTCTCCTCCCGTTATCCGGTACGCCCACCCGAACCGCGGTCCCGCAGCCCCCGCAGCACCGCCGTGACCACCGCGGCGAAGGTCGGATCGGCGAGGAAGGCGTCCATCGTGATCCGGGTACCGAAGCTGTCCCGCACCGCCTGGCACAGGGCGAGCGCACCGATGGAGGTGCCACCCGCGTCGAAGAAGTCCTGCGCCCCGGGGCTGTCCGCCGGCGCCCGACCGAGGGCCCGCCACCAGAGCACCGCGAGCCGGTCGTTGAGCGGCGACGGGGGAACGGTGGCGCCGCCCTGCGCCGAGGCCAGCCGGGCCAGCGCCACCCGGTCCACCTTGCCGTTCGAGGTCAACGGCAGACTGTCCACGGTGATCGCGCGGTTCGGCAGGAACCGGGCGGGCAGCCGGTCGCGCAGGAAGTCCCGCAACTCGGCCACGCCCATCGTGGCCCCGGCGGCGACCACCAGGTAGGCGATCAGGTCCTGGTCCCCGGCGGGCTTGCGGTACAGGTCGACCACGGCGTTGCGCACGTCCGGGTGCAGCCGCAACGCGACCTCGATCTCGCCCGGCTCGATCCGGTTGCCGTGCAACTTGATCTGACGGTCCACCCGGCCGAGGAAGTCGAGGTTGCCGTCCGGCAGCCAGCGCACCAGGTCACCGGTGCGGTACACCCGGGAGCCGGGCGGGCCGTGCGGATCCGGCTGGAACCGCTCGGCGGTCAGCGCCGGCCGGTGCAGGTAGCCGCGCACCACCCCGTCGCCGCCCATCCGCAGCTCACCGGGGACCCCGTCCGGGGTCAGGTCGCCGAACTCGTCGGTGACGTAGGCGGTGAGGTTGGTGAGCGGCCGGCCGATCGGTGGTCGGCCGGGCGGCGCCGGGTACGGGAAGCGGTACTCCGTCGAGGTCACCGTCACCTCGGTCGGGCCGTAGATGTTGTGCACCTCCCGCTCCGGGGTCCGCCAGCGCGGGGCGAGGTCACCGGGCATCTCCTCGCCGCCGACGTTGAGCATCCGCAGGTCTTCGAAGCCGTCGAGATCGAGCAGCTGCGGGATGACCGGTGGCAGGTCGGCTGCGGTGATCCGCTCGGTGCGCAGCACCACGGCGAGTTCCCTCGGGTCGTACAACGCGGCCCGTGGGGCGTGCACCAGCGTCGCGCCGTTGGCCAGGGTGGCGAAGATGTCGAAGACGCTCACGTCGAAGCAGGGGTTGGCGAACTGCAGGATCCGGTCCCCCGGCCCGATCGGGAACCGGTCGCGGCAGTGCAACACGTAGTTGACCGCCGAGCCGTGCTGCACCAGCGTGCCCTTCGGCCGCCCGGTGGAACCCGACGTGTAGATCACGTACGCGAGCCGGTGCCCGTCGATCGCAGGGGTCCGGCCCGGCTCCGGCGCGGTGCCCTCCGCTGCGGTGCCCTCCGGCGCGCGGCCCTCCGGTGCGGTGGCCGGCGGTGCGCCGCCCGGGTCGGCGGGGTCGACGATGACGGTACGGACGCCGGCCGGCAGCCGCGCGGCGAGCGTCGCCGTGGTCACCACCAGCCCGCACCGGGCGTCGCCGATCTGGTAGCCGAGCCGCTCGACGGGATGGTCGGGGTCCAGCGGCATGTAGGCACCGCCGGCCCGCAGGATCCCGAGCATGGTCACCGGCAGCGCCGGCCCCCGCTCGAACAGCACCCCGACGATCTCCTCCGGCGCGATCCGCAGCTCGGTCAGGGCCGCTGCCACCCGCTCGGAGCGGGCCCGCAGCTCGCCGTAGGTGTAGCCCCGGCCGTCGAAGCGCAGTGCGGTCGCCCCGGGAGTGCCCGCCGACCATTCGTCCACCAGCTCGACGAGGTTCCGGGACCGCCGGTCGTCGCCGGTGGACACCGGGCCACGACCCATCTCGACCAGTCCGCGCACCTCCTCGGGGTACAGCAGCGTCGCCGATCCGACCGCGGCCTCCGGGTCGGCGACGGCCTGGCCGAGCAGGTGCAGCAGGTGGCCGCCGACCGCCCGTACCTGCTCGGCGGCGAAGAGCGCGGGTTGGTACGCCAGGCGTACCCGCAGGCCGTCGGGGCCGCCGGTGAACGCCCACACGGCCAGGTCCAGCCGGCCCAGAGCCGGGATGACCAGAGCCGCGCCGGCTGCTTCCACCAGCGCGACAGTGGTCTGGAACAGCGGATGGCGGCCCGGCTCCCGGGCGGGTGCGGCGGCCCGTACGACGTCGGTGAACCCGGTCCGGTCGAGGCTCGCCCGGGCCAGGCCGGCGGCGGCGTGCGCGGTCAACGCGCGCCAGCTCAGGCCGGTCACCGGCAGGTGCAGGACGGCCGGGGTGGCGACGACGGAGGTGTCGATGCTGGAGGTGGCGTGGGTGGAGGTGCCGTCGGCCGGCGGCCGGCGCAGGGTACCGAGCACCGCGGACCGGCCACCGCCGCCGTACCGGCTGAGCAGGACACTCCACGCGGCAGCCAGCACGGCGAGCAGTTCGTCACCCGACCTGGCGGTCAGGGTGGCCGCGAGGGTCGGGGGGAGGTCGACATCATGGGTCGCGGCGGTCCATGTCGCCGGTCCCGTGCGGTCCGCGCCGGTCCACAGGCCGGTCGTCCCGCCGGCCGGCGGCGGTGTCGGATCGACCACCGCCGCGTCGGACGCGCCCGGACCGGCGCTTTCCGGGTCGCTCCCCGCCGGTCCGGCCCCGGCCGGATCGGGAACGGCCGGATCGATGTCGGCCGGATCGGTGCCGGCCGGGTCGATGTCGGCCGGGTCGTCGGTGGGGGTCCGGGCCGGATCGGGTCGGTCGGCGGGAGGCTGGCCGGCGGCGGTGGCGATCGCGGTGAGCAGGGCCGGCGCGGTCCACTCGTCAACCGCGATCCGGTGCCCGACCAGGAGCAGCTCGTCGGGACCGTCGGTACGGCGCAGCAACGCCACCCGGACCGGGCAGTCGGTCGCCAGCTCGAACCGCCGCTCGACCAGCTCGGCCGACTCGGTCTCGGTGGGATCGGTCAGCACGGCCGGGCCGGCGGGGACGGCATTCGGCTCGGACCACCGGACCGGGCCCTCGGCGCCGTCGGCCCAGCGGTGGCGCCAGAGGTCGTGCTCGGCGGCGACGGCACGCAGCGCCACGTCGAGACGGGCCGGTTCGACCGGGGTGTCCAGGGCGGTCCGGGCCACCACGTGTACGGCTCCGGCCCGGTCCGACCACCGGTGGGCCAGCCACCAGGGCTCCTCGGCCGGTGCCAACGGTACGGTCCGGTGTGCCGTCGGCGCGGCGGTGGCTGCCCGGCCGGCACCAGCCCGGCCAGCGGCGTAGGCCCGCCGGTCGATCCGCGCAATTCTCTCCACCACTCACCGAGACTCCCCCCGCGCGGGTGACCGAGGCAGTCGGGTATCCACCTGACTGCCCTGGCAGGGGGGTCGTTGCGAGCCTGGGACCAGTCCACATCCGTCGGCGATCCGGCGATCTTGCGGGCAGGCCGCCGACGGCGTGCGTGTCCGCCGGCAAAGGCGAGGTACGGCATGAGCAAGTCGACCATCGAGGGCAGCGAACAGCGGCACACAGCGATTGCTCGCCTCACTCTCTCCACCGCTGAGCGCGAGGAGCTGACCGGCCTCGTCGACGAGGCGCTGACCGGACCGCAGGCGCTGCCCGTCGAACACCAGCTCGGTCGGCTCGCCGTGCTGGCGCACCGGCTGCCGGAGCGGGTCCGGGAGACGCTCACCGAGTTCCGGCTCACCGGCCGGCCGTACGGCGGTCTGGTGCTGGCCGGCCTGCCGCTCGACGAGTCGGCCCTCGGCCCCACCCCGGCCAGCTACAGCGAGGTCACCGACCGGCCGGAGCTGCACCGGGCGACCGCCCTGCTGGCGCTGCTCGCGTCGCTGCTCGGTGACCCGTTCTCGTTCCTCAGCCAGCAGAAGGGTCAGCTCTTCCTGGACGTGTTCCCGGTGACGCAGCACGAGAACGACCAGCTCGGTTCCAGCTCGACGGTGGAGCTGGACTGGCACAACGAGGACGCCTTCCACGAGGACCGGGCGGACTGGATCATGCTGCTCTGCCTGCGCAACCACGATCTGGTGCCGACCACCTTCGCCACCACCGAGGCGCTGCCGTTGGACGCCGAGACGGTACGGACGCTCTTCGCCAGGCGCTTCGTCATCCTGCCCGACGAGTCGCACACCGCCTCGTTCAACCAGGCCACGACCGGGGTCACCGACGACGCGATGCAACAGCTGGCCTTCGACCTGATCGCCGACCTGAACACCGGCAAGCACCACATCCCGATCCTGACCGGCGACCCGCAGGCCCCGATGATCCGGATCGACCCGGCCTTCATGCAGCGCGACCTGGGTGACGAGGAGGCGGAGCGGGCCCAGCAGGTCCTCATCGACACGTTCGCCCGGCGGATGACCGACGTGCCGCTGACCACCGGGGAACTGCTGGTCGTGGACAACAAGCGGGCGGTGCACGGCCGACGGCCCTTCAAGGCCCGCTACGACGGCACCGACCGCTGGCTGCGGCGTACCAACATCACCGCCGACCTACGGCGCACGGAGGGTCGACGCGGTGGCAGCCACGGCCGCGCCGTGGTCTGACCCGCTGCGGCCGGTCCGACGCGGGCCCAGGCCGGCTCGGTGCCGGTCCGGACCGGTCGGTGCCGGTCCGGCTCAGTGCGGTCAGTCGGCGACGGTGTGACCGGCGTCGTGCAGGGCGGTCAGCGCGTCGGCGCGCCGATCCTCCGGCACCAGCACGAGGTCGGCGTGGTGGGTGGACGCGACGAAGACCGGCACCCCGGCCTGCGCCAACGGCACGAGCAGTGCGGAGAGCATGCCGGGCAGGTCCACCGGATGGGCCTGGTCACCGGTGTAGAGGGCGATCCAGGTGCCCTCGGCGGGCTTCTCACCGGCGGCCACCGGCCGGATCACGGTGAGCCCTTCGGGGGCCCTGACCAGGGCGATCCACTCAGCCGGGGGTACGGAACCGTCGGCAGCCAGCTCCATCGTGCATCGGCCGGGCAGCACCCGCAGTCGCTGGCTGGTGTCGGAGGTTGGCACGCTTGTACCCTACCGGCCCATCGCCGGCGCTCCGCCGCGAGCGTCGGCCACCTCGATCGACAGGAGTCCCGTGCCCGCCGTCATCCGTCACGTCACCATCGACTGCCGTGAGCCGTACGCCCTGGCCCAGTTCTGGAGTGTGGTCACCGGTTTCCCGCTCGACACCGAGGACGAGCCCGGCGACGACGAGTGCGCGGTGGTCCCGCCGGACGGGGGATCACCGGTGCTGCTCTTCGTGCAGGTGCCGGAGGCCAAGGCGGGCAAGAACCGGGTACACCTCGACATCGCGCCCCGCTCCGGCACCCGTGACGAGGAGGTCGAGCGGTTGCTCGGGGCCGGGGCCAGCCTGGTCGACGACCGGCGCAAGCCCGACGGCAAGGGCTGGGTGGTGCTGGCCGACCCCGAGGGCAACGAGTTCTGCGTCGAGCGCGGCGAGGCCGAACGGGCGAACGACAAGCCGTCCGGCACCTGACGGACCTCGGCCGGCACGCCGGTGCGTCGTCAACGCGCCGTCAGGCGCCTGACGGACCGTCGGCGAGCATCGCGCGTACCTCCTCCTCGGAGAGCCGGCCGACGGAGAGCGCCAGTTCGGCCGCGGCGGTGACGTCGACGGCCGCGGCCCGCCCGGCCTCGACCAGGAACTCGGCCTGCGCCGCCACGGTCGGCAGCTCGAAGAGGGTACGCACGGGCAGCTCGACCGCGAGGGTGTCGCCGGTGAGCGCGGCGATCCGCATGGCGGCGACGGAGTGCCCGCCGAGCGCGAAGAAGTCGTCGTGCACGCCGACCGGGCCGACCTGCAGGACCGAGCCCCAGATCTCGGCGAGCACCGTCTCGACCGGATCGCGCGGCTCGATGTGCCGGTCCGGGGTCACCCGCTCGGTGCCGGTCGGGTCGGACCGGCCGGTGCCGAGCAGTTCGATGCTGTCGTCGACGGCCTGGCGGGCGGCGAGTCCGGAGCGCCACAGCCGGGTCCCGGACGGTGTCGCCGGGTCCACCCCCGCGTAGGGGTGGTCGACCAGGTCGTCCGGACCACCGGGGCGTCCCGCGAACGCATCGGGCCCGGCCGCCAGCAGGAGTTCGCCGGGGGTGCCCGGGGCGACCAGCCGGCCGTCCGGATCGACGATCGCCGCCCGGCCACCGGGCAGCAGCCGGGCGGCGATCCGCGACCCACGCCACGGACCGAGCACCAGCGTGGGGCCGCCCGCCTCGACCCCACCGAGCAGGGCGACCGTGGCCAGGCCGGGTGCCCTGGCCGCGAACCAGCCGGCCACCGCCTCGGACAGTGGACCGTCGACGACCAGCCGGCGCAGCGCGGGCAGCGGGCCGGTCTCCGGTAGCGCGGCGAGGCGGGCCAGCTCCGCCGCCGGCCCGGCCAGCACGGTGACCTGCTCGGCAAGCGCCAGCCGGGCCCACTGCGCGGCGTCGGCCACCCGCTCGACCGACGGCTCGACGGAGCCGGCGCCAGCCGACAGTACGACGGAGCCGGCGCCAGCCGGCGGTACGACGGAAGTGGCACCAGCCGCGCGGACGTGCCAGGACCAGGCGGCGGACGCCGGGCTGTCCGGATCGGACAGGTCCAGCACCCGGTCGTCGGGCCGGAGTGCGGCGTGCTCGGCCAGCACGCCGACCCAGCGGCGCAGCGCGGCCGGGGACAGGGCGGCCACCGCCGGGTCCGCAGAGTCACCGGCATCCGGGGAGCCGGCCAGGTCCGGAAAACCGTCGGCGGCCGGGCTGTCGGCCGGGGCGGCCGGTGCCGGGGTCGGGCCACCGGCGGTCAGCGCCCGGCGCAGGTCGGTCGGGTCGAGCGGGGCGAGCTGCGACAGTGGCCGGTCCCCGTCGGTCGTGGCGTCCTGCAGCAGCGCCACGAACCGGTCCCACAGCCGCTGCACGGTCGCCGAGTCGAACAGGTCGGTGGCGTACTCGCAGAAGCCCTCGATCCGCTCCCCCGCGGCCCAGAGCTGGATGTCCAGGTCGAACTGGGCCACCCCCCGGGCGACCAGGCCCGCCTCCGCGGTCAGCCCGGCCAGTTCCGGCTGCGGCATCGGGGCGTTCTGCACCCCGAACATGAGCTGGCTCAGCGGCTGGTGCCGCAGGTCGCGCGGGCGTGGCCCCTGCTCGACGATGCGGTCGAAGGGCAGGTCCTGGTGCTCGAAGGCACCCAGCACGGCCGTCCTGGTCCGGTCGGCCAGCTCCGTGAACGACGGTTCGCCGGCCACCGACACCCGGATCGGCAGGACGTTGAGGAAGCAGCCGATCAGGTCCTCCACCTCGGGGGTACGGGTGGCGACGCTGGTCGTGACGAGCACGTCGGTGCGGCCGGTGGACCGGGCGACGACGGCCTGGAAGGCGGCGAGCATGACCACGAACGGGGTGCTGCGCAGCCGACGGCTGGTCGCGGTCACCGCCGCCACCAGCTCGGGCGGGAGCGCGACCGGCAGGGTGGCCCCGGCGAACGAGGGCACGGCCGGCCGGTCCCGGTCGCCGGTCAGCTCCAGCGTCGGCGCCGCCCCGGCCAGCGTCTCCCGCCAGTACGTCTCCAGCTCCGCCACCTCCGGGCCGGCCAACCGGTCGTGCTGCCACACCGCGTAGTCGACGTACTGCACGGGTGGTTCGGGCAGCTCGGGCGACCGGCCGTCCCGGGCGGCGGTGTACGCGGTGGAGAGGTCCCGGACGAACACCGCGCACGACCAGGTGTCGGCGACGGCGTGGTGGAGGGTGACCGCCAGGACGTGCTCCTCGGCGGTACGCCGGTAGAGGTCGAGGCGCACCGCGGACCGGGTGAGGTCGAACGGCTCGGCGACCGCTGCGGTGAGCCGGCGGCGGACCGCCTCGACGGTGCCGGCCGCCGGATCGGCGCTCAGGTCGTGCTCGGTGACCACCGGCCCGGCCCCGGCGTCGACCAGCTGCACCGCCTCGCCGTCCAGCACGGTGAACGTGGTCCGCAGCGACTCGTGCCGCTCGACCACGGCGGAGACGGCGGCGGTCAGCGCGGCGGTGTCCAGCGGTCCGTGCAGCCAGAGCGCGAACGCGACGTGGTACGTCGCCGTGCCCGGGTGCAGCCGCTCGAAGGTCAGCAGCCCCTGCTGGGCGTACGAGGTGGGAAAGATCATCGGCTGCATGGGCGCTCCACGGTACTCAGTCCACGTGCTTCGGACGACGGAGGGATTCGGGCAGCCGCAGGGCACCGCCGGCCCGGCCGGCGACGTACCGGCTGCGGTCCACCCGGGTCACGGCGGGCGCCGGCGCCGACCCACCGGCGGCGGCCGGCGGCGGACCGCCGGAGGCCGCCGAAGCAGCACCGTCGGCGGCGGTGGAGACCAGCGCGGCGAGCCGCGCCACGGTGGGGTCGTCGAAGAGCTGGTGCAGGGGTACGGCCACCCCGAAGCTGTCCCGCAACCGGATGACCAGCCGGGACATGGTCAGCGAGTCGCCGCCCAACTCGAAGAGGTTGTCGGTGCGACCGACCTCGACGCCGCCCAGCAGCTCACCGACCAGGGCGGCGATGTCCCGCTCGACCGGTCCGGCGGGCGGCTCGACCACCCGCCCCGTCGCCGCCTGCTCCGGGGCGGGCAGCGCGGCCCGGTCGACCTTGCCGTTCGCGGTGAGCGGCAACTCGTCCAGCCACACCAGGGTCGACGGGACCATGTACCCGGGCAGGGTCCGGGCCACCGAGGAACGCAGCCGGGCCCCGTCGGCCTGCCGGGTCGGGTCGTCCGCCGTGGGTGCGGTGGTGGCGGTCAGGTAGCCGACGAGCACCGGGGTCCGGCCGTCCCGCCGGTGCACGGTGACCGCGGCCCGCCGTACCCCGGGTTGGGCCTCGAACGCGGCCTCGATCTCACCCAGCTCGATCCGCAGCCCATTGAGCTTGACCTGCAGGTCGGTACGCCCGAGGTAGTCCAGCTGCCCGTCGGGGCGGTACCGCCCCAGGTCACCGGTGCGGTAGAGCCGCCCGCCGGGGGTCGGGCCGTACGGGTCGGGCAGGAACCTGGCGGCGGTCAGCCCGGGGCGGTGCAGGTAGCCGTGCGCCACCCCCGCACCACCGAGGTAGATCTCGCCGACCACTCCGGGCGGCACCGGCTGCATCGCGGCGTCCAGGACGTACACCTGGGTGTTGCCCACCGGCCGGCCGATCGGCACCGGGCCGGGGCCGCCGTCGACCCGGGCGGCGGCCGACCAGATCGTCGTCTCGGTCGGGCCGTACATGTTCCACACCCGGCCGGCGACGCCGGTCAGCCGCGCCGCGAGGGCGGCCGGCATCGCCTCGCCGCCGCACAGGGCGGTGATCGCGGCACCGTCGCGCCAGCCGGCGTCGAGCAGCAGCTGCCAGGTCACCGGGGTGGCCTGCAGGTGGGTGACGGCACCGTCGGTCAGCCGACGACGCAGTTCGTGGCCGTCGGCGGCGACGTCCCGGGTGACGATCTCGGTGCTGCCGCCGGTCACCAACGGCAGGAACAGTTCGAGTACGGCGATGTCGAAGGAGAAGGTGGTCACCGCCAGCATCCGGTGCCCGGGACCGAAGTCGAACAGCCTCCGCATGGCCGCCAGGAAGTTGACAAGCGCCCGGTGCGGTACCGCCACCCCCTTGGGCCGGCCGGTCGAGCCCGAGGTGTAGATGACGTACGCGCTGCTCTCGGGGGGTATCCGCACCACCGGCGGGCCGGGGTCCGCCGGGTCGGCGGTCGGTGTCGGAAGCCGCAGGGTCGGCAGGTCGGCGGCCGGGACCGCTGTTTCGGCGTCGGTGAGCAGCACGACGGGCCGCGCGTCGGCCACCATGAACGCCAACCGGTCCGCCGGCAGTTCCGGGTCGAGCGGCAGGTAGGCGGCCCCGGTACGCAGCACCGCCAACGCCGCCACCACCAGCGCGGCACCGCGTTCCAGGTGCAGCCCGACGATCCGGCCGGGCCCGGCGCCCGCCGCGACGAGCCGGTGCGCCAACCGGTTCGCCGCCCGGTCCAGCTCGGCGTAGCCGAGCCGGACGTCCGGGCCCCGCACGGCCGGGGCGTCCGGGGTACGCCGGGCCTGCCGGGCGACCTGACCGCCCAGGTCGTCGGCGGGCTGGAACGGCATCGCGGTGTCGTTCCAGGCGTGCAGCACGGTGTCCCGCTCGGCGGCGTCGAGCATCGGCAGCGTCCCCACCGGACGGTCCGGTTCGGCGGCCAGGGCGGCGAGCAGGGTCCGCAACCGGGCGGTGAACCGGTCGGCGGTGGAGCGGTCGAACAGGGCGGTGTCGTACTGCAGCTGGCCGTGCAGCCGGTCGCCGACCTCCGCCACGGTCAGGGTGAGGTCGAGCTGGCTGTGCCGCTGCGCCACCGGCACCGGGGTCATCCGGTGCGGCCCCATCGACAGCGCGGTCGCCGGCACCCCGGTGGCGAACCCGGCCAACGCCGTGGCCTGCGGGCCGACCGGGCGCATCAGGTTGAACAGCGCCTGCACCAGCGGGGCCCGGCTGGGATCGCGCGGCACCCGCAGCCCCCGGACCACCTCGGTCAACGGCAGTTCGGCGTGCCGCAGCGCCGCCCGGGTGGTGGCGTGCAGCCGGGCCAGCAGCGCGGTGCCGGGTTCGCCGGCCACGATCCGGCCGCGCATCACCACCGTGTTGACGAAGAACCCGACGGTACGCAGACCGCCCGCGCGCCGCCCGTGCACCGGTGAGCCGACGAGCACCTCCGGTTGCCCGGTGTGCCGGTGCAGCAGGATCTGGTAGGCCGCCAACAGCACGGTGTACAGGGTGGTGCCGGTGCGCTCGGCGAGCCCGCGTAGGGCTGCGGTGAGCTGCGGATCGAGGGAGAACCGGGCGGTGTCGCCGCCGAACTGCCGGACCGGTGGGCGCGGCCGGTCGGTGGGCAGGTCGAGGGTGGTCGGCGCGCCGTGCAACTCCGCGCGCCAGAACTCGCGCAGCTCGGTGCCGCGCGCCCCGGCGAGCCGCAGGTGCTGGTCGGCGGCGAGCTGCGGGAAGCCGGGTACCGGCCGTACCGGGGTGGGCCAGGCGGTACCGGCCAGCGCGGCGGCGTACCGCTCGCCGAGTTCGGCGGCGACGATCTGCATCGACCACAGGTCGGCCACGAGGTGGTGGACGACCAGCAGCAGCAGCGGTCCGGCGGCACCGTCGTCGATCACGTCCACCCGCAGCACCGGCCCGGTGGCCAGATCGAACGGCCGCTCGGCCAGCGACGTGACCAGCCGGTCGGTGTCGGTGCCCGCCGCCGGGCGGTGCCAGGTGACGTCCACCGGCGCGGGCGGTGCCACCCGCTGCACCACGTCACCGTCGACGGACGGGAAGGTGGTCCGCAGGGCCGGATGGTGGTTGACCAGGCCGGTCACCGCCTGCCGCAGCGGCTCCGGCTGCAGCGGGCCGTCCGACCGGGCGGCGACGACGATGGTGAAGGCGGTGCTGGCCGGGGCGAGCTGGTGGAGGAAGAACATCGCCTGCTGGTTCGGCGCGAGCGGATGGTCCCGCGACTCGCTGTCCGGCATCGTGAGCGCCCCACCTTCGCACCGCCACCCGCGACGGTCTCGCCCCGCGACGGTCTCGCGCAGCTCTCGCGGACGATTCCGCACCACCCTCGCTGACCGGCGGGCCGCCGACCATCGGGTCTTTCCCGGACTGGCCGGCCCGGCCGAGGCCGGCGAGAGTACGAACGCGCAGCTGCGTGCGGATCCAGATCAGTCACCCGCCGGAGCCGGTCGGCACGCCGACGGAGGAGTCCGATGACCGCCCGTCCCACCGAAGCCGTCAAGCCGGGTAACCGCGGTTGGAGCCGCGACTTCCGCCTGCTCTTCGCCAGCGACGCGACGGCCCAGCTGGGTTCCCAGGTCACCATGACGGTGCTGCCGCTGGTGGCGATCGCCCAGCTGGACGCCTCCGGCACCCAGTTGGGCGTGCTGCAGGCGTTGTACATGCTGCCGTTCCTGGCTCTGCCGTTGCTGGCCGGCGTCTGGATCGACCGCCGCAGCCGGCGTCCGGTGCTGATCCTCTGCGATCTCGTCCGGGCCGCGCTGGTGGTCACCGTGAGCGTCGCGGCCTGGCTGGGCGTGCTCACCCTCCCCCAGCTCTTCCTGATCGCCCTGCTCGGCGGCTGCCTGTCGGTGGTGTACGACATCAGTCTCCTCGCCTACGTCCCGACCATGGTCGGCCGCAGCCGCCTCGACGGGGCCAACAGCGCGCTCGGCGTCAACCAGGCGGTCGGCGGCACGGTCGGCCCCGCCCTCTCCGGCGTGCTGGTCCGGGTGATCGGCGGTCCGGCGACCCTGCTGGTGGACGCCGTCTGTTACCTGTTCTCCGGGCTGTCGTTGGCGCTGATCCGGCACCGGGAGCCGACGGAGACCCGTACCGGCCCACGCAACCTGCGCCGGGAGGTGGCCGAGGGGCTGCGCGCGGTCTGGCGGACGCCGCCGATCCGGGCGATCGTGGTGCACGCCGGCCTGTACAACCTCGGGATGGAGCTGCTGGCGATCGCGTTCCTGGTCCGCGTGGTGACCGACCTGGACCTGGGCACCTTCGTGTACGGCATGGTGCTGACCGCCGGCGGGGTGGGTGCCATCGGTGGCGCGCTGCTCGCCCCGGTGCTGATCCGGCGGATCGGCTACGGTCCGGCCGTCGGCGCCGGGGTGGTCCTCGGCGTGCTGGCCTACCTGGCGCTGCCGCTGGCCGGCACCGGGGGCACGGCGATCGTGGCCTGGTCGGCGGGCTTCCTGCTCGGCTCGGCGGGCAGCGGGATCGGCAGCGTCGTCGCGGTGACGGTGCGCCAACTGCTCACCCCGTCGGAGCTGCACGCCCGGATGAACGCCAGCTACCGGCTCATCGCGTTCGGCGGGATCCCGGTCGGCGCACTGGCCGGTGGCGTGCTCGTCGACGCGCTCGGCTCGCGTACCACGATGGGGATCGCGGTGGCGGTGGTCGCGCTGTCGGCGGTGCCGGTCCTCACCCGACCGGTCCGCACGCTGCGCAGACTGGACGGGCCGGACGGGGGTGGGTTCAAGGCGTGACCGGGGTCTCCCAGTGTGCGGCAGCGGCCAGCTGCCGCACCGTGTGCTCGCCCATCAGCGCCTCCACCGGCAGGCTGAGGCCGGACTCGCGGGCCGCCATCACCACCCGTACGGCACGTAGCGAGTTGCCGCCCCGGGCGTAGAACTCGTCGTCCACGTCGACCACCGCGACGTCGAGCACCTCCCGCCAGAGCCGGGCGATCAGCTGCTCGGCGGGGGACTGCGGGGCCCCGCCGGTACCCGCCGACGGCGCTCCGGCCGGTGCCCCGGCCGACGCCGGTTCCTCCGGGTAGCCGGGGCCGTCCCCCCGCGCGCCGACCGCCGAGGTGATCGCGCAGGGCAGCGCGGCGGTGTCGAGGTCCGGGTCGTCGGCCGCCGCCGACAGCACGTCGAGGAACGAGCGGGCCAGCAGCTCGGCGGTGCGTTGCTCGAAGAGGTCCGCCGACACCGCGAAGGAGGCGACCAGGGTGTCGTTCTCCGTCGCCAGCTCGGTCAGCACGTCGAACTCGATGTGCGTCACCGGGACCGGCACCTGCTCGACGGTGAGGTCCCCCATCCGGCCCAGCCGTGGGAAGGGGGTGTTGTTGAGGCCGAACATCGCCCGCGCCAGCGGCAGCCGGCCGGCCCGTCGGCGTACCCCGGCCACCTCGACGATCCGCTCGTACGGCGGCTCGGCGTTGGCCAGCGCGGCCAGCCACCGGTCACGCACCTCGCCGAGCAGCTCGCGGAAGGTCGACGTGCCGCCGACCGGCACCCGCAGCGGCAGGGTGTTGACGAAGAACCCGATCACCGGCTCGACCTCGGCCTGGTCCCGGCCCGCCACCGGTACCGCGACGACCACCTCGGGCTGCCCGCTCCACCTGGCCAGCACGACCGCGTACGCGGTGAGCATCAGCATGAAGTCGGTGACCGAGGCGTCGACGCCCGAGCGCAACCGGTGCAGCACCTCGGCCGGCACCCGGCTGACCGCGGTGTGCGCCGTGGCCTGCGGCTCCGCCGGATACGGCAGGTCCGGCGGCAGCCGCAGCGGGGCCGCCCCGGCGAGCTGCCCGCGCCAGAAGTCGAGCTGCCGGGTGAGCGACTCCGAACCGGCCGTCTCGCGCTGCCAGACGGCGAAGTCCGCGTACTGCACCGCCAGCTCGGGCAGCTCGACAGGCGTCCCCTCGCGGTGCGCGGCGTACAGGACGCCCAGCTCCCGGACGAGCACGCCGAGCGACCAGCCGTCGGCGACCGCGTGGTGCACCACGATCACCAGGAGGTGTTCCTGCGGGGCGAGCCGCAGGAGGCGGCAGCGGATCAGCGGGCCGACGCCGACGTCGAACGGCTCCCGGACGGCCGCCGCGACCGCCGCCGACGCATCGTCGACCGGCTCCACCACCTCCAGCGGTACCGGCACCGAGTCGCGGATGAGCTGGCACACCGCGCCCTGCTCCATCCGCAGCACCGTCCGCAGCGCCTCGTGCCGTTCGACGATCTCGGTCAGGCAGCGCTGCAGCACCGCCACGTCGAGCGGGCCGCGCAGCCGTGCCGTCGCCGGCACGTGGTACAGCGGCGAACCAGGCTGGAGCTGCTCCACCAGCCACAACCGCTCCTGACCGAACGAGGCGGGCAGCAGGTAGGCGTCGTCAGACATGTCACGCTCTCCGGTCGGTGGGGTCGGCGGGACGGGTGACCCGGTACCGCTCGCGGGACACCCGGCCGATGGTCGGCGGGGCCGCTGCGGACCCGCCGTCTGCTCGCGCGGCCCGGACCGCCGCGGCCATCCCGGCCACCGTCGGCGCGGCGAAGACCACCGGCAGGGCCACCTCGACCCCGAGCACGGTACGGACCCGGGTCAGGATCCGTACCGCGACGATGGAGTGGCCACCGAGCGCGAAGAAGTCGTCGTGCGCGCCGACCCGGTCGACGTCCAGCACCTCCGCCCAGATGGCGGCCACCGCGCGTTCGGTGTCGTCCCGGGGGGCGACGAAGGCCTGCGGCGACGTCGGCGCGGCGACCGGCAGCGCGGCGCGGTCCAGCTTGCCGTTGGCGTTCAGCGGCCACCCGTCGAGCACGGTGACGGTAGCGGGCAGCAGCGCGGCGGGCAGCCGGTCCCGCAGGTGGGCCCGGAGCACCGCCGGCAACTCAGGTGCCCGGGTGGCCCCGTCCGGGCAGGTCACCCAGGCCAGCAGCAGCGCGGCGCCGTCCGGTCCGGGCCGGACGTCGACCACGGCCGAGGCCACGTCGGCATGGTCGGCCAGGGTCGCCTCGATCTCGCCAGGTTCGATCCGGACGCCCCGGATCTTCACCTGCCGGTCCAGCCGGCCCAGGTAGTCGAGCGTCCCGTCGGGCAGCCAGCGGACCCGGTCACCGGTACGGTACGCCCGCGCGCCGGGCGGACCGAACACGTCGGGTACGAAGCGTTCGGCGGTCGCCGCCGGGCGGTTCCAGTACCCCCGGGCCACGGCCACCCCGGCGATCAGCAGCTCACCCGGCACCCCGACCGGCACCGGCTGGCCGTGGCCGTCCACCACGTGCAGGCGTACCCCGGCGATGGGACGGCCGATCGGCACCCGTGGCCCGTCCTCGGGGCGGCACCGGTGCCAGCTCACGTCGACGGCCGCCTCGGTGGGGCCGTACAGGTTGAACACGGCGGCACCGGGCAGCTCCCGGGCACAGGCGGCGACCAGCGACGGGGGCAGCTCCTCGCCGCTGCAGACCACCCGGCGCAGCGCCCCGCCGCAGTCCGCCGCCGCGCCGGCGGCCAGGAAACCCGCAAGCATCGACGGTACGAAGTGGACGGTGGTCACCCGGTGCTCGGCGATCGTGGCGGCCAGCCGGGCGGGATCGCGGTGTGCGCCCGGCTCGGCCAGCACGCACTGCGCGCCCACGAGCAGCGGCCAGAACAGCTCCCACACCGATACGTCGAAGCCCAGCGGGGTCTTCTGCAGCACCGCCTCGCCCGGCTGCAACCCGAACGCCTGCTGCATCCAGAGCAGCCGGTTGACCACCGCCCGGTGGGTGTTCATCGCCCCCTTCGGGCGGCCGGTGGAGCCGGAGGTGTGCAGCACGTACGCCAGGTCACCGGGGGTGGCCACCGGCTCGGGGCGGTGCTGCGGGAGGCCGCCGGCGGACACTTCGGCCCCGTCGAGTTCCAGCACCGGCGTGCCCTCGGGCACCGCTGCGGTGACCGCCGCCCGGTGCCGGGCGACGGTGAGCACGACCGGCACCGCCACGTCGGCACCGATCTGGGCGAGCCGGGCCGGCGGGTGCTCCGGGTCGAGCGGCACGTACGCGCCACCGGCCTTGAGCACCCCGAGCAGGGCGACCAGCAGGTACGGCCCGCGGGGCAGCGCGACACCCACCGGTCGGTCCGGTCCGATCCCCCGGGCCCGCAGCAGGTGCGCCAGCCGGTTCGCCGCGGTGTCCAGCTCGGCGTAGCTGAGCCGGTGCCCGCCGGAGCGCACCGCCACCTGGTCGGGCCAGCGGTCGGCGGCCACCTCGACCAGGCCGTGCACGGTGGCCTCGGACCCCTCCGTCGGCGGGCCGCCCGAGCCGAACCGCTCGACGACCTCGATGCGTTCGGCCGGGGAGAGCAGCGGCAGATCCGCCAGCCGGGTGTCGGCGGTGGCGTGGGCCAGGACGGTCCGCAGGCCGGCCGCGAAGCGGACGGCGGTGTCGGGGTCGAAGAGTTCGGTACTGTACTCGACGGTCCCGTCGAGACCGCCGTCCGGCGCGGTGGCCAGCTCCACGGAGAGGTCGAACTTCGCGGTGCCGGTCTCCACCGGGAAGAACCGGACCTCCAGCTCACCGACCCGCACCCGGCGTACCGGGCGGTCCTCGTAGCTGATCAGGTGTCCCACGATCGGCGGTCGGCCACCGCTGTCGCGTTCCGGCCGGAGCCGCTCCACCAGCAGGTCGAACGGCACCGCGCTGTGCTGGTGCGCATCCAGCAGCGTGTCCCGGGCCTGCTCCAGCAGGTCGACGAAGCGGTCCGCCGGGTCCAGTCGCAACCGCAGCGGCAACGTGTTGACCAGGCACCCGACCACACCGGCCAGCTCCGGCCGGTGGCGTCCCGCGTGCGGGGTGCCGAGCACCACGTCGTCCTGGCCGGCCCAGCGGCCGGCGACGACCGCCGTCCCCGCCAGGGCGGCCAGGAAGGGGCTCGCCCGGTGTTCGGCGGCGAGCGCCGCCAACCGGCCCGCGACCCGCGGCTCGATCGAGAACCGGTGGGTGTCGCCGGCCGAGGTCGGTTGGAGCGGGCGGGGCCGGGTGGTCGGCAGCTCCAGCAGGGGCGCGTCGGCGAGCTTCGCCCGCCAGTGGTCGAGCTGGCTGGCCGCCTCGGCGGAGGCCAGCCAGCCGGGCTCCCAGCACGCCACGTCCCCCAGTTGCAGGCCCGACCGCGACTCGGACTGCGCACCGCCGGCCCCCTCGGCGTACGCGTCGAGGAGCTGCCGGAGCAGCAGGTCGAGCGACCACCCGTCGGCGACGATGTGGTGCAGGACGACTACCAGCAGGTGGTCGTCGTCGGCCAGGCGCAGCAGGCGGCACCGCAGCGGCGGGCCGGCGGGCAGGTCGAACGGCTCCCGGGCGATCTCCCGGGCCAGGCGCAGCGCGGTCTGCTCGACCTCGGCCGGGGTACCCGCCAACGGCTGCGCGGGCAGCTCGATCAGGCGCGGTGCCGCGGCGGGCAGCTGGGTCGCGATGCCGTCCGGGCCGGGCGGGAAGACGGTACGCAGCGCCTCGTGCCGGCGGACCAGGGTGGTCAGCGCGGTGGCCAGCGCGGCCACGTCCAGTGGTCCGCGCAGCCGGGCCCCGGCGGCGATGTGGTAGACCGGGCTGCCGCCGGAGAGCCGGTCGAGGAACCACAGCCGGCGCTGGGCGTACGACAGCGGCGCGCCCGGTCCGGTGCGCGGGGTGACGCCGGCCGGTCCCCGCCGCACGCCACGCTGGGCGGCCAGCCGGGCCAGCAGTTCCCGTCGGTCGTCGGTGAGCCACCCCGGTCCCGTCGACATCTCAGCCACCCACCGCTCCGGAGCCGCCGGCATCCGCCGTCGCCCGGCGGATCAGGGCGTCCGCCGCGGTTCGGCGCAGTTGGGCGGGGGTGCCCCACCAGCCGGCGTCGACCACCGCCCGACGGAAGTAGAGCTGGGCGTCGCTCGCCTCGGTCAGCCCGTACGCGCCGTGCAGGTGCACCGCCTCGGCGGCGGTCTCCCGGGCCAGCTCCGCGGCGAGCATCAGCGCCTGGGCCCCGGCCAGCACCGGGTCGGCGTACGCCGGGTCACCCAGGGGTGTCGGGCCGTCGGCGCGGGCGGCGCGGCGGACGAGGGCGAGCACGGCGTGCCGGCGGGCGGTGAGCGCCGCCAGGCGGAACGACAACGCCTGGTTGCGCGCCAGCGGCTGGCCGAAGGCGGAACGGGACCGCAACCGGGCGGTGGTCAACTCGACCGCACCACGGGCGCCGCCGAGGAGGTAGGCGGCGTGCCGCAGCCGGGCCCGGCCGATCGCCTCGGCGTACCGGCTGCCGTGCCAGCAGCCACCGGGCAGGGTCGCGGCACCGTCCAGGTCCACCCGGTAGAGGTCGCCCCGGCCGGTGTCGTCGTGCCGACGCAGGCGCACCCCGGGCTGGTCCCGGGGCACCAGTCGCAGCTCGGTGCCGGCCGGGCCGGGTGCCGGCACCAGCAGCAGGTCGCAGTCGGCGGCGAAGGCGACGAACCGGCGTACCCCGTGGATCCGGTCGTCGTCGACGGTGACCGGGTCGGGCACGGCCGGGTCGGTGCGGCCGTCGGTGCGGGGGGCCACCGCGACGGCACACCGACCGGCGGCGATCGCGACCCGCACCTCGCGCGCCGCCGGGCTGTCAGCCTCGGCCGTGGCGAGCAGCTCCGCGGCGAGCACGGTGTCCGGGTACGGGCTCTGCAACAGGCTCTCGCCCATCAGCTCGGCCAGCTCCACCAGCTCCGGCAACGGCTCCGGCCGGTGCGCACCGGCGTCCGGGTCGGCCCAGGCCAGCGCGCCGAGACCGACCAGGCTCTGCCAGACCGCCTGCCGGGCGACCCGGTCGTCCGGGTCGACGGCCGCGTCGGCTCCCGCACCCATCGGGCGTTCACCGAGCCGGCGCAGGGTGGGCACCAGCTCGGGGTCGAACAGCTCCCGGTAGTCGGCGCTCACTGCAGCTCCAGCCCGCTGGTCGCGATCAGGTACAACATGATCTCCGAAGTGCCGGAGGCCAGCCGCTGGGTGGGGCTGGCCCGGTAGGCGGCCTCCAGCAACCCCTCCTGCGGTGCCTCGCCGTCCCAGGCCGACAGCGCCAGGTCCAGGCCGAGGCCGTCACCGGCCGCCGCCATCACGTCCCGGACCTGCTCGGTGACAAACCACTTGGCCATCGCCGAGCGCACCGGATCGGGCTCGCCGCGCGCCAGGTCGGCGACCATCTCCCAGGCCAGCGCGTGCCCGGCGCGCAGCCGGGCGTCGAGGTCGGCCAGCCGGTCGGCGTACGCCGGATCGTCGAGCGCGCCGGTCGCCGCCGCCTGCCGCACCAGCAGCTCGAACTGGCGGCGGGTCTTGGCGTGGAAGTCGATGCCGGTGCGTTCCCGCAGCAGCAGTTCGTTGATCAGCTGCCAGCCGTCGTCCGGGCGGCCCACCACGTCGTCGGCGGTCAACCGGACGCCGTCGATCACGACCAGGGTGAACTGGTCGTTGCCGATGCCGGGCACGGTCTCGATGTGCACGCCCGCCGAGCGCAGCGGCAGCAGGAACAGCGTGATCCCGTGGAACGGCACCGGGCTCTCGGTGGTCCGGGCGGCGCAGAGCGCCACCTCGGCGAACTGCGACTTCTGGTTGTAGATCTTGGAGCCGGTGAGCCGCCAGCCGTCGCCGTCGGGTTCGGCGCGGGTGCGCAGCGCGGCCAGGTCGGAACCGGCCTCCGGCTCGGTGAAGAGCACGGTCGCCATCCGCTCGCCCCGGGCCAGCGCGGGCAGGTGCGCGGCGCGCTGGGCGTCCGAGCCGTGTCGCAGCACGAACGCGCCTACCAGGTCGATGCTCAGCACGTGCAGGTCGTCCGGTACCCCGGCCAGCCCCATCTCCTCGGTGACGACCGCCGCCTCCGTCGGGCCGAGGTCGGCGCCGCCGTACCGGGTGGGCCAGTCCGCCGCGAGCCAGCCCCGCTCGCCCAGCCACCGGTAGATGTCCAGCAGCGCGGGTTCCCGGCCGGCCGGATAGCGGGCGATCTCGACCACCGCGTCCCGGACCCGTGGCTCGGCCAGGAACCGCCTGACCTCGGCGCGGAACCGCCCGGTGTCGCCGCTCACCGCCGCTCCCCGGTCTCCGGCGGGGCCGCCTCCAGGGTGGCCAGCAGGTCGGCCAGTTCGTCGTCCGAGGCGGCGGCCAGCTCCTGCTCCTCGACCAGCTCGGCGAGCTGGGCGATGGTCGCGCCGACGAAGACGTCCCGCAGGCTCAGCGTCACCCCGAACCGGTCCCGGATCCGGGACACCAGCTGGGTGGCCTGCAGCGAGTTGCCGCCGACGGCGAAGAAGCTGTCGTGCACCCCGAAGCCGTCGGCGGTCAGCAGCTCGGCCCAGATCTCGGCGAGCACGACCTCGGTGGGGGTGCGGGGCGCCACCGTCGGCACCGGGGCGGGGCCGCCGCCCGATTCCGCGAGGAGCCGGTTGCGGTCGAGCTTGCCGCTGGCCCCCCGGGGCAGCTCGGGCAGCTCCACGAGCTGCCCCGGCACCAGGTACGCCGGCAGCCGCTCGGCCAGAAACTGACGCAGCCTGGCCTGGTCCAACGTGGTGCCCGGCACCGGCACCACGTAGGCCACCAGCCGCGCGTCGGCACCGCTGCCCCGGGCCAGCACGGCCACCTCGGCGACCTGCGGGTCCGCGCCCACCACGTGTTCGATCTCGCTCGGCTCGATGCGCAGCCCGCGCAGTTTGATCTGGTTGTCCACCCGACCCAGGAACTCCAGGTTCCCGTCGGCCCGACGACGCACCAGGTCGCCGGTGCGGTACAGCCGGCCACCGGGCGCGCCGAACGGATCCGGTACGAAGCGTTCGGCGGTCAGCCCCGGCCGGCCCACGTACCCGCGGGCGACCCCGACGCCGCCGACGTACAGCTCGCCGGGTACGCCGACGGGTACCAGGTTGCCGGCCGGGTCGAGGACGTACGCGGTGTAGTTCGCCAGCGGCACCCCGATCGGCGGCATCGACTCGTGGTGCTCGTCGGGGCACCGGTAGTTGATGCAGGCGACGGTGGCCTCGGTCGGGCCGTACCCGTTGTGGAACTCGCGGTCCTTGGTGTTCCACCGGTTGACCAGCTCACCGGGGAAGGGCTCCAGGCCGACGAAGAGGGTCCGCAGCGCGGGCAGCCCGGTCGGGTCGAGCAGGCCGAGCACCGCCGGCGGCAGGTCGGTGACGGTGACCTGCTCGTCGCGCATCAGCGCGGTCAACGCCGCCGGGTCCAGCAACGTCGTCCGGGGTGCCTGCACCAGGGTGGCCCCGCTGCACAGGGCGCTGAAGAAGTCGAAGAGGCTCACGTCGAAGGACGGGTTGGCGAACTGCAGCACCCGGTCACCCGGACCGAGCCGGAACAGCTCGACGATCGCGGTGGTGAAGTTGACGATGCTGCGGTGCTCGACGGCGACGCCCTTGGGCCGCCCGGTCGAGCCGGACGTGAAGATCACGTACGCCAGGTCGCCGGGCCCGGCGACCGAATCAAGCCGACCGCCGGGCCCGGCGACCGGATCAAGCCGACCACCGGGTCGGGCGACCGGCCCGATCCGACCACCGGGCAGTTCGCGGTGGGCGGGGTCAGCGGCGAGCACCGGTACCGTCTCCGGCGGCAGGTCGGCGGCGAACTCGGCGGCGGTGACCACGTGCCGGCAGCCCGCCTCGGCCAGCAGGGTGGCCCAGCGGGCCGGCGGATGGTCCGGGTCCAGCGGCAGGTACGCCCCGCCGGCCTTGAGCACGGCCAGCATCGCGGTCGGCAGCTCGGGCGAGCGGGGCAGCAGGATCGCCACCGGTGTCTCCGGGCCGACCCCGGCGGTCCGCAGCGCCCGCGCCAGCCGGTTGGCGGCGGCGTCCACCTCGCCGTAGGTGTGGGTGGCACCCTGCCAGCGCAGGGCCGGCGCCTGCGGGTCGGCGTCGACCCGGTCCTCGAAGAGCTGGTGCAGGCAGCGCTCCCGGTCGGGCGGCCCGGTCTGGGTGTCGTTGGCGGTGACCACCAGCGCGTGCCGCTCGTCGGCGGTGAGCAACGGCAGCTGCGACAGGCGTCGCCCCGGCTCGTCGACCACGCCGGCGAGCAGCGTCAGGTAGTGCCCGAAGAGCCGGGAGATCCGGTCCGGCTCGAACAGCTCGGTGGAGAACTCGGCCCACAGCCGCATGCCCGCGCCGGGCGTCTCGGTCACCTGCACCGCCAGGTCGAAGCGGGCCGTGCCCAGCTCCAGCGGGAAGAGTTCCGCACCCACGTCGGCGAAGCGCGCCGACCCGGCGGACGCGGTCTCCATCGTGAACGACACCTGGAACAGCGGGTTGCGGCTGGGGTCGCGCTCCGGCCGCAGCTCGTCCACCAACCGACCGAACGGCAGGTCCTGGTGGAAGTGCGCGCCCAGCACGGTCTCGTTCGTCCGGGCCAGCAGCTCGGTGAAGGCCGGGTCACCTTCGGTGGAGGTACGCAGCACCAGGGTGTTGGCGAAGAACCCGATCAGCGGCTCGATCTCCGGGCTGGTCCGGCCGGAGAAGACCGACCCGATCACCAGGTCCCGCTGACCGGTGTACCGGGACAGCACCGCGGTGAACCCGGCCAGCAGCACGGTCAACAGGGTCACCCGCTCGGTACGGGCCAGCGCCACGAGCCGGGAGTGCAGCTCGGTGGGGATCACCGTCTCCAGGGTCGACCCGGCACCGGTAGGTACCACCGGTCGTGGCCGGTCGGTCGGCAGGTCCAGGGTGGGCAGCCCGGCGAGCCGGTCCCGCCAGTAGCCGAGCTGCTTCTCCAGCACCTCGCCGGTCAGCCGGCCACGCTGCCAGACGGCGTAGTCGGCGTACTGCACGGGCAGCGCGGGCAGCGGACCGGCGACACCGGTCAGCTCCCGCTGGTACAGGGTGATCAGGTCGCGCAGCAGGATCTCCGCGGACCAGCCGTCGAAGGCGATGTGGTGCAGGGCGAGCACGAGCACGTGGTCGTCGTCGGCGATCCGGATCAAACTGGGCCGGAACACCGGGCCGGTGCCCAGGTCGATCGGTTCCCGGGCCACGGCGGTGACGATCTCGGCGGCGCCGGCGACCCCGGTCGCCTCGACCACGTCCAGCTCCGTCGCCTCCGGTGCCGGGTCGACGATCTGGTACGGCACCCCGCGCTCGGCCGCGTACCGGGTGCGCAGCACCTCGTGCCGGTCGACCAGGGCGGTCAACGCCCGACCCAGCGCACCGACGTCGACCGCCCGGCGCAGCCGGATGGCCACCGGCGAGTTGTAGACCGGCAGACCGGGGGCCCACTGGTCGAGGAACCAGAGCCGTTGCTGGGCGAACGACAACGGCAGCGGCCGGTCCCGACGGGCCGGGGTGATGGTGGCACCGGTCGCCCGGGTGGCCTGCCGTTGCCGCTCCCGGACCGCCAGCAGCGCGCGGCGGGTGTCGGCCAGGCTGGGCACCGGTGCGCCGGCGCTGGGGGTACTTCCGGCGGAGGTCGACATGCGCTAGCTCCCGGCGGGGGTTCGGACCGGCTCGGACAGGGTGACCGTGGTGCCCTGGCCGGCCAGGGCCGCGGTCAACGGGCCGGTGCGCCGGCCGTCGGCGATCAGCACCCGGCCGACCCCGGCGAGCAGCGCGTCGTGGGCCGCCTGCAACTTGACGGTCATGCCCGCCCCGGCGATCTCCGGCGACGGTGGCTCGGCCGGGGACAGCTCCAGCCGCCCGACGACGCTCGTCTCGTCCGCCGGGTCGCGCAGCAGGCCGGGCGCGCCGGTGAGGAAGACCAGCTCGGCCGCGCCGAGCGCGCCGGCCAGCGCGGTGGCGACCCGGTCGGCGTCCACGTTCACCGGGTGGCCGTCCTCGCCCAGCGCCGGTGGCGACACCACGGGCACCACGTCGGCGGCGAAGAGCGTCCGGAGGAGCTGCGGGTCCACCCGGGTCAGCCGACCGTTGTGGTCGTCGCGGATGACGACCTTGCGCCCGTCGAGCACGGCCCGGTGCACCGCGGTACGGCGCGCGGTGAGCAGTCCGGCGTCCAGCCCGGTCAGGCCCACCGCGCGGGCCCCGGCACGGGCCAGCGCGGCCAACAGCCCCGGCTTGACCTTGCCGGCGAGCGCCATGGTCAGCACCTCCAGGGTGGCCGGGTCGGTGTACCGGCTGGACGACCCGCTGGGGGTGGTCAACCGGCGCTGCGGCAGGCCGAGCCGCGCCGCGAGCCGGTCCAGCTCCGCCGCGCCGCCGTGCACGAGCAGCACCCGCCGCCCGTTCCGCTGCAACGCCGCGATCTCGGCGCACAACGCGTCGTGCGCGATCGTGGCGGCCCCGCCGCACTTGACCACGGTGATCTGGTCGTCCATCACGCCCCCGCCTAGATCGGATGCAACCCGAGGAATTCCAGCCCACGGCGTTCGGGCAGCCCCATCCGGACGTTGAGGCACTGCACGGCGTTGCCCGCGCCGCCCTTGCCGAGGTTGTCCAGCGCGGCGATCAGGACCAGCTCGCCGTGCGCGGCGTCGAACGAGAACCCCACGTCGCAGTAGTTGGTGCCGAGCAGGATCTTCGGCTCGGGCAGGCGGTAGTTGCCCCGGCGCTGGGCGATGACCCGGACGAACGGCTCGTCGGCGTACCGGGCGCGGTAGGCGGTGCGGATGTCCAGCTCGGTCAGCCCGTCCGCCGGGGTGACACGGCACAGCACCTGGGCCCCGCGTACCGCGTCGACCCCGGTCGCGCCCATCCGCACGGACAGGCCGGTGGCCTGGGCGATCTCCGCCTCGTGCCGGTGCCCCGACGGCGCGAAGACCCGCAGCACGCCGGCCCGCTCGGCGTGCTGGTTGACCTCACCTGCCTGCGAGCCCGAGCCACTCGACCCGATCCGCCCGTCGACCAGGACGTCCGGGCCGATCAGGCCGGCGGCGGCCAGCGGTTGCAGGGCCAGGATCGCCGCCGTCGCCATGCAGCCCGGCACCGCGATGGTGTCCGCCTTGGTGAGCGCGGCGCGGTGCAGCTCCGGCAGACCGGGTACGGCCACCGCCGCCAGCTCGGGCGACGGGTGCTCGCCGCCGTAGTACCGCCGGTACGTGGCCGGGTCGGCCAGCCGCAGCTCCGGACCGATGTCGATGAGCACCGCACCGGCGTCCACCCGGGCCCGTACCGCGTCGCTCATCGCCGCTCCCGGCGCGGCGAGCAGCAGCACGTCGCAGTCGGGCAGCCGGTCGTGCGGCGCGTACGTCAGGTCGGTGTGCCCGCGCAGGGTCGGATGGTTGCCGTCGACCCGACGCCCGGCCAGCCGGTCCGAGGTGGCGGCGACGACCGTGACGTCCGGGTGCGGAATCAGCATCCGCAGCAGCTCACCGCCGATGTACCCGGCTCCGCCGACGACGGCGACGTCGACCACTACTCGCCCCAGTCCTCGTCCACGTCCGGCGCGACCGCGATCAACAGCGGGTCCACGGACATCACCTCGATCTCGGCGCGGCACTCGGGGCACTCCAGGATCTCGTTGAGCTGCACGCTCTCCGGCACCGAGATGCCGCCACCGCACTGCGGGCATGCCGACATGCTGATCAGTCCTTCCACTGCGGACGGGACGGCCCCGCGGGGAGCCGTCGCCCGGTCGGTAGGCCACGAGCGGCCAGGCCGGCGGGCGGTCGACACGGGACCGCTCCGATCGTCGCGCGCGGTGGCTCGGGCGGGCAGTCGGGGACTCTCCTGACTGCCCGGCCCCGGGGCCGTCGGGTGGCCGGTCAGCAACGGTCCAGCGCAGCCAGGGCCCGCTCGTGGTCGGCGAGCATGGCCGCGCACCGGCGACGCAGCCCCGGCACGGCCGACGCACGGTCGTGCCGGGCCGACGCGACCGTGATCCGCAGCGCCGACCAGTGGTGGGCCACCCGCTCGACCAGCCGGGCGTTCTCCCGCAGGCCGGGCAGCGCGAACCGGTCGGCCGCCCGGTACAGGTAGTCGGCGTGCAGGCCGGCGACCGCCATGGCGGGCTCGCCGACGAGGAAGACCTCGTCGACAAGTCCCGGCTCGTCGGCGAACCGCTCGGCGACCCCGTCCAGGTACGTCCGCAGTCCGGCCAACCCGGTCAGCGCCGCGGTGCCGTCGGCTTCCTCCGGTGACCCGACGGCGGAGTCGTCGGCCCGCTCGGGCGCGGCGGCGGTGCCGTCCAGCCGCTCCGGTGCCCCGGCAGCGGTGAAGCCGGCGAGGTTGGCGCGGATCGCGGCGCGTACCGAGTCCGGGTCGAACGGCGGGCCGTCGGGGCGTACCGACACCTCCAGCCAGCGGTTGCCGATCGGGTTGGCGGTGTAGAACATGTCCCGGTCGTGCCGGACCGGGTTGGCCGAGTCCCGCGCCGCGGTCAGCGCCTCGATGGTGATCGGCCCCTGGAACGCCGGCGGCACCGGATCCGCGACGAACACCTCGCCGGCCTCGTCGTCGAAGCCGTAGACCACCAGCAGGTGGTTGGTGTGCACGTCGCGGAAGGCGGGCCGGAACGGCAGGTGGAAGTTGTCCGCGGCGACCGCGACCGGGTTGCCGGCGGCGACGGCGGCCCGGACCTGGGCCCAGCCGGAGTCCGCGTCCGCCGGCTGGTGCCACCGCGAGGAGACCGGATGGTACGGCGCCAGCCCGGCGAACAACGAGTCCCGGGTGGGCGGGAAGTAGTACTCCTCGCGCGGCACCGGCCCCGGCACGTGGTGGAACCCCCAGTACGCGCCGAGCACCTCCAGCGGGTCCAGCCCGTGGAACTCCAGCAGCACCCCGGCGGTGGTGTGCAGGCAGTACGTCAGGTCGTGCCGCCAGGTGCCGATCGGGGCGAGTTCAGTCCGCATCGGGCCACCCCTCCGCCGGCAGTTCCGCGTCGGTCACCGCGGTCAGCGCGAAGACGTGCATCGCCGGGTTGTCCGGCAGCCGCACGGCGTGCACCTCTCCGGGGCGGCTCACCGGGATCCGCTGCTGCCAGATGGCCGGTGCCATGCTCGGCTGCGGGTGCCGGGGGTAGAGCATCCGCGAGCAGCGGAACGCCAGCAGGTCACCGAAGCGCGGTGCGGTGTCCGGCCAGAAGTCGGAGATCCGCAGCCACTCTTCGGCGGTCGATCCGTCGGTGTAGTGCAGTCGTACGGTGTCCTCGGTCCGGCGCTCGGCGGCGGCCAGCACGTACAGCCAGTCGTAGTGGCCGGGGGGCAGCGCGACGACCTGGCCCCGGCAGCGGATGTTGTCCCGGTTGCCGGCCAGCGGGAACGAGAACGACACCCCGTCGACCGTGCACACCCCACCGGCGGGTGGCAGCTCGTCGGCCGGGAACGCGTTGCCCCAGATGTTGAAGCCGCCGCCGTGCGGCCACCGGGGCACCACGATGCCGAGGTTGTCGACGTGCTCGGTGAGGTCGACGTGCCGCTGCCTCGTCCCGGCCCCGGCTCCGGTGCGGGTTCCGGTGGTCACGCCGGCCGCCGCATGCCCAGCACCAGTTGCGCCTCGGCGGCGATCCGCTCCGGGGTCACCCCGACCAGCTCCAGCAGTTCGAGTTCGTCGCCTACCGCGTCGTGGAAGCCGTCGGGCACGCCGACCCGGCGTACCGGGCAGGGTGCCGCCTCGCCGACGACCTCGGCGACCGCGCCACCCATGCCGCCGACGACCAGGTGGTCCTCGACCGTGACGATCCCGGCGGTCTGCCGGGCCGCGGCCAGCAGCGCCTCGGTGTCGATCGGCTTGACGGTGTGCAGGGCCAGCACCCGCGCGTCGATGCCCCGCTCGGCGAGCAGCTCACCTGCCTGCACCGCCATCAGCACCGGGTAGGGGCCGGTGGCGACGATGGTCACCGCCGCGCCGTCGCGCAGCGGCACCGCCCGGCCGAGCTGGAAGGTGGTGCCGTCCGGCCAGGGGATCCGGGGCGTCGCCGCGCGGCCGAGCCGCAGGAAGAGCGGGCCGGGCAGGTCGGCGGTGGCCGCCACGGCCAGCCCGGTCTGCACGTCGTCGGCCGGAACCACCACGGTCATGTGCGGCATCGTCCGCATGATCGCGATGTCCTCGACGGCGTGGTGGGTGGGCCCGTAGTGGCCGGCGGAGAAGCCGGAGTGGGTCACCACGATCCGTACCGGCAGGTTGTTGCCGGCCACGTCGATCTTGATCTGCTCGCAGGCCCGCGCCGCCGCGAAGCTGGAGATGGTGTTGGCGTAGGGCCGTAACCCGGCGGCGGCCATGCCGGCCGCCATCCCCATCATGTTCGCCTCGGCGATGCCCAGGTTCAGGTAGCGCTCCGGCACCTCCACGGCGAAGCCGGTCTCCAGCCCGCCCATGTCGGTGTCCAGGCACCACACCCGGGGGTCCCGGCCGGCCAGGGCGAGCAGTTCGGCCCGGTACGCGTCGCGCGCCGCCACCGGTGCGGCGCTGTCCACCTCGGGCGGTGCGGCCTGGCTGGTCATCGCGGTTCCCCCGTCGGGTTCGGTGCCGGCGGCGCGTCGGCTCGGGACTTGCGGAGCCCGGCCACGGCCCGCTGGAACAACCTCGGCGAGAGCGTCACGTGGTGGCTCTTCTTCTTGCCCTCGAAGAGCCCCACCCCGCGCCCCTTGACCGTGCGGGCCAGCACCACTGTCGGTCGGCCGGCGGTCACCGGCAGTCCGGCGAAGACCTTCCGCAGCTGGTCGTGGTCGTGGCCGTCGACCTCGGCCACCGCCCAGCCGAAGCTGCGCCACCGGTCGGCCAGCGGTTCCAACGACACGCACTCCTCGGTGTCGCCGGTGATCTGCAGCCCGTTGCGGTCCACCACCGCCACCAGGTTGTCCAGGCCCTGGTGCCCGGCGAGCATGACCGCCTCCCAGACCGAGCCCTCCTGCAGCTCGCCGTCGCCGAGCAGCACGAAGGCGCGGGCACCGGTGCCGGCGGCGCGCGCGGCGACCGCCGCCCCGCAGCCCAGCGAGAGCCCGTGCCCGAGCGAACCGGTAGGGAACTCGACGCCGGGCAGCCGGCGCAACGGGTGCCCGGCGAGCCGGCCGCCGGACACCGCGTAGCTGTCGCACTCGTCGGCGGGGATGAACCCGAACTCGGCGAGGACCGCGTACAGGGCGGCACCGGCGTGGCCCTTGCTGAGCACGAACCAGTCCCGGTCTCCTCGGTCCGGTTCGTCGGGCGAGACCCGCAGCACCTCGCCGTAGAGAACGGTGAGCAGGTCCGCCACGGACAGGCAGCCGCCCACGTGGGCCCCCTGCGGGGTGGCCGCCATCTTCAGGATGCGCTCGCGCACCCGGTACGCCCGCTCGGTGCTGTCGGTCGAGGTCATCGGGTCACCGTCCTGCTCCGGCCCGCCGCGGCGGCCATGCTGGCCAAGGCGGGAAGGTGCGCCCAGACCTTCTCGAACGCGTCGGCCACCCGCCGCAGCACCGGCCCGGCCGCCGGGTTCAGGTGCCAGCGCTGCAGGGTCAGCGAGTCCGCGATCACCTCCTGGGTGACCGGGTGGTCCTCGGCCCGGTACGGCTCCCGGGGCCCGCCCGGCAACCGCCACGGGTACCCGCCGAAGCCGGTCAGCTCCTGGAACGCCTGCTGGCCGGGGAGGGCGACCAGCTGGTACGGCTGCACCGGCACCCCCTCGGCCCGCAGCGCCCGGTGCAGCACCGCGCGCATCGCCGCCGGCGGCACGTCGAAGCCCATCTCGGCCGGGCGGAACCGCAACCGCAGGATGTGCCAGCTGTGGGTCCGCTCCGGCGGGCAGGTCGGCACGACGACCCCGGGCAGCTCCGCGAGCCGGCCCAGCAGCTCGGTCACGTTGCGGTGCCGGGCGGCGGCGTACTCGTCCAGGCGGGCGAGCTGGCAGCGGGCGAAGGCGGCCTGGACGGCGCTCATCTTCTCGTTGCCGGCCAGCAGCCGGGAGACGTAGTCGCGGGCCCGGCCGCCGGTGAGGTCCTCGCCGAACTGCCGGGTCAGCACGATCCGCTCGTGCACCCCGGCGTCGACGGCGGTGACCAGGCCACCCTCGCCGCAGGTGGGCAGGTTCTTGGTGGCGTTGAGGCTCACCGTCCCGACGTGCCCGACGGCGGCGACCCGGCGGCCCCGGTAGGTGGCCCCCTGCGCCTGTGCGGCGTCCTCGACCAGGAACAGCCCGTGCCGGTCGGCCAGCTCCCGCAGGGCGGTCAGGTCGGCCGGCAGGCCGTGCAGGTGCACCACGATGATCGCCCTGGTCCGGGGGGTGACGGCGGCGGCCGCCGCGACCGGGTCCATGGTGAAGGTCACCGGGTCGACGTCGACGAAGACCGGCACGCACATCCGCTGCACCGGGGCCACCGCGGTGGCGATGAAGGTGAACGCGGGGACCAGCACCTCGTCGCCGGGCTCCAGGCCGAGGCCGGCGAGGGCCAGTTCCAGCGCGGCGGTGCCGTTGGAGACCGCCGCCGCGTGCGGGGCGTCGACGTACGCCGCCCACTCGCGCTCCAGCGCGGAGACGTCCCCGGACCCGGCGTCGTTGGAGGTGAACACCCCACGGTCGAGCACCCCGCGTACGGCCTCCTGCTCGGCCTCGGTGACCACCGGCCAGCCGACGAGGTCCCGGGACGCGTCGGCGGCGGGCAGGCCGCGCGGGCCACCGAGCATGGCGAGCTGGTCGTGGCCGGTCATCGCGGTGCCTCCGAGTCCGAGGTGACCAGGGTGGCGGCCAGGATCCGGGCGGTGGGCACGTCGGGCAGCCGGACCCCGGTCAGCACGGCCCGCCGGGTGACCGGCACCCGGTGGGTGCCGCGCCCGGCCGGCAACGGGAGCGTCTCCGGGTCCACCGCGTCGGCGTAGTGCAGCCAGACGGTCTCCGCGCCGGGCTGCGGTGCCGTCTGGTCGATCCGCAGGTACAGCCAGTCGTACCGGCCCGGTGGGAGGCTCATCAGCTGGCCGGCCAGCGGCACCGCGTCGGGCCGCAGGGGTACCCGACGCCCGTCGTCCGGTGCGGCGGCGACCCACTCGTCGGCGCTCACCGGGTCACCTCGTCCAGGTGCCGCAGGACGTAGTCGACGTAACGCTCGACCAGGTCCTCGGAGAGCACCTTGATCGCCCCGTGGAACTCCGGGGTGTGGTTGACCTCGTTGACGAACATCCGGCCGTCCCGGTCCTCGATCACGTCGATGCCCAGCACCCCCTCGCCGATCACCCCGGCGGTCGCGGTGAGCAGCTTGACCAGGTCGTCGGAGAGCGGGCAGCGCTCCGTCCAGCCGCCCCGGGCGGTGTTGGTACGCCAGTTGTCCGAGCACTTGTAGATCGCCCCGGCCACCTCGCCGCCGAAGACGTACGCCTTGATGTCGCGCCCCGGCTTGTCGATGTACTCCTGGACGAAGGTGATGTTGTGCTGCGGGCCGGGCAGCGCCGCGCGGTGCTCCAGGATGCTGTCGGCCATGTCCTGGTCGGTCAGCCGGGCCCCGAGCCGCCCCCACGACCCGATCAGCGGCTTCACCACCGCCGGGTAGCCGAAGTCGGCCAGTTCGGTGCGCGCCGTCTCCGGGGTGAGCGTGACCATGGCCCGGATGGTCGGCAGGCCGGCCTCGCGCAGCGCCAGGGTGGTCAGCAGCTTGTCGCCGCAGAGGTTGATCACCGCCGAGGAGTTGACCACCGGCACCCCGAAGTGTTCGAGCAGCCGCACGGCGTACGAGTTGCGGGTGTGCGAGATCTCCCGGCTGACCGCACCCCGGTACGGGGCCTGGTGCTCGCCGGCCGCCTCTCCGCCGCGCGGCAGCTGGGCCGACCAGGTCCGGGTGTCCAGCTGTTCGAAGGCCACCCGGCGCTCGCGCAGAGCCGCCATGATCAGGCGTTCCTCGACGCGTACCAGCGAGGTGAGCAGGGCCAGCGGACGGTTGTCACCGGTCACGTCGGCGTCTCCTGTCGGTCGTCTGATCGGGTCGACGTGGTCACGCCGGCCCGTCCCGTCGTGGCGCGGTCACCCGCGGGTCCGGTCACGGGGTCACCGGCGGGTCCGGTCGCGCGGCCATCGGCGAGGTCGCCGGCGAGCAGGAGCAGGGCGTCGGTGAGCACGTCGACGGCCAGCCGGTACTCGGCCACCGAGATCCGTTCCTGCGCCGTGTGGCAGAGCCGCGAGTCGCCCGGTCCGTACGCGACGACCGGCACCCGCCAGACCGGTCCGACCACGTTCATGTCCGACGTGCCCAGCTTGCGCTTGGCCACCGGCTGGCCGCCGTGCTGCCGGACCGCCGTGGCGAAGGCCCGCCACAGTGGCCCGGTACGGGTGCCCCGCACCGCCGGCACGCTCTCGGTCACCTCGATCCCGACGCCGTCGGTGAGGCCACGCACCAGCGCGACGAACTCGTCGGCGTCGAAGTCGGGTGGGATGCGGCAGGACACGTCCGCGACCGCGGTCTCCAGGTCTCCGGTGATCCCGACCAGGGTCGGCATGATCCGGTCGAAGAGCGCGGTCTCCGCCGGTACGCCGTCGGTCAGCCGGGACCGCAGCGCGTGCCAGAGGCCGGCCACCGCCTCCGCCGCCGTCTCCTGGTCGGAGCTGGTGTGCGCCGGTGGCCGCCGGACGGTCAGCCGCAGCCGCAGCACCCCCTTGTAGCCGACCGCGATGCCGTACGCGCCGTTGGGCTCGCCGATCACCACCGCGTCGGGCCGCACGCCGGTGAGCAGGTGTCGGGCACCGACGGAGGCGCGTTCCTCGTCCACCGCCCCGACGACCAGCAGCCGACCGGGGAACCGGCCGGCGAGCCGGATCCCGGCGCTGACCATCGTGGCGAGTGGGCCCTTCGCGTCGACGGTGCCCCGTCCGTGCAGGACGTCGCCGTCGAGCCGTACCGGCGGGGCACCCGGCACGGTGTCGAGGTGGCCCAGCAGCATGACGGTGGGCCCGGTCGCGGCGTCACCGGTGCTGCCGATCACGTTGCCTACCTCGTCGAGCCGCGCGTCCAGTCCGGCCGCCCGCAGGTGCGCGGCGACGTGGCGGGCCAGGGCGTCCTCGGTGCCGGAGACCGACGGGATGTCGACCAGGTCCCGGAGCAGCCGCGCCTCGGATTCGGCCACCGCCCCGGGCGTCATCGTCACCGCCCGCCCGGTCGGTCGGTGGGCGCGCCGTCGTCCGACCGCCAGCGGTTGAGGTCCACCAGCAGCATGTCCCGTACCCCGGTGCCGTTCTCCGCACCGACCGGGGTGACCTCGTGGGTCACCTCGCGGTCGGCGACGAACAACGAGTCCAGCGGCTCGGTGAGCGTCGACTCGACCGGCGGGCCCTGCCTGGGATGGATGACGGAGAGCCCACCCGTGCAGTTGTCCCGCCGGATGAGGTGCATCCCGACGAAGTGGTGGCCGTCGCTGTGCCGCCCCTCGGGCGTCGGCAGCCCGGCCGAGGTGGGCTGCGCGATGATCCGGACCAGGTGCAGGCCGACCTCCCAGTCGGTCATGCCGGACAGGTCCCGGGCGAGTCCGGCGTCCAGCGCGAGCAGGAAACGCAGCGCGGGTGAGCGCAGGAACTCCTCGGCCACCGGGGCGAAGACCCTGGTCCGCCCGCGCCAAAGCGGGATGGTGTCCTGCCGGAACGCCGTGTTGGCGAGCGGGGTGACCACGGGCCCGTCCGCGCCGAGGACCACCCGTACCCGCCCGTACCGGCGGCGGCGGTAGGTCACGCCCTCGGCGACCTGCTCGTCGACGGGCAGGTCCGCCCACGCCTCGCGCAGGGCGGCGAACTCCGGGTCGGGTAGCTGGGCGCGCAGGTGCTGACCGGCAAGGACGGCGAAACCGTCGCGGCGGATCGCCTCGGCATGGCCAGCTGACCCGGTGGTGCCGCTCGGCCGCACGGTGCGGTTGATGGTCATGTCGCCTCGTCCCCCCGTACCGCTGCGCTGCGCACCCGTGCCGGGTGCGGTGCCCGCGGTGCCGGTCCTCGCCACGTCTGACGACCCTGACACGTCCGGCCGGGAAACGATCGTCGGTAGATTCCCCGACTGGTTGCTCCGGTGGACCGGTCCGTCAGGCCGTCCGGCCTGGGACGTCGTGCGTCACGGCACCGGCCCGGCCGACCAGGTGGGCGATCTCCGCCCGCGAGGAGACGGCCAGTTTGACGAAGATCCGCCCCAGGTGGGTCTCCACGGTCTTCGGGCTCAACGTCAGCAACCTGGCGATCTGCCGGTTCGTCAGCCCGCGCGCCACCAGGCAGGCGATCTCGGACTCCCGGGGACTGAGCAGGCCGAGGTGACCGGCGGCGGTCGGCGGCATCTCGACGGCGACCTCGGCCCGGGCGGATTCGACCGCCGCGACCAGGTGTGCCGGCGAGCCGAGCCGGGCCACCAGGTCGGCCGCGTGGTGGAGTTCGGCGTCGGCGGCCGACGTCGACCCGACACCGAGGTACCGCCTGGCGGCCAGCAGACAGGCCCGGACCGCCGTGGCCCGGCAGCCCGAACCGCCCTGCGCGCCCAGCCGCCGGGCCAGCAGGTGCGGCTCCTCGGCGTGGCTGCCGTTGACCTCGACCAGGACGAGCTGCGCGAGCGCGATCTGCTCCGGCAGCCCCAGCTCGGTCGCCACCACGCAGGCCCGCTTCGCCCAGATCGGGGCCGCGTCCTGCCCCCGCGCCGCACCGGCGCGGGCCAGCAGGCCGAAGGCCCGGGCCTGCTCGAAGGCGGGCAGCCGGACCAGGTCCTCGCCGCCGCCGCTCTCCAGCACCAGCAGGCGGCAGGCGTCGGCGTCGCCGGCGCGCAGCTGGGCCTCGGCCCGGACCAGTTGGGCCCGGTGCCACCAGGCACTGTTCACCACCGCGTCCACCGGGGACGTACCGGTGAGTTCCAGGGCCTGGTCGAGTTCGTCCCGCTCGAGGGCCACCTCGGCCCGGACGACCGCCGCCATCGCGGCCAGCAGGGTGCTGTCGGTACGGTCGGCGAGGGCCAGCGCGCGGGCGGCGAGCCCGGCGGCGTCGTCGAGCCGGCTCTCCCGCACCGCCAGCAGGGCGAGCCCGCACAGGGCCGCGACCTGTGCCGGAACGTCACCGCTGGGGCCGGCGACGAGCAGGCAGCGGTTCAGCCGGTCGTGGGCCGACGCCGGGCGTTCCAGCAGCAGGTCGGCCCAGCCGAGCCAGCCGAGCAACGCGGGACGGCCGGCCAGCTCGTCGGCGCTGAGCCGGCCGACCAGCTGGCCGCACTCGTCGGCGCTGCGGACGGCCGCGCCGGGCACCCGGGCGGCGAGGCGGACGACCGCGTTGACGGCCAACGCCTGCGCCTGGAGCACCCGCGACCCGCTGCCGACGGCCGCGACGATGGCGTCCTCGCACCAGGGTGGAGCGTTCTCCAACGGCCCGGCCTCGAAGGCCCCGGCCACGGAGAGCGCCACCCGCAACCGGGCGGAGTGCGCCCCGCCGTCGTGGGCCGGAGCCGTCCGCAGCGCACGGATCAGCAGGTCCTGCGCCTCCAGTGGGCTGCCGGCGAGCATGGCGAGATCCGCTCTGATCCCGGCGACCCGCGCCTGCTCGACTCGGTCCGTGGTGGTTGTGCCGGCCAACGCGTCCCGCCGGTCGAGCACGGACCGGACGGCGGCCAGGTCCGCCGCGCGCAGCTGGCAGCGCGCCAGGGCGGTCAGCAGCGGCCGGCGACGCCGGTCGCCCTCGGGGTCGGCCGGCAGCATCCGTTCCGCGGCGACGTACCAGCGCAGGGCACGGTCGTTGTCGGTACCGGCCACCGCCCGGGCCGCCGCGATCAGGACCTCGGCGGCGGCCACCGAGGCCACCGAGGCACCCCGCTCGACATGGTCGGCGTACGCCTGCACCGGCGCGCCCCGGTGCCGCAGCAGGTCGGCGGCGAGCTCGTGGGCGGCCAGCAGCCAGCCCTGGGGGGTGCTGCGGTACACCGCGGCCAGCAGCGCCGGGTGCACGAACCGGAAGGTGCCCACGCCCCGCCCGGCCTCCAGGAACCCGGCGTCGACCAGCTCGTCGAGGCCGGTGAGCGCGTCGGCGGACGCCAACCGGGACAGTGCCGTGACCAGCTCGACGTCGGCGTCGTTTCCGAGCACCGCGGCGGCCCGGGCGACCGAGCGTGCCCCCGGGGTCAGGGTCTCCAGCTCCGCGCAGAACTCCGCCGGTGGAACGGCGTCCGGCTGCGACCACCACGGCACCACCGGGCAGTACGGCTCACCTGTGCAGTTCCGCCAGTACTCCCTGAGCAGGGCCGGATTGCCTCCGCTGAGCGCCGGTGCGGACCTCAGGTGCCGCCCGCAGACCCGGCCCCGGCCGAGCGCCGCGACGTCGTCCGGGCCCAGCGGCGCCAGCTCGACGTGGGTCACCGAGGTGGGTGCCGTGCCGGAGGTCGTCGGCACCGCGCCGAACGGTGCGCCGGAGCGCCGCCGGTGGTACGTCAGGACGGTGAGCACCGGTGCGCGGGGCGGCCGGCGCAGCAGCTCGTGCAGCAGCGCCACGGTGGCCGGGTCGGCGCGTTGTACGTCGTCGAAGAGCAGCACCAACGGCCGGTCCGCGGTCAACCGGCCACAGAGCGTACGCAGCGCCGACGCGGCGTCGTAGGGTGCCGGCACGGCCACCGGCCCGTCGGTGGCCAGCCGGGGGAAGACGCCGGCCAGGGTCCGCCGGGTGACCGGGTCGAGGCCGGCGGTCAGCTCCGGCCGGTCGGCGAGGTCGTCCTCGAACGCCTCCACCACCGGGGCGTACGGCCGGTGTGCCCCGCGCACCGAGATCGCCACGCTCCGGAGCCGGTGTCCCCGGTCGCGGGCCAGTTCGGCGTACGCGCCCAGCAGGGCGGTCCGGCCGAGGCCCCGCGCCCCGGCGACGAGCAGGACACCGCCTACCGGCTCCACGGCCGTCAGGGCGTCGAGCCGGGCGGTGAAGAGCTGGAGCTCCCGGCACCGTCCGGCCAGACTCGACGGTGCCGATCGCGGTTGACCGAGGTCGAACACGTAACTCCCAGGGTGGAGGGGACCCAGGCGGTTGTTCCGGTTCAAGGGGCCGGCGCTCAAGGGGCCGGCGTTCAAGGGGCCGGCCGGGCCGCTCGCCGCAGCCGGCTGGTCGTCGGTCAGCCCGGCTGGGCGGTGTCCCGGCGGACACTCAGCGGCCGCATGTCCACCCAGACGGTGTCGATGTGGTCGAGGCACTCCTGCCGGCTGCCGGTCGTGCCCACCTCGGCCCAGCCGGCCGGCAGCTCGCGGGCGGCCGGCCAGATCGAGTACTGCTCCTCGTCGTTGCGGACGACCGTGTAGACGGTGTCGTCGGTGTCAGCCTGCATGTGCGCACCTCACGGACGGTGTCGGAGACTTGTGGATCATTTTTTCGGATGGTACGACACTTGCTCAACCGCAGCCTCCCGGCGAGGATGGCCCCTCCGCAACGAACGGGGAGGTCACGTGCGTCGTCGGCTACTCACGGCCAGGTGGGTTCCTCCCCTGATCGCCACGCTTGTGGTGGTTCTGGCGCTCGGCGGCTCGCTGTGGGTGATCTCACCGCCGGCGGCGGTGGGGTCGGGTGCGCCGGCTGACGCGTTCTCCGCCGACCGCGCACTGGCCCAACTCGACATCCTCGGCTCCGGCCCGCGCCCGACCGGTTCACCGGCCGCGGCGGCGGTCGGCGACCGGTTGACGGCCCGGCTCACCGCCCTGGGCCTGCGGCCGGAGACCCGCCGGGACACCGCCGCCCGGGTGGCGTCCGACGGGGCCCACCGGGTCGGCCGGGTGGCCAACATCCACGCGGTCATTCCCGGTCGCGAGCCAGGCGTCGGTGCCGTCTACCTGGTGGCGCACCACGACTCCATCCCGTTCGGCCCGGGTGCCGCGGACGACGGCATGGGGGTGCTCACGATCCTGGAGACGGCCCGCGCGGTGCTGGCCGGTCCGCCGCTGCGGCACGACGTGCACCTGCTCTTCACCGACGCCGAGGAGGCCGGCCTGCTCGGCGCACGGGCCTTCGTCGCCGCCGGCCTCGGTGATCCGGACCGGACAGCGGTAATCAACCTTGAGGCGCGTGGCAACCGCGGTCGGGCGGTGATGTTCGAGACCGGCGGCCGGTCGGGTTCGGTCGTGCCGGCGCTCTCCGGCGGCTCGGCGTTGGCCACGTCGATGGCGGGTGCGGTCTACCAGGTGCTACCCAACGACACCGACTTCACCGAGTTCCGCGCCGCCGGCTACACCGGTCTCAACTTCGCGCTGATCGACGGCTCGGCCAGCTACCACACCCCCCACGACACCGCCGACCGGCTCGACCCGGGCAGCGTGCAGGACCTCGGCGACCAGGTCCTGCGGGCCACCCGGAACCTCGCCGACGGTCCGCTGCGCACCGACGACGCCGGTGAGGTGAGCTACTTCCCGTTGTTCGGCACGACGGTGTCGTACCCGCGGGTGGTGGACCTGGTGGTCGCCGTGCTGGCGGCGGTGCTGCTGCTCGGCGCCGGCGTCCTCGCGCTGCGGCGGCGGGTCGCCCGGGGCCGGGCCACCGTGCTCGCCGCGTCGACCCTGCCGTTGTCGCTGCTCGGCGCGGCCGTGGTCGGACTGCTGCTCTGGCCGCTGTCGGTGCTGATCCGGCCGGCCCTGGGCGGGCTGGTGTTCAGCCTGCCGTACCGGCCGCTGCCGTACCTGCTGGGGTTGTCGCTGCTGGCGGTGGCCGGCACGGCCGGTTGGCTGGCGGTGCTGCGCCGCCGCGGGGTGGGTGGCCCGGAGCTGCTGCTGGCGGCCGGGGCCTGGTTCGCGCTGCTGGCCGTGGTCGCCTCGGTGCTGCTGCCGGGGGCCGGGTACCTCTTCGCCTGGCCGGCGCTGGCCACCGGCGGGGCCGTGCTGCTGCTGGTCCTGCTCGGTACCGACTCGCCGTGGCGGCCCGTCGTGCTGGCCGTCCCGGCCGCCGTCGCCGTCCTGCTGCTGACCCCGGTCGCCGTACTGGTCTTCCCGGCCGTGGGGCTGGCCGCCGCCGTGGTGCCGATGCTGCTGGTCGCCCTGCTCGGCGCGGCGGTCGCCCCGCTCGGCGGTCGGCTGCCGGCCGGCCGCCCGGTGCTGGCCGGCACGCTGGCCCTGACCCTGGGCGGGCTGGCCACGCTCGGCGTCGGGCTGGGCACCGAAAGGGTGTCGGTGGACCGGCCCGCGCAGGTAAGCCTCCTCTACACCGTCGATCTGGACACCGGTACCGCCCGGTGGGCCAGCGCGGGCGGGGCCCCGGACGCCTGGGTCGACCGGCACGTCGGGGACGACACCGGCAGCCTGGAGGAGGACTTCCCGACCCTCTACGACCCGGGCGGCTACCGCACCGGCCCCGCGCCCACCGTCGACCTGCCGGCCGCCGGGATCACCGTGCTCGGCCAGCGCCAAAACGACGACGTACGGGTGGTCCGGCTGCGGCTGGCCGTCCCGTCCGGGCAGGCCGACATGCTGGCGCTGTACGCCGACTCGGTTACCCCCCGCCTCGACGGCGTCACCGTCGACGGCGCGGTCCTGCCCGGTGCGGTCAACCGGCCATTCACCGACACCCCGTGGCGGTGGGGCAGCTACCTGTTCGGCGTACCGGCCGGGGGCATCGAGGTGGAGCTGCGGATCCGGGGCGCGGAACCGCTCGCGCTGCGGCTGCTCACCTACTCCGCCATCGGGCCGGCCGTGGCCGCCGATCCGCCGCCGGCCCGGGTGACCTGGTCGGCCGACGCGGCCGGCGAGGCGATCACCGCCCGCACCGTCCGGGTCTGACCACCTAACCGGCGGCCGGGGTGAGCCGGTGCCGGCGCAGCGCCACGTAGAACGGCTGGTGGTGGTCGCGGTAGCGGGCCAGCAGCGGGTTGTTCTCGGTGGTCTCGGCGTAGGCCGCCGGCCGCCGGACGAAGCCCCGGCTCCCGTTGACCTCGACGTGCCAGCGACCGGTCCGTTCCCAGTCCGGCAGGGCCCCCTCCGGCCAGCTCAGCGCCGCCGGGTCGAACGGCAGACCGACGGCTGCGCAGTAGGCGGCCATCGTCGCCGTCGGGCGGTCCACCAGGTCGTCGGAGTCCAGCACCACCGGTTCGTGCCCACCGGCGGCCCGGACCGCCTCGAACAGCTCGTGCATGTGCTCGATCCCGACGTCGGAGAGCCGCATGTCGGGGCGGAGCGCGTAGTAGGAGGGGATGATCTCCTCGGGCCGGCGGATCACGAAGGTGTGCCGGGCCGTGGCGAGGAAGTCCCGGTCCGCCAGCACCGCCGGGTACCGGTAGTCGGTGGTGTCCTTGAAGAAGACCGGCCCGTCGTCGCCGAGCGCCCGCAGCGCCCCGATCACCTGCCGGTGGTCGGCGGCGGTGACGGTACCGATGGTGACCTGCCCGAAGTCGGTCACCCCGCAGAACGGCTCGTGCACCGTGCGCAGGTCACCCCGGGCCACCATGGACCGGTAGAAGGCGGTGGAGCGGGACCTCGGCGCGCTCCAGAGCGCGACGATCGGGGCGGTCACCGGCCCGCCTCCCGTTCGGCCAGCAGGTCGCGCAGCGTCGCGGCGAGCGCCGGCGCGGCCGGCTGCCCCATCATCGCGTAGTGGTCGCCGGCCACCCGGTGCTCGCGCAGCCCGCCGGTCACCAGCGCACCCCAGCCGGTCCGGAAGCGTTGCGGGTCTCCCCCGTCCGTGGCCAGCAGCAGGTCCACCGGGCCGGCGAAGGGTTCCGGACGCCACACCGCCCCGGCCGCCACGGTGGCCAGGAAGACCCGGGCCCGGGCCGCCACGTCCGCAGGCCGCATCCCGGCGGTGAGCCCGGCGTCGGCCAGCCGGGCCAGCAGCACGTCGAACTGCTCCGGCTCCGGCCGGCCGCGCAGCTCGGCCGCCTCCAGCGCCGGTGGTTGCGCACCGATCGACAGGGCGAAGTCGGCCGCGAACAGCGCCAGCACCTCGGCGGTCTCCGGCGGCTCGGCAAGCATCGGCGGCGGCGCGGCGTCGAGCAGGGCCAGCAGCCCGACCTCGGCGCCGTCGGCCCGCAGCCGCTGCGCCACGGCCAGCGCCAGCCCGCCGCCGGTCGACCAGCCCACCAGGTGGTACGGCCCCTGCGGCGTGGTGGCCCGGATCAGCGCGGCGTACCGCTCGGCCATCTCCGGCACCGAGGTCAGCGGTGGCGTGCCGGTCAACCCGACGGCGTCGATGCCGTACCCGGGCCGGTCCGCGCCGAGGTGCCCGGCCAGGTGCAGGTACGCAAGCGACGACCCGCCGCTTGCGTGCACGAACCAGACCGGCGGCCGACCGGTGCCCGGGTGCAACGGGACCGGCCCCCCGGTGTTCTCCTCGGCGGTGCCGCCCACCGCGCGGGCCAGCTCGGCGATGCTCTGGTGGGTGAAGAGCAGCCGGACGCTGATCCCGAGCCCACGGCGGTTGACCAGGTCGACGACCCGGATCGCGACGATCGAGTTGCCGCCCAGCTCGAAGAAGTTGGCGAGCACGCTCACCTGGTCGAGTTCCAGCACCTCGCACCAGACCTCGGCCAGGGTCCGTTCCACGTCGTTGCGCGGCGCCAGCATCGGCGTCGCGGGGGCGGCCTGTCCCGGCTCGGGCAGCGCGGCGGTGTCCACCTTGTTGTTCGGGGTCAACGGCAGGGCGTCGAGCCACTCGTACGCCGCCGGCACCATGTGCTCCGGGAGGTGGGCCCGGAGGGCGGCGCGGAGGTCCTCGGTGTCGGGGCGCGGCTCTCCGGCGGCGGCCACCAGGTACGCCACCAGCCGGGCCTCCCCACCGGCGGAAGCCCGGGTGACCACCGCCGCGTTGCCGACGCCGGGCACCGCGCGCAGCGCCGCCTCGATCTCACCGAGCTCGATCCGGAAGCCGCGCACCTTCACCTGGTGGTCGGCGCGTCCGTGGAACTCCAGCCGCCCGTCGGAACGCCACCGCACCAGGTCACCGGTGCGGTAGAGGCGGCCGGTGCCGGCGGCGTCGGGGCCGTACCGTTCGGCGGTCAACGCCGGCCGGCGGTGGTAGCCCCGGGTGACCCCGGCCCCGCCGATGGACAGCTCACCGGTGATGCCGACCGGCACCGGTCGCTGCCAGCGGTCGAGCACCCGGACGACGGTGTTGGCGATCGGTCGCCCGATCGGCACGGCGGCGGCTGCGGTGTCCCCGGGCTGTCCGGCAGGCTGGGTGGTGGACCAGATGGTGGTCTCGGTCGGGCCGTACATGTTGACGATCCGGGCGTCGGTGGCGTCGGTCAACGCCGCCAGCAGCGCGCCGGGCAGGGCCTCCCCGCCCACCAGCAGGGTCCGCAGCCGGGCCAGCCCGGCCCGCCCGTGCGGGTGCTCGACCAGCAGCCGGGCCAGCGCCGGGGTGCACTGCAGGTGGGTCACCCCGTGCCGGGCGATCAGCGCGGGCACCGACTCGTCGGCCGGGTCGTCGGGGCCCTGGTCGCGGCCGGTCTGGGTCGGCTGTGCCCCGGTGACGAGCCGGCGTAGCCGGTCCAGGTGGGGCAGGGCCGCGAGCACCTCGTCCCGGTCCACACCGAAGTCGACCAGGCAGGCAATCTCGTCGACGCCGACGCCTACCAGCCGGTCGACCAGCGGCAGGCAGTCCTCGGGGGTGCCGAAGAGGCCGCTCTCGTGCACGTACCTGTCGAAGGCGTGGTCGAGGACGACGTCGATGTCGTCCGCGCTGACCGTGCCGGCGGCCACGTCCATCCCCATCCGCTGGGCGAGCGTACGGACCAGGTCCAGCGAACCCCGCAGGTACTCGATGAACGGCCCGCGTACGGTCCGCAGCACCCGGTCGTGGTCGTCGCCGACGAACGCGTGCAGCATCAGGGTGACGTGGCCGTCGGTGCCGGTGGCCTCCCGATGCGCGGCCCGGTACCCGGCGATCTTCTCGGCGAGCTGGTCGACGTCCTGGCCGAGCAGGTGGGTGAGCAGGTTCGCGCCGATCGCGCCGGCCTTGCGGAAGGTCTCCGGGCTGCCGGCCGCGGTGATCCAGACGGGCAGTTCCGGCTGCACCGGCCGGGGCCGGATCCGGACGTCGACCGGCGCGCCGGCACCGCCGGGCAGCCGGACCGAGCCCCCGCGCCACAGCTCACGCACCGCTTCGAGCTGCTCGACCATGACCGTACGCCGGTCGGCGTAGTTGTCCGGGGCGAAGACGAAGTCGTCGGCGTGCCAGCCCGACGCCACCGACAGCCCGACCCGGCCGTGCGACAGGTTGTCGATCACCGACCACTCCTCGGCGACCCGTACCGGGTGGTGCAGGGGCAGCACGACGCTGCCGGCCCGGATGGCGACCCGCTCGGTGACCATGCTCAGCGCCGAGGCGACGACCGCCGGGCTGGGATAGTTGCCGCCGAAGGCGTGGAAGTGCCGCTCCGGCACCCAGACCGCGCTGAACCCGTGCCGGTCGGCGAACCGCGCCCCGTCGAGCAGGAGCTGGTACCGGTCGCCGGGCAGCTCCGCGTCGCTGGCGAAGTAGAAGAGGCTGAACGCGGTGTCCGTGGGGGTACGCGGGGCGGGCCGGGCCGGCAGCACGTCGGCGGCCCGGCCACCGGCGACCACCACCCGCAGGCCCCGGGTGAGGGTCCAGAGCAGCTCCAGCACGGAGATGTCGAACGAGACACTGGTGACCGCGAGCCAGGTGCCGGGGCCGTCCTCGCCCCCGACCTCGATCTGCTGGTCCATGGCCAGGAAGAAGTTCAGCACCTGGGCGTGCTCCACGACCACGCCCTTGGGACGCCCGGTGGACCCGGAGGTGTAGATGACGTAGGCGGCGTCCCCGGCCAGCACGTCGTCGACGGCGGCGACCGGTTCCGCCCCGCCGTCGGCGTCCCGCTCCGGCCGGTCGTCGGCGTCCCGCTCGGGCCCGTCGTCGGCGGCAGCGTCGGCGAGGTCCACCAGGCGCGGGCCGGCCGGCAGCGGTCCCAGACACTCCCGACCGGCCTCGTCGACAAGCACCGCGACCGGTTCGGCGTCGTCGAGCATCAGCCGCAGCCGGGCGAGCGGGTACTCCGGGTCGAGCGGGACGTAGGCGGCCCCGGACCGCAGCACCGCCAGCAACGCCACCACCAGCTCCGCTGAGCGGCCCGCGCAGATCCCGACCAGGGTGCCCGGCCGGGCACCGACGGCACGCAGCCGGGCCGCGAGCCGGTCGGCCCGCTCGGCGAGTTCCGCGTACGACAGCCGGGTGTCACCGTGCACGACGGCCACCGCGTCCGGGGTACGCCGCACCTGCTCGGCGACGGCGTCGTGGATCAGCCGCGCCGGGCCCGGTGCCAGGTCGGTGGCCGTCCACTCGCCGAGGATCAGGTCCCGTTCCGCGCCGGTGAGCAGCTCCAGGCCGCTCAGCCGGGTGTCCGGGTCGGCGGTTACCTGACGCAGCACCTCCGTGAGATGGTCGAGCAGGCGGCTCATCCGGTCGTCGTCGAAGAGTTCGGTGGCGTACTCCAGCTCCAGGTCGATCCCGCCCTGGTCCGGAGCCTCGGCGGCGCTGATCGTGAGGTCGAACCGCGAGGTGCCGAGCGACACCGGCAGCTGGTCGACCCGGACGTCACCGAGCGCCAGCTGACCGGCACCGCCGTCGGCCAGGTAGAGCGCCACCTGGAACAGCGGGTTGCGGCTGGGGTCGCGGGCCGGCCGCAGCTCGTTCACCAGGTGGTCGAAGGGCAGGTCCTGGTGGTCGTGGGCGCCGAGGACCGCCTCGTTAACCCGGTCGAGCAGCTCGCCGAAGGTGGGGTCACCGGCGGTGGACATCCGCAGCACGACGGTGTTCGCGAAGAAGCCGAGCAGCGGCTCCACCTCGGAGCGCGTCCGACCGGAGAAGATCGACCCGACCGGCACGTCGAGCTGCCCGGTGTAGCGGCTCAGCAGGGCGGTGAACCCGGCGAGCAGGACCGGCAGCAGCCGGACCCCGGCCCGGTCGGCCAGCGCGGCGATCGACCGGTGCAGCTCCGCCGGGAGCCGCCGGCCCAGCACCGCACCGGCCCAGGTCGGCTCGGCCGGTCGGGGACGGTCGGTAGGCAGGTCCAGCACGGGCAGGCCGGCCAGGCGGTCCCGCCAGTAGGTGAGGTGCCGGGTGGCCCCGTCGCCGGCGAGCTGCCGCTGCTGCCAGGCCGCGTAGTCGGCGTACTGCACGGCCAGTGGGGCCAGGCCCGGAGTCCCGCCGGCACGGGAGGTGGCGTAGAACTCGCCGAGCTCGCGCACCAGCAGCCCGGTCGACCAGGCGTCGGTGGCGATGTGGTGCACGGCCAGCACGAGCACGTGGTCGTCGGGGTCGAGCCGGGCGACGGTGGCCCGGAACAGCGGCCCGGCCGCCAGGTCGAACGGTTGGGCGGCCAGCTCGGCGGCGAGTTCCCGGGCCCGCTGGTCGCGCTCCTGCGGCGGGATCCCCGGCAGGTCGTGCACCGGCAGGTCGAGCCGGTCCGGCGGCGGGTCGACGACCTGCCGCGGACCGGCCTCGGTGTGCACGTACCGGGTCCGCAGCACCTCGTGCCGGCCGACCACCCGGCGCAGCGCGTCGGCGAGCAGGTCCAGCTCGACCGCGCCGCGCAGCCGCAACGCGTACGGGATGTTGTAGAGCGGCAGTCCCGGTGCGAGCTGGTCCAGGAAGTACAACCGCTGCTGCGCGTACGACAGCGGCAGCGGCTCGTCCCGGCCGACCACCGGGATCGCACCGGCCACCGGGCGCCCGGCGCGGGCCGCCCGCAGTTGCTGGATCAGCTGGGCGCGCTGGGTGGGCGGCAGCGCCATCAGCCGGTCCCGCATGTCCGGTCGGTCGATCATCGGGCAGCCTCCGCAGGTGGGGCGTCACGGGAGCCGGGGACCGGGCCGAACAGGACACCGCCGGTAGAGTGGTTCGGGATGCTTCACGCCACTCTTCGCCCCGCCGGGCGAGCGGGCCAGTCAGGGATTACCCCGACCGGCGGAGGGAGCCGACGGTGAGCCTCGCCGAGCTGGGTTGGGACGACGAGCGCGACCGGGCCTTCGCCGCACTGCGCAACGCCGGCCGGACCCCCGCCCGGGTCGCCCGGGTGGACCGCGGCACCGCCCTGCTGTACGCCGCCGCCGGGCCGGTCCGGGCCCGGATCGTCGACGGTCGGCACCGGTCGGCCGCCCCGGCGGTGGTGACCGGTGACTGGGTGGCCCTGCGGGCCGGTGAACCGCCCACCGTCGACGTGCTGCTCGACCGGCGCGGCACGGTACGCCGGCCGGCCTCCGGAGGCGGGGTGCCCGACCAGGTGCTGGGCACCAACATCGACGTGCTGGCCGTGGTGGAGGCGCTGGATCCCGCGCCGGAGGCGCTCCGGGTGGGCCGGTTGCTCACGCTCGCCTGGCAGTCCGGTGCCGTACCGGTGCTGGTGTTGACCATGGCGGACCGGGTGGCGGATCCGGCGGCGGTGGCCCGGCAGCTTGCCGACGACGCACCCGGGGTGCCGGTGCACCCGGTCGACGCCACCGATCCGGCGCAGGTGGCGGTGCTGCGGCGGTACCTGTCCGGCGGGCGCACCCTGGGCCTGGTCGGCGCGCCGGGGGTCGGCAAGTCACTGCTGGCCGCCACCCTGGCGGCCAGCGCCACGACCGACGGCCGGGCCGCGACAACCGACAGCCGGGCAACGCCGGACGACGACGGCCGGGCCGCGACGCCCGGCGGCGGTCGGGTGCTGGTCCGGGTGCCCTCGGGCGGCTGCGTGCTGGACACCCCCGGTCTGGCCGGCACCGGTCTGCTCGGGGCGGCCGAGGCGGTCGACCGCACCTTCGCCGACGTCGTGGCGCTGGCCGCGGAGTGCCGGTTCCCGGACTGCGCGCACCTGACCGAGCCCGGCTGCGCGGTGCTGGCCGCGATCGACGACGGCGTGCTGCCGGCCCAGCGGTTGGCCAACTGGCAGCGACTCGGCCGGGAGATCGACTGGGAGACCCGCCCCCAGGAGGCCCGGATCGCCTCGGCCGCCCGATGGGAGCAGCGCCGGGCCCAGCGCCGCGCCCGGGGCTGACCCCGACCCGCCGGCCGGACCCCGCGCGCCGCCCGTCGCGCGCCCGCCGGTCGGTCAGGTGCGAGCCGGTTCCCGCGCGGCCAGCGGGCCGGTGGCGGCGATCGAGGCGGCGGCGATGTCGAGCAGGTCGCGGACCATGGCCGCGGAGGCCGGCTCCGCCCCGGGCTCCAGACTCGACGCGACGATCCGGTCCACCTCGTCGCTGTGGTAGACGACGCCCATCTCGTCGGGGGTCAGCCCGGCCAGCGGGTGGGTGAGCGGCACGGCGGTGGGGCGCACCGACAACCGGAACCCGCCGTCGGTGGCCTCGGCCAGGCAGAGCAGCACGATGCGCTCACCGCGTTCCGCGGCGGCCGTCACCGCCTCCCGGGTCACGCCCCGAATGCCCTCGACCCGCACGTCACCCAGCTTCGCCTGCTGGTCGAGCACGGCGTTGACGGTGATGACGAGCTTGCACGCGGCGTCCAGCCCGTCGACGTCGAGCGACGGGTCGGCCTCGGCGATGCCCCGGCGTTGCGCGTCGGCCAGGGCCTCGGCGTACCCCTGGCCGGCCTCCATGGCCCGCAGGATGCTCTGCGTGGTGCCGTTGAACAGCGCCTCGATCCGGGTGATGCCGGCACCGGCGAGGTCCCGGGCACCGATGTTCACCACCGGCAGGGCCCCGGCCACGCAGGCACTGAACCGCAGCCGCGGCCCCGGGTGCCGGTGCGCCAGCCCCCACCCGTCGCGCAGGTCGGCGGCGCCGGTCAGCTCCTCGTACGCCAGCGCCAGCGGGCCCTTGTTGGCCAGCACGGCGTGGGTCCCCAGCGCCAGCGCGGTGCGTACCGTGCCCAGGCCCGGCTCACCGTCGTCGAGGTTGACCGGGGTGGCCTCCAGCAGCACGTCCGGCCGCAGCTCGGTGACCAGCTCGGCGGGGGTCAGCCCGGGACGACCCACCCCGGGCAGCTCGGCGACCGGACGACCCTCGCGTACCGTCCGCCGGATCGTGGCGAGGTCGAGGCCGGCCGGGTCGACCGCCGCGCCGCCGTGCTCGGCGACGCCCACCAGGACGAACTCCAGACCGTGCCGGCGCCGCAGCTCGGCGGCCCGTTCGTCCAGGATGCGCAGCACCCCGGAACCGACGTTGCCCAGACCGGCGAGGACCAGCCGCCACGGCCGGTCCGCCGGGGGCCGGGGATGCGGGGACGCTACGGACTCAGGCATGGTGGCACTCCTCAGCGGGTGGCTGGTCGGCGGGCGGACCCGACAGCGGGTGCCACCGGGTCAGGGGATCGACCATCGGCCAGTTTGCCAAGGTGGTGCCAGGTCGGCGACTCGTCCGCGCGCCGGGGAGTGCTCGTCGCCCCGGTCAGCGGGTCTTCTTCGCCGCCCGCTTGCGGGGTGGCGTCAGCAGGTCCGCGATCGTGGCGATCGCGGACGGCACCAGGCGGTAGTACGCCCAGACGCCACGCTTCTCCCGCTCGATCAGGCCGGCCTCGGTGAGGATCCGGAGGTGGTGGCTCACGGTCGGCTGGGAGAGGCCGAGCGGCGCGGTGAGGTCGCTGACGGACGCCTCCCCCGCCGGCGAGGCCTGAATCAGGCTGAGCAGTCGCAGCCGCGCCGGATCGGCGAATGCCTTCAGCACTCCCGCAAGCCGCTCGGCATCGGCACGCTTGATCGGCTCGCCGGCGAGGGGCGAGATGGCCGGCGTCGAAGTCTTCGCAGTTCCCACGCCTTGCATAGTGGCAGCAACAGCGCCGGTCGGCGGCGAAACGAGGGCGGAATCACCGCGAGGCGGTGCGGCCCGTCACGCCGGCTCGGGTACGCCGCCCGGCTCGCCGTCGTCGGGCATCGGCTCGACCGGTGCGTCCGGCAGCGTGTCGGGCGTACCGGGAAGCAGTTCCTCGGCGTTGTCCGGCACCGGCTCACGCGGGTCCAGGGGTGGGTAGACGTCCGGATCGAGGTCAGGATTTGTCATCGGGCAAGTATCCGTCACCATCGCCGGCACCGCCTCCGGAGCCGCGGACGCGGGCCCGACGACCGCGCCGCCGTTCACCACAGACCCTCCATCTGCGCGACGGAGCTGGCCGGCGGCGGCTCCCGGAGGAAGACGTCGAGCAGGAAGTCCGGCTCCTCGTGACGAGCTGTGCGGGCCAGCCCGTCCAGGTCACCGAGGAGCCGGTGCACGTCGTCCCCGCTGCGTACGTGGTCGGGCACCGACGGGCGCCAGTGCACCGCGACGAGCGTCCCGCCCGGCGCGAGCGTCGCCATCACGCGGCTGGTCAGCAGGTCGAATCCGGCGTCGTCGAGGTAGTGGAGGGTGAAACCTGAGGCCCGTCCTATCCCCTGGGGTCGGAACCCCGTCCGGCCTGTCGTGCCTTGCCGATCAGCCCCAGGTGGGTGTGCTCGAACCCGTCGGTCGTCTTGAGGCCGTAACCCAACGCGCGGTCGACGGCGATGTGGAACACCCACGCGACGGCCAGCACCCCGAGCCAGCCGATCTCGTCGCGGAACGCGGCTGCGGCCACGGCCACCGCGCCGAGCAACGCCGGCACCGTGTACGAGTGGACCACGTTGTAGCAGAAGGCGCCGAGGCGCGGCCCCCGCAGGTAGCCGAGCATGGACAGGTCGAAGACGAGGAAGAGGGCGAGCAACGACCACCACGGGTATCCGACGGCGACGGTCACCACGACGGCGAGGGCCGCGACGACGACGGCCTCGACACGCTGCGCCACGACCGGGTTCAGCTCTGGCATCTCCACACCTCGATCAGGGGGTGTCGCTCGAACCCATGGTACGGGGCGTTCCCCCGGGTCCTCTTCTTCGGTAGATTTCGGTCGACGTGCAGCAGGACGGTGACGACAGCCTCGATCCGCGGGTCCTCCGGGAGATGGTGGACGACCGGGTGGTCGACGCCGTCCTGATCGGGCTGGCCGCCGCGGTGGGCCTGACCGCCGCCGTCCAACAGGCGAACGACCCGGTGCCGGTGTCCGCCTGGATCCTGGCCGCGGACTGGGTCGCGGGGGTGCTCGGCTGCCTCGCGCTGTGGTGGCGGCGCCGGTTCCCGGTCGTACTCGGCGTCGTCCTGACCGTGGCGAGCGCGTTCTCCGAGACGGTCGCCCCGGCCGCGATCGTCGCGTTGTTCACCGTCGCGGTGCACGGCTCGACCAGGGCGACGCTCGCGGTGTGCGCGGTCAGCCTCGCCGCGCTCGGCACCCATCAGCTGCGCTGGCCCGAGCCGGCGGTCCCGCCGTTGACGGTGTTCGTCATCATCGGGCTGGGACACCTCGCCACCGTGGCGTGGGGCCTGTCCGTGCGCAACCGGCGGGCGTTGGTCGCGTCCCTGCGGGCACGGGCGGCGGCGGCCGAGGTCGAGGCGCTGCTGCGGGCCGAGCAGACCGCGCGGGAGGCCCGGGAGGCGCTCGCGCGGGAGATGCACGACCTCCTCGGGCACCGGCTCTCCCTGCTCAGCGTCCACGCGGGTGCCCTCACCTACGCCCGCGACGCGCCGGCCGAGGACCGGGCGCGGGCGGCCGAGGTGGTCCGCGAGAACGCGCACCGGGCCCTGCAGGACCTCCGCGAGGTGATCGGGGTGCTCCGGGCCCCCGTGGGTGAGGAGCTGCCGATGCCGGGCGCCGAGGACGCCCTGGAGCTGATCGAGGAGGCCCGCCAGGCCGGCACGGCGGTCGAGCTGCGCGACGAGGCCGGGGTGACGACCGGCGACCGGAACATCCCGGAGACGTACGGCCGCACGCTCTACCGCCTCGTCCAGGAGGGCCTGACCAACGTGCGCAAACACGCCCCGGGTACGCCGGTGCTGATCCGGATCACCGGGCGACCCGGCGACCGGGTGACCGCCGAGGTGGTCAACGGGCCCCCGGCGGATCCACCCTCGCGCCCGGACGGTGCCGGTGCGGGGCTGCGCGGGTTGCGGGAACGCGCCCAGCTCGTGGGCGGGCGGCTCGACCACGGACCGACGAACTCGGGCGGCTGGCGGGTCCGGCTCCGGCTACCCTGGCCGTCGTGACCCATCCGATGCCCGCCGACGGCACGGGCGACCCGGTCATCGACGTGCTGCTGGCCGACGACGACCCGGTGGTCCGGTTCGGGCTCAAGATGATCCTGAGCGGCGCCCCCGACCTGCGGGTGGTGGCTGAGGCGAGCGACGGCGCGGAGGCCGTGGAGCTGGCCCGGCGCCACCGGCCCGACGTGGTGCTGATGGACATCCGGATGCCCGACACCGACGGGCTCACCGCCACCGAGACGCTGCGCAGCGGTGCGTCCGGCCCGCAGGTAGTGGTGCTCACCACCTTCGACGCCGACGCCCAGGTGCTGCGTGCCCTGCGGGCGGGCGCGGCAGGTTTCCTCCTGAAGGACACCCCGCCGGACGAACTCGTCGTCGCGATCCGGCACGCGGCGCAGGGCCGCCCCGTGCTCTCGCCCGAGGTGACGCGTCGGCTCATCGCGCGGGTCGCGGAGCCGGGGCAGGACGACCGGCAGCAGGCCGCCCGACGGCGGCTCGACGTGCTCGCCGACCGGGAGCGGACGGTCGCGGCCGAGATCGGTGCCGGGCGCACCAACGCGGAGATCGCCGCACGGCACCACCTCGGCCTGACCACGGTCAAGACCCACGTGTCGGCGATCCTCACCAAGCTGGACCTCAACAACCGCGTGCAGGTGGCACTGCTCGTGCAGGAGGCCGGGCTCACCCCCCTGGAGTGACCGGGCGGTCAGCTGCCGTACCCGCGCTCCTACTTTGGTTGGTGGATCCGGAGCCTTGGACGGAGAACGGAGCCGGGTGGCCCGCCTAGCGTCGATGTCATGCGACTTTCATCCCGACATAGCCGCGTGTCACCCGTACCCCTTCGGATCGGCGCGGCGCTGGCCGGCGCGGTGCTGGCCCTGGCCGGTTGCACCGGTGCGGCCGGACCGGCGGCGCCGGACCGCCCGGTGGCGGCCGTCGGCCCGACCGGGCCCGCGCCGACCCCGGACCCGGTGCAGTGGAAGGAGTGCGGGCCGGGCCGCGACTGCGCCACCGTCGAGGTGCCGCTGGAGTACACCGACCCCGACGGGAAGCAGATCCCGCTCGCCGTGACCCGGCACCGGGCCACCGACCCGGACCGGCGCATCGGCAGCCTGTTCATCAACCCGGGTGGTCCGGGGGTGTCGGCCACCGAGACGGTCGCCTCCATCGACGCCGCCAACGACAAGGGTCCCTACTCGCCCGAGGTCGTCGCCCGGTTCGACGTCGTCGGCATGGACCCGCGCGGTGTCGGTGAGTCCGGTGCCGTGCGGTGCCTGACCGACGAGCAGCGGGCCGAGCAGGCAGCCGAGGACCGTGACCCGACCGTCCCCGGCGGAAAGCCGTTCGGCAAGCTGCTCACCGACGCCCGCACCTTCGCCAAGGGCTGCCTGGACCACCAGAGCCCCGAGTTCCTGGCGGGTCTCTCCACCGACAACGTGGCCCGGGACCTGGACCAGGTGCGCGCCGCGCTCGGCGAGGAGAAGATCACCTTCTACGGCGCCTCCTACGGCACGGTGGTGGGTCCCATGTACGCCACGCTCTTCCCCGACCGGGTACGCCAGATGGTGATCGACGCCCCGGTCGACACCGGCCTGTGGCAGAACGACCCCCTGCGGCTCCTGGACGACGTCGCCCGCTCCAACGAGGAGACGCTCGACGCCTGGTTCAAGACCTGCCGCGCCGAGGGCGTCAAGGTGTGCGCCTTCGGCGACGGTGATCCGGAGGCCGCGTTCGACGCCCTGATCACCAAGCTGGAGGCGAAGCCGCTGCGGGTTCCCCCGGTCGAGGGCCTCACGCCGGGCGGCACGCTCGACGGGGCGATGGCCCTGGAGGCCGTGCGCGCCGCCGCCGGCAACCGGACACTCTGGCCCACGCTCACCGCGGGTCTGCTCGCCGCTCAGCGGGGCGACGGCACGGCTCTGCACTTCGTGGTCTCATTCGTCACGGTCGCGCCGTTCGGCGCCCCGTTCGCGAGCCTCCAGGAGCCGCACAACGCCGTCCGCTGCGTCGACTGGCCGGAGCTGGGCAAGCTGTCCGAGCACCACGCCGCGGCGAAGAAGATCACCGGGCGTGGCGAACGGCTCGGCAGCCGGGCCGCCTACAGTGCGCTCAACTGCGCGTCGTGGCCAGTCGAGAACAAGGACCGGTTCACCTCCGAACTCACCGGTGCCGGCGCCCCGCCGATCCTGGTGGTCGGTGGTCGACTGGACAACGTGTCGCCGCACCACTGGGCCGAGAACATGACGAAGCGGCTGGCGGACGCCGTCCTGCTCACCCGCGAGGGCGTCGGCCACACCTCCTACCGGATGAGCGGCCCGTGCGTCGACGCGGCCGTGGACGCCGTACTGATCGACGGGGTGCTGCCCGCCGACGGCACCGTCTGCGACGACGTGCCCCCCGGCACCACCCGGCCGCCTGCTCCGCAGGGGTAGCCAGGGAGGCGCTCAGTCCCCCTGCTCCAGCGGTAGCCGTCTATGCTGTGCCGGTCGACAGCGATCCGCACCCCGGTGCGGTGGGGAGGTCCAGGGCAGTGGGACTGAGCGTCGTCATCCCGTACTTCCGACAGGCCCGGTGCCTGGACCTGACGCTCGGTGCGCTGGCGGCACAGGACCCGGACGCGGGCCGCTTCGAGGTCCTCGTCGTCGACGACGACTCCCGGGACGACGTGGACGCCCTCGTCCGCGCCTACCAGGACCGACTCGACCTGCGGCTGATCCGGTTGCCGGTCAACCGGGGCCGGGCGGTGGCCCGCAACCGGGGCATGGCCGAGGCCACCGGCGACCGGATCGTCCTGCTCGACGCCGACTCGCTGGCCGGCCCCGGGCTGATCGGTCGGCACGCCCGGTTCCACCGCAGCCGCCCGGAGGACGTGCTGTTGGGTGCCCGGATCGAACACGACTGGCGGGCGGTGCACGACCCCACCCGACCCCCGGCACCGTCGGCGTACCACACCGACCTGCGCTACCGGTGGGGCCTGGACCCGGGGACGTTCGCCGACCACCCGGCCCCGTGGATCTTCGGCTACAGCCATCACATGTCGGTGCCGTCGGCCCAGGTCCGGGCGGTCGGCGGTTTCGACGAACGCTTCGTCCGGTGGGGGCACGAGGACGTCGAGTTCGCCTACCGGCTCTTCCTGGCGGGCCGACGGCGAGCGGGTCACTTCCACTTCGACCCGCTCGCCCTCTGCCACCACATCCCGCACTTCCGGGAGACCGCCAACAGTTGGGCGGAGGCCGGCCAGCTGCTGACCTACATGATCGACAAACACCGTACGCTGGAGTTGGAGCTGTACAAGGACGGGCCGATGGGGGTCGCCGCGGCCCTGCCCACGTACCTGGAACGGCTGCGGGCCCTGCACGACTGGGACAACCGGGCCGCCCGCGACGAGGCCCTCGCCGCGCTACCGGCCCGGCAGGAGCCGGGTCGACTGGTGATGGGCATCGGACTGGCCGACCGCGTGCCGTTCACCGGGCACACCGAGGTGCTGGACCAACGGCCGCCGACCGAGGCGCCGCCCGGACTGATCGGCCTGCGCCTGCCGTTCCCCGCCGACCACTTCGCCGACCTGCTCCACCTGGACGTGTGGCGGACCGCCGCACCGGACCACCTATCCAGGATGGTGGTCGAAGGGCTGCGGGTGGCCCGGACGGTGTACCTCGGCGCGTCGAAAGGTGTCCCCACCGCGGACGAGGTCGGCCTGGTCGACTGTCCCGAACACCTCTGCGACATGCTGCGCGGGCACACCGACAGCGAGGTGGTGCACGACGGTGACCATGCCTGGCTGATCCGGATCAGAAGGGGATAGTCCCGCCCCGCGCACCACGGCCGCCGGGTGCGCGAATGGATGTTCGGGCAGCCATGACACCCGGACGGTCGATCCATTGGGGACTGTCGGATTCCCGCTTTCGAGGCCCGGTTCCGCGCCGGAGGATGCTCTTCCAAGCTCCTCTGTCAGGTCCGCTGTGGAGGTGTCCGCAGGCGAAGGCGGTGAACGATGCGTTGTGTCACCTGTGGTGCCGACACCGATGCGGTGCTCCCCACCTGCCAGCGCTGCGGTTCGGCCCTGCCCGGCGCCGCCGCCGTACCGCAGGTGCAGTCGCCGGCCCACCCGGTGGGACCCGTGCCACCGGTGCCGCCCGGTGCTACGGAGCCGTCGGTCGTGCCGTCCGCGTCGCCGGGGTCGGCCGTGGCGGCACCGGTCCCGTGGTGGGACCTGCTGCTCTGCACGGTCCTGCTCGTTGCCTGGTTGCTGGTGGTGCTTCTGCTCGCCTTCGCCCGGGGCGCCCGGGACCTCTCCCTGGTGCCGGATCGGCTGGCCCTGTGGCACCACCTGCTCGCCGCGCTCGCGGTGGCCGTCTACCTGGTGAGCGCCGTCCGGGGCGTACCCGAGACACCCGGGCACACGCTGGCGCGCAACATCCGGGGATCGGGGCGTGCCGGCGATCTGGCGCGGGCGGTCCGACTCCTCCTGCCCAGCCTGCTGGTGACCGTTGTGGTGGCGCTCATCGCGGGAGTGACCGTGCCGCTGCCCGCGAAGGTCTCCGGACCGGTGGTCACCGCCACGCCGCCGCCCGCCGCCGACCCGGTGCCGGTCGACACGACGCCGGCGCCCGCCCCGTCCGCGATGACGGCATCGGCACCGGAGACGCTGACCGGGATCGACGATCCGGACGCCCGGCGGCTTGCGCAGGCCGTGGCGGTGGATGCCCTGCTCTCCGAGTCGATCAATTCGCGCAGCGACCTGGCGGTCGGCATAGCGGCGGTGGGACAGTGCCGCGATCTGGAACGTTCACTCGGGCTGCTGGAGGGCGTGACAGAACGACGCCGCGACCAGCGGGACCAGGCCAAGGCGCTGGACGTCGACGCGCTCGCTGACGGGTCGGCGATGCGGAGCCACCTGGTGTCCGCCTTCTCGTACGCGGGGGACGCCGATGCCGCCTACGCCGCCTGGGCCCGGCGGTCCATCCGCTCCGGCTGCTCGCTCGACGCCAACTGGCGGCGCGGCAATGAGCTCTCCCAGCAGGCGCAGCGGGCCAAGAGTGAGTTCCTCCGCAGGTGGAACCCGATCGCCAGCTCCTGTGGACTGCCCACCCGCACGACGAAGGAAATCTAGGCTCCCGGGAGATGGTGACGGTGACCGACCCGCCGCAGGCTGATCATTTCGACTTCCCGTCGTACCAGGTGCCGCCCTCGCTGTCCGATACCACCCGACACCTGTGCGGGGCGGCCCACCTCGACGAGAAACTCGCCGACACGGTTATCCGGGAGGTGGTCGAGGAGGGGCGCCGCGCCGTCGCCCTCTCGTTCGGCTTCGGAGCTTGCCATGGCAGATCCGGATCAGCCGGCCCGGTCGATCGTCTTCCACAACACCATCCACGGCGGCCAGCAGGCGATGGCCAGCGACAAACCGGTCATGGTCCAGTACAACGGGACGAGCGGGCCCGGGGAGAGGTTCGACGCGTTACTGCGGATCCTCAAGGAGCACGTGACCGACTTCGACGACCCGGATCGGGCCGGCCGTGAGGTGGCGACGATCGAGGCGGCCCGGACGGAGCGGGCGACGGACCGCCGCCCGGTGCTTACCTCGTTGGAGGAGCTGGCCGCGTTGGCCGCGGCGGGTGGCACGCTGGCGGAGACGGTCGGCAAGATGATCGAACTGGTCTCCCAACACTGGCCGCTGTGAACCCCGCCGCAGGTGCGCCGCCACCTGGCGGGCCTGACTCATGTCACGTGCCGGGCGTGCGTACGGGGCCCGATTTCCTGGTCATCCACCAGATGATCGCGGTGATGACGACGAGCCCGGCACCAGGCAACAGGTTGTTGATCGAGCCGACCGCCTCGTCGCGACTCTCGAGGGAGCCACCGACATCGAGGTGCAGGGTCGTGGCGAGGACGAAGGCCATGGCGTTGTAGACGGCGTGCAGCACGACGGCGACCTCCAGCCCGCCGGTGCGCCAGGTGACGATCGCCATCGTCGAGAACAGCACGAGATACGACGTGAGCAGGTAGGGGTCGAGCGTGCCGTGCAGGAGCGAGAAGAGCACGGTCGTGACGATGATGCCGAGGACCGCCCCGGAGCGGGCGCCGCGGGTCCAGCCGCCGACGACGCGGAACATCAGGCCGCGCAGTCCGTACTCCTCACCCGCCGCCGCCAGCGGCGTGAGCAGGACACTGATCAGGAGGAACGCCACGAGGTCGGCGGTCGTCCAGGCGACCGGGTCGTCGGGAACGAAGAACCCGATGGTGACGAGGACGGCCAGCAGCGGGCCGAAGGCGAGCAGCGTACGGCCGAGGACGCCGTAACGGAAACGCCCCTCTCGAGGTCAGCTCGCGAGGGAGTCGAGCCAGTTCGTGCGCAGTCGCAGTGCGCGCTCGGCGCTGCCCGCGACCGCTGCGGCACCGGCGGCGATGTTCACCGCGAGCGGGATGCGCACCGGCAGTTCGAAGGTTCCGAGGGAGTCCGCCACGGGCGGGACCTGCGAGAGCGTCGCGACGAGTTGCGGCATGGCCACGCCGAATCCGACGAGTACGAGCAGGGCCGAGACGACGCCGATGAGGCGGCTCACGCCCGGGTGGGTCTGATGGAGGCGGGCGCGTCGACCTTCGGCGGAAGCGGGATGGGGCACCAACTGCGACTGGGTGCCGTCGGCACGCACGTAGTGGCAGCGGCGTAGGCCGAAGGTGTTGACGGCGACCTCGATGTGACCGCCCGGCACGGGGAAACGGGCGGGCACCGTCGAGAACGACAGGAGCGCGCCGTCGAGGTAGAGCCGCGCCCGTACCGCGCCGTCGTCGCGATCGCCCAGCTGACGGACGTCGACCGCGTACGTGGACACGGTGCCGTCTGGTGCGCGCAGGGTCAGTGTGCGTACGGACCTGCTCAGCAGCTGCCACCAGCGGAAGCGCGGCAGCGGCTCGCCATTGCCGGGGCGGATGCGCCGCGCCGCGAGATGGTTTCGCATTCTTCCGAACGCCACCCGGGGACCCCCTGTCTTCGATCACCACACGACTAACACACTGTGCTAGTCCCTGGAAGCTAGCACAGTGTGCTAGAAATGAGTGTGAGGAGGTGCCGAAGATGCCTGACCGGCCGACGAAGCGGGACACCCGCGACCGGATCCTGATCGCCGCGGCGACCATGCTCGGGGAGAACCCGACCGCTCGGCTGAGCGTCCGAGGAGTCGCCGCGCGGGCAGGCGTCAGCACCGGGTCGCTCCGCCACTTCTTCCCGACCCAACAGGCGCTCGTCGACACCGTCGTGGCCAGCCTCTACGACATCGACATCCCCGACGATCCGATCCGCGACACCGAACGCACGCCGGCGGAACGCCTCGTCGAGTGCCTGCGGCAGTTGCTCGCGCAGGTAGGCACCGGAGATCGGGCGCGTGCGTACTGGCGCGGACTGTACGAGACGTACATCACGCCCGGCCTGGCGGACGACGAGGTCGCCGCGTACCGCTCGCTCGAACGGTTGGGCCTGCACCGCATCGAGCGGTGGCTGACCGTCCTCGCCGAGGAAGGCGTGCTTCCGGCGGACGACGTCGCACGACGCGCACGCTTCCTGGGCACCGTGCTCAACGGTCTGTGCACCGAGCGCGCGCTACCCGTCGACGCCCTACGACACGAGTTCGAGGCCGACACCCTCCGGATGGCCGCCGACGCCGTCACGAGCGGCGGCACAGGGGGCGCCCTGAACGGTTGACGCCGCCGCGGCCCTGCGCTGAGAATCGGTCGTCGGGCAGCACGGGCCCGAGCCGCAGGAACGCGGCTCGGGCCCCTCGATCCCCAGGTGGGGCCACGAGTCAGCCGATGGTCACCCGTCGCTCAACCGGTACGCCCGGACGACCGTCTGGTCGAGGCTGTTGCCCTGCCCGTCGGTGACCGAGGTACGCAGCGACACGTACCCACCGGAGCGGGGGTGCTGGAGGGTCGCGGTCCACGTCGTGCCGGCACCCCGGACCGTGGCCGGCTGCCAGGTCTTGCCGTCGTCGTAGGAGACCCGCACGGTGACCTGCTTCGGGGTCACCGGGACCCCCTCGGCGCCGAGGACCCGCAGCGGTACCTCGAAGGGCCGACCGGCCGGTGCCGCCGACCGGCCGTCCAGCTCCGGGGCGTACCGCACCACCATGACCGGCAGCCGCACCCAGTCGTCCCCGTCCGGCCGGGCGGAGCGGAACCGCCAGGTCAGGTCGACCTCGGTGGAGAGTTCGGTGAAGCTGCGCCGGGCGGAGGCCTCCAGCCGGTACGCCGCCGCCTCCGCCGGCACCTCGAAGAAGCCGAAGCCGGCGGCGGTGGGTTCGGTGAACTCCTCGACCAGTTCGTCACCCCGGTAGAGCGCCGTCCGACCGACGTCACCGGCGGACCAACCGCCGTGCCCGGCCGCGTCGCCGTGCAGCGGGATGTCGACCCGGATCACGTCCTCGATCCGGCCGGCGCTGCTGTACGGGGTCCCGGTCGCCACCAGGGTCGGTCCGATCGGTGCGGTGTTCCACACCTCCCGGTAGCTGCGACCGGCCTGGTACCGCCGGGGCTGGCTGTAGAGCACCTTGCGGAACTCCGCCTCGGGCTCCCCCTCGACGCTCTGCCAGATGGTGATGCCACCCGACCAGGCGACGTCCGTGGTGCTGTAGTACTCGGTCCAGGTGTCGCCGACCGGTACCTCCGCGCTGAAGGTCGAGCCGTACACCCCGTCGAACTCCGCCGACATGTTCCGTTCGACCTGGTCACCCAGCCGCTCGCCGCGCAGCTCGTGACGCATGGTGGCCAGCTCCGCGCGCCGCACGTCCTTGCGGTACCCGGTGGGCAGCCGGCCGGGGAAGCCCTCACCCAGGTGATAGAGGTACGGCGTCCCGGCGAAGCCGCCGTCGCCGTCCGGCCGGGCCCACTGGTGCGCGACGTAGCCGGCGACGTGCCCGTGGCTGGCCTGGTCACCGAGTTGGGCCGAGTAGAGGCTGCCGAACCCGGCGGCCCCGATGTCGATGATCGCCGGGGAGCGGCCGAAGAGTTCCACCAGCACCCCGGTCTGCACCAGCACCGGACGGGCGGTGCGCTCCGGCACGGTCGCCGTGATCGGCTTGGCCTTCCGCGCGTCCAGGGTGACCGTGGTGTCCCGGGTCAGATTGATCTCGGGTCGGCTCAGCAGGCTGCTGCGCTCCCGCTCGCCGAACTCCTCGACCACCCCGGTCACCGCGTAGCGGCCCTTGGGCAGCCGCCGGATGGTGGGTCCGCCGGCGGTCCCGTCGAGCGGCTCGATCCCCGGTACGTCGATCCCGCTGACCAGGCTCCAGTACGTGTCGGCCGGCGCGCCTGTCGAGTCCAGGTGGGTGACGGTCAGGTCGTAGCTCTCCACCTCGCGGTGCACCCCGACCGGGACGACGGTGCGGTGCTGCCCGGCGGTGGCGAGCAGGTGCCCGCTGTAGTAGCCGTCCTTGCCGTCGACGCTGGTGTCCACGGTGGCGGCCACCTCGGCGGTACCCCCGGCCGGCACGGTGACCTGCGGCGCGGCGGTGCGGAACATGCCGGCCGGAGCGGGCCTGCCGTCGGGCCCGATGATCTGCCAGGCCAGGTCGAGAGTGAGCGCCTCGGTCCCGTCGTTGCGCAGGGTGAGGGTCCGGGTGATCGGGTCGTCGTCGTGGTGCGGCCACCTCGTGCGTCCGTACGACAGGCTCTGCGGGGTGGCGGTCACCGACTGCCCGATGGCCCGCGCCACGTCGACCAGGCCCGCGCCCTGCTGGTACGCGGTGTCACCGGGTCGCGGGTTGGCCGAGCCCATCAGGGTGGCCTTGATCCGGGTGGCGTCCCAGTCGGGGTGCTGCTGGGCGAGGAGCGCCGCCGCGCCCGCCACGTGCGGGGCGGCCATCGAGGTCCCGGACTCGGCGACGTACTGCTCCCCGACCGGTACCCCCATCTGACCCTCGGCGGCCTTGGCGGCGACGATGCCGACACCCGGCGCGGTGAGGTCCGGTTTCACGGCGTCGTCGCCTACCCGCGCGCCCCGGCTGGAGAAGGGTGCGAGGGACCCGTCCCGGTCGACCGCCCCGACGGTCAGCGCGGCGTCTGCGCTGCCGGGTGAGCCGACCGTCTGCCCGTCCGGCCCCTCGTTGCCGGCGGAGACCACGAAGAGGGCGCCGGTCTGCGCGGTGAGCGTGTTCACCGCCTCCTCGAACGGGTCGACCTCCGGCCCGTCGCCGCTGCCGAGGCTCATGTTGACGACCGTGGCCTTCTTGTCCACGGCCGCCCAGTGCATCGCCGCGAGGATCGCCGAGTCATCGCACCAGTAGTCGCAGACCTTCGCGGAGACCAGGCTGGCGTCCGGGGCCACCCCCCGGTACTTCCCGTCGGAGGCGGTGCCCCGGCCGGCGATGGTCGAGGCCACGTGGGTGCCGTGCCCGAACCGGTCGACCGGGTCGGTGTCCGGCAGGAAGGTGACCGCCTCGGTCACCGCCCCGGCCAGGTCGGGGTGGGTCGGGTCGACGCCGCTGTCGATGACCGCCACGGTCACCCCGGTGCCGGTGAAGCCGGCCTCGTAGGCGGCGGGCGCGCCGATCTGCCGTACGCCCCGGTCCACCGTCAGCCGACGCTTCCCGTCGAGCCAGATCCGCTCGATGCCGGGGATGCGGTCGGCGGTCTTCGGCGCGGCCCCGGTCAGCTTCGTCCAGACGTCGGCCAGGTCGGTCTTGTCCGCGCTGACCGCTACCCCCTCGATCGCCGGTAACGCCCGGTCTACCCGGAGTTCGGCACCGGGCAGCGGCGAGCCACCCCGCCGGGCGGCCGCCCGGTCCGGGTACGCCACGATCAGCGGTAGCCGGTCGCGGGCCGCGTCGTGGTAGCCGTACTCGATCAGCCTGCTGACGTTGAACAGTCGACGGTCCAGCACCCCGGAGGCGATCAGCGGCACCGCGTCCGCGGGTACCACGTGCAGTTCGCCGTCGATCCGGTGGGACCGGAACCGGATGCCGGCGCGGTCCTTCGCCGGTCGGATCGTCACCCGACCACCCCGGTCGACGGTGATCCGGTCGCCCGTGACCAGCGTGACCGTCGCCGGCTGGCCGTCGGCCCCCACCGGCACCCCGCCACCCGGGCCGGTTCCGTCGCCGCCGGGCGTACCGCCACCGTTCGGCGCGGCCCAGCCGGGTTGCCCCAGCCCCAGCAGCATCGCGGTGGCCAGCCCGGCCGCGCCGATCCGTGTGCGTCTCCTCATCGAACCTCCCGATCAGATCATCAAGACGTACGAGCAGGATCCGGACCACTCATCAGGTTCCGGTTAGGACGGTGCGGGTTGGGAGTGGCGCGTGTCACACTCACCCGTCTGCAACCCTTTGCCCGACTGCCACCGTTCCACCTCCGTCGAAGGAGGCAGGCGATCGTGAATGCCGAGGAAGAGGAAGGGTTCCGTCAGTTCGTCGCGGCCCAGTTGGGCCCGTTGCGCAAACTGGCGTACCTGACCTGCGGTAACTGGCACACGGCGGAAGATGCCGTGGCCACCGCCCTAGCCAAGCTGTATCCGCGCTGGCGGAAGCTCGACCGTCCCGACCTGTACGTCAAGACGATGGTGTACCGGGCCGCGGTGGACGAGGTCCGCCGGCCGTGGCGTCGGGAACGCTCCGCCGGTGACGAACTGCCGGACGTCGCGCTACGTGACCCGGCGGCCGGCACCGACGAACGGATCCGGGTTCAGGCCGCCCTGCGTACCGTGCCCCGCAAGCAGCGGGCCGCGCTGATCCTCCGCTACTACCTCGGGATGACCCTCGAGGAGAGCGCGGCGGTCCTCGGGGTCTCCGTCGGCACCGCCAAGAGCCAGACGTCGCGAGGGCTGTCCCGCCTTCGGGAGGTGCTGGCCACCGAGAGCATCGACCTGCAGGTCGTGGAGATCAAGGAGTTGTCCCGTGCGGTTGCATGAGGTGGTGGAGCTGGCGACGTCCGACGCGCCGCCGGACCGGAACACGATCGACGAGATCGTGGGCAGGGGCCGCCGGGCGCAACGTCGCCGGCGGGCCGGCTTCGCCGGTGCGGGCGCGGCGCTCGCCGTGGTCGCGGTGAGCGCCGCGGTCGCCCTTCCCCCGCTCTTCGGGGGTACGCCCCAGGGCCCGGCCCTCCAGGCGGCGGCACCCCCGCCGGTCGAGCAGGCCGCCAAGCCGGCCCAGTGGGAGTTCCCGGCCGACCCGTTCCAGTTCACGTTCGGCGCCTTCGAGGTCGGCCGCTGGAAGGTGGCGGCACCGACCGTGGCGTCGACGTCGTACCAGATCGCGTCGGTGTACCTGGACGGCCGGACCACGAACGACAGGGCGATCACCGACGAGGAGGCCGCCCGGGTCGGCGACCGGCGGAAGAAGGGCGAGGCGGGCCAGCAGTCGGAACCGACGATCTTCGCGCACCTGACGCTGTACCGGCCGGGCGCGTTCGACCCCGCCGGCCTGACCGGGGCCACCCGGCTGACTGTCGACGGCAAGGAGGCGTACCAGGTCAGCAGCCTGAAATACGGCTACATGACCAACCGGATGCTCGCCTGGTCGTACGCCAGGGACGCGTGGGCGGTCCTGTCGGCGATCTCGGACTCCGCGCAGGACCCCTCCGACGCGGAGCTCCAGAAGATCGTCAAGGGCCTCAAGCCCACCCGGGCCACCCCGGCCACGCTGCCCTTCACCCTCGACTACGTGCCGGCCGGCTACCAGCCCGTCGAGCTCGGCTCGCACGTCATCTCCGGTCTCAACGGCATCGCGGGAGCCCGGGACGGCGACTACGGTGGCGCGATCTTCGCGAACCCGGCGCCGCCCACCACCGGCCTGGTCGAGCCGTACGGTGGCGCCGAGGGCGAGAGCATCCCCGGCAGCTTCCAGATCTTCGTGGTGCCGGCGAAGAACTCGAACCAGACGACCGGCGACACGACCATCAGGTGCGGCAACGGATTCTGCACCCACCGCAGCGCCGACGGCGAGACCAGCATCCAGGTGGCCAGTGACGGCCGCCTCTCCGACGCCGAGATGACCAGGATCCTCAAGGGCCTGAAGCTGAGGAACGTGAACGACGACTCCACCTGGGCGGACGCGGCCACCGCGCTCGGCAGGTGACCGTCTCCTGACGCAGGCGGCCGGGCCCTCGGGGCCCGGCCGCTTCCGTTTCCGCCGAGTCCTCGGCGGATCACCAGAACCACCACCGCCGGCCTGACCGTCGATGGCCCTATCCGCCGCAGGCAGGGGCCTCGTGCTCGCTGTCGAGGTGGTTGGTGATGATGTCGGCGATGTCCCCTAGCGTGTCGAGCTGAGCGGGCGTGAGGAGATCGGCGAAGCAGTGTCGTACCGCGGCCACGTGCTGCGGCGCTGCGGCGTCGATGGCGGCGACGCCGGCGGTGGTGAGGACGACGTCGAATCCCCTCCTGTCGTCCGCGCTGGCGGCCCGCCGTACGGTGCCGCGATTCTCCATCCGGGCGATCTGGTGCGAAAGTCGACTGCGCTCCCACCCGAGCAGCTTGCACAGCTCCCGGGCGCGTAGCCGTCGGCCCGGGGCCTCGGAGACGGTTGCGAGGATCGCGTACTCGGCCTCGGTGAGGCCGTTCTGTTGGGCGAGTTGCCGTGCGAGGTGGGCGGTGAGTTCCGCGCGCATGGCCTGAAAGCCTCGCCAGGCCCGGTCCTCCCGGTCGTTCAGCCATCGTGGGGTCACCCCTGCAGGATAGGCTTTGTTGACACATCACGAGAAGCCTCGACCGCCCGGGACCTGCGGGGTAACCAGCACCACAGCACCTTTGTTGACATGTCACGGAGCCCGACGTAGCTTTGTTGACATGACAACATCGGTGGTCCGCAGCGACCCCCGACCCTCTCACCGGAACCGTTGATCACAGGGGTGGACATGGCCAAGATCGGGATCATCCTGGGTAGCACCCGTCCGAACCGCAACGGCGAGCAGGTCGCCAAGTGGGTGTACGACATCGCCTCCCGCCGGACAGACGCCGAGTTCGAGCTCGTCGACCTGCGGGACTATCCGCTGCCGCACCTGGACGAGCCGATGTCGGCGTCCTTCGGGCAGTACCAGCACGAACACACCAAGCAGTGGGCGGCCAAGATCGGCTCATTCGACGGCTTCGTCATGGTGACTCCGGAGTACAACCACAGCACCTCCGGAGTGCTCAAGAACGCGATCGACTACCTCTTCGCCGAGTGGAACAACAAGGCGGTCGGGTTCGTGTCGTACGGCGGTGCCGGCGGCGCCCGAGCCGCTGAACACCTGCGCCTGATCGCCGGCGAGCTGATGATGGCCGACGTGCGTCAGCAGGTGACGCTCTCCCTGGTGACCGAGTTCGAGAACTTCTCGGTCTTCAAGCCCGGCGAGTACAGCACCGGCGCGCTCCACACGCTGCTGGACCAGGTCGTGGCCTGGAGCACCGCCTTGGCACCGTTGCGCGTCACGGCCCGCGCAGCCTGACCACCTTCCTGCGGTCCCGGTGCCGGCTGCCGTCCTCCGGCAGCCGGCACCGCCGCCATCGACACCCATCCGGGATCGGAGCCATCACCATGTCGATCACCTTTTCGCCGGTTGTGGCCGCCGGAACGCGCCACATACCCGGCTTCACCGCACTGCACTTCATCGACCTGGAGAAGTTGGAAGTAGCGGCGTCGCCGCTGGCCGTTCTCGACGACTTCCGCGTCGACGGACTCCCGTTCTCACCTCATCCCCATGCCGGCTTCGCGGCTGTGACCTACGTGTTCGAGGACTCCCCGGGTGAGGTACGGAGCCGCGCCTCCTCGGGCGTCGACATCACCGTCGGGCCCGGCGGAATCGTGTGGACCGACGCCGGCAGCGGCGTCGTGCACGAGGAGGTCCCCGCCGTCCGCGGTCGCGAGCTGCACGGACTTCAACTCTTCGTCAACCTGAGCGCCAGGAACAAATCGGCCGCGCCACAGGTCCGCCACCTCCAGGGCCACGAGGTCCCCCAATGGCACAGCCCGGACGGCGACGACCGGGTCCGGGTGGTCGTCGGCTCGTTCAAGGGTGTGTCGTCGCCGTTGAGGCCCACCGAGCCGTTCACCATGCTCGACGCTCGGATACGACACGAGATCACTTTCGATCTTCCGCAGGCTGAGAACGCCGTCGTGTACGTCCTCGACGGGACGGTCGACGTCCACGCCGACAGCCAGACCCGGCAGGTCGGCACCAGCCACGCGCTGGGCGTCCGCGGCGGTGGCAGTGGCGGCCGACTCACGGTCGCACCGCGGCAGAGCGCGCACCTGCTCATTCTGAGCGGCGCGGAGATCCGGGAGCCGGTGGTGACTGCCGGCCCCTTCATCATGAACGACGCGGCGCAGGTCAGGGACGCCGCCGACCGCTACCACGCAGGATCGATGGGACAGCTGACGCCGCTCAGCGACGCGGGATGATCCGCTCGACCAGCTCCGGCACCCACTCGACGTACTCGACCTCCGCCCCACCGGCGTGCCGGGCGTACAGGTAGCGGCCGGTCGGACTGGTCGCCTCCGGCGTGGTGACCTCGCCGCCTGCGGCGGTCAACCCGGCGACGACGGCGTCCAGATCGGCCACGATCACGGTGGCGGAGGCGTGCCGGTAGCGGGCCCGTTCCGCCGGCGCGCCGGCGATCACCAGGAAGTCGCCGATCGCTGCCAACTCGATCGCGTCGAAGGCGAAGCGCAGCTCCGGCTCGCTGCCGACCAGGGTCCGTAGTGACGGCAGCGACGCGTCGAGGTCATCCACCCAGAGCCGGGCGTACGTCTTCAGGATGGTCATGTCTCCTCCAGTACGTTCGAGATGGTCGACCAGACCGTACGACGACTGCCTCGAATGGGGTAAGTACGCACTTTTTGGTAAGTAGTGCGTGCCACTGAGGGAGGGCAAGTGGACGAGCCGATGCCCGGCGCGCCGACGGCGGCGGCGGAGGTGGCGCAGGCACACCAGGCGGCTCGCGAGGTGTTCGACGTGGTCGGCACCAAGTGGGCGCTGTCGGTCATCGAGGCCCTCGGTGCCGACACCCGCCGCTACGGGGAACTGCACCGGCAGGTCACCGGCATCAGCCACCGGCTGCTCACCGCGACCCTGCGGCAGCTGGAGCAGCACGGGGTGGTCGAGCGGACGCTCCATCCCACCGTGCCGCCCCGTACCGAATACCGGCTCACCCCCGCCGGCCAGGAGCTACAGCACACGATCAACGGGTTCTGTCGGTGGAGCCGCCGACACCTTGACGAGATCCTGGCCGCACGCCGCCGGTCCGAGCAGGCCTGACTCCGGTGACTCAGCCGATCCGACGGGGACCGCGGGTCAGGTAGGCGGCAGCTCCGGTGACCGCGAAGACCGCGGCGGTCGTCAGGGCCGCGACGCTGTCCGGTGGTTGGCCCGCCCAGGTGAGCAGGTACAGCGCGAACGGCTCCGGGATGGCCGGGATGCCGGCGGAGACGCAACCCGTCACGACCGGCAGGGTCCAGGCCAGTCGCCGCCCGAACAGGGTCGCGGCCAGGGCGGCGAGCCCGGTGAGGCCCGCCGCGTCGCGCAGGACGACGCCGGCCGGGGCGGTGGTCACGACCGTCACCACGGTGGCGGTGAGCACGGCTATCGCGGCCAGGTTCAACGCGCGGCGGGGGGCCCAGCGGATCGCCGCGGTCGCCTCCAGGCTGGGGTCCGCCCCGCCGAGGCCGTTGCCCAGGATGGCCACAGGAACTCGCCGAGCTGTCGTTTCGCGTCCACGTCACCCAGTATTCGGCCGGCCGGACCGGGTAACCACACCTTGTCAGGGGTAGGCAGGCGTCTGCTCAGCCGTCCATACCGCTGATGGCCACCTGCACCCAGAGGATCGAGGCTGCGGCGATGCCCAGGAAGGTGAGCGCCGACAGTCCCGACGCGGCGGCGAGGCTCAGGCGCCTGCGGGTCACGACGAAGACGGTTGCGGATGCGGCCACTGCGAACAGCGCCAGGTAAGTCGTGAATCCCATGTTCTGCTTCTCTCTGTCCAGGTGGTTGGCATCGACGAGGAGACCGGCCGGTCGAGCGCCGTTACGGGGCGTACGGCAGGACCTGCTGGCTCTTTTTCCTCATGCCGTAGAGACTGCCGAACGGAGGCTGCGGCCTCTTCCGTCCGCGGGCCGGCGTCGGCTCGGCGCTGAGCGGATATCAGGCGCCGCGCCTCATTCGAAAGGTGGAGGCGACCTCACCGCGGCGACCGGGTCAGGCGTCGACCAGCCCGGCCCGCCACGCCCAGGATGCGACCTCGACCCGGTTGCGTACGCCGAGCTTCGACTGCGCGGCAGCCAGGTGGGTCTTGACGGTGGACACCGCCACGAACAGTTCACCCGCGATCTCCTGGTTGGTCAGTCCCCGGGCCACCGCCCGTACGACGTCGCTCTCCCGGTCCGTCAGGGCCTCCACCGGTGCGGTCGTGCGTTGCTGCGGCCGGTGCCGGAAGTGGCGCAGCAGCCGGACGGTGACCTGTGGCGCCACCAGGACGTCGCCGCGTACGGCCGCGCGGACCGCCTCCACCAGCAGGGCCGGTCCGCAGTCCTTGAGCAGGAACCCGCTCGCCCCGGACTGCAGGGCGATGTCCACGTACTCGTCGTCGTCGAACATGGTGATGACGACGACGGCGATCGGATCGGCCACGTCGGGGCCCGCGAGCAGCCGGGTGACCTGGAGTCCGTCCAGGCCCGGCATCCGGATGTCCAGGAGGCACACGTCCGGGCGCAGCCGACGCGCCGCCTCGACGGCCGCTCGCCCGTCGGCGACGTCGGCCACCACGGTGATGTCCGGCTGGGCTTCCAGGATCATCCGGAACCCGACCCGCATCAACTCCTGGTCATCGGCGATCAAGACCCGCACTGGCTACCGTCCCGTTCTCGTGACCGCTTCCCGGTGGACACCTGGCAGCCCTCGACTGATACTCGGCGGGACACCCCCCGGAGGCCGTCGGAGTTCCCCGCTCAACGAGCACGGATGATACGGGTGGCACTACCGTTCGGCCGGGTACAGCGGCAGGTCGGCGCTCACCTGCCAGCCGCCGCTCGTGCGGCCGGCGGTGAACCGGCCGCCGAGCAGGCGCACCCGCTCCCGCATGCCGACGAGTCCGAAGCCACCGCGACGTCTGCCGATCATCCGGGTCACCCTTCCGTCGTCGCGGACCTCGACCCGGACGTACCCCTGCTCGGTCCGTACCGATGCCACGATCTGCCGTGCCCCGGCGGCATGCCGCCGGGCATTGGACACCGACTCCTGGACGAGGCGCAGTACCGATGTCGCGACCTCGTCGGCCACCGGTTCAGCCAGCTCGACCGTCACCCGTACCGGCGGACTGCCGGCCGACGTCATCGCCCGTAGGTCGGCCGACAGGTCGGTGGTCCGGGTCAGCGGTGCCGGCATCCTGCCTTCGCCCGGTTCGCCCGCACGCAGCGCGGCGACGAGGTGCCGCATCGAGGACAGCGCCTCGATACCGGAGCGTTCGATCACCGGCAGCGCCCGGGCGGCCGCGTCGGGGTCCGACGCGGACCGCTCCTGGGCGGTCTGTGCCTGCTCCATCATCATCCTGACCTGGTACGTCACCACGTCGCGGAGTTCCCGCGCCAGGCCGAGCCGCTCCCGCTGCTGCACCGCGATGACGGCAGCCCGCCTCGCCCGGTCCCGTTGCCGGTCACGACCCCGCAGATACCACCCGTACGCCACTGGCAGCACCACCACCGCCATGTCCGACAGCGACACACTCCACCACGGCTCCGGCACCGACCCCGCGGACAGCGACCAGTACTGCGGCCGGAACTGCTCGGCCGCCGCGCCGGCGGCCAGGACCAACCCGACGAGGCCGGTGGCGACAGCCCCGGAAACCCGCCGGACGACCGCCACGGTGACGATCACCTGCGCGCCGATCTCGGTCATCGTCAGGCCCCCGGGCACCTCGCCACCGACCGCCCGCAGTAGCGCCGTCGAGAGGACGAGAGTTGCCGCGGCACCGAGCGCCCCGGCGACCGGCCGCGCCTGTGCCAGCAGCGCCATGGCCGCCATCACGACGATGCCGGGGACCAGCCACCCCCGGCCCGTGGTGTCGAGTTCCCCGGTGATCTGCACGTCGAGCAGGGCCAGGGCCGTCAGTACGACGGCCCACGGCAACTGCCGCAGCACCAGCGCCAGCACCATCGTCTTCTCACCATCCCGCGCGGTACCTCCACACTCGACCGGAGGACACCGGGAACCGTACGGCTCCTCGGCACCGCAGCGGAAACCGCTGCGGCACTACCCGTCACCGACGACACCCCCGAATCCGGACCGGTACGAGGACTGTTGTGATTGTGGTGTGAAGCTCGACTGGCGAGATCTGATCACCTGGGACTGGCCCCTGGCCGGGCTGCTCACGATCGCGCTGCTGCTGGACGGTGCGGCGGCGAGCGAGGTGGGACATTACGACGGGCGGTGGGAGCTGCCGGGTTTCCTCGCGGTGTGTGCCCTCGCGCTGCTGGCGTCCCGCTGGCCGGTCGTCGCGGGCGTCGGTGTCGTGGTGGTGCTGCTGGCGGGGTCGGTGGTGCTGCGGCTGGCCGGCGTCACGGTCCCCTCCGCCGCGGGCGGACTGGGGGCCGCCGAGGTCGCCGCGGTGCTGGCCGTCATCGTCGCGGTGGTCCGCCGGTTGTCCAGATCCACCGCCGCCGGCCTGGTGGTGCTGCTCCTGCTCAGCTGTCTGGTGGTCGGGGTGCTACGGCCGGAGCACCCCGCTGCTCCGCAGGATCTGGGCTGGTCCGGGATCCTGCCGGTGGTGGCCGTTCTCGCCGGATGGTACCTGCGTACGCGCGACGCCCGGCATGCGCGGGAGATGCGGGCTGTGACGGTCGCGGCGCAGTTGCGTGAGCGGGTGGCCCTGGCGCGGGAACTGCACGACGTGGTGGCCCACCACATCGGCGGCATGGTGGTGCAGGCCCAGGCGGCGCAGGCGGTGGCCGTACCTGATCCCGGCGCTCCGGCGCGGGTGCTGCCGGTGATCGAACGTGCTGGCGAGGGTGCCCTGTCGGCGATGCAGCGGATGGTCGCCATGCTGCAGGACGTCGGCGGGGAACCGGCGTCGCCGACCACTGACCTGCTCGCCGACCTGCGCGCGGCGACAGTCACCCCGGCAGGCGCCACTGAGGTCCGGTTGGCGGTGGAACTCGCCGAGCCCGTACCGGCGGCGGTCGCGACCACGGTGCTGCGGCTGGTCCAGGAGTCGGTGACGAACGCGCGGCGCTACGCCGTAGGCGCCCGTGAGATCACCGCGACGGTACGGTCCGCAGACGGGACCGTCCGGGTGCAGGTACGCGACGACGGGCGACACACCGACCGACCGAGCAGGTCCGGGGGCGGCGGTTACGGCCTGGTCGGCATGCGGGAACGGGTGCACCTGCTCGGCGGCCGGTTCGAGGCGGGCCGGGTGGCCGGTGCGGGCTGGCAGGTGCTCGCGGACGTGCCGCTGCGGGCCGAGTGAGCTCCGGGTGGCGGTCACGGACGCCGAGACCGGGTAGCTCAGGCCGTTGCTCACGGCGCGACCGTCGCCGGGAGAAACGGTGGAGAACACCTGTCAGCGCACTGGTCGATCCTCCTTGAAGGCCGCGCGCAGCATGTCGCGGTGCGTCCGTACGTAGCGGATGTCCGCCTCGTACAGATCGGCGTGCCCTGCCACGATGTGCTGCCGGAACGCCGCGTTGCCGTGACTGGCCTGATCGCGCATGAAGTCGATGAGCGCCTGCAGTCGGCCCGGGACGACGTCGATGACCTCGGCGCCCACGTCCGGCCCGTACGCGCGGCAGAACTCGGGGGTACGCAGCTCCGGCGTGATCACGTCGGGCACCTCGCCGTCGAGGAACGTGAGTATCTCGTTGCCCTCGATGTCGAAGCCACGTGGCTCCGGCGCGCCGTGGAACCCGTGGTCATGGAGGTGCCGCAGGAGCCGGTGAATCGCCGGCGCCGCCGGTGACGCCGGCCGGTGGACGACGTCGCCGTGGCGGCGCACGACGTTCACTCCGCCACGGAACTCCTGCTGTTCAGTCATGCCCTGCCCGCTTCCACCGGACCAGGGTCCGGCCATGGCCGGTCGTACCAGGGCGGGCAGCCGGTGCCGGAAGATCCCGCAGGGGACCATCGGGTGACAGGCGGCACCACCGTCGGTGACGCAACTCGGCAAGTATCACCGCCAGTGCGATCAGCGCGCCGAGTAGGCCCGTCGCGGCGAAGCCCCAGGCCGGTGCGGAGGCGTCGATCACCGCCCCGGCCAGGGGGGTGCCGAAGGCGGCGATCGACTGCCGGATCACGGAGAAGACCGGGAGTGTGAGCAGCCCGCCCACGAGCGCGGCACCGAGCAGCACCGGGTACGGCAGGACCGGCGCCGTACCCCAGAACAGCGCCGAGACCGCCGTGGTCAGCAGCAACATCGGCCGTAGGCCACGCCTGTCGACCAGCCGGCCGAGCAGTGGCGCGCCGAACGCCGAACCGACCGTCAGCACGGCTCCGACCAGTCCGGCGACGAAGTATCCGTGACCCAGATCGAGTACGTGCAGCGTCATCGCCACCGCGGTGGCCGCCACCGGCACCCGGGCGAGGATCGCGACCAGCAGCAGGGGCCGCAACCCCGGCAGCGCGAGCGCGTCGCGGTAAGGTCTTACATCCAGCATGACCGATACCTTCCAGGGTGACCTGCTAACCGGAACTGAGGGATGTCTGCGTCAGATCTCGTTGCTGACCGACCGGGGTTTCATGGCCACCTGTCGAGCGTTGAGGCGAGGGCGGGCCCGGTGAAGCTGATCGAGTGGCGTCTTACCGGACCGCCCGCGAATCAGAAGCTGTACAACCCACCCCACCTGCCCGGACAGCACGGCAGGCCAAGGCTCACCGTGGTGGAGGCGGCGGGGATCGAACCCGCACATCCGGAGTGGTCAGGGGCATCGTCGTGAGGCCACCGCCACTGTGCCCGTCCGGTCGCTTCCGTGCCCTGGTCGTGTGGCGACCCTAACGGTCGCCCACTCCTGCATACCGGCCGTACCGAGCACCGCGCCGCAAGGCCCGGCCGGCGGACCACACGTCGGCACGACCGCTGATCCGACGCACTGCGGCACCCGACTGTCTCACCGTCCTACGCGCAGGAGATGCAGTGGCGGGCGAACGGCCGCACGGCGAGTCGCTCCTCGCCGATCGGCTGCTGGCAGCGCTCGCAGATCCCGTAGGTTGCCGCGTCCACCCTGAGCAGGGCGTCGTCGACCTCGGCAATCCGTGCCCGCGTTGCGGTGAGTAACGCGATCAGCTGGGCGCGTTCGAAGCCGACGGTGGCACCCTCGGGGTCGTGTTCGTCGTCGGCGTTCGAATCCCGCGATGCTGTGAAGAGCGCCTTCAGATCCCGCGCCAGCGTCTCCGCCTCGGACTCCGCACTCGCCCGTAGCCGCAGCAGCTCCTCCCGGACCATCTTCACAGTTTAGTACGGGAGGGTCGCACCAGCGGCTGATCCAGGTGGCGGGCGGGGCCGCTCCCGACCGTCGGCGGCCCGCGCGGTCAGGGTGCCTGGCGGGGTGCGGCGACGACAGCGACGTGCTCCATCGGTAGCGCACCGGTCCGCTCGACGTCCAACCCGGCACGGCCGAGAAGCTCGGTGACGTGGTGGAGGCTCCGGTGCGCGCCGCCGGTGATCATCAGCAGGTGAAGATCCCACAGGGCCGGCAGCACGGACGGGTCCTCGTCAACGACGAAGCGGTCGAGGACCAGCAGCCGTGCCGTCGGGCCGGACATCGCCCGGCGACAGTTGTCGAAGGCCTGGACGACCGCGTCGTCGTCCCACCCGGCCAGCGCGCGGGACAGGATGTAGACGTCGCCGCCCGTCGGCACGCTGGTGAACATGTCGCCGCCGACGAGGGTGACCCGGTGGAGCCCGACGGTGGCGGCGAGGTGTTCGCCGGCCCTGGGCATCATGTGCTCGCGGTCGAACAGCACGCCCTTGGCGTCGGGTGTGGCCGCGAGGAGCGTGGAGAGCAACTGCCCACCCCCACCACCGACGTCCACGATGGTCTTGCCGCCGGTGAAGTCGAAGGCGGCCGGCACCTCGTGGAAAAACATGTTGCCGGCATTCATGGTGGCCTGGAACCGGCGGGCGGTGTCCGGGTCCCCGCTCAGGTAGTCGTAGAAGGATCTGCCGTAGGCGGCCTCGAAGCCGGAGCTGACTGTGCTGATCGCGCGGTGCACGTGTCCCCACGCGGCGTAATACTCCTCGCCGTGCAGCAGGCACATGTCGCGCATCGACAGCGAGCCGGAGCGCAGTGCCTCGCTGATCGGGGTGCTGCGGTAGCCGCTCGTCTCGTTGCCGTCGAACACGCGCATCGCCACCAGGAGTCGCATTAGACGACGTAGCCCCACTGGGCCGGCACCGCTCGACGCGGCCAGTTCGTCGCTGGTGGTCCGGCCGGCGGCGACATGATCCGGTAATCCGAGTTTGACTGCGGTGTAGAGAGCCTGTGCCTTCCACCCGCCGGTCATGACATCGACAATGTCCCGAGTGGCCTGCAAGTCGATCGTCATTGGTCCTCCGCCCGCACTGCCCTTCGCGACGACGGTGGCAACCGTACCGCGTAGTGAACTGCCGAGGAAAGGATTTGGTGTCACGGACGCCCTCCCAACTTACCCAGCGGGCAGAAAGTCATCTTCCATGGCCCTTTCGGCCAATGACCGAAGTGCGACAAACTTGATGTACAACAACGGTGGATCCCGGCGTGCGTTCTGGCGAACCGCCGTTGTTGTATTGGCTGGTTGCTCGCGGGCGACGGGTTAGGGTGCGCACGACATACCCAGCTCACCGAAGGGGAGGGCCACCAAGCGTGTCCCAGCAGAGCACCGTCGCGACGGACGGCCGTGACGACGGAACGGATGACAACATCGAGACACTGTTCGAATTGCCCGCCCCGTCCTTCACTGCCCCGTCCACCGGCCCACGGCCGGGCGCGGCGGCACCGGACGCCGGCCCGCTGGCGACCCGGATGCGACCTCGCACGATCGACGAGATCGCCGGTCAGGCTCACCTGCTGCGTCCCGGTGCCCCGTTACGCCGGCTGCTCGAGGGTGCCGGCGCGGCCTCGGTACTGCTCTACGGCCCGCCCGGCACCGGCAAGACCACGATCGCCCGGCTGCTGGCCACCGCCGGCAGCACCCGGCAGTTCGTCGCTCTCTCGGCGCTGTCCAGCGGCGTCAAGGAGGTGCGCGACGTGATGGTCGAGGCCCGCCGCCGGCTCGACCGGCAGCATCGGCAGACCGTGCTGTTCATCGACGAGGTGCACCGCTTCTCCAAGACGCAGCAGGACGCGCTGCTCGGTGCGGTCGAGGACCGGCTGGTGTTGCTGGTCGCCGCCACCACCGAGAACCCGTCGTTCTCGGTGGTGACCCCGCTATTGTCGCGCCTGCTGGTGCTGCAACTGCGGTCGTTGGACGACACCGACGTCCGCGACCTGCTGCGCCGCGCCGCAGCGGATCCGCGGGGTCTCGGCGGCGCGGTCACGCTGTCGGCCGAGGCCGAGGCCGCGCTGGTGCGGTTGGCCGCTGGCGACGCCCGCAACGCACTGACCGCGTTGGAGGCCGCCGCCGACGGGGTGCTGGCGACCGGAGGCACCGAGATCGACGTGCCGGCCGTGGAACGGGCCGTCGCGGAGACAACCGTGCGTTACGACCGGCAGGGCGACCAGCACTACGACGTCATCAGCGCCTTCATCAAGTCGATCCGTGGTTCCGACCCCGACGCCGCGTTGCACTACCTGGCCCGGATGCTGGTGGCCGGGGAGGACCCGCGGTTCGTCGCGCGGCGGCTCGTCGTGCACGCCAGCGAGGACGTCGGTCTGGCCGACCCCACAGCCCTGCACACGGCGGTCGCCGCGGCACAGGCGGTGCAGTTGATCGGGATGCCCGAGGCGCGTCTCGCGCTGACGCAGGCCACTCTGCACCTCGCGATGGCGCCGAAGTCCAACGCGGTGATCGAGAGCATCGACGCGGCGATGTCGGACGTGCGCAGGGGTGCCGTGGGCGACGTTCCCGCCCACCTGCGCTACGGGCGCTACAAGGGTGCCGCGGAACTCGGCAATGCGATCGGTTACCGCTATCCCCACAAGGCGCCGGACGGGGTGCTGGAACAGCAGTATCCGCCGGACGGTTTGGTGGGAAAGAACTACTATCATCCGAGTCGGCACGGTGGTGAGCGCACCCTTCGTGATCGACTCGCAGACCTCCGCCGCGTGATTCGCGGCGGCTGAGACGTAGCACATAGGACGGTCGATGCAGAAGGGTTGGGCGGGTGGTCGGATCGGTATTTTCGGCATGATGTTCGAACCACTGTGTCGAGCGCCTCGAAGGGTAGTCTCGGGTGAGGCAACCAAGGATCAGGATGCGGATTGTGCGGTGCCGCCACAAGAGGGGTCGGGATGCCAATGCATAGATTGGTGACAATCGGAGTCTACGACTTTGACGTCGAATCATTCCTGCAACGCCTGCGCGCCGCGGACGTCAGACTGCTGTTCGATGTGCGCCAGCGTCGCGGGGTCCGCGGGCCCGACTACGCATGGGCGAATGCTCGCCGGCTGCAGGCGACCCTGGCCGGTGCCGGCATCGCCTACGAGCACCACCGCGAGTTGGCCCCGACCACCGAACACCGCCATCTGCAGTACGCCGAGGACGACCGTCAGGGCGTCGGTAAGCGGTCCAGACGGGAGTTGGCCGCCGAGTACGTGCGCCGCTACACCGCCGAGGTCCTCGACCTCGTCGACCTGGTGCCGCTGCTGGCGGTGTTACCGACGCAGGGACGGGCGGCGCTGTTCTGCGTCGAGCGCGATGCGGTGGCCTGTCACCGGTCGCTGATCGCCCGGCGGCTCACCGAGCAGCACGACGTGTCGGTCGAGCACCTGGCCCCGGCATGACCGGCCTGACCCCGACGGGCGGGACACGGCCCCGGATCGCGGTGTTCGCCGGGCCGACGGCGACCATCCTGAATACCCCCGACCTGGTCACGTCGAACAAGGCCCGCACCCGGCACGGCCTCGCACCCCGGCCGGGCCGGTTCGACGCACTGCGTCCGCAGCGGCTGGCGGCGCCGGTCACGGCATACGTCGAGGCGTACAGCGCGCATCCACTCGAACGCGACGCGGCACACCTGTACGCGCCGCCGGACGGCTGGCTCGACACCGACGGCGCGTTCCACACCACGCAGCCGACCGGCGACGCCACCCCGGTGTTCGTCGTGGAGCTGCACCCCGACGACGGGCTGTACCCCCTGCCCTATATGGGGCGGCAGCGTGACGGTTCAGCGTGGGAGGAGGCCGCGACCGCGCCGTACGCGCCGTCGGAGGCGGCCCGGCAGACGTTCTACCCGGACGCGCGCCGCCTCTACGAGGAGATCGAACGGTTCGGGCTGGGCGATCACGGCACGCCCGTCGAGTTCGGTTCGATCGCCGACTTCGACTTCTTCCGCGCGGCCCCGTCGGGTGGCTACACCGCAGGTCCGGACGGGGAGCGGCCCGGCCGTGACTTCTTCGTCTACTACCCCTACCACCTGCAGAGCGAGCCGCACCTGGGTGACCTCGCCGGGGCGACCAACCAGGTCCAGGCCATCCTCGCCGCGGGTGAGCACGACGGCGTGCAGTGGCTCGAGGGCAGCCCGACCGTCGACGAGACCCTCTACTGGCTCGGCCTGTTGATCGACACGACGGTGCCCCTCGTCGGCCACGCCGCCCAGCGGCGGCATCACTCGCTGAGCGCCGACGGCGACCGTAACGTGGTGGACGGAGTGAAGTACATCGCCTCCGGCGTCGCCCTCGACGCGCAGGGTGTCGACCGGGTCGGCGCCTGCGTGATCGTCGACGAACTCGTCTACACCGCTCGCGACGTGACCAAGGTCGACGCTCGGCCGGGCGGATACGAAGTCACCGGCGGCCACGGGGGAATCGTCGCCGACCTGGGCGGGTACGGTCCCCCGCAGCTCACCTACCTGCCGACGCGCCGGCACACCGCGCGCTCGCAGCTGCGCCTCACCGTGCTACCGAAGGAGGTGACCGGCGTCGCCGGCTCGTTGGAGTCGGGCGTCACCCTGCTCGGCGTCGCGACGAGGGACGGTGACGGGCTGATCCCGGAGGCCATGCCCAGGGTGACGATCACCAAGTACAGCCGCTACGCGGTGGAACCGGGCGGCGATCCCCAGGTGGGCGACGAGGTGGAGATCCTGGCCCGGATCCGGGCCAATCTCGCCGCTGCCCCGCTCGCCGGTTTCGTCTGCGAGGGCATGTCGCCGTTCGGGATGGCGGACCCGGCGAAGAACTTGGCGCTCGGTGTGGCCATCTTCGCGGGGATGCCGGTGGTGCGTACCGGCCGTGGCAACACCGGCGGCATGGCGTACCGGACGGATCCGACGTTCATCGTCGGCAACAACCTGACCGCGACCAAGGCCCGGTTGCTGCTGATGGCTGCCCTGCTCAAGTACGGTGCGCTGCCACCGGCCACGGACCCGTTCCGGCCCACCCACGCCGAGCGTGCGGTGACCGAGCAGGCGGTCGCCCGCTACCAGGCGCTGTTCGACACCCATTGACCCAGCTGAGTTCCGGATGGAGAGAGCCTGTGGGCACTCACGAGTACGTGGTGGCGGACGTTTTCACGGAGACGGCGTTGGAGGGCAACCCGGTCGCGGTCTTCCTGGACGCGGCAGCCCTGTCCGCCGAGCGGATGCAGCAGATCGCGAACGAGATGCACCTGTCGGAGACCGTCTTCGTGCTGCCTCCGCGCCGCGACGGTGACGTGCGGGTCCGCATCTTCACGCCGGTCAACGAGCTGCCGTTCGCCGGGCACCCGACCCTGGGCACGGCGATCGTGCTCAGCGAGCTGAAGCCGGTCGGGGAAATCCGGATGGAGACCGCCATGGGGACGGTGACGTTCGACATCGAGCGGTCCACCCGGGACGGGCGCGGCTCGGCGAGTTCGTGGCAGCCCGTCCCCACATGGGGGCGCTACGACCGGGCCGAGGAGCTGCTCGCCGGGCTGGGTGTCCCGGCCGCCGACGCCGTCCTGCCGGTGGAGGTCTACGACAACGGGCCGAGGCACGTGTTCGTCGGTCTGCCGGGCGTACCCGAGTTGTCCGCGCTGGAGCCCGACCAGCGCGTTCTCGCCCGGCTGCCCGACATGGCGGCCAACTGCTTCGCGGGTTCCGGCAGGCAGTGGCGGCTCCGCATGTTCTCGCCCGCATACGGCGTCGTCGAGGACGCCGCCACCGGTTCGGCGGCCGGTTCGTTGGCGGTGCATCTGGCGCGGCACGGCATGATCCCGTTCGGTGAGTGGATCGAGGTCCGGCAGGGCGTCGAGATCGGTCGCCCGTCGACGATGCGGGCCCGGGCCACCGGTGCACCGGACCGGATCGAGACGGTCCAGGTCGCCGGATCCGCGGTCGTGGTGGCCCGGGCGACGCTCTACACGTGAGCCCCGGCGGTCCCGCCGACGCGCGGTGAGCCGACAGACCGAGGTGGGCCCGCCCTGCTGTCAGCGGGCGGGCCCACCTCGGTGGCTGCCGTGCCGGATCGGCCAGGTGCGGCTGGTCAGCCCTTCGACCGGGTGATGTTGACCATCCAGAAGATCCCGAACTGGTCGATGAACGAGCCGGCCTCGTCGCCCCACACCTGCTTGTTGAGCGGCATCGTCACCGTGCCGCCGACCGACAGCCGCTCGAAGTACCCGCGCAACGCGGGATCGTCGCCGCCGAGATAGATGGCGACGTTGTTGCCCGGGTGGAACGGCACCCGTTCGGGGACGTCCCAGGCCATCAGGGTGAACCCGTCCGGGGTGGTGAGCACCGCGTGCATGATCTTGTCGGCGGCCATCACGTCGGACGCGCCGTACTCGGTGAACGTGCCGATCTTCAACTCGCCGCCGAGGACCTCGCGGTAGAACCGCAGGGCCTCCCGGGCGTTGCCATTGAAGGCGATGTACGGGTTGAGTCGAGCGGTCATCTGCTGCTCCTAGGTGGGGATTCCGCCGCGGTCGATCGTCGGCACCTCGATGCCCAGCGCCCGGAGCTGCTGGAACGGGTTCATGAATTCCCGCTGGCGGCGGATCTTGCCATTGTCCAACTCGAACGAGTGGATGAAGTGGTTGCGGTAGTACCCGGGCGGGTACGCCGGATAGAGGATCTGACCCTCGCCGTCGCACTCGACCCAGAACCGGTTCGGGTCCTGCGTCTCGAAGATCTCGACGTTCGTCCACTCCCAGTCGGGGAACATCCGCAGCGACCACTCGCCGTGCGCCCGGAGCAGTTCGTGGCCCTGTGAGGCGACCGGCTGCCCGGTGTCGGTGGTCCACAGGCCGGCGCTGCCGTCCTCGGTGAACAGCAGGTAGCGGGTCAGCCGGTTCTCGCCCATGCGACTCATGTAGTCGGTGACGGTCGCGCGGTTGCGGGCACGCAGGTCCACTTGGTCGGTGAATCCCGGAAGCTGGGTCTCGGTCGTCAACGGAAGTCCCTTCTCAGCCGGTAGCGGTCAGGTCAGAACCGAAGCTCGGGGCGGTAGATGTCCAGCCAGGTGCTCAGGTCGAGCACCCGCTCCATGCCGTTGCGGATCTCGATCGGCAGGGCGCCAGACTCGCGGGTGATGTCCTCCAGGTAGGTGCGGTCGACCAGGTTGAACACGGGGCTGTCGGTGGCGAGCAGGTCCCTGCACTGCTGCAACAGGGCGCTCGTGTACATCGGGTCGAGCGTGGCTGGATACGGGGCCTTCACCCGGTCGAGGACCGACCGGGGGAGCAGGTCGGCGGTCGCGGCCCGAAGCAGGCTCTTCTCCCGCCCGTCGAACGTCTTCATCGACCACGGGGTGTTGTAGACGTACTCGACCAGCCGGTGGTCGCAGAACGGCACCCGGACCTCCAGACCGACGGCCATGCTGATCCGGTCCTTGCGTTCGAGCAACATCCGGACGAAGCGGGTCAGGTGCAGGTAGCACATCTCGCGCATCCGGAACTCGTGGTCGCTCTCGCCGTCGACCCGCTCGATCTCGGTGAGCGCCTCGGCGTACCGGTCCCGGATGTAGCTGGGCAGGTCGAGAGCGGCCGTGATGTCGGCGTTGAACCGATCCGACACCTGGGCCTTCGCGCCGCTGACGAACACCGCCATCCAGGGGAAGGTCGCCGCGGCCTGTGCCTCCGGCTGGAAGAACCACCGGTAGCCGCCGAAGACCTCGTCGGCGGACTCGCCGGACAGGGCTACCGTGGAGTGCTGACGGATCGCCTGGAACAGCAGGTACAACGAGGTGTCCATGTCACCGAGGCTGAGCGGACTGTCCCGGGCGGTGATCACCGCCCGCCGTACCGCGGGGTCGGCGATGTCCTGGTGGTTGAGGACCACCGACTCGTGCAGCGAGCCGACGTGCGCGCTCACCTCGCGCGCGTACGGGGCGTCGGTGGTGGCGCGCAGATCGTCGGCGACGAAGTCGTCCTCGCGTCCGGTGAAGTCCACCGCGAAGCTGCGCACCTTCTCACCGCGTTCGCCGAGCTTGGCGGCGGCGATGGCGGTAATCGCGCTGGAGTCGAGCCCACCGGACAGCAGGGTGCAGCGCGGCACGTCGGAGACCAGTTGGCGTTCCACCACGTCCCTGAGTAACGAGCGGACGTTGGCGATGGTGGTCTGCAGGTCGTCGGTGTGCGGGCGGCTCGGCAGCGTCCAGTAGCGGTGCTCGCGCAGGCCTGCGCGGTCGACGGTGACGATCCCGCCGGGCAGCACCTCGTTCATCCCGCACCAGACGGCGCTGCCGGGCGTCTGGGTGAAGCTGACCAGCTCCCGGATCCCCGCCAGGTCGACGACACGTTCGGCCAGCGGGTTGGCGAGGATCGCCTTGGGTTCGGAACCGAAGAGTACCCCGTCGTCGGTGCGATAGTAGTAGAGCGGCTTGACGCCGAGCCGGTCCCGGATCAGCACCAGCTTCTCGACCCGGGAGTCCCACACGGCGAAGGCATACATGCCGTTGAGCCGTTCGGCGACCGCCTCGCCCCATTCCAGGTAGCCGTGCAGCACCACCTCGGTGTCGCTGCGGGTCCGGAAGCGGTGACCGCGGCGTCGCAGTTCGCCGCGCAGCTCCCCGAAGTTGTACACCTCGCCGCTGTAGGTGATTGTCACGGTGCCGTCGTCCGTCTGCACCGCCATCGGCTGGGTGCCGCCGTCGATGTCGATGACGGCGAGCCTGCGGTGGCCGAGCCCGGCGTGCCGGTCCAGCTGGACACCGGCGGCGTCCGGGCCCCGGCAGGCCATGGTTGCCGTCATCGCGTCCAGGTCGGCCTGGTGTCGCGCCAGATCCCGATCGTACGAGACCCAGCCCGCAATTCCGCACATCTCGTCTACCTGTTCCTCTCGAGCGAACTGTCCGGGTGTGGTCAGGGTTGGAGGCGGTCGGACCTCCACCCGGTGCCGTCGCGGTCGAAGCGCAGCCGACGGTGCAACCGGTCCGGGCTGGACTCCCAGAACTCGACCGACTCCGGCTCAAGCAGGTAGGCCAGCCAGGCATCCGGACGGGGCAACGGCACACCCCCGTCGCCGAGCTGCCGCGCCTGCTCGCGCAACGCGTTCTCGTCGGTGAGGGGCGCGCTCTGCTGCGACGCCACCGACATCGGGTGGGTGGCGACCGGCCGGGCCATCCACAGGGCGTCGGCCTCGTCGGCGCCCAGCGGGCCGGTCGGCCCGCTGACGACCACCTGGCGGGCCACCTCCCTCCAGTAGAGGACACCCGACGCCCAGCGGTTGGCCGCCAACTCCCGGCCCTTGCGGCTGCCGGAGTGACTGGCGAACAACAGTCCGGTGTCGCGCACGGCGAGGACCTGCACCATCCGGGTCGACGGGCGACCGTCGGCGTCGGCGGTCGCCAGCGCCAGCGCACCGGGCTCGCGGACGGCGTCCGCTCGCGCGGCGTCCAGCCAGCTCCGCAGCAGCCCCATCGGCTCGTCGGGCGGAGTGGCGAAGACATTGCCACCCAACTGCTGTGCGGACGTGCTCACGACGGATTCCGGACGGGTCCGAATGCCAGCCCACGGTCGTCGGACGGCCCGGCGTGCAGTCCTTCCACGATGGCCTCCACCTCGGTCATCATCCGTACGGTGGGCGGGTATCCGATCAGCTCGGTGGCCCGGTTCGGCGGCAGGGGCGCGGACAGGTCGGCGGTGGCGTCCCACAGCATGACCGCGCCCCAGCGGTTGGTCTCCCGGTCGGAGATCCAGAACTTCAGACGCATTCCGTGTACCCGCTCCCACGGATGCACGCCCTCCTCCCGCAGGTAGTCGCGCAGTGAGTCGATGGTCTGGGTGGATCCGGCAAGGTCCCACCAGGAGATGGCGGCCTTCATGCGTTCATGACCCCTCGATGTGTGTCAGCGATGCCAGCAGGTCACCCAGCACGCGTTCGCCGTCCTGGGTGAGCACCGACTCCGGGTGGAACTGCACGGAGCTGAAGTGGGCTCCGCGTAGGGCGTGCACCTCACCGGTGGTGCGGTCGTGGCTGACGCGCACCTCGCCGGCCTTGGGACTGTGGAACTGCTCCATCCGCCCGTACGCGACGAAGGAGTTGTAGAAGCCAACCCGTGCCGGGGTGCCGAACAGGTCGATCTCGCGTTGGACACCCTGGTTGGGGATGTCCCGGCGCCGCAGCGGCAGGCCGAGGTGCCGGCACAGCAGTTGGTGGCTCAGGCACACCGCCAGGAACGGGGTACGCCGGGCGAGGAGCTGGTCGATCACCTCGGTGAGGCGGCTCATCCGTGGGTCGGCGGTGTCGCTCGGGTCACCCGGACCGGGGCCGAGGACGACGAGGTCGTGGGCGTCGAACCCGGGGCGGGTGTCGAACCGGGTCACCTGCACCGCCAGGCCGAGTGCCCCTAGCTGGTGGGCCAGCATCGCGCTGAAGGCGTCCTCGGCGTCGACGATCAGGGCTCGGCGGCCGGCCAGGGCGGGCTGCGGCTGCCTGCGGGTCTGCGCGTCGCTGAGCCAGAAGCTCGCGATCGCCGTGTTGCGGCGGTCGAGCGCCTGCCGGATCAGTGGGTGCCGGTCGAGGCGTTCGCCGACGCCCAACGCGGAGAGGACCCCGGCGGCCTTGGTGTGGGTCTCGGCGACCTCGGCGTCGGGATCGGAGTGCCGGACGAGCGTGGCACCGACGCCGACCTCGATGCTGGCGCTGTCGTCGGTCTCCGAGGGCCGGATGTCGACGGTGCGGATCATGATGGCGGCGTCCATTGTCCGTGCGCCACCGGCGTCCCGGCCGATCAGGGCCGCGATGCCGCCGTAGTAGCCGCGGCCGTGCGGTTCGTAGCGGGCGATCACTCGGAAGGCGTTTTCCAGCGGGCTCCCCGTCACGGTCGGGGCGAACATGGTTTCCCGGAGGATGTCCCGGGGGTCCAGACTGCTGGGGCCCTCGATGTTGTACTCGGTGTGCGCGAGCCAGGCCATCTGCCGCAGGAACGGGCCGACCACCCGGCCCCCACCGTCGCACACCCGGGCCATCATCTTGAGCTCCTCGTCGAGGACCATGTACAGCTCGTCGGTCTCCTTGCCGTCGGTGAGGAAGTCGAGGACCTCCGCCAGCACCGGCCCAGTCCTCGGGTAGCGGTAGGTGCCGCTGATCGGGGTCATCGCCGCCACGCCGCCACGCAGGCTGATGTGCCGTTCCGGGGTGGCGCCGACGAAGGTCCGGGTGCCGGTGTGCACGAGGAAGGTCCAGTAGGCGCCGGTCTCCCGGGCGAGCAGCCGGCGGAACAGGCTCAGCGCCGTGCGCGGGGAGTACCCGGTGACGGTGGTGACGTACGACCGCTTGATAACGAAGTTCGAGCCGGCACCGGTGCTGATCTCGTTGGCGAGTACCGCACGTACCGTGTCGGCGTAGGTGTCGTCCTCCGTGTCGAAGCCGCCGTTGGTGAGGCTGATCGGCTCGTCCGGGAGGTGTTCGAACGCTTCGGCCCTGGTCATCGAGCCCTGTTCGGTCACCGACAGGGTGATCAGCGGTGACCCGTCCGCGACGGCGGTGAATCCCCGCTCGGTGATTTGCTGGTGGGGCACCAGCACCAGCGTCTCGTGTAGCGCCTCGTCGCCTGGTCCGGCCCCGTGGAGCGGGGCGTCGGGGAGTGGGACGTCGGCGAGCCGGGCGACGGCGCCGATCCGGCCGGACAGGATCTCCACTCGGTCGCCGTCCACCGACTCGGGGCGGTGCAGCAGGGCGAATGCCTCCCGGCCGGGATCGACGAGCTGTCGGAGCAGACGGGGCGCGTTCACGGGAAGACCTCCTCCGTGGTGGTGACCACCGCGCAGCGCGCGGCCGCGTAGTCGAGCGTCAACTGGTGGTGGTCGGCGGAGAAGTCACCGATGGCGTCGGCGACGAGGAAGGGCTGGATGTCGTTGGTGAACGCGTCGAGGGCGGTGGCCAGCACCCCGACGTGCCCGTAGACCCCGCAGACGATGAGCTGGTCGCGACCCTGCCGGCGTAGTCTGGCCAGCAGGTCCGAACGGTGGAACGCGCTGTAGCGCCACTTGGTGAGAATGTGGTCCGCCGGTCCGGGCGCGAGTTCGGTGACGATCTCTCGGTCGCCGGGTTGCCCGCTCATCCCGGGACCCCAGATGTCCTTGAGCAGGCCGCGCTCCTGCTCGGTCATGCCTCCGGGCTGGGCCGTGTAGTAGGTCGGCACGCGGAGTTCGCCGCATCGCTGGCGTAACTGGACGCAGTTGCGGACCAGCGGCTCGCGTACCGACGGGGCGAACGGGCCGAGGAAGTAACGCTGCATGTCGTGGACGAGCAGCGCTGCCCGGCTGGCGTCGGGAGTCCACTGCGCGATGCTGGCGGGCAGGTCACCCGTGGTCGGAAGCGGGTAGGCGGCGATCGGTGTCAGGCCCGGCACGATTTCTCCTCAGCCCGGTTCGTCAGGGGTATCGCCTGCCAGGCGGAGACCACGGTCTGCGCCTGGCGGAAATTGAGCCGCGGGTCGCAGAGCGAGGTGTACCGCCGGCCGGCCGGCTCGCCGCTGTGCCCGTCGTCGATGCACTCGGTCACGTCGTCGGGGGTCGTCTCGAGGTGCATGCCGCCCGCGACGCCACCTCCGGCGTGCACCGCGACCTGGAACGCGGTGACTTCCCGGATGATGGTCGACAGGACGCGCGTCTTGCGTCCGGTGGATGTGGTCACGGTGTTGCCGTGCAGGGGATCGACCAGCCAGACCACCGGGTGCCCGGCAGCGCGTACGGCCCTCACGAGCGGCGGCAGCCGGTCAGCGGCCACGTCGGCGCCCAGCCGGGCGATCAGGGTGAGACGGCCCGGTTCCCGCAGTGGATCGAGCCGTGCGCACAGGGCGAGCAGGTCGGCGACCGTCATCGTCGGCCCGACCTTGCACGCGACCGGGTTAACCACCTGGGCGAGCAGGGCGACGTGGGCACCGTCGAGCTGCCGGGTCCGCTCACCGATCCACGGCCAGTGGGTGGAGGTGAGTACGAGTCGGCCGGCGCGGTCACGGCGCAGCATCGGAACCTCGTAGTCGAGCAGCAGCGCCTCGTGGCTGGTCCAGACGGGCGCATCGGCGGCACGGCCGGTCCGGAGTTCGCTGATGGTCCGTCTCGCCGACCGGTATCCCACGAGCAGCCGCTGCGGGTCGGGCCGGCGTGCCAGCCGGGTCGCCGCAGGATCGTTTACCAAGTGGCCGCGGTAAACGGGCAGGTCGACGCCGTCGACCTGTTCGGTGGGCCTCGACCGTGGCTTGGCGTACTGGCCGGCGATGCGGCCCACCCGGACGACGGGTCGACCGGTGGCGGTGCTCATGGTGTTGGCGAGGGCGTCGAGCAGGGCCACCTTGCGCCTGACGTGTTCCGCGGTGCATTCCGCAGGGTCCTCCGCGCAGTCACCGGCCTGCAGTACCTGTGCGTGCCCGGCGGCGACGTCGGCGAGTGAACTCTGGAACGTGGGAAGTGACTCCGCCTCGATGAGCGGGGGGAGGCTCGCCAAGACGTCGCGGATTTGCGTGACCTGCGCCGGGTCTTCCCATTCAGGTTGCTGCTGGGCGACCTTGGCCGGTGGAACATCGAGTGAGATGGCGTTCACACTCTCTCCCAACCTCGGACATTTCGGCATTCGCTGGTTACTTCAGGTGTGGCCCGCAGTCGATTCGGCTGGTGAATCGGCTGCGGGCTCACTTACCGACGTGCTGTGGAGTGCGTGAGAGAGACGCGGTCAGTGGATGGGCCGATCAGCTGTGTGGCGGGTAGGGATTGTCCTGAATGTAGAGCCAGGTGCCGTTCACCTGCTGGCGGACGATGTCGCAGAAGTTCCCCGAGAAGCTCACCCGGGTGCCGTCGGGCCCGTCCTGTTCGAGCGTGTAGGTGCCCATCACGGACGCTGAGCGACCAATCACCTTGTTTCCGACGCGCGTTCCGCCGGCCTCCACGATCTGGAGCGGGTTGACCTGGAGGATCGGGTCTGATTCGAACCACTCGACGTAGAACGCGCGAATGGCGGCATGGCCGCGAATGACCGATCCGTCCCAGTCGATGATGGCCGCCTCGCGCTCCTGGAGCGCGATGATCCCGTCGACGTCCTTTGCCACGATCCGCTGACCGAGGAGGTTGATCAGCTCGGCGGGGGTCTGGGCGCCGGCCTGGAGGGCGGCGGCGTTGGCGGCGGGGGCCGGTGCGGCGGTGGTGGTCGGCGCGACGAATCCGGGCACTCGGGCGTGCGCTGCGTGTCCGGCGGAATGGTTGGTGTGTGCCGTTTGGGGGCTGTTCGTATCGGTCTGGCCATAGGCGGAACTGGCCCCGAAGAGGGTGCCGGCGGCCAGCAGGATACCGCAGGCGACAATGGGTAGCGTGCGCTTGATTTCATGCATGACTGTCTCCCCCTAATTGGAAGTGGTTACTAGGGTTTGAGTCGCTCATCTGGCCCGTCATTTACGGGCACGCTTCATGATCCCCGGTTTGTTGTTCGGCGGTCCGATGGCATTGATACAACAGCCCGCCTCTGACCCTGTCAAGACACATTAAGCTCGGGCTGCGACAGTATTTCAACATCATGAATCGCTTGGTGGGGCGTTGTGCCACCGACTCGTGCTTACTACCAGCCAAAACGCGAATCTCCGATTCTCTCCTTCCGGAAGGATGCCCCCAAAACGCGCTGGCCGAAGTTGTGGACTACAGTTGCGGATCTTGGTCTCATGGTGGTCGCACGGCGGTTTGCGAATCCCGTCGGCGCACTTACCTAAACTTTGGCCGTTTTGCTGGCTTTCGGTAGTTCGATCTGGGTGATGGCTATTTCGTAGGTGACGCCGCAGGATGCGTTGTGTACGTCGTTGGTGTTTCGTGCGGGTGCGGGTGTGTCGGTTGCGGGTATCGGCCAGGTCGATCGCGGTGCCGTCGATCGCGGTGACCAGCAGGCCGAACGCGTACGACTCGGGGCCGAACGTCGGTGTGGACCGGGCGGCGTCGGTGAACACCTGCTCCGTCACCGCCGCCGGGAGCCTGGCCCGGGCCTTCGACACCGCCGCCGCGGTCGGTACGCCCTCGACCCGGGTGCGGGGGGTCCGTGAGATCACCCGTGCGGCCACCACCACCGGCATGAATACCGGATGACGACAGCCTGGCTGGAGTTCAAATGAGAGCGATGGTCCGATTCGGACGGCGCCGCCGGTGTGTTGTCACGGCCGAGCTCCCCGCCCCTGCCACTGCCCGAGGTCCGACCGGTGCCCGGTCGACCACGCCCTTACGAAGTCCGCTGGTGCCCCGAGCCACTGCGCAGCGGGTGGCTCGCTACGCCGGTGCCCACGCCGGGGCGGCAGGCCGCGACCTGCCGGGGCTTGCGGGGGGCGGGGCAGGCATCGGGCGCGGTTGCCAGTTGCACCGTGCGGAACGCGTGGGCGAGCATGCACGTGGTGATCGTGTGGTGCCAGGCGGTCCAGGTGCGCACCTGGTACTGGTCGAGACCGATCAGTTCGTCGCCGGGTTGCTCCGGCTGCCCCGCGCGGTGTCGCCGCTCCGCCGCGCTGATCAGGACGGACGCGGGTGTACGGCGGCGCGCGTGGGCCACGAAGTAGGCGACATCGTGCGGGTTGTCGACCGACCGCCGCATCATGAGCGACTGGGCGAACCCACGGGTGGGGACCTCGCCACCGACCAGCAGGCTGCCGCCGAGTCCGACGAGCGCCCAGTCGTGCGTACGTCCGGTCGTCCGTTCGGTCCGGCGGTGCCAGTAACTGTCGGCGATCTGACCGAGGATCTGTTCGGGGCCGGTCGTGGTGGCCGACCTGGTTGCACCGACCCTGATCAGGGGCAGCGTCGCCGGCACGGCCGCGATGTACGGCAGGGCACGCTGCACGCACCAGTCGCGGACCTGCGGATGCTGGGCGTATCCGTCGTCGAGGCTGACCCAGCTGAACGGCACCGCCGCATCGACTGCCTCGGCCAGCAGCTCGACGGCCTGCTCCGGCCGGGAGGCGTACGCGACGTCGGCGGGAATGCCCGCCTTCCTGCGGCGCACCGAGTCGGCGATCCAGGTGCGCGGTAGGTGCAGCCGATGCCCGACGTACGCCGTCCCGGCCGGCGCGGCGTACGCCAGCATGACCGCGACCTGGCAGTTCTCGACGCGGTTGGTGAGCGTGCAGTGCTGCGGTCCCACCCCGACGGACTTGTCGCCCCGCTTGATCACCTGGGCGTCGCGGATGACGAGCATGGCGTCCGGGTCGCCCAGGTGCTCGATCACGTACGAGCGGACCTCGGACTCCAGGGCGTCGGCGCTCCACGCGCCCCGCGACAGCAGCGCCTGCATGCGGCCCGGGTGGCTGTGCCCGGCCCGTTCGGACAAGGACCAGCAGTTCTTCTTCGGCAGGTCCGACAGCAGCCCTTCGACCAGATCGTGGAAGACGACGCGGGGCTCGGGGCGGGCGAACACGTGCCCGACACGGTCCGTCAATTGTCGCAGTTGCGACGCCCAGCCGGGGGGCAGGCCGTTGGCCACCAGGGTCACCCAATCTGCCAGCTGCCCGCGCCGGACGGACCGGCGCGAGCAGCGAGCGTGGCGAGGTCGGTTCAGGCGACGGCGGTGCCCTCGAGCTCGACCAGTTGGCCGGGGATCGCCAGGCGCGTCACCCCGAGCATCGTCGTGGTCGGCGCGACACCCGCAGCCCCCAGTCGCCCGGCGAGCACGCCATAGTGGGGGAACAGCTGGTCGACGTCGGTGGTGTAGACGTTCAATCGGATGAGGTTCGCCAGGGTCATGCCCGCTTCCTTCAGCACGGCCTCCAGGTTGTCGACGCACAGCGCGAGCTGCGCGGCCATGTCGCCGTCGTGCTCGGGCTTACCCTCCGGGCTCATCGACGTCTGTCCCGAGACGTACAGCGTCCGGGTCTGACCAGAAACGACTTCACCCTGGTTGAAGCCCATCTCGAGCGACCAGTTCACCGGGTTGACCGCGATACGCTCTGCTGCCACAGTTACTCCTTGACTCATTGAGGGCGAGCTCGGTTGAGGACGCGTGCGTCACGCTGCCTGAGCAGGTGGCGTGACGCGCTTCTGCGGACGAGTGTCACAAGGAATCACGACACCTTGTGTCAGGTATTCCGGGGCTGTCCCTGGCTAGAGTTGTCCTGTGCGCGCCGATCGGCTTGTCTCGCTGATGTTGCTTCTTCGCCAGCGTGGTCAGTTGACCGTCGACACCCTGGCGCGGGAGCTCGAGGTCTCCACCCGCACGGTGCTGCGTGACGTCGAAGCGCTGTCCGCCGCCGGTGTGCCCGTCTACACCGAGCGGGGCCGCCACGGAGGCGTCGCTCTACTACCCGGCTTCCGCGCTGAGCTCACCGGCCTCAACCACGACGAGACGCTGGCCCTGGTAACCGCTGCCTCCGCCCGGGGTGAACAGGTCTTCGGTCTCGGTGGCGCCCTCTCCTCGGCCATCCGCAAGGTCGTGAACGCGCTGCCCGACGGCCATCGGGTCACCGTCAGCGACGCGGCCCAACGGCTACTCGTGGAGCCGGAGACCGATCTGCTCTCCCGCAGGCAGGCTGCCCGAGCCGTCCCTGACAGCACCATGCTGACTGTCCGGCATGCCGTGGTCGCCGGTAATCGGCTGCGAATCCACTACGCGGCTCGTGACCAGAACCCACTGTGGCGCACGGTCGACCCGGTGGGCCTGGTGACCGTGCGCGACCGGATGTATCTGCTCGCGACCCGCAACGGCGAAGATCGCACCTACCGGTTGTCCCGAGTGCTGGCCGCCGAGGAACTTGACGAACGGGCGCAGCGCACCGATCACATCGATCTCGACTTGCTCTGGAAGCAGCGGTGCGCGCAGTTCCTGTCCGCCGACCACATCTCCGTGTCGGTCAGGGTCGCCCCGATGTGGCGTGAGGAACTGCTGGCCAGTGCCGTGGCCGTTCGCGCCGAAGAGCCCGACACGGACGGCTGGCTGCGCCTCAACGTCACCTTCGAGAACCTGCGGCATGCCGTCTGGGCCGTGTGGCAACTCGGCGCCGATGCGGAGGCACTCTCCCCGCCCTCCCTCCGGGCCGCTCTGGGCTGCCGGGCGGCGACGCTCGCCGACCTCTATGACAACTCCGGGGACGCCCATCGTCACGCGAGTGCTGCCCCGTCCCCGGCCGCCCCGGGTGACCGGCGAGAGTGACGGTTTGAGAGGGCATCGAAACCGCTTCGGGATGTACGCCGTACCTGTCCACCCCGAGGGAGAAGCCGCCCATCGCCCGGAGACCCGCACTGCGGGTGTACCGCAGACTCATGGGCGCGGTTCGTCCCGACCGACCCACGCCGGGCCCGCACCCGCCTCGTGCTCCGGTGCCGTCACTGCGTCACCCGGTGGCCCGTGCGCTGGTGAGCAGAGCACGCAGCGCCGCGCCGAACGCCGCGGGGTGGGTCCGGTACCCCTCGTGGCCACCCGGCAGGTCGGCCAGGTGTACGCCGAGTACGGCCGCGAGCCGGGCGGCGGAGCGACTGGGGAAGGTGTCGGTCTCTCGGCCGGTGGCGGGCACGATCGTCGGGGCACCCGTGCGCAGCGCCGCCCAGCCGGCGGCGCTGACCTGGTATTCCCACGTCGCACGCGCCTCGCCGGTGAGGAAGGCGTTGATGTTCGCGACAGTCCGACTGCTGGGCGGCTCCCACACCACCTCGTCCTCGCGGTCGCGTGGATCGTGGGAGGGGTCTCCGAAGCCGGCCCGCAGGACCCTGAGCGCCGCCTGCCAGCCGGACTCCGCGTGGACCCGGCGGGCGTCGCGGTGCAACCTGTCGTACTCGGCGCGCTCGGACGCGGTGGCGAGCGACCGCAGCGGGGACTCGTGGGCGACGAGGACACTCACCCGCTGCGGCCGGCGCCATGCGAGTTCCAGGCCGATGACCGCGCCGGTGCTGCATCCGAACACGTCGACGGGGGCCGCGCCGAAGACGTGGTCGGCCAGCGCGCCGGCGTCCTCGGCATGCCGCTCGAGTGACACCGGGCGCCCCGGGTCGTCCACCGTGGTGCGGGTCTGGCCCCGGCGGTCGTACGTCAGCACGGTGTGGGTCTCGGCGAGCCGGGTGGCGAGCAGATCGGCGGCGTGCGCGTCACCACCGCCGCTGGGCAGCAGCATGAGGGGCGGGCCGGCACCGCGTACGACGTGGTAGAAGTCCGCGCCGTCGCCCCGGAACGTCCCGGTTCGGTCAGCGGCCACCGTCGTCCCCGCCCTGGCTCTGGAAATGCTTCGCCCGCGCGAGATCACCGTTGGTGAGGCCGTGTCGCCGGAAGTACATCCGTGGGTTGAAGTACACCGCGATCCGCGCGGGTCCGTCGGCGGAGCGCTGTGCGCTGAGGAACGAGTGCGCGTACATCTCCCTGTCGGCCTCGCCGCCCAGGAAGAACCGCGCGCAGCGCTCGTAGGCGTCGCGGCTGCGCGCCGACACGTCGTAGGCGTCGAGGACCTCGCGGATCATCCACTGCGCCTCCGCGTCGGAACGGCAGCGCGGGGTCAGCCCGAACTGGTGCATCACCGACTCGATCGGACGCGTGCCGCCGGGTACGAGCGAGACGTAGGTGCCGTACGACCAGAACCGACGGTGGTTGGAGCGCCATTCGAGCCGGGTCCGCGCCGGGGTCCCCGGTGTCCACGCGGATCGTGCCCAGGCGCGGCTGGCGATCGCGGCCATCGTGGGCCCGTCGCCGAGGTCGGCGCGTGGCCCCAACCGGTCCCAGCGGGCGAGGCGTTCCGGGGTGAGGACCCCGCGGTGCTGCACGTACAGCTTCGTCCTGGCTGACGGTCCGTCCGCGAGGTCGAGGCACAGGTAGGAGACCGTGTCGTCGTCGTGCATGGCGCCGGCGATCACCTGCCACTGGCCGGGAAAACCGAGCGCGGACAGGGCCGCGTCGACGCGCGCGGCCGTGTCGGCGGGGTCGGGGCCGCCGAGCCACAGATGGATCTTGCCGCTCGGTGGTCGACCGGGCACCCAGCCCATGGTGTGGAACGCGGCCATGGGCGGGCGGTCGGCCGGTCGGGGTGCCACGAGGTGCTCGATCCGCCGCAGCCGGCTCAGATCGAGGCCGTGGGTGGCGCTCAGGCGCGCGCTCAACCGTTGCGCGCTCTCCCAGTACGACACCGGGTTGGCGGGTTCGGCGTGCGCTTCGACCGAGGCGCGCAGACCGAGCGGCTCGTCGCCGAGCACGACGGAGAGTTCGAGCGGTGTGCTGTCCGCGGTGAGCGTCGACCACGCCGGCGGGGTGTCGAGCAGGCGATGTCGCCACGTCTCCCCCATGAGCTGGACGTCCGCCGCCGCCTGGTCGGCGAGTTGGTCGAGGCCGGCCGCGTGGCACAGTCCTCGCACGGCGGCCTCCGCGTGCTCGCCGCAGGTCGTGGTCACGGCGTGAACCTCATCGGCAGGCTGGCGATCCCGTTCACCACGGCCGACACGAGGTGACGCGGAGGGCCGGCGAGAGCGAAGTGGACGCCGCTGTCGGCGAGTTCGTCGACGACGGCGGTGAGCAGGGTGCGTGCCGCCGCCGCGCCGACGCAGAAGTGGGGGCCGAGCCCGAACGCGAGGTGCGGGTTGGGCGCGCGGCGGGGATCGAACCGGTCGGGCGACGGAAACACGGACTCGTCCCGGTTCGCCGACGCGATCCAGGCCACCACCCAGTCGCCCGCGCGCAGCCGCGCCCCGCCGAGTTCGACGTCCGTGGTGACCCGACGCACCAACTGCCGGGCGGGGGTGGTCCAGCGAGCCGCTTCGTCGACCAGCCCGGGAATCACCGACCGGTCGTCGACGACCGCCTGCCACAGGTCGGGCGTGCGCGCGAGGTGCAGCAGCAGGTGGAGCGCGACGCTCACCGTGGCGGTGTTGCCGCCGACCAGCGCGCTGTGGACGTTCAGCATGATCCGGCGCCGGGTCAGCGCGGTGCCGTCGACAGGGGTCGCCGACAGCGCCCCGATCAGCGTTTCCGGTCGGGACAGTGACGTGGGCAACGAGGCCCTGATCGACCCGAAGAGCCGGGAACTCGCGCGTAGGACGGTCTCGTCCTCGTCTCCGTCCCGGTAGGACGGGTCGCCCGGGGCGATGGTGGCGAGGGCAGCCGTGACCGCGTTGTCCCAGTGTTCCTCGGGCATCCCGAGCAAGGGTCCGGCGGCGATCATCGGGAGCTGCCGCAGTGTGGTGGCCAGATCGTGGACGCCTCCGGCGAGCATCGGGCGCAGCAACCGACGCACGCGCACGCGGATCTCGGTCTCGTGCGCCCGGACGGCAGCCGGCCCCACCGCGCGGTTGGACGGCCGGCGCAGCGCCGTGTGCTGGGGTGGGTCCGTGAGCGCCAGAGCCTGGCCGCCAGCCGGATCAGGTGCGCCGACACAGGTGAGCACGGCGCCCGAAGTGGAGCTGTAAACCGCCGCGTCGCGTAGCACCGTGTGACATTCCGCATAGCGGAAAAACGACCAGCATTTCGTCCCGTTGGGGGCGACGTCCTTACGCACCGGCTCGGTCCGCCGCAGTGCCCGCCACGCCGCGTGCGCACCACCCTCCGGATAGGAGGTGGCGTCAAAGCAATCAAAAGTGGACATCACATGTGCTGCTCGCGAGCGGCCTGATTCCGCAGCCATGCCGTATCACCGCCCTGCGCCGACGACAACTGCCGTGAGCTTGCCAGACTCTTGCACACTCCCACAAATAGTTGGATCATGGCGAGACCCCCTCACCAGGGAAGGCAAGACAGTGGACGACATCGAACGGGCAATCCACGGCTTCATCGCGAACGTGCTGCTGGAGGGCGAGGACATCTCGTTCGACGAGCACACTCCGCTCCTGGAGCACCGGCTGATCGACTCACTCAACGTAGAAGAGCTCATCGCTTTCATCGAGAGCACCTATTCGGTTACGTTGAGCGACTGGCCGCACTCGAAGTGGGAGACCATCCAGAACATGGCTGGGCTCATCCACGCGCATTCCCCACACTTCCCGGAGGCCGCCATGAGCACCACACCCGAGGCCATCGTCACCGATTACGAAAAGTCAGTCGCTCGTTACTGGAACGAGAAACTGGACGACCCGATCAACCTTCTGCTCGGTGCCGAGGACGGGCTGGTCCACCACCACTACGGCCTCGGGGACTACGACCCCGCGGTGCTCTCCGGCAGCGGCGCCGACCGCGAAGCCGCCATCATCCGGGAGCTGCACCGGCTGGAGTGCGCCCAGATGGACGTCGTGCTGGACGCGCTCGGCGGCATGGAGCCGGACAACCGGTTCCTCGACGCCGGGTCGGGCCGGGGCGGTGGCTCGTTCAGCGTGCACCGCAGGTTCGGCTGCTGGGTGGATGGCATCACCCTGTCGCAGGCCCAGATCGACTTCGCCACGAAGCTGGCAGCGCGACACGGCTGCACGGACAAGGTCGCCTTCCACCTGCAGAACATGACCCGAACGCAGTTCCCGGACGGCCACTTCGACCGGATCCTCACCAACGAGACCACCATGTACGTCGACCTGGCCGCCGCGTTCGGCGAGTTCGCCCGGGTCCTGCGTCCCGGCGGTCGCTACGTCTGCGTCACCTACTGCGTCAACGACGCGATCGCGCCGACCAGCGCGGACTGCGAGGCGGTGGACGCGCACTACGGGACCCGGATGCACAAGCGCAGCGAGTACCTCGCGGCGTTGTCCGCCGCCGGGTTCTCGCCCAGTCAGGTCACCGTCCTCAACTCCCAGACGATCCCGTACTGGGAGCTGCGCAGCCACTCCGAGCACCGGACCGGCGTCGAGCGGGCGTTCCTCGACGGATACCGGTCCAACGTGCTGCAGTACGTGCTGATCGTGTCCGAACGCCTGCCGGCCTGACCCGGGCACCCCCGCCGAGGACACATGGACTTCGCACCGGACCCCGACCAACGGCTGCTCGCCGACAACTTCCACGCCCTCGGCGTCACGCTCAACGCCTCGGACGAGCACGACCGCCACGGCGGGACGTACTTCAGCCGGCAGAAGTGGCGACGGTGCGGAGACATCGGCCTGCTCGGACTCAGCCTTCCCGAACGCTGGGGTGGGCTCGGGCTCGACTCGCTGAGCACGGCCATCGCGATCGAGGCATTCGCCCGCGGGCACGAGGACCTGGGGCTCGTCTTCTCCGCCTGCGCCCACCTGTTCGCGGGCGCGATGCCGATCGCGGCGCACGGCACCGACTCCGTACGGGACGAGGTGCTGCCGAAGCTCGGGTCGGGCGAGTGGATCGCGGCCAACGCGATAACCGAGGCCGAGGCGGGGTCCGACGTCTACGCCATGCGCGCCACGGCCGTACGCGACGGCGACCGGTACGTGCTCGACGGCGTGAAGAGCTACGTGACCAACGCTCCCCTGGCCGACGTGTTCGTGGTGTACGCGAGCACCGATCCCCGCAGCGGTTACCTGGGCATCAGCGCGTTCGTCGTCCACCGCGACACACCCGGGGTGACGGTCGGCTCGCCGCTGCCGAAGACCGGGCTCGCGTCCTCGCCACTCGCCCCGGTCTACCTAGACGGTGTGGCGGTGCCGGTGGCGAACCGGCTCGGCGGCGAGGGCGACGGGCGCGACGTCTTCACCGGGTCCATGGAATGGGAACGTACCTGTCTGTTCGCCGCCTACGTCGGCGCCATGGACCGTCAACTCGGCAGGACCGTCGCGTACACCGGCGAGCGCCGTCAGTTCCGCAAACCGCTCGCCAGACACCAGGCCGTCGCACACCGACTCGCCGACATGAAACTACGTCTGGAAAGCGCGCGTCTGCTGCTGTACCGCGCCTGCTGGGCGCGCGACCAGGGAACGGTCCGCCCGCTCGACGTGTCGCTCGCGAAGCTGGGCATCAGCGAGGCCGCCACCCTCAACGCGCTCGACGCCGTACACCTGCACGGCGGTGCGGGCATCGTGGAGGGTTCCGGCGTCGAGCGGGCCATCGCGGACGCGGTGCCCGCGGCGCTGTTCTCCGGCACCTCCGAGATCCACCGCGACGTCATCGCGGCGCAGCTACGCCATGAGACTTGAGGAGCACGTCCTCCGCGCCGCCACGGCGACACCCGACGCGGTGGCCGTGTGCGGTCCGGACGCATGCCTGACCTATCGCGAGCTGAACGCCCGCGCGGACGAGCTCGCCGCCGGACTGCGAGCGCTCGGTGTCGATGCCGGTGACCGCGTCGTCCTGTGGTTGCCGAAGTCCGCGTTCGGCGTCGCGGTCACGCAGGCGGTACTGCGGCTGGGCGCGGCCTACGTACCGGTGGACCCGCGCGTTCCGGCACTGCGGACGGCGGCCCTGATCGGCGACTGCGCACCTGCCGCGGTGGTGACGACGGCCGGGAGGGCCACCGACCTCGCCGGGCAGACAGCGCTACCGCCCGCGCTGGTCGGCCACGACGATCTCGCCCGGTGGGACCTCGCTCCGGCGCAACGCCCGCCCCGGCCGTCGACACGGGACGTCGACCTCGCCTACGTGCTCTACACGTCGGGTTCGACCGGAAATCCCAAGGGCGTATGCGTCAGCCACTCCGCGGCATCCGCGTTCGTCGACTGGGCGGCGGACGAGATCGGCCTCACCGGCGGCGACCGCCTCGCCAACCACGCGCCGTTGCAGTTCGACCTCTCGGTGTTCGACCTCTTCGCGGCGTTCCGGGCGGGCGGTTCCGTGCACCTGGTCCCGGAGTCCACCCCGGCGCGGAACCTGGTGCGGTTCATCGACGACCACGCCATCACGGTCTGGTACTCGGTGCCGTCCGCGCTGACGATGATGATCGAGTTCGGACGTCTCCTCGACCATGACCGCCTGCCGCTGCGCACCGTCGTGTTCGCGGGCGAGCCGTTCCCCATCGAGCACCTCCGGGCGCTGCGCCAGCGCTGGCCCGCACTGGACCTCTACAACTTCTACGGCCCCACCGAGACCAACGTCTGCGCCTTCCACCGCGTCGGGGTGATCCCGGCCGACCGCACCGCGGCGGTGCCGATCGGCACCGCCGCCGCAGGCGACGAGATCTGGGCCGTACGCCCGGACGGAACGATCGCCGAGCCCGGCGAGGAAGGCGAACTGATGGTCGCCGGGCCGACGCTGATGACCGGATACCTCAACGCCGAGCCGCTGCACGGCCCGTACGCCACCGGCGACGTCGTGCGCCGACTCTCCGACGGCGCGTTCGAGTACGTCGGCCGCCGCGACCACATGGTCAAAGTTCGGGGCTACCGGGTGGAACCGGCCGAGATCGAGGCGGCGCTACACGCTCACCCGGATGTCGTCGAGGCCGCGGTCGTGGTCACCGGGACCGGTCACCGGGCCCGCCTGCGCGCCTGGGTGCGCACCCGATCCGGACACCCCCTGCCGCTGGGCGAGGTCAAACCGTTCCTCGCGCAGCGACTGGCCCCGCACCTCGTTCCCGACAGCATCCGCACGATCGACCGGCTGCCGCGAACGCCCAACGACAAGATCGACCGTCGTGCGCTGGTCGAGAACCACACGACTGCAGGGAGGGACGGATTGTGACTGCCGAGACCTACGACGTCTGCATCATCGGAGGTGGCCCCGCCGGTTCGACCACCGCGTCGTACCTGGCTAAGGCTGGTCTGCGTTGCATCGTGTTGGAGGGCGACCGGTTCCCCCGCCCGCACGTGGGCGAGTCGCTGGTGCCGAGATCCACGGTCGTCCTTGAAGAGATCGGCGTGCTGGACAAGATCGACCGGGCCGGGTTCGCGCGGAAGTACGGCGCGGCGTGGACAGCCGCGGCGGATGACGCCCCGACGGTCGACGGCGTGGTGCGTTACCGCCGCCACTTCTCCATCCCGCAGGTCGCCGTCCGGTTCGCCGAACGCCAACAGACCGGGGTCTCGCACGAATACACCTATCACGTCGACCGGGCCCGCTTCGATCTCTTGCTGCTGGAACATGCCGCCGAGCTGGGCGCCACGGTGCTCCAGGAGGCCCGGGTCGGGCGGGTGGACCTCGACGGCCCGATGAAACGCGTGACCTTCCGGCGGCACGGCGTGACGTCCGAGGTGCACGCGCCGATGGTGGTCGACGCGAGCGGCCGCCGCACCATGCTCGGTCGCCAACTCAAACTCAAAGTCGCCGATCCGGAGTTCAAGCAGTACGCCGTGCACTCCTGGTTCGAGGGCCTCGACCGGGAGGCGGCGAGCGGCACCACCGGCATCGGCGACTACACGATCATCCACTTCCTTCCCTTCGCCGGATCCTGGATGTGGCAGATCCCGATCTCGGACACCGTGACCAGCGTCGGCGTCGTCACGGAGAAGGCCCGCCTGCGCGAGGCGAGCGGTGACCTGGAGACGTTCTTCGACTCGTGGGTGAGCACCCGGCCACCGCTGGCACAGGCACTGCGCGCCGCCCGACGACTGCGCCCGTACACCGCCGAGGGCGACTACAGCTACTCGATGCGCGAACTGTGCGGCGACGGATGGGTGCTGGTCGGCGACGCCGGGCGGTTCGTGGACCCGATCTTCTCCAGCGGTGTCGGCATCGCGCTCAGCAGCGCGCGGCTCGCCGCGAGCAACATCATCGCCGCCGCACCGCTCGGCTTCCCGAAGTCCGCGTTCGCCGAGTTCGAGCGCAAGTCGCGCAACGCCACCCAGTGGTGGCGCAACTTCATCAGCCTCTACTACCGGCTGAACGTGTTGTTCAGCTCCTACATCCGCAACCCCGAGTACCGGCTCGATCTCATCCGGCTCCTCCAGGGCGACTTCTTCGACGACGACGAGGAGCCGGCGGTGCTCGGCAAGATGCGGGAGAAGTTGGCGTTGGTGGAGAGCAACCCGAACCATCCGTGGCACAGCGGCCTCCGGTCGTTGCAGCCGCAGTCATGGCGGGACGGCTCCGTGGAACGCTGACCCGACAGACTCCGGGCGGGGCCGGTCATCCACTCGCCGCGTCCGGGGTCCCAACGGGGTCGCGCCTCCATACGCCGAGGTCTAGCTTCGGGCAACAGGTTGTCCGTCTCTGCGTCATCGGGGCATCGGCGCGTACTCGGCGACCAGGTACGACCGGTAGGAGATCACTGCGGGAATCGTCACGTTCAACTTCCCCGCCGTCGTGGTCAGCACCTCCTCGTATCCCCACAGCCCGCCGGAGCGCGGGTCGACGATCACCGTGTACTGGGCAGGCCAAGGTCGTCACCGCGTACGCGATGACCGATCGACGGCGGGGAAGCCGTCGGTCAGTGCGGCCACGGTGCGGCGAATCCGGGTCTCCGCCACCGGGTCGGTCTCGCCGGAGCGCACGACGTGATGCAGTTTCTGCTCGGCGATCCCGATGCACCGCCCGTCGCCATCCCAGCCGACAGCCCCGACCGCCCGCGAATCAGAAGCTGTACAACCCTCCCCACCTGCCCCGACATTCACCACCGCCGAAACAGACGAGCACCCACGGAGCACCAACGTCCCACCAGGCGGGACCGATGGCCGCGAAGATGGGAAAGAAAAAGCCGCGACCCCTGTCCTAGCAGGTCACGGCCTTGATCATTTGTGCGCCCGAAGGGACTCGAACCCCTAACCTTCTGATCCGTAGTCAGATGCTCTATCCATTGAGCTACGGGCGCTGGTGCTCGGCCAGTCTACACACCGGCTTTCGCGCGGAGACTCCGGGATTCGAACCCGGGAGGGGCTTTAAGACCCCAACCGCATTAGCAGTGCGGCGCCATAGACCAGACTAGGCGAAGTCTCCTCGGTGGCCCGCAGACCACCGCGGCTGAGGATACAGGCCGACACCCATGCGGGGCAAAGCGACTATCCGACCCACCCGCGCCGGCCCCGCACGGCCGCCGCCACCACGGGCCCTTCACGCTGTACGTGGGCCGGATCAGGGCTAGTCTCCATCGATATGCAGGAGGAGCCGCCCAGCGACCCGCCCCGCCGCACCAGCCGCGACGCGTCACCGAGCCCCGGGGTTCGAGGAGGCCGTGAGCTGCGCGGGAGGACGCCCCGCAGCCGCTCCACGAAGCCGACCTTCACGCCACCGATCCAACGCGACGAGACTGCCCGACCCGACGAGACTGCCCGACCCGACGGAACTGCCCGACGCGACGAGGCACACCAACGGGACGAACCGAGCACGGGGGGCGATACGAACCACCCAGGCGGTCAGTCGGGGGCGACTCCAACACAGCGGAAGTCGACCCGCCGCACGAAGGCGGCACCCACCGTGCTCTTCCAACCGCCCGAGGCGACCGACCCACCGTCCGCTCCGCGACGCAGGGCGGTTCCACCCGCTCCGGCGCCCGGACCCGAGTCGCCGGGCAGGCCAGCGAGCGAGACGAGTGATCCACCGCACACCAGGGCCACTCCCGCAAAGAAGATCACTCCCACGAAGAAGGCCACTACGGCAAAGAAGGCTGCCCCCGCAACGAAGGCCACCACGGCGAAGAGAGCCACTCCAGCCCGCCAGACTCCGGAGCAGGCAGCCAGCCCGGAGCAGGCAGCCAGGCCGAAACCGGCAGCCGCACCGGGGCACCAGGACGCCACCGGTACGCACGCCACCGCCAGGCCGGCACCCGCAGGTACGGCGCGTACCGGCGGCCTCACCGCGCGCCTGGTCGACCATCCGGGGTTCGCACCGGAGCTGCTCGCCCTAGCCGCGGTCGACGTGTTGGGGCCGGGCGCACGGGCCTGGGCCGACCGGGTGCGCGCAGGTTATCCGGAGGCGGACTCGGCAGGGCTGGCCCGGCTCGCCACCCGGCGGTTCGTGCGACGGGCCGGGGTGGGTGGGGCGACTGCCGCGACGGCCGGGCTCTTCGCACCGGTGGCCGAGTTGGCGGCGGCGCTCTGGACGCAGGCCGATCTGGTGCTCCACCTGGCTGCGGCGCACGGTCGGGATCCGGCCCACCCGGACCGGGCGGTCGAGTTGCTGGTCCTGACCCGGGTCCACCCGGACGCCGACGCCGCCCGCACCGCGCTGACCGCCGCCCGCACCGCGATCAAGCCACCCTCCGAGGCCGCGATCAAGCCATTCTCCGAGGCCGGGATCAAGCCACCCCACGAGGCCGTGGACGAACCGCAGCACGAAGCCAAGCCACAGCCGTGGTCGGAGCTGGTGGAGGGGGCGCGGCGGTTGGCGGCACCGCTCGCCGCGCAGGATGGCGGCTGGTGGGCGGTGCGGTTGGCGGCGCGGTTGCTGCCGGGGGCGGCGGTGCTCGCGGCGGCGGCCGGCGACAGTGCCGCCGCCCAGCGCCTGGCGGCCCGCGCGACGGCCAGCTACCGGCACGCCGGCCGGGAGACTACTCAGAGCCAGTCGAACCATTCCCGGGGAAGCAGGGCGTAGCCGACGAAGGCGAAGATGTCGAGCAGGGTGTGCGCCACGATCAGCGGCATCACCCGTCGGGTCCGCAGGAAGAAGTAGCCGAACACGATCCCCATCACCACGTTGCCGACGAACGCCCCGAAGCCCTGGTAGAGGTGGTACGAGCCGCGCAGCACGGCGCTGGTGGCGATGATCACACCTACCCGCCAGCCGAGCTGCCGCAGCCGGGTGACCAGGTAGCCGACCACGATCACCTCTTCCAGGATCGCGTTCTTGAACGCGGCCAGGATCAGCACCGGCACCGCCCACCAGTAGTCCGGCAGCGCCGCCGGCACCAGGCTGGCGTTCAGACCGAGCTGGGCGGCGACCCAGAACAGCGCCAGGCCGGGCAGGCCGATCAGCGCGGTCAGGCCGACGCCCCGGGCCAGGTCGGAGGCGGGTCGACGGCCGTCAAGGCCGAGGGTCCGCACCGCGTCGCCGGGGTCCCGGTTCACCAGGTGTACGGCGAGCAGCACCGGCAGCAGCGCGAAGGCGATGCCGAGCAGTTGGTACGTCAGATCCAGGTACGGCCGCGCCGACTGGGAGGTGTTCAACGAGGCGGTCTGGTTGGACAGGCCTCCCTCGGCGGTCAGCTTCGCCACGATGGAGACCGTCGCGTACACCGCTGACTGGCCCAGGGAGAGTCCCAGCACCAGCAACGCCTCGGTGCCGAGGGTCCGACGGGACGCCTGGCGGTTCAGCTCGACCGTCACCGCACCACTGTGCCCGACGGCACGCCGTAAGCCACACCACCCCACCCGTGACCGCACCCCGGACAAGGCCCACGACAGCGGCAGTATGAGCCGATCGCACATTCTGTGCGACCACCGGGCACGCTCCGTGGCCATCCTGTGCTGGCCCGATCCGCCGTACCCGAGGGAGCGTGCCAGTGGAAGACGTCGCGCGGCTGCTGAAGGAGAGCTGGACCCTGGTCGAGTCCGACCGGGAGCGGCTGAGTGGCCTCTTCTACGCCCGGCTCTTCCTCCTCGATCCTGAGCTGCGGAAGTTGTTCCCGGCGGAGATGTCCGGCCAGGGTGACCGGCTGCTGGAGGCGATCGTCACCGCCACCCAGTGCGTCGACGACCCGGAGAGCTTCGACGAGTACCTGCGGTCGCTGGGCCGGGACCACCGTAAGTACCACGTGGACGCCGCGCACTACGCGACCATGGGGGTGGCGCTGTTGGACGGGCTGCGCCGCACCGCCGGCGACGACTGGACGCTGGAGTACGACCAGGCCTGGCGGGACGCGTACGCGGCGATCTCGGCGAAGATGATGGCCGGCGCGCAGGACGACCCGAACCCGCCGTTCTGGCACGCCGAGGTGCTGACCCACAAGCGGCTCGGCCCGGAGACGGCGGTGTTGACCTGCCGGGCCCTGCAGCATCCGCTGCCCTGGCAGGCCGGCCAGTACGTGAGCGTCGAGGTGCCCCGGCACCTGCCCCGGGTGTGGCGGACGTACTCGGTGGCGAACGCGCCGAACGACGACAACGTGCTGGAGTTCCACGTCCGTACGCCGTCCGGGGCGGGCTGGGTCTCCGGCGCGTTGGTCCGCCGGACCCGCCCGGGTGAGCTGCTCCGGGTGGCCGCGCCGATGGGTTCCATGGTGGTGGACCGTTCGTCGAGCCGGGACATCCTGGCGGTCGCCGGCGGGGTGGGGGTGGCCCCGATCAAGGCCCTGGTCGAGGAGCTGGCGACCTGGAACAAGACCCGTTGGGTGCACGTCTTCTACGGTGCCCGCAACGCGGCGGACCTGTACGCCCTGCCGGGCCTGCGGGAGCTGGTGGAGGCACATCCGTGGCTCTCGGTGACCCCGGCGTGCAGCGCGGAGGCGGACTTCGACGGCGAGACCGGGGACATCTCCGAGGTGCTCGGCCGGTACGGCCCGTGGACGAATCACGACTGTTTCGTCTCGGGTTCGGCCCGGATGGTCCGGGCCACCCTGCGGGCGCTCGCCTCCGACGACGTGCCGCCGGCCCGGATCCGGTACGACACGTTCGGCAGCCTCTAGGCAGCAGACTTTCCTCCCCCCATGCCGGGTCGCGTGCCCCTGCCCCCTGGGGCACGCGACCCGGCCCCCTGTCGTCAGGATCCCGGCATCAGGACCCCCGGCATCAGTACCGCCAGGGGTGGCCGGTTTCGCGGTACTCCTCGACCGGCACCAGCGGTACGCCCGGTGCCATCCGGTCGACGTAGAGCCGCCCTTCCAGGTGGTCGACCTCGTGGGCGACCAGCCGGGCCATGCCGAACTCGAACGAGGTGATGATCCGGCTGCCGTCCCAGCGGGCGTGCTCGACGTCCAGGCGCAGCGGTCGGGGCACCAGTCCCCGGTGGTCGAAGAAGGAGAGGCAGCCCTCGTACTGCTCGTCGGTGTCCGGTGAGGCGTCCACCACCCGGGGGTTGAGCAGGACGACCGGCTCGGCGCTGCGGTCGGGTGGGCGGACCACGGCCGCCGCCCAGGCCAGCCCGAGTTGCGGGGCGGCGATCCCCACGCCCTTGCTGAACGGGTGCAGCTCGTCCAGCCGGGCCAGCGCGGCGGTCATCCGGTCCACCAGGTCGCGGGCGGTCTGCTCGTCGCGGGGCAGGTCGAACTGCCGGCTGGGTTGCCGGAGCAGGTCGGCGCCGCGTTGCACGATGCCGAAGGCGCGCATCCGCTCGCTGGCGCGTACCCGGTCGGTGGCCTCGGGGTCGTCGGGGTCGGTGCCGGGCTGGTTGCGGAAGCGCCACTGCATCCGGTAGCGGGCGTTGAGCGGCGGGTCCTCGGTCGACCAGTCGAAGATCGCCCGGTCGTCCTCGTCGTGCCGGCTGACCGGGGTACGCAGCGGGCCCTCCTCGGCCGAGAGTGAGGTCTCCGCCCCCCAGACCTGGGGGTCGAGGTCGGTAGGCAGGTTCAGCCGGACGGCGAGGTGCCGGGTGGGCAGCCGGACGGCCCGCTGGAACCAGGGGCCCCACTTCTCCCGCCCGACCTGGTACGAGTACTCGATGGTGGCCCGGTGGCCGGGGTAGAGCGGGAAGCGGCGTTCGCCGTTCTCGAAGAGCAGCCAGATCTCCTTGAAGGCGTCCCGGTCGTGCTTGGCCCGCCAGTGCATCGGCTCCTGTTCCTGGCCCTCCTCCCGAACAGCGTGCAGTTGCAGCTCGGCGAAGGTCAGCGGGTGTTCGCGGTGGTGCCGGTTGGAGCGCCCGGGGTCGCTGGGGTACCTGTCGACGGCGACCCGGGCGAGGTAGCGGGTGACCGGTTCGGTGCCGGCGTTGTACAGCTCCCGGCGGATGACGCAGCGGTAGCCGTCGGGGGTGTGGATGAGGGTGGCCAGCTCGCGTTCGACGATGAGGCCGGTGCCGGGTGGCATCCACTGGCCGGGCGAGGGTGGCTCGCGGTGGGCCGGCACGGAACGGGCGTGCCGCAGCTCGTCGTACTCGCAGAAGCGTTGCCAGATCGCGCCGCTGGCCTCCAGGACGGCCTCGGCCCGGCGGGCGAAGTCCTCGGTGGGTCGGTGCCGGCGTCCCTCGACGTGGCTGACGTACGACGGGTCGAAGCCCATCATCGTGGCGAGCTGTTTCTTGGACAGCCCCCGGCCCGTGCGGTGTCGGGCGAGCTCGGTGGCGAAGAGGTCGGCGGCCCGGTCGAGCGGTGAGGCGGTCATCGGCTTCCTCGGAGCAGGGAAGTACAATTTTCACGTTGAGTGCCCGGATGCATACAGAAGTGCCATATTGTCGACAAGTTGCTTGACAAAGCGAGCATCTTTCGCGTCACCCGAAACGGCTACCGCTTCCGCCGAGGAGTGGTTAGGTTAGCCTTAGCTGAAACGGTGACGTCGGGGGGTGGGTCCAGTGACAACGGTGCTGCCCCGGCACGACACCGCCAGCCTGCTCGCTCCGGTGACCGCCACCCTGCGGGCCATGTTCGGCACCGACGACCTGCCCGGCCTGACTCCGGGCCTGCTGGTGACCGACGAGTACGGCTGGTCGCCGGCGAGCACCCTGGTCGACGGCACCCGCCTGCCGCAACTGCTCACCGAGGCCGCCGCCCGCTGGGGCGGCACCCCGCACGCCTGCGCCGCGCTGGCCTGGAAGTCCTACAGCTACTGGGCCGCCCTGCCGGTGGTCCTCGGCTGGGCCTCGGCCCGTCGGGTCCCGCTGGCCGACGCCGACGACGTGCTGATCCACTTCGCCGACCGGCGTCCGTTGATCACCCTGGGGCTGCGCCGGTCGACCACCGTGGCGGTGCTCCCGCACGACCCGCTGGCCCTTTCCGGGCTACCGCAGGTCCGGGTGGTCGCCGACGAGGCCGAGTTGCTCACCGCGCTGCGCGCCTCGCTGCTCGACGCCCACCTCGCCCCGCTGGTCGAGGCGATCCGGGGCGAGGTCCGCATCGGCACCCGTACCCTGCTCGGCTCGGTGGCCTCCGGCATCGCGCACGGCGTGCTGCGGGCCGCCGACGCGCTGCCCGGCTCCTCGACCGAGGCGGTCGGGACCCTGCTCGACGCGCTCGACCTGGCCGACCTGGTCGAGCTGGTGCCCGGTCCCGGCGGTGCGCCGACCGTGCAGCGGCGTACCTGCTGCCTGGCCTTCACCCTGCCCCGGCCGAAGCTCTGCCAGGGCTGCTGCGTCACACCCTGACCGACCCGGCCCACTGACCGGGGCCCGGCCCACCATTCGACCGGCCCGGCTCAGTCGATCAGCGGGCGCACGTCCCAGAGCCACACCCCACCGGTACGCACCGGCTCGATCCCGGTCAACGCGGTCATCCCCCGCCGCAACGCCTCCTCGCGCGGGTGCGGCCCGAGCACCACCACCCCGGCCCGCCAGTACCGCAGGTCGTCCAGGACGGCGAGCCGGGTCTGCGCGGTGATCGGCGGCACCTCCCCGGTGCGCCGGATCTGGTCGAAGAAGGTACTGGTGGTGCGGGGTGGGGCACCGAAGATGCCGATCCGCCCCTCGGGGGCGTCCGGTCGGGTGTCCGGGCCGAGGAAGTACCCCCGGGCGATCGGCATCTCCAGCCCGGTCTCCGCCGACCAGCGCAGCGGCTCGGCGTAGTTGCTGTCCGGCATCGGCAGGGTGACCAGGCTGCGCCCGCCGGCCAGGTAGGGCCGCCAGGCGCCGGCGGTGACGAACTGGGGGGTGGGCTCGATCCGCGTGGTGGGCAGCGGGGTCGGCAGGATCGGCACCAGCGCCATCGCCAGCACCAGGGCGGTCACGGTACGGATCGGCCGGCGCTGCTGCGGATGCTCCCGGGCGAGTTGGCGGACCCGCTCGGCGCCCAGCGCCAGCAGCACCCCGACGATCGGGGTGATCGCCAGCGACCAGCGGGTGGGCACCACCGAGTGCAGGACGGGCAGGTTCTCCAGCAGCGCCCAGGGCCCGGGTACGCCGGTGGGGTGCCCGTTGAAGCGGATCTCCCGCCCCAGCGACAGCACCGCCAGCAGCAGGCCGAGCACGGCCAACCCGACCACCACCACGTTGCGCCGCAGCCACCACACCAGCGCCGCGACGAGGATCACCAGCGGCCAGCCGAAGAAGGCGTTCTCCTCGGTCGGGTTGACGGCCAACCGGCCCGCGCCCTCGGGGTCTCCGGCGAACGACTCCCCGGCGAAGGAGACGAAGGACCACAGGTCGGTCGAGTAACCCCGGATCAACCGCGACAACCCCTGGTACGCGCCGGGCCCGAAGAACTGCACGTGCAGCGGGTACGCCAGCAGCGCCCCGGCGAGCACGGCGACCACGGCCAACCCGGCGAGGAACGGTCGGGCACTCCGGCGCAGCTCCGGCCGGCCGATCGCCAGCGCGGCCACCACCACCCCCAGCCCGATCGCGGTGACCAGCAGGATCTCCAGGTTGAGGAAGGCCTGCCAGACGATCAACAGCCCGAGCAGCAGGCCGTTGCGCAGCCACCGGCCGGGCTCGGCCAGCCGCAGGGTCCGCCAGACGATCAGCGGTACGACGTACTGGGCGACGATGTTCGGGTGCGCGTTGGCGTGCGACACCATCGCCGGGGCGAACCCGCAGAACGCGGCCCCCAGCCAGGCCGGCCCCCGGCTGCCGACCACCACCCGGGAGAGCACGAAATACCAGCTCGTCGCGGTCAGAATCAGGGCCCCGGTGAGAAAGACCAGGAAAGCGGCGCGTGGCCCGGCCAGCAGGGTCAGTGGCGACAATGGCAGTGATACCGATAATACGGAGGTATTTGCCACCAAATTGACACTCTCCGGAACGTTCATCCGGTCCGAGCCGAACGGATAGGCAAAATCGGTCACGACTCGCGCACCGTGTGCCATCATCCACTCGAACTGCGCCTGGTCCGTCGGGTTGTCCCGCACCCCGTGACCGGGATCCCACCAGAGCCGCAGCGTCACCCAGAAGGCGAGCACGACGAAACTCGCCACGGCGGCCAGGTCCGTCCAGCGCCCGGAATGTGGTCGTACCGCACGGTTTTCCGGCTCGCCGTCCGAGCCGGCACCTCCGGTCGGTCCCGATTGGTGCGTAGTCATAGCAATTCATAGCGTAGTGAGGCTATGACGGCCGCGTGGCGGCTTTCGGGGTACTGACGTACTATGTACCGGGTTCGCTGACCGCCGATCTTCGCGCCGCCCCGACCGCTATTCGGCCATCCCGGTCCCCCGTTTCCGTCACCACTCCGGCGGATGGTTCACTCTGTCGGTCCAGGCGCGGGTCGAGGCATACCGTGAGGAATCGACGCATGGCAGAAATCACTGGGGATCAGCGCGTCCAGTCCGAGGTCCTAGAAGGCCTGGCTACCGCCGTCAACCACCGCACGTGGTTCGTCGAACTGGCCCTGCCCTACCTGGGCGAGGACCCGATCGAGATCGGCAGCGGGCTGGGAGACTACGCCCTGGCGTGGGCGCCGCACGTGCCCAAGTTCACCGCCACCGAGGCCGACCCGGACCGGCTGGTCTCGCTGAAGGAACGCCTCGCCGACCAGCCCAACATCGACGTACGGCAGATGCTGCTGCCCCACTTCGAGCCCGCCGAGCACAGCGCGGCGGTGTCGTACAACGTGCTGGAACACATCGACGACCACGTGGGTGCGCTGCGCAGCATGCGCGACCTGGTCCGGCCCGGTGGCGCGGTGATCATTATCGTCCCGGCGTTCCAGTTCGCGATGGGCCCGGCGGACATCGCCACCGGACACGTCCGCCGGTACACCAAGAAGACCCTGGCCGGCGCGATGACCGAGGCCGGCCTGACGGTCGAGAAGATCCACTACGCGAACGCGCTCGGCCTGATCGGCTACTTCATGGCCACCAAGGTCTTCCGGCTGATGCCGAAGGAGGGCCCCATGGTCAAGGTGTACGACACCCTGGTCCTGCCCGCCACCAAGGCCGCCGAGCAGCTCGTCCGCCCGCCGTTCGGGCAGTCCGTCTTCGCCGTGGCCCGCGTCCCGTCCTGACCGCCCGGCACCACTCCTCCCTCCCCCACCCCGCAGCGCCCCGCCCGCGCCCTGCACCTCCGCTCCGTCCCGCGCCACCGCCCGCGCCACCGCCCGCGCCACCGCCTGTGCCACCGCCAGGCGCCGGCCGACGCCGGCAGGCGGGCCCGACGATTTCCAGGAAACAGTGGCCTCACCCGACGTGGAGGCCACTGTTTCCTGCTTGTGGGGGCTCGCTCAATCCTTGATCTGGTACGTGGGCCGGATCACCGCACGCGCCAGGGTGTGGAACGCCAGGTTGAACCCGACGTACGCGGGCGTCGCGTCCGCGCCCACCCCGAGGCTCTCGGTGTCCAGGGCGTGCACCGCGAAGACGTACCGGTGCGGCCGGTCCCCGGGCGGCGGCGCGGCACCGCCGTACCCGCTCTGGCCGTAGTCGTTACGCACGCTGAACGCGCCACCCAGGTCGGCCTCGGCGACCCCGTGCGGCAGCTCGGTCACCGAGGCCGGCACGTCGACCAGCACCCAGTGCCAGAACCCGCTACCGGTCGGCGCGTCCGGGTCGAAGCAGGTCACCACGAAGCTCTTCGTCTCGGCCGGGAAGTCCGACCAGGCCAGCTGCGGCGAGACGTTCTGCCCACCGGTGCTGTCGTGCGCGTACGTGGCGTCCATCGGCTCGCCGTTTGCCACGTCGGTGCTGGTGAGCGTGAACGACGCCACGGTGGGCAGCAACTCGTACGGGTCCGGGGCGATCGGTCGTTCCAGGGTCATCGGGACGGATCCTTCCGGTTCGCGGATGTCTGCGCCCCCTTCATACCCCGCCACCACCCCCTCCCCCACCCGACATCACCGCCGGGAAGTCGACGGGACATTGCTGGACGCGATCGGGCGGTAGCCTCGCTCGGTGATCGCGATGCCCACTCCCGTTCGGTCGCGGCGTACCCGAACGGTGTTTTTCGCTGCCCTCACCGCCGCTGCGGTTTCCTGTGTCGGGCTGCCCGCCGGTCGGGTGGTGCTGCGGGGCTTCACGGCGATGCGCGGGGAGGCGACGTCGACCGCTGCGGCCGAGGCGTACCTGCGGGCGGTGTTCGAGTCGGGCGAGGGTACCGAGATCAGCCGCTGCCTCTGTGGAGAGGATCACGACGCCCGGTTCCGTGAGGCCCGGGAGCTGCGCCGACAGATCGAGCCGTACGCGAGCTTCGGTGTCGACGTCGACGCGACCAACTGGCGGAGAATCGGCACGGAGGGCACGGTCGCGGCGACGGTGAACCTCCGCTTCACCCAGATCGACCCGGGTACGGGCAACGTCACCTTCACCGAGGGCACGCCGACGCAGTGGCGGTTCCACACCAGGGAGGAGCAGGGCCTGACCGGCGGCTGGAAGGTCTGCCGCATCGAGGCCCCGCCCCTGTGCGGCACGTACCTGCGCTGCTGAACGCTGCAGAGGCGCGCTCGCTTGCAGTAACTCAGGCGCTGGTGGAGAGTGGCGGGATGGGTACCAGGCAGGAGATCAGCGAGTTGCCGCCGGACGCCGACCTGGCGCGGGCCGACTCGCTGGCCCGTGAGATCTTCTCCGACATCGCCAACAAGTGGGCGCTCCTGATCATCGAGTTCCTCGGGCAGCGCACCATGCGCTTCAGCGAGCTACGCGACGCCATCGGCGGCATCAGCCACAAGATGCTCACCCAGAACCTGCGCACCCTGGAACGCAACGGCCTGGTCGAGCGGCACGTCCACGCCACCGTCCCACCCCGCGTCGACTACACACTCACCGAGGCTGGCCAGGCCCTCCGCGGGGTGGTGGATGGCATGTGCGGCTGGACCCAACACCACCTCGGCACGATCGAGGCCTGCCGCAGCCGGTTCGACGCCTCCTGACGTACCCGATGGGTTGTCAGTCGAGGACGGCGGTGGCCTCGATCTCCACCAGGTGCTCGGGTACGTCCAGGGCCACGATCCCGAACAGCGACGCGGGCGCGGCCGGGGTGACCCCCAGCTTCGCCGCCGCCCGACCGATCCCCTCCAGCAGTACGGGCATCTGCTCCGGCTTCCAGTCGACCACGTGCACGGTCAACTTCACCACGTCGGCGAAGGTGCCGCCGACCCCGGCGAGCGCCGTGGCCACGTTCAGGTAGCACTGCTCGACCTGCGCGGCGAGATCACCCTCACCGACGGTCCGGCCGTCGGCGTCCCCGGCGACCTGTCCGGCGACGTGCACGATCCTGGTACCGGTCGCCACCGACACCTGCCGGTACACCGGGACCTCCGGCAACCCCGCCGGGTTCACCAACGTCACAGCCATGCTGAATGCCTCCTCGCCTGCTCGTTTCCGGGTACGGGAGAAACGTAGATGAGCCTCCCCGAACTGGGAAGAACGCACTTTTTCGTGACCAGGTCACCTTTTGGTGACCGCTCCGACGGCCAGCGGCATCGAGGCTGGCGGGCTGGCTCCCCCCACCAGGCCCCCAACGAGCACTCAGCCCCGGCCGGCAGACCGAGGCTGAGCTGGGTAAGGGGAGATCATCAGTGGGCGGAGGGTGTGGGATTCGAACCCACGAAGACATCGCTGCCTTACCGGTTTTCAAGACCAGCGCCATCGGCCTCTAGGCGAACCCTCCCGGAGCGTGCCCCGTGGGGCACGACCGTCGACCAGTCTGCCAGAGTCCGCCCAGCGGCGCTCTGTCGTACCCCTCGGCTGAACGCCGACGGTGAGCACCCGCCGCGCCTCAGCGCAGCCGGTCCGCCACCTGCGCCAGGCCGCCCCGGATCAGCTGCCCGTACGGGTCGTCGCCGAGCGCGCCGATGGTGGCCTGCGCCTGCTGGAGGTGTTCCCGGGCCCGGTCGAGGTCACCGAGCTTGCGGTAGCACTCGCTGAGGTTGAGGTGCAGCGACGGGTACAGCGCGGCCACCGACATCGGCACCCCGGCCTCCGCGATCCGCGCCTCCGTGATCAGGTCGGCGGCGGCCAGCGCCCGCAGATCCCAGAGCAGTTCCTGCTGTACGTCGTCCTGCACGTCCGCCATCGCGTGCGCCAGGGTGCAGCGTTGCAGCGGGTCACCCTGCTCGCCGCCGATCTCGTCCCAGATCTCAGCAAACTGCACGCGAGCAGCATCCCGCCCGCCCTGGTGACCGAGCTGCACAGCCTCGCCGATCCGCAGAAGCGTCGGCTCAGTGATCATGCGTGTCTCCTTCCGTCAGGCCACCCACCGGCCAGCGTTCAGCTCGGGAAAGCGCGCACTCCACAATGCACGGAGGCGAGCGGGCAGCCACAGCACCGGCCATAGTTTCCGCAACGTGTTGGCGTCGAGACACCGGTTCAGGTACGCGACCTCGGTGGCCTGACTCAACACCGTCTGGTACATCAGTTGGCGGTCCCCATCGTCGTCCAGGTCGTAGGTGCTGTCACCGGACCAGTCCATCCTGCGGTCGAGTGTGATCAGACCGCCGACCGGACCCCGCAGGTCGGCCAGGCTTGCGGCGATGACGTAGTGCCGCTGGTCTTCGTACCGCGAACCAGGCGGCGCACGTCTTTCCCTGACCATTTCCACAGCCTCCGGGCGGAGTCAGACCGCGTACGCGGCCGTGGCGTCGTCGCTTCGCTTGTTGCGGGCCCATCGCATGCAGGACGGGTCGGCCGCCTCGAACGCGCGTACCCTTCTGATCAGCTCGGTGGGGCCGTGCTGATCGAGCAGGTCGAGCACGTCGGGCCAGTCCAAGAGCTTGAACAGGGCCACCAGGCGGGCAGCTCCGTCGGTCAGGACGGCCACCCGCCGGATCGTGTCGAGCGGGATCTTCCCGGTGATGGCGTACCGGGCAGCGGTTGGATCGGCAGCCGCGACCCAGTATCCGCCCGGTGTGTTGCGGGCGGCCAATTCGGCGTGCTTCATCCGGAGCAGGGCAGCCTTTTTCTCGGCTGACCCGAACGGATACCGGTCGGCTTCCTCCCGTTCGACACGAGCCGTCCGGTCCACCCGATCGTCCGCGACGACCTTGAGCCCGTCGGCAGTGTCGATGATGACGGTCACGTCGCCGAGGACCAGATACTCCAGCACGGTCTCGTTGAGGCGTAGCAGGGCCACAGCCGCCGACGGCGTGCCCGGGTGCAACAGGTCGCAGGTGGCACGGTGCTGGTCGGCCAACGCCTGGATGCTGGTCATCAGCGTGCTCGGCAGGCTGGCGTCTAGGTCGGCCGCCAAGCCGGCGAGAGTGGAGCCGAGCTTGGCGACCAACCAGGAGATGCCGTGCATGCACCCCGTGCCGGTGCGAGCTGTGGCCCCGTCCAAGACGACGATCTGGTTCTCGCTGGCCATCATCCAGTCTTCGTTGCAGGCCTTCGGGTCGCCCGCTTCTGATGCTGCCGAGATTGACCATCGCAATCGGCAGGTTCTACGCACCGAGCTGTCCAACTTCTTCGAGGAAGTCTCTTGCCGCCGGCACGGTTGGGTAGGTGCGGACAAACGCGTCGCGCAGTTCGCCCGTCACCATCAGGAGCGAGGGCAGAGACTTTCGCTCGCCCGAGATCGCCTGCCGGCCCCACTCCACCGCCTGCTCGACGTCGCCCTGCCGGGCTGCGACGACAGCCAGCGTGATCTCCGCTTCGGCGATTCGCATCGGCTTGCGGGGCGTACCGTCCAGGTCGGTGGAGGTTCTGATCACCTCCTCGGCGTACACGGTGGCCCGGTCGTTGTCGCCGAAGAGGCGGTAGCAGTCCATCGCATAGAAGTCGAACTTCGCGGGGTCCACCACGAAGTGGTGGTCGACATCCTCCGGGTAGGGCAAGGTCTCCAGGACAGCGCGTCCGTGGTCGAGGGCCTTCTCCATCTCCCGGTAATCGCCGATCCGCGCCCAGGCCTTGGCCCGCTGCGCCGCGAGTTGCACGGTCACGCTTCGCCGGGAGGCCGTCTGCTCCCCTTCCGCGGCTGCTACCAGCACCCCACGGTAGTCACCTTGGGTGATGGCGAACCAGGCCGCCATCTCGTGTGCCCAGCCGATGACGTCCACGTCGTCGGCCTCCTGCCCAAGCGACAGTGCCGCCCGTCGGGTGGCCTTGGCTTCGCGTCGCAGCCCCAGGTCGTACTCGACACAGCCGACCAGGAGCAAGACGAGCCCGGCAAGGGAAAGGATCTCCCGGTGCTGGGCGAGGGTCAGGCGGCGGTCGAGCAGTCCACAGATCCGGCGTAGCCAGGCGTGTCCTTCGACCGACAGTTGCTCCGGGCTGAGGTAGGGGTATTCGGAGCAGAGGCGGTCAGCGGTGATGCGCAGCGCGTCGAGGGTTGCCGGTGAGACGTCCGAGGCGCGTAGCCGGGCAACCAGTTCGAGCGTGTCCAGTCCGGTGCCGTCGATCAGCTCGGCGCTGGCTCCGCGCGGTCCCGGGCTGGGAAAGAAGGCAGCGCTCACGGTACCGAAGGTCTTGGCGATCAGCGGCTTGTAGAAGGCGTCCGGCTCGACCTCGCCCGTCTCCCATCGTTTCCAGTTCCTCAGCAGACTAGAGGCAGCGGGCAGGGGCCTGTCGGAATGGCTTGTCAACGCGCGCACCGCGTCCGGTTGGGACCAGCCACGCGCCTGCCGCTCGGCCCGCAGTCGACGCGCCCAGACGGGTCGCCCGTCGTCGTGCCCGTTGCGGTCGGCCATGCCCCTGAGTATCGCTCCGCACCGCTGGTGGCAGGAAGGGGACATCGGGCTGTCCTCACCCCTGACACTGGTGGACCGCCTGCTTCCTGTCGCAGACTCAGCGGTACCCCTCACCCACCATGCCGGCACGGCAGACGTCCGGCCCGAGCACTCTTCGACGGTGCTTTCCCGGTAGGCAGGAGGCGATCACCGAACGACGAATCAATTCTTGCTGGCCCGGGTCACCTTCACCGGTCAGGCGGAGAAGGTGTAGTCGAGGAGGTAGGCGCTGCCGTCCAGGACCATCCGGTTCACTTCGACGCACCTGTGCGAGTCATCGAAGGCGTGCCGGGTGATCTCGACGACGGGCGTGCCCTCCGGCAGGTCGAGGCGGTCCGTCTCCTCCGGCACCGGCATCCGGGCTCGGAGGTATTCGGTGAAGGTCGCCGGGGCGTGCCCGTTCTCGGCGAGCCGGGCGTAGATGCCGCCCGGACCGGCGTCGGTGTGCATGATCGGCGTACGCCTGGCCAGGTCGACGGGTAGGTACGAAGAGGCCAACTGCACGGGCCGATCCTCGACCAGAAACCTCCGGGAGCGGAAGACGACCAGGCTGCCGACGTCGATCCCCAGCGGTTCGGCGACCCAGTCGACGGCCGCCGTCTCGCCGGTCACCACGTCGACCGTACGCGGCCGGTCGGCCGTGTCCGCCTGCTGGATGGCTTGGCCGGAGCCCCAGCGCTGACGAGCCAGCCGGCCCGGCGAGCTACGCCGGATCGGATGGAACTGCGGAACGGTCACCTCCACACTCCTCCCGCTCAACCAGCTTGTTCTCAGTGCTGCTCGATGTCGGCGACGACTGCCGTGACGTTGTCGGGGCCGCCGTGTTCGAGGGCCAGGTTGATCAGCTGGTCGACGGCATCCTGCGGCGTTTCGGCGCGGAGCGCGGCGTGCAGCAGGTGGTGTGGCACGTAGGAACTGAGTCCGTCGGAGCAGAGCAGAAGCCTGTCCTCGGGCCGCAGGGTCAGTGGGGTCAGGTCGGGCGACCGTCCGTCCGCCCGACCGTCGAGGAAGCGGGCCAGCTTCTCGGGAAGATGGGGTACGTCGGCAGAGTCGGCCACCAGGTGGCGGTAGACGTGATCCTCGGTCAACTGGACGATTTGGCCGTCGCCCGGCCCTCCCCGGAGCAGGTACGCGCGGGAGTCCCCGACGTTCGCCAGCACGGCCGATGTTCCGTTGTGGAGCAATGCGACCAGGGTCGTACCCATCCCGGCCAGGTCCGGCTCGGCCTCGACCCGTTGCCGCAACGCGTCGTTCGCGGTGCTGATCGCCCCGCCCAGCGTGGTGGCCAGCGCCGAGGCCTCCACCGCGCGGTCGTACAGCTTCATCGTGTCGATCACCGTCGTGCTGGCGACGTCACCGGCCACGTGCCCACCCAGCCCGTCGGCGACGGCGAGCAGGTTCGGGCCGACGTGGTACGCGTCCTCGTTACGCCGTCGTACGAGACCGAGGTGGGAGGCGGCTGCCACGCGAAGGATCATGACTCACCTGCCTGGTCCGGGGCGGGTGGGTTCGCGGCGTCGTCCGGCCACGGGTCGCGGGCCGACTCGTCCCGGTGCAGGACGTGGATCGTCTCCACCCGGTCGCTGGCGACGACGTACTCCGTCACCTCGACCGGCTTGCCGTCACCGCCCGAGGTGCCGACCCGCACGATCTCCAGCACCGGCAGGTTGGTCGGGATCTCCAGCAGGGCAGCCTCGTCCTTGCTGGGCATCCGGGCTCGGTGGATCTCCATCCAGCTGATCGGCCAGTGGCCGGCCTTCTCCAGCCGGTACAACCAGTCACCAGGCCCGGGTGCCTGTGCGGAGACGCCGGGGATGTCGGCGACCCGGGGGTGAATCCACGAGACGTTGATCTGGAAGGGCGGCTCCGACTCGGGACCGGTGACCCGGAACCGGCGCAGGACCGCAGTGCCCGGTGACACGCCGAGCAGTCGAGCGATTCGCGGATCGTCCAGCGCCTCGACCGAGGCCACCGGCGGGATGTGGTGTTTCCACACCTCCTTGCTGGAGGCGGAGGGGAACGAGTAGCCGGGGGCGACGTGGTTCCGCTTCACCAGGTTCCCGCGCGGCCGACGGGGTCCACGCTGGCCGGGTCGCACGTGGTCAGGCCGATTCGGTCTCGGTGAGCACCCAGTCGACGTACGCGGGGTTGCCGGCGATCACCGGGAGCGCGATCACACAGGGCACGTCGTACGGGTGCTCGTCGTTGGCCCGCTGCACGATCTGCGGCACCAGACTCACCCGCGTGTGCAGCGCCACCCGCGCCTCGGGCTCGTCCTGCACCGCCCCCTCCCACCGGTACACGGACCGGATGGCGGCGATGTTCTGGCCGCACGCCGCCAGCCTGTCGTCGACCAGCCGGCGGGTGAACTCCACCAGCCAGTCGGCGCTGTCAGCCGTGATGACGACCTCGCAGATCTCAGTGCTCACAACCTCGGTTCCCCTTCGCTCTTCAGCCGGTTGACGATGCTCAGCACTTCGTCCTCGGTCTTGGCGATGGCACCCCAACCGGTGAGGATCGGCCCGTCGTAACTCAGCCCCACCCAGCGTCCGGTCATCTGCTGCCCGTGCTGGTGCAGTGCGAAGTAGAGCGTCCCTTTCGACCGGACGGCTGCCTCGTCGGCGACGTACCAGCCCATCAGCACTTCGTTGTCCCACAGTCGCAGCTCACCGCGCCACAGGTAGCCGCCCTCGTCGAACTTCTGGGTGCCCCGGGTCACGGCGAGCACGTCGAGGATGTCGCCCTTCTGCCGCATCCGGATCCGGTGCGGGTTCAGGATCTCCTGCCCCTTGTTCCAGGTCTGCCAGCAGGCCCACCACTCGCCGGTCAGGTCGATCCGGTGCACATCCTCGCCGGCCAACTCGTCGACGGTGATCTCCAGGGCGCGAGCGATCGACCGGGCCACGGAGAGGGTGGGTTGGGTCTCGCCAGCTTCGTACCGTCTGATCTGCCGCTTGTCCACGCCGACCCGAGCGGCCAGGTCCGCTTGCGACAGGCCCAGGACGCTACGGCGCTGACGCATGATCTCGGACATCTCCACCCCTCATATCTTCCGGGGACACACCTGTCCGCACAACGCCCGACCCACCACGCAGGCAAGGGCGTTGATGTCCTTGACAGGGGACTTGGTAGTCCTCAAACTACAGGACGTATACGTCCCCCAACAAGGGACATGAAAGTCCTTTCTGCTTCGCTCATCTCTTCGACCCATCTCGTCGAGGAGAGCAGGTACCCCAGTCGCCACCAGTGCGAGGAGGACTCCCATGCGCAACCGGGTGTCGTACGACGAGTATTTGCTTCGGGTTGCGTTGACCTTGGCGCGGCGGCACCGGTCGGTGTGGTCCTGGCGGCGGTGGCGGCGGGTCTGCCGCTGCGGCGCGGAGCTGCCCTGCCGGCAGCAGCACCGGGTACCGATCAACCGGGGCCACTGGCCCGACCAGGAGCAACCCCGCGCACGCAACCAGCGGTCCCTCGGCGAGCAGATGCAGGAGGCCGAGCACAACGCCGCGCGGGCGCGGATCCTGGCGCAGGCCGAGGCGGAACGGATTCCGGTCGAGGAGACGACCCGGGCGGTACCGGAGTGGTGGTGGCGGCGTGGGCGCGGCTGAGCGGCCCAACCAGCGGGAGTTGCCGATCGGGCGGCAGGTGGCGCAGTGGCGGGTACGGCGGCGGATGACCCAGCAGATGCTCGCCGACCGGCTGGGCAAGTCGAAGAGCTGGGTGGACAAGGTGGAGCGCGGCGTACGTACCCTCGATCGGGTTTCGGTCCTGCACGACCTGGCCGGGGTGCTGCGGATCGCCCCGGCGGCGCTGCTCGACCCGGCCCGGCCGCCGACGGTCACCGTGGGTGCGGTCGACGGCGTGGAGGGGGTACGCGCGGCGCTCGCCGTCGGTGAACCGTCGGGGTGGCAGGCGGTGGGCTCGGGCGCGGAGGTGGCCGGGCGGCTCGGGCACGCCTGGTTGACGTACCAGCATGCCCGATATTCCCAGTTGTTGCGGATTCTGCCGGAGCTGCTGGCGGTCGTGCGGCACGCTGCCGAGGCGGGCATCATCGAGACGGGGACGCTGGTGCGGGCGTACCGGCTCACCGGGCAGGCGCTCGTCAAGATCGGCGAGGCCGAGTTGGCCTGGCTGGCCGCCGACCGGGCGGTCACCCTCGCCGCCGGAGAGCCGCGATGGTGCGCCGCCGGCACGGTGCCGCTCGCGCAGGCGCTCCGCAGCCTCGACCGGCCCCAACTGGCGTACGCCGCAGCGCTGGCCGCCGCCCGTCAACTGGCCGCCGAGGTACCCGGTGCACCGGCGGCCCGCGCGCTGCACGGGGCGCTGCTGATCGAGGCCGCCCTCGCCGCCGCCGACCAGCCCGACACCGCAGTGGGCCTCGACCGGGGTACGGCCGACGGGCTGTTGCAGCAGGCGGCGGCGAGCGCCCGGCTGGTGGTCGACGGCGAGGATCCGGAGTGGACCGGGTTCGGGCCGTCCGCCGTCGGGCTCGCCCGCGCCACGGCCGCCGCGCTGGCCGGCGAGACCGACGACGCCCTTGAGCGGTACGCCCGGCTGAGCGCCCGACCGGGGTGGCGGCGGCTGCCCGTCGAGCATCGGGCGGCGTACCTGCTCGACGTGGCGCGGGCCTGCCTGCGCGTCGGCGACCTGCTCGCGGCCGGCCGCCTGGTGATGATGGCGGAGCAGACGGCCCCCGCCGAGGTACGGACCCGGCCGTACGCCCGTGACCTGGTCACCGGGATCATCCGCGGTGGTGGGGCGGCGAGTGCGCTGATCCGGCTCGGTGCCGACCTCGGCACGGCCTGACCCCTCGGCCGGACAGGCGGCAGGAGTCGGACGGGCAGGCGGCGGAAGTCAGACAGGCAGGCGGCGGGCGGACGGGCAAGCGACGGTATCGGGCGGGCAGGCGGCGATCGTTGAGCGGGCAGGCGGTGGGAGTCGGGCGGATGGCTCGTCGGGGCTGGACCGGTGGGGTATGACAGGGGGATGCGAGCGATCACGATTCCCGAGCCCGGTGGACCCGACGCGCTGGTCTGGAGCGAGGTGCCCGATCCGCAGCCGGCTCCCGGCGAGGTGGTCGTGGCCGTCCGCGCCAGTGCGGTCAACCGGGCTGACCTGCTGCAACGGCAGGGGCACTACCCGCCCCCGGCGGGCGCTTCGGCGTACCCGGGATTGGAGTGTTCCGGGGTCGTCGCCGCGCTCGGGCCGGAGGTGACCGGCTGGACGGTCGGGCAGGAGGTCTGCGCGTTGCTGGCCGGCGGCGGGTACGCCGAACGGGTGGCGGTGCCGGCCGGGCAGCTGCTGCCGGTGCCGGCCGGGGTGGACCTGGTCGACGCGGCGGCGCTGCCCGAGGTGGCCTGTACGGTCTGGTCGAACGTGGTCCAGCTGGCCGGGCTGACCCGGGGCGAGACGCTGCTGGTGCACGGTGGCGGCAGCGGGATCGGCACCTTCGCGATCCAGCTCGGTACGGCGCTCGGGGCGACCGTGCTGGCCACCGCCCGATCGGCGAAACACGACCGGCTGCGGGCGCTGGGCGCCGCACACCTGATCGACTACCGGGAGCAGGACTTCGTCGAGGAGGTCCGGCGGATCACCGACGGCCGGGGCGCGGACGTCATCCTGGACATCATGGGCGCGTCCTACCTGGGGCGGAACGTGTCGGCGCTGGCCACCGGCGGCCGGTTGGTGGTCATCGGGATGCAGGGCGGACGCAAGGGCGAGCTGGACCTCGGCGCGCTGCTGGCCAAACGGGCCTCGGTGAGCGCCACCGCCCTACGGTCCCGCCCGGTCGCGGAAAAAGCGACAATCGTGACCGGCGTACGCGAACAGGTGTGGCCGCTGGTCGAGGCGGGCGCGGTCCGGCCGGTGGTGGACCGGCGGCTGCCGCTGGCCGACGCGGCGCAGGCGCACCGGCTGGTCGAGTCCAGCGACCACCTGGGCAAGGTCCTACTAACCCTGCCCTGACCCGAGCACTACGACGCCGGCGCACTGCGGTGCCGAAGACCTGACCGGAGAACCGACCACCTCGCACGACCTGCCCGGTTTGCCGCTTTCGACAGGGCAAGGAGTGTAGATCTTGGACACTTACCGTCCAAATAGAACGGTAAGTGTCCAAGATCTACCTTGGCGGCCCGCCTCGATGGCGGTGCGGTGCGTGCGTTGGTGGGGTTGGCTGGGGAGCGGGACCAGCTTGCACCGATTTGGCACGATTTACACCTGAGCTGCCTGCGGCAGGCCGAGGATCTTGGAAGAATTCGGCCCCTCCAGGGGCACATTTCTTCCAAGATCTTTTGACCAGAGCTGCGCCGCCGAGCGAGGCAACCTTGACCAGAGCCGCGCCACCCAGCGAGGCGGCATCCGGCGTTCGGCAAGCGGTCAGCGGGGCAGGAGCCGGCGGGGGCCGGGGCCCTCGGCGGCCAGCTGGTCGACCGGGTTGTAGAGCGTGCAGCGTTGCAACGACAGGCAGCCGCAGCCGATGCAGCCGGTCAGGTCGTCGCGGAGCCGGGTCATCAGGTCGATCTTCTCGGTGAGCCGGTCCCGCCAGGCGGTGGAGAGCTGCGCCCAGTCGTCGGGGCTCGGGGTCCGCCCGGCCGGCAACGAGTCCAGCGCCTCCCGGATCTCCTCCAGCGAGACGCCTACCTGCTGGGAGATCCGGATGAACGCCACCCGGCGCAGCTCCGCGCGGGCGTACCGGCGTTGGTTGCCGCTGGTGCGCTCGGCGCTGATCAGGCCGAGCCGCTCGTAGTAGCGCAGCGCGGAGGCGGCGACCCCACTACGGGCCGCGAGTTGGCCGATCGTCAGAGACTCGGGCATGAATCACCTTGTGCTGAAGTCGACTTCAAGTTGCAGGCTAAACCCATGACAACGACCACCGCCAGGGTGGGCCGGCTGCCGACGCCGGTCGCGCCCTACTTCGATCGGGTACGCGCCGGACGTGCGTTCGACGCGAATGTCTACTCCACCGTCGACGTGCTCTGGGTGCTCTACGACCGGGTACTGCGGATCAGCCCGGAGACGGTGGACGAGCCGGACCGGGACCGGTTCCTGCTCTCCAAGGGGCACGCCGTGGCCGGGTACTACGCGGTGCTCGCCGCCAAGGGTTTCGTACCCGCCGACTGGCTGGACGACCAGGGCGGCCCGGAGAGCCGGCTCGGCGACCACCCGGACCGGGTGCTGGTGCCCGGGGTGGAGATCGGCTCCGGCTCGCTCGGGCACGGCCTCGGGCTGGGCGTCGGCACCGCCCTCGGCCTGCGCGCCCAGGGCCTGCTCACCCCCCGGGTGTACGTGCTGCTCGGCGACGCCGAACTGGACGAGGGATCCAACCACGAGGCGATCGCGTACGCCGGTGCCACCGGCCTGGGCAGCCTGACCGCGATCGTGATCGACAACGCCTCGGCCACCCACGGCTGGCCCGGTGGGATCGCCAGCCGGTTCACCGTCAACGGCTGGACCGCCGACACCGTCGACGGCCGGGACCACGAAGCCCTGCACACCGCCCTGACCCGGTCGCATCCCGATCGGCCGCACGTCGTCGTCGCGGTCGTCAACTCCGAGGAGTGAACATGTCCACCACGACCGCCCCGAGTTCCACGAGCGCCCAGCACTCCACGACCGCCCTGAGTTCCACGAGCGCCCAGCACTCCACGACCGCCCCGAGTTCCACGACGCCGGCCGGGCGGGACGCGATGGTCGAGGAGACGATCATGCGGCACGCGTTCGTCGACACGATGACCGCGATCCTGGCCGAGGACCCGCGTACCGCCCTGGTGCTGGCGGACATCTCCGCCTCGGCCTTCCATGTGGCGGCCGACCGCCATCCCGACCGGGTGCTCAACGTCGGCATCCGGGAACAGTTGATGCTCGGGGTCGCCGGTGGGCTCGCCCTGACCGGGCTGCGTCCGGTGGTGCACAGCTACGCGCCGTTCCTCGTCGAGCGGGCGTACGAGCAGATCAAGCTGGACCTCGACCACCAGGCGGCGAGCGCGGTGCTGGTCGGCATCGGCGCGTCGTACGACCGGGCGGCGGCCGGTCGGACCCACCTGAGCCCCGCCGACGTGGCGCTGATCGACACCCTCGACGGGTGGACCGTGCACGTGCCGGGGCACCGCGACGAGGTGCCCGACCTGCTGCGCTCGACGGTGGCCGGCGACTCGTCGGCGTACCTGCGATTGTCTGCCGAGTCCAACGACCGGCCGCGCGGCGGCGACGGCACGTTGCAGTTGGTCCGGGACGCCGGGCCGGGCGCTGCGCTGCTGGTGGCGGTGGGGCCGCTGCTGGACATCGCCCTGGCGGCGGTACGGGAGCTGCCCGTTTCGGTGGCGTGGACCCACCGGCCCCGACCGTTCGACACCGCCGGGCTGCGGGCGCTGGCCGGTACCGAGGTGATCCTGGTCGAGCCGTACCTGGCCGGCACGTCCAGTCGGGTGGTCGGTGCGGCACTTGTCGACCGGCCGCACCGGCTGCTGGCGCTCGGGGTCGGGCGGGCGGAGCTACGCCGGTACGGCTCCGCCGAGGACCACCACCGGTGGCACGGCCTGGACGCGGCCGGTCTCCGCCAGTCGGTGACCTCGTTCCTGACGCCCTGACCCGAGCGACCCAGGCCGGGTCGGGGTCAGCGGGGCGCGGTGGGCTTGCGGCGGGTACGTTCCCGGCCGAGGATCCAGAGTGCCTCCACGCCGTCCTTCCAGGTGATCTTCTTGCCCTCCTCGCGGCCCCGCGCCCGGTAGCTGATCGGCACCTCGTACGGGCGGATGCGCTGGCGGAGCAGCTTGCCGGTCACCTCGGCCTCCATGCCGAAGCCCCGGGACCGGATGTCCAGCGAGCGGTAGAGCGCCACCGGCATCAGCTTGAAGCAGGTCTCCAGGTCACCGATGTAGGAGTTGAACATGATGTTCGCCGCCATGGTGACGCCCTTGTTGCCGATGACGTACCAGAAGCTGTAGGCGCTGTGGCTGCCGAAGGTGCGGTTGCCGTAGACCACGGTGGCCCGCCCGTCGAGGACCGGGTCGAGCAGCTTGGGGATGTCCTGCGGGTCGTACTCCAGGTCGGCGTCGAGAATGACCATGTACTCACCGTCGGCGTTGTCCACGGCCGTGCGGATCGCCGCGCCCTTGCCCCGGTTACGCGGATGCGTGATCACCCGCAGCCGGGCGTCGTCGGCCCGGCCGAGGATCTCGCCGGTGCCGTCCCGGCTACCGTCGTCGACCACGAGCAGCTCGATCTCGCACGGGTAGTCGACCGCCAACGCCTGCTTGAGCGCGTCGGCTATCCGGTCCTCCTCGTTGTAGACCGGCATCAGGATCGAGAGCTTCACGGGATTCTCCACGGTGGGGACAGTAAATCCGACCTAGCCTAGCCTGGTGGTTCGGCAGAACGTGGTCGCCACCGCCGAAGGGCGGCTCGGTGCGTACAGCTGGATGGTGTTTACTTCCCGCCATGTCCGCCGGGTCCCTACTCACGGTCCTGCCCGTCGCCACGATGATCGCCCTGGCGTACGCCGTCAGACCTGTCGAATCGACAGCCGTGGCACCGTGGCGTCTGGCGGTGGTCCGGGCGGCGCTGATCACCGGCGGGTACGCGGTGGTCGTGGTGGAGCTGTTCGGCGCGCTCGGCGTCCTCACCCGGCCGGCGTTCGCCGCCGCCTGGCTGCTGCTACTCGCCGCCGCCGCGACCGCCGCCTGGCGCCGCCACCACCGCGACCTCGCCACCCGGTCCGCCGCTGCGGGCGGCCCGGGTGAAGATCGCGGCGTCGCCGGGCGACCGGGTCGGCCCGACGCCGCGGGCGGCCCGGGTGAGGACCGCGGCGCCGCCGGGCGGCCGGGCAGGTCGGGCGCTGCGGGCCTGGTCGGCCGGTTGCGGACCTTCTGGGGTACGACCGGAGTCGGCGACCGGCTGCTGGCCGGCACGGTCGGCGTGCTGATCCTGGTCGAGCTGCTCATCGCCCTGCTCGCCGAGCCGAACAACTTCGACTCCCAGACCTACCATCTGCCGAAGGTGGAACACTGGGTGGCCCAGGGCACCCTGGAGTTCTGGCCGACGGCGATCCACCGGCAGGTGACCATCCCGCCAGGTGCCGAGTACCTGCTGCTGCACCTGCGGCTCTTCACCGGCTCCGACGTGCTGCACAACCTCGTCCAGTGGGCCGCCGGGGTGCTCTGCGTACTGGTGGTCGCCCGGATCACCGCGCAGCTCGGCGGCGGCCGGCGGGCCCAGTTGCTCTCCGCGTTCGTCCTGGCCACCACGCCGATGATCGCCCTACAGGCCACCAGTACGCAGACCGACCTGGTCGTCGCCGCCTGGGTCGCCTGCGTGGCCACCCTGGTCCTGGACGGGCTGCACCGCCGCAGCGGCCCCGCCACGGTGCTCGCCCTCGGGGCGGCGACCGGGTTGACCGCGGTGACCAAGACCAGCGGGCTGATCGGCGTGGGACCGCTGCTGCTGCTCTGGGGCCTCGCCCAACTCCGCCTGGCGTACACCGCCACCCGCCCCACCACCGACCACACCGGCCGAGCCCAACCCCAGTTGGCGTACGCCGCCAGCCCCGGCCGGGACCTGACCACGACCGGCCCAAGCCGGGCGACCGCCGTTCAGGGTGGGGCCGACCCCGGCGGCCTGACCACGACCGACGCAAGCCGGACGGCGGCCGCTCGGGGCGGGGCCGCGAGCGGTGGGGGACGGGGGCGGCAGGTCGCGGTCACCGTACTCGGGTCGGTGTCGATCCTGCTGGTCGCCGCGTTGCTGGTCGGCCCGTTCCTGGTCCGGGTGACCGCCGAGTTCGGGCATCCGCTCGGGCCGCCGCGCCTACGCGAGTCGATCCCGATGGAACGGCACGATCCGCCGGCGATCCTGGTCAACGCGCTCCGGATCGGGCACACCGCGCTGGACACCCCGTTGACCCCGCTGGGCCGGGCCGCCGCGTCGGCGATCGTCGCCGGGGCCGAGGCGATCGGCGTCGACCCGCAGGACCGGGCGATCACCTTCGGGCGGGAGAACTTCCCCGAGCCGTCCTGGTACCCGGACGAGGACCGGGTGGCGTTCCCGCTGGCCGGCTCGCTGGTGCTGATCGCTGCGGTACTGGCCCTGGCCCGGCCGGCCCGGGTCAGCCCGACGGCTCCCGGCTCGGTACGGGCGTACGCGACGGTTGTCCTGGTCACCCTCCTGCTGCACACCTCGATGATCAAGTGGCAGCCGTGGGGGAACCGGCTGCTGGTCTACGCCCTGACGTTCGGCGTACCCCTGGCCGGTCTCTGGCTGGCCACGCTCCTGCGCCGCAGGTACGACGACACCAGTGCCGGTGCCGGCCGGGACAGCGCCGCTGCCGGCAGCGGTGATGGCGGCGGCAGTGCCGGCGGCGGTGCCGGCGGCGGCAGTGCCGGCGGCGGCAGTGCCGGCGGCGGCAGTGGGCGGCGGTCGGTGGCCGCCGGGTTGGTCGTCACCGTGCTGGCCACCTCGGCGTTGGCCGGGGTGCTCGCCCTGTCGTACGGCTTCCCGCGTCGCCTGGTCGGGGCCGGTTCGGTCTTCACCACCTCCGAGTGGGACACCCGGTTCCTGCGTCGGCCACAGTGGGCCGACGAGTTCCGCTGGGCCGCCGACGCGGTGCGCGCCGACGGTGCCCGCCGGATCGGTCTGGTGCAGCAGAACGACAACTGGGAGTACCCGTGGTGGCTGCTGCTGCGCGACGCCGACGGCGGATCACCCGAGTTGGTGGCCCTGCAGTCGGTGCTGCCCGAGCGTCCGCCGGCCGACCCGGCGTCGGTGGACGCGATCGTCTGCACGGGTACCCGGTCGGTCTGTGCCGACCTGGTGCCGGAGGGCTGGCAGGTGCGGTGGCGCGGCTACGTCGGCTACGCACTACCTCCCACCCGCTGACCAGCCCTCGCCCCACCGGCGTGTACTGGCTCCCGCCGCCGAAGTCCGCCGGCACGTGTTGGCGCCCGTCCGCCGGCACGTGTTGACGCCCGTCCGCCGGCACGTGTTGGCCGCTGCCCAGCCGGCGATGGTGAGAGGGGTACCCCGCTCTACCAAATGCGTTAACAGGGGGCCCTTCCTTACCGGCTGGGCAGGGTTACGGTGAAGGCGGCGCCGCCTTCGGGGGCGTGGCCGGCGGTGATGTCGCCGCCGAGGCGGCGGACCAGGCCGGCGGCCAGGGCCAGCCCGAGGCCGCTGCCCACCTTGCGTACCCCTCGGTAGCGTCGGTGCAGCTCACCCCGTTCGAAGGCCACCGCCAGGTCGTCCTCGGTGAAGCCGGGTCCGCCGTCGCGTACCTCGATGACGCCGCCGTCGGTCGCGGACGCCCCGGCCGCAGAGCCGTCGGTCGCGGACGCCCCGGCCGGACGGACCGCGACCACCACCGGGGCTCCCGGCGGGACCACCCGCAAGGCGTTCTCCAGCAGGCCGTCCACCACCTGCCGGATCCGGCCCGGATCGGTGTACGCGGACACGACACCGACCGGTCCGTCCTCGGCCGACAGCCCCTCGGCCGGTGGCGGCAGGTCGATCCGCAGGGGTACGCCGGCCGCCGCGTACCGGTCGGCCCAGTTCCGGCCGATGTCGGCGACCAGGCCGGCCACGTCGACCGGTACCGGTTCCAGCGGGAAGTCGGCGGCCTCCAGCCGGGCCAGCGCCAACAGGTCGCTGACCAGCCGGTCCAGGTGCCGGGCCTCGGCCAGCATGGTGCGGCCGGTCGCCGGCACCGCCGCGCCGTCGATCACCCCGTCGGCGAGCGCCTCGGCGTAGCCGCGCAGTGCGGTCAGCGGGGTACGCAGCTCGTGCGACACCGAGAGCAGGAACTCCCGTTGCCGTCCCTCGCTGGTGGCCAGCGCGGCGGCCAGCCCGTTGAGCGCGTACGCCAACTCGGCGACCTCCTCGGGCGGCTCGGGCGACAGCCGGACGGTACGGTCACCGGCACCCAGCCGGGCGGCGGCGGTGGCCGCCTCACGGATCGGCCGGGCCAGCCGGCGGGCGAGCAGCAGTCCGGCGGCCACCCCGGCGGCGAGTCCGGCGAGCAGCGGTAGCCAGAGGCCGCCCGCCATCCGTCGCCACACCCCGGGGCTGGTCGGCCGGGTGAGCACCACGGCGTCGCCGCCGGGCAGGGCGCGCCCTTCGACGAACGACCGTTCGCCGGCGACCAGCCGTCGGCCGGAGACGTCGTGCCCGGCGGCGAGCCGGCTGACGACCTGCCGGGACAGCCCCGGCCGGTCCGCGCGGCCAGCCTCGATCAGGTGGACGGTGACGTCCTGTTCGGCGAGTTGGTCGACCAGTCGTCGACCGGCGGCGTCGGGTGGTCGGGTCCGCAGCACGTCGACGGCGAGCCGGGCCTGGTCGGCCAGCGCCTCCTGGTCGCGCCGTTCCGCGCCGCGTACCGCCACCGGTGCCGCGACCAGCGCGGTGACCAGCACCGACACCAACGCCACCGCGCAGCTGACCAGGACCGCGCGGGTGGTCAGCGTACGGGTGAACCGGCCGGACCGGCGGGGCGTCGCGGCTGCGGGCGGGTCAGCCATCGGCGGCGTACCCGACGCCCCGGTGGGTCCGGATCACGCTGGTCGGCCCGAGTTTGGCGCGTACCTGTGCGACGTGCACGTCGACGGTGCGGGTGCCGGCGTGTGCGGCGTACCCCCAGACGGCGGCAAGCAGTTCCTCCCGGGTGAAGACCCGTCCGGGCCGGGACATCAGGTGGGCGAGCAGGTCGAACTCGGTGGAGGTGAGCTGCACCGGGATGCCCGCCGAGGTCACCGTCCGGCGGGCCGGGTCGAGGGTCACCCCGCCGACCACCCGGGGACGGTCCACGCCGTCGGGCCCACCGGCGGTCCGCCGCAGCACCGCCCGGATCCGGGCGACGAGTTCGCGGGGGCTGAACGGCTTGGTCACGTAGTCGTCGGCACCCAACTCCAGGCCGACGATCCGGTCCACCTCGTCGTCGCGGGCGGTCAGGAACACGACCGGGGTCCAGTCGCCGGCCTCCCGCAGCCGCCGGCAGACCTCCGTACCGGCCAGGCCGGGCAGGGCGATGTCCAGCACACAGGCCACCGGACGCAGCCGCCGGGCGGCGGCCAGTCCGGCGGCACCGTCACGTTCCAGGTGTACGCCGTAGCCATCCCGGCTCAGGTAGAGCCGTACCAGGTCGGCGATGGCCGGCTCGTCCTCGACGACCAGGACGAGCCCGCGGTGCGGCGTGTCGACGGTCACCGGCTCATGATTACCGACCGGTGCCGGCGGTGGTCCCCGGCACGTGTTCGAATCCGGTAAGGACGCTCAGCCGGCCACGGCGGCATCCGGCCGGGCCGGGGTGCCGGGTGGTTGGAGCCGGAAGGCCTGACCGAAGAGGGCGTCCAGGTGCCACAGCTGCTTCGGGTGGTGGGCCGGGATGACGAACCGCTCGCGGATCCCGTCGATCGCGGTGACGGCCAGCTCGATCGCGGGCGACCTCGGATCGGCGTGCCAGTTGACGTTGCTCAGATCCCGCAACTCGCTGTTGAGGTGCAGCCGCAGCCGGTGCAGCACCCGGCTCTGCTGGATGACGACCAGCCGGTGGTGGGTCAACAGGAGCAGGTGGTCGGCGGCGACGGGGCGGTCCGGGCGACTGCACCGGGCCACCAGGATGGTGGCGTCGCCGGAGCCGACGCAGCGGCGGAAAATCGACATGTGTCGACTGACGGTCTGCACCGCCAGGCCGGCCTCGGCGGCGGCCGGGAGGAACGTTCGGGAGAACACATCCATGCAGGTGACAACGACGGCACCAGACAATGTGATGTGGGACACGGCCAACTTTGTGAAAGTTCCACGCCGAGGCCGTGGTCAGAGCGGCTCCGGCTCGAAGAGTTCGGCGAGCCAGCCGGGGACCGCGTCGGCATACTCACCCCGGGCCGGGTCGTCGGTGCGCAGGGCCCGCCGCCAGGACAGCGCCCGGCCCACCTTGGCCGTGGTCACCGCCAGCCCGACCGCCTCCAGCAGGGTCCGCCGGTCGTACCGGTCCGACCAGATCTCCAGGTACGCGTCGCGCAGCCGGCCCAGCGCCGGATCACCCGCCGACAACCCGAAGCGGTACGCCGCCGAACGGAGCGTCACCAACAGGCTGCCGAACGGGTGACCCACCGAGGCGTCCCCCCAGTCGAAGAAGCGGTACCCGTCGACCGTGGCGAAGACGTTGGCATCATGCAGGTCGTCGTGCTGCACCGTGGCGGGCGGCCCGATCCCGGCCAGCCGCTCACACACCCGGGCGAACTCCGGCCGGTACCCGCGCAACCGCTGGTACGCCTCAGCGGTCGGCCCGCCAGGCGAGTCGAGCAGCAACGCCGCCCGGTCCTCCAGCAGGTCGGCGAAGAGCTGCGGCAACACCTGCGGCCGGTGGTCCGGCACCCCGAGCGCCACCAGCTCGTCGACCTGCCGGCCGGACTCACGTTGGAGCACCGCGTACCGGGTCAGGGCCGCCTCCCACCGGCCCAACCCATGCCCACCAGCCCTGCCACCGTTCGGGCCGGCCGGTTCACCGGTCACGGACTGCGGAGCCGCCCCCGCCGCCGCCGGCTGCGCCCCCGACTCGGCCGGTTCATCGGTCGCGGACTGCGCAGGCTCGCCTGCCGGGCGGTCCCGTTCGGTGCTCTCCCGCAGGGTCTCGCCACCGTCGGGCAGGAGCAGCCAACCCCGGTCTGGCCGGACCGCGAGCGGGGTGAGCACCGCGTCAGGATCCAGTCGGCTCAGCGCATCGACCAGGCCCGCCTCGTACCGGGTGCCGATGCTGTTGGCCTTGAACCAGACCGGCCCGCTCCCGGTCGGCACCCGCCACACCAGCGACCAGGGCCGTACCCGGGGTTCGACCTCGCCGGTGATCCGCCGGCCGGTCCGGGCCAACTGCTCGGCGATCCAGCCCCTGGCCGCACGCTGCCACACCGGGTCCGACCAACCCGCCTCGCGCGGCACCTCCGACACCCCAACGGACGGTTGCGCCGACACGACAGACGACTGCGGCTGCGACACGGCAGGCGACTGCGGCTGGGGTTGCGGCTGCGACACGGCAGACAGCTGCGGCTGCGGCGCGCCGGACGACTCCCGCGACACGGCAGACGGTTGCAGCGGCACGTCATGAGGCTGCGGCACGGTCACGGTGCGGAGCCTAGACCAGCGATGCCGACATCAGGGGGCATTAGCTCGGTCATGATCGACTCGGTTGGGTCGATATGGCGGTGTCAATCCGCCTCGGACCCCGCAACATCAGCCCAACCGAGTCGATCATGACCGCCCAGACCCGAAAGCCGCCCGGCCCAGAAGCCTGCCGTCGCAAAGGCCCGCTCGGGCCGAGAGCCCGCCCGCTCGGCGCGGAGGCCGGCTCGGTCGCCGGGGTCAGAGAAGTTCGACGACGGTGGCGTTGGCCATGCCGCCGCCCTCGCACATCGTCTGCAGGCCGTACCGGATTCCGTTGTCCCGCATGTGCCCCAGCATGGTGGTCATGATCCGGGCACCGGAGGCGCCGAGCGGATGGCCGAGGGCGATCGCGCCGCCGCGCGGGTTCAGCCGCTCCGGGTCCGCCTCGGTCTCGGCCAACCAGGCAAGCGGTACCGGGGCGAAGGCCTCGTTCACCTCGTACACCCCGATCTCCTCGATGCCCAGCCCCGCGCGGCGCAGCGCCTTCGCGGTGGCCGGGATGGGGGCGGTGAGCATGGTGACCGGGTCGTCGGCGGCGACCACGGCGGTGTGGATCCGGGCCAGTGGGCGCAGCCCGTGCCGGCTGGCCCATTCGCTGGTGGTCACGGCGAGCGCCGCCGCCCCGTCGGAGATCTGCGACGCGGACCCGGCGGTGACCACGCCGTCGGCGCGGAACGGGGTCTTCAGCTCGCCCAGTCTGGCCAGCGTGGTGTCCCGGCGGATGCCCTCGTCGGCGATGACCGTGCCGCCGTCGGCCAGCGGCACCGGGGCCAGCTCCGCATCGAACGCCCCGGCGTCCTGCGCCGCCGCCGCCCGGACGTGGCTGGCCAGGGCGAATTCGTCAAGCTGGGTACGGGAGAAGCGCCACCGCGCGGCGATCAGCTCCGCCCCGACGCCCTGGTTGAACGGCAGCGGCTGGTCGTCGGCGAAGCCCTCGACACCCCGGTACCGGTCGCGGAGCTGATCGCTGAAGGGCAGGCCGTCGGCGACACTGGAGCCCATCGGCACCCGGGTCATCGACTCGACCCCGCCGGCCACCACCAGATCGGCCTGACCGGCGACGACCGTGGCGGCGGCGAAGTGCAGCGCCTGCTGGCTGGAGCCACACTGCCGGTCGAGCGTGGTGCCGGGCACCGATTCGGGCCAGCCGGCGGCGAGGACCGCGTTGCGGGCGACGTTCCAGGACTGCTCGCCGACCTGGGACACGCAGCCCCAGACCACGTCGTCGACCTGTGCCGGGTCGATGCCGGTCCGCTCGGCCAGCGCCCGCAGCACGTGCGCGGACAGGTCGACCGGGTGGACGTCGGCCAGCCCGCCCTTGCGCCGCCCGACCGGGGTACGTACCGCGCCGACGATGACCGCGTCACTCATGTTTACTCCCGGGTAACCTGAGCCGACCCCGATCCTACGTCGCCCGGCCAGCCCCTCCCAGCACCGGACGCCGCCGCCCAGCCTCGCCCAGCGGCCGGCTGGCATGCTGGACGGGTGCAGCCATCGACGTTCCCCACCCGGCAGTGGCGGGTCCCGCCGACGGTGCCGGTGATCAAGTTCGCCCTGGCGGCCGGTCTGGTCCTGCTCGGTCTGCTCCTGGACAACGGTGACCAGGTCGGGTTGGCCCTGGCCGGTCTGATCGCCGCCGGGTTGGCCGGCTGGGCGCTGCGTGACCTGGTGGCTCCGGTCCGGCTGGCCATGGACGCCGACGGTCTGGTGGTCCGGGTCGGGTACGCCGGCCGCCGCCGGTTGCCCTGGTCGGCGATCGAGCAGATCGACCTGGATCGGCACTCCCGGCGCGGGCTCACCACCGAACTGCTGGAGATCGACGCCGGGGAGTCGCTGTATCTCTTCGGGCGCTACGACCTGAACGCCCCACCCGCCGAGGTGGCCGACGAACTGCGCGCCGCCTGGCCCCACCCCGACCAGCCCCACCCCGGCGACACACCCGCCTGACCGCACCGACACTGTCGTGTCAAGTGGTCGCGGCGGGACGGGCTCAGCTGAGCAGGGTGACCGTGCGGACGACCGCGGCGGCGAGCAGGGCGATCACGATGGCGGCGGTGCCGACGGTCTGCACCAGGGTGCGGTTGGACCGTGGGGCGTACGCCATCACCAGGGCCAGCAGCGCGCCGGTGACCAGGCCACCGAGGTGGCCGGCGATGGAGATGCCCGGCACGGTGAAGGTGAAGATCAGATTGATCACCAGGATCGGCAGGATCGCCGAGGTGTCCCGGCCCAGCCGTCGCATGATCACGAAGATGGCGGCGAAGAGGCCGAAGATCGCGGTGGAGGCACCGGCGGTGGCCTGGTTCGGCGCGCTGAACAGGTACGCGGCCACGTTGCCACCGAGCCCGGCGACCAGGTAGAGCGCCAGGAACCGGGCCGGACCGAGCACCGCCTCCAGGGAGCCGCCGAGCACCCAGAGCGCCCACATGTTCAGCAGCAGGTGCAGCACGCCGTAGTGCAGGAACATCGCGGTCAGCAGGCGGTACCAGTCGCCCTGGGCGATGCCGCCGATGGTGCCGTCGGCGAAGACGGCCTGGCCGAGCACGGCACCCCAGTTGGTGAGCGGGGTGCTGCCGCCCATCAGGCCACCGAAGCCGGAGCCGCCGAAGGCCGCGTCCCCGCCGCGCGCCGAGGCGATGGAGACCAGCATCATCAGCACGTTCAGCGCGATGAGCGTCTTGGTGACGTAGCCGTGCTGGCCGGCGAGCCCGCCACCGAAGGCGGTGCGCGCCGGCCGTACGCTACGACGACCTTCCTGAACGCAGTCCGGGCACTGGTGCCCGACGGCGGCGTCCCGCATGCAGTCCGGGCAGATCGGCCGATCACACCGGGCGCACCGGACGTACGTCTCCCGACCGGGGTGCCGGTAACAGACCGGGGTGGTCGGCGGGGACTCGCTCACCGGGCCCGTCCTGGGCAGCGCTCAGTCATGCGAGCAAAGGTACCTCGCAAACCGGCTCAGGCCGGGTTGCCCTCGATGGTGACGCGCTCGATGACCACGTCCTGCAGCGGCCGGTCGCTCGGGCCGGTCGGGGTGTTGGCGATGGTGTCGACGACCTTCACCGAGTCCTCGTCGGCGACCCGGCCGAAGATGGTGTGCCGGTTGTTCAGGTGCGGCGTCGGCGCGACGGTGATGAAGAACTGCGAGCCGTTGGTGCCGGGGCCGGCGTTCGCCATGGCCAGCAGGTACGGCTGGTCGAAGCGCAGCTCGGGGTGAAACTCGTCACCGAACTTGTAGCCCGGACCGCCCCGGCCGGTGCCGGTCGGGTCACCCATCTGCACCATGAAGCCGCTGATGACGCGGTGCGAGATGGTGCCGTCGTAGAACGGCCCGTTGCCCGGCTGGCCGGTCCGCGGGTCGGTGTACTCCTTGTTTCCCTGGGCCAGGTCGACGAAGTTGCGGACGGTCTTCGGCGCGTGGTTCGGGTAGAGCTCCAGCCGGATCGGGCCAGCGTTGGTGTGCAAGGTGGCGTAGACAGCCTCGGCCACGGGTACTCCTCAGTCGTTGGTCAGTTCCATGCGGATCCTCCCATGTGCCCGATGTGGCAGTGCGGAGGCATCCGTTGGTGGAGGATGACGGAGGAACTACTCCCAGGAGGTGGGACCGTGTTTGGAATCGGGCGGCGGAAGTCCCAAGGGCAGCTGGCCAGGGCCGAGCTGAACCAGAGTGTCGGTCACCTGAAGCAGGCGGCCACGTACGCCGCCAGGGGTGCCGGCGCGACGGTCGGTCCCCGGGTCGAGGCGGCCCGGGGCTACGTGGCGCCGGCGGCGGTGAAGGTGCGTGACGGTGCCGCGACCGGCTGGGGTGCGACGGTGACCACGCTGGCGCCGCTGGCGGTGGCGGCGCGCAGTGGTGCGCTGGAGGCCACCTCGGCGTCGAAGAAGGCGGGCCGTAAGGCCGGCGTGGCGACGAAGAAGGCGAAGGCGAAGAACGTGCGCCTGGCCCAGCAGAAGCTCGGCCGCCGCAGGCCGGCCCGTCGGCGTGGCGCGATGCTGACCGGGCTGCTGGCCGCCGGTGCGGTGGCCGGGGTGGCCGGGGCGTTGGCCATGCGCCGCCGCCGGGAGCAGCTGGAGTGGGCCGAGTACGACCCGACCGAGAGCCTGGAGCCGATGCGCGACGAGGTCGAGACCATCGAGGTACGCACCAGTGGCGCGCCGGTGCCGAGCGCCCCGCTGGCCGAGGCGTCGCGGATCGACTCGACGGTGACCGGCGCGTCGACCACGTCGAGCAGCTCCCCGGTGGCCGGCGGCCCGACCGGTGCGGGCAGCTCGGCGGTGGCGGGCGACAACAGCGCCTCCACCAGCCAGCCGGGCCGGCAGCCGGTGGTGCACCCGACGGACGAGGTGCCGTCGGTGGCCGAGGGTGCCCGGGACGTCACCGGGCGTCCGGCCGACGACATCAGCAAGGCGGTCGAGGCCGGCAAGGCCCGCAACTGACTGTCCCCCTCCTGTCCGGTCGGGTCACCGCGACAGGCGGCCCCGACCGCACCAGCCGCCCGCGGCGCGTGGACGTGACGACGTCCGCGCGCCGCGGGCGTACCCGTGGTGGGGGTGTGGTGTCGGGCGGGCCGGACCGCGTCAGGGGGGTGAGGGCGATCCGGCCCACCCGACACCGGTGGGGGCGGGGGTGATGCTCACCACGCCACCCACCGGCACGGATGCCCAGGCAGACCGGGTGACCGTGCCCACAACGTGAATGGCGCTCGCGACATTGTGGGCAGAGGACCACCTGGTTGGGGACCCCTGAGGGTCACCATCCGATAACTTTCTACCGGCCGCGCACCTCGGCGACCGCTGCGGCGAGCCGCCGTACCCCTTCTTCGATCTTGTCGGCGGTGACCGCCGAGAAGGCCAGCCGCAGCGCGTGCCGGCCGCCCTCCTGGACGAAGTCGCTGCCCTTGACCACGGCGACGCCACGCTCGGCGGCGGCCGGCGCGAGCGCGTCCACCTCGACGTCCTCGGGCAGCTCCACCCAGAGGAAGTAGCCGCCGTCGGGCTCGACGAACGAGGCGTCCGGGATGTGCCGGCGCAGCGACTCGGCAAGCACCCGGGCCCGCTCACCGAGGGCGGTGGAGACGGTGGCGATCGAGCGGTCGATGTCACCGGAGACGCAGAACTGGTGCACGATCGCCTCGGAGACCATGCCGGGCGAGATGTACAGGTTGGTCGCCCGCTTGGCGATGTCGGCGATCAGGTCGGCCGGCCCGACCAGGTAGCCGACGCGGACGCCGGGGCAGACCGTCTTGGTGAAGCTGGAGGCGTGCACCACCACACCCCGGGTGTCCAGGGAGAGCATCGACGGCAGCGCCTCGCCCCGGAACCGGATGTCGGCGTACGGGTCGTCCTCGAAGATGGTGAAGCCGTACTCCGCGGCCAGGTCGAGCAGCTCCCGGCGCTTCTCCAGCGACAGGGTCACCCCGGCCGGGTTCTGGTAGTTCGGGATGACGTGCGCCAGCTTCGGACGGACCCCGGACTCCAGCAGCTTGCGCAGCTCGGCGGTGTCCAGCCCGTCCGGGGCGACGGTCACCGCGTGCACCTCGCTGCCGAGTTGCTGCAGGTTGAGCAGGGTGCGGTCGTACGTCGGGCGCTCGACGACCACGGCGTCACCGGGGCGTACCAGGTGGTCGAAGAGGAACGCGTCGGCCTGCAACGAGCCGTTGGTGACCAGCACCTGCTCGGCCGCGACGCCGTGCTTGTCGGCGATCCACTTCCGCAGGGGCGGGTACCCGACTGAGGTGCCGTACGCGGTGATCCCGGCGGGGTCGGTGTCGAAGGCGCGGACGGCGGCGGCCTTGAGGCCCTCGACGTCGACGATGTCCAGCGAGGGAGCGCCACGGGCGAAGGAGATCAGCTGCTCGGCGGTCATGGTTCCAGAGCGTACGGCCGGCCCTGGGCTGCGCGTCGACGGCACGGCGATGTCCGCATCCTGAGCCACCGGACGGGTGACCCGCCCCGGCCGCTCGGCCGGACGGACCGGACCGGGAGGGCGGACCGGGCCGGACCGCAGGGTCAGGCCGCGAGGCTGAGCGGCTCGTGCGCCAGCCCCCGGGACAGCCCGCTCACCCGCACCCCCAGGGCCAGGTAGAACTGCCCCCAGTCGAAGTAGGACCGCCAGGCTGCGATCTTGCCCCGGCGGACCCGGACCACGTCCACCACGTCCCAGCTCAGCGTGCGGCCGGTCGGAGCGATGGTGCCCAGCGGGGTGTGCAGCACCCCGGTGTGGGTGCCGGTGAGCCGCTGCTCCAGCGCCATCCCGCCGGCTGTCTCCACCCGCCCGGTCAGCTCGACCCGCAGGTCGGGAAAGGCCCCGGTCCAGGTACGCATCAACGCCGGCAGCTCGATCGGGCGCACCGTGACCCCGGGCATGCTGTAGAAGGCGTCGTCGGCGTAGAGGTCGGGCAGGCGGGCCACGTCCCGCCGCAGGACCATCGCGTACTGCTGACCGGCGAGTCGTTCCGCGTGGCTCATGACGCCCTCCCCTACGGGCCACGGCCCGTCCGCGCCCACCCACATCCCTACCCGTCGATCCACGGCTCACACCTGTTTTGGCTGATCAAAGCCGTATTGCCCGACGGTGTCCCGGACTCCGACCGAACGCGACCATCGCCTAACCGGCGGCCGGCTCGCTAGGGTCGAGAGGTGTCCACCGAGCCTCTACGCTGCGTCGGCGCGCTGATCGTCGACGACGACGGCCGCATCTTCTTCCAGCGGCGGTCCCCGCAGCGACGCCTCTTCCCCAACACCTGGGACGTCGTCGGCGGCCATCTGGAGCCGGGCGAGGAGGTCCACGACGCGATGCGGCGCGAGGTGACCGAGGAGACCGGGTGGACCGTGTCGCACGTGCTCGGCCCGGTCGGCGTCTACCGGTACACCGGTAACGACGGGCTGGACCGGGTGGAGAGCGACTTCCTGATCCGGGTCGACGGTGACCTCGACCGACCCCGGCTGGAGGTGGGCAAACACACCGAGTTCCGCTGGCTGACCGAGGACGAGCTGGCCGTGCTCGACGAGGACCGCGAGGTCAACGACGGGCTGATGCGGCGGATCGCCGAGGACGCCTTCGCCGCCCTCCGCTCGATCGGTCGGTGAGCGACGCGGTCGAGCTGGCGTCGCACCGGTTCGCGGGGCTGGTCGCCCCGACCATCGACCGGGTTGTCGTCGCCGGCATCCTCGCCGGCCGCGACGGCGGCGGCGCCGAGCTGAGCCAACGGTACGGCGGCCCGCTGGCCACCGGTTTCCTCGTCGAGTTCCGCACCCGGCTCGCCGCCCCCGGCGGGACGGTCAGCGCGGCGGGCTTCGCCGGGGTGACCCGCCACCGCGACCCCGCCACCTGCACCCGGATGCTGGACAAGCACGTGGCGCACGGCATGCTGCACCGCCGGGCCGACGGCGCGTTCTCCGCCACCGAACGCGGTGCCGCCTTCCTCACCGAGATCTACCAGGTGCACGCCGAGGTCACCGAGGAACTCTGGGCCGGCCACGACGAACGGGTGGACCGGCTGGTCACCACGCTGGGCCGGCTGCTGGCGTACGCCCTGGTGGCGGTGGAGGAGGAGACCGGGCCGAGCGAGGCGTTCACCGCCGTGGCCCCGCCGTACGAGCCGGACGGCACCGCGCCGGGCGTGCTGCTGCTCAACCGGCTCGGCGCGCTGCGGTACCACCGGGCGGACGCGCACGCCGCGGCCTGGACGGCGGCGGGACACACCGCGCAGAGCGTGGAGGCGTTGCCGGCCGGCCCGGAGCAGCGGGCGATAGCGCTGGAGACCGATCGCCGGGCCGCCGCCCCGTACACCGTGCTGACCGCCGAGGAGCGCCTGGCGATGCTTGCCGACCTGGCCGCCCTGCCCGGCTGAGCCGGTTGGCCCGAGGGGTGGGGGGCGGCAGCGCTATCCTCCACCGATGACCACAGTCGTACGAGGGGGGACGTTGGCATGATCGGGATGGTGCTCGCCGCCGGTGCCGGACGCCGGCTGCGGCCGTACACCGACACCCTGCCCAAGGCGTTGGTGCCGGTGGACGGTGACACCACCATCCTGGACATCGCGCTGCGCAACCTGGCCGAGGTCGGGCTCCGGGAGGTCGTCATCGTGGTCGGCTACGCCGCCGACGCGGTCCGCGACCGGCAGGCCGAGCTGGAACAGAAGTACGGCGTGACGCTCACCCTCGTGCAGAACGACAAGGCCGAGGAGTGGAACAACGCCTACTCGCTCTGGCTGGCCCGGGAGCACTTCGCCCGGGGCGTACTGCTGGTCAACGGGGACACCGTGCACCCGGTGAGCGTGGAGAAGACCCTGCTCGCCGAGCGTGGACCGGGGATCCTGCTGGCCATCGACAACATCAAGCCGCTGGCCGAGGAGGAGATGAAGACCACCTTCGACGCCGCCGGCCAGCTCACCCGGATCACCAAGCTGATGGACCCGGGCCAGGCGTACGGGGAGTACATCGGCGCGACCCTGATCGAGCCGCAGGTGGCTTCGGCGCTGGCCGACGCGCTGGAGGCGACCTGGCGGCGCGACCCGAACCTCTACTACGAGGACGGGTACCAGGAGTTCGCCGACCGTGGCGGCGAGGTGCGGGCGGCCCCGATCGGGGACGTCTCCTGGGTCGAGGTCGACAACCACGACGACCTGGCCCGCGCCCGGGAGATCGCGTGCCGCTACTAGCCCGTACCGTCAACACGCCCCTGGCCATCGAGGTGCGCCGGGGCGCGGTGGCCGACCTGGGCCCGCTCCTGGCCGACCGGCGGATCTCCGCCGGTGGGGACGTGGCGGTGGTGGTCGGCCCCGGGCAGGGCGAGAAGATCGTCGAGCTGTGCCGGCCTTCGCTGGGCTCGGCGGACGTCTTCACGGTCACCGGCGGCTCGCTGGACTCCGCCAACGAGCTGGGCGACCGGCTGCGGCGGCGCAACTACGACGCGGTGGTGGGCATCGGCGGCGGCCGGACCATCGACACCGCCAAGTACGCCGCCACCCGGTACGGCATGCCGATGGTGACCGTGGCGACCAGCCTGGCCAACGACGGCATCGCCTCGCCGGTGGCCTCGCTCACCCACGAGGGCGGCAAAGGCTCGTACGGCGTGCACATCCCGATCGCGGTGATGGTCGACCTGGACTTCGTGGAGAACGGGCCGGACCGGCAGACCCAGGCCGGCATCGGCGACGCGGTGAGCAACCTCAGCGCCTGCGCCGACTGGGAGTTGGCCCACCGGGTACGCGACGAGCCGATCGACGGCCTGGCGGTCACCCTGGCCCGCACCGGCGCCGAGGCGCTGATCAACCATCCCGGCAAGATCTGCGACGACGGCTTCCTGACCACGCTGGCCGAGGCGCTGATCCTGGGCGGCATCTCCATGTCGATCTGCGGATCGAGCCGCCCGGCCAGCGGCGGCGACCACGAGATCTCGCACGCCGTCGACCAGCTCTTCCCGGGCACCTCGTCACACGGCGAGCAGGCCGGGCTGGGCGCACTCTTCTGCACCTTCCTCCGCGGCGACCTGGAACGCTTCGGCCAACTCGCCCGCTGCCTGCACCGGCACGGCCTGGCCACCACCCCCGCTGAGCTGGGCCTGACCGACGAGCAGTTCGTCGAGGCGGTGCAGTACGCCCCGGGCACCCGACCGGACCGCTACACCATCCTGGAACACCTGGCGATGCCGGCTTCCGAGACCCGGGGGCGACTGGCAGACTACGCCGGTGCACTCCGCGACCACCTTGGCTGAGCCGTCCCGTCCCACCGTCGCCGACTTCCACCGGGTCAACCGGGGCGGCGGCCTGTTCAGCGAGTCGGTAAGCCAGTGGCTGGGCGCGGTCTTCGCCCTGGTCGCCCAGCGGCTCGGCCTGCGCCCCACCGCGCTGACCATCACCAACCTGCTGCTCGGCCTGGCCACCTCGGTCACCGTGGTCGCGCTCGCCCCGGCCGTCGCCGACGGTTCGGTGCCGGCCTGGCTGGTCGGCCTGGTCGCGCTGGTCGGCTGGCAGGTGGCGTACGCCCTGGACTGCGCCGACGGCCAACTCGCCCGGGTCACCGGTCAGGGCAGCCCCGCCGGCGCCCGGGTCGACGTGCTCTGCGACGTGGCCGCCCAGATCGCCCTGGTGGCCGCCCTGGCCGCGACCGCCGTGGCGCAGCGCCCCGACACCCCGACCTGGCTGGTGGCGACCTTCGCCGGCACCTGGATGGTCAACCTGGTCACCTCGGTGATGCAGTCCGGCCCGAACGCGGCCAGCATGGTCACCTCCACCTCGCTGCCGGTACGCCTGGTCAAGCTGGTCCGCGACTACGGCGCGGTCATCTTCGCCGCGGCGCTGGTGCTGGCGCTGGCGCCCGCGCTGGTGTTCTGGGTGATCGCGGCCTTCACGCTCGTCAACGGCGGCTTCCTGCTCGCCAGCATCGCCTTCTCCGCCCGCGCCTCGTTGTAAGGAAGGGCCCCCTGTTAACGCTTTCTGTATAGCGGGGAACCCCTCTCACCTCCGCACCGCTGGGCTCGACGCCGGCTGGGCCGCGGGGCCAGGTCGGCAGATTCCGGTCGACCCGGAGCCCGCCGGTGTGACAGGGTCGCCCGGTGCCCGCATCCCGTCTTGAACTGCTCCGCTGGCAGTTCGACCTGGCCTGGTCGCTCTTCGAATACCATCTGGACCGGCTGGAGCCGGCGGACTTCCACTGGGAGCCCGCCGCGCACTTCTGGGCGGTACGCCCGGACGCCGCCGGCCGATGGGTGCCAGACTGGGCAGACGCCGAGCCCGACCCGATCCCCGTCCCGACGATCGGCTGGCTGACCTGGCACATCGGATGGTGGTGGACGGTCACCATCGACCATTCCCGGGGGCGTGCGCCGCGGGAGCGTACCGAGATCGACTGGCCAGGTGACGGCGACCGGGCGGTAGCGTGGCTGCGTGGCCTCCGTACCGAATGGTTGGTGGTCCTGGACCAGCTCAGCGACGCGGACCTCGACGCCACCGCGCCCTTCCCCTGGCCGAGCGACCCCGCGCACACCGTCGCCCACCTGCTCGCCTGGGTGAACACCGAGCTGACGAAGAACGTCACCGAGATCGGCCAGCTCCGCCTACTCCGGCACGCCCGCACCTGACCCCGCCGAGCCCTCCCCGCCCCGCTGAGCCCCCCGCCCGCCGCTGAGCCCCCCGAAAGATCTTGGAAGGAAAATACCCCCATGGGGGCCGAAATCTTCCGAGATCTTTCCGCCCCCACCCCGCACCGACGTGCTGCTCGGCGGCTGGCGCCCCATCCGGCTCCCGCTGCCCAGCAACTTGTCGCCCAGGGAGGGCCGCCCCCAACCCGCGCCGTAGATCTTGGACACTTACCGTCGAAATAGGACGGAAAGTGTCCAAGATCTACACCTTTCCGGGTACGCAGAGAGCAACGCCCCGACTCTCGGGAGGGAGCCGGGGGGACTGTGACTGGTCGGGGCTAGTTGTTCCTCAGGGAGTCGACGAAGGTACGCCAACCCTGGGCGTCGAAGGCGAGGACGGGGCCGGCCTTGTCCTTGCTGTCCCGGACGGCGACTCCGCCGCTGAGGTCGGCCACTTCGACGCACGCGCCGCACCTCCAAGAGGATTATCAATCGGCGGCCGGGGCGACAATGTGGTGGTACTGCAGTTCGTACATGTGCCCGGCCTTGACCATCACCGTTGCCTCGATCGGGCGGCGACCCTCGGCGTAGACGACCCGGAAGGTCCGCATGATCGAGGTGTCCGGCGGAAGTTCCAAGGCAACATGCTCCTCAGGGGTCGGAGGGCGCGTCGACACCTGATCGATGAACTCGTAGGGTGCGATTCCCATGTCACCGAGAGCGCGCAGCGCTCCGCCCTTGATGCGCCGCTTCTCGGCAAGCGGAGTCCCCCGCGCGAGGTCGACCGGGTAGTAGGAGTGCACCAGCTCGGCGGGTTCGTCGTCGAGTCGCAGGAGCTGCTTGCGCAGTACCGCCACCTCACCTTCGCCGAGGTCGAACGCCAGTCGCACCTGAGCGGGCGGGGCAACCTCGGCGACATTCAGCAGGTCGACCACCCCCTTCAGGCCACGTCGCTCGGCCTCGCTGAGCCAGGGGTACGACTGCCCGGCTGGCGGAGGAGCGATGAAGGCCGCCGGCGTGACGATGTGCTGCGGTCGCTCACGAACGAACACACCCTTGCCCGGCGCGCTGTCGGCGTAGCCCTCCCGCTTCAGAACGGCGACGGCGTTCTGCACCGTCTGGTTGGGCACGCCGTACTCCTGCTGAAGCTGTGCGGTGCTCGGCAGCTTGCTGCCCGGTGACAGGTCCTTGGCGAGGATCATCGCCCGCAGGTCGGCGGCGATCTGCTGGTGGCGCGAACGTGGGTCCTTGGCAAGTCGAGGCATGATCACGCCCTGCTCTGGTAGCGGAGGTGCCGTCCGGCGGCAGTCATCGTCATGACGCTGTACTCGAACGGAGTGTCATTCGTGTCGAATGTGACCCGGGTCAGGACGATCACCGGGTCCTGTTCGGAGATGTCCAGGTCATGTTGCTCCCTCAGGGTAGGCAGCCGCGCGGTGATGTCGTCCACGGCGTGACCGGGAGCGTGGCCGAGCGTGGCGAGCAGCGTGACGGCACCGCCAGGGATCTTGGCGAGGTCGGCCAGTGGCGTTCCGGTGGCGATGCTGCCCGGATAGTAGGAGTCGGTGAGTTCGACCGGCTGGCCATCCAGCAGCATCACCCGCTGCCTGAGCACGACAGGCGTGTCCGGCGCCAGCCGCAGGGCCTCGGCCACCTCCGGTGGTGCGGCAAGCTCCCGTGCCGCGGTGATGTGCTGGGTTCCCCGTTTGCCCGTCGAGGCGGCTTCGCTGGCCCACGCATCGCCACCGCCGGGGGCCAGGTAGCGGTCCGACGTGCTGCTCGGCTGCCGATGACTCATCCGACTTCTCCTCTCCAACGCGAGAACAACTCTACTGCCCTACTCAACAACGCTAATCCTCCCTCCTTGTGCCTTACCTGGTACGGCAGTATGGTTTCCCTAGTTCTGGGAGCCCTTGCCAGCCCGGACCGCTCAGCAGACCAGGACCGCCGAAGCGAGGCCGCGCAGAGCCGCCGATCACGAGGGGACGTAGGCACATGGCACAGAAGTTGGACACACCCGCCCGACACACGTTCAGGAGCACGTCGGAAGCGCCGGTGACCTACCTGCCACGGCGGCCGTTGCTCACTTTGGCGAGTGAACACCGGGCGGGATGCTGACCGTGACCGCCCGACGCACGCCCCACCTGGTCCAACAGGCCTGGTACGTCCTCGAATACCACCGGCACCACCGCTGCCCGAACTGCACGGCCAGCGCCTGGTGCCGGGAGGTCATACTCGCGCGCTCCCGGATCGCGGCCTGGCACCGCTACCGACGGCGTTAGCACGAGCGCTACCGATCACGGCGGCAGCCGCCACGACAGCAGTCGTAAGGGGATGGTGATGATCAGACGTACCCGTAAGGATTCTGACCGGCCGAGCGGGGCCGAGGTCCAGGCCGCCGAGCACGAGGCCGCCAGGCAGCGGATTCTCGCCCAGGCCGAGGCCGAGCGGACCCCGCTGGATGACACCACGCGGGCCGTGCCCGTCGGCAAGGTCCGGCGGTGAGCGTCGACGAGCCGACGGACCCGGCGGCCCTCTGGGTCGTGGGGCGGCGGATGGTGGCCGTCCACGAGGCGGGTCATCCGTGCTGGCGGTGCACTGCCGACACGGTCGCCAGCTGCCGCGAGGTGCGGTGGTGGCGGGCACGGCTCGCCGCCCTGGCCCCGCGAACAGCGGTGGCGACGCGAACAGCAGTGGCGACGCGAGCGACGGTGGCGACGCGAACAGCGGTGGCGTCGTGAACGACGGTCTGCCGGTCGGTCGGCGGGTGGCGTACTGGCGGCAGCGGCGGAAGATGTCGCAGCAGGTTTTCGCCGACCGGCTCGGTAAGTCCAAGTCGTGGGTCGACAAGGTCGAGCGTGGGGTACGCCGGCTGGACAAGTGGTCGGTGTTGCGGGAGGTGGCCGACGCGCTCGACGTCGACCCGGACCTTCTCCTGGGCGAGGCCACCCCGCCCCGGCCCGCCGACGAGGCCACCGCCGACGTCGAGCCGATCCGGGCCGCGCTCACCCGCTACCCCGGCCTGCTGCCGACGACAGCCGACCAGGCCCCGACCGATCCTGCCGGGTACCGGACCCGGCTCGACCACGCCGACGCGGTCTACCAGCATGCCCGGTACCCGGCGCTGCTGCGGCTCCTACCCGACCTGCTCGACGACGCCCACGACCGTTGTCTCCCCGCCGACCTGCGGGTCCAGGCGTACCGGCTGACCACCCAGGTCATGGTGAAACTCGGCGCGCCGGAGTTGGCCTGGCTGGCCGCCGACCGGGGCCTGACCGTGGCCACCGGCACCGACGATCCGCTGCTGGAGGCGGTCGCCGCCACCCCGTTCGGTCAGGCGTTGCGGGCCGCCGGTCGGCAACGGGCCGCGTTCGAGACCACGATCACCGCCGCCCACCAGGTCGCTCCGCTCACCGACGAGCCGGGTACCACCGCCGGGCGCTCGGCCTGCGCGACCCTGCTCGTCCAGGCTGCCCTCGCCGCCGCCGAACACGGCGATCCGTCGGCCACCCGGGACCTGCTCGACGATGCCATCGTCCTGACCGAACCGGACGGTCCCGCCCGGACGGCGGTCGACGCGGCCCGGGTCACCGCCACCGCCACCCTCGGCGATCATCGCACCGCCATCGACCTACACCAAACCCTGACGGTACGACCGCAGTGGCCGGCCCTGCCGATCGAACACCGGGCCGCGTACCTGCTCGACGTGGCCGGGGCGTACCTGGCGGCCGGCGACGCACCCGGGGCGGCCCGGACCCTGCGGGCCGCCGACCGGCTCGCCCCACCCGAGATCCGGGTACGCCCCGCCGGTCTGGCCGTCCTGACCGAGACGTTGACCAGATCGCCGGCACCGGACCCGCACCTACTGGCCCTGGCCGAAGCGGCCGGACTGCACGGCGCGTGGTGACGGTCGGGCCCGGCCCGAGATCGGTGTCCTTCGAGCCGCCGGTGGCCGTGTCGACGAGCCGACGTGGACGGCCACTCGCCGGCGAAAGACTCGGCACTTCCCGTTGAACCGACGACCCCTCGCATCCGTGCTGACGGTATCCGACCGCAACCGTGGGGCAACGACGAAGCAGTCACCGCCATGCGGGCCGCGTCCAGGTGGAGAGCCGCGGGGCTCTCCGAGCCGATCCAGCAAAGGTTGACAGATGCCAGAGAAGTTCAGCGTCGAAAAGCGGAAGGAACACGTCCTGGCGTGGGCGGAGGCCAGCCTTGCCGAGGAAAAGTCGAAGACTGCATACGCGAGGGAAAATAATATTTCGCCCACGTCGCTGCACAGTTGGATAAACGACGCCAACGGCGCCAGCTTTACCATCGAGGAAAAGGAGCTTGTCAACCGGGCGAGACGAGTCGCAGACCTCCAGACCTACTCGCCCGCAGAGCGCAAACAACACGTTGCAGAATGGGTCAAGGAATGCCTGAAGAAGGCTACACCAATCAACGCCTACGCGGAGATGAATGGCTTTTCAAACACTACTCTGAAAAATTGGATAAACGGGAAGGGTGTCACCTTCACACCCGCCGAGCAGGAATTGATCAACCAGGCAAAACGAGCTATCTCCAAGCAGACCTACTCGGCCGAGGAACGCATCGAGCACGCTGTGAGCTGGGCAAAGGAAGGCACTGCACGCGGAACAACCACCACCGACTACGCCACAAGAAACAACATTGCACCCGGCACACTGAGAAGTTGGGTCTACGAGAATAGCGGCGTCATCTTCACACCCGCCGAGCAGGAATTGATCAACCAGGCAAAACAAGCCACTGAACGAACCTTGCCGGTCGAGGCACGCATAAAACACGCCTTGGGCTGGGCAGCGGAAAGCATTGCAAACGAAACAACCATGGCCGAGTACGCGGCAGAGAACGGGATTTTGACCGCGACACTGAGAAGTTGGGTGAACGGGAGTGGCAACGTCACTTTCACACCCGAACAACAGGCAACCATCAACCAGGCGAAGCGAGCCGCCTCCCAGCGGACCTACTCGGCCGAGGAACGCATCGAACACGCCATTAGCTGGGCACAAGAAGGCATTGCACGCGGAACAACCATGACCGAATACGCTGCAAGGAATGACCTGGCATTTCATACACTAAATAATTGGATCCACGGGCGCAGCGTCACCTTCACACCCGAACAACAGGCAACCATCGACCAGGCGAAGAAACTTCAAGCCCGCCCGGCCTACTCGGCCGAGGAACGCATGAAACACGTGTCAGGCTGGTCATCGGAAAACAGCACACACGGAACAAGCGTGATCGAGTACGCGGCAAAGAACGGGCTTGCGGCCGACACGCTGCAAAGATGGGTTCACGACCGGCAGAACCAAGCTACGCCTGAAGAAAAGGCTCAACTGGAGAAAGAACGACATGCGACCGACGTTGCGAATGCAAATTCGATGGTGGCGCGCGCGGCCGGGAGCCGCATGAGGAAATACACCTGGATGACCTCAGCCGGTGCCGGTGCCAGCTCCAGCGCCGCGGAACCTCCTGCTAAGACCTGGCATTCCGATCGGAACACGGCGGAACGGCGGAGCCAGTCCCCCCGATCCTGAGCTGGTCCCGCCCCGGCGGACCCGGGGCGGTCCGAACGCTGCATGGCAGCGACCGAGGTCACGAACGGGGCCGGTCTCGGCCGGCCGAGGTCGAGTGTCCGGCAGATCTCGACAGCGAGGAGGAGGCAGGAGTGCTTCCAGTCGATGAACGCAAACGGCATGCCCTGGCCTGGGCGGACGAAAATCAAACCGGCGACGGCAGGGGGTATACGGCGTACGCGAGGGACAATGGTTTGCCCATGACAAATCTGCGAAATTACGTCAACGGCCAGAAAGGCGTGATCTTCACCGACGGAGAGCAGCAAAGAATTGACCGGGCCAAAGAAGCCCGTGAGCGTTTCTCAGCTGAAGTCCGCAAGCGGCACGCCCTGAGATTTTCGGACGAAGTTCTGCGCGGCCGGACAGTAACGGTGGCGGAGTACGCACGTCGGCACGACATTAGCGAAACCAGCCTCCGCAGCTGGCTCGACGGAAAGGGCGTCACATATACCCCTGACGAACAGCGGAGAATAGACTCCGCCAGATCCTTTCGCCTTCCGTCGGATGACTCCGTGACAATTTCGACCAGGAATCAGGTGGCGGCGGCTGCGGCAGGAATGAGGACCTACGGCTGGATGACGTCGTCCCGCAGCGCTCCCAGCGCCTCCGGCTCCGCCCGCAATCCGGCCAGCCAGGGGGATCCCGCGCCGAGCGAGCAGCGGCGGAGCCAGTCACCTCGGTGAGCGCAGCTCCTGGCACGACCGACGGCCGCGCCTCCGGCCACCGCCGGAGGCGGCTCGGTCAGGCGCGGGCGGCGGCGAGTGAGGCGTACACGTCGATCAGGCGTTTGGTGACCACGTCGGGGTGGAAGGTGCGCTCGTAGCGCGACCGGGCCGGGGCCGACAGCGCGGCGGCCCCGGCGGCGGCGACCGGCAGGGCGGCGGCCAGGGCGGCCGGCTCCGGGGGCACCACCCAACCCGCCTCACCCGGCACCAGCGCGGCGCCGGCGGGCGTGCCGGGGGTGTCCGCGCCGACCAGGAACGGGATGCCGCCGAGGTTGGTGCCGAGCACCGGGCGGCCACTTGCCAACGCCTCGATGATCACCGTGGGCAGGACGTCGTGCCAGGTGGAGGTGGCCAGCACGACCGCGCTGGCGTCCAGGGCGGCACGGACCCCGGTGCGGTCCAGCGGGCCGAGGAAGGTGACGTCGGCGCGTTCGGCGGCGGCCGCCTCGACCAGCGGACGCAGCTCACCGTCACCGGCGATGCGCAGCGGGCCGAGCGACCCGTCCGGGTGCCGACGCCAGGCCTCCAGCAGCAGGTCGAGGCCCTTCTCCGGGGAGAGCCGGCCGAGGAAGAGGAACCCGTCACCGAGCGGGGCCGGGGTGCCCGGGTCGGGAATGGCGTTCGGCTTGACCACGATCCGGTCGGCCGGCACGCCGTAGTCGCGCAGGTGGTCGGCGACGGCCGAGGTGAGCGCGATGAACCGGTCCACCGAGTGCCAGGTGCCCCGGTGCACGGCCAGGGTGGTGGCCATCAGTGCGCTCTGCACGGTCGAACCCCGGTAGCAGCGGTGCTTGATCGCCGGCACGCCGAGCACCCTGCCCCGGCAGTCCTGGCAGATCTTCCCGTCCCGGAAGTACAGCCCGGAGGAGCAGACCTGCCGGTAGTTGTGCACCGTCTGCACCACCGGCACGCCGTGTTTGTGCGCGGTCCGCACCACCCAGGGCGAGAGCAGCGGGTACGGGTTGTGCAGGTGCAGCACGTCCGGGCGGTGCTCGGTGAGCAGCCGGGACAGGTCGGCCTGGGCCTTCGGGGCGAAGATCGGTGAGATCGGCAGCAGCGCCTTGGCGCCCTTCGACATCGAGGGGATCTCGTCGGAGCTGCGCACGAACGGCAGCACCTCGACCCCGGCCGCCCTGAGCTGGGCGATCTCCACGTCGACGATGGTGTTCTCCCCGGACGGCTGAGCTTCCCGGTACCGGTTGTGCGCCACCACGATTCTCACGCCGACACACGCTACCGTTAGCCCTGTGCCGGAACTACCGGAGGTTGAGGCGCTCGCGGGTTATCTGCGGCAGCGGGCGGTCGGGCGGCGGGTCGACCGGCTGGAGGTCGCCGCGATCAGCGCCCTGAAGACGTACGATCCGGCACCCGGCGCGGCAGCCGGCCGGACGGTGGTGGACGCCGGGCGGCACGGCAAGTTCCTCGACGTACGCCTCGACGGCGACCTGCACCTGGTGGTGCACCTGGCCCGGGCGGGCTGGCTGCACTACCGGGAGGGCTTCTCCGCCGCCGCCCCGTTGCGCCCCGGCAAGGGCCCGATCGCCCTGCGGGTACGCCTCGACGACGGCTCCGGCTTCGACCTGACCGAGGCGGGCACCCAGAAGAACCTCGCCGCGTACCTGGTCACCGATCCTGCGGCGGTGCCCGGGGTGGCCCGGCTCGGCCCGGACGCGCTCGCCGTCGACCAGGTCGCCTTCGCCGAACGGATCCGCAGCCGGCGGGGGCAGATCAAGGGGGTGCTCACCGACCAGCAGGTGCTCGCCGGCATCGGCAACGCGTACTCCGACGAGATCCTGCACGCCGCCCGGCTGTCGCCGTTCGCGCTCACCGACCGGCTCACCGACGACCAGGTGGCGGCCCTGTACGGGGCGACCCGGCAGGTGCTGCTCGACGCGGTGCAGCGGTCGCTGGGGCAGCGGGCCGCCGAGTTGAAGGCGGAGAAGCGCTCCGGGCTGCGGGTACACGCCCGGACCGGGCTGCCGTGTCCGGTATGTGGCGATACCGTGCGGGAGGTGTCGTTCAGTGACTCCAGCCTCCAGTACTGCCCCGGCTGCCAGACCGGCGGCAGGCCGCTCGCTGACCGCCGGCTGTCGAAGCTCGTACGGTGAGTGACGACCGCGGCCGTAATCTCCCTTCGTGGGCCGAACCTCCCGCTTGCCTCTGCACCGCCCCCGCCGACCGCCGGTATAGTGGCCCGGTCCCCGGCTTCTGATTGAGGCGGAGCCGGCCAGATCCCCCCGAACTCCATCCGACGCACCCGACTTGACGTGGGTGTCCGGTGGGGCCCGGGTGGGAGACTGGAACGGTGGGCGACGCGGGCCCTCACGGCAAGTGAGCGGCACCGGTCATGCGGGAGGACAAGGGTGAGGTGACGACAAGCCTCCAGCGCCCGGTAACCAACGAAGGCCGGAGCAAACTCGTGCGGCACGTCGACAGCTTCGAGATCCAGCCGCCCACATCGCCGTCGCACAACGGCGTACCCCGGTCGGTGTGGGCCAAGGCCAGGCGGCGGGTGTCCCGGTGGCACCGCCCCTACATCGCGCTGTTGCTCCTGCTGGACTTCGGGGCGGCGGCGGTGGCCAGCCTGATCGCGATCGAGGCGTTCGACCAGTCGCGGGCCGGTTTCCACGACGCCGACGTCGATCCGACCTGGTTCCACACCGTGGCGTTCCTGCTGCTGCCGCTGGGCTGGATGGTGATCCTCTGGGGTAACCGGGCCTACGACCGGCGGTACCTCGGGCTCGGCCCGGACGAGTACAAGCGGGTGATCCGGGCCTCGGTGGCGGTCGCCGCGACGGTCAGCTTCCTGGCCTTCGCCACCAAGACCGACCTGTCCCGGTACACCGTCGGCACCGCCCTGCTCGGCGCGCTCCTGCTGATCCTGCTCAACCGGATGCTCTGCCGTTTCGTGCTGCACGTGGTCCGGCGCAACGTGGGCCAGGCCGGGCACCGGATGGTGCTGGTCGGCACCCTGCCGGAGTGCCTGGAGGTCTACACCGCGGTGACCCGGGTGCCGGCCGCCGGGCTGGTGCCGGTGGCGATCCACATCACCGACGGGTACGCCGCCGCCCGGGGCGTGGAGACGCCGGTGCCGGTGCACTCCGGCCGGGACGTGCTGGCCCTGGTCCGCGAGGTCGGCGGGGACACCATCGCGGTCTGCGGCTCGGCCAGCGCCGAGCCGGGCGAGCTGCGCCGGCTGGCCTGGCAGTTGGAGGGCTCCGGGGTCGACCTGGTGGTCGCGCCGCAGCTCACCGACATCGCCGGCCCCCGGGTGCACATCCGGCCGATCGAGGGTCTGCCGCTGCTCTACGTGGAGGAGCCGACCCTGTCCGGGCCGGCGCTGCTGGCCAAGAACGTGATGGACAAGGTCGCCGCCGGGCTGGGCCTGCTGATGCTGGTGCCGGTCTTCCTCGCCATCGCCCTCGCCATCAAGATCTCCGACCGGGGGCCGGTCTTCTTCCGGCAGCCCCGGGTCGGTCACGAGGGGCGGACCTTCCGGGTCTGGAAGTTCCGCACCATGTACGTCGACGCCGAGGACCGCCTGGCCAGCCTGGTCGACCAGAACGAGAACGACGGCATGTTGTTCAAGATGAAGGAGGACCCCCGGGTCTTCCCGGTCGGCCGGATCCTGCGCGCCTCCTCGATGGACGAGCTGCCCCAGCTGATCAACGTGCTCTGGGGGGAGATGTCGCTGGTGGGGCCGCGTCCGCTGCCCGCCGACGACGGCGACTTCCTGGGCGACGTCCGGCGCCGGCTGCTGGTCCGGCCGGGCATGACCGGGCTGTGGCAGGTCTCCGGCCGCTCCGACCTGTCCTGGGACGAGGCGGTCCGGCTGGACCTCTACTACGTCGACAACTGGTCCCTGGCGTACGACCTGAGCATCCTGTGGCGCACGGTCGGCGTGGTGCTGGCCCGCAAGGGCGCGTACTGACCCGGGCGGGGATCCGCAGGTGACCGCCGATGTCTCCGTCACGCTCGGGGTGATCGTGCTGGTCGGTGCGGTGGGCACCGCGCTGTGGGTGCTGGTCCGGTTGCGGGCCCGGCGGGGCATCGTCACCGCCACCCAGCGGGCCACCTACGAGGTGCTGCACACCGCCGGGCTGGCCGCCGAGCCGCTGCGGGGCGGCCTGACCGAGGCGGGCGCGGCGAAGGCCGTACGCCATCTGCGGGCCCTGGTGGGCGCGACCGGGCTGGCGCTCACCGACCGGGCCGAGCTGCTCGCCCTGGACGGGCGGGGCGGCCACCACGCGCCGCAGTTGCTGGCGGCGGCGCTGCGCACCGTGGCGGCGGACCGCTCCACGGTGCTCGGCGAGGCGGAGCTGCCCTGCGACCGGGTGGACTGCCCGGTACGCGGGGCGGTGCTGGCCCCGCTGCGGGCCGCCGGGCGGGTGGTCGGCGCGCTGGTCGCGGTCGCCGACGGCCCACCCGCGCCGGGTCTGGTGCAGGCCACCCTGGAGACCGCGTACTGGGCCGGCAACCAGCTCGCCCTGGCCGAGCTGGAGTCGTCCCGGGAGCGGCTGGCCCGCGCCGAGGTACGGGCGTTGCGGGCGCAGATCAGCCCGCACTTCATCTACAACGCGCTCACCGCGATCGGCTCGTTCGTCCGGACCGACCCGGAGCGGGCCCGGGAGCTGATCCTGGAGTTCGCCGAGTTCACCCGCTACTCGTTCCGGGCGCACGGAGACTTCACCACGCTCGCCGAGGAGTTGCGCTCGATCGACAGGTACCTCACCATCGAGCGGGCCCGCTTCGGCGACCGGTTGCAGGTGCGGTTGCAGATCGCCCCGGAGGTGCTGCCGGTGACCCTGCCGTTCCTCTGCCTGCAGCCGCTGGTGGAGAACGCGGTCCGGCACGGGTTGTCCCGTAAGCCGGGCACCGGCATGGTGAGCATCGAGGCCCGGGACGCGGGCGCGGAATGCCATATAACGGTGGAGGACGACGGAGTGGGCATGGACCCGACGACCCTGACCGCCGGGATCGCCGACCTGACCGGGGCCGGCAGCGACCCCGGCGAGGACGCCGGACAGCACGTCGGCCTCTCCAACGTCGACGAGCGGCTCCGGTCGGCCTTCGGCGACCGGTTCGGCCTGGTCGTCGAGACCGGCGTCGGCTCGGGTACGAAGGTGAGCCTGCGGGTGCCGAAGTTCCACCCCGGCGTACGGGCCACCGCGTGAGCGGCTTCCTGCGGGTGCTGGCGGTCGACGACGAGCCGCCGGCGCTTGACGAGTTGGCGTACCACCTGCGGGCCGACCCCCGGGTGGCCCGGCTGCACACCGCCGCCGACGCCACCGAGGCGCTGCGGGTGCTGCGCGACGACGACGTGGACGTGGTCTTCCTGGACATCCGGATGCCCGGCCTGGACGGCATGGAGTTGGCCCGGGTGCTGCGGCGGTTCGCCCGACCACCGGCGATCGTCTTCGTCACCGCGTACGACGACGGCGCGGCCGACGCCTTCGACGTGGGTGCCACCGACTACGTCCGCAAGCCGGTCCGTGCCGAACGGCTCACCGAGGCGCTGCGCCGGGTGATCGGCTCCCGGGTGGTGCCCAGCCACCCGGCGGCCCTGGCCCGCGCCGAGGAGGATCCGACGATCCCGGTCGAGCTGGCCGGCAGCACCCGGATGCTGCCCCGCTCGGCGGTGCGCTGGGTGGAGGCGCAGGGCGACTACGCCCGGCTGCACACCGCCGACGGTTCGCACCTGGTCCGGGTCTCCCTGGCGACACTTGCCGAGCGCTGGGCCGATGCCGGTTTCGTCCGGATTCACCGCTCCTACCTGGTGCAGTTAAGGTTGATCACCGAGCTACGGTTGGTGAACTCCGGGTACGTCGTGGTGATCGACGACACCGAGCTGCCGGTGAGCCGGCGACACACCCGGGAGCTGAAGGACCGGCTGGTCCGCGCCGCCAAGCAGGACTGGGGTCGCTGACCGTAACGCGGGAGGTGACGTACGGTCGTGTCGAAAAACCGTGTCGAACCTGTTCGACATCGACGCCTGCCGTTTGGCTGGGACAATGGGTGAGCACGGCTGGCGGCGGCGGCTGACACGGCGGCTGGACCCCGCCGCGTACGTCCCCGGGCCGGTCAGCGCACCCGAGGCCGATCCGTGGCCCTCGATCTGCGCAGCGGTCTCCGGGCGGCTGCTCGACACGGCCCAGCAACTGCTGCCGGCGCTGGAGCAGGCCCAGGCCCGCGCCGACGACCCCGAGCAGCTGGCCCTGCTGTACGCGGTCGACCACGGCCTGGCCCGGCTACGCCGCCAGGCGGAGAACCTGATGGTCCTCGCCGGCCAACCGGTGCCCGACGCCGAGCCACAGGTGACCAGCCTGGCCGACACCGTCCGGGCAGCCACCTCGGCGGTCGCGGACTACCGCCGGGTGGAGATCGGTCCACTGCTCGACCTGGCCGTCACCGAGCAGGGCGCGGACGACGTGATCCGCATCCTCACCGAACTGCTCGACAACGCGGTCCGGCACTCCCCGGAGCCGTACCCGGTGCTGGTCTCGGCCCACCGCACCGACGCCGACCAGGTCATGGTCCGGATCACCGACTCCGGCCCCGGTGGCCGGGCCCTGGCGGTCGACGAGGTGAACGCGATGCTCGCCGGGCGGACCCCCCCGACCCGGCCCGACCGGGCCGGCGCTGCGGCCCCGGCCCGGCCCGACCGGGCTGCCGTGCGGCTCGGCCTGCTCGTGGTACGTGAGCTCGCGCTCGCCCACGGCATCGACGTCCACCTGACGGCCGGCTCCGCCGGCACCACCGCGACCGTCCTGATCCCGACGGCGCTGCTCTGCGACCTGCCCGCGCCTGCGGACCCGGCAACCCCGCGCCACCTGACCTCGACCCGCACCACCCCGCCCGACCGGTCCGTGCCACCCGACCGACCCGTGCCATCCGACCGGTCCGTGCCGCCCGGCCGGTCCGCGTCGGAGTCCGGGCTGCCCGTGCGGCCCACCGCGCCGGGCCCGCTCGCGGTGGCCACCGGTCCGCTCGCGGTGACCGCGGCCGGCCTGCCCCGACGGCCGCCGGCGCGGGTTCGTGACGATCCCGGACCCACCGGACCGCCGGTCGAGACCGATCCGACGGACCGGCAACGCTGGCCACAGGAAATGGCCGACTTCACCAACGCCATCGCCGCCCACGCCGCCCTGAAGGTCGAGGAAGATCGATGAACGATTTCGGTGCACCGCCAGTCGACGTACCCCGCAGCGCCGATGACGTGACCTGGTTGGTCGACCAGTTCGCCGACCGGGTTCCCGGGGTCACCCACGCGCTCCTGATCACCTCCGACGGGCTGCTGCTGGCCGCCTCCCAGGGCACCGCCCGCAACCTCGGGGAACGGCTCGCCGCCTCCACCTCCGGCCTGTTGAGCCTGGCCCAGGACGGCGGCAACGTCCTCGGCGTCGGCCGTCCGGAGGCCCTCACCGTCCGCTACCCCGGCGGGCACCTGGTCTGCATGCGGGCCGGCGACGCCGCCTGCCTGATGATCGCCGCCTCCCCGGCGGCTGACCTGGGGGTGATCGCCAACGAGATGCTCCGGCTCATCGACGGGGTCGGGCCGGCGTTGACCCCGCAACTGCGCTCCGAGTTGGGGGTGCTCGCCCCCGAGCCCGGCGGGCTGCTCGGCGTACTCGGGCCGGAGCCCCGGAGGCTGCGACGGTGACCCACCCGAAGGCGCGGCCGTACACGCTCACCGGTGGCCGGACCCGGACCCGGCAGCCGTTGCTGCTGCACACCCTGGTCTCCGCGACGACGCACGCCCCGCCGCTGCCGCTCCGCCCGCTGGCACCCGAGGCACACGCCCTGCACGCGCACACCGGGGATGCCGCCGTCTCGGTCGCCGAACTCTCCGCCGCCGCCGGGCTGCCGCTGGGCGTGACCCGGGTACTCGTCGACGACCTGGTCACCGCCGGACTGTTGACCGTGCACGCCGACACCTACCAGAGCCCGTACGATCCCGGCCTGCTGGAACGGGTCCGCGACGGCATCCGCCGGATCGCCTGAACGCCGCCGCCGGGCGTGCCGACATCTTCGGGCCTGGTCGCCGGGGCCGGGGCCGGCGGCGGGGGACCGCGGAGGTGGGCGGGACCGGCGTGATCGCTGCGATCGGTTAGGGTCGGCTCGCCGTGTGTCGCCCACGTTGGACGGACGGGTCCGACACCTCCGCGCGGTGTGAAGGGCCACCGAATGATCGATCCAGAGCAGATCCAGGAGGTACGGCGGGCGCTCGGCCGCCGCCTCGCCCACCGGCGCCGGGAACACGGGCTGATCCAGGAGGACGTCGCGCGGCAGGTGCACAGCACCCGCAGCACGGTGGCCAACGTGGAGAACGGCCGACAGATGGCCGACCGGATCTTCTGGTTACGCTGCGAGACGCTGCTGAACGCCGGTGGCGAGCTGATCACCGGTTACGACCGGTACCAACGGCTGGAGCTGCAACGCCGGGCGGAGCGCGACGAAGCCGCCCGACGGGCCAGGTGGGGTGAACTCGGCCGGCTGACCGCCGGCTCACCCGACCTGGCTCTCGGCGGGCCCGCCGGCTCCGCTACCTCGGGCGCTGGCCCGGCCGCCGCCGGCCCGACCGTCGCTGGCCCGGCCGTCGGCACGCCCGCTGGTTCGGGCGCTGGTTCGGGCGGCCCGGTTCTCGGCGCGCCTCCTGGCTTGGGCGGCGCGGTTTCCGGTCTGCCCGCTGGTCCGGCGGCCGAGGCGGGGGCGGGACTGGTGATGGCGGTCACCTCGCTGCTGGCCGAGGTGGCGCAACGGTCCACCGGGGAGGGCGAGACGTTGACCGTGCCGGCCCCTCGCGGGCAGTACCTTCCCCGGACCTCGCTGGACGTCGAGGTGTATCCGGCCGTCGAGGAGGGCCGCAACCTCGCCACCATCCCCCGCCCCGGCGCTCATCGACGCTGGCGCAGGTCCCTGCAACGCCGGCTGGTCGTCGGCCACGTCGACGCACCCGCCCACTCCGGCATCTTCGCCCTGGACTCCCGCCAGGCGTGTCGCCGGCTGGTGGGGGTCGGCGAGGACAGCCGCCTGCTCATCCCCCGGGTCTACGAGTTGGACGCGATCACCGGCGCGGTGCTCTGGGCGGTCGCCAACCTCGACCAGTCGCTGCTGCTGGACGACGCCCGGCTGGACACCTCCCGGATCGCCGCCGCCCAGTACGCCCGGCTGACCAGATCGGCGGTCAGCGGTGAACTCGCCGCCGAACTGGACACCGTGTCCCGGCTCTGGCTGGGCTCGGCGTTCTGCGCCGACCACATCCGCCGGCACTGCGCCAGCCTCACCGAACTGCCGGTCTTCTGGAGCCGGGAGCAGCGCGGCGAAGAGGCCAGCACCTGGCTGTTCTTCGGGCACAAGCTGCGGTACCTGCGAACCACCGCCGACCGGTTCGCCACCGCCGGACAGCGGATGACCCGGATGTTCTGTGTCCCACCGGCGGCGGTACGTGCCTCGTCGGTGTCCGAGCGGATCCTGCTGCTGCTCGCGGTGGCGTTGATCGAGTCCCTCGGCACCCAGACCGCGATCACCGACGAACCCGAGTACGGCACCCTGCCCGGTGTCGTACTCGGTGGCCGACGCGCCATCGTGGCGAACTGGCTGCGCGCCGACGGCGTGTGGCACGTCGACGTCACCGACCACCGTCCCACCCTCACCGACTACCGGAACGCGCTCGGCGACGTACGGGCCCACTCGGTGATCGCCGCCGACAAGCCCGGCGACCGGCTCCGCAACCTCGCCGAGTACCTGGCTCTCGACTGGCGCTGGCTGCGCGCCCGCTGCGCCGCCCTCGGCGAGTACGGCCTGGCCGGCATCGCCGAGCCGCGCAGCCGCCTGATCTCCCTCGACGGAGTCGACCTGGCCTGCCGATTCGTCGGCACCCAGCGCTGAGACCGGGCGTTGTCCACCGAGTTATCCACAGCTTCGACGAGTTATCCACAGCCTGTGCACAACGTGCGGCGGTTGATCGACTCGGTTGGGCTGATATGGCGGGGTCCGCGGCCTGTTGATACCGCCATATCAGCTCAACCGAGTCGATCATCAGTCTCCGATGACCAGTACCACCGCTGGCCGTGGTGCCCCGACGCCCCGTTCTCCACAGGTTGTTCACAACCTGCGCCACCGATCTCCACGGCTGCTGCCTACAGTTCGAGGGCATGAGGGAACGCCGGGTGCTGGTGGTCGAGGACGAGCCGACGATCGCCGATTCGGTGGCCGCCCGGTTGCGGGCCGAGGGTTTCGCGGTGGATGTCGCCGCCGACGGGCCGAGCGCGGTTGACCGGTTCCACGAGGGCCAGCCTGACCTGGTCGTACTCGATGTGATGTTGCCGGGGTTCGACGGCCTGGAGGTGTGCCGGCGGATCCAGGTGGACCGGCCGGTGCCGGTGCTGATGCTCACCGCCCGGGGTGACGAGACGGACCTGTTGGTCGGGCTCGCGGTGGGAGCCGACGACTACCTGACCAAGCCGTTCTCGATGCGGGAGCTGGCCGCCCGGGTGCACGTGCTGCTGCGTCGGGTCGAGCGGCTGACCGCCGTGCCGACCCCGGCCCGCCAACTCGGCGACATCGAAATCAACTTTGCCGAGCGGCGGGTACGCCGGGCCGGGGCGGAGGTGCACCTCACCCCGATCGAGTTCGACCTGCTGGTCCATCTTGCCGGCCGGCCCCGCACGGTGCTGCCCCGGGAGCGGCTGCTCGCCGAGGTCTGGGGCTGGGCCGACGGTGCCGGTACCCGGACCGTGGACAGCCACGTCAAGGCCCTGCGCCGCAAGCTCGGCGCGGACCTGATCCGGACCGTACACGGCGTCGGGTACGCCCTGGAGGTTCCGTCGTGACCGACCACGCCGCGGTGATCTGGCTGAACCGGGTGCTGCCCCGTCCGTTGGATCCGGTCCGTTCCATCAAGGTCAAGCTGGGTGTCCTGCTGGTCACCTCGGGTACCGCCGGGCTGTCGTACTTCTGGTACGCCATCGGCTGGCTGCCCCCGATGACCTCGGCGACGGCCATCGGGTTGGCGCTGCTGACCTCCCAGGTGCTGGCGCACGGGATGACCTCACCGCTACGCGAGATGACGGCGGCGGCCGGCGCGATGGCCCGGGGCGACTACAGCCGTCGGGTCCGCGCCACCTCCCGGGACGAGGTGGGCGAGCTGGCCCAGGCGTTCAACAAGATGGCAGCCGACCTGGCCGTCGCCGACCAGCGTCGCCGGGAGCTGATCGCCAACGTGTCGCACGAGTTGCGCACGCCGATCACCTCCCTGCAGGGGGTGCTGGAGAACCTCGTCGACGGGGTGGCCGAGCCCGACCCGGCGACCCTGCGCGTCGCACTCACCCAGACCGAGCGGCTCGGGCACCTCGTCGTCGACCTGCTGGACCTGTCCCGGTTGGACGCCGGCGTGGTGCCGCTGCGCCGGGTCCGGATCGACCTGGCCGACTTCCTCGACGAGGCGGTGGAACACGCGGCTGCCAACGCGGCCGGCGTCGGCCGCGACGTCCGCTTCCAACTCGGCCCCCTGGCCACCCCGTTGACCGGGTACGCCGACCCGTGGCGGCTGCACCAGGTCTTCGCCAACCTGCTGGACAACGCCGCCCGGCACAGCCCACCGGGGGCGACGGTCCGGGTGACCGCCGAGGAGCGGGACGGCCTGCTGCACTTCGAGGTCAGCGACGAGGGTGCCGGCATCCCCGAGGCCGAACGGTCCCGGGTCTTCGAACGGTTCACCCGAGGCGACCGCTCCGGCGACGGCGGTACCGGCCTCGGCCTGGCCATCGCCCGCTGGGTGGTGCATCTGCACGGCGGCACCATCGCCGTCCTCGATCCACTCCCACCAGGCGGCGGCTGCCGCATCCAGGTGACCCTCCCGATGGGACAGGAGGCCCGATGACCAACCCGCCTGACGCCGACCCGACGCCTCGACCGCCGCTGCCCTCCTCGACGCCGCAGCCGGCGCTGCCCTCGCCGACGCCGCAGCCGCCGCTGCCCTCGCCGACACCGCAGCCGGCGCTGCCCTCGCCGATACCGCAGGCGGCGAAGTCCTCGCCGACACCGCAGCCGGCGCTGCCCCGGCAGCCGCTCCCACCAGCGATGTCCCGGCCGCCGCTCGCATCGCCGGCGTCCCGGCCGTCGTTTCCAGCGGCGCCCCGGCCGTCGCTGGTACAGCGGCGCTGGCCCGGTCCGAGGCGACCGGCCCGTCCGGTCGCTCTCGGGGCGGTCCTCGCCGCGACCGCCGTCTGCGCCTCCGTGGTACCCCTCGACCGGCCCGGCCTGGGCTGGCTGGTCGCCGCCCTGGCAGCGGCGGCGGCCCTGACGACCGTCGCCGCCACCGCCCACCCGGCCGAGCCGGCGGCTCCGGCCGACTCCCCGGGTGGCGTCGGGCCGGTGGGTTCCGCTGGTCCACCCGCACCGGCCGGGTCGGCTGGTGCCCCCACCGGGCCGGCCGGGTCCGCTGGTGACACCGGACCCGCCGGGTCCGCTGGTGCCCCCGCCGGACCGGCTGGTCCCGCAGCTAGCGCTGCCCCCACCGGGCCGGCCGGTTCCGCAACTAGCGCCGGGCCCGCCGGGCCGGCCGTTCGTCCCGACGGCACGGGGGTGCCGGGGCGGATCGGTCGGTTCGGTTGGGCCGGCGCCACGCTGGCGCTCGTCGCGGTGGGGCCGGTCCGGGCCGCCGGTTGGCTCTTCGTGCTCTGTCTGCTCGCCGCCGTGGTCACCGGCACGTTGGCGGTGACCGGTGGGCGGAGTCCGCTGGGCATGCTGGTGGGCGCGTGGCTCCCGCCGGCCGCCGTGTTCCGGGCCCTGCCCTGGGCGAGCCGGAGCCGGCACCGACCGCACGGCGGCACCGGTCCGGGTGGGGTGGGGCGGGTACTGGTCAGTGCGGGCGTCACGGCGGTGCTGCTGCTCGTCTTCGGGCTGCTCTTCTCCTCCGCCGACGCGGTCTTCGCCGACCTGCTCGGAAACCTGCTGCCGGAGGTCTCCGTACCGGGGGTCATCGGTTGGGTCTTCCGGTTCCTGTTGGTGGGGGCGGCGCTGCTCGGTGCGGCGTACCTGCTGGCGGCGCCGCCCGACCTGACCGGCCTGCACGTCGGCGCGGCCCGGCCGGTACGCCGGCTGGAATGGGCGGTACCGCTGGGGTTGCTGGATGTGCTCTTCGCCGCCTTCGTCCTGGTCCAGCTGACCGTGCTCTTCGGCGGCGCCGGACACGTGTTGACCACCGCCGGGCTGAGCTACGCCGAGTACGCCCGGGGCGGGTTCTGGCAACTACTCGCCGTCTCCGCCCTCACCCTGCTGGTGCTGGCCGGCGCCGGTCGGTGGGCACCGCGCGCCACCCGCGCCGACCGGATCCTGTTCCGGGTCCTGCTCGGCACGCTCACCGGGCTGAGTCTGGTCGTCGTCGCCTCCGCGCTGTACCGGATGCAGGTCTACACCGACGCGTACGGGGCGACCCGGCTGCGGCTGTTCGTGGCGACCGTCGAGCTGGCCCTCGGGTTGATCTTCGTCTTCGTGGCGGTGGCGGTGCTGCGGATGCGCGCCGGCTGGCTGCCCTCGCTCGTCGTCGGTACCGCCGTCGTCGCCCTGCTCGGTCTGGCGGCGGTGGACCCGGACCGGTCGATCGCGGACCGCAACGTGGACCGGTACCTGCGGACCGGCTCGATCGATCTCGACTACCTGTCCCGGCTCTCTGCCGACGCCGTCGTCGCCCTGGACCGGTTGCCGGAGCCGCAACGCTCGTGCGCGCTGCGGTCCGTCGCCGACGCGGTACCCGCCGACGGCCTGTGGGCGGCGAACCTGGGACGGTCGCGGGCCCGCGACCGGTTGACCGACCGCCCGGTCCGGGCGGACGACCTGGCCTGCCCGCCCGACTGGTCCCGGTGACGGCCGGCCGCCGGTCGTCCGAAACCCGACGACCGGCGGCCCCACCGATCGCCTGCACACCCGACGGCCGGCGGGGTCGGCCAACCCCGACGAGCGGGCCTTGACAAACGGGGGCGGGCGGTGAGACTGCGTCAGTGGCCGCACCCATCCCCGCACCCCGGCGACCGGAACCGACCGGGCGGACCCGTGTCGTGCTCGCCGAGGTGGTGCGCAGCGACACCGCCGCCGACCGGACCCGGGCCGAGCTGACCGAGCAGACCCGGGTGGGCGAGGCGCTGGTCCGGGGCCTGGTCCGGGCCCAGCTCGCGCTGGCCGTCCGGATGTCGCTGGTGGTGGCGATCGGGCTGGGCGGGCTGCCGCTGCTCTTCGCGATCGCCCCGTCGATCGGGCGGGCCACCCTGTTCGGCGTCAACCTGCCGTGGCTGCTGCTGGGGGTGGTGTCCTTTCCGTTCCTGATCGCCGTCGGCTGGGTGTACGTGCGGCTGGCCGAACGCAACGAGCAGGATTTCACCCACCTGGTGCAGCGGCCGGAGCGCTGAGGTGGGCAACGTCTACGTGGTACCGGCGATCGTGGCGGTCACCCTGGTCACCGTCGGGATCGGCTTCTACGGGCTGCGGCTGGCCCGGACCACCTCCGACTTCCTGGTCGCCTCCCGGTCGGTCAGCCCGACCTGGAACGCCGCCGCTATCGGCGGGGAGTACCTGTCGGCGGCCAGCTTCCTCGGCATCGCCGGGCTGGTCCTCAAGTACGGCGTGGACGTGCTCTGGTACCCGGTCGGTTTCGCCGCCGGCTACCTGGCGTTGCTGCTCTTCGTCGCCGCACCGCTGCGCCGCTCCGGCGCGTTCACCCTGCCGGACTTCTGCGAGCTGCGGTTGGGCTCGCGTCGGCTGCGTACCCTGGCCACCGTCTTCGTGATCTTCATCGGGTGGCTGTACCTGGTGCCGCAGCTGCAGGGGGCGGGGCTCACCCTGGCCACGCTCACCGGCTCGCCGTACCCGGTGGGGGCGCTGCTGGTGGCGGTGGTGGTCACCGCCAACGTGGCGCTCGGCGGGATGCGGGCGATCACCTTCGTCCAGGCGTTCCAGTACTGGCTGAAGCTGACCGCGCTGGCCGTACCCGTGATCTTCCTGGCGTTGCAGTGGCAGGCCGACGCCCGCCCCGCGGTGACCCCGCCCGACGGGCCGACGTTCCGGACCGCGACCACCGTCGTGGTCGAGCACCGCGCGACCCTCACCCTGCCCGACGGCGACACCCGGCAGGTACGCCCCGGCGACGAGCTGACCTTCGCCGCCGGTGACCCGGTACCCGAGATCACCGGCACCGCCACCAGCGCCGCCGACTGGCTGCTGCCCAGCACCGCCGGGGACGACGACCGGGGACTCTTCGCCACCTACTCGCTGATCCTGGCCACGTTCCTGGGCACCATGGGCCTGCCGCACGTGCTCGTGCGGTTCTACACCAACCCGGACGGGGCCGCCGCCCGCCGGACCACCCTGGTGGTGCTGGCCCTGGTCGGCGTCTTCTACCTGCTACCCACCCTGTACGGGGTACTCGGCCGGATCTACACCCCGCAACTGCTGGTCAGCGGAGAGACCGACGCCGTGGTGGTGCTGCTGCCCGGGGCGGCCCTCGGCGACGGCACCACCGGCCGGCTGCTCGCCGCGCTGGTCGCCGCCGGGGCGTTCGCGGCCTTCCTCTCCACCTCGTCCGGCCTGCTCACCAGCGTCGCCGGGGTGATCTGGACGGACGTGCTGGGCCGCGGCTCGGTGCGCGACTTCCGGCTCGCCACGGTGATCGCCGGTGGGATCCCGGCCGCGCTGGCGCTGAACGTCTCCGGGCTGGACGTGTCGCAGGTGGTCGGGCTGGCCTTCGCGGTAGCCGCGTCCAGCTTCTGCCCGCTGCTGGTGCTCGGCATCTGGTGGCGCGGCCTGACCGACCTGGGCGCCACCGCCGGAGTGCTCGCCGGTGGCGGCGCGGCGATCACCGCCGCCCTGGTCACCGTGCTCGGCCCACCGCTGTCGGGCTGGCCGGCCACGCTCGTCGCCCAGCCCGCCGCCTGGACGGTGCCGCTGGCCTTCTCGGTGATGATCGCGGTGTCGATGCTCACCCGCCGCCATGCCCCCACCGACGTCGCCACCATCATGCTCCGCCTCCACACCCCCGAAGCCCTCCGCCTGTAAGGAAGGGCCCCCTGTTAACGCTTTTCGTATAGCGGGGCACCCCTCTCACCGCCCACCGGGGCGGACGAAGCTCCTGCCTGGGGAGGAGACACAGGTCGTACCGCGGCGGGATCAGCCGGTGGCGGTCGCGGGCTAGGGTCGCAGGCATGACTGAGGAGCACCGGGCGCTCGCGCTGCGCGGGCTGGTCAAGCGGTTCGACAGCAAGGTGGCGGTCGCCGGCGTCGACCTGGACGTGCCGACCGGGTCGTTCTACGGCCTGCTCGGCCCGAACGGCGCGGGCAAGACCACCACCCTGTCGATGGCCGTCGGCCTGCTGCGCCCCGACGGTGGCCAGGCCCAGGTGCTCGGGTACGACGTCTGGACCGACCCGGTACGCGCCAAGCAACTACTCGGCGTGATGCCCGACGGGGTACGCCTCTTCGACCGGCTCGACGGGGCGGAGCTGCTGGCGTACCACGGCTTGTTGCGCGGCATGGACCCGGCGGTGGTGGACCGGCGCGCGGCCGAGCTGCTGGACGTCCTCGCGCTCGGCGACGCCGGCCGGACGCTGGTGGTCGACTACTCGGCCGGCATGAAGAAGAAGATCGGCCTGGCCTGCGCGCTGCTGCACGGCCCCCGGCTGCTGGTACTGGACGAGCCGTTCGAGGCGGTCGACCCGGTCTCCGCCGCGCTGATCCGCGACATCCTGCACCGGTACGTCACCGGTGGCGGGACGGTGGTCTTCTCCAGCCACGTCATGGAGGTCGTCGAGCGGCTCTGCTCGCACGTGGCGATCCTCGCCGACGGGGTGATCAAGCGGGTCGGCACCATCGACGAGGTACGCGCCGGCCGGGCGCTGGAGGACGTCTTCGTCGAGGTGGTCGGTGGTCGGACCGCGACGGGTGAGGAGTTGGCGTGGCTGTCCCGGTGACCACCCCGCCGGTCGTCGCGCCCACCGAACACCTCCGGCCGGTCCGGGCCCGACACTTCGTCCGGCTGAAGCTGCGGGTGACCAGGAACAATCTCCGAGGCCAGAGCTGGCGCGTGGCGCTGTTCGTACTCGGGGTGTTCTTCGGTCTCTGGTTCGCGGTGGGTGGCTTCTTCCTGTTCGCCGCGCCCGGCCTGGCCGACGGCGGCCGGTACGCGATCCTGGCCGGTGCGCTCGGCGGCGGCCTGGTGACCCTGGGCTGGCTGGTCCTGCCGCTGGTCTTCTTCGGGGTGGACGAGACGCTCGACCCGGCCCGGTTCGCGCTGCTGCCGCTGAGCCGGCGGACCCTGGTCACCGGGCTCTGCGCCGCCGCCCTGGTCAGCGTGCCGATGGTGGCGGCGCTTGTCGCGTTCGCCGGGCTGGTGCTCACCGCCGGCCTGCTCGGCGGCTGGGCGGCGGCCGTGGTCAGCGTACTCGGGGTGCTCTCCGGGTTGTTGCTCTGCGTCGCCGGCAGTCGGGCGTTGACCAGCGCGTTCGCCACCATGCTCCGGTCCCGTCGGGTCCGTGACCTGGCGGCCGTCCTGCTCGCGGTGTTGGCGGCCATGCTCGCCCCGATCCAGCTCGCGCTCACCGCCGCGCTGCGCGACGCGGACTGGGACCGGCTGCTGGGGATCGCCCGGGTGGTCGGCTGGACCCCGCTCGGCGCACCGTGGAGCGCCGGCATCGAGGTGGCCGAGGGACGGGCCTGGGCCGCCGCGCTGAAGTTGCTGATCACCGGGGTGAGCGTCGCGGCACTGTTGCTCTGGTGGTCCCGGTCGTTGGAGTCGGCGATGACCGGTACGGCCAGCGCCGGTGCCGCCCCGGCCCGCCGTGGCCCGGCCGGCACCGCCGTGGCCCGGCTGTTTCCCCGGCCGCTGGGCTGGCTCGGGCGGACCCGGTTCGGTGCGCTGGTGGCCCGCGAGTGCCGGTACTGGTGGCGGGACGCCCGCCGCCGGGCCAACCTGATCACCCTCGTGATGGTCGGGATCTTCGTGCCGGTGATGATCAACGTTGGCGGCGCCGGTTTCGTCTTCGACAGCGAGCAGGGGTTCAGCTCCGCCGGTCCGACCTCACCGCTGACGGCAAGCGTGTCGATGGTCTTCGTCGGGGTGCTGGCCGCGGTGACGCTCGCCAACCAGTTCGGTTTCGACGGCAGCGCGTACGCGGCGAACGTGGTCGCCGGGGTGCCCGGCCGGGTCGAGTTGCAGGCCCGGATGGTGGCCTTCTCGGCCTACGTGGTGCCGCTGCTGGGGGCGCTCTCGGCCGTCATGGTGCTGGTGCTGGGTGAGCCGGCCTGGATCGGCCTGACGTTGGGCGTCCTCTTCGCCACCTACGGCGGCGGGCTGGCGGTCAACTCCTTCCTGTCGGTGCTGGGCGCGTACTCGCTGCCGGAAACGAGCAACCCGTTCGCGATGAACACCGGCGCGGGGATCGCCCGCAGCATGCTCACCCTGGTGTCGATGATCGTCTCGGCGGTCGTGGCGATCCCGATGCTGGTCGCCGCCGTCCTGCTCGGCGACGCCTGGTACTGGTTCGCGCTACCGGTCGGCGTGGCGTACGGGGTGGGCGCGGCGTGGCTCGGCGCGTACCTGGCCGGAGACGTTCTGGACCGCCGGATGCCGGAGCTGCTCGCGACGGTGACCCCACGCCGCTGAGGATGGGTACACTCCATCCCCATCGACTGGCGGATCGAGGAGGCACGATGTCGCGCCGGACCGGTAAGCCTTCCTACCTGCTGGCCCGCCCCGACAACCGGCGACGTCTCGTCGCGGTCGGCGTGGGGCTCGTCGCGGCGGCGGTCCTGCTGGGCGGTGGCATCGGCTACGGCGTGGGACGACCGGATGCCACCGAGGCCAGCATCGCCGACATGCGACGCGCCGAGACCGAACGCGACGTACAGCAGATCGCCGACCTCACCGCGCTGGCCCGGCAGACCCGCGACCAGCTCTCGCCCATCCTCACCGCGCTGCGGCCGGACGGACCGGCACCCGACCCGGCGCAGGCCCGCCAGTGGCAGCAGACCATGCGTACGGTCGCCGAGCCGTTCGCCAACCCGCCGTCCGGCAGCACCGCCACCAACGTCGCCCGCGGTGGGCTGCGCAGCGCCGTCGACCAGGCCGCCGTGGCGGTGGACGCGTACGCCCTGGCGGCGGAGTCACCGGCGGCCAACCGCAAGGCGCTCACCGACATCGCGGTCCGGCAGGCGACCCTCGCCGCCACCACCTGGTCGGTGGCCGCGACCCAGCTCGACCAGATCAACATCGACGCGGGCCACGGCCACCAGCACGTCTACCTCGACACCGGTCAGGACGGCGGCGCCTTCACCCCCGACCACGCCCCGGAGGGCACCGGCGGTTGAGCCGACTCGCTCGGGCCGGCCATGGGTGGCGGGCGCACAATGGGGCGATGCCTGTCGTCGAGTCGGTGATCATCGTTCCCGTGGCCCCCGAGCTGGCCTTCGCCGTGTCGCAGACGGTCGCGCCGGTGCGGTACCGCTGGGATCCCTTCGTCCGGGAACAGCACTTCGTCGACGGTGCCACCCGCCCCGGCAAGGGGGTGCGTACCTTCACCCGCTCCCGGCACGGGCTGACCATGGTCAGCGAGTACGTCTCCTTCGCCCCGCCGACCAACGTCGGGATGAAGATGATCCGGGGGCCGTGGTTCTTCGAGATGTTCGCCGGTGGCTGGCGGTTCGCCCCCGGCCCCGAACCGGACACCACGCTCGCCACCTGGCGGTACAGCTTCCGCTGCCGGCCGGCGTTCCTGCGCCCGATCGCCGACCGGGTCGGGGTCTGGCTGCTCGGCCGGGACATCCGCCGGAGAATCACCGGGTACGCCGCCGGCTGCGCCGACGAGCAGGTGCTCGCCGCTGCCCGGGAATCCCTCTCCGGGCCCGCTCAACAGCCGGAGAGTCACGGTTAGCTTCGTGCCCCAGTCCGGCGCGGCACAATGTTTCACGTGAATCATGAGCCGGGTGCCGAGATCCACCACACCGACCCCTTCGCCGTACCCGTCGGTGACCGCTCGCCGGTCCGGCGGTTGCGGGGGCGGCTGGCCGCCCCGGTCACCCTCTGGACGGCGCCCGGCCCGGCCGGGCTGACCGTATCGTCCACGCTGGTCGCCGAGGGCGAGCCGGACCGGCTGCTCGGGCTGATCGATCCGGAGTCGGACCTGTGGGCGGCGGTCGAGGATTCCGGTCGGTTCACGGTTGCCCAGTTGGGCCCGCCACACCGGCAACTCGCCGACCGTTTCGCCGGCCTCTTCCCGGCCCCGGGTGGCCTCTTCGCCACCGGCGAGTGGACCGAAACGTCGTACGGGCCGGTGCCGGCCGACGCCGGTGGCTGGGCGGGGTGCCGCCTGGACGTCGCCCGCGAATACGGCTGGGGCCTGCTGGTGGAGGCCACGATCGAGACGGTGGAACTGGCCGAGGAGACCGCACCCCTGCTGCATTACCGAGGCCGCTACCACACCCTGAAGGACTGACCGCCCTCGACAGCATCGGACATGCCTGCCGCCGTCACCCGCCCAGCAACGGGCTGCGGGCTGCGGGCTGCGGGCTGCGGGCTGCGGGGGCTGACGTTCGGCGGCGGGCGGGGGATGAGCCGGCGAGGTGAGAAGGGTGCCCTGCTATACCGGAAGCGTTAACAAGGGGCCCTTCCTTGCACGGGGGGGGGGGACCGTTCGGCGGGGTGACGTGGGTCACTGGGCGCAGCTAGTCGGCCGTTCGGCGCAGCCGTCGACCGGTACCGATCTGGGCCTATCCGGTAGGGCGGTGCGCTTCCTACGGTCGCCCAAACCCCCACGCCTGTGAAGGTGGTGATCCACAGATGTCCACGGACACACCCGCTTCGGCCCCCCACGGGCCCGAGCGGTACCTCGCCGTACAACGGTCGGACGAGTTCGCCGGGTTGCGTCGCGCGCTGCGCGGCTTCGTCTTCCCGATGACCGTCGCGTTCTTCCTGTGGTACGCGCTCTACGTCATTCTCTCCGCGTACGCCCGGGGCTTCATGGGCACGAAACTGTTCGGCACCAACATCAACGTGGCGCTGATCTTCGGCCTGCTCCAGTTCGTCTCGACGTTCCTGATCGCCTGGTTCTACTCGCGGTACGCCGACCGGAAGATCGACCCGATCGCCGACAAGATCCGCGGCGAGCTCACCGGAGGTGAGTCGTGAGCGCACTCTTCGCGGCGGAGGCCAGCGGCGGTGGTACCGCCCGTACGCTGACCATCACGCTGTTCCTGCTGCTGGTGGCCGGCACCCTGGCGATCACCATCTGGGCCAGCCGGCAGACCAAGACGGCGACGGACTTCTACGCCGGCGGCCGGTCCTTCACCGGCTTCCAGAACGGTCTGGCCATCGGCGGCGACTACATGTCGGCCGCCTCGTTCCTCGGCATCGCCGGCCTGATCGCCCTGTACGGCTACGACGGCTTCCTCTACTCGATCGGCTTCCTGGTCGCCTGGCTGGTCGCGTTGCTGCTGGTGGCGGAGCTGCTGCGGAACTCCGGCCGGTACACCATGGCCGACGTGCTGGCGTTCCGGATGCGGCAGCGTCCGGTGCGGACGGCGGCGGCGGTCTCCACCATCACGGTGTCGATCTTCTACCTGCTGGCCCAGATGGTCGGGGCGGGCGCGTTGGTGGCGCTGCTGCTCGGCATCCGGCCGGGGACCACGTTCCTCGGCATGGGCGCCGACACCGCCAAGGTCGCCACGATCGTGCTGGTCGGCGCACTGATGATCATCTACGTCACGGTCGGCGGGATGAAGGGCACCACCTACGTGCAGATCGTCAAGGCGGTGCTGCTGATGGGTGGCACGCTGCTGATGACCATCCTGGTGTTGGCCAAGTACAACTTCAACCTCTCCGCGCTGCTCGGCGACGCGGCGGCCTCGTCGGGTCAGGGCACCGCATTCCTGGAACCCGGGCTGCGGTACGGCGTGGAGGTCGCCGGCAACGCGACGCAGACGTTCTACAACAAGGTGGACCTGCTCTCGCTCGGCATCGCGCTGGTGCTCGGCACGGCCGGCCTACCGCACATCCTGATCCGGTTCTACACCGTGCCCACCGCCAAGGCCGCCCGCAAGAGCGTGCTCTGGGCGATCGGCATCATCGGCACGTTCTACCTGTTCACCCTGGCCCTCGGCTTCGGCGCGGCGGCGCTGGTCGGCAGCGAGGCGATCGTCGCGCAGGACAAGGCCGGCAACACGGCGGCGCCGCAGCTCGCCGAGCGGCTGGGCATCGACTTCTTCGGCGGGGACATCGGTGGCGCGGCCATGCTGGCGATCATCGCGGCGGTCGCCTTCGCCACCATCCTGGCGGTGGTGGCCGGGCTGACCCTGGCCTCCTCGTCCAGCCTGGCGCACGACTTCTACGCCAACGTGATCAAGCGGGGCGAGGCGTCCGAGCGGCAGGAGGTGAACGTCGCGCGGATCTCGGCCTTCGTCATCGGCGCGGTCGCCATCGTACTGTCGATCTTCGCGCAGAACCTGAACGTGGCCTTCCTGGTGGCGCTGGCCTTCGCGGTGGCCGCCTCCGGCAACCTGCCGGCGATCCTGTACAGCCTGTTCTGGAAGCGGTTCAACACCTCGGGCGCGGTCTGGTCGATCTACGGCGGTCTGCTGGCGGCGGTGCTGCTGGTGTTCTTCTCACCGGTGGTCTCCGGCGCGCCGACGGCGATGTTCCCGGATCACGACTGGCAGTGGTTCCCGCTGTCCAACCCGGGCATCCTCTCCATCCCGTTCGGTTTCCTCTGCGGCTGGATCGGCACCCTCATCTCCAAGGAGCACGACGAGGACAAGTACGCGGAGTTGGAGGTGCGCTCGCTTACCGGCGCCGGCGCGCACTGAGCCGGACCTGGCCGCACCCCGGCCGGCCCGCCGGTCACAGTTTCACCGGCACCCTGGCCGCGCCACTCGGCCCGAAGGTGAGAGGGGTCCCCTGCTATACGCCAGGCGTTAACAGGGGGCCCTTCCTTTATCGGTAGGGTGCGGGTATGAAGGTTGCTCCGCGCTTCGGTACCGGTCATCGTGTCCTCGTCACCGGGGGGGCCGGTTTCGTGCCGTCGCACCTGGTCGACTCGCTCGTCGCCCGGGGCTGCGCGGTGGTGGTGCTCGACAACTTCGTCACCGGGTCCAAGGAGAACGTCGCCCACCTGGTCGACCGGCCGGGCTTCACGCTGGTCGAGGCGGACATCTCCGACGGGCTGCCGACCGACCACCCGGCCCTGGCCGAGCGCTTCGACGCCATCCTGCACATGGCCTCGCCGGCCAGCCCGACCGACTTCGCCACCCTGCCGGTGGAGATCCTGCGGGTCGGTTCGGTCGGCACCCTGCACCTGCTGGAGCGCGCGGTCGCCGACGGTGCCCGGTTCCTGATGGCCTCCACCAGCGAGGCGTACGGCGATCCGCTGGAGCACCCGCAACCGGAGACGTACTGGGGCAACGTCAACCCGATCGGGGTACGCAGCGTCTACGACGAGGCCAAGCGGTTCTCCGAGGCGGCCACCATGGCCTACCACCGGTACCGGGGGCTGGACGCGGCGATCGTCCGGATCTTCAACACGTACGGGCCGCGGATGCGCCCGGACGACGGTCGGGCCATCCCCACCTTCATCTCCCAGGCGCTGCGCGGTGAGCCGATCACCGTGCACGGTACGGGGAACCAGACCCGCTCGATCTGTTTCGTCGACGACCTGGTGCGGGGCATCCTGCTGCTGCTCGACTCGACCGAGACCGGCCCGGTCAACTGCGGCACCGAGCACGAGCTGACCATGCGGCAACTGGCTGAGTTGATCGTGTCACTCTCCGGCAGCAGCTCCGAGGTGACCTACGTCACTCGGAGTGCCGACGATCCGGAGAAGCGCCGACCGGACCTCACCCGCGCCCGGGAACTGCTCGGATACGCCCCGACGGTGGGCCCGGAGGACGGGCTGCGGCGGACCATCGAGCACTTCCGTCAGCGACTGGGGTGACCGGCGCGACACTCGCCGAGGCCAACCTGTACATCGCCTGAGGGCAATACTGGCGCGCGCTACGTACCCTGAGTTACATGTCAGCGACCAGCTCAGCCGGTGATTCGCTTCCGTACCTGCACCGTGGTGCCGGGCGCGCGTCGGTCCCCGGCCCGGCCCGGGGCGCCGGCCGGTCCCGGCCGGCCGCCCAGTGGTACCCGTCGCACGACGACGGCCCGGCGGGCGCCGGCCCGGGTGGGCCGGGCGGGCCACGTCAACCCGACGGACCGGCCGGCCCCGCCCCCCGCGGTCGGCAGCCGCGCTGGCGGCGCGGCGTCCTGGTGGTCGGGGTGGTCGCGCTGGTCCTGGCGCTGGTCGGCGGGGGCGGGGCGTGGTTCTACACCCGCAGCCTCAACAGCGACCTGGCCCGCACCGACCCGTTCTCCGAGATCACCGGCGGCCGGCCGGCGAAGACCGTGGACGGTGCGCTGAACATCCTGCTGGTCGGCAGCGACTCCCGGGACCCGGACGCCCCGGTCGAAGAGGCGAGCAGGTGGCGGGCCGACACGATCATCGTGATGCACATTCCCTCCGACCACCGCTCCGCCTACCTGGTCTCCATTCCCCGGGACCTGTACGTGCCGATCCCGGAGGCGGCCAACGCGGAGTGCGGATCGGGCAACCGAGGCAAGATCAACGCGGCCTTCGCATTCGGTGGACTGCCGCTGGCGGTACGCACCGTGGAGTGCTTCACCGATGTCCGGTTGGACCACGTGATGGCCATCGACTTCGCCGGTTTCAAGCAGGTCACCGATGCCCTCGGTGGGGTCGACCTGAAGGTCGAGCGGACCACCACCTCGATCCACAAGCCGTTCCGGACCTTCGAGAAGGGCACCAACCACATGAACGGCGCCGAGGCCCTGGACTGGATCCGGCAGCGCAAGCAGTTCCCGGACGGTGACTTCGCCCGAATGCGTCACCAGCAGGAGTTCCTCCGCGCGTTGATGGACAAGGCCGCCAGCTCGGGCACCCTGACCAACCCGCCCAAGCTGAACGCGTTCCTGCGGGCGACGACCGACGCGGTCACCGTGGACCAGGGCTTCTCCCTGGCCGACATGGCGCTGCAGTTCCGCAATCTGCGCGGCGAGAACCTCACCTTCGTGACCAGCCCGCACGCGGGCAGCGAGACCATCAACGGCGAGTCGGTGGTGGTCTCCGACCGGGAGAAGGCTCTGGCGATGTACCAGGCCATCACCGCGGACACCATGGCCGAGTGGGTGCAGGCCAACGAGAAGCCCGCCGACTCGGGCGGTAGTTGACGGTTCCGTTTCGAATTCGTTTCGACAGACGTCATCGTCGGTCGGTGACCGTGGGTGCGCGCCGCGCCACCGGTCACCGACCGGTCGTATCCGTCGGTACGTTCGGCCAGTTAATTGAGGCGAGCAGGAAGAACAACGGCAGATTACCGCCGGGGGAACTCGCCACGAGGGGCCCGGATCCGTAAAGTGATCCCTCCCCTCTTATCACGCGAACTGGAGCACGCATGCCGGTTCAGACCCGCCGTCGATCCTCGGCATCGACGCGTCCGAGCGCGGCCGCCAAGGCCTCGGCGGCCATCCCGTCGCAGCGTTCCGGCGGTGGGAAGCCCCCTGGCGACCCGCCGAAGCCGGCGAAGAAGCGCCGTCGCAAGGACCCGCTCTGGGCCCGGATCACCGTCGTGGTCGGCGCGGTGCTGATGGTGACCAGCGGAGCGGCCCTGGCCGGCAGCAAGGCCGTGATCAGCCAGGCCACCGGGAGCATCGCCCAGCGCAACCTGCTCGGTGAGGCGGGCAAGTCCGACGCCGAGGGTGGGGAGAGCCTGGAGGGTCCGATCGACATGCTGCTGCTCGGGGTGGACGCCCGGGAGCGCTGGGCCGCCGACGACGTCCGGGCGGACAGCATCATCGTGCTGCACATCCCCGCCAGCCACGACCAGGCGTACCTGATCTCCATCCCCCGGGACACCGAGGCGGAGATCCCGGAGTTCAGCAAGAGCGGTTACCCCGGCGGCACCGACAAGATCAACGCGGCCTTCCAGGCCGGCGCCCGCAACGGCGGCGGCTGGGAGGGCGGGGCCCAGTTGATGGCCCAGACGATCAAGAAGATGACCGGGGTCAGCTTCGACGGCGCGGCGATCATCAACTTCGGCGGCTTCAAGAGCGTCATCGACGCCCTCGGCACCGTGCGGATCTGCGTCAGCCAGGAGGTCAAGTCGGCCCACATGTCGTACGTGGACGACAAGCCGATGTGGAACGCGGACGCGAAGAAGACCGGCAAGGCCCGCACCCCGGTGGTGCACAAGAAGGGCTGCCGGGAGATGGAGGGCTGGGCCGCGCTGGACTACTCCCGGCAGCGCTACGGGCTGAAGAACGGCGACTACGACCGCCAGCAGAACCAGCAGCAGCTGATCAAGGCGATGGCCCGTAAGGCCACCGAGAAGGGCATCCTCTCCAACCCGGTCAAGCTGCAACAGCTGACCAAGGCGGCCGGTAAGGCGTTCATCCTCGACACCGGCAAGGCCTCCCTGCCCGACCTGGTCTTCACCATGCGGGGGGTCACCGGCAACGAGTTGACCATGCTGCGCACCAACGGCGGCAACTTCCACGGCAACGCCAACGGCCGGGAGACGCTCAGCCCGCAGACCCTGGAGATGTTCCAGGCGGTACGCAGGGACGAGCTGGGCGAGTTCATCTACACCAACCCGGCGATGCTCTCCACCCGGAAGTAGTTTCCCCGAACGCCACTGATCAGGCAGGACGTCTCCGTAGCCTGACGTGAGAGGTATTCACGTCAGGCTACGGAGGTGGGCGCCACGTCCAGGGCGGCACAGACCGGACCCCGGCGCCGGGCCGGGCGACGACGGGCGCCCCGCTGGGCGCGGATCCTGCTCGGCGCCGGGCTCGTCCTGGTCCTGCTCGCCGGGGTCGCGGTCGTCGGGCTGCGCCTGCTCGGCGACCGGTACGAACGGACGGTGCTCCGGGAGCAGCTGCTCGACCCGACCGCCCGGCTCGACGGCACCAGCCTCGACGGCCCGCTGAACTACCTACTCGTCGGCTCCGACCGGCGACCCGGCGACGACAACCCCGCGCAGCGCTCGGACAGTATCCTCATCGTGCACGTGCCGGCCGGGCTGCGTCAGGCGTACCTGATCTCCGTACCCCGGGATCTGCTGGTCACGATCCCACCCGGCGGCGGCTTCACCGGTGGGGAAGACAAGATCAATGCCGCGTACGAACACGGCGGCGGCGGTCAACCGGGTGCCCGGCTGCTGTCGGCGACCCTGACCCGGCTCACCGGACTGCGCTTCGACGGCGCGGCGCTCATCGACTTCGCCGGCTTCCGGACCGTCATCGACCTGCTCGGCGGGGTCCGGATGTGCGTGGACACCGAGGTCCGCTCGATCCACACCGGCACGGTCTTCCGCCCCGGCTGCCAGCAGATGGACGGCCGGCAGGCGCTGGACTACGTCCGGCAGCGCTACGACCTGCCCCGGGGCGACTACGACCGGCAGCACCACCAGCAGCAGCTCCTGCGGGCGATGTTGGAGCGGGCCGGCCAGACCGACCTGCGCCGCGATCCGGTCAAGCTGGACCGGGTACTCCGGGCGGTGGGCAGCGCGCTGACCGTGGACACCAACGGCGTACCCCTGCAGGACCTGCTCTTCGCGCTCCGCGCGCTGCCGGCCGACGCCCTGCACGGCGTGCAGATCCCGTCCTCCCCGCAGACCATCGACGAGGTCTCCTACGTCGTGCTCGACGACGGCGGCACCGGACTGTTCGCCGCACTGCGGGACGAACAGCTCGACGGGTGGGCCGCCGCCAACCCACGCTGGGTCAGCAAGCTGTGACCTCCGTACCGTTCCGCCCGGCCTCCGCCGGATCGACCGGACGAGGATCTAGGTTGGTACCCGTGTTCGGACCCCAGGTACCCACCATGCCCGTGACCGAGATCGCCGACGACACCTACCTGCTCGACGTCCGGGAGGACGACGAGTGGGCGGCCGGCCACGCCCCACAGGCCCATCACCTGCCCATGATGGAGCTGCCTACCCGGCTCGCCGACGTCCCCACCGACCGCGAGGTGGCGGTGATCTGCCGCTCCGGTGGCCGCTCCGCACAGGTGGTGGCGTACCTGATGAACAACGGTTGGGACCAGGTGCGCAACGTGGTCGGCGGGATGGGCGAGTGGGCCACCGCCGGACGACCGGTGGTCGACTCCGACGGGCGACCCGGCCGGGTGCTCTAGGGCCACCGACGTCATGGCCGAACCACTGGTCTTCGCGCACCGCGGCTCCTCCGCCGACCTGCCGGAACACACCCTGGCCGCGTACCTGCGGGCGTTGGCCGACGGCGCCGACGGCCTGGAGTGCGACGTCCGGCTGTCCCGCGACGGACATCTGGTCTGTGTCCACGACCGTCGGCTGGACCGGACCAGCAACGGTCACGGCCTGGTCAGTGCCCGCACCCTCGCCGAGCTGGACCGGTTGGACTTCGGCTCCTGGCATCCCGGCTGCGGGCCCGCCGGGCCGCCGGACGAGTCGCACACCCGGCTGTTGACCCTGCAACGGCTGCTCGACGCCGTGCTGGCCGCCGGCCGCCCGGTCCGGTTGCTGATCGAGACCAAACACCCCTCCCGGTACGGGCGTGACGTCGAACGCCGGCTGGTCGCCCTGCTACGCCGGTACGGCCTGACCGAGCCGGGCCCCGACGATCCGGTACGGGTCACCGTGATGTCCTTCTCCCTGCTGGCCGTGCGCCGGGTCCGGGCGCTGGCACCGCGGCTGCCCACCGTGCTGCTGATGGACCTGCCGCCGCGCTGGCTGCGCCGGGGACACCTGCCGTTCGGCACCCGGATCGCCGGCCCCAACGTCGAGCTGCTGCGTACCCGCCCGTGGCTGGTGCCGGCGCTGCGGGCGGCCGGCCACCAGGTGTACGTCTGGACGGTCAACGAACCGGCCGATCTCGACCTGGCCCTCGCCGCCGGGGTGGACGGGCTGATCACCGACCGGCCCGCGCACACCCTCACCCGCCTCGGCAGGTGAACCGGGGGGTGCCCGGTGCCTCTCCGACCGGGCACACTCACAGCATGCCGGAGCACACCGATCTCACCGCCCTCATCACCGGCCAACGCACCGCACTGGAGATGCTCAACTCGGGTTCCGCCGCCCTGCCCGCCCTCACCCGACTGCTCCAGGAGGTCCAGCCGGCCCTCGGCGCGGCGGGCATGGCCTTCGTGGAGTTCACCCCGCAGGGCGGCCGGGTGATCGCCGCGACCGGGGCCAGCGAGTGGACCCTCGGCCGACCACTGCCGGCCTCCGATCCGGCCACCGTCTGCCTGCTCACCGGCCCCAGCGTCCAGCAGGTCCGGATGACCCACCTGCCCGGTCACCTCGCGGGTGAGCTGGCCGAGCGGGGCCTGCGGTGGATGGTCGTCGGCCGGGCCGAACTCGGTGGGGTGACCGTGGGCAGCCTGCACGTGCTCTACCCGGAGGCGCGGGATTCCCTGGACGCCACCGAGCGGGCGGTCGTCGGGTACCTGGCCGCCTGCGTCGCGCACCTGTACGGCAATCGCAACGGGCTGCCCGTACACACCGAGGGGCCGGTGGTGGCGGCGCTGGCCGACGGTCTCGCGGTGGTCGACCCGGACGGCCGGGTACGGCTCTGGAACCCGGCAGCCACGCAGGTCACCGGCCACTCCGCCGCCGAGGCGCTCAACCGTCCGCTGCCGTTCCCGTTGCCGCCGCCCGGCCGGGCGCTGGACCACCGGCTGCCCGACGGCCGCTGGCTGAAGATCAACTCGGGTGAGCTGCCGGGGCCGGGCAACCTGCGGGTGGTCACCTTCCGCGACATCACCGACCAGCAGCGGCGGGACCGGGACCGCGAGTTGTTCGTGGCGGTGACCAGCCACGAACTGCGCACCCCGGTCACCGTGATCAAGGGGTACGCGGACACCCTCTGCAACCACTGGGACTCGCTCACCGACACCGATCGTCGGCAGGCCGCCCTGGTCATCGGTCAACGCGCCAACGAGCTGGCCCGACTGGTCGACCGGCTGCTCTCCTCGGCCGCCGAGGCCGCCCCCGGCGCGGAGCCACCCGCCCGGTTCGACCTCGGTGCGGCCCTGCGGGACGCGGTCGCCGACCTGCCCGCCGAGATCCGCGAGCGGCTCCGCCTCGACCTGCCCGCCGACCTGCCCAGGGCCTGCGGGTTCCGGCAGAACCTGGCCACCGTGCTGACCGAGCTGAGCACCAACGCGGGCAAGTACTCCCTGCCCGGCGCACCTATCGAGATCACCGCCGACGCCGACGAGCAGACGGTCGCGTTCCGGGTCAGCGACCGGGGCATCGGCATCCGCCCCGAACACGTGGAACGGGCCTTCGAACGGTTCTGGCAGGGTGAGTCCGGTGACCGGCGTCGGTATCCCGGTGCCGGGCTGGGCCTCTATCTCGTCCGGCAGATCGTGGAACAGCAGAATGGGTGGGTATCACTCCGCCCTCGAGCCGGGGGCGGTACGGTCGCAGAGGTGCGGCTGCCGCGCGGGTGACCGGTGCGGCGACAGGGTGAGAGGGCGACCGTGGAAACGGGACGGACCGAGCGTTCGTGGTGCGTGGTGGTGCCGCACCATGCCGTCGGCGCCCGGTTGGCCCGGCGCCGGTTGGCCGACGAGCTCGTCGACGTCGTACCCCCGCTGCTCCTGCCCGACCTGGTAGCCGTCCTGGCCGAACTGGTGGGCAACGCGGTCCGGCACGCCGACGCGCTGCCCGGCGGGGTGGTCCGGGTCGCCTGGCGGCTCTGGTCGACCCCGCACGGGGTACGCGTCCAGTTGCGGGTCACCGACGGCGGTTCCGCCGACGGCCCGCGGCTGCGGGTGGCCGGGCCGGACGCGGTGGGCGGCCGGGGGCTGCACATCGTGGCCGGACTGTCGACCCGGTGGGGCGTGGACCGCGACGGCCTGGGCCAGAGCGTCTGGGCCGACTTCGAGCCCGCCACCGCCGCCCGGGGAGACCTGGTCCCCACCTGAGCCGGGCCTGGTCGCCGGGTCGGGTCTGGTCGTCCGGGTCGGGTCGGGCCTGGTCGCCGGACCGGGCCGGGCCTGGTCGTCCGGGCCTGGTCGTCGGGTCGTCTAGGCTGTCTCGGCGTGAGCAAGCGTCGAAAGAGTCAGCGGGCCGGCGAGGCCAGCCCGAAGCGCACCAAGGTACGCGACGTCTTCGTACCCCGGCCCTTCGAGGGGTTGGTCGACGAGCCGGAATGGATCGCCCTGCGTGAGCTGGTGCCGGCCGCCTCCGCGCCGCTGCGGCTCACCGAGGACCTGGTGGCCGAGCACGGCGACCGCCCGGTGGTCCTGGCCACCGTGCTGCCGATGGCCGCACCGGCGATGAGCCGGGCGGACGGTCAGGTCTTCGTCGGCCTCCAGCGGCACCAGCAGTCCGGCGACGTCTCCCGGGACCTGGCCGAGGCGCTGCTCTGCGCGCTGCGTACCGAGCCGGGTCAGCCGGTCCAGGTGCCCCCGATGCCCGGCGAGGGACCGCGTCTGCAGGACGTCCTCGTCGACGCCCCGCTGGAGATCAGCATGCACGAGGGCTTCGAGTTCTGGCTGGAGCCGGAGGCCGCCGGGAACCCGACCGTGCAGGCGTCGCTGGAGCGCGCCAACGCCGCCGTCTACCCCACCGTGCGGCTCTCGGCGGCGCGGGCCGCGTACTGGTGCCAGGTGCCGGAGAAGGCGCACGTGCGGTGGGTGCTGCCCGACGACGAGGACGCCGCCCTGGACACCCTGGCCCGCCTCGGCGCGGCCGGCACCCTGACCCTCGGCGACCACACCCGCTTCGCCGGCATGTTCCGCGCGCACGGTCGCCTGGCGCCGGTCTGGGACCTGCCCCCGGACGTGCCGGCCGCCGAGTGGGAGGACCCGGTGACGCAGTTCGCCAAGCGGTACGCCGAGGCACTGGCCGACCCGACGCCCCTGGACCCCGCGGGCCGCCGGGCGAGGCAGGGCCTGGTAGGCCGCCAACTAACCCTCCGCTGAGGGGTAAGGAAGGGCCCCCTGTACATCAGAAAGCGATAGGAAGGGGCCCTTCCTTACACCTGGGAGGGGGTCGCGGGTGACGGGGCAGGACATGCAGCGGGGGCCGCCCCGGCCGGAGCCCAATTCGGAGCCGGCGATCCGGATCACCTCGATGCCGGCCCGTTCGAGCTGGGCGTTGGTCTCGACATTGCGTTCGTAGCCGACACAGAGCCGGGGCGCCAGGGCGAGGGTGTTGTTGCCGTCGTCCCACTGCTCCCGCTCGGCGGTGACCGGGTCCAGACCGGTGTCGATGACCCGGAGCCGGTCCAGGCCCATCGCGTCGGCGGCGGCGCGCAGGAACGGTGCCGGGCCGCTCACCCGCGGCTCGCCGTCGGGCTCCGCCACCACCGTGTACGCCGCCAGCGTGTCCGCCACGTTCGGGTACATCAGCACGGCGTCCACGTCGACCATGGTGCAGACCGTGTCCAGGTGCATGGTGGCCCGCTCCTGGGCGATCGGGACCACCAGCATGGTGTGGGCCAGGTCGGCGGCGAAGACCTGTCGGGCGAGGCGTTCCGCTCCGGCCGGCGTGGTCCGTTCGCCCACCCCGACGGCGAGCACCCCGGGGGCCATGAGCAGCACGTCACCGCCTTCCAGGTGTTCCAGCCCGGGGTGGTAGACGAGTTCGGTGCCGACGAACCGGGGGTGGTGCCGGTAGATCGCGTCGGTGAGCGTGCTCTCCCGGCGGCGGGCCGGCATGGCCAGACTGGTGACCGCCACCCGGTCGCCTACCCAGACCGCGGAGTCCCGGGTGAAGAGCAGGTTGGGCAGCGGGTCGATGACGAAGTCGTGCCGGTCCAGCAGGCTGTAGACCAGGCCGCCGGGGCGCTCCGGGCTGATCCGCAGTTCCTCGTGGGCGAGGCCGGCGATGAGCACGTCGGCGAGGGCGGCGGGGTCCAGATAGGCCAGCTGCTCGGCGGTCCGGCGGCGTAGGGCGTCACCGAGCCGGGGCGAAACGAGCACCTGCTCGGTGAGGTGACTGCGGGCGTCGGCGACCGCGAGTGTCTCGGCCAAGAGGTCGGCGAGATACAGCACCTCCACCCCCCGACCGCGCAGCGCGGCGGCGAAGGCGTCATGCTCCTCCTGCGCCCTGCCCACCCATGGGATGGCGTCGAACAGCAGCGAGTCGTTGTTCCGGGGGGTGAGCCGGGCGAGTTCCGGTCCCGGCCGGTGCAGGATGACCGTGCCGAGCACGCCGACTTCGCTGTCCACGTAGTGAGTCACCATGGCAGGGTAGGCAGGGATTGACGGCATGCGGAAAAAGAACCGTGGATGAATACGGCATTCATCCGCACTCACTCCGGCGCTCCGACTTGCCGACCACCGCCCCTGGCGACGTAGGGTAGTGGGGACATAACTTCGAGGGACCTTTTGCCGGAGGTCGCGATGACTGTCTTTCCCGCACGACGAGCCGTACCCACCGGTCGGGCGCTGCCGCCCGCCGATGCCTCCCAACCGCCCCGGGGCGAGTCCCCCGGTCTGCTGGGAGCGGCTCGACCGACACCCATGGAGTGGGCTCGTCGCCGCCGGGCCGAGCGCGGTGCGCGCCGGCTCGAGGCCGCCGGGGCCCGTGCGCTCGGGCAGCTCGACCATCTCGGGCCCTCCTGGCATGTCGTCGAGTGGCCCCGGACGGACGTGTCCGACCTGCTGCTCGACCACGGCCACGACGAACGTGCGGGTTACCTCGCCATCGGGCCGAGCGGGCTCTTCGCGATCACCATCGCCGACCACGGCCGGGCCCGGGTGCTGGTCGCCGGGGACGTGGTGCAGATCAACGGCAAGCGTCCGGCGTACGTCCAGGAGACCCGGCGGGACGCCAAGCGGGCCAGCAAGGCGCTCTCCGACGCGGTCGGGCTGCCCATCCCGGTGACGCCGGTGCTGACCTTCGTCGGCTCCGGCGTCATCAGCGTCTACGGCCTGCCGAAGGACTGTCTGATGGCGACCCACCGGGAGCTGGACCGGCTCCTCGTGGCCGGGGGCAACCGGATCAGTCCGGCCACCGCCGACAAGCTGTCCCAGGTCGCGCAGCATCCCGGGACCTGGCTGAACGGCACGTACCGTCCCGCCGCCGACTACCGGTGGTACGACGAGGGCCGAACGGCCGCTGACAAGGCGGCCAACCGCCGGTAACGTCTCGGGCGACGCCACGTGGCCCGTTCCACCGAGCTGTCTCGTCCCTCCGTCCACGCCGTCCGCGTTCGGGTGTCCGGCTCCACCGGCGACCCGGCAGCGCTCCGGCGTGGCCGGGCGGGAAGCACGACGACCGGCTAGCGTGGACGGACCGGCGGTGTACCTAGGAGGCGCGGTGGCCCACGTCGAACTCTCGCTCTCGGAAGCCTTCGTGCCGACCGTACGGGCCGACGAGCCGGAGTACGACAGCCTCCACAGGTGGGCGGCCACCGTCTCACACGCGGCCGAGCCCTGCCTGCTGATCGACGCGGAGACCAGGGTGGTGGCTGTCTCGTCGTCCGGCTGCCGGCTGCTCTGCCTCGGCCGACCGGAGGACGTGATCGGCCTGCCGCTGCTCGACGGTGGCCTCCGGCTGCTCGACTTCACCGCGTACCGGGGTGAGCTGACCGAGCAGGACACCGACAAGATCCCACCGCTGCTGGCCCTGCACTCCGGCCGGCTGGCCCGGGGACTGCTGCGCATCCAGGCCGCCGCCGGCGCGCCGGACGCGACAGTGGACGCCATCTCCACGCCGGTGCTCACCGGCAGCGTGGTCGCCGGCTCGCTCACCTTCCTCTCCGAGGTCTGACGCCCGTCCGCTCCTTCACCGGGGGCCGGATGCCTCCTACGATGAGCTGAGCCACCCGACCACAGCCATGCCCATCGATACAAGGATCGGCTCGTGCCGCCCAACCCACCGCGCCGCCCCCGGTACCTCGTCGGGGTCGCGCTGCTCGCCGCCGTACCGCTGGCCGCCTGTGGCACCCCGCCCGAGCTGCAGCGGTCGAGCGCACCGAGGCCGACCGTGTCGGCGCCCAGCGCCGTCCCCACCGATCCGGCCGCCGGTCCCGCGCCGGGCGGAACGGTGCTGCCGGAAGGGACGGCGGCGCCGGGTCAGCCAGTGTTGCCCGGTCAGCCGATGCTGCCGGGGACGGTGTTGCCGGGTCAGCCGGTGTTGCCGGGCGGGACGGCGGGCCCGGTGCTGCCGGGCGTGCCCGGTGGTCCCGGCGCCGTCGGTGGCCTGCCCGGCCCGGCACCGGGCCCGACCGGCCTCGGCCCGGTCGCCACGGCCTGCGCCGACGGGCCCACCGGCAGCCGGGTGATCGCGCTGCTGCGGGGTCCGGCGGCAGTGCTGCCCGACAGGGTCCAGACCCGGGTACGCACCGGACCGCTCTGCGCTGACGACTGGCACTACACGGTGCTGGACGTGACCGGACACGAGGAGCTCCAGGTCGTCACCCGGGGCCGGTCGAACGCGCCGGAGCTGGTCACCGCCGGCACCGACGTCTGCTCCGCCGAGGTACGGGCCACGGCCCCGGCCGGCATCCGGACGCTGGCCTGTCCCGGCGAACCAGGTGCGTAGGCTGTCGACATGCCCGGAACACCGCCGACCCGTTTCGTCTACCTCGGCCCCGAAGGCACCTTCGCCGAGCAGGCGCTGCGCACCGTCCCCGCTGCCGAACACGGCACCCGGACGCCCGCCCGCAGTGTGCCCGAGGCGCTGGAGAACGTTCGCAGCGGCGACGCCGACGCGGCCCTGGTGCCGCTGGAGAACTCGATCGGCGGGGTGGTCGGGGTGACCCTCGACGAGCTGGCCGAGGGGGAACCGTTGCTGATCACCCGCGAGGTGGTCCTGCCGGTGGACTTCGTTCTCGCCGCCCGCACCGCCACCCCACTGACCTCGGTACGCGCCGTGGCGGCCCACCCCCAGGCCTCCACCCAGTGCCGGCGGTGGCTGCGCACGTACCTGCCGGACGCGGTGGTCGTGGACGTCCTCTCCAACGGCGCGGCGGCAGCCGGCGCGGCCACCGGCGAGTACGACGCGGCGATCTGCGCCCCGATCGGGGCGGCCCGGCACCGGCTGGCCGTGATGGCCGACAAGATCGCCGACCATCCGGACGCGGTCACCCGGTTCGCCCTCGTCTCCCGCCCCGGCCCACCACCACCGGCCACCGGCGACGACCTCACCTCGCTGGCGGTCTACATCGCCCACGACCGGGTGGGCGCGCTGCTGTCGGTGCTGATGGAGTTGGCCGTCCGCGGGGTGAACCTGACCCGGATCGAGTCCCGCCCCACCGGGGAGGCCCTGGGCCGGTACGTCTTCTTCCTCGACTGTGCCGGGCACGTGGCGGACGCCCGGCTCGGTGAGGCGCTGCAGGGGCTGCGTCGGGTCTGCGCGGACGTACGCTTCCTCGGCTCGTACCCCCGGCACCGCTGGACCGCGACGGACGAAGACCGGCCGGTGCCGGCCCCGGCCGGTCTCTCCGACGCCGACTACACCGATGCGGCGGCCTGGCTGGCCCGGCTACGCACCGGCGAGTGAGGCACCGCGCGGGCCGGGTTAACGCGCGGGCCGGGTTAAGAGGGGGCCCCTGCGCTACCGGAAGCGTTGACCGGGGGCCCTTCCCTACCGCTCAGCTGAGGAGGCTGCCGAGGCCGCCGCGCTGCTCCTGCTGGCCGCTGCCGGTCACCGGTGCCTCCTCGGAGGGCTGCACCACCACGAACCCCTGCCCGGCGAAACTCATCGTGAAAGCCTCACCGGTACGCCGGCCGAGCAGGGTGCCCAGCCCGAGCTGCTCGGCCCGGTGGTAGCCGGTCTGCAGGCTGGCCGACCAGCAGACCGCCGCCTGCGGGTCGACGTAGGTGGGTGCGTCGACACTGAGCACCACCGGGGTGCCCTTGGTGGTGATGGCGATCCGGCCGTGCCCGGTGAAGACGCAGTTGAACAGGCCGGACGACGCCATCCCGGCCCCGCCGACCATCCGGACGTCGTACTGCAGGCCGGAGTCGAAGGCCAGCACGCTGGAGCCGTTGATGGAGAGCGCGTCCCCCGGCTCCAGGTCGATGATGTGCACGTCCTTGGCGAAGTCGGCGAGGAAGAGGTCACCCACGCCGGTGACCTTCATCAGCGGGACGCCCTCGCCGGTGAGTTTCTGCTTGAGGAACTTGCCGAGCCCGCCGGAGCCGAGCGCCTGGAACTGCATCTGCCCCTGATAGGCGACCATCGACCCGACCCGGGCCATCGTCTCCCCGTTGAGGGCGATCTTCAACATCTTGGAGTTCTGCAGCCGCATACCGGGCTGCGCGGACTCCCTCTCCAGGTTCTCCGCGGAGAACAGCTCGCTGCGCATGGTGAAGGTGCCTCCTGATTCGCGTACCTGCCTGTGAAGGTAGGTCAGCGCCGCAACCGGCCGGCATCCGCCGAACCGGCAGCAGGTCAGCCCCAGCCCAGCTCGTGCAGCCGCTCGTCGTCGATGCCGAAGTGGTGGGCGATCTCGTGCACCACGGTCACCGCCACCTCCTCGACGACGTCTTCGTCGGAGTCGCAGATCCGCAGGATCGGTCGGCGGTAGATGAAGATCCGGTCCGGCAGCACCCCGGCGTAGTCCCAGCCCCGGTCGGTGAGGGCGTGGCCCTCGTAGAGGCCGAGCAGCTCCGGCTCGCCCGGTGGCGAGTCGTCCTCCACCAGGATCACCACGTTGCTCATCAACCCGAGCAGTTCCTCGGGCACCTCGTCGAGCGCCTCACCTACCAGTTCCTCGAAACGTTCTCGGCTCATCTCGACGGGCACGTCGTCCATTCTGCCGGCAGCCGGGCCGGAACGCCGGGCGGCGACCGATGCCGGGGACCGGGCGGGTTCGTCAGGCGACGGCCAGGCTTCGCCGGGTCGGCCGGCGGGGCAGCGGCCGGACGGGAGCAAGGGCCGGCCGGGGTGGCGAGGTCGAGGGATGCCCGACCCCCCGCCCGGAGGCGGGGCGGCCGGGTGCCCGTCGAACAGAAAGCGGTGTACGTCAGGCGGCGAGGCGCGCGCTGAGACTGATCTGCGCGCCCGGGGAGAGCAGCCGCGAGATCGGGCAGTTCTCCTTGGCGGCCTCGGCGAGCTTGGTGAACTGGGCCTCGTCGAGGCCCGGCACCTGGCCGACCGTCTCCAGGTCGATCCGGGTGACCGTCATACCGGCGTCGGTCTTGTCCAGGTGGACCTTGGCGGTGGTCTGCACCGAGGTGGCCGGCGAGCCGGCGTCGGCCAGCGCCTTGCTGAGCGCCATCGAGAAACAACCGGCGTGGGCCGCGCCGATCAACTCCTCGGGGTTGGTCCCCTCGCCCTCCTCGAAGCGCGACTTGAACGAGTAGTTCCCGGCGAGGCCGCCCTTGCCGGTGCTGATGGTCCCGGACCCCTCGGTGAGGGTGCCCTGCCACTGTGCGGATGCGGTACGGATAGGCATTCCCCGACGCTAACCGACGCCGGGTCCAGCGGCGACCGTCCCACCGACTCGGTGCCCGCCCGCCGGTCCGCCCCGCCCGCCACGGGCGGGCCACGACACCGGCAGGTACGACATCCGCGGGCCAGGGCGTCGGAGGGTCGGGACCCGGCCGGCGACCGCCGGTTGTGTCATGATTCGGCGGGAGGCCGACGGCCGGGTCCAGCCCCGGCACGGCCGGGTCCAGCCCCGGCACGGCCGGGTCCAGCGGCAACGCGGGTCCACCGACGGCTCAGGCTCGCGCAGGCGGAAGGGTGGCCGATGTCCCAGGATCTTCCCGTTCCCCGGCAGAACGACCGCTCCGACGGGCCGGCCGTCCTGGAATGGGGACCGGACGAGCCGGCGGCACCGTCGTCGGGTCGTTTCGGGCGTACGCTCGCCGGCCTGGGCCGGGACCGACGGCTACCGCCGGTGCTGGCCGGGTTGGGCGCGGTTGCCGCGATGGCCTCGCTGGTCGGCGAGTGGCTGGTGATGACCGTGCCGGACAGCGGCCCCGGGGCGGACACGGTCCTGCGGGTGCCCGGCAACGTCTCCGAGGTCGGCGGCTTCGGGGCCGGTTACCTGGTCGGCCTGCTGGTGCTGAGCGCTGTGGTGGTCCTCGCGCTGGCCGGCACCCCGGCGGTACGGCCCAACGCCCGGTTGGCCGGGTTGGCGCTCACCGGAGCGCTGCTGGCGCTGCTGGTGGCCACGGCCTTCTCGCTCGACGAGCCGAGCCAGCGCACCCTCTTCTACTCCCCCGAGGACGGCTTCCAGGTCGAGTACGGTCGCGGCCTGGTGATGGCCTTCGTCGGCTGCCTCCTGCTCGTGGCGGCGCTACAGCTCAGCGGCCAGGCCACCGAGGCACCGACCGACAGCCCCGGATGGCGGTGGCCTGGTCGCCGGGACCGCCCGCAACCGGACGACGACGAGCTGCCCGCTCCGGCCGACCTCACCGTCGGACCCGCCGTCCCGTTCGCCCGCCCCGAACCCCCAGCCTGACCGCACCATCCCACCCCGACACCCACCCCACCGCACCCCGGCGCCCGCCGCACAGGATCTTTCAGGCACGTAGGGGAGCAGCCCCACGGGTGGCGGGGCAGGGGCAGCGGAGGACGGGCGGACGGAGTGCGGGGCAGTGGCTGGTCAGGGGGTCACCGGGTGGTCGCCGCGGGTTGGTGCCCGATTCGCGCGGAAGCCATGGTTGCGACCGGTTCACCGAGGTACGGTTGCTGCCCGCCGTTGGAGGATCGGAGGCACCGACGACCGGACGACCGGGCCCGACGGCGGCGGGCGAAGGAGGAGCCATGACCCGCCCGGGACTGCCCAAACTGATCGCCACCGACCTCGACGGGACGTTGGTACGCAGCGACGACACGGTGTCCGCGTACACCCATGGTGTGCTGGACCGGGTCCGGGCCGCCGGCATCCCGGTGGTCGGCGCGACCGGCCGCGGACCGCGACTGACCGAGCTGACCCGCAACGACATCCGGGCCGCCGACTACCTGGTGATGGCCGGCGGTGGCCGGGTGGTGGACCAGAGCGACCCCGACGGCCCGGTGGTGCTCTGCGACGAGCGACTCTCCGGCGAGGTGCTGGCCCGCCTGCTGGTGGACCTGGAGGCCGAGGTCGGCCCGCTGACCGTGATGGTCGAGGCGCTGGACGACCACGACGCGCCGCTCTGGGGTGACTACCACCCGAGCTGGCCCTACCAGGACCGGTTCGAGGAGCGCACCCGCGCCGAGTGCATCTCCGGCGACGTGATCAAGGCCTTCGTCCGGACCGCCGACCACCACGTCGACCACCTGTTGGAGATCGCCCGCCGGATCGTGCCGCCGCAGGTGGCCACGCTCACCCAGGCCGGGCTCGGCTTCGTGGAGATCTGCCCGCCCGGGGTGGACAAGTCCACCGGGCTGACCGTGGTGGCGCAGGCCCTCGGGGTCGACCCGGCGGATGTGCTGGTCTTCGGGGACATGCCCAACGACCTGCCGATGTTCGAGTGGGCCGGCTGGGCCCGGGTGGCGGTGGCCAACGCGCACCCGCTGCTGCGGTCCGCCGCCGACGAGGTCACCCTGCGCAACGACGACGACGGGGTGGCGGTGTATCTCGATCGGCTACTCTCGCGCTGATGGGAGAGACCCCGCGCCTGGTGGCCACCGACATCGACGGCACCCTGCTCAGCGACGACCGGACGATCAGCCGCCGTACCGCCGACCTGCTGGCCCGCATCCGCGCCCAGGGCACGCCTGTCGTGCTGGTCACCGGCCGCCCGATCCGCTGGCTGGACCTGGTGTACGAGCAGCTCGTCGAGCCACTGCCGGCGGTCTGCGCCAACGGCGCAGTGGTGTACGACCCGACCACCGACGAGGTGCTGCGGGCCGACCCGCTCGCCCCGGACATCCTCGCCCAGGTGGCCCAGCGGCTACGGGCCGAGGTGCCCGGGGTGAGCTTCGCGGTGGAGATCGGCGACGGCCGGCAGATGCGGCACGAGGCGCACTACCCGCTGCGCTGGGACTCCGACGACGACGCGATCCGGGCCGTCGAGTCGGTGGAGGAGCTGCTCTCGGCACCGGCGGTGAAGCTGCTGGCCCGCGGCGGTGAGCAGGATCCGGACCTGTTCCTGGCGGTGGTGGCCGGGGCGTTGCGGGGGCTGGCCGAGGCGACGCACTCGTCGTACACCGGGTTGGTGGAGATCTCGGCGAGCGGGGTGACCAAGGCCGCCGGCCTGGCGTGGTACTGCGAGCGGGACGGCATCGCCGCCCGGGACGTGCTGGCCTTCGGCGACATGCCCAACGACGTGCCGATGCTGACCTGGGCCGGGCGGGCGGTGGCGGTGGCGAACGCGCACCCCGCCGTCCTGGCGGTCGCCGACGAGGTCACCTCGGCGAACTCCGAGGACGGCGTGGCCGCGTACCTGGAGAAGATCTTCGGGGTGGGCTGAGTCAGAGGTACTGACCGGTGTTGTGCCCCTCGCCGCCGGGCTGCCCCATCCCCGGCATGCCCGGGATGAGTCCGCCGGGGCCGCTGGGCAGCGCCCGCTGCCCCGAGCGCATCTGCTCCAGCTGCACCCGGGCGGCCATCTGCTGGGCCACCAGCGCGGCCTGGATGCCGTGGAAGAGGCCCTCCAGCCAGCCGACCAGCTGGGCGTGGGCGATCCGCAGCTCACCCTCGCTGGGGGCCTTCTCCTCGGTGAAGGGCAGCGAGATCCGCTCCAGTTCCTCGCGCAGCTCCGGGGCGAGGCCCTCCTTCAGCTCGACGATCGACCGCTCGTGGATCTCCCGCATCCGGTGCCGGCTGGCGTCGTCGAGCGGAGCGGCCTTGACCTCCTCCAACAGCTGCTTGATCATGCTGCCGATCCGCATCACCTTGGCCGGCTGCTCGACCAGCCGGGCCGGGTCCTCGCCGCCGGCCGCCTCGTCGGTCTGCACGGTGCCGACCGGTCGCCCGTCCGGGCCGACCACCACCACGGTGCCGGGCACGCCGGTGCCGTCGCGGTCCGGCTCGTCACTCTGTCCAGCAGAACGTGCTTGCGTCATGGCACCCATCTTGACCCAGGGCCGCACCGCTCCGCTCGCCGGGACCGGTGGCGGAGCACGCCGCGGACCGGACCGGGCCGTGCGCCGGCACCGGATGTCCCATTCGGGCAGTGATCCCACACCGACCGGGTCGATTCGGGCCATCCCATGGCACGGGGCCGGAAGTCGCCACGTACCGGGCGGCCGTGGCGGTCCGCGACCGCCGGCCGTCACCGTGGGTGCTGGCCTGCACCGATGTGGGGCGCCGGGCGGACGGTCGACGCGCTAGGGTCGCGGCCATGGCCACCGATCCGCGCGCCGTACTCACCCGGCCCGCCCCGACAGCGGACAGCATCGTCCACTACGGCGGGCATCCGGATCAGGTCGCCGACGTCCGCCGCCCCGCCGGCCAGGGCCCGCCCCGACCGCTGGTCGTGGTGATCCACGGCGGTTTCTGGCGACCGGAGTACGACCGCGGCCACACCGGCCCGCTGGCGGCCGCCCTGGCCGGGCTGGGACACCCGGTGGCGCAACTGGAGTACCGCCGCGGCACCGGAGGGGCCGACACCCTGTCGGACGTGGTCACCGGGGTCGCGGCGCTGCCCGGACTGGTCGCCACCGCGTTGGGCGACCAGTTGGCACCCGGCCCGCCGATCCTGCTCGGGCACTCGGCCGGCGGACAGTTGGCCCTGCACGTCGCGGCGGTCGCCCCGCAGGCCGTCGGCGGGGTGCTGGCGCTCGCGCCGGTCTCCGACCTCGCCGAGGCGTACCGGCTGGATCTGGACGGTGGGGCGGTGGCCGCGCTGCTCGGCGGTGGCCCGGCGGAGTTTCCCGACCGGTACGCCGCCGCCGACCCGAGGAGCCGGCTGCCCCTGCGGCGCCGGGTGGTGGTGCTGCACGGAACCCTCGACCAGCAGGTGCCGGTGGCGATGAGCAGGGCTTTCGTGGCGACCGCACAGGCGACCGGATCCGAGGTCGAACTCGTCGAGATTGATCGATGTGAGCATTTCGCGCTCATCGATCCCGATTCGGCGGCCTGGCCCCAGGTGACCAGCGCGTTACGGTCCCTGCACAATGATTGACGCAGCACTTTCGAACAGGTAAAACGCCGAGGGGCGGTGATCAGGCCCCTGCCACTGACCTGGAGAGGACTTCGGTGTCGCCGATGAACCGCAGACGGGCACTGCAACTGTTGGCCGCGCTCGGCACCACCGGGCTGGTCGCTGGTTGCGGCTCCGAGGACGAGAGCGCACCGACCGACAACGGCACCCCCGTCAAGATCGGTCTGGTCGCGCCGACCACCGGGGGTCTCAAGCCGATCGGCACCGAGATCATCAACGGGTTCAAGCTCTTTCTCGACCTCAACGACCAACGGTTGGGCGGCCACCCGGTCAACCTGATCACCGCCGACGAGGGCGAGACCGCCAAGTCCGGTCAGGCAGCCGTGGACGGGCTACTCAAGCAGGGCGTACTCGCCCTCACCGGGGTGGTCAGCTCAACGGTCATGATCGGCATCCGGGACCTGGTCGAACAGGCCAGGGTGCCCCTGGTCGGCTCCAACGCCTCACCGGCCGCCCTGCAGAGTGTCGTCTACATCTGGCGCACCTCGTACGTGCTCAACGAGCCCGGCGAGGCGATGGGGTCGTACCTGCGGCAGCAGTTCCCGCGCGGCGGCCGGATCGCCATGATCGCACCGGAGAACGTCGGCAGCCGGGACGTCATCGAGGGCTTCCGGGCCGGCTTCGGCGCCGACGACCCCCGCATCGCCGACCCGGTCGTCTGGACCGACGCCACCACCGAGCCCGGCAACGACACGTACACCGCCGACATCACCCGGGCGTTGAACCGCAACCCGACCGCGGTCTTCTGCTTCTTCACCGGCCCGTCCGCCGTGCAGTTCATCAAGCAGCTGCGCCGGGCCGGCTACCGGGGCGCGGTCTACGCGCCGGGCTTCCTGACCGAGGGTACGGTCCTCAGCGAGAGCCGGGAGGCCGACGCCGAGGGCATCATGACCGCGCTGAACTACTCGGCCGACCTGAACAACACCGCCAACCGGGAGTTCGCCTCGGCCTACCGCAGGATCTACAACTCCTCGCCGACCACCTACGCGATGGCCTCCTACGACGCGGCGCAGGTGCTCGACTCGGCCATCCGGCTCGCCGGCCCGACGCCGACCGCGCAGGAGGTCAACCTGGCGATGGGCAAGGTCGGTCAGATCGACAGTCCGCGTGGGCCGTGGCAGTTCAACCAGTCACGTACCCCGCAGCAGCGCTGGTACCTGCGCAAGGTCGACCGCGACGGCGAGCTGCTCTCCAACGTCCTGGTCAACGAGCTGGCCACGCTCGGCTGACCTGACCTGACCTGACCTGACCGTGGCCGGGCGGCCGGGCGGCCTGAGACGGCGGGCGGTCCGGGACGGCGGGCGGCCTGGGACGGTTCAGGGGCGTAGCTCGGCGACGCAGCACTTGACGCTGCCGCCGCCCTTCTTCAACTCGGCCAGCTCCACCGGCACGGGCTGGTAGCCGACGGCCCGCAACCGGCCGGCGAGCCGGGTGGCCTCGCTGTTCAGGACCACGTTCAGCCCGTCGCTTACCAGGTTCAGCCCGAACGCCAACGCGTCGGTGTCGTCGGCGAGCACCGCGTCCGGGAAGAGCTGGGCGAGCACCTGCTGGCTGGCCGCAGAGAAGGCACCCGGGAAGTAGCCGACGTTGCCGTCGTCCAGCGCGGCGAGCGCGGTGTCCAGGTGGTAGAAGCGTGGGTCGACCAGGTTCAGCGACACCACCGGGCGGCCGAGGGCCTCCTGCGCCTCGGCGTGGGCCGGCAACTCGGTCCGGAAGCCGTACCCGGCCAGGATCAGCCCGCCGTGGGCCGCCGGCAGGTACGCGAAGTCGCCCTCGCCCTCGTTGGTACGCAGCGGCGCGACGAACCGCCAGCCACGCTCCCGGTAGAAGGCCTGGTGCGCGGCGGCCTCGGCGGCCCGCTGCTCGTGCTTGAACCGCGCACCGTAGCCGGTGCCGTCCACCGTGAAGGCCCCGTTGGCGGCGTACACCATGTCCGGCAGGCCGGGCTCGGGATCGAGGACGAACACCTCGTGGCCCAGCCCGGTCAGCGTTTCCCGGAGCCGGTCCCACTGCTTGACCGCCAACTCCGGGTCGACCGGGGTCTGCGGATCCATCCACGGGTTGATCGCGTACTCGACGGTGAAGTGCTCCGGCGGGCACATGAGGTACGTCCGCTTTCGCGCGACTCGCTGCTGGTTCACGGTCACCAAGCGTAGGTAGCGTACAACTTTGGTAACAGCCATGAACATTGCTTCCCGAGGGCGGAACGTTGCAGATAGACGGCGTGGATCAGCAGATCATTGCGTTGCTCGTCGCGGACGCGCGCACTTCGTACGCCGACATCGGTCTCCGGGTGTCACTCTCCGCACCTGCGGTGAAGCGGCGGGTCGACCGGCTCCGCTCCACCGGGGTGATCAAGGGCTTCACCGCGGTGGTCGACCCGGCGGCGGTCGGCTGGACCACCGAGGCCTTCGTCGAGCTGTTCTGCGCCGGCCGCACCACCCCGGCACAGCTCGGCGCGGCCACCCGGCGGCACCCGGAGGTGGTCGGCGCGTACACCGTCTCGGGCGAGGCCGACGCGCTGGTGCACCTGCGCGCGGCCGACATCGGCCACCTGGAGGCCGCGCTGGAACGCCTGCGCGCGGAGCCCTTCGTGACCTCCACCCGGAGCACCATCGTGCTCTCCCGGCTGGCCGAGTCCCCCGGGGTGGGGCCCAGCACCCGCTGACCCGACCTGACCCGCCGGCCACAGCCCGCGGGCGGGCGGGCCGGCGGGCCGGCTTGGCGGGTGGTTCAGAGGTACATGCCGGTGCGGTGCTCCCCGTCGTCGTCCCGCTTCGCCGGCTTGTCGCCCTCGCCGAAGAAGCGCTTCCCGCCGAACTCGCCGTGCAGCCGGTCGTCCAGCTCGTCGGCGAGCCCGGTCATCACCTGCACGGCCAACATCAGGTGGGTCGGCTGGAAGTCCCGGCCGAAGACCGGGATGGACGCCCAGACGGTGTCCTCGGCGCAGTACAGCCGGCCGATCGGCATCCGGTTGGTCAGCTCGGAGAGCTTCACGTACAGCCGCTCGGTCGGCTCGACCTCGGTCAGCACCGGGGAGAAGACGTCGACCAGCGGGGGGTTGTCCCGGATCCGGACGAAGACCATCGCCGATCCGGCGCGGATGTTGATGTCGCCGTCCGAGTCGATCTGCAACTTGTCGGACTCGGACTTCAACATCGTCGAGACGACGGTACGCACCCGGTCGTCCAGGGCGAGCACCTGCTCCTTGGCCGGCTGGGCGCTCGCCGCGGCGGCCAACGCCTCGTCGAGATCGGCCTCGACGTCGCGGTCCGGCCCGAACTCGCTGCGGGCGGTACCCAACGGTTCCACCGGGACCGGGGCACCCTGCTCGTCGTGCACCAGGTAGACCAGGAAGGCCGGGTGCGGTGCGCCGTACACGTCCCGCAACGTGCGGGAGAGCAACGCGGCGAGCTTGCTCGCCTCCGCCGTGGTGACGGCCAGGCCGAAGTCCTCCCCCGACCCCTCGACCACCCCGGGCGGCGACCAGCCGAGCGCGATCATGTCCGCCACCGCCGACCGGTCCAACCGGTAGCCCTGGGGGAGGGTGGCATTGCCGACGGCCCGCGCCGTCACCTGCCCGTCGGCGCCGAGGTCCACGCTGATCGAGTAGACGGCGTCCCCGGTGCCGGAGGCGGTGGGGTCCAGGGTCAGCTCGACGTGGGTGCCGGCGGGCAACTCCCGCAGCCGTTCGGCGAACGCCCGGGCGAACTCCTGCCACGCCTGGGTCACCTTTGCCCGCAGGTCGGCCGTGGTCGGCGCGTCGAGCAGAATCGACTCGTGGTGGTCCGGCGTGGCACCGGATGGGTCAGTCGGCGCCGAGGGGTGCTCTGCCGTCATAGATCGCCTCCGTCCGTCAAGGTCACCCTACCCAGAGCAGCAGACGGCGCAGAAAGCCGCGACCGGGATCGGACACTGCCGCCGGTGCCGCGAACAGGTCCGGTCAGTCCGGCCGGTCGCCGCCGAGTTCCACCGGCCAAGCACCGGCCAGCGCGCTGAGCCGGTCGGCCGTCGCGCCCGGATCGGCGCCCCGCCCCACCGCCAACCCCAGCAGGTACGCGGTGACCGGCGCACCCGGACGCACCACCTGGTGGGCCACGTCCCGGGCCAGGTCCAGCACCGCCGGCACCGGCACCTGAGCCGGGTCGAGCCCCAGCTCGGCGCAGGCGGCGGTCACCCAGTCGTCCAACACTGTCACCGTGTCCACTCCTCTGCCCGGCGTACGTCGTCGTCAGTGTCGCAGTCGAACCAGGGTGGTGGCCCCGTGCCGGACCAGGGCAGGTCCACGATGGTGAGCCCGGCCAGCAGGGCCCGTACCGGCGCACCGTCGAGCCGGCCGTCGCGCTGCCCGGCCAACCGGTCCAGGGCCGCCCGCAGCGACGCCACCCGCCAGACACCGCAGAGCGACTGCCGACGGCCGTCGGCGTCGACGTAACAGACCCCGTCCGCCGGTGCCTCGGCCAACCGTCGCACCAGCCCGGCCACCGCGGCCGGGGTGAGCAACGGCAGGTCCGCGGCGAGCAGGGCAACTATCCGGGTACCCGGATCGAGCAACGCCAGTCCGGCCGCCGCCGCCGCGACCGGCCCACCCCCGGCCGGTTTTTCCCGGGTCACCCGTACCCCGACCAGCCCGGCACCGGACCGGACCGGCTCCGGGCCGACCAGGACACGCGCGTCGGTCAGGGCAGGCGGGTCGGCGTCGGCGGGAGTCGGGCCGACCAGGACACGCGGATCGGCGTCGCCCGGAGTCGGGCCGACCAGGACACGCTCGTCGGCGTCGGCGACCGCGGCCAGCACCCGGTCGAGCATCGGCCGGCCGCCGACCGGCACGCGGGGCTTGTCCACGCCGCCCATCCGCCGGGCCGCACCGCCGGCCAGCACCACCGCCGCGTACCCACCCCCGCCGCCCACCGTTCCCCCGTCCACCGTCCTGCCGTCCACCGGGCTCACGGTAGCGGCATGGGTGGTGTGCCGCCGTCGATCGACCCCGACGAGCAGCACTCGCCCGGGTGCGGCTCCGGGCGGGCCCGGGTGGTGGCAGGGCAGGATGGCGGGATGGGACGGGCCACTGATCGACGCGAGGTGCACCGGATCGACCTCGACGCGCCGCCGGGCCGCACGGCGGTACGCCGGCCGGACAGCCTCAGCGCGGAGGAACCACTGGAGATCCGGGTCGGGCCGGCCGGACCCAACCGGCGTCGACCGCTCGCGGTGACCATGCGGACCCCCGGCGACGATCTGGACCTGGCGATCGGCTTCCTGCTCACCGAGGGGCTGATCCGCTCCGCCGACGACGTGCACACCGCCCAGCTCTGCGCCGGCACGGAGACTCCCAACACGTACAACGTGGTCGACGTGGTGCTGAGCCCCGGGGTCCCCGAGCCGGCCACCGACCCGGCCCGGAACTTCTACACCACCAGCTCGTGCGGGGTCTGCGGCAAGGCGAGCATCGACGCGGTGCGTACCCGGTCGGTCTTCGCCGTGGCCGACGACCCGCTGACCGTGCCGGCGGCGGTTCTCGCCGAGCTGCCCGACCGGTTGCGGGCAGCCCAGCGGGGCTTCGCGCGGACCGGTGGGTTGCACGCGGCCGGGCTCTTCACCGCGGGCGGCGACCAGGTGGTGCTGCGTGAGGACGTGGGCCGGCACAACGCGGTGGACAAGGTGATCGGCTGGGCCGTCCGGGAGCGGCGGTTGCCGCTGGCCGGGCACCTCCTGCTGGTCTCCGGACGGGCCAGCTTCGAGCTGACCCAGAAGGCGTGGATGGCCGGGATACCGCTGCTCGCGGCGGTCTCCGCGCCGAGCACCCTCGCCGTCGACCTGGCCGACGAGGCCGGCCTCACCCTGGTCGGTTTCCTCCGGGGGCGGACCATGAACGTCTACACCCACCCCCGTCGAGTCGAGGTGTGACGGCATGGACCAGCGATCGATGCAGCCTTCGGGCCCTTGTTGACTCTGGCGACAGCGGCTGGTCAGCCGCCGAGCAGGGTGGGCCAGAGGCGCGCGGCGGCGTCCCGGGCGAGCAGGAACCCCGCGATGCCGAGGATCCAGCCCATCGTGCTGCCGGCCTTCTCCGTGATCCAGCGGTTCAGCCGGACCAGCAGTGGCTCGATCGTCGCCGGCAGGGCCACCCGCGCACCGAGCAGCAGCACCGCCGGCAGCACCATGACCAGGCAGTACCCGCCGAGCAGGGCCAGCGTGGTGGGGCCGGCCAGCTCGGCGGTGGCGAGCAGACCGATCGCGGCGAGGTACGGCAGCATCGTCGCCACCTCCGCCAGCGCCGCCAGCAGCGCCAGCCCGACCAGCCACCGCAACGAGGAGTCGCCGCTGGTGGCACGATCCCGCCACCGCAGCACCCCACCGCCGCTACGCCGAGGTCGTTTGCCGTCGTACCGGAAGCTCAGGGCGAACAGCCCCACTCCGAGTGCCAGCTGGATCCAGTACACCGGCGTGCTGTCCATCGTCGTGCCGAGGGCGGCCACGATCCACTCGCCCCCGAAGGTGATCAGCACCCCGACCGCGAAGTAGAAGACGGCGATCGTGCCCAGGTAGGCCAGGATCCGTGCGATCCGGACCGGGCCGGCCGCCAGCAGCAACCACACCGGGATGAACAGGGTCCCGATGCTTGTGCTGTCGATCAGGGCGAGCCCGCCGAGGGATCCCAGCAGGGTGTTGCTCACGCGACGGTGTCTCTGGGAGGCATCACGTATCCAGTCTCGTGGTGCCGACCGGGCGTCGGTTCGTCGGAGAAGACGATCTGGGCGTACATCCTTCGACCGAGGCTGGCCCGCGCCTCCCGCCGCGTCCGGGTCGTCTCCTTCAGGTACGGCGGGGCCGGCGCTGGCGGGGCCGCAGCAGGGCCGCGGAGGCGACGGTGGGCCAGCCATCCAGTTCGGACGGCGGGATGCCGCGCCGGAGGACGTCGTCCAGCAGCAGGGCGAGCGAGTAGTCCGGATGCTCGACCAGTGCCCGTTCCAGCGTCACCGCGGCCAACGCCCCCTGCCCCGCCCGCCAGGCGGCGAAGGCGAGCAGGCTGGCCGGTGCGGCGCTGAGGGCCGACTCGGTCCGGCGCAACACGTCCGACCAGAGGGCGATGTCCTCGTCCCGCCCGTCGGTACGTTCCCAGGCGTGGTCGCGCACCGGCAGGTGGGTCAGGAGCAGGCCGAGCCAGGCCACCTCGTCGTCGGTGAGTGACTCACCTCGACGCTGCCGCCGTTGGGCGGCGCGTACCGCCGCTCGACCGGCCGAGCGGAGCGCCCGGTCGTCGGGCAACTCGGTGTCGGCGGTCGACATCAGCGCCACCAGCCGCTGCTCGGCCCGGTCGGTCGCCTGACCCATCGCGGCGCGGGCCGGACCGTCGACCGGCGCGACCTGTGCGGTCAACGCGGCCCGATCGGGCAGGGCGACCTGCCCGGCGAAGACCGCCGTGGCGCTGACCTCGCTGGCCCGGGCGTCGTACGGCGTCCCCTCGGGTGGGCAGCAGTCGGTCTCGGTGCACAGGTAGGACCAGTACCGGCCGTCGGCGACCCGCAGGGCGTCCAGCAGGAGCAGGCCGCTGCCGGTGAGCGCCGCACGGACCGCGTCGACGGAGCCGGTGACCCGGGCGGGTGGCCCGTAGCCGAGCACCGTCGCCGCCTCGGCACGCTGCCGACCGACCACCTCGGCGAGGTGCCGGGCGGGTGGCAGCGGATCGGCCCCCTGGTCGGGCAGGTCGGCTCGGGCGGCGAAGACGATCTGGCGGCCCCGCAGCGCGACGACCACCACGCTGTCGACGGGGTGGAAGCCGATCAGGTACGGCACGGCGGCGATGAGGTCGGCGGGGGACCGGACGGCGAGTCGAGGACGGTCGATCGGAGTCATGCCGGCAGCCTGTCCGGTGCCGTCGCCGGCAGACAGCCCCTGTGGACGACACGCGGCTTATCCACAGATACGGAGAGTAGTCCTCCTGGTCAGCGCGTTTCCAGTGGTTATCCGGATCCGTTCCGACCGCGACCGGCCCCAAGCCGTCGGTGGCAGCGGCTACCTTGCGCTCATGGACCTGGCCTATCTGCGGGCGCATCCGACCCGCCTGCCGACGTTCCTGACCCACCAGCGGATCCGGGAGACCCCGGTCGCCGGCGGCTCGATCTGTGCCGCCTCCCGCCTCACCCTGGACGACGGGCAGTCGCTCTTCGCCAAGACCTGGCCGGAACGGGCGGGGCGGCCGGTGCCCGAGGACTTCTTCACCACCGAGGCGGCCGGGTTGCGGTGGCTGCGCGAGGCGGGCCAGGTCCCCGTACCCGAGGTGGTGGTGGCGCTGCCGGAGCTGTTGGCGCTCGACTGGGTGGCGTCCGGCGAGCCGACGCCGGAGGCGGCCGAACGGTTCGGCCGGGAGTTGGCCGGTCTGCACCGGGCCGGCGCGGCGTCGTTCGGCGCGGACCGACCCGGTTTCATCGGGGCGCTGCCGCAGGACAACACCCCCGATCCGGGCCCGTGGCCGCAGTGGTTCGCCCACCGCCGCCTCGTTCCGTACCTGCGCGCGTCGGTCGCCAACGGCGCGCTCACGCCGACCGAGACCGCTCTGGTCGATCGGGTGATCGACGGCATCGACTCGTTCGGTGGCGACGAGCCGCCCGCCCGCGTACACGGTGACCTGTGGCCGGGCAACCTGCTCTGGGGCGCCGACGGGCGGGTCTGGTTGGTGGACCCGGCGGCACACGGCGGTCACCGGGAGACCGACCTGGCACAGCTGGCCCTCTTCGGCGGGGCACCGCACGGCGACCGGATCATGGCCGCCTACCGCGAGGCGTGGCCGCTGGCCGACGGGTGGCGGGAACGGGTGCCGCTGCACCAACTGCACCTGCTGCTGGTGCACACCGCGCTCTTCGGTGCCGGGTACCGGTCGGCGGTCGCCGCGGCGGCCCGCGCCGCGTTGGGCGGCGTCGAGCGCGCTACCGTCGACCGATGAGCGCCCAGTCCACCGCCGGGCTCCTCGTCGACCGGTACGGCCGGGTCGCCCGGGACCTGCGAGTCTCGCTTACCGACAAGTGCAACCTGCGTTGTACGTACTGCATGCCGGCCGAGGGGCTGCCCTGGTTGGCCGGGCCGGAGCTGCTCACCGATGCCGAGGTGATCCGGCTGATCCGGGTCGCGGTGCAGCGGCTGGGCGTGACCGAGGTGCGGTTCACCGGCGGGGAGCCGCTGATCCGCCCCGGGCTGGCCGGCATCGTGGCCGCCACGGCGGAGCTGCGACCCCGCCCCCGGCTCTCGCTGACCACGAACGGCATCGGGCTGGACCGGTTGGCTCCCACCTTGCGAGCCGCCGGCCTGGACCGGGTGAACGTGTCGCTGGACACCCTGGACGCCGACCGGTTCCACCGGCTCACCCGGCGGCCGAGGCTCGACGCGGTGCTGGCCGGGCTGGCCGGTGCGGCGGCAGCCGGCCTGACCCCCGTGAAGATCAACTCGGTGCTGCTGCGGGGGGTCAACGACGACGAGGCACCCGCCCTGCTGCGGTACGCCCTGGCCCACGGCTACCAGTTGCGGTTCATCGAACAGATGCCGCTGGACGCCCAGCACGGCTGGGACCGGGCCACCATGGTGACCGCGGCGGAGATCCTCGCCGCGCTGCGGGCCGAGTTCGACCTGCGGCCCGATCCGACGGTACGCGGTGCGGCACCCGCCGAGACCTGGCTGGTCGACGCCGGGCCGGCCCGGGTGGGCGTGATCGGCAGCGTGACCCGTCCGTTCTGTGGTGACTGCGACCGGACCCGGCTCACCGCTGACGGTCAGGTGCGGGCCTGCCTCTTCGCCACCGAGGAGTCCGACCTGCGCGGCGCGTTGCGGGCCGGCGCGGACGACGACGAGGTGGCCCGCCGCTGGCGTACCGCGATGTGGGGCAAACGCGCCGGTCACGGGATCGACGATCCGAGCTTCCTGCAACCCGCCCGCCCGATGTCGGCGATCGGAGGCTGACGGTGCAGGTGACCGTGCGGTACTTCGCCGGCGCCCGCGCCGCCGCCGGCTGCCGTGAGGAGACCGCTCCGGCCGGCCGCTCGCTCGACGACATCACCGCCGAGTTGGCCGCCCGCCACGGCGACCGACTCGCCGCCGTACTGCGGGTGGCGAGTTTCCTGGTCGACGGAGTGACCTGTCATGATCGTCGGACACCACTGCCGGCCGGGTCGACGATCGACGTGCTGCCGCCCTTCGCCGGCGGCTGAGGGAGGCTTCCGTGTTAGCGGTCCTGGGGTTCGTGGGCACCCTTGCGCTGGTCACCGGCCTGATCCACTTCTATCTGTGGCGGCGCCTGGTGCGCGACACCACCCGGCCCGGCCGCGCCCGGCGGGTCGGTGGTGTGCTGTTCCTGGTACTGGCGCTGCTGGTGCCGGCGACCCTGATCGGCACCAACGCCGGCCTCTACTGGCTCGCCTGGCCCGGGTACCTCTGGCTCGCGGTGATGTTCTACCTGCTGGTCGTCCTGTTCCTACTGGAGCTGCCGATGCTGGTCGCCCGGCAGGTGCTGCGCCGCCGCCCGACCACCACCGGTCCGGCCCCGACCGGACCGAGCGATCCGGTGCCGGCCTCCGCCGAGCCGGCGAACCCGGTGCCGGCCTCCGCCGCGCCGACCGGCGTCGGAGCCGAGCCGTCGCAGGCCGGCACCGACCGGCCGACCGCCGCTGGTTCGCCCGGCAGCCGGGCCACCGCCGTCGCCGACCCGCCGGCCACCGGCGGCGCCGGCCTGCCGACCGCCGCCGATCCGGTGCCGCCGGCCGTCACCGCCACCGATCCGCCGCCGGCCGGCGGTACCGGGTCGGCCGATCCGCCCTCCGCCGACTCCGACGGCCGGCAGGTCGCCGACCACGACCCGCACCGGCGGCTGCTGCTGGCCCGGGGAGCGGCGATCTTCGCCGGGCTCACCGCCACCGGCCTGGTCGGATACGGCGTACGCACCGCGACCGGCCCACCGGAGCTGGACCGGGTCCAGATCCCGCTGGCCAAGCTGCCCCGGAGCATGGACGGCCTGCGGATCGCCACCGTCAGCGACATCCACCTCGGGCCACTGCGCGGGCGGGTGCACACCGAGCGGATGGTCGCGGCGATCAACCGGCTCGACGCCGACCTGGTCGCGGTCGTCGGTGACCTGGTCGACGGCACGGTCGCCGAGCTGGGTGAGGCGGCGGCACCACTGCGGGACATCCAGTCGCGGTACGGCAACTTCTTCGTCACCGGCAACCACGAGTACTACTCCGGCGTCGAGGAGTGGGTGACCGAGGTGGATCGGCTGGGTCTGCGCGTGCTGCAGAACCAGCGACAGGAGATCCAGGCCCGGGGTGGGGTCCTCGACCTGGCCGGGGTCAACGACGTCAGCGCCGACGGGGTCGGGGTGGCCGCCCCGCCGGACTACGCCGCCGCGCTCGGCGACCGGGACCCGAGCCGACCGGTGGTGCTGCTGGCCCACCAGCCGGTGGCGGCGTTCGAGGCCGCGAAGTTCGACGTCGACCTGCAGCTCTCCGGGCACACCCACGGTGGTCAGATCGTCCCGTTCAACCTGCTGGTCCGGCTGGAGCAGCCGGTGGTCTCGGGCCTGGGCGAGGTCGACGGCACCAAGGTCTACGTCACCAACGGGGCCGGATTCTGGGGCCCGCCGGTGCGGGTCGGCGCCAACCCTCAGATCACCCTGGTGGAGCTGCGCTCCGCCTGACCGGCGGGGTCGACGGGGATTGCGGAGGTCACGGGTGTGCGTGGCGACGGCTGGGTACTTGTGCCGGCGTGACAGGATGCGGCGTGCCTCCGTTCAGCTCCGTACCCCCCGGTGGCCTGCCGCCATTCGTCGCGGACCTGCACATCCACTCGAAGTACTCCCGCGCGTGCAGCCGCGACCTGACCCTGCCCAATCTCAGCTGGTGGGCCCGGCGCAAGGGCATCGGCGTGCTCGGCACCGGCGACTTCACCCACCCCGCCTGGTACGACCACCTGCGGGAGAACCTGACACCGGCCGAGCCCGGCCTGTACCGGCTCGGCCCGGAGGCGGAACGGGAGGTGGCCCGGCAACTGCCGCCCCGGCTGGCCGACGCGGCGGAGGCCGACCCGGTCCGGTTCATGCTCAGCGTGGAGATCTCCACCATCTACAAGCGGGACGACCGCACCCGTAAGGTGCACCACCTGGTCTACCTGCCCGACCTGGACGCGGTACAGCGGTTCAACGCCGCCCTGGCCCGGATCGGCAACATCGCCTCCGACGGCCGCCCGATCCTCGGGCTGGACTCCCGGGACCTGCTGGAGATCACCCTGGAGGCGAGTCCGGACGGGTACCTGGTGCCGGCGCACATCTGGACCCCGTGGTTCTCCGCGCTGGGCTCCAAGTCGGGCTTCGACGCGATCGCCGACTGCTACGCCGACCTGGCCGGGCACATCTTCGCGGTGGAGACCGGGCTCTCCTCCGACCCGGCGATGAACTGGCGGGTCGGCAGCCTCGACGGGTACCAACTGGTCTCCAACTCCGACGCCCACTCCCCGCCAGCGCTCGGCCGGGAGGCGACCGTACTGGCCTGCGGGCGGGACTACTTCGCGATCCGGGAGGCGCTGCGCACCGGCGCCGGGCTGGCCGGGACCATCGAGTTCTTCCCCGAGGAGGGCAAGTACCACGCCGACGGGCACCGGCTCTGCGGGGTCAACTGGTCCCCGGCGCAGACCCGCGCCGCCGGTGGAAGCTGCCCGGAGTGCGGCAAGCCGCTCACCGTCGGCGTGTTGAGCCGGGTCGAGGAGCTGGCCAACCGGCCCGACGGGTACCGCCCCGACCACGCCCGGGAGGTCACCCACCTGGTGCCGCTGGCCGAGATCCTCGGCGAACTCAACGGGGTGGGGCCGAAGTCCAAGAAGGTCGGTGGCAAGCTCAACGAGCTGGTCGCCGCGCTCGGCCCGGAGCTGTCCATCCTCACCACCGTCGAGCTGGACGAGATCGGCCGGGTCGGCGGTGAGCTGCTCGCCGAGGGCATCCGCCGGTTGCGGCGCGGCGAGGTCCGCCGGGTGCCGGGCTACGACGGCGAGTACGGCGTGATCACCCTCTTCGCCCCGGAGGAGCTGCGTTCGCCGACCGACACCCAGGCGGAGACGCTGTTCGACGTACCGGTGCCGGCGCAGCGGGTGCCGACGGAGCCGGCGCCGAGGCCGAAGCCCAAGCGCCCGACGGCGGCGAAGGCCGAGCCGAGGCGTCGGGCCGCGCCGCAGCCCCCGCCGCCCCCACCGATCCCCGCGCAGCCCTCGCCGCACGAGCCGTTCGAGCCGATGCTGGCCGGCATGGAGGAGGTCGGCACCGGGTTGCTGGACCGGTTGGACGCGATGCAGCGGGTGGCCGCCTCCGCGCCGGGTGGGCCGCTGCTGATCGTCGCCGGTCCGGGCACCGGCAAGACCCGGACGCTCACCCACCGGATCGCCTACCTCTGCGCCGAGCTGAACGTCTTCCCGGAACAGTGCCTGGCGATCACCTTCACCCGACGGGCCGCCGAGGAGCTGCGGCACCGCCTCGACGGCCTGCTCGGACCGGTCGCCGAGGACGTCACCGTGGGCACGTTCCACTCGCTGGGGCTGAGCATCCTGCGGGAGAACACCAAGGCGGCCGGCCTGCCGACCGGCTTCCGGATCGCCGACGACACCGAACGGACGGCGGCCCGGACCGAGGCCGGCGACGATCCGGTCCGCTACCGCGCACTGCTGCGCAAGCAGGACCTGGTCGACCTGGACGAGCTGCTCACGCTGCCGGTGGAGCTGCTGCGGGCGGACCGGAAGCTGGCGCAGCGGTACCGCAACCGCTGGCAGTGGATCTTCGTCGACGAGTACCAGGACGTCGACGCGGTCCAGTACGAGCTGCTGCGGCTGCTCAGCCCCGCCGACGGCAACCTCTGCGCGATCGGGGACCCGGACCAGGCGATCTACTCGTTCCGCGGGGCCGACGTCGGCTACTTCCTGCGGTTCTCGCAGGACTTCACGGACGCCCGGCTGGTCCGGCTGAACCGCAACTACCGGTCGTCGGCACCGATCCTGGCCGCCGCGGTGCAGGCCATCGCACCGTCCTCGCTGGTCCGGGGACGTCGCCTCGACCCGGCCCGGCTGGACCCGGAGGCCCCGCTGGTCGGGCGCTACTTCGCCAGCTCCGTCGCCGACGAGGCCGACTTCCTGGTCCGTACCATCGACGAGCTGGTCGGCGGGCTCTCCCACCGGTCGCTGGACTCGGGCCGCATCGACGGCCGCGCGACGACGCTCTCCTTCGCCGACATCGCCGTGCTGTACCGCACCGACGCCCAGGCCGCACCGATCATGGACGCGCTCGCCCGGGCGAACATCCCGGTGCAGAAGCGCTCACACGACCGGCTGCGGGACCGGCCGGGCGTGGCCGCGCTCGCCCGCGAGTTGCGGCACGCCGACGGGCTGGACGGCGCGTTGACCGCCCGGGTACGGCTGGCCGGGCAGGTGCTCGCGGACCGCTTCTCGGTGCCCACCCTGGACTCCCCCGGCGGCGTACGCCCGGAGGACGTGCGCTCGGCGGTGGACCTGCTCATGCCGCTGGCCAGACGCTGCGGCGACGACCTGCCGTTGTTCCTGTCCCAGCTGGCCACCGGTGCCGAGGTGGACGCGATGGATCCGCGTTCCCAGGCGGTCACCCTGCTCACCCTGCACGCCGCGAAGGGGCTGGAGTTCCCGGTGGTATTCCTGGTCGGCGCGGAGGACGGCCTGCTGCCGCTGCGCTGGCCCGGATCCGTCCCCGACGACGAGGCGGTCGCCGAGGAACGCCGACTCTTCTTCGTCGGACTGACCCGGGCCCAGGACCGGCTCTACGTGACCCATGCCACCCGGCGGGCCCGGCACGGCCCGGAACGGGACTGCGCCCCCTCGCCCTTCCTGGACGCCATCGACCCGGGCCTGTTCGAACGGTTCGGTGAGAGCGAACCCCGCCGCCCCCGCGACCGCCAACTCCGCCTCATCTGAGGTGTAAGGAAGGGCCCCCTGTTAACGCATCCGGTAGAGAAGGGTCCCCTTCTTACTCGCTGCGTCGGGAGGGGTTGCGCGCCGGCACGGGGTGCGCGCTTGACGCGCCGGGACGGGGGGTGGGTCGGGCGGTGGGTGGTCAGCTGGTCAGGAGGGCGAGCCAGGTGCCGGCGAGCAGGGCCGGGCCCACCGGCAGCGCGGTGTCCCGGCGGACCCGTCCGGTGGCCAGCAGACCGAGCACGGCGAGCCCGTTGAGCAGGTGCGGCAGGACCAGCCCGGTCAGCACCGTCGACCAGCCCAGCCAGCCGAGCGGCAGGCCGAGCACCGTACCGAGCTTGACGTCGCCGAAGCCGAGCCGGCTGCCAGGTGCCAGCGCGAGCAGCACCTGGACGAACCCGCAGACCGCGGCGGCGGCGACGGCGGTGAACAGCCGGCCGGGCGTACCGGCCAGCAGCGCGGCGGCGGTGAGACCGGCCGCGCCGAGCAGTCCGGCGGTGGCCACCAGCGGATCGGGCAGCCGGAGGCAGGTCAGGTCGACCACGGCGAGGATCAGACCGACGGCAGCCATGGCGAGAACCGCCGGCAGCCCCGGATCGCCGTCGAGCGCCGCCGCGAGGGTACCGAGGACGACCGCCCCGACGACGGCGCCGGTGGCCGCCGGTACCCAGGAGGGAACGCGGCGGACGCGTACCCGACCGGCGAGGAACGGTCGGTCGCCGGCCGACCGGGACGGTCCGGACGCGGGCGGTGCGGACGCGGGCGGGCCGGACGCGGGTGGGCCGGACGCGGGCGGGCCGGACGCGGGCGGTGCGGACGCGGGCGGGCCGGACGCGGGCGGTGCGGACGCGGGCGGTGCGGACGCGGGCGGTGCGGGGCGTCGCCCCGGCGGAGCTGCCGGGCTCGCCGAGGTGGGGGTGGCCAGCCGCCGACCGGCTCCCGGTAGGACGGCTCCGATCAGCGCACCGAGCAGCGCGGCGGTGACCGGTACGCCCAACGACATGGAGCGGATGGTATCGATGGTCGGAGTGTCGCACCTGGAGGGCGTGAGCTGACCCGAGGTCACGCTACGGTTACCTGGGCGTTGGCGGCACTGGGCAGAGGTCGCCCCGACTCACCGGGAGGACGCGCATGGCGAACGACGGGTCACCGGCCGGCGGTCCTCCCGACGCGTGGCAGTGGCGACGGCCGGAGGACACCTACGGCCCGCGGGACGAGCGCGACCGCCCCGACCCGGACGGCCAGCGCCGCGCACCCGAGCCCTACCGACCCCACACCGGCCCCGACCGGTACGGACCGCCGGCGAACCCGCCCGGACGCGATGGATGGGAGCAGTACGCGCCGTACCAGCGGCCACCGGACGGCCCCGGGTACCGGTCTGCCGGCGCGGACCCTGGTCCGCCCTGGCCACCGCAGGGGACATCGCCACCGCCGGGAACCCTTCCGTCCGGAGGCACCCTGCCGGCTGCGGTGGCGGCGATTCCGGCGTACCCGGTGATTCCCTATTCTTCCGGTCCCGCGGACGCCGGTGCTCTGGACGGCGAGCCGCCGCGACGCCGCCGGTGGCCGTTGATCGCGGTCTCGGCCACCCTCGTGACGCTGGTGGTCGTCGGGGTATCGGCGGTCCTGCTGCTGCGGGACCGGGCGGACCAGGTGCCGGTGGCCGACCCGTCGGAGCAGCCGGCGGTGGTCGAGCCCACCGCGTTGCCGACCGGAAGTCCGGCCACGGGGGGCGCGGCACCGGAGTCGTCGGCGGACCCCCGGTTCGTCAAGGTGGGGCAGTGCGTACGCAACGAGGGGCCCACCGGTGGTCGTCCCGAGTTGCTGATCACCGAGTGCGGGACGAGGACGTACGAGGTGTTGCGCCGGTTCGACGAGGCCACCAGTGGTGAGAGGGACGCCGAGGCCAAGTGCGCCAAGGTCGAGGGGTACACCAACTGGTACTTCTTCGACAGCGAGCTGGACACTCTCGACTTCGTGCTCTGCCTCAAGCTGCGCTGAGCCCCCTCGCAAGCTGGGCCGATCAGGTCCGGCCGGCGCCGGTAGGGGGATCTAGGGGTTTCTACCGTCCACGCTAGAGAGCCCTAGTCTTCGCTCGACCGGGTCGACACGCCGGTAGCGTCCTATAGGCGCATCTAGGTTCGCAGCTAGACGGGCCGATACTGTGCGATACGTGGATCCGGTCCGCAACCCGTACGCACCCGGTGCCGGCCAGCGCCCGCCCGAGCTGGCCGGGCGCGGGCGCGAGCTGGACGTGTTCGACATCGTGCTGGAACGCATCGCCCGGGGGCGGCCCGAGCGCAGCCTGATGCTGACCGGGCTGCGCGGGGTGGGCAAGACCGTACTGCTCAACACGCTGCGCTCGCAGGCCATCGGGAAGCTCTGGGGCAGCGGCAAGATCGAGGCCCGTCCGGACCAGTCGCTGCGTCGACCGGTGGCCGCCGCCCTGCACATGGCGGTGCGGGAACTCGCCCCGCGGCACCGGGCCCCGGACCGGATCGACGGCTTCCTCGGCGTGCTGAAGGCCTTCGCCCAGCGGGACGCGCCGGGCGGACGCGGTGGCAGCCCGCCCAAGCTGCGCGACCGCTGGCAACCCGGCATCGACGTACCGGCCAGCAGTGGCCGGGCCGACTCCGGTGACATCGAGATCGACCTGGTCGAGCTGCTCACCGACGCGGCGGCGGTGGCCAGCGACGTCGGCACCGGCATCGCGGTCTTCATCGACGAGATGCAGGACCTCGGCGCCGAGGACGTCTCGGCGCTCTGTGCCGCCTGCCACGAGTTGTCGCAGCTCGGCGCGCCACTGATCGTGGTCGGCGCCGGTCTACCGCACCTGCCGGCCGTGCTCAGCGCCGCCAAGTCGTACTCCGAGCGGCTCTTCCGGTACCAGCGCATCGACCGGCTCGACCGGATCGCCGCCGACCAGGCGCTCTGCGCGCCGGCCGAGCGGGAGCAGGTCGAGTACGAGCAGAAGGCGCTGGACCTGCTCTACGAGTCCTCCGGCGGGTACCCGTACTTCGTCCAGGCCTACGGGAAGGCGACCTGGGACCACGCCCCGCGGTCGCCGATCACCGCGGCCGACGTCCGGGTGGCCGCGCCGGAGGCCGAGGCCGAGTTGGCGGTGGGGTTCTTCGGGTCCCGCTACGAGCGGGCCACGCCGGCGGAACGGGAGTACATGCGGGCGATGGCCAGCCTCTCCGGTGCGGCCGGCGAGAGCGGCGCCGAGCCGCGGGACGACATGGACGCGGCGGTGCCGACCGCCGAGATCGCCCGCTCCCTGGACCGGAAACCGGCAAGCCTCTCCCCGGCCCGGGACGCCCTGATCAAGAAGGGGTTGATCTACTCGGGTGAACGGGGCACGGTCGCCTTCACCGTGCCGCACTTCGGCCGGTACCTCCGCACCCAGCCGGCCTGATCAGACCAGCCGCCGGCGCGGCTGCGCAGCCGCGCCGGCTCAGACCTTCGACCAGGGCGGCGGGAAGATCACCTCGCCGGCCGGCACCGGCTCCGGTTCGCTGGTGGCCGGCGGCAGCACCAACGCCTGCCACGGCTCACCCAGCCCGGACCACGGGCTGGTCAGCCCCATCCGGTCGGCCCGGGTGAAGCCGAACCGACGGTAGTAGGCCGGGTCACCGAGCACCACCACGAGCCGCTCGCCCAGCTCGGTGGCGGCGTCGAGGGCGGCCTGCACCACGGTCGTACCGTGTCCGGTGCGTTGCCGGTGCGGCGCCACCGCCACCGGCCCCAGGGCCAACGCCGGCGCGAAGCCGGTCCCGGTACGCACCCGGACCCGGGTCAGCAGGGCGTACCCGACGACCTCACCGCCGTACTCGGCGACCATTGCCAACTCCGGCAGCCAGGCCTCGCTGCCGCGTAGCTCGTCGACCAGGCGGACCTCGCCCGGGAAACCCACGTCGGGGCGGGCGAACGCGGCGGCGATCACCCGCCGGACCGGTCCGGCGTCGGCCGGGCCCTCGGGTCGGAGCCGCAGAGTGGTCACCCGGGTGACGTTACTCCCTGCTGCCGATCCATCCGCGACGGTGACCGGCTTTCGGCGTGGCGTCGGCGATCCGCTTCTCCGAAGTGCGGATCGGCGGTTGCCGGGGTAGCCGCCGCCGGGACGGGGTATGACTGAGCAATGAAACCCGTGCGTTCCCTCGCCCGTGTCATGTTGAGCGGCATCTTCGTGGTCAGCGGTGCCCGTAACCTGCAGAACCCCGGCCGGGTGGTACCGGCGGCCAAGCCGGTGACCGACCGGGTCGCCCCGCTGATCGAGCGGAACTGGCCGGGCGCGCCGACGGACACCGAAACGCTGGTCCGGGTGAACGCGGGAGTCCAGCTCACCGCCGGTCTGCTCTTGGCCAGCGGTCGGCTCACCCGCCCGGCGGCGCTGGTCCTCGCGGGCACGTTGGTGCCGACCACCGCCGCCGGTCATCCCTTCTGGAACACCGACGACCCGGCGGCGCGCGCCCAGAACCAGATCCACTTCCTGAAGAACCTCGGGCTCTTCGGCGGTCTGCTGCTCGCCGCGGCGGACACCGAGGGCCGGCCCGGGCTGCGCTGGCGGGCGGGGCACCGGATCGGCCACTCGCGCCGGTCGGTCGAGCGCGCCGTCCGCACCGCCCGGCGGGAAGCCAAGATCGCCGTACGCTCCGCCGCCACCGCCCGGCGACTGCCGGGGTAGCCGGCCCTGCCCGGCGCCTGCCGGGGTAGCCGACCCCGCCCGGCGACTGCCGGGGTAGCCACCCCCGCCCGGCGCGTACCGGACCGACCTGCACGAACAGCCACCCCTCCCGGGCCACCATCCCCCAAGGCCACGAATCACCTGAACCATTCCTTAGGCGTTAACGCGGCGGAAATGTCGCAAACAGGTGTGGGATCGGACACGGTCGGATAACGCGGGAGGCAAAGACGTGCGGCACCGCTCTAGGCTCCGTGCAGGACCTGGACGGACAAGACGACCTTGGTATGGGGGTGGCCACACCGTGCCGTCGACCGTCGGGAGACGGGCGGAGCGCCTCGCCCACGTCCAGCGCCTGGCCCGGCGCGTCGACCGCCGGACCCTCGCCCGGGTAGGCGTCGTCGCCGCCACCGCGTACGCCGCCTGGCTCGCCGTGGGGCTGTTCGGCCGGCCGTACAACTTCTTCGACATGAAGATCTACCACGGCGCGGTGGTGTGGTGGGCGAGCGGCCGTGAGCTGTACGACTTCATCTCCCCGGGCACCACCCTCGGCTTCACCTATCCCCCCTTCGCCGGCCTGCTCATGCTGCCGATGGCCCGGATCCCGGTCGACGTCGCCGGCCTGCTCAACGCGGTCGGCAGCATCGCCGCGTTGGCGGTCGTGCTGGCCGGGTTGCTGCGCCCGATCGTCGACCGGCTGGGCTGGCCGCTCTGGTTCACCGTGGGTGTCGCGGTGCCGCTGGCCCTGGCCATCGAGCCGGGCCGCGAGACGCTCGGCTACGGGCAGGTCAACCTGCTGCTCTTCGCGCTGATCATGGCCGACCTGATCGGGTTGCGCTGGCGGGCCCGCCGAGGCACCCGGTACGACCCGACGGCCGGGCCGCTGCACCGCTTCGTCTACAGCGGGGCCTGGGCCGGTGCCGGGATCGGCCTGGCCACCGCGATCAAGTTGACCCCCGCGCTCTTCATCGCCTACCTGATGATCACCCGGCAGTGGCGGGCGGCGCTGACCGCGATCGCCACCACGATCGGCGTGACCCTCGGCAGCTTCGCGGTGGTCGGTGACGAGGCACGGGCCTACTTCGGCGGTGTCCTCTGGCAGACCGAGCGGGTCGGTGCCGCCGACATGACCCCGAACCAGTCCCTGGCCGGCCTGCTGGCCCGACTGTACGACTCGATCGAGACCCCCGGGCTGCTCTGGTTGGCCTTCTCCGTGCTGATGCTGGCGCTCGGGCTGTCCCGGGCCGCCAACTCCCGCGCCGACGGTGACGAGTTGACCGCGTTCACGCTGGTCGGGCTGACCGCCAACGTGATCAGCCCGATCTCCTGGACGCACCACCTGGTCTGGGTCGTCCCGGCGGTGATCGTGCTGGCCGACGCCGCGGTACGCCGCCGGGAGGCCAGCCGTGGGCTGGCCCAGCGCCCCGTCCAGGCCTCGTCCTACGGCGGGCTGCCGGGGGTGAACGGGCTACGCCCGCCGATCTGGTACCCCACCCTCACCGGCCTACGCCACGGGGTCGCCGCCGTCGGGTTGTACCTGCTCTTCCTCATCTCGCCGATCTGGCCGTACGAGCACCAGCTTCCCGAGGTGTCGCACTACCAGGACGGCCTCTTCGGCGCGCTGATGGAGAACTCGCTGGCGCTGGCCCTGATCGTGCTGGTCGCCGCGTTGCCGTGGCGTCCGGGTGCCGAGCCCGCCTTCTACGCCGACCGGCTCAGCCGACCCGCCGCGCCGGGCCTGGCCCGCCGTTGACCGTTGGGCGGGCCGGGGCCGCCGTTGACCATGGGCGGGCCTGGCCCGCCGTTGACCGTGGGCGGGCCGGGCCGCCGTTGACCGACCACCGCAGCCCGGTCACGGGCAGTTGACCCATTCCTCGGTGCCGTCGGCGAACACCTGGTGCTTCCAGATCGGCAGTCGGGCCTTCACCTCGTCTACCAGTCGGGCGCAGGCGGCGAACGCGGCCGCCCGGTGGGCGGTGCTGACCGCCGCGACCAGCGCCACGTCACCGATGTCGAGCTGGCCGATCCGGTGCGACACGGCGACCGCGTACACGTCGGGTTCCGCGGCGATCTCGGCGGCGACCTCACGCAACACCCGGGCGGCACTGGGATGGCCCTCGTACTCCAGGCTGACCACCGCCCGACCGTGGTCGTGGTCGCGGACCACACCCTGGAAGGAGACCACCGCGCCGGCCCGCCGGTCCGCCACCGCGGCCTCGTGCGCGGCCAGGTCCAGCGGCTCGTCGGTCACGGCCGGATGGACGGCGGGCGACGCCGCAGCGGGTGACGACGGCCCCACGGCGGCGGGAGACGACGGCCCCACGGCGTCGTGAGACGCCGCGGCGTCGGGCCGGTTCACGAGGCCCGCTCGCCGGGAAAGAGCGGCAGCGGGACGAAGGGCACCCGGGCACCGGGTTCGCCCGAGTTGCCCGGCCGGATCACCGCGAACCCGTCGGCGCGGGCCAGGCCGCGCAGCATCGCGGAACCGACGTGGCGCACCGGGTACGCGGTGCCCGCCACCCGGTCCAGCCGAACCAGCGCCAGATGGGTGTAGTCCCCCCGACCGGGCACCGACTCGGCGAGCGTGACCTGCGGCAGCAGCGGCATCTGCCGCCCCTGCAGGCCGGCGAGCAGGGGTGCGACCAGGGAGACCAGGGCGACGATGGCGGACTGCGGATTGCCCGGCAGGCCGGCCACGAATCGCACCCGACCGTCGTCGGAGGTCACCCGGGCCAGCAGCATCGGGAAGCCGGGACGGACCGCGACGGTGTTGACCACGTAGTCGGCGCCGAGGGCTTCGAGGGCGGGGTGCAGGTGATCGACCGGGCCGTGCATCGTGCCCCCGGTCGTGCAGATCAGGTCGGCGCCGGCCAACGCCTGCCGCAGGGCCGCCACGTGGGCCGGCAGCGTGTCGGCGACCGGGCCCACCACGTCGGCCGGACGCACCTGGCAGCCGTACCGGCGCAGCCAGGAGGGCACGGCCGGGCCGAGCGCGTCCCGGACCCGACCGGCGGTGGGCGGCCCCGAGGTCAACAGCTCGTCGCCGAAGACCAGCAGCGCGGCGCGGGGCGGACGACGGACCCGCAGACTGTCGTGGCCGCAGGAGGCGGCCAGTCCGAGCAACGCCGGGTCGACCGGGGTGCCGGCCGGCAGGAGCTCCTCACCGGCGCGCGCCTCCTCGCCCGGCAGCCGCCACTCGGGGGCCGGGCGGGGGGTGCCGGTGATCCGACCGTCCGCGGTGCGTTCGGACTCCTCGATTCGCAGGATCGCGGTGGCTCCCGCCGGGACCATCGCCCCGGTGGCGATCTCCACCGTGCTGCCCTCCTCGGCCAGCGGGGGCGGGGCACCGCCGGCGAGCACCCGGCCCACGACCTGCCACGGCCCCGCGCCGCGTACCGCCCAGCCGTCCACGCTGGAGGTGGGGAAGGCCGGCAGGTCCGTCCGGGTGGTGAGCGGCTCGACGAGGGTGTGCCCGTCGGCCTCGGCGAGGGACCGGTTTGTCGCGGGAAGCGCGGCGGCCAGACCCACCGCGTACACCCGCGAGCGGGCCTCCTCCCAGCCGGCCGGCGGCGGCGCGACGACCGGCTCGGCGGCCGGTGCGGCTTCCGTACTCACGGGACCCACCCTTCCTTCGCGGCTGCCACCGAGCCTAGCCGCCGCACCGGCCGGGCCGCCGGGCTCAGGCGGCCGGCGGTGGGCTCAGGCGGCCGGCGGTTGGGTCGCGGACAGGTCAGTCGTCGCGGACAGGTCAGTGGTCGCCGCCGCCGAGCTGGTCGACGGTGTGCGCCAGGATCGGGCCGAGGACGGCCAGGCCGTCCCGGGCTCCGCCGGTCGAGCCGGGCAGGTTCACCACCAGCATCCGGCCGACCACCCCGGCCAGGCCCCGGGAGAGCGCCGCGGTGGGCACCTGCGCCCGGCTGTGCGCCCGGATCGCCTCGGCGATGCCGGGAATCTCGTAGTCGAGCAGAGCCCGGGTCACCTCGGGGGTCCGGTCGGTGGGGGTGACGCCGGTGCCACCGCTGGTCAGCACCACCTGCATCCCGTCGGCGTGGGCGGCCCGCAAGGCCGCACCCACCGGCTCACCGTCGGGCACCACGACCGGCTCGTCCACCACGCAGCCGAGGCCCCGCAGCCCGTTGACCAGCAACGGACCGCTGGTGTCCGGGTAGACCCCGGCAGCGGCCCGGTTGGAGGCGACCACCACCCGGGCCCGGATCACGGCCGGTCCGCCGGCCGCTGCCACTGCCCCGTCTTGCCGCCGGACTTGCTCAGCACCCGCACGGCGTCCACCGAGGCCGCCGGGTCGACCGCCTTGACCATGTCGACCAGGGCGAGCCCGGCCACCGCCACCGCGGTCAGCGCCTCCATCTCCACCCCGGTCCGGTCGGCCGTGCGGGCGGTGGCGGTGATCTCGACCGTGTCGGCGGTGACCGTCAGGTCGACGGTCACCCCGTGCAGGGCGATCGGATGGCAGAGCGGGATCAGGTCAGGGGTCCGCTTGGCGCCCATGATGCCGGCGAGCCGCCCGACGGCGAGCGCGTCACCCTTCGGCAACCCGTCCCGCCGCAGCAGGTCGATCACCTCGGGCGTGGTGCGGAGCAGACCGGCGGCCACGGCCACCCGGCCGGAGACCGGCTTGGCCGAGACGTCGACCATGCGGGCCGCACCGGCCGGGTCCACATGGGTGAGCTGCGCGGGATCGGTCACGTACCGGAGCATATCGTTCCGCTACGACGGCGGGATTCCGCCGCACCGCGCATTGCCGGATCATGGCCGTTTCCATCGAGGACCGTATTGTTGTGGCGCGCGTCCGGCAATGCCCGCCATTCGTTGCGGCAATCGCGACACGTCGGCAACGCTGCCGTCACCTGGGCGGCCGGTCCGGACCGGACACCGGGGCGGGGTACGCGGGCCCGGCACCGACCGGCGAGAATGGAACCGGCCACGAAGTGCCGGAACGTCCAGCTACCAGACGATTGCGGAGGGGCGCGTAGCACCGCGCTCCGTTCCGGATCAGTGGACGGAAAGTAACCAATTCCCGGCCTCTTTCCTAATCTTGCCCATAACGACATTTATGTCTTCTAAACGGGCCAATCTTCCCCTAGTCTTCAGGACATCGAAGCGGCGCCCGCTTTCTTGAAAAACGTCCTTGATGCGTACGGGAAACCGAAGGGAGCGACACCATGCGTGGCAGCGACTGGACCTGAATCACCAACCAGGTCAATCGGACAGCTAGACTTCGAGTCCCGACGAGGCGGTACCCACTGGGAGTGGCGTGACACTTTCCCAGCGACGAGGAAACGAGACCGATAAGCGGCTCCGGCTGCTCGTCGGTCTCGTCGTCGCTCTCGCCTGTCTGGTCCTCGCCGCCGCCCTCACCCTTGCCCTGACCTCACCGTTTCCGACGTCGGCCACCGACGGAGCGACGCTGGTGATGCTGGCGTTCCTCATCGCCGTCGGCACCCTGGTCACCATTCGGATCCGCATCAGGTCGACCAACCACTCGATCAGCTGGAACGAGACGGCCATCATCATCGGCGTGGCGATCGCCCCCGGACCGTGGGTGGTGCTCTGCACCGCGATCGGCATCGCCCTCGCCTTCCACCGGCTGGCCCGGGTCAAGCTGGCCTTCGGCATCGGCAAGAACGTCCTGGTGGCAGCCGGAGCGGCGGCCACCCTGTCCGCGCTGGACTGGCGCTGGCCACCGGAGCATCCCCTCGACATGGTGCTGCCCCTGTCGGTCGCGTACCTGGTCGCCGCCGTCCTGGACGACGTGTTGGCGATGCCGGTCATCGCCCTGGCCTCCGGCACCCGGGTGTCCCGGCAGTTCCGCACCAACCTCGACCTGCGACTCGCCGGCTTCGCCGCCCGCTTCGTGGTCGCCCTCTGCACCCTGCTGATCCTCCGTGAGGACCCCCGCCTGCTGCTCGCCATCCCGCCGCTGGTGCTCAGCCTGCACCTGGCCTGGTCCGCCCGGGTGCGCAGCCGCACCGAACAACAGACCTGGCAACGACTGGCCAGGGCCACCGACGCCCTCAACGTGGTCGACCTCGACCGGGTGCTGACCACCGCCGTCACCCAGGCCGCCGAGCTCTTCTCCGCCGACGAGGTCGAGATCCAACTCCGCCCCGACGGCCGCACGGTGGGCGGCACCGCCAACGGCATCACCCACGACGGCACACCCGCCACCGCCGACCCCCACACCGGCACCACCGTCCCGATCGCCCTGGAAGGACACGGGGAGACCGACGACGTGGGCGTCCTACGGCTGCGCTTCCACGGCCCGGTACGCCTCTCCGAACGCGAGCAGTACACCCTGCGTACCTTCGCCTCCGCCCTCTGCACGGCGGTCCGTAACGCCCAGGCGTACGCCGAACTGGCCCGGGTCTCCGCCGAACACGCCCACGCCGCCAGCCACGACGCGTTGACCGGACTGGCCAACCGCCGGCACCTGCTGGACCAGGGCACCGAACAGCTCAGCAACCGACACGCCGACGGGGTGACCGCCCTGGTCCTGATCGACCTCAACCACTTCAAGGAGGTGAACGACACCCTCGGCCACGCCGCCGGCGACCAGGTCCTGATCGAGGTCGGCAACCGGCTCCAGGCCGCGGCCCGCCCCGACGACCTGGTGTCCCGCCTCGGCGGCGACGAGTTCGCCGTGCTCCTGCGCGGCCTGCCCGCCCCCGCGGTCGCCGCCCACCGGGCCGAGGGCCTGCTGAGCGCGCTGAACGAACCCTTCGACCTGGACGGCATGCGGATCAGCGTCGAGGCCAGCGGCGGCATCGCCGTACCCGGCGCGGCCGGCGGCATGCCGGAGCTGCTGCGTCGCGCCGACGTCGCCATGTACCAGGCCAAACGCACCGGCCAACGACTCTGGACATACGCCGCCACCAGCGACACCGCCGACCTCGGCCGGCTCACCCTCGGTGGCGAACTCTCCCGCGCCGTCGCCGACCACGAGTTCACCGTCAGCTTCCAACCGATCGTCGACCTCGGCACCGGTGAGGCGATCGGCGCCGAGGCCCTGGCCCGCTGGCACCACCCCACCCACGGGCTGATCGATCCACTGCGGTTCCTGGAGGCGGTGGAACGCTCCGGCCTGCTACCCGCCTTCGCCGAGGCGATCCTCGACCAGGCGCTGGTCGCCGCGAAGAGCTGGCGCGCCGCCGGTTTCGACCTGCCGGTCGCGGTGAACGTCTCCCCCCGCAGCCTGCTCGACCCCCGCTTCCCCAACTCGGTCCTGGCCCGGTTACGCCGCCACGACCTGCCACCGGACCGGCTGATCCTGGAGCTGACCGAGACGCTGACCCTCAGCCAGCTCGACGTGGTCGACCAGGTCCTCAACCGGCTGCGCGACGCCGGGGTCCAGCTCGCCCTGGACGACTTCGGCACCGGCTACTCCTCGCTGTCGCTGCTGTCCCGGATCCCGGTGCACGAACTGAAGATCGACCGCAGCTTCGTGACCGCGATGGAGACCTCGGCCGAGGCCGCCGCCGTCATCCGCTCCACCCTCGACCTCGGCCGCAACCTCGACCTCGTGGTGGTCGCCGAGGGGGTGGAGAGCGAGCCGCAACGCCGCGCCCTCTGGCAGCTGGGCTGCACCGCCGGCCAGGGCCACCTCTTCGCCCGCCCGATGCCGGCCGGGGCGCTGCTGGCCGCCTTCCGACGCGGCTCCGGCGGACAGCCCGGATCCCTGGCACCACCGCTGCACGACGCCGGCGCGGTGATCCGCCTCGCCCCCGGCCGACGCCAGCCAGGTCGGGGCCGGCCCACCCGCCAGCCCCAGCTCCCGACCTGACCCACCCCCGCCTGCGGCACCATCGGGCCCGTCACCCGTCGCGGCGGCGTTCTGCCAGACTGGCCCGCGTGACCGTCGCCGCCACCCCGGACTCCCGCAACCGCTGGCAGCGACTGGACCGCGCCGGCGGCGGCCTCGGCCCCGACCTCGTCCTCTACGCCGGATCGGCCGCCTTCGCGGCGGTCACCGCAGCCGTCTCCACCCTGCCGCCGCACCGGGCCTGGGGGGCGGTCGCCGCCGTCGGCTACCTCGTCGCCACCCTCGTCGCCGCCACCCAACTCCTCGTCCGCCGTCGCCGCGCCGACGCCCGGCTGGTCGGTACCCCGGCGCGCTGGGCCGTCACCCTGCTCACCTGGGCCGGCACCGCGCTGCTGCCCCTGCTGCTGCAGAGCGCCCAACGGGCCGCCGGGCACGCCCACCGGGCACAGGAGGAGGTACTGGTCGTCGAGGACTCCGGCATCCGCCTGGCCGACCACGGCACGCCGTACCTCACCCGGGACGCCATCGCCGCCCTCCCCGCCGACGAGCGGCTGCTCGGGTACACCCCGTACCAGCCGGGAATGGCCCTGTTCGGGCTGCCCCGCGCGGTCGTCGACACCTGGTGGACCGACGCGCGGGTCTGGTTCGCCGTGGCCACCGCGATCGTGCTCGCGCTGGCCGTGCGGACCCTGTGGCCGGGCCCGGCCACCTCGTGGACCCTGTGGCCGGGCCCGGCCACCTCGACCGACCGGCACCAGGACAGCAGTCTGCTGCTGCGCGGCGTACAGGCGGCCACCGTACTGCCGATCTGTGCGCTGACCCTGGCCACCGGCGGCGACGATCTGCCCGTACTCGCGCTCTGTCTGTTGGCGTTGGCCCTGGCCGCCACCGGCCGGGCCGGACTCGCCGGCGTGGCGGTGGGGCTGGCCGGGGCGTTGAAGCTGCTCGCCTGGCCGATCGCCGTCGTGCTGATCTTCTGGGGGCTGACCCGCCGGGCCGGCGGCCGGGTCGCCGCCGGCGCGCTCGGCCTACCGGCGCTGGCCCTGCTCCCCGCCCTGCTGGTCGACCGGGACGCGCTGGTGGAGAACGTGCTGCGCTTCCCGCTCGGCCAGGGCCTGGTGACCAGTCCCGCGCAGTCGCCGTTCCCCGGCCACCTGATCGCCACCACCCTGCCCGCCGGGCGCGCGGTGGCCGCCGCGCTGCTGGTGGCCGCCGGAGTGGCGATCGCCGTCCGGCTCGTCCGCCGTCCGCCCCGCACCGCCGCCGCGACCGCCCTGATCTGCGGGTACGGCCTGCTGGCCGCCATCGTGCTGATGCCCTCGACCCGCTTCGGCTACCTGCTGTACCCGCTCGCCCTGGCCGCCTGGGCACCCGCGCTGGCGGCCACCTCTTCCGCCAAGGAGCCGACGCCGGCCGAGGTCAGGGCGTAAACCTAGAGAAGTGACTACCTTCCGCAACCGGGCCGATGCGGGTACGGCACTCGCCGAGCGGCTGTCCGGCCTGGCCGGCCGACCCGACGTCACCGTCCTCGGGCTGGTCCGCGGTGGCGTGCCGGTGGCCCGGGTGATCGCCGACCGGCTCGGTGTCCCGCTGGACGTCCTGGTGATCCGCAAACTGGGCCTGCCCTGGGCCCCCGAGGTGGCCTTCGGTGCGCTCGGTCCCGGCCGGGTACAGGTCCGCAACGACGAGGTGGCCGACCAGCTCGGTCCGGCCGAGATCGCCGAGGTCGACCGGCGTGAGCAGGCCGAGTTGGACCGCCGCGAGCAGCTCTACCGGGCCGGCCGGCCACCGGTGGACCTGGCCGGACGCACGGCCGTCCTGGTCGACGACGGCCTGGCCACCGGGGCCACCGCCCGCGCCGCCGTCGAGGTGACCCGGCAACTCGGCGCGCGGGCCGTGCTGCTCGCCGTACCGGTCGGCTCACCGCAGGCCTACCGACTGCTCGCCGGTACGGCCGACGAGGTGTTCTGTGTCGAGCTGCCGGCGGACTTCGTCTCGGTCGGCAGCTACTACGACGACTTCCACGAGGTGTCCGACGACGAGGTCGTCGACGCGCTGTCGGCCGACCGGTGACCGCAACAGGTACCTTCGAGTGATGCAGCTCATCTGTCCCAAGTGCCGCGGAGAAATGCGTCAGTACGAACGCAGCGGCGTCGTCATCGACCAGTGTGGAGAGTGTCGGGGGATCTTCCTCGACCGCGGTGAACTCGAGAAGCTGTTCGAGGCGGAGGCGAACTGGAACCGCCAGCAGGGCGGCGCACCACCCCCGCCCCGGCCCGCCCAGCAGCCGGGTTACGGCCAGCCCGGCTACCCGCCGCCCGCACCGCCAGCCCCGCACCAGCCCGGCTACGGCGCGGTCCCGCCGCCCCCGCCGGCGCACGGCTACCCGCCGGCCCCCGCCTACGGGCACGGCCAGCAGCACTACGGCTACCACGGCCACCACAAGCGCAAGAAGCACAAGGGCTTCCTCGACGAGATGTTCGGCTGATCCCGCATCCGGTCCCGGCGGCAACCAGCGTCGTGACGGCGCTGGTTGCCGCCACGGTCATCCCGCCGGGTCAGACGATCGCCATGTCCACGAAACGGGACAGGTGGAGTTGCGCCGCCACGGTGACCGTGTCCGTCGGCCCGTTCCGATGCTTGGCGATGATGAAATCCGCTTCGCCAGCCCGGGGTGACTCCTTGTCGTAGTAGTCGTCCCGATGCAGAAGTATGACAACGTCGGCATCTTGCTCAATAGACCCAGACTCGCGCAAATCGGACAATTGAGGGCGCTTGTCGGTACGTTGTTCCGGGCCTCGGTTCAGCTGGCTGACCGCGATGACCGGGCACTCGACCTCCTTGGCCAGCAGCTTGAGCCCCCGGGACAGGTCCGCGACCTCCTGCTGCCGACTCTCGGTGCGCTTCGGCGAGGTCATCAGCTGCAGATAGTCGACCACGATCATCTTGAGGTCGTGACGCTGCTTCAACCGCCGCGCCTTGGCCCGGATCTCCATCAGGTTCATGCTCGGCGTGTCGTCGACGAAGAGCGGCGCCTCGCTGATCTCGCCCATGCAGCGGGCCAGCTTGGTCCAGTCGTCGTCGGAGAGCTGGCCGCTGCGCAGCACGTGCAGCGGCACGCGGGCCTCGGCCGAGAGCAGTCGCATGACGATCTCGACCTTGCTCATTTCCAGACTGAAGATCGCCGCGGCCTGGTTGGCCCGGATGGCCGCGTTGCGGGCGAAGTCCATCGACGCGGTGCTGTTGTGCGTCGGGATCATGGAGCGACCCGCCAGGTACAGGTGGTCGGAGTTGTCCACCGTCACGCAGCGAACCGGCACGCTCGGCACCGGCCGGACATCAACGATGTACCGGCTCCCGGTCCGGGAGTTGCTGTCGCTGCACCGACGCCCTCGGTGCGCCTCGCGCTTGCGCGGCAGCCTGAACACCTCGTCGGTTGTCGTGAAGTTGAGGTTGTAGGCCACAGACGACTCGGGGGTCCGGCCAGACACCAGCTTTCGGGCCACCGAGCAGCGGTACCCCAGGCTGACCACAAGTTCGTAGACACCCTCGGCCAACCTCGACGACGTCGTGGTGAACTGCACGTTGCCGCGCAGGGTGACGGTGCCATCGGTGTCGAGTAGCCCGGCAAGTAGCGTGCGCCGCTGCCGTTCGCTGGCCCGCAGGTACTGCTGGGGAATGTGCTTGTTGTTCAGCACGCCCGCCGCCCGGAGCGCCTTCATCAGCGAACTTGGTTGACCATGGCAAATCGGGCAGTCGGCGCGACCGACGCAGCCGCATCCGCGCCTGGGCCGGATCGTGTACAGCAGCGGCGAGGCCGTCGACTGCGTGGTATCGAAGCCCTCCTGCTCAACGAGGCGAAGGATCTCTGGATCGGCGGTGGTGATCCGGCTATCCGCGCTGTTCCCGTCTCCGAGCCACGCCCCCAGCGTGTACGGCGCGACCGGCAGGTCCTGGGCCGGCAGCGCCAGCGGCTGGGCGTTCTCGACCGCGTGGTTGGCCCGGCCATCGGTCGGGTGCCGCAGCGTCGCCGCGATGTGTTCCGTGGTGACGGCCCAGTCGTGGCTCACGGTCACCTCGGCATTCATCTTCCGGTTCACCCGGTCGGACAGCACGCCGAACAGCGCGTGCGCCGAGTAGGCGCAGATGGTGCGCCTCCACGGCTGGCCACGCCTGACGTACTCCCGCTGCACCGCCCCTGCCGTGCCCACCTGGCTGCCGACGACGTGTAGGACGTTGCGGAACTGCTCACCTGCGGACTCGACCGGCTCTGCAAAGGTGATGAGTCGGTCAGGGGCGGCCATGGCCACGCGGTGTGCGGCAGCAACGGCGAGCCGAGCATCCTCGCTCCACTGGTGCGAGGGGCGCATCTCGGTGCGCTGGCGGCGTGAGGCACGGGTGGTGGTCTTCCACAGGTGCTCGGCGTCGGCCACGATGACAGAGCCGTCCGAGAACTCGACCTCGTAGCAGGGGCGGCCGTGCATGACGTCGAAGGCGTTGGTGATGGTGGTCGGCTTCCCGTCCGCACCGAGCAGCCGGTCGCCGACCCCGACCTCGCCCATGGTGGTCCAGCCCTCGGGGGTGGGCAGGGGGGTGTCCAGGGCGAGCGCCTTGCCGAGACCGGGCCGGCCGGCCACGATGATCAGCTGGCCGGCGTGCAGGCCGTTGAGGAGGCGGTCCAGGTCGGAGAAGCCGGTGGGGACACCGGTCATCATCCCGCCCTGGGCGCCGACCGCCTCGATCTCGTCGAGGGTCGGCTGGAGCATGTCGGCGAGGATGGCGAAGTCCTCGCTGACCCGGCGCTCGGTGACGTCGTACACGGCCTGCTGGGCGAGGTCCACCACGTCGTCGACGTCCCGGCTGCCACCGGCGGCGGTGCCGTAGCCGAGCTGCACGATCCGGGTGCCGGCCTCGACCAGACGGCGCAGCACGGCGCGCTCGCTGACGATCCGGGCGTAGTAGCCGGCGTTCGCCGCGGTCGGCACGGCGGCCATGCAGGTGTGCAGGTACGGCGCGCCGCCGATGCGGCCCAGGTCACCGGAGTCGGCCAGCGCGGCGGCGACGGTGATCGCGTCGGCCGGCTCGCCCCGACCGTAGATGTCGAGGATGGCGTCGAAGATGGTGGTGTGCACCGGGCGGTAGAAGTCGTTGGGCTTGAGGATTTCCACCACGTCGGCGACGGCGTCCTTGGACAACAGCATGCCGCCGAGTACGCACTGCTCGGCGGCGATGTCCTGCGGCGGGGTCTTCTCGAACTGGCCGTCCCGGGGGGCCGGAGCGGGCCCCTGCCCGCCGACCCGCGGCTCCGTCCGCCTGTCGTCGGTGACCGACACGGGACCCCCCTCCGATGCGTCGATCGGCCCCGGCGGGACCGCCGGGGTGTGGACAAACTGCCGACCTACCGGCCCGCTCGATCGGGGGCCATCGCACGGCCGGTCGGGGGGTAACCATACGGAACCCGAGGTCAGCGACTCAACAACGCCGGTGGACGAGCCTCGGGACAACCTGTGGACAGCGCCCGGATGGTTGTGTGCAGCGTGTGCACAACCTGTGGACAACGGTTGGGGAATTCTCGGCCGCACGCTCTGGAGCTGCGGGTTCGTCGTCCCCACCCTGTGGACGAAGAATTTCTGGTCAGGTCGGGGGTCGAATCGTCCCGTACTATTTGCTGCAGACGGCTACACCTGGACAGCGGGTTGCACATTCGGTTGAGAAGGGGTCACGCTCCGGCCGTGAGCTACCGGGACTGGGGACGCGGGGAGGGCAGCCCGCCCGAGCGTCAGTCGATCGCCCCGTGGGCCGATACCGTCGAGCCGCTGCCGGTCGCACCGGACGCCGCCGAGCGGTACCGGACGCCGAGCCGCCGACGGGCCAGCGAGCGTGGGCAGCAGGAGCCGGTCGACACCTACCTGCCCCGGTGGGCGCTGGAGTCGGGCGTCGAGCGGGTCGACGGTGGTGGTCGGCATGCGGCCCCCGACGACGACGTACCCGCCAGGCCCCGGGCGGGTCGGCGGCGGGCGGCGGAGTCCACCGGCGGGCGCCGACGGGCCGACGAGGCCTCGTGGCGCGATGCGCCGACCTCCGGGACTACGCCGACCTCCGGGACGGCCCCCACCTCCGGGACGGCCCCCACCTCCGGGACGGCGTCGGACGCCGACCACACCCGGGAGTGGACCTTCGACCGCCCCCAGGAGCAGGGGTACGTCGGAAGCCGGCGGGCCGATGCCGACGAGGACGAGCCGGTGTCGGGCATCATCCCGCGCAGTCGCCCGCGTCGGTCGTCCGCGCGCCGGCCGCAGGTGGTGTGGAGCAACCTGGAGGAGCCTGCCCGGGGTGACGAGCCATCTGGTGCTACCGGCTCAGCCGGTGCGGCCGATCCGGTTGGTGCGGCCGATCCGGAGCCGCCGACCCGGCGGAGCCGTCGGGGCCGGTCGGCCACGGCAAGCTCCTGGGCCCCTTCCTCTGACGAGGACCCGGTCGAGTCGGCGCCGGAGCAGGCGGCACCGGGGCGTCGGGCGGACCGGACCCGGCAGGGCCGTCGGGCGGCGCGGCGCGACCGGGCGGACCGGGCCGGCGTGGTGGACCCGGCCGACCAGCCTCCCGTCGATCCGTGGGACGCCTCCGGCCTGGAGACCTGGCACCGGGCTATCGGGGCCGACGATCGCTGGGACGAGCCCGGGGGCGCCTTCGGCGGCCGGACCGACAGCACCGGTCAGTTTGACCGGCTCACCGACACCGGCCAGTGGAACGCGGGCGATGCCGGTCGTTGGGGCGTGGACGCACCGGGCCGGGTCGAGACGGGTCGGGACGGGTCGGGTCGGGACCGGGCGGGCCGGGACCGGGCGGGCCGGGACCGGGCGGGCCGGGACCGGGCGGGCCGGGACGGGACGGGACGGAGCGGTCCGGGGCGCTGGGACGATGGTGACACCGGCACCGGGGATCGCGGTGACGCTGGCCCCTGGGGCCGTGGTGACACCGACCGTTGGGACCGGTTGCCCGGTCCGGATCGGTGGTCGGACGTCGGCGGGATCGGGGTGTCGCCGACCAGTGACACCGGCCCGCCGGTCAGTGGCGGTTGGCAGGGCACCGGGCGCGACAGCGCCGCCGACGGTTGGGACCGCGCCGGGGGCAGCGTCTCCGGTGGTTGGTCAGGCGCGCACGGCGCCGCACGGGACGACACCGGCAGCTGGTCCGGCAGCGTCAGTGGGGCGGGTCCTGCCTCGTCCGGTGCGGGCTGGTCCTGGCCACCGGAGCAGACCACCGGGGAGTTCTGGCCCGGTACCCGGTTGGCCGGTGACGACCCACGGTGGATGGAGCCGCCCGCCTCGGCCCCGCAGTCCCCGGCGGCCGCCTACACCGTGCCCCGGTCTCGCAGCGCCAACCGGCGTCGGGCGGCCGAGGGGCCGCGTACGGTGTCGTCGGTCGGGCGGCGGGCCGCAGCGGTGGGGCAGCCGTCCTGGTCCCGGCGACTGGAAGATGATCTTCTCGATCCGGATCCGAGCGGACCGTTCCGGCCGTTGGTCTACACGGTCGCCTGTTACGTGGTGCCGGGGATCCTGGTCTTCCTGTGGTTGCTCACCCTCGACGGGCAGGCGCCGCCGGGTTGCGTCACGGACATCACCGGCGGTGGCTGCGACTCGGCCCGGTCCCAGGCGTTCGGCTCGCTGGTGGCTGGTACGCCGCGGTTCGGGTTGGCACTGGCCGGCAGTCTGGTCGTCGCCGAGCTGTTGCGACGGGTGGGCACGACCTGGCGGCCCGCGACGATAGCGTTGGCCTCGGCGGTGGTCGGCGGTGGCCTGTCCACGGTGCTGATCAGTGTGGTGACCGGTCAGCCCATCGGCTGACCGCTGGCCCCGATGTCCACGACCCCGGGTTCACTCAGGGACTCCGGGTGCACTCAGGGACTCCGGGTTCGCTCGGGTACTCCGGGCCGATCAGGACCGGAACACGAACCGGGCCCGCACCTGGTCGGTGCGGGCCCGGTCGTCGTACGGGTCGTTCAGCCCTGCTGGACGTTCAGGTCGAACTTGGCGGTCACCTCGGGGTGCAGTTTGATCCGCACCGGGTAGGAACCGGTCGACTTGATCTGGCCGGGCAGTTCCAGCCGACGCCGGTCGAGGGTCGGACCGCCGGCGGCCTTGACGGCGTCGACGATCTCGTTCGGGGTGACCGAGCCGAAGAGCCGGCCACCGTCACCGGCGCGGGCCTTCAGGCTGACCTTCAGACCTTCGAGCTGGTCCTTGACCTCGTTGGCGTGGCCGAGGTCGCGGATCTCCCGGGCCGAACGGGCCCGCTTGATGACCGTGACCTGCTTCTCCGCACCCTTGGTCCAGGTGATCGCGAAGCCCTGCGGCAGCAGGTAGTTACGGCCGTAGCCGTTCTTGACCTCGACGATGTCACCCGGGGCACCGAGGCCGGACACCTCCTGAGTCAGGATGATCTTCATTTCGGTGCCTCCTCTCAGCGTGCCGTGGCGGTGTACGGCAGGAGCGCCATCTCACGGGCGTTCTTGACCGCGCGGGCGATCTGCCGCTGCTGCTGCGACGTGACGCCGGTCACCCGCCGAGCGCGGATCTTGCCGCGATCGGAGATGAACTTGCGCAGCAGCGCGGTGTCCTTGTAATCGATGTAGGTGATCCCGTCCTTGTCGAGCGGGTTCACCTTCTTCTTCGGCTTGCGAAGTGCCGCAGCCTTGGCCATTGACCTTGCTCCTGGTTTGCGATCGCGGGCGCTCGGCGCCATTAGAACGGAGGCTCCTCGTCGAAGTTGACGCCCGAACCAGCGCGCGAAGGAGTCGGCGCGGCCGAAGCCCACGGGTCGTCGAAGTTGCCTCCGCCGCCCTGGCCACCACCGCCACCGGAACCCGAACCCGAGCCGAAGCCGCCGCCACCGCCGCCGGAGCGGGACATCTTCTGCACCTTCGCCGTGGCGTAGCGCAGCGACGGGCCGATCTCGTCGACCTCCAGCTCGATGACGGTGCGCTTCTCACCCTCGCGGGTCTCGTACGACCGCTGACGCAGTCGACCCGAGACGATCACGCGGGCGCCCCGCTGGAGCGACTCGGCGACGTGCTCCGCCGCCTGCCGCCACACGGTGCAGGCCAGGAAGAGCGGCTCGCCGTCCTTCCATTCGCCAGAGGCCTTGTCCATGAACCGGGGCGTCGAAGCGACCCGGAACTTGGCGACCGCCGCACCGGACGGGGTGAACCGCAACTCGGGGTCATCGGTCAGATTGCCGATGACCGTGATGGTGGTGTCTCCTGCCATGACCATCTCCTCGCGCACTCAATCTGCTCGCGGTACAGGCTCTCAGAGCCGTACGACAGAGCCGATGAGGTTGATCCGGACGAACGGGGGTTGAATGCTTAGCGCATCTCCGGCCGGATGACCTTGGTGCGCAGCACGGACTCGTTGAGCCGCAGCTGACGGTCCAGCTCGGCCACCGCCTCAGGCGTCGCCTGCAGGTCGATGACGGCGTAGATGCCTTCGGCCTTCTTGTTGATCTCGTACGCGAGGCGCCGGCGGCCCCACACGTCCGTCTTCTCCACCGAGCCACCCGCGGTCCGGATCACGTTCAGGTACGTGTCGAGCGACGGGGCGACGGTGCGCTCCTCGAGGCTGGAGTCGAGGATCACCATTACTTCGTAATGACGCAAGACGTGCTCACCTCCTGTGGGCTAAGCGGCCACGGTCCTTCCGTGGCAGGAGGTCGTGCGTCGTGGCCCGCCCGTACCGGGGGAACCCGGCCGGACACGGACAACCGGACCAGGATACCCGGCCCGGACGATCTTCTCCGAGGTGGTCGGCGAGGTGGTCGGAGGAGGAGTGCCGACAGGGGTCCGCCCCGGCACGCGTGTGCGGGCGAACCCCTGTCGAGGTGACCGCGGGGCGTCCCGTCCGCATTCCTTGGGTGGGACCTGGGGAGGAACGACCACACCGATGAGGTTGGACCGAAGACGCCCCGCGGAGCTTTATTGTGTTGTTATCCCACCGTACAACGCCTCTGATGGCTTCTAGTGGTAAATGCGGTAATTTTCCGATCTGATGCAGAGCTGCCGGTACCCGGCCGGACGACGGACCGACCGGCCGCCGTACCCAGCGGTTGGGCATCGATCCCCATCCAGGGCAACGAGGCCCCGCCCGGCGGGTGACGCGCCGTCGGTCGTGGACGGCCCGCCGCTGTCGGTCGGTGTCGGGGTGGCGACGTAGGCTCGCCTGCATGCGTATCGGAGCCCATGTCGATTCGGTCGACCCGCTGGCCGAGGCGGCGGCCCGCGCCGCGGAGGCGGTGCAGTTCTTCCTCGCCGACCCGCAGGGATGGAAGGCGCCGCAACCCCGGCCGGACGCCGACCGGCTGCGGTCCGCCGACGTGGACCGCTACGTCCACGCGCCGTACGTCATCAACGTCGCCACCCGCAACAACCGGATCCGGATCCCCAGTCGCAAGCTGCTCCTGGCGCACGCGAACGCGGCCGCCGCCATCGGCGCCAAGGGGCTGATCGTGCACGGCGGGCACGTCAACGCCGGTGACGACCTCGCGGTCGGCTTCGACAACTGGCGTAAGACCTTCGCGTACGCGGCGGACTCCGGTGGCTTCCAGCTGCCGGTCCTGATCGAGAACACCGCCGGTGGGGACAACGCCTGCGCCCGACGGCTGGACGCGCTGGCCCGGCTCTGGGACGTCGTCGGCGAGTACGAGGTCGGCTTCTGTCTGGACACCTGCCACGCGCACGCCGGCGGCGAGGAGCTGCTCGGCCTGGTCGACCGGATCAAGGCGATCACCGGGCGGATCGACCTGGTGCACGCGAACAACTCCAGGGACGCGTTCGACTCGGGCCGCGACCGCCACGACAACCTCGACGGCGGCACGATCGACCCCGAGCTGGTGGTCGCCCTGGTCCGGGCGGCCGACGCACCGGTCATCGTGGAGACGCCCGGCGGCGTCGAGGGCCAGCGCGCGGACATCACCTTCCTGAGAGATCAACTGGGTACGGGAGCCTCGGCGGCATGACCACGGAGCAGTCCGACGCGACCGACGGCGGCCGGTCCACCGCAGACACCACGGGCGAGTCCGAGCAACCGGCCACGACCCGGCCGAAAACGCCGGACGAGGGTACGTCGACCGCCGACAAGCCGGCGGTGCCGGCAACCCAGCAGCCGGTGGAAGCAACGGCGGTAGACCAGCCGGTGGAGCCGGCGGCGGCACAGCAGCCGGTGGAGCCGGCGGCGGCACAGCAGCCGGTGGAGCCGGCGGCGGCACAGCAGCCGGCGGAAACGGCGGCACAGGAGCCGGTCAAGCCCTCTGCGGCACAGAGCAGCACCGCGGAGGCCGACGCCAGCGCCGGCAAGGGCGACAGCGCGGCAACCGACGCCAGCGCCGCGAAGAGCGAGAACACGAAGAAGAACGACCCCGCCGAGGCGGACGGCAGTGCCGAGCCGGGCCGTACCGACGTGAAGGGCACGCACGGGAAGCCGGTGCGCGCCTGGTGGCGGCGATGGCGCGGTGGCCCGAAACGGCCCGGCACCGCGAGCGGACCGCCGGCCGGCGGCGGGCAACAGGCCGGCGGAGCGGTGCGGGTCGACGGCGCGGAGACGGCGAAGCCGGACCCCTGGGAGGCGTTCTCCCCGGCCGGTGAGCCGGTGCCCACCCGGTTGGGTCGGGCCACCCGTGCGGTCGGCCGGTTCCTGGTGCACGAGTGGACGCTGGCCGTGGTCGGGGCACTGGTGCTCGCCGTGGCGTTGACCTGGCCGGCGTTGCGCTACCCGCTGCACACGCTGCCGCAGGACATCTGGGATCCCAGCCTGCAGGCCTGGCAGATGGCCTGGTCCGGGCACATCCTGCTGACCAACCCGGGGCAGCTGTGGCAGGCCAACGCCTTCTACCCCGAGTCGTGGAGTTTCGCCTTCTCCGACACCCTGCTCGGCTACGCCCCGGCCGGCATGATCGGCACCGGCCCGGAGGCGGCCGTCCTCCGCTACAACATCATCTTCGTGTTGGCCCACGCGTTGGCCACGATCGGGGCGTACGCGCTGGCCCGGCAGCTCGGCGCGGGCCGGATCGGCGCGGCGGTGGCCGGCGTCAGCTACGCCTACGCGCCCTGGCTGCTGGCCCAGGCCGGCCACCTGCACGTGCTCTCCAACGGTGGCATCCCGTTGGCTCTGGCCATGCTGGCCCGGGGGCACGGCTGGTCGCTGCGGTACGGCTACCGGCCACGACAGCGGCACGAGGGCTGGGCGTACGCGGGTTGGCTGGTCGCCGCCTGGCAGCTCAGTCTCGGCTTCGGCATCGGGCTGCCGTTCGCGTACTTCCTCGGTGGCGCGGTGCTGGTCGCAACCGTCACCTGGTTCCTGCGGCGCTACCTGGTCCGGCCGGTGAAGCGCCCGTTCGGGGCCCGGCTGCTGGTGGCCGACCTGGTCGGCGGGGCGCTCTTCGCCGCCGTCGGTGTGCTGCTGGCCATCCCGTACTTCAAGGTGGCCGAGCTGCACCCGAACGCCGCCCGGACGCTCGGTGACATCGGGGTCTACTCGCCACCGCTGTCGGGCTTCTTCACCGCGCCCGGTGAGTCCCGGGTCTGGGGTGGCCTGCACGAGGGTGCGCGAGCCGCGCTGCCCTGGCCGCCGGAGATGACCCTGCTGCCCGGCTTCGTGCTGTACGCGCTGGCCGCCGGTGGGCTCTTCTTCTCGGTGTGGCGGTTGCGGCACCGGCTGCTGCTGCTCGCCGGGGTGCTGGTCAGCATGGTCCTGTCGATGGGCACCGAGTTCTTCGGTGGCACCTGGACGTACGGGCCCCTCTTCGAGTACCTGCCCGGCTGGAACGGGATCCGGACCCCGGGCCGGCTGATGCTCTGGGCGACGCTGCTGCTCGGCCTGCTCGCCGCCGGCGCGGTGACCGCCTTCTGCATCCGGGTACGGGAACTCGCCGCCCAACGGATCCCGTCCTGGCCGGGGCCCTGGCTGCGGCTGGCGACCCTGCTGCCGCTGCTGCTGGTGATCGCGGAGGGTCTGAACGCCACCCCGCACCCGGTGGCGCCGCCCCAGCCGGCGGCGATGCGCAGCGTGGAGGGCCCGCTGCTGGTGCTGCCGAGCAGCCAGAACCACGACCAGCCGGTGATGCTCTGGACGACCACCCGGTTCCAGGACGTGGTCAACGGCGGCAGCGGCTTCACGCCGGCACAGTTGGAGGACGTCCGCCGGGTCACGTTGAGCTTCCCGGACCAGACCAGCGTCGACTACCTGCGCACCCTCAGCGTGGCCAACGTGGTGGTGGTCCGCGACCAGCTCGCCGGCACCCCGTGGGAGGTGACCGTCGACAACCCGGTCGAGCAGCTCGGCATCACCCGCGACGACCGGGGCGACGTGGTGATCTTCCGGCTGTGACGGCGGGTGCCACGGCTCAGGCCGGTACCGGCTCCTTCGGCGCTTCCACGGCGGCCGAGCGGCGTCGCCACCGGTCCACCCAGGGCGCGTCCTCGGCACCGTCGAGCACCCCGCCGTCGGGATCGTCCGGGTAGGTCGCCCGGACCGCGTCCCGCTCCGGGTGCAGCACCTCCCGGACGATCAGCACGCAGAGCAGCAGGACGGTGCCCCAGCGCAGTGCCGCGGCGAGCACGAACACCCCTTCGGGGAAGACCGGCGTACCGGTGGCCGAGCCGAGCAGCTCGCCGTAGAAGGCGACGAAGTAGCCGACCTCGGCCAGTTGCCAGGCCAGGAAGGCACCCCACTTGGGGCGGGCCAGCACCAGCAGCGGCAGCAGCCAGAGCACGAACTGCTGCGACCAGACCTTGCTGGTCAGCAGGAAGGCGGCGACGACGAGGAAGGCGAGCGGGGCCAGCCGGGGACGCACGGGTGCCCGGACCGCCAGCACGGCCACCCCGAGGCAGGCCAGCCCGAAGAGGGCGTACGACAGGTAGTTGAGGGTGTGCACGTTGGCGCTGAGCCAGTCGAACGGCCCCTGGGACCCCGGGTCGCCCAGGTTGATCCGGCCGTCGAGGTAGCGGCCGATGTACCAGAGGGTGCCCCAGTCGATCGGCCGGGTGCTGTTCAGCTCGAAGAACCGGTTCCAGCCCTCCGGGTAGAGCAACGCCACCGGCAGGTTCACCGCGACCAGGGCGGCCAGTCCGGTGCCGAGCGCGGTCAGCGCGGCCCGGACCCGACCGGAGCGCAACCCGAGCACCAGGATCGGGCCGAGGATGAAGATCGGCCACATCTTGGCCGCACCGGCCAGACCGAGCAGCAGACCGGCGGTCGCCGGCCGGCGACGGGCCCAGGCGAACAGCCCGAAGGCAGCCACCCCGATGGCGAGCAGGTCCCAGTTGACGGTGGCGGTCAGCAGCAGTGCCGGGGCCAGTGCGAAGAGGGCGGCGTCCCAGGGTCGTCGGCGGCGCAGGGCGAGGATCACCGCCACCGTGGCCACCGCGAGCACGCTCAGCACCAGGGCGTTCGCGTTGTACGCCCACTGCCCCTGGTTGATTTCCGGATTGTCCTTGCCGAGGTGATACACGGGCAGCCCGAGCACCCCCATGAAGGCCCCGGTGAGCACCGGATACTCGACCGGGTGGTCCCGGTAGGGCACCTTGCCCTCGTTGAGCCCCTCGGCGTAGTAGAGCGCCAGCACGTCGCTGTAGCAGAACCGGGTGTACTGCACGTTGTTCTGCCAGGCCCCGGAGTGGCAGGGCGACTTCTGCACCCAGTGCAGGGCGAGCGTCAGGCAGACCAGGGCCAGCACGATCCGGGTGGCGGTCCAGAACCGGCGCTCGGCGGTGGCCGGACGGTCCAGTGAGGTCGCGTGATCACCCAGCGGACCGCCGATCAGCTCCGAGGTGCCCCGGACGAAACCGTCCGAGCGGGACGGGTGGTCGGTCCGTGTGGACCCGGCGTCGGTGTCGGCGGTGGGCTCGGTGCTCATGTCCAGTCATCCTGCCGTATCGACATCCGCGACAGAAGCTCCTCGGGCCGAACGACAGCGACCGGGGCGATTCATGCACCCGACGACCACCAGTCCACCTTCCGCTTGACGGAGCACAGCCCCCACCGCTTCGAGACCGGGCGGCCGGGGGACGCCGCCCACCCGACACCCGACCGGCCGCCGGACGTCTAGGGCCAATCATTGCCTGGCGTGCCGACAGGGCCAGTCACACAAGGGGAATTGCCTATCATCTTCGGCATGATGTGCGAGAGAGCTACCAGGGAATGAGCCGGATCAACTGGTTGAAGCCTACCTGGGTAGCGCTGTGGGGAGCCGGCGTCGTCGTACTCCTGTTGATGCTGCCGATCTGGATCTTCGGTGCCGGTAGTCACGAGAAGAAGAGCTGCGGAAACGCCCTTTCGACGGATCTTACGCCGTGGCGGAATGTTCCGGACGGAGACTACTGGGACAGGGCCTATCGATCCTGCAACAGTCAGCGAATCGATCGGATCGCCTGGGCTACCGGAGTAATGTCTGTGACATTCTTCGCCGTTACGGCATTGGGTGCCCGCCACCGGCAGCCGACAACTGGAGCCGGAGGTAGTCAGGGCTCCGGCAACGTCGTCGGATGACAACCGCCTGAGCAGGGCCGAAACGCCGTCGGCGGCCGGACGATGCAGTCCGGCCGCCGACGGCGATCGATTGTTGGGTCCCGGGGTCAGCCCGGGACCCGGTGCTCAGTCTTCGTCTTCGGTCTGGTTACCGGGTCCTGGATTGAACCCGCCGCCCGGCCCACCCGGGCCGTTGTTGCCACCACCCCCGAAGCCCGGACACAACGGATCGGTCTGCGGGTCGCAGCCCGGACCACCGTTGTTGCCACCCGGGCCGCCGTTGTTGCCACCAGGACCGGTCGGTGGGGCCTCCGGCTCCGGCGCCGGGGGCGGAGGCGGAGGGGGCGCCTCGCCGTTGCCGGCCTCCTGGTCGCCCATCCCGGTGATGTCCGGCAGCGACTCCTTGTCCTGGCCCTTCAGTGCCTCGTCCATGTACTTCTTCCACAGCATCGACGGGATCGTGCCACCGCCGATGTTGTTGCCGTCCTTGTCGAGGATCTTCGGCTTCTCCGGGTCCCGGCTGCCGATCCAGACCGCCGTGGCCAACTGCGGGGTGTAGCCGACCATCCAGGCGTGCGCGTTCTCCGCCGAGCCGGCGTGTTCCCAGGTGCCGGTCTTGCCGGCGGCCTGCCGACCGTCGTCCAGCTTGCCGTTCTGGCTCTTGGCGGTGATCTCCTTGAGCACTGCGGTCACCTCGTCGGCGACGTCCTTGCGGACCCGCTGCTCCGGGTCGAGCTTCTCCCCGGTGCCGGCGACCTTCTCCATCTTGCCGGTGTCCTTGTTCTGCCGCTCCACCGACAGGACGAAGTGCGCCTTGTTGTACTTGCCGCCGTTGGCCAGGGTGGCCAGACCGTTGGCGTGGTCGAGCACCGTGACCGGGTACTGCCCGTACCCGACGACCCGGTCGAACTTGCTCGGGGCGAGGTCCTCGGGCTTGTTCTTCATCAGGTCGTACGGCTTGGGCGGGTCGGTGGTCCACATGGTGCTGACGCCGGACTGCCGGGCCAGGTTGACCACCTTGGCCGGACCGATCTTCTCGGTCAGGTGGAAGAACGGCACGTTGTACGACTGGACGGTGGAGACCTCCAGGGTGCAGTTCTTGCCACAGATGCCGGCCCCCCGGTTGGCGTTCTGCACCTCGTTCTTGAAGCCCTCCGGCTTGAACGGGGTGGCGTCCCAGCGGGACTTGACCGAGATGCCGGCGTCGATCGCCGCCGCCAGGGTGTAGACCTTGAACGACGAGCCCGGCGGATGACCACCGACCAGGTCGCCGTTCTGGTTGGTGTTCTTGCCGGCGTAGTCGAAGTCCGCCCCGCTGTCACCACCGTAGTAGGCGAGCACCCGGCCGTTGCGCGGGTCGATCGAGACCACCGCCGCCATCAGGTTCTTCGGCTGGCCGGCGAGGACCGAGCCCTTGCGGCCCGGCTGGGCGGCCTTCTCCAGGGCGTTCTGCATCTTGGCGTTGATGGTGGTCCGGATCCGGTACCCGCCGCCGCGCAACTCGTCGACGCAGTTCGGCTTGTTCTCGGCGCCGGAGTTGCTGCACACCCCCCACTGCTCCAGCTCCGCCCGGACGTAGTTGACCACGTTGCCCTTGGGCGTGTTGACGCCGAAGCCGTTGCCGTCCTTGGCCTGCTTGGCCACCTTCGGGTACTCGGTGGGGCGTTCCGGCTTGCCGGGGGCGCCGATCCAGCCCTCGGCCTGCATGCCGTCCAGGACGTAGGTCCACCGGCCCTGCGCGTCGGGCAGGTTGACCGCCGGGTCGTACCCCTTGTGGGTGGCGGTGGCCTGCGGCTGCTTGATCATCGCGGCGAGGACCGCGCCCTCGGCGACGGTCAGGTCCTTGGCCCGCTTGTTGAAGAAGGTGCCGGCCGCGGCCTCGATGCCGTACGCGCCGCGCCCGAAGTAGATCACGTTGAGGTAGTGCTGCATGATCTCGGGCTTGTCCATCTGGTCGTTGAGCTTGGAGGCGAGGATCGCCTCCTTGACCTTCCGGGCGTACGTGTCGTCCTTGAGGCTCTCGAACGCGTTGCGGGCGTACTGCTGGGTGATCGTCGAGGCACCCTGCCGGTCGCCGTTGGAGAGGTTGTTCCAGGCGGCCCGGGCGATGCCCTTGTAGTCGACGCCGGAGTGCCGGTAGAAGTTCCGGTCCTCGGCGGCGGCCACCGCGTGCTGGACGTGCTCCGGGATGTCCTTGATGGTGACGATCGTGCGGTTCTCGTTGCCGAGCTTGGCCACGACCGTCTTGTTGTCGCTGGCGTAGACGGTGGTGCTCAGCGGCAGCGGCACCTCGTCGGGCAGCACCACGGTGGTCGAGTAGTAGGTGAAACCGACCACGCCGAGCCCGGCCAGCATGACGAAGACCGCGAAGCTGGCGATCAGCATGTTGATCCGTTTGCGCTTCTTGGCCCGCTTCACCGCGTCCGGGTCGCCGCTGCGACCCCGGCGACCGGGACCACCCGGCCCCCCTGGGCCACCGGGACCACCGGGTCCGCCGGAGACCGGGGAGACGGCCGCGCGGGCCACCGAGGCCCGGCCGGCCGAGCCGACGGCCGCCCCGCCCACCGCCGCCGCACCGACGCTGGCCCGGCCGGAGCCGGCACCGACGCTGGCCCGACCGGGCGCGGCGGTACCCACACTCGCACGACCGGCCGATCCGGAGCCGGGGGCCGGGGAGACCGGCACCGAGGCCCGACCGGAGCGGCCAGGGGTCGCACCGCCCGGGTACCCGCCGCCTGCCGGGGAGACCGGCACCGAGGCCCGGCCCGGCCCGGCCCGGCCGACCGACGCGCTGCCCGTACCCCTGGACGCCGGCGGCTGGGCCGCCCCGTAGGAACCGGACTGGGCACCGCCGTAGGAGCCGGGCGGCGACGCCGCGCCGCGGGCACCGGGCGGCTGGGCCGCCCCGTAGGAACTCTGTGGCCCCTGGGCCGGCGGTGAGGCCGCCCCCCGGACCGGTGCGGAGCCGCCGACCGAGGCCCGGCCGCTGGAGGCGGCCCCCCGAGGGGTGGCCGAGGCCGAGGCCCGGCCGGTCGGAGCCGCGTCGTCCTGCGCAGGTGACCAACCGGTCCCCGGCGGCCGGTACGCGTCATCCGCACCCGGGATCTGCGCCCGCCCATGCGGGGAACTGGGATCGCCGTACGAGTTCATTCCTCACACCCTGCCGGTCGCGGTGGGGCGCGGGTACGCCGCCACCGGTTTGCCGTGAGTTGAAACACCCGTCAGCACGTCCGACTCGGGTCGGTACGACCGGGTTGTTTCGCTACTAACCGGATCAATTACGCACAAGAGCTGCCAGCCGTCCCGCTCGTACACGATGCCGGGACCGACCGAGTCAGCCAGTTTCACCGTTGCGCCTCTCGCCTTCGCCGGGGGGTCGAGCCGGTGCCCGCCCCCGGGGTCACGGCACCGCCCATCGCGTCCTGCCCCGGACCGCCCTCCGGGTCGTCGACGAGCCCGTCCCGCCCGAGCAGGTACTGCTCCACGAGGTGGTTCCAGTCACAGCCGAGGCACACCTCCACCACGAAGACCTGGAACTCACGCAACGTCATCGCCAGCGCGGGCAGCTCGTCCCGGGTGCGGGCCTGGCCGGCGGACTGCTTGAGCTCGTCGCCGTAAATGTAGTGGACGTGCGTGAGGTTCTCACTACGGCAGATCGGGCAGCGCTCCTCGGTGGACTCGCCGTGGAAGCGCGCGGCGTTCTTCAGATACGGCGAGGCGTCACAGACGTCGTACGTGCCGACCCGCCCGGCGAGGAGCTCACGCAGCACCGCCCGCTTCTGGAGCGAGTAGTCGACCACCTGGCGAGACCCACGCATGCGGCAAAGGGTACGCGGTCCGGACCGACGAGGCGACCACGGTAACGATGCGTGAGCGTGACACGCCGAAATCCGGGGTTTGCCCTACCCACCGCGAGGGGCTACGGTACCGATGTATCGGCCCGATACATCGAGGCGGGCACCGATACCGGTGAACGTCCAGGGGTGTGGGTGGGAAGGGGAGGCGCGTGCTCGAGCTCGCCATCCTCGGCCTCCTCCAGGAAGCCCCGATGCACGGATACGAGCTGCGCAAGGAGCTCACCGCGAAGCTCGGCGCCATCCGGGCGGCGATCAGCTACGGCTCGCTCTACCCGACGCTGCGCCGGTTGCAGACGGCGGGTTGGATCACCGAAGCCGCCGAGACGCCCGCGACGGCAGACGAGGTCCCCGCGCTGACCAGCCGGCGCGGGCGGGTGGTCTACGAGATCACCGCGGAGGGCAAGGAACGCTTCGCCGAGCTGATCGGGCAGGCCGGCCCCGAGACGTACGACGACACCGGCTTCGGCGTGCACTTCGCGTTCTTCGCCCGCACCGACCAGGCGACCCGGCTCCGCATCCTGGAGGGCCGCCGCCGCAAGATCGAGGAACGTCGTGAAGGCCTTCGCGACGTGCTCGGTCGGGCTGCCGAGCGGCTCGACGCGTACACCCTGGAACTTCAACGCCACGGCCTGGATGCCTGTGAGCGTGAGGTCCGCTGGCTGGAGGAGCTCATCGCCAACGAGCGCTCCGGCCGCGCACCGGCAGCCCCCGACCCGGGGACCGCCGGTGTTCGACGAGATGATCCCAACCCGCCCCCGCCTGGCGAGTCCAGGACAGAGCGGCCGTGATGAAGAAGAAGGAGGCAGACGCTATGGGCTCCGTCCGCGTCGCCATCGTCGGTGTGGGTAACTGCGCCTCGTCCCTGGTCCAGGGCGTGGAGTACTACCGCGACGCCGACCCGAACGACCGCGTTCCGGGTCTCATGCACGTCACCTTCGGCGACTACCACGTCTCGGACGTGGAGTTCGTGGCGGCGTTCGACGTGGACGCCAAGAAGGTGGGCATGGACCTCGCGGAGGCGATCATCGCCAGCGAGAACAACACCATCAAGCTCTGCGACGTACCGCCGACCGGCGTCAGCGTGCAGCGCGGCCCGACCTTCGACGGTCTGGGCCAGTACTACCGGGAGATCGTCCAGGAGTCCGGCGCCGAGCCGGTCGACGTGGCGCAGGCGCTGCGCGACGCCCAGGTCGACGTGGTCGTCTCCTACCTGCCGGTCGGCTCCGAGCAGGCCGACAAGTTCTACGCCCAGGCCGCGATCGACGCCGGTTGCGCGTTCGTCAACGCCCTGCCGGTCTTCATCGCCTCCGACCCGGAGTGGGCGCAGAAGTTCACCGACGCCGGCCTGCCGATCGTCGGCGACGACATCAAGAGCCAGGTCGGCGCCACCATCGTGCACCGCGCCCTGGCGAAGCTCTTCGAGGACCGCGGCGTCGAGCTGCTGCGCACGTACCAGCTCAACTTCGGCGGCAACATGGACTTCATGAACATGCTGGAGCGCAACCGCCTGGTCTCGAAGAAGATCTCGAAGACCCAGTCGGTCACCTCGCAGATCCCGCACGAGATGAGCAAGAGCGACGTGCACATCGGCCCGTCGGACCACGTGCCGTGGCTCGACGACCGCAAGTGGGCGTACATCCGCCTGGAGGGCCGCTCCTTCGGTGACACCCCGCTCAACGCGGAGCTGAAGCTGGAGGTGTGGGACTCGCCGAACTCGGCAGGTGTCATCATCGACGCCGTCCGGGCCGCGAAGATCGCCCTGGACCGCAAGATCGGTGGCCCGATCCTCTCGGCCTCCTCCTACTTCATGAAGTCCCCCCCGGTGCAGTACGCCGACCACGAGGCGCACGCCGCCGTCGAGGGCTTCATCACCGGCGAGGTCGAGCGCTGACCCGCTGAACACCAGCAGCACCGCCGAGGGCCGGGTCCGCGTGGACCCGGCCCTCGCCGTCGGTCACTCCGACATCTCCAGGTACGGCGACAGCCGCATGGCCAGTTCCTCAACCGAGTCGACCTCGCCACTGGTCAACGCATCGGTGAGGGCCATCCGGTCCTTGGCGGGCATGTTCAACAACATGTCGGCCCGTTCCAGGCAGACGTCCAGCGCCGTCCAGGCAAGGCTGGCGTTCCACAGGTCGAGCGGACGCCAGACCATGATCCCGTGCAGGAGGGCTGCTACCTGGTTCAACAGCTCGGGGTAGACCCGGCCGTCCAACAGACGTGCGTGAGGACGGGCGGCAGCGGCGACGAGGATCCCCCCGTCCCGCACCACGGTTCGTGAGGCCGTGCAACTGGAGAGCAGGAGCAGCAGGTCTTCGGCGTCGGGCCAGGCTCGCGTCACCGGTCCCCCAACATCTCGTAGAACTCTGCGTTCCGCTCACGAACCCGCCTAGCGGCCTGGCGGGTCCACTCGTTGCGCGCCTGGCGGTCGAGGTACTCCTGGATGGCCAGCTCGACGGTCTTGTGCATCGAGCGATGCTCAGCCTCGGCCAGCTCACGGAGCCGCTGTTCGATTTCGGGCTTGAGCGTCAGGGTGAAGGCCATACCACTTTTGTATAGCTCTTCAGGGGGCGCGTCAACCACGCTTGGCACTACCTCTTCCTCCTTGTTGATCGATCATGAGCTGCCCGGGTGTTGATCCGAGCACGGCCGCCGGCAGGCCGCATACCGACCAACGGCAGGGCAGCGAGGCCGGACGCGGAGACATGAGAACCAGATGTGTAACCGCCGCCCCGCCCGTCGAGCTGGTACACGTCCAGCCAGCACCAACCGTCGTAGGTGACCAGGTCTTCGCGGACCCGGATCACCCGAGCCAGGAACGGCCGACTGGCAAACTGGATGCCGGCCGCCCGGGTCACCTGCACCACCTCGCCGGCCCTCACCACCCGTACCGCCGCCAGGCCCGGATCCGGGCCCGCGCCACCTCGACCGCCGGGCACCAGCCGACGCAACAGGCCTGACACCTGTGGTGCCGGTGGAATTCGAGCACCCGCCAGGCGGAGTGGACCAGACCGGGAAGCCGCCGCCCGGTCACCACCGCGACCTGGCCGCCCGGCCGACGGGATCGCCGCTGGGCACCCGCCCCGACTCGCGCGCCGGCCGCGGCTCGCGCACCCGCCCCGGCTCGCGCACCCGCCCCGGCTCGCGCGCCCGCCCCGGCTCGCGCGCCGGCCGCCAGCGAAGCAGGGCCACCAGGCGAGACGCCGGCACCGCCCCGGGCAGCACCGGCAGCCCCAGCTCGACAAGCCGGTCGGCCGCCGCGTTGGCCGGCCGGCACGGCCCCGGCACGCGGGCAGATCCGGCACGAGCCACCCCGGTCGGGTACGTGCGCGGCGATGATCTCGTGTGCGGCACGGCTCTCTCCAACCGCGCCCGACTCTCGTGCAGCCCCATCGACGGCGTACCCCTCGCAGGATGGGGCGGACGCGCGGCCCGGCACCGCCGCGAGGGGGATTCGCGGCGGGGACCACGCGCCCGCCCGGCTCGACGCCCGGGTGCGCTGTCGGGTCCGCGCACCCAGGCCCACAACCGAGGGGGTACGCACCACGCACGCGCGCCGGTGCCCGCTCCTGACGGGTACGGCGTGGTAGACAGTCGGGGAGTCGTTCCCCGGGACGCCGTCCAGCGTGATGTGTCTCCCGTTCGGCTCGTTGCCGGACCGGGGTGGGCAATGCCGCCAAGCCGACCCACCCCGGTCCGTCCTACCTCGACCACTGATCACCTTCGGTAACCACAGCCACACGCAGACAGATGGTGCCGAACGAACATACGTTCACGCTTCGCGCGCAATGGCTCGGCGTCAGCACCCGCAGCGGCAACGGCAGCGCCAACTGCGTCGAAGCCGGGCCGGTGCTCGACGGCAGCGGCCGGTTCGCCGTACGCGACAGCAAGGACCGCACCGGCCCCACCCTGCTCTTCCCCGCAGCCGACTGGACCACCTTCCTCAGCAGCCTCCCTACCCCACCTGCCTAGCCAGCGGTTGCCGATCCACCAGGCAACAGGCCGGGCCGGGGCGGGGCGGGGCGGGGCGGGGCGGGGCGGGGCGGGAAAGCCCTTCCGGCGTGAGAAGGGTGCCCTTCTATACCGAAAGCGTTAACAGGGGGCCCTTTCTTACCCGTCAGGACCAGGCGCGGCGGAGGGCGACGCCGGCTTCGAGTTCCAGGAGCTTCACCTTGCGGGGTAGGCCGCCACCGAAGCCGACCAGCTTCCCGCCCGCACCGACGATCCGGTGGCAGGGGACGATCACCGGCACCGGATTGCGGTTGCAGGCGACCCCGACCGCCCGCGCGGCCCCTGGATCGCCGAGGGCCCTGGCCACCTGGCCGTAGGTAAGCGTCTCCCCGTACGGAATCAGGGTCATCTCCCGCCAGACCGCCCGCTCGAACTCCGAGCCCCGGCGCAGCACCACCGGCACGGTGAACTCGGTCAGCTCTCCCGCGAAGTACGCCCGCAGCTCACCGACCGCCTGCCGATCCAGCTCGGCATCGGGGGCCTCCACCGCCGAGGGCACCCGGCCGAAGTGCGCTCCGCACACCCCGCCGGAGTCGGTAGCCACCGAGAACTCACCGATCGGTGAGTCGACCACGATCCAGCGCATGCGCCCATAGTTCCCGGTCCCGCCGGCACAGCTGCAGGCAGTCCCATCACGGCGGCCTTACGGGGCCTGACGAACCTCCTCGCCAACCTCGGCGCGTCGCAGAACGTCGTGCCGACGCCGGTCACCGAGAACGCACCGATCGAAAAGTCGAGCACGATCCGACGCGCCCCAGCATCTTCCCCGACCACCGCCACCAACGGTTATGGGGAGATCTGTGGCTGCCATAGCAACCACAGATCTCCCCAAAGGCCCGGTTGGCGCGAATGCCACGCGCATCGGTCCCGGAAAGATCGACTACTTCCGGGCTGAGCCACTCAGTCCCGCTGGCGGGCCTGTCCCCGCGTAAGAAGGGGCCCCTTCTATACCGGAAGCGTTAACAAGGGACCCTTCCTTACATCAGGCGGCGGAGAAGTAGAACTTTTCGCCGTTGCCGAGGCCCAGGGTCTCGCTTTCCCAGTTGATGTTGCGGCTGGAGATGAGCTGGCTGGTGCCGGCGCTGCCGGCGGTGACGGCCTGCACATCGATGTAGGCCCGCACGTAGACGGTGCCGTCCGGGTTGTAGTCCAGGAAGTCGAAGACCTGCCAGTCACCGATGGAGGTGCTCCGGGCCACCAGCGGCTTGCTGCCGGCGCTCTCCGCGGTGACGTACTTGCCGTTGGAGAGGGCCTTCAGGGCGAAGTAGCCGCCGTCGAGGTTGACCACCTCGAACTTCTCCCAGGTGCTCACGCTGGTCTTGCTGGGGATCAGCGGGGACTTGCCGGCGCTGGGCGTGGTGACGAACTTGTTGCTGGCCCGGGACTTGATGCTGACCACCGGCGCCGGGGCGTCGAGGTCGAACTTCTCCCAGGTGCTGATGCTGGTCTTGCTGGCGATCAGCGGGGACTTGCCGGCACTGGGCGTGGTCACGTACTTGCCGTTGACCGTGGCCTTGAGGCTGACCGTACCGTCGGTGTTGTGGACGAGCTGGAACTTCTCCCAGCCGCCGATCGCCGACGCCTTGGCCAGCAGCGGGCCGGTGCCCTTGCTCTGTGCGGTGACGAACTTGCCGTTGGCCTTGGCGCGCAGGCCCACCAGCCCACCGCCGGCGTCGACGATGTCGTACTTCTCCCAGCCGCCGAGCACGCCGGCCTTGGCCAGCAGGGGCTGGGTGCCCTTGCTCTGCGCGGTCACGTAGGCCCCGTTGGAGCGGGCCTTCAGGCCGAAGGAGCTGCGGGCCACCGAGTTCTTGCCGACCCGCAGCATCCGGTCGATCGAACCGTAGCTGTCGTGCACGGCGCCGGCCGAACCGTTGGTGACGATCGCGTCCCGGACCTGCTTCGGGGTGAGGGCCTTGTTCGCCTGCAGCAGCAGGGCCGCGGCCCCGGCCACGTGCGGCGACGCCATCGAGGTGCCGTTGAAGGCGATGCTGCCGCTGCTGGTGCCGGCCTTGGCCGAGACGATGCTCGCCCCGGGGGCGAAGATGTCCAGGCAGCTGCCGTAGTTGGAGAACCAGGCCCGGTAGTCGATCCGGTCGGTGGCTCCCACGGTGATGGCCGCCGGAACGGCCGCCGGGGAGACCTCGCAGGCGTTCTGCATGCTGTTGCCGGCCGCGACGGCGTAGGTCAGGCCACTTGAGATGGACCGGTTGACCGCGTCGTCGACGGCCATGTTGATGCCGCCGAAGCCGAGGCTCATGTTGACCACGGCCGGCTTGGCCGCGTTGGCGGTCACCCAGTCGACGGCAGCGAGGATCTGCTCGCTGGAGCCGCTGCCGTAGCAGTCCAGCACCCGGACGGCGACCAGGTCGACCTCCTTGGCCACCCCGTACTTCGTGCCGCCGACGGTGCCGGCGACGTGGGTGCCGTGCCCGTCGCAGTCCTCGGCGATCGGGTCGTCGTCGACGAAGTCCCAGCCGTTGACGGCCCGACCACCGAAGTCGGCGTGCTTGACGTCGATACCGGTGTCGATGACGTACGCGGTGACGCCCTTGCCGGTGGCCGAGTAGGAGTAGGAGTTGTTCAGCTTCGGGGTCACCTGGTCGATCCGGTCCAGCCCCCAGGAGGGCGGGCTGGGCTGGCTGGCCGAGGCGGTGGCCCGCTGGACCTGCTCGACGTAGGCCACGGCCGGGTCGGCCGCGACCTGCTGGGCCTGCCGCCGGGTCATGGCGGCGGAGTAGCCGTTCAGGGCCTTGGTGTAGACCTTGCGGACCTTGCCGCCGTTGGCCCTGGTCAGGGCCGAGGCGGTGGAGCGGACCGTGGTGGCACTCGCCTTGCCCTTGAGCACGACGATGTACCGGTCCGGCACGGCACCCGGGTGTTCGGTGCCGCGCACGGGTGCCCGCTGACTGTCGCCCGGGGCCGCCAGCGCGGCGGATCCGGTGACGGCGCAGGCGACGGAGGTAGCGCAGACGAGGGCGAGCCCGGCCGCCGCAGAGCGGCCTATCACGCCACGACGTATCACTGTGTGAACTCCCCGTTGGGTCGTCGGCGTCCATCCTGGCCGCCGAGGAGCGAATGGCCCGGCCGGGCGAAGACTCGCGAGGGGGCCGGGTTGATCCTGCACCATCATGGATGGTGGTCAACGGATTTCGGCTCAGCCGAACGGTCGATACGCCAGCGTTTCGTCGTCACATTCACGACACCGCCGGGAAGGACGGTCCACACCGGACCGGTCAGTCGAGGATGCCCTGCTCGCGGGCCCAGCGCAGCAGCTCCGCCTCGGCCGCGTCGCGGTCCAGCGGGCCGTGTTCCAGGCGCTGTTCCTTCAGGTGCTTCCAGGCCCGTCCGACCATCGGCCCCGGCGGTACGCCGAGCAGCGCCATGATGTCGTTGCCGTCCAGGTCGGGGCGGACCCGGGCGAGGTCCTCCTCGGCGGCGATCCGGGCGATCCGCTCCTCCAGCGCGTCGTAGTCGCCGGCCAGTTGGGCGGCCTTGCGCCGGTTGCGGGTGGTGCAGTCCGAGCGGGTCAGCTTGTGCAGCCGGGTCAGCAGGTCACCGGCGTCGGTGACGTACCGGCGCACCGCCGAGTCGGTCCACTCGCCCCGGCCGTACCCGTAGAAGCGCAGGTGCAGGCCGACCAGCTTGACCACCTGGCTGGTGACGTCCTTGGGGTAGCGCAACGCCTTCATCCGGGCCTTGGTCAGCCGGGCCCCCACCACCTCGTGGTGGTGGAAGCTGACCCGGCCGTCCGGGCCGACCGCCTTGGTCGCCGGCTTGCCCACGTCGTGCATGAGCGCGGCCATCCGCAGCACGAAGTCGGGCCCGTCGGACTCCATCGAGATCGCGTTGCCGACCACGGTCAGGGTGTGCTCGTAGACGTCCTTGTGCTGGGCGTGCTCGTCGATCTCCAGCTTGAGCCCGGTCAGCTCGGGCAGGAAACGCTCGGCCAGGCCGGTGTCGACAAGCAGCCGCAGCCCGGTGATCGGGTCCGCGCCGCAGAGCAGCTTGGTGAACTCGTCGCGGATCCGCTCGGCGGTGATCCGGTCCAGGTCGGCGGCCATCCGGGTCATCGCCGTCCGGACGTCGGGGTGCACCGCGAAGCGCAGCTGGGCGGCGAACCGCGCCGCCCGCAGCATCCGCAGCGGGTCGTCGCCGAAGGACTCCCGCGGCGTTCCGGGGGTACGGACGAGCTTGGCGGCCAGGTCGTCCAACCCGCCGTACGGGTCGGTGAACCGGTGCTCGGGCAGGCTCACCGCCATCGCGTTGACGGTGAAGTCCCGCCGCCGCAGGTCGTCGGCGAGGCTCGTGCCGTACTCGACCACCGGGTTCCGGCTGACCTGGTCGTACGCCTCGGCCCGGAAGGTGGTGATCTCCAGTCGCAGCCCGTCGCGCTGGGCCCCGATGGTGCCGAACTCCCGACCGGTCTCCCAGATCGCCTCGGCCCAGCCCTTGATGATCCGCAGCGTCTGGTCGGGGTGCGCGTCGGTGCAGAAGTCCAGGTCGTCGCCGAGCCGGCCGAGCAGCGCGTCCCGGACCGAACCGCCCACCAGGTGCAGCTCATGACCGGCCCGCGCGAACCGGCGGCCCAGCTCGTCGGCGACCGGGGAGACCCGGAGCAGTTCGGCGACGGCGTTGCGCTGCGCGGCGGTGAGATCGCGACGGTCGGTGACGGGGGGTACGGAGGCCTCGGACATGGGATCGCCAGACTATCGGGCGGCCGACCGCGGATATCCGCCGGGCGCGGGTAACCGCTACCGATTGACTAAGGTCTTGGGCGTGCGGGCCGGGACCCGGGCCGTGGAGAACCTGGGAGGCGACAGATGAGCGGCGGGCTCTACCGCAGCGCGAACTCCGCGCAGGGTGGCTGGCCGCCGCCGGACGACGGCGCGACCTTCATCTCCGCCGAGCCGTTGAACCAGCCCGGGGTGGAGGCGACCGCGCCGCCGCCGGAGGTGGTCGCCGAGACCAGCGCCGCCGCCAACAGCGCGGTGATGGCGCTGGGCAGCCTGGTCAGCCGGGGTACCGGCTTCATCCGGAACCTGATGATCGGCGCCGCGCTGGGCAACCTGGTGGGCAACGTCTACACCACGTCGATCTTCCTGCCCAACCAGGTGTACGAGTTCCTCCTCGGCGGCGTGCTGACCAGCGTGCTGATCCCGGTGCTGGTCCGGCGCAGCAAGTCCGACCCGGACCGGGGCGAGGCGTACGCCCAGCGGCTGCTCACCCTGGCGGTGCTCGCCCTGGCCAGCGCGGTCCTCATCGCGGTCCTCGCGGCACCGGTGCTGACCAGCCTGTACGCCGGCGGCAAGGACCAGGACTACACCGGCCTGGTCACCAAGCTGTCGTACCTGATGTTGCCGATGTTGTTCTTCACCGGGTTGAGCGCGCTGATCGCCGCGGTGCTGAACACCCGGGGGCACTTCGCCGCGCCGATGTGGGCGCCGATCCTCAACAACCTGGTGGTCATCGGGGTCTTCGGCCTCTACATCGTGGTCTACGGCGCGCAGGCGCAGAGCCCCGGTGACCTGGGCTGGGGGCAGATCCTGCTGGTCGGCGGCGGCACCCTGTTCGGGGTGGCGGTGCAGGCGATGGGCCTGTTGCCGGCGCTGCGCAAGGTCGGCTTCCGGTGGAAGGCCCGGTTCGACTTCCGTCAGCTGGGCCTCGCCGAGTTGGCCAAGCTCGGCGCGTGGATGTTCTGCTATGTCGCGGTCAACCAGCTCGGCCTCTTCGTGGTGGTCAACCTGCTCACCCGGGCCGCCGACGAGGACAGCGCCGGTCTGCTGATCTACAACAACGTCTTCCTGCTGATGATGATGGCGCACGGCATCATCGCCGTGTCGATCATCACCGCGTTGATGCCCCGGATGAGCGCCGCCGCCGCCGACGGCCGTTTCCACGACCTGACCGCCGACCTGTCCCGGGGTACCCGGATGGTCACCGCGGTGCTCGCCCCGATCGCGGTCTGTTACGCGGTGCTGGCCGCGCCGATCTCGGTGGTGGTCTTCCGGTACGGCGCGTTCACCGGCGACAACGCGGTGGCCACCTCGACCGTGCTGCTGGTGGCGGCGGTCGGGCTGGTCCCCTTCGCGATCAGCCAGCTCTTCACCTTCGCCTTCTACGCCCTGCCGGACACCCGGACCCCGGCGCTGGTGAACATCCCGGTGGTGGTGCTGCGGGTGCTGCTGCAGGTCGGGCTCTTCGTGGCCTTCTCGGCCACCTTCGCGGCGGCCGGCATGATGCTCGGCAACGCGGTGTCGTACGTGGCGGCGGCGGTGCTCTCCGCGATGCTGCTGCGCCCCCGGGTGGGCCGGATCGGGCTCGGCGACATCATGCGAACCATGGGCAAGGTGGTCGTCGCCGCCGTCGGCGCGGCCCTGGTCGGTCTGCTGGTGGTCAGCCTGCTCCCCGGTGACCGGGCGGAGCTGAGCTGGCTGGCGGCGGCGGCGCAGCTCGCGATCGGCGGCGCGGTGATCGGCGGGACGTACCTCGGTCTGGCGATGCTGCTGCGGATCGGGGAGATCACCGAGGTGGTCGGCATGGTCCGCCGGAAGCTCGGTCGCTGAGTCCGCCGTCGGTGCCGGCGGTGACACGCCCAGGTGCGAAACTTTCCTCCGGTACGGAACGTGAGCAACGATCACCAGCCTGGGGATGAGCCTGTGGATAACTCCGCGATTCGCGGGTGAACCACCCTTTCAGCCTGTGGATAACTAACCGTAAGGTTGAGCATGGGGGGACCGTCGGTGGGAATCTGGAGGACGTCGCCGGGGCAGCCCCTGCGTCGACTCCCCGCCGGGAACCTCTAGATTGGTTGGTACATGTGCCAGCAACGCGGCTGACATCGGCCGTAACCGGACGAGATCCCCAGCTTCCGACACCCTGCCGGGTACGGCCGAAAGATGACATGTCGGAGGGCCGACCAACCCGGGTAAGGTCGCTCTCGACGGATACGGCACACCCCGGCGCTCCGCGTCGACCCGGTCGGCCGGTTCCATCGAAGGCAGAGCGGAAAGCCACATGCCCAGCAGCGCGGGTCCATCGATCGACACGATCACCGAGGGAGGACGGGTGACCCAGGTCGGCGAGGGTCAGGATACGGCGGAGAGCGCACCGCCGGTCGCCACCTTCGGTGCTCCCACAGCCGGTGAGATTCTCGCCGAGCGGTACGAGCTGGTCGAGCACATCAACAACGACAGTGCGGGCCGGCTGGTCTGGCGCGGGGTCGACGTCATCCTGCGCCGGCCGGTCGCGGTCGTGCTGCGCTACCCCGGCGGCGACTCGGCCACCGAGATGCTGCAGGCCGCCGTCGCCGCCAGCCGGGTCATCCACCCCAACCTGGTAGGCGTCTACGACGCCATCGACGAGGCCGACCGGGCGTACGTGGTCCGCGAGTGGGTGGACGGCCAGTCGCTGCGGGAGCTGGTGGCCCACGGGCCGCTGGACCCGGCGCGGGCCACCGCCATCGGCAACGCCGTGGCCAGTGCGATGGCCGCGGTGCACGCCACCGGCATGGTGCACGGCAACGTGCACCCCGGCACCGTCATGATCAGCGATGACGGCCGGGTGGTGCTGGCGGACGCGCGCACCGACGGCGGGGACAGCCAGGAGAACGACATCCGGGCCATCGGCGGGGTGCTCTACTTCGCCCTGACCGGCCACTGGCCGCACGCCGAGGTTCCGCTGCGGGGTGCCACCGCCGGGCACGGCCGGGCCGCCATCGGCGACGCGGTGCGCGACGCCAGCGGCACGCTCGCCGCGCCACGGCAGGTCCGGGCCGGCGTGCCGGCGTACCTCGACGACCTGACCATGGACCTGCTCGACCCGGCGATCGAGCCGCCCTCGTCGGACGTGCTCGCCGCCGAACTGGCCCGTCTGGACATCCCCGGCGAGGAGCAGTTCCTGGAGCCGACCGGGCCGCTGCGCTTCGCCGCCGACACCGGCGAGGAGCCCTCACCGCTGGCCGCCGCCGGTGGCCGCAAGGTCGCCGTCGGCATCGCCGGCGTGCTCACCGTCGCCCTGGTGGCGATCCTCGTCGGCATCAGCGTCTGGGGCGGTGACGAGCAGCAGGACCCGGAGAACACCCCGGCGGCCCTGCCCTCGGCAAGCGCCCCGGTGGCCGAGGACACCACCCCGCCGGCGGCCCAGGTCCGCAAGCTCGACATCGCCGGCGCCCGGGTCATCGACCCGGACAGCCGGGACCGGCTCGGGCTCGACGGCGTCGAGAAGGCGTACGACGGCGACCAGGACGAGGGCTGGGCCACCCAGACCTATCGTGGGGCACCGAACTTCGGCGGCTACAAGCGCGGCATGGGTGTCTGGATCGACCTCGGCACCGAGCGCACCGTCAAGTCGGTCCAGGTCAACCTCTCCGCCGTCGGCGTCTCCGCCCAACTGCTCTCCGGCACGATCGACGCGCCGTCGACCAACGCCGGCGACGACCGGATCATCAAGGAGTACGCCAAGGCCCCGATCGGGCAGCCGTTCGAGGACCACGACGGCACCACGATGACCTTCAACGGCTTCGACGCCGACGCCAAGTACCGCTACCTGCTGTTCTGGATCACCGAGCTGCCGCCCACCGACGGCGGCTTCAAGGTCGGCGTCCAGGAGATCACGGTCCAGGGGTCGTGACCGGGGCGGGACGCGGCTCCGACGTACCCCGGGTGTGACGATGGCCGGCGGCGAGCGGACCTCCGGGCCGGCGACGAACGTCACCGGCCCGGTGACCACCGGCCCGCCACCGGTCCAGGCCCCGGCGGTACCGGAGGTCTCCGACCTCGACCTGCTGCACGCCCACGTCGCCGGCGACCGGCACGCCTTCACCGAGCTGTTCCAGCGGCACCGTGACCGGCTCTGGGCGGTGGCGGTGCGTACCGCCGGTGACCGGGAGGAGGCCGCCGACGCGTTGCAGGACGCGATGCTGTCGGCCCACCGCGCGGCGGCCGGGTTCCGGGGCGACTCGGCCGTGACGACCTGGCTGCACCGGATCGTGGTGAACGCCTGCCTGGACCGGATCCGGCGCCGCAAGGCCCATCCCACGGTGCCGCTGCCGGACGGGTTCCGTCCGGACGAGGACGGCCGGGTTACCGGCGGCGTCGAGCCGGTCGCCCCCGCGCCGGACCACGACACCGCGTTGGTGGTCCGCCAGGCGCTGGCCGAGTTGCCGGTGGAGCAACGCGCCGCGCTCGTCCTGGTCGACGTGCAGGGCTACCCGGTCGCCGAGGTGGCCCGGATCCTCGGCGTGGCCGAGGGCACGGTCAAGAGCCGGTGTGCCCGGGGGCGGGCCCGGCTGGCGGTACGGCTCGGACACCTGCGACCCACCTCGGGCGGCGCCCGCCAGACCGCGGAGAGCGCCCGTGAGACGGCAGACAGCGGCCGCCCCACCTCGGGCAGCGACCGCCCCACCTCGGGCAGTGGTGCCACCACTGGTCCGGTCGGCGTGCCACCGGTCACGCCAGGGAACCGTCGAGCCGTGGACGGCGTCGGATCGGCGTCGGGGCGTTCCCGACGCGACCCCATGCGGGAGGAATCGTGACGGCCGGGGAGTTCCGGGAGGTCGACCTCGACCTGCTCGCCGACTACCTCGGCGGCGCGCTGGACGGCACCCCGGACGAGTCCGTCGTCGCCCGGCTGGTCGCCGAGGACCCGGCCTGGGGTGCCACGTATCAGCGGCTCTCCGCCGCCCTGCCCGCGGTCCGGGCCGACCTGGTCGACTGGAGTGCGTCCACCCCGGCGCTGCCGGCAGCGGTAGCCGACCGGATCACCGCCGCGCTCGTCGCCCAGCCGCCGTTGAGCGCCGAGCCGCGACCGACCGTTCAGGAGCCGCTCACCGCCCAGGAACCGCTCACCGTCGAGGAGCCCGTCGCCGCCCAGCCGCCGCTCGGTGCGGCCGCTGCCGCAGGGCCACTCGCCGGGGTGGGTGAGCGGCGACGGCAGCCGCCCGCTCCCCGGTCGGCGGACGGCTCCGGCGGCTCCGGCGGCTCCGGCGGCTTGAGTGGTCCGGGCGGCCCAGGTAGCTCGGGCGGCTCGACCGGGCCCGGTCGACGACGGCGGCGGTGGGCCCGGATCGCCGGTCCGGTCGCGGTCGCCGCGGCGTCGCTCGCGGTCGTCGGCCTCGGTGTCGACGGGTGGGTCACCGGTGGTGACGACCGGGCGGCGGACACGGCGCTGAGCGAGACCGCCCCGGAGGCGGCCGGGCCGATGGCCGCGATGCCCTTCACCCTCACCGCCGTACCCGGGTTGAGCAGCGGTGTCGACCACACGGCCGAGACGCTGGCGGCCGGTGGCCTGGCCCCGGCCGTACCCCGGCAGTTCGGCACCCACGCGGACGGGCCCGCACGCGGCACGGACGGCCCGGACCGGGCCACCGAAGAGCAGCGACGGCAGGTCCCGGCCGCCCTGGCCCGGCTCACCGACCGGCCGGCGTTGGACGCCTGCCTGGCCGGGATCGCCGGCGCACACGGCAGCTCGCCGATCGTCGTCCAGGTGCTCGACTACGCCACCTTCGAGCGGCAGCCGGCGCTGGTCGTGGAGTTCGTCGACGCCCGGGGTGCCCGGTGGGCCTGGGCCAGCGGCCCGCGCTGCGGCCTCGACGGCTCCGGCGCGGACACCCGCTACCAGGCACGGGTAGGGTGAGGTCGCGGTCATCGGTGCGGGCGACGGTGACCGCACACGTGACGGAACCCACCGGCTGACCGGTTCGGGAATTCCCGGTTCGTGCGATGACGTTCTGCAAGTCAGCGCCGGCGCCGCTGAACCCGTCGGCACCCGGATCGCCATCGTCCCGGCGGCAGGTCGGAACGGACGGCGACAACACACATCAGGAGACGGCAGTGGAAGAGGTCCGAAACCTCATCATCATCGGCTCCGGGCCAGCCGGTTACACGGCGGCGGTCTACGCCGCCCGCGCCAACCTCAATCCTCTGGTCATCGAGGGCTCGCAGTCCGGCGGCGCGCTGATGACCACCACCGAGGTGGAGAACTTCCCCGGCTTCGCCGACGGCATCCTCGGCCCCGAGCTGATGGACAACATGCGCAAGCAGGCCGAGCGGTTCGGTGCGGAGTTCCTCACCGACGACGTGACCCGGGTCGAGCTGGTCGACACCGGCACCCCGGGCTCCGACGCGGCCAGCACGGTCTGGGTGGGCGAGAGCACGTACCGGGCCCGCGCTGTCATCCTCACCACCGGTTCCGCCTGGCGGCCCCTCGGCGTGCCGGGCGAGCAGGAGTACCTCGGCCACGGCGTGTCGTCCTGTGCCACCTGTGACGGCTTCTTCTTCCGCAACCAGAACATCATCGTCGTCGGTGGTGGTGACTCGGCGATGGAGGAGGCCAGCTTCCTGACCCGGTTCGCCGAGTCGGTCACCATCGTGCACCGGCGTGACTCGTTCCGGGCCAGCAAGATCATGGCCGAGCGGGCGTTGAGCAACGAGAAGATCAAGGTGGAGTGGAACTCGGTGGTCGAGGAGATCCTCGGCGCCGACGGCAAGGTGACCGGGGCCCGCATCCGCAACGCGCACACCGGCGAGAGCAAGGTGCTGGACGTGACGGGGGTCTTCGTGGCCATCGGCCACGACCCGCGCAGCGAACTCTTCCGTGGTCAGGTGGAGCTCGACGACGAGGGGTACGTGAAGGTCGACGCCCCCGGCACCCGCACCAACGTGCCAGGCGTCTTCGCCGCCGGTGACCTGGTCGACCACACCTACCGACAGGCGATCACCGCCGCCGGCACGGGCTGCGCCGCCGCCCTCGACGCCGAGCGCTTCATCGCCACCCTGAGCTGAGAGAAACCGAACACTTCCCGGAGGAGGGTCATAGTGGGAACGACCAAGGCGGTCACCGACGCCAGTTTCGCCAGTGACGTGCTGAAGTCCGACAAGCCGGTACTTGTGGACTTCTGGGCCGAGTGGTGCGGGCCGTGCCGGAAGGTCTCGCCGCTGCTGGAGGAGATCGCGGGCGAGATGGCCGACCAGGTCACCATCGTCAAGCTCAACATCGACGAGAACCCGGAGACCGCACGGGCCTACCGGGTGATGTCGGTGCCGACCCTCACCGTCTTCAAGGGCGGCGAGCCGGTCCAGTCGATCGCCGGGGCCAAGCCCAAGGGCGAACTGGTCAGGCTGATCCAGTCCGCGCTCTGACCCCACCTGCCACGAACCCCGTCACCCCGGGAGGGTGACGGGGTTCGGTGCGTCCGGGCCCGGATCCCGTCGGGGCCGTTCCCGCCGGCCCGCGCGGGCCCGGGCCTGGTCACGGCAACCGACCGCGCAGGGTCAACAGCCACGGTACGCTCCGTAGGCAGCCGTGAAGAGGCATGCCCTTCGTCGACCTACCGGTCGTTCGGCAGCGGTCAGGCTGGTCAGCATCCGCACAGAGGGGGTCGTGCGTGCGTCCGATCCGACCCGGTGACCGGGGAGCCGCGGTGCGGGAGATCCGGTCCGTGCTGACCGGGCTCGACCTGCTCGCCCCCTCCGACGGGCGCAACTGCGACGAGTTCGACCTCGACACCGAGCGCGCGGTGCGGGCCTTCCAGCAGTCCCGGGGGCTCAGCGTCGACGGGCGGATCGGCGAGGAGACCTGGCGGGCGTTGGACGCGGCGCGCTGGCGACTCGGTGCCCGTACCCTCTATCACGCCGTTCCCGAGCCGTTGACCGGCGAGGACGTCCGCTCCCTGCAGGAGCGTCTGCTGGAGATGGGTTACGACGCGGGCCGCGCGGACGCCATCTACGGGCTGCGCACCGCCCGCGCGGTGGCCCAGTTCCAGCGCGAGGTGGGGCTGAAACCGGACGGATCGTGCGGGCCGCACACCATGGGCGCGCTGCGCAGACTGGGCCGCAAGGTGGTCGGTGGTCGGCCGCAGTGGTTGCGCGAGTCCGACGCCATCCGGCAGTCCGGTCCCACCCTGGTCGGCCGGACCGTCGTCATCGACCCGGGGCACGGCGGTACGGACCCCGGCGTGGTGGTGCCGGACGGCCCGTTGCGCTGGACCGAGGCCGACCTCGTGCACGATCTCGCCAGCCGGCTGGAGGGCCGGCTCGCCGCCTCCGGGGTACGGGTGCAGCTGACCCGGGGGCCGGCTCCGCTGGCCTGCCTGCCGGACACCGACCGGGTGCAACTGGCCAACTCCCTCGGTGCGGACGTCTTCATCTCGTTGCACACCGACCGGCACGTCAACCCGGTGGCCGAGGGGGTGGCCACCTACCACTACGGCACCGACAACGGCGTGACCTCGGCGACCGGGGAACGCCTCGCCGGCCTGGTGCAGCGGGAGATCGTGGCCCGTACCGGTCTGCGGGACTGCCGGACCCACGCCAAGGCCTGGGACCTGCTGCGGTTGACCCGGATGCCGGCGGTACGCGTCGAGGTCGGCTACCTGACCTCCCCGACCGACCGGAGCCGACTGGTCGACAGCCGCTTCCGGGACCGGGTCGCCGAGGCGATCGTGGCCGCCGTACAGCGGATGTACCTGCCGATCGAACGGGACGTACCGACCGGCTCGATCGACGTCAGCGAGCTGCGCGCGGTCATCGCCGCCGGTACGGCGGCGCGCTGAGCAGAGCCGCCGGTGCCGCAGCGCGGTGAGCAGAGCCGCCGGGGCTGTAGCGCGGTGAGCAGAGCCGCCGGGGCTGTAGCGCGGTGAGCAGAGCCGCCGGGGCTGTAGCGCGGGACCCGGCCGCCGGCAGGGGTCGACTTGCGCGGGGGCGCTCAGTTCGGGGTGGAGCGGGTGGCCGGCGCCGGACGTACCGGGCGCAGGAGCGTCTCCGGGCTCATCGAGCCGAGCAGTTTCTCCAGCGCGTACTCGACGTCGGACTTCCAGCTCAGCGCGGTGCGCAACTCCAGCCGCAGGCGCGGATAGCGCGGGTGCGGCCGGACCGTCTTGAAGCCCACCGAGAGGAAGAAGTCCGCCGGAGCCAGGCAGCCACCGCCCCGGTCGCCGTCGTCGTCACCGAACTTCGCGTCACCGAACGCCTCGATGGCCTTGATCCCCCGCTTGGTCAGGTCACGGGCGACGCCCTGCACCAGCATCCGGCCCAGCCCGCCGCCGGCGAAGGCGGCCACCACGTGCGCGGTCATCAGCAACGCCGCGTCGGCCGAGACCGGGGAGGTGGGGAACGCCATCGACCGCGGCACGTAGGCCGGGGGCGCGTACATCACGAAACCGGCGGGCATCCCGTCGACGTAGACGAGCTTTCCGCAGGAGCCCCACTCCAGCAGGGTCTGCGAGACCCAGGCCTCCTTCTCCAGCCCCGGGTCACCGGCCGCGCGGGCCCGATCGGCGGAAACCGGGTCGAGCTCCCAGTGGACGCACTGCCGGCACGGCGTGGGCAGGTCCTCCAGGGTGTCGAGGGTCAAGCTGACCAGACGTCGCGACATTGACGTATCCCCACAATAGGCTCGGAGAGGAGGCTCCGGCCCCGGCATCCGCGTGCGGATGCCAATCACGCAACGTTGCCGCCGCTGTCGGGGCCCCGACAGGCGATGGTACGCCGTCGACGGACGGTACGGGAGGGGACGCGCGAAGCTGGGAGCCCGGTCCGGGATGTGGGCGGACTACCGGTCCTACCACATCCTCGGCCGGCTGGGGACTACGATCGACCAACCGGTGTCCGTGCCGCCATGGTCGCCGGTCGGCGGGGTATCCCAGAGCGGGAGCTACCCGAGACGCGATCGAGGTGATGTCATGACCGGCACGACGCTCGACGACTACACCGACCGGTACGCCCGGCGGGTCCGGGGCATGACCGCCTCGGAGATCCGGGCACTCTTCGCGGTGGCCAGCCGGCCCGAGGTGGTTTCCCTGGCCGGCGGCGCCCCCTACATCGCCGCGCTGCCGTTGGACGCGGTCGGCGAGATGCTCGGCAAGCTCGGCTCGGAACACGGCACCACCACCCTGCAGTACGGCATCGGCCAGGGCACCCTGGAGCTGCGGGAGCGGATCTGCGAGGTGATGTCGCTCTCCGGCATCGACGCCGCCTGTGGCGCCTCCCCGGACGACGTGGTGGTGACCGTCGGCGGGCAACAGGCCCTCGACCTGGTGGCCCGGCTCTTCCTCGACCCGGGTGACGTGGTGCTCGCCGAGGGGCCGACCTACGTCGGCGCACTCGGGGTGTTCCAGGCCGCCCAGGCCCAGGTGGTGCACGTGCCGATGGACGGCGACGGGCTGGTCCCGGAGGCGCTGGAGGCGGCCATCGCCGAGCTGGCCCGCGCCGGCCGGCGGGTCAAGTTCCTCTACACCATCCCGACGTACCAGAACCCGGCCGGCGTGACGCTCAGCGACGAGCGCCGGGAACGGGTGCTCGACATCTGTGAGCGGGCCGGGCTGCTGGTGGTGGAGGACGACCCGTACGGGCAGCTGGGTTTCGAGGGGGACGCGCCGCGGCCGTTGCGGGCCCGCCGCCGCGAGGGGGTCTTCTACCTCAGCACCTTCTCCAAGACCTTCGCCCCGGGTCTGCGGGTGGGCTGGATCCTGGCCCCGCACGCGGTGCGGGACAAGCTGGTGATCGCCAGCGAGGCGCAGATCCTCTGCCCCAGTGGGTACGCGCAGGCGGCGGTGACCACCTACCTGGCCACGATGCCCTGGCGGGAACAGCTCAAGGTCTACCGGGAGGTCTACCGGGAGCGGCGGGACGCCCTGCTGACCTCGCTGGCCGACCTGATGCCGGCGGGCACGACCTGGACCCGACCGGCTGGTGGGCTCTTCGTCTGGGCGACCCTGCCGGAGGGGCTCGACGCCAAGGCCATGATGCCCCGGGCCATCGCCGCGCGGGTGGCCTACGTGCCGGGCACCGGTTTCTACGCCGACGGCAGCGGCACCGGCAACATGCGGCTCAACTTCTCCTTCCCGTCGCCGGAACGGATCCGGGAGGGGGTCCGCCGGCTCGCCTCGGTGATGGAGCAGGACATCGCGATGCGCCGGGTCTTCGGCACGGTCGGCGACGCCGGTCCGCGCCGGAGGCAGGCCGGCGCGGACACCCCCGGCCCCGACTTGGCATGATTCCCGGCATGGGTGCCACCTCTGCCGAACGGTCCGCTGCGACCGCCGCCACCACCGCCTTGACCGAGCGCACCGCCGCCGACCTGCACGTGCTGGTCCTGGCCGGTGGCCTCTCCTACGAACGCGACGTGTCGCTGCGCTCCGGCCGCCGGGTCCTCGACGCGCTGCGGGCGGTAGGCGTGCAGGCCGAGCTGCGGGACGCCGACGTCGCGCTGCTGCCGGCGTTGACCGCCGACCCGCCCGACGCGGTGGTCATCGCGCTACACGGGGCCACCGGTGAGGACGGCTCACTACGGGGCGTCCTCGACCTCTGCGGCATCCCGTACGTCGGTTGTGACGCCCGCGCGGCCCGACTGGCCTGGGACAAGCCGTCGGCCAAGGCGGTGCTGCGCGAGGCCGGCATCCCCACCCCGGACTGGGTGGCGCTGCCCCACGACCGCTTCTCCGAGCTGGGCGCGGTGGCGGTGCTGGACCGGATCGTCGACCGGCTGGGGCTGCCGCTGATGGTCAAGCCCGCCCAGGGCGGTTCCGGGTTGGGCGCCGCGGTGGTCCGGGATTCCGCGTCGCTGCCCGCCGCGATGGTCGGTTGCTTCGCGTACGACTCCACGGCCCTGGTCGAGCGGTACGTCGCCGGGATGGACGTGGCGGTCTCCGTGGTCGACCTGGGTGACGGCCCGCAGGCGCTGCCGCCGGTGGAGATCGTGCCCCGCAACGGGGTGTACGACTACGCCGCCCGGTACACCGCCGGTCGGACCACCTGGCACGCGCCGGCCCGCCTCGACCCGGAGGTGGCCCGTACCGTCGCCGACGTGGCGCTGGCCGCCCACAACGCACTCGGTCTGCGCGACCTCTCCCGGGTCGATCTGATCGTCGACGCCAAGGGCCAACCCCACCTGCTCGAGGTCAACGTCTCCCCAGGGATGACCGAGACGTCGCTGCTGCCCCTGGCGGTCCAGGCCGGCGGCCTGGACTTCGGTCGGGTGCTCGGTTCCCTGGTGACCCGGGCCGCCAACCGCACCTGACGCACCGCACCCGTTCGGCCCACCGCACCGCCTGACCCGGCGCTCGCCTGCCGTCCGGGCCCGACCGCTGCGCTCGCTGACATCTTCACCGCTTCTTGGCTCTGGTGGCTTCCCGACGGTGGGAAGCCACCAGAGCCCGTTTTCGGCCTCCGCGCAGCGGTTCCGCTCTCCCGCAGGGGTCGTGTTCTCCGCCGCGGCAGTCCGCTCTCCCCACTGGTTCCGTCTCTTCCCGCCGGGGCGAGGCATGCGCGGAGCGGGTCAGGGTTGTTCCTCCGCCGCCTCGATGACCGAGGTGGCTTCCTCCTCGGCCCCGCTCGGGCCGGGGGAGGAGGACTGCGCGGCCAGACTCGACGGCGCCTGCCACTGGATGCGCGGGGGTTCGGCCAGCGGCCGGCCACCGAACTCGGCCAGCCAGGCGGCGATCATCGCGAGGTTCTCCCGCCACTGCTCCTCCGAGATGGGCGGGAGGATCGAGTCCCACAGCGAGAGGAACGTCCCGCGCAGCTGCAGCCGCCCGTACGGCCGGGCCAGGAACCACATGTGGAAGTGCTCCGAGCCGTCCCCCCACCGGTTCACGTGAACTCGGGCCACACCGTCGAGGGACCGGATGGCGCGTTCCAGCCGTACCGTCATCACGCCCAGCTCGGCGGCGAGCAGGCTGGGCAGATCCCCCAGGTCGAAGTGGGACCGGGATTCCAGGATGAGGACCATGGGCAGGCCGGTGGGCCGGTCCATGGCCCGCACCCGCCACCGTTCACCCACCCAGATGTACGCGTCGTCAGGTGCGCTGCAGGCGGTGCACTCGCGGTCGCCCTCGCCCTTACGGGGAGGCTCCTCCGAGACTGGTTCGTCGAGCTGCTTGACCCGCAGTTCCCCCTCGAAGGGGAACGACGGCCACTGGGTGAAGTCCGGGACTGAGGGCGGGGTGTCGTGCACGAAGCTGACCCTAACCGAGTCCGCCGTCGCTGTCCCTCCCCGGATCTACCCCAAGCTGCGGGGCCCGCCTCGGCAGACAACCCGCCCGTCGACCGGATATCCCCAGGGTTGTCCACAGGTTGCTGATGCCCCACCACACCCCGTCATCCACAGGTTGGCACCCCGATTGACGCGGGGTTTCACGTGAAACAGGGATGCCTGTGGAAAACCCCTGTGGATAACTTTCAGGGTTCACGTGACTCCGACTCCCGGAACGAGCGGCGCTCGACTCACCCTCGTTCCTCTACCCGGCCCGACGGCCGACGCGAGCCGATGGCCGACGCGAGCCTGATGGCCGAAGGAGTGGTGGACCGGGCGGTACCGACTCACCCGGCTGCTGCGGGCCATCGTCTCCGACCAGTCCTGGGTACGCCACGTCGTCGGGCAGACCGACCAGCGCCGGCGGGAGCAGACCGTCGCACGTCCGGCCGAAGCGCCTCCCAGGCCGGCGCACCATCCGGACCCGCACGGCCGGCCGGGTGGCGACGCCCGGGCAGGCCGGTACCGGTGACTCCGGGAGGCGGTGCGAGCAGGAGGAGTGCGAGCAGCGGGCGGCGCCTGACCGGGAGAGGGTGAACGAGGCGGGGACAGCTCGGCTCGTTTCACGTGAAACGCGGTGCACGCCGGTCGCCGGTTGCGGCCGACCGCCGCCGTTTCACGTGAAACAGCCCTTGCGTGGCCGGCCTTGGGCGACTGTTTCCCTTCCTGAACGACGGCTCCCGGCCAGGGTTCCGCCCGCCGAGGCGGCGCGACCACGACCATGACCCGGCCGATGCAGCGTGGCGCCAGCCTGACTCCCGACCCCGGCCAGAAAAGCGGGGTGGGTGAGGACTCCGGTCAGAGAGTCCTCACCCACCCCGGGGGCGGCGGAGATCAGTCCGCTGACTCCTGCTGCTCGACGCCGATGATGCCGACGATCCGCTCCAGGTCGTCGACGGTGGCGAACTCGATCGTGATCTTGCCCTTGCTCCGGCCGATGTCCACCTTCACCCGGGTGTCGAACCGGTCCGAGAGCCGGTCGGCCAGATCCGTCAGGGCGGGCGCGTGTGGCTTGGTGCGCCGCTTCGGTGCCGCGTTCGTTGCCGAGCCGTCACTGAGGGCCAGGGCGACGATCTCCTCGGTCGCCCGTACCGACAGGCCTTCGGCCACGATCCGCAGCGCCAACTGCTCCTGCGCCTCGGGCTCGTCCAGGCTGAGCAGGGCCCGGGCGTGCCCCGCCGAGAGCACTCCGGCCGCGACCCGGCGCTGGACCTGGGCGGGCAGGTTGAGCAATCGGATGGTGTTGGAGATCTGCGGCCGGCTCCGGCCGATCCGCCGGGCCAGCTCCTCGTGCGTGGCACCGAACTCGTCCAGCAGTTGTTGGTAGGCGGCAGCCTCTTCGAGCGGGTTGAGGTTCGCCCGGTGGATATTCTCCAGGAGCGCGTCCCGGAGCATGGCGTCGTCGCGGGTGTCCCGGACGATCGCCGGAATCGTCTCCCGGCCGACCTCCTGGGCGGCCCGCCAGCGCCGCTCGCCCATGACGATCTCGTACTTCTCGTCGTCGAGCTGGCGTACCACGATCGGCTGGAGGAAGCCGACCTCCTCGATCGAGGTCTTCAACTCCTCCAGCGCTTCCTCGTCGAAGACCTGACGGGGCTGCTTGGGGTTCGGCACGATCGAGTCGACCGGGATCTCGGCGAACCGGGCGCCCGGCACCGGGCTCAGTACGGGCTCGATCTCGACCGGCGCGGCCGCCTGCGGGTCTGCCACCGACGCGGGAACGGCCTCCGCGCTCACGACGACACCGTTTGTGGATTCCCGGGCGTCCCCGACCGGGTCGCCGGAGTGGGAACCGGTCTCCACCGGCACGGCAGCAACGTGGGTCTCCGCGGGCACGACGGCGGGCTGCGCCGGCCCGGTGGGAATGAGTGCTCCGAGCCCACGGCCCAATCCGCCACGAGGACGATTCTTCATGCGACGCCTCCCAGCGACTTGTCCGCACTACACATTCCGGCTCACCGGTTCTCCTTGGCCCCACGCTCTGCGATCTCCTGAGCGGCCTCGAAGTAACTCGTTGCCCCTCGTGATCCGGGATCGTAGGTCATGACCGACTGGCCGTAGCTGGGTGCCTCGGAGACGCGGACGTTGCGGGGGATGACAGCCTGGAGCACCTTGTCGCCGAAGTGGTTGCGCACGTCCTGCTCCACCGCGTCGGCCAGTCGGGTACGCCGGTCGTACATGGTGAGCAGGATGGTGGAGACGTCGAGGTTCGGGTTGAGGTGCTGCCGTACCAGGTTGATGTTGTTGATCAACTGGTTGAGGCCCTCCAGGGCGTAGTACTCGCACTGGATCGGGATCAGTACCTCCTGGGCGGCCACCAGGGCGTTCACCGTGAGCAGGCCGAGCGACGGCGGGCAGTCGATGAAGACGTAGTCGAAGTGGCCCGGGTAGGCGGCGATGGCCCGGACCAGTCGGGACTCCCGGGCGACCACTGACACCAGCTCGATCTCGGCACCGGCCAGATCTATGGTCGCCGGTACACACCACAGGTTGGGGATGCCCTCCACCCCCTGGGCCACGTCGGCCAGCGGCACACTGTCGATCAGGCAGTCGTAGACGTCCGGAACGCCGGTATGGTGCGGCACGTTGAGCCCGGTCGACGCGTTGCCCTGCGGGTCCAGGTCGATGACCAGCACCCGGTTGCCGTGCAGGGCGAGCGCCACCGCGAGGTTGACCGTGGTCGTGGTCTTACCCACGCCACCCTTCTGGTTCGCGACGCACATGACCCGGGTCCGTTCCGGACGAGGCATCGTCACCTCGCCACTCGGATTAAGGATCTGCACGGCGCGCATCGCCTCCATAGCCAACGGTGGATCATCCTCTTCGCGCGTCGGGGTTTCACGTGAAACGTACGCGGTCGCGGCGACTTCCGTCGCCCCGTACGCCTCCGCTGAGGTCACTGTCGGGTCGGCCGCGGAGTGTGCGGAAACGGCGCCGGCCGGAGCCGGTTCGGCGTCGGTCAGGTCCGCGTCGACCGGCTCCCTCCCTACCGTCGGCGGGTCACGCCGTACCACGGGTTCGCAGTCCGGCGCGGTGGAGCCGTAGGGGCCGTCCGGCCAGTTCGGGTGGCCGGTTTCACGTGAAACATCGTCCACTGCGGAGCGACGTCGCCCGGAACCGGTCACGTCTGGATCGTCGTCGTACCTGTCGTCGTCATGCACCTGTCATCCCTGCCCGCTTCGGATGGTCGGTCCGCACCCCGTCAACTGGGCACATCCGCGCTCGCGGTAGAACGCGCGGCCCGGCGGGAGCGGCCGTGGTCCGAGGCACCAACACCGCCCGCTCCACACTATCGACGCGCGGTCAGCCTACGGCGGACGGGCGCAGCGGGTCCACGTCGGGTTTCCCGAGTCCGCTCACCCTGGTTCAACGACGGCGCGGCGAGCCGGAAAGGGCAGCATCCGGATCAGTGTCCCCGGGGTCGCCCACCACGACGCCCGGCCCGCGCCCGCTTGGCCGGGGCCTGGCCGCGTACCTGCTCCCGCACGACCTCCACCACGGTCGTCGGTGGCTCGATCAGGCCGACTCCGCACTGGTGCACGGTGGGCTCACCGCCACCGAGACGCTTGACCGTGCTCAGGTGTTCGGCGATCTCGGCGGCGGCCGAGGAACCCTTCAACGCCAGTAGCCGCCCACCGCGCCTCGCCAGTGGCAGGCACCAGGTGGCCAGCCGGTCCAACGGGGCCACCGCCCGCGCGGTCACCACGTCACCGCTGAACGGCCCGGTTCCGGTACTACCCGTCGCCGCCTCATCCGCCCGGCCGCGGAACACCCGGACCCGTCCGGCCAGGCCCAGCTGCTGCACGACCTCGATCAGGAAGACGGTACGCCGGGCGAGCGGTTCGACCAGGGTCACCGTCAGGTCCGGGCGGGCGATCGCCAACGCCAGACCGGGCAGCCCGGCACCGGACCCGACGTCGATCACCACCGCGTCCGGCGGGATCCGCTCGGCCACGACCGCACAGTTGAGCAGGTGCCGCTCCCAGATCCGGGGCGCTTCCCGGGGACCGATCAGGCCCCGGACCACCCCGTCGGTGACAAGCAGTTCCGCGTACGCGGCAGCCAGGTCCAGTCGGTCACCGAAGATCTTCGCCGCGGCCTCGGCCAACTCCGGCGGCAACACCGCCTCGGCAGCGGCCGGCACACCGTCTCCCGGCTCGGTGCTGCTCGGCGGGTCGGGGAGGTCGACATGCCGCGGCCCGGGCGGCGTACCACCCGGGCCGGACACGGCAGCAGCCGTACTGTCGTCGCTGGTCACGCGGTCAGTCCGCCGGCCGTACGACGATGCGCCGGTTCGGCTCGACGCCCTCGGACTCGCTCTGCACGCCGGTGGCCGCGTTCACCACGTCGTGCACGCACTTGCGCTCGAAGGCGGACATCGGCTCCAGCCGGACCGCCTCGCCGTACTCCTTGACCTTCTCGACGGCGTTCTTCGCCACCGCGGCCAGCTCCTTGCGCCGGTTCGCGCGGTATCCGCCGACGTCGAGCAGCAGCCGGCTGGGCGTACCGGTCTGCCGGAACACGGCCAGCCGGGCCAGTTCCTGCAGCGCCTCCAGGGTGGCCCCGCGCTGTCCGACCAGGCTCTGCAGCCGGCCGCCGACCACCTCCACCATCGGCCGGCCACCGGAGACCAGCTCGTCGATGTCGCCGTCGTAGTCCAGGATGTCGAGCAGGCCCTCGACGTAGTCGGCGGCGATCTCGCTCTGCCGGAACAGCTCGCTCTCCGCCGGGGCCTTCTTCTCCCGGGGCCCCGCCTCGGTCTCGGTGTCGGTCTCGTCGGGACCCTCGGCACCGTTCGCCACGATCGGCCCGGTCTCCGAGTCCGCGGACTGCTCGGTGCGGGGGATGCTGGTGTCGGTCACGGTTTCATCTCCGTACTCGCTCGGCCGGACCTTGGGTCCGTTGATCTCCCGCAGGGCCGTCGGCGGGAGGTCGCCGATGCCCACGGGCACGTCTGTCCGGGCGGTCTCGCCCGTGACCGCGCGGCGCGCGGTGGTCCGACCGGCGCCTGCCGTACGGCGGCTGCTCGGGTCGGTGCCGGCCGCCGCCGGAGTGGTCCCGGCGGCGGCCGAGTGGTCTAACCCTGTCGCTTGCTGGGGCGGGGCTTCTTGGCGTTGGTCGGCTTGGCACCCGGCTTCGGACCGGCGACCTTGGGGGCGGCCGGCTTGGCCGGCGGCGGGGGTGGCGTCTTCTTCCGGCCGAGGAGCCCACCGGTGGTCTTCGCCGCCGGCTGGACCGGGTTACGGGTGGTCGCGCCCGGCTTCGCCGTGTTGGCCGTCGGCGGCGGGGGGAACTTGCGCAGGACCCACTGCTGCTGGCCGAGGGTGAAGAGGTTGTTGGTCACCCAGTAGATGATCACGCCGATCGGGAAGATCGCCCCCGAGATCAGCAGCGAGGCGGGGATGCCGTAGAGCATCAGCCGCTGGATCATCCGCTGCTGCGGGTCCTCGGCCCAGCCGGTCTTGAGGATCATCTGGCGGCTGGTCAGGTAGGTGGTGCCCATCATGACCAGGACCAGGATGCCGGCGATCACCTTGACGGTGGTGCCGTTGGCGTTGAGGCGGGACAGCTCCTCGGCGGTCGAGCCGAACTTGCCGGCGATCGGCGCGGTGAAGAGCGTCGCCTGGGAGGCGCTGTTGAACTGGTCGACCGTCCAGCCGTACAGCGTCTTGCCGGCCTCACCCTTGTCCGGGTTGAGTCGACGCAGCACGTGGAAGAGACCGAGGAAGACGGGGATCTGGAGGAACATCGGAAGGCAGCCCATCAACGGGTTGGCCTTTTCCTTCCGGTACAGCTCCATCATCTCTTTCTGGAGCGTCTCCCGGTCACCCTTGTGCTTCTCCTGCAGCTCCTTGACCTTGGGCTGGAGCGCCTGCATCGCCCGCTGCGACTTGATCTGCTTGACGAAGATCGGGAAGAGGATCACCCGTACGGTGACCACCAGGAAGATGATCGCCAGGATCCAGGCCCAGTTCGTGCCGATGACCTCGCCGACCGGTACCCCGATGGCGTCCCAGGCCGAGTGCCAGGCCAGCAGGATCCACGAGATCGCGTAGTAGATCCAGTCGAGACTCAATTCTCAGGCTCCAGTCACATCGGCACGGCGGCGGTCGCCCGGATCCGGAACCGGGTCGTGCCCACCTGGGTGAAAGGGGTGGCAGCGCGACAGGCGCCGGACCGTCAGCCAGGCTCCCCGCAGCGCGCCATGCCGGGCGAGCGCCTCGACGGCGTACGCGCTGCACGACGGGTAGAACCGACAACGAGCCGGCAACGCCGGGCTTACCCAACGACGGTACGCGACGATCGGCCCGGTCAGCACCCTGGCACCCGTCGAGGTGCGCCGCGGGGCCGCGGATTCGTCGCTCACCGGGACCGCCGCCCCCGCGCGGCACGTGCGGCGGCCAGGGCCGCGTCGAGGTCGGTGCCGAGCCGGGCGTACGACACCTCGGCGGCGGACGGCAGGGCACGCACCACGAGGGTGCTACCCGCCGGCAGCTCGGTCGTCCGCTCGCGGACCAGGTGTCGGAGTCGTCGGCGGACCCGATTACGGACCACCGCCGGCCCGACGGCCTTGGACACCACGAAGCCGACGCGGGTCGGTGTCGAGGCTTGCTCGGCACCGCCGTCCCGCGCCGGCTTCGGCGAACTCGCGGGTGTGGTCAGGTGGACGACGACGGCACCGCGACCGGCCCGTCGGCCAGCGCGAACCGCTACGGCGAAGTCGGTGCTGCGCCGCAGTCGTTGTGCGGCCGCCAGCACGACTGCCCACGTCCCCCGGACCGGTCAGCCTCAGGCCGACAGGCGGGTGCGGCCCTTGGCCCGGCGGGTCGAGAGGATGGCGCGGCCGGCACGGGTACGCATGCGCAGCCGGAAGCCGTGGGTCTTGGCACGCCGGCGGTTGTTCGGCTGGTAGGTGCGCTTGCTCACGTCAGGCTCTCCGTTTTCGTACGCCCCGGGCGCGGGAGCGCCGGGATCGTGTGGTGGTCCAGGCCACCTCGTCCGGTGACCCCCTCCGATCGGTGCTCCCGTCCGACCGGTGCTGCCCAGCGTCGCGGAACCCTGGATGGTGCGGGGTAGCGACTGCGGGCAACAAGCACCCCACACCCTAGCAGAGGGCGTCAGAGCAGCCGCTCCAGCCTACGCAGCGGGGCAACCACCGTCAAACAAGATCGACTTCGGGGTCGGTCCGCTGACCGAGACCGATGCGGCGGTTTTCACGCATACCGACAACGACGACGGCACCCCGGCGGTTGAAGGCCTGTGGACAACGCTGTTAGCGTGCCCGTTTGCGGTCATCGTCGGAAGGTCCGGCTTGTCACCGAAAGGCAAGACCGGACAAGGTAGTGGATCGTTCGGCACGGTGGACCCGCTTTCCACCCCGTCAAGTCGAGGGGGCGGCCGGACCTGCCTCCGGCGGACAGCCCACAATCGGTCGGTACACAGGCTGTGGATAACTTGTGGACAACGGTCTGTGTAGTGAACGTTTCTCCTGCTCAGGAGGGGCGACGTCGACAGCGGTGAAGCTGGCGGCAGCATGGCGGTCGGGAGCAGAGGCGAGGGGGTGGCACGACGGTGGCCGGAACGACCGACCTTGCCGCGGTGTGGACGGCGACGACGGATGATCTCGCAGACGAGATCATTTCCGCGCAGCAACGCGCCTACCTGCGCCTCACCCGGCTGCGCGCCATCGTCGAGGACACCGTCCTGCTCTCGGTGCCGGACGCCTTCACCCGGGACGTCATCGAGTCCCGGCTCCGGCCGGCCATCACCGAGGCGCTCACCCGTCGACTCGGCCGCCCGGTCCAGGTGGCGGTCACCGTCCGGATCACCGACGACCCCTCCGCCGGCCGCCCGGCAGGCACCGTCTACCGCAGTGCCGACACCGGGGACTTCGACGCCGTACCCGACGACCACCGCTTCGCCGGTGCCGACCGGCCCGGTGGCGACCGGTTCGACGGTGGCGACCGGTTCGAGGACGCCGACGACCGACGGTCGATGAGCGTCCCGCCGCTCTTCCCGGACCTCGACCAGTCCCGCCAGGCCGGCCCGCACGATCGGAGCGATCCGCGCGATCAGGCCGGCCCGCACGATCGGGGGGGCCCGCACGGCCAGGGTGTCCCGCGCGGTGAAGCCGACCCCCGCGACCAGGGTGGCCGGTACGACCAGGGCGACGAGGACGACCGGAACCGCCAGCCCGCCCGGGACGGGGACAGCCGGTCCGACCAGCACAGCCGGTCCGACCAGCACAGCCGGTCCGACCAGCACAGCCGGCCGGACCGGCACCCGGACCAACGGACCGACCCGCACTCCGACCGGTACGACCGCCAACGGGAACACCGGGGAACGGCGCCGGAACACCCGTCCCGACCGGGAGAACCCTCGGACGACCAGCGCCCCGGTTCGATCCCGGCCAGCCGGGCCGGCCAGGAACCGCTCTTCGGCGCGGCCTTCGGTGAGTCCCTCCGGCGCGACCGGCCCGGCGGAGACCGGCCAGGTTTCGGCGAGCGCCCCGGCCACGACCCCTCCGCCGGTGGCCTGGCGTCGCCGGCCGGGCTGGCCTCCGCCGCCGGCATGCGCCCCTTCGAACCCCGGTACCGGCAGGACCCGGGCGGCGGCCGGGACCACCTGCGCGGCCTGCCCGGCGACGGGGCCACCGACAACGGCCCGGGACGCGGCGGCGCCGATCACCGACCGGGTGGTCGGGACGACCGTCGGCTCCCCGGCGGTACGGAGAGCAGCGGCAACCGACTCAACCCGAAGTACATGTTCGAGACCTTCGTGATCGGCTCCTCCAACCGGTTCGCGCACGCGGCGAGCGTGGCGGTCGCGGAGTCACCGGCCAAGGCGTACAACCCGCTGTTCATCTACGGCAGTTCCGGGCTGGGCAAGACCCACCTGCTGCACGCCATCGGGCACTACGCCACGACCCTGGGCAACGCCCGCTCGGTCCGGTACGTCTCGACCGAGGAGTTCACCAACGACTTCATCAACTCGTTGCGTGACGACAAGACCAGTGCCTTCCAGCGACGCTACCGCGACGTCGACATCCTCCTGATCGACGACATCCAGTTCCTGGAGAACCGGGAACGCACCCAGGAGGAGTTCTTCCACACCTTCAACACGCTGCACAACGCCAACAAGCAGATCGTCATCACCTCCGACCGGTCGCCGAAGCAGTTGGCCACCCTGGAGGACCGGCTGCGGACCCGCTTCGAGTGGGGGTTGCTCGCCGACATCCAGCCGCCGGACCTGGAGACCCGGATCGCGATCCTGCAGAAGAAGGCCGCCCAGGAGCGGCTCTATGCCCCGCCGGACGTGCTGGAGTTCATCGCCTCCCGGGTGTCGAACTCGATCCGGGAGCTGGAGGGCGCGCTGATCCGGGTGACCGCCTTCGCCAGCCTGACCCGGTCGACCGTCGAGTTGGCGCTGGCCGAGGAGGTCCTGCGCGACTTCATCCCGGACGGTGCCGGGCCGGAGATCACCGCCGACCAGATCATGGTCTCCACCGCCGACTACTTCGGGGTGAGCCTGGAGGACCTGCGCGGGCACAGCCGCTCCCGGGTCCTGGTCAACGCCCGCCAGGTGGCCATGTACCTGTGTCGGGAGCTGACCGACCTGTCGTTGCCCCGGATCGGGCAGGCGTTCGGCGGGCGGGACCACACCACGGTGATGCACGCCGACCGCAAGATCCGGCAGCAGATGGCCGAGCGACGCTCCCTCTACAACCAGATCGCCGAGCTGACCAACCGGATCAAGCAGACCACCTGACCCCGGGTACGCCGCCGACCGACCTGCCCAGGTCGCCACCGCCACCGCACCCGCACCCGCACCCGCACCGCGACCCCACCGCACCGCGTCACGGCCTGTGACGGCCCCCACATTCGTTAGCCCGGCCACCCTTCGGCCGGGCTTTTTCGTGCCCCGGGGTTGCCCCTCGACCCGGTAGAGCCCGCAGGATCGGCCCATGCCCGTCCACAGCGTCCACAGGCTGTCCACAACCAGTTATCCACAGTCAGTGGATAACCACGCTGCGCACCGCCTCGGTTACCCACAGGTTGTGGAAAAACCCTGGGGACATCCTGTGGATGGCTGTGGACGACTGTGGACAGCCAACCCCCGTTGTCCACCGATCCGGACCGGGCTGTGCATAGCCTGTTGAAGGTTCTGGGGAAAACTCGGGTTCGGCCGGCGCACGTCATCCACAGGACTGGGGAGAAAGTCTGTGGATATCCGGTGGATAACCGGTGGACGACGGTGGATAACTTCGCCGTCCGGGCGCCCTGTGGACAACTACGCGAGTTTTACACCGGGTTCTCCACAGCTAACCCACCGGTGCACAAGCGTCCTGAGCTGGGAAAAGCCGAGTTTTCCACAGTTTGCACAGGTGCTACGAAGACGATGGGTTATCTCTTCTAAGAGAACAAAAACCAATCATCACCGTTGAGCTTCCTGTGGATCGCAGTCCGGAGCGGCCGAGCACCCTCGGCCGGCACCCCGCAGCAACCGGGGCCGGGCGCACCGCCGATGCCCCCGCGCCCTAAGGTTCGATGGGAACCCGCACGGTCAGGTGGGTCGGTAGGCAGCGGTCGGCATGAGAGAGTTGTCGTCGACGTCGACGCGGAGGCATTGATGAAGTTCCGAGTGGAGCGCGACGCGCTCGCCGAGGCTGTGGCGTGGACCGCGAAGAGCCTGCCCAGCCGGCCGTCCGTTCCGGTGCTCGCCGGCGTACTGCTGCGGGTCACCGACGGAAACCTGCAGGTTTCCGGCTTCGACTACGAGGTCTCCAGCCAGGTGGCCGTGGAGGTGCAGGGCGACGCCGACGGCGCCGCGCTGGTCTCCGGGCGGCTGCTGGCCGAGATCACCAAGGCGCTGCCCGCCAAACCGGTGGACATCGCCGCCGTCGGGGCCCACCTGGAGCTGGTCTGCGGCAGCGCCCGGTTCACCCTGCCCACCATGCCGGTGGAGGACTACCCCTCGCTGCCCGACATGCCGGAGAGCGCCGGCACCGTCGACGCCGCCGCGTTCGCCGCCGCCGTCGCCCAGGTGGCCATCGCCGCCGGCCGGGACGAGACCCTGCCGATGATGACCGGCGTCCGGCTCGAACTCTCCGGCAGCTCCATGGCGATGCTGGCCACCGACCGGTACCGGCTGGCCCTGCGCGAGATGGACTGGCAGCCGGACGACCCCGAGGTGAGCATCAACGCCCTGGTCCCGGCCCGCACCCTGAACGACACCGCCAAGGCGCTCGGCCCGCTCGGCGGCCAGGTGACCATGGCGCTCTCCCAGGGCGCCGCCGGCGAAGGCATGATCGGTTTCGTCGGTGGCACCCGGCGCACCACCAGCCGCCTGCTCGACGGCGCCAACTATCCGCCGGTGCGTTCGCTCTTCCCGGCCAGCCACAACGCCGAGGCCCGGGTCTCGGTCAGCACCCTGATCGAGGTCGTCAAGCGGGTCGCGCTGGTCGCCGAGCGGACCACGCCGGTCCTGCTCGGCTTCAGCGCCGACGGGCTGGTGGTCGAGGCCGGCGGCACCGAGGAGGCTCGGGCCAGCGAGGCGATGGACGCCACCTTCACCGGTGACGAGCTGACCATCGGCTTCAATCCGCAGTACCTCATCGACGGCCTGGCCAACCTCGGCTCGCAGACCGCCGTGCTGCACTTCGTCGACGCCTTCAAGCCGGCGGTGATTTCCCCCGCAGACGAGGATGGCGAGGTCGTTCCCGGGTACCGCTACCTCATCATGCCGATCCGCGTCTCCCGCTGATCGCATGACGGCGCGGATCGGCATGACGACGCCGATCCCGTGACGACCCCGCGAACCCGACCCACCGGAGGTAGGAACCCATGCAGCTCGGCCTGGTAGGACTCGGCCGGATGGGCGGCAACATGCGCGAGCGGCTGCGGGCCGCCGGTCACGAGGTGGTCGGCTTCGACCGTGACCCGGCGCTGAGCGACGTCGCCAGCCTGACGGAGCTCGCCGAGAAGCTGCAGGCACCCCGCGCGGTCTGGGTCATGGTCCCCGCCGGGGTCACCGACGCCACCATCGACACCCTCGCCGAGTCGCTCGGCGACGGCGACATCGTCATCGACGGCGGCAACTCCCGGTTCAGCGACGACGCGCCCCGGGCCGAACGACTCGCCACCCGTGGCATCGGCTACCTCGACGTCGGGGTCTCCGGCGGCGTCTGGGGCCGGCAGAACGGCTACGGCCTGATGGTCGGCGGCAGCGACGAACACGTCGCCCGGCTGATGCCGATCTTCTCCGCGCTCAAGCCGGCCGGCGAGTTCGGCTTCGTGCACGCCGGGCCGGTCGGTGCCGGGCACTACGCCAAGATGGTGCACAACGGCATCGAGTACGGCCTGATGCACGCCTACGCCGAGGGCTACGAGCTGTTGACCGCCTCCGAGCTGGTCACCGACGTACCCGGGGTGGTCAAGGCCTGGCGGGACGGCACGGTGGTCCAGTCCTGGCTGCTCGACCTGCTCGACCGGGCCCTGGAAGCCGACCCGGAGCTGACCGAGCTGAGCGGCTGGACCGAGGACACCGGCGAGGGCCGGTGGACCGTCGACGAGGGCGTCCGGCTCGCGGTGCCGCTGCACGTCATCTCCGCCGCCCTCTTCGCCCGGTTCGCCTCCCGCCAGGACGACTCACCCGCCATGAAGGCCGTCTCCGCGCTGCGCCAGCAGTTCGGCGGACACGCCGTCCACAAGCGCTGAGCGGCCCCGCCGCCCGTGTACGTCCGCCGGCTCGAACTTGTCGACTTCCGCTCGTACGAGCGGGTCGCCGTCGACCTGGAGCCGGGTCCCAACGTCCTGGTCGGCGCGAACGGCGTCGGCAAGACCAACCTGGTCGAGGCGCTCGGATACGTGGCGACCCTGGGTTCCCACCGGGTCGCCACCGACGGGCCGCTGGTGCGGATGGGCGCGGCCGCCGCGGTGATCCGCTGCGCGGTGACCCACGAGGGCCGGGAACTCCTCGTCGAGCTGGAGATCGTGCCGGGCAAGGCCAACCGGGCCCGGTTGGGACGCTCGCCGGCCCGCCGGGCCCGCGACGTGATCGGCGCCCTGCGGCTGGTCCTCTTCGCCCCGGAGGACCTGGAACTCGTCCGTGGTGATCCGGCCGAACGCCGCCGCTACCTCGACGACCTGCTGGTGCTGCGCCAGCCCCGCTACGCCGGGGTACGCGCCGACTACGAGCGCGTCGTCAAGCAGCGCAACGCCCTGCTGCGTACCGCGTACCTGGCCCGTAAGACCGGCGGTACCCGGGGCGGTGACCTCTCCACCCTCGCGGTCTGGGACGCCCACCTCGCCCGGCACGGCGCGGAACTGCTCGCCGGGCGACTCGACCTGGTCGCCGCCCTGACCCCGCACGTGACGAAGGCGTACGACGCGGTGGCGGCCGGACGGGGAGCCGCCGGCATCACCTACCGCCCCTCGGTCGAGCTGGCCGACCCCACCGCCGACCGGGCCACCCTGGCCGAGGTGCTGACCGCGGCGCTCGCCGAGTCCCGCACCGCCGAGATCGAGCGGGGCACCACCCTGGTCGGCCCGCACCGCGACGACCTCGCCCTCACCCTCGGCCCACTCCCCGCCAAGGGGTACGCCAGCCACGGCGAGTCCTGGTCGTACGCGCTCGCCCTGCGACTGGCCGGCTACGACCTGCTGCGGGCCGACGGCATCGAGCCGGTGCTGGTCCTCGACGACGTCTTCGCCGAACTCGACACCGGACGCCGGGAACGCCTGGCCGAACTGGTCGGCGGGGCCAGCCAGCTCCTGGTCACCTGCGCGGTCGACGACGACGTGCCGGCGGCCCTGCGCGGCACCCGGTACCGGGTCGACGAGGGGACGGTGCGCCGTGTCGGATGACCACGCCGGCGGTCCCGGCGACCGGCTGCCGCCCCGACGTCCCAGCGGTCGGTCCGGGCCTCCCCGGCGCGCCGGCGGCCCGGCCGAACCCGGGCCGAACAAGGACACCGCCGGCTCGGGCGGTCCGCCCGCACCGGACAGCTCGGGCTCGGCGGGCGACGGGCCGAGCGGCCCGGAGTTGGCCCGCGCGGTCCTGGACGCCGCTCGGGCCCGTCGGGAGACGGCGGCGCGCACTCGGCGACGTACCCCGGGATCCGCCGGGGGTGACGGCGCCGCACGGCGGCTGCGCGGCTACTCCGGTCCGGGGCCGGACCCGCGCGACCCGCAGCCGCTCGGTGTCGTGCTGGGCCGGCTGATGAAGGCCCGCGGCTGGCAGCAACCGGCGGCCGAGGCGACGGTCTTCGGTGCCTGGGAGAAGGTGGTCGGCGCCGAGGTCGCCCAGCACAGCCGGCCGGTAAAGCTGGAGGACGGCGAGCTGACCGTGGAGGCCCGCTCCACCGCCTGGGCCACCCAGCTACGGCTGCTCGCCGGCTCGCTGCTGAAGCAGATCGCCAGTGAGGTCGGCCACAACGTGGTCCGGAAACTGCACATCCACGGCCCGGCCGCACCCTCCTGGTCGCGCGGTCCCCGCCGGGTCCGGGGCCGGGGCCCCCGCGACACCTACGGCTGAGACGGCCTCAGGCGTCGGCGTAGACGGCGTAGCCCCGGTCGGCGCAGCGCCGGTAGAAGGCGGCCAGCACGCCCAGCTCCGAGCAGGTGAAGCTCCACTGCGGTGGCGCCCCCGCCTCGTCCCGCAGCCCGTCGAGACGGGTGTCCAGCCAGCGCAGCTGCTGCTCGGCCAGGCGCCCGTCGGCGAGCAGCGACCGCAGCACCGCGCTCACCGACTCGAAGGTCACCGCCTCGCCGAACGGGCGGTGCGCCGCCACGAACCGCTCGATGCCGCCCGCGACCCAGGCGCACCCGTCCGGGTCGATCACCGGGTCCTCCTCCTCGGCGGCGGCGTCCGTGGCGTAGAGCACGTTCTCCAGGCCGAGGATCAGGTCCACCAACTCGGTGTACGCGGTCGCGCGGACCGTGCCGGTCTTCGCGATCAGCTCCGCGAGCGCGGCGGTCGGCGCGGAGACCTGCGGCAGATCCACGATCTCGCCGAAGTCGACGAACTCCGCCGGCGCCACCGGGTCGTAGAAACGACCGGTCCGTGGCCAGTGCACCGCGACGTTGTCCAGCCCCATCGGGCGTCACTCCTCACCGCAACGTGTCGAGCCGGTCATGCTGAGCCGATCGGGCCGGGCCGATCGCGTCGATCGTCCGCTTCCCGCCAGGAAAGATCAGAACCGGCCGGTCAGTGTCGCAAAGGTACGGTACGACGCTCCGGCGCCTGACGTCCGGTCCGTCCGATCCGGCAATCCGACCCGTTGGCCGGCGGCGCCCCCGATCAGCCCATGGCGTGTAAGGGGGGTCGCGGCCAGCGCGGTTCGGCCGGCTATGGAGTTCTCAGCCGCCGCGCAGGGGTGCCGAGTGGTGGTTCTGTCGTTCGCGCACAGTAGGATTGCGGGTGAGACGAAGGCCCGAGACGCAACGACGGGACACCGGCACTCGACGCCGTTGACCGATCCTCCCGTGTCGGGTCGAGCCGATCGCGATCCGCGGGCAACCGCGGCGACCGGCGTGTTCGGCCCGTACCCCGGAAAAGCCGGCCCGGTCCGCGCGCCGACGTCGCGTCCTGTCCGCCGAACCCGCGCCCGACGTGCCCTGCGGCGCGGACGGCGCGAGAAAGTGGCCGAGGGTGGCAGCGCAGGACAAGCAGGAGTACGGCGCCGAGTCGATCACCGTCCTCGAGGGGCTGGAGGCGGTCCGCAAGCGGCCCGGTATGTACATCGGGTCGACCGGCGAGCGCGGGCTGCACCACCTCGTGTGGGAGGTCGTGGACAACGCGGTCGACGAGGCGATGGCCGGCCACTGCGACACCATCGACGTGGTGCTGCTCGCCGACGGCGGGGTCCGGGTCACCGACAACGGCCGTGGCTTCCCCGTCGACCTCCATCCGAAGCTCAAGAAGCCAGGCGTCGAGGTCGCGCTGACCGTGCTGCACGCCGGCGGCAAGTTCGACGGCAAGGCGTACGCGGTCTCCGGCGGTCTGCACGGCGTCGGCGTCTCGGTGGTCAACGCCCTCTCCACGAAGATGGCGGTGGAGATCCACAAGTCCGGGTTCGTCTGGCGGCAGCAGTACCACCACTCCAAGCCCACCGAGCTGGAGAAGGGTGAGACGACCGACCGGACCGGCTCGGCGGTCTCCTTCTGGCCCGACCCGGACGTCTTCGAGACCGTCGACTTCGACTTCCAGACCATCTACCGCCGGCTGCAGGAGATGGCCTTCCTGACCCGGGGCCTCACCATCCACCTGCTCGACGAGCGGGTGCCGGAGGGCGAGGAAGGCAAGACCCGCGAGGTCACCTTCCGCTACGACGGCGGCATCGCCGACTTCGTCCGGCACCTCAACGCCTCGAAGAACCCGATCCACAAGACGGTGGTCGAGTTCGGCGCGGAGGAGGACGGCATGTCCCTCGAAATCGCCATGCAGTGGAACGAGTCGTACGGCGAGTCGGTCTACACCTTCGCCAACAACATCAACACCCACGAGGGCGGCACCCACGAGGAGGGCTTCCGGGCCGCGCTGACCGGCATCGTCAACCGGTACGGCGCGGACAAGAAGCTGCTCAAGGGCGACGAGAAGCTCTCCGGCGAGGACATCCGCGAGGGGTTGGCCGCGATCATCTCGGTCAAGCTCACCAACCCCCAGTTCGAGGGGCAGACCAAGACCAAGCTGGGCAACACCCCGGTGAAGAGCTTCGTGCAGCGGGTCTGCAACGACCGGCTGGTCGACTGGTTCGACCGGAACCCGGCCGAGGCGAAGACCATCATCACCAAGGCGTCCCAGGCCGCCCGCGCCCGGATCGCCGCCCAGCAGGCCCGCAAGCTGGCCCGCCGCAAGTCGCTGCTGGAGTCCGGCTCGATGCCGGGCAAGCTGGCCGACTGCCAGTCCACCGACCCGCGCGAGTCCGAGGTCTTCATCGTCGAGGGCGACTCGGCCGGCGGCTCGGCCAAGCAGGGGCGGGACCCGCGTACCCAGGCGATCCTGCCGATCCGCGGCAAGATCCTCAACGTGGAGAAGGCCCGCATCGACCGGGTGCTGAAGAACAACGAGGTCCAGGCGCTGATCACCGCGCTGGGCACCGGCATCCACGACGACTTCGACATGGAGAAGCTGCGGTACCACAAGGTGGTGCTGATGGCCGACGCCGACGTCGACGGCCAGCACATCCAGACCCTGCTGCTCACCCTGCTCTTCCGGTTCATGCGTCCACTTGTCGAGCTGGGCCACGTCTACCTGGCCGCCCCGCCGCTCTACAAGATCAAGTGGAACAAGAAGGGCGACGACGCCCAGTACGCCTACTCCGACCGGGAGCGGGACGGGCTGATCGCGCTGCGCCAGCAGAAGAAGCCGAACGCCAAGCCGGACGACATCCAGCGGTTCAAGGGTCTCGGCGAGATGAACTACCCCGAACTCTGGGAGACCACCATGAACCCGGCGACCCGTACGCTGCGTCAGGTCACCCTCGACGACGCGGCGACCGCCGACGAGCTCTTCAGCGTGCTGATGGGCGAGGACGTCGAGGCACGGCGCTCGTTCATCCAGCGCAACGCCAAGGACGTCCGGTTCCTCGACATCTGATCGGCCCCGCCCGGACCGGCCGGCTGGTGCCCGGCCGGTCCCCGGTCCACAGAGTTATCCACAGGTAGACCGGTTTCCACAGCGGTTATCCACAGCACGAAAACGACTCTAAGTCTGATAAGGGTTTAAAAGTGACGGATTCCCCCGAGCCCACACCCAGCGAGCCGGAGCTGCCGGAGGCCGCCGCCGCAGTCGTGGCGCACGACCGGATCGAGCCGGTCGGCCTTGAGGTGGAGATGCAGCGCTCCTACCTCGACTACGCGATGAGCGTCATCGTCGGGCGGGCGCTGCCGGACGTCCGGGACGGGCTCAAGCCGGTCCACCGCAAGATCCTGTACGCCATGTTCGACTCCGGCTACCGGCCGGACCGGGGCTACGTGAAGTGTTCCCGGGTGGTCGGCGACGTGATGGGTCAGTTCCACCCGCACGGCGACTCGGCGATCTACGACGCCCTGGTCCGGATGGCCCAGCCCTGGTCGCTGCGCTACCCCCTGGTCGATGGCAACGGCAACTTCGGTTCGCCCGGAAATGATCCGGCTGCGGCCATGCGTTACTGTATTACAGCAAATGCCCGAATTCGCACGGCCGATGGCAGCGTCCGGGTCGGCGACCTCGTGCCCGACGCTGCGCCGAACAGCGAGACCGACATCGACCTGAAGGTCCGGGACCGCAACGGCGACCTGGTGCACGCCTCGAAGTTCTTCCACTCCGGCGAGCACCCCACGCTGCGGCTGCGCACCCGCGAGGGGTACGAGCTGACCGGCACCCACAACCACCCGGTGCTCTGCCTGGTGGACGTGGCCGGGGTGCCGACCCTGCTCTGGAAGCTGCTCGCCGAGATCTCCCCCGGTGACCGGGTGCTCCTCCAGCGGACCGTGCCGGACGAGATCGGCTACCCGATGCTGGAGCACGTCGAGGCCGCCGTCCTCGCCGGTGCCTTCGTCAGCGAGGGCTGGGTCTCCGAGGGGCGAGCTGGCTTCAACAACGTGGACCGGGAGTTCTTCGTCCGGGTCCTGACCGCGTACGACCTCGCCGTCGGTGGTCCCCGGTACGTCAGTGAGCGGGTGATCGCCTCCGGCAGCACGCTGCACGAGCTGGACGTCCAGGACCTCACCGCGTTGCGCGCGAGTGTGCTCGGCGATCTGGTCGGGGCGCGTAGCGCCGCGAAGTTCGTGCCGGAGTTCGTCTGGCAGGGGCCGGCCGCGATCAAGCGGGCCTTCCTCCAGGCGCTCTTCGAAGGCGACGGCTCGTCCTCGCTGCTGCCCCGCAACACCATCCAGATCTCGTACTCGACCCGCAGTGAGCGGCTCGCCCGCGAGGTGCAGCAGCTGCTGCTGGAGTTCGGCGTGGTCAGCCGGCAGTGCCGGTACGACAGTGGCGAGATCAAGGTCGTGGTGACCAACCGGCGGGACGCCCGGATCTTCGCCGTGCAGGTCGGGTTCCTCGGTCGTAAGCAGGCCAAGCTGGAGTCCGAGCTGGCGTCGGTGCCGGCGACCAGCACGGCGCTCTCCGGCGACCACGTGCCGCTGGTCGGTGACTTCGTCCGGGCGCACGGGGCGACCCGGTGGACCGAGCGGGACTGGCTGCGCCGGCACAACGTGGACCGGATCGAGCGCTGGGAGCGGGACCGGGACGAGATCGCCGCCCGGATCACCGAGCCCGGGGTGCTCGACGTGGTCGAGCCGTTGGTCGACGGCCGGTTCTACTACGCCGAGGTGGCCGAGCTGGCCGACGCCGGGGTGCAGGCGGTCTACAGCATCCGGGTGGACACCGACGACCACTCGTTCGTCTCCGACGGTTTCGTCAGCCACAACACCGAGTGCAAGCTCGATCCGTTGGCGATGGAGATGCTGCGGGACATCGACGAGGACACCGTCGACCTGCAGGACAACTACGACGGCCGGGCCAAGGAGCCCACCATTTTGCCGTCGCGGATCCCGAACCTGCTGATCAACGGCTCCGAGGGGATCGCGGTCGGCATGGCCACCAAGATCCCGCCGCACAACCTGCGGGAGATCGGCGCGGCCGTGCAGTGGTGTCTGGAGAACCCGGAGGCCGACGAGGCGACCACCCTGGAAGCGCTGCTGGAGATCGTCAAGGGGCCGGACTTCCCGACCCACGGTCTGATCGTCGGCACCACCGCGATCCAGGACGCGTACCGCACGGGTCGTGGCTCGATCCGGATGCGGGCCGTGGTGGAGGTCGAGGAGGACAAGCGGGGCCGGCCGGCGCTGGTGGTCAGCGAGCTGCCGTACCAGGTGAACCCGGACAACCTGGCCGAGCGGATCGCCGAGCTGATCAAGGAGGGCAAGCTCGGCGGCATCGCCGACATCCGGGACGAGTCGTCCGGGCGTACCGGCATGCGGATCGTGCTGGTGCTCAAGCGCGACGCGGTCGCCAAGGTGGTGCTGAACAACCTCTACAAGCACACCCAGCTGCAGGAGACCTTCGGCGCGAACATGCTGGCGCTTGTCGACGGGGTGCCGCGGACGCTGAACCTGGCGCAGTTCATCCGGTACTACGTCGAGCACCAGATCGAGGTGATCCGGCGGCGGACGGCGTTCCGGCTGCGCAAGGCCGAGGAGCGGGCGCACATCCTGCGTGGTCTGTCCAAGGCGTTGGACGCCCTGGACGAGGTGATCGCGTTGATCCGGCGCTCGCCGACGGTCGAGGACGCCCGCCAGGGCCTGATCCGGCTGTTGGAGATCGACGAGATCCAGGCGACCGCGATCCTGGACATGCAGCTGCGCCGGCTGGCCGCCCTGGAGCGGCAGCGGATCCTCGACGATCTGGCCAAGCTGGAGATCGAGATCGCCGACCTGAAGGACATCCTGGCCAAGCCGGAGCGGCAGCGGCGGATCGTCTCGGAGGAGCTGGGCGAGATCGTCGCCAAGTGGGGTGACGAGCGGCGGACCAAGATCGTGCCGTTCGACGGCGAGGTCTCGATGGAGGACCTGATCGCCCGCGAGGACGTGGTGGTGACCATCACCCGGACGGGGTACGCCAAGCGGACCAAGGTCGATCTGTACCGGTCACAGCGGCGGGGCGGCAAGGGTGTCAGCGGCGCCACTCTGCGGCAGGACGACATCGTCAGCCATTTCTTCGTATGCTCCACGCACGACTGGATTTTGTTCTTCACCAACAAGGGTCGCGTGTACCGGGCCAAGGCGTACGAGCTTCCGGAGGCCAGTAGGGTGGCCAAGGGTCAGCACGTGGCCAATCTGCTCGCCTTCCAGCCGGACGAGCAGATCGCACAGATCATCCAGATCCCGAACTACCAGGTGGCTCCCTACCTGGTCCTGGCCACGAGAAACGGTCTGGTGAAGAAGACCCGACTCGAGGAGTTCGACTCCAACCGGTCGGGCGGGGTCATCGCGATCAACCTGCGCGATGAGGACGAGTTGGTCGGGGCGGTTCTGGTGGCGCCGGAGGAGGACCTGTTGCTGGTGTCGAAGAAGGCACAGGCGATCCGGTTCAACGCGACCGACGAGGCCTTGCGGCCGATGGGTCGGGCCACCTCCGGGGTGATCGGCATGCGGTTCACCGACGACGACGTGCTGTTGGCCGTCGAGGTGGTCCGGGAGGGGCTGGACGTGCTGGTGGCGACGAACGGGGGGTACGCGAAACGCACCCCGATCGAGGAATATCCGGTCCAGGGCCGGGGAGGTAAGGGCGTACTGACCGCGAAGATCACCGAGCGTCGCGGTGGCCTGGTCGGTGCGGTGGTGATCGATCCGGACGACGAGTTGTTCGCGATCACGAGCAACGGTGGCGTCATCCGGACTCCGGTGAAGCCTGTACGCCGTACCCGAGACCGGAACACAATGGGGGTCAAGCTGATGGACCTCCCGGACGGTGTGACTATCGTGGCGATTGCTCGCAATGCCGACGAGCCTGACGAACAGGACTAGTTGAATGACGGAGACACAGGCGAAGTCGGGGAACAAGGGGACCTCGGCCAAACCGGTCGACGAGGAGGCCGCGAAGAGCGGCGCACCAGCGACCGGCCGCGCGGCCGTGGGCCGGGCCACGGTCCCCGCCGACGCGCCTGCCCCGAAATTCACTCGGGCCCCCGGCATGGCTCCGCCGCCGGACAAGCCCGAGGATCCGGGGGCGGCCGGTAAGCCGGAGAAGACGACAGGTGCCGAGGCGAAGTCCGCCCCGGCGCCCCCGGCCCGTCCGAACACCACCCAGCCGATCAAGACAGGTTCGGCCGGTCAGTCCGGTTCCGGTAACCAGACCCGGCTCGGTTCGGCGGCCACCGGCACCCTGCCGCGGGTGAGTTCGCCCGGTTCGGGCGGCAAGCCCGATCAGGGGCGTCCGGGCGGCGGCACCGGGCGACCGGCAAACGGTGGCGGCCTGCCTCCGGGGGTCGGTGGCGCGTCCGCCGTCGGGGCCGCGCGGGTGGGTGAGGCGGTACGCTCCGCGCGTACCTCGGTCAGCTCGGCCGCGTCGCGCGGACCGCGCCGGGCCCGGCTGAACCTGAAGCGGATCGACCCCTGGTCGGTGATGAAGTTCGCCTTCGCCGTCTCCGTGGTGCTCTTCATCGTGGTGGTCGTCGCCACGTCGGTGTTGTATCTGGCGTTGGACGCGATGGGTGTGTTCCAGAGCGTGAACGACAGCCTCACCGACCTGGTGAACGCCGGTGGCGGGCAGAGCGGCGGGTTCCAGATCACCGCCCGTGGCGTGATCCTGACCTCGGCGTTGGTCGGCCTGGTCAACGTGGTGCTGTTCACGGCGCTCGCCACGCTGGGGGCCTTCGTCTACAACGTCTGTGCCGACCTGGTCGGCGGGATCGAGCTCACCCTCGCCGAGCGCGACTGAGTCTCGACGTCGACGCCGGGGTGTCCGCCAGGTGCGGCCCCCGGCGTCTCGCGTCGCCACCCCCTGCGGCGGAGTAGGGCCACGGGTGGGCGGTGACCCCGGTTTGGGCCGGGGTGGGCGGATGGGTTAACCTTGCTCGTCGCTTGCGGGGCTATAGCTCAGTCGGTTAGAGCGCAGAGCTGATAACTCTGAGGTCGCTGGTTCGATTCCAGCTAGCCCCACCGCACGTCCTCCGACATCAGTCGAGCGCTAGGGGTCGCCCCATGGTGAAGAAGCTTCTTTTCGTCGTCGGCATCGTCGGCGTGGCGGCCTTGGTTGCCAAGCGGGTCAAGGACTCCAATGACGAGCGCGCCCTCTGGCACGAGGCGACCACCGCTCCCGACCTGCGCTGATCCGGGCGGTTCGACCGCCTGCGGGGCCCTAGCTCAACTGGCAGAGCACTGCCTTTGCAAGGCAGGGGTTAGGGGTTCGAGTCCCCTGGGCTCCACCAGCACGAATACCGGTTGATCCCGGTCCCGAGTACAGCCATTCGTACCGCCAAGCGGGTTTGCCAGCGCTACGGCTTGAGCGTGGCGAGCAACCCGGTGACGTGGGTCTTGATGTCGTCGCGGACCTGGCGGACGACGTCGAGGGGTTGGCCGGCGGGGTCGGTGAGTTTCCAGTCCTCGTAGCGTTTGCCGGGGAAGACGGGGCAGGCGTCGCCGCAGCCCATGGTGACTATGACGTCGCTGGCTTCGGCGGTGTCCCAGGTGAGTCGGGCCGGGGTCTGGTCGGTGATGTCGATGCCGACCTCCCGCATGGCCTCGACGGCGGTGGGGTTGATCCGGTCGGCGGGCGCGCTGCCGGCGGAGCGGACCTCGACGGAATCTCCGGCGAGGTGGCGTAGCCAGGCGGCGGCCATCTGGGAGCGGCCGGCGTTGTGGACGCAGACGAACAGGACGCTGGGTTTGTCGGTCATCGGGGTGCGCTTTCTCGGGTCGGGTGGGGCACGACCACCGCGTCGGCGGCGTGTCCGGCGTGGGGGTACCAGGCGGCGAGGGCGGCGACGGCCACCAGAGCGCCGACGAGCTGGGCGGCGAGGAAGCCCGGCACGGAGGCGGGGGCGATGCCGGCGAAGGTGTCGGTGAAGGCCCGGCCGATGGTGACCGCCGGGTTGGCGAAGGAGGTCGAGGAGGTGAACCAGTAGGCCGCCCCGATGTAGGCGCCCACGGCGGCGGGCGCTGCGGTGGTGCGGCCGGAACGGGCGAGGGCGAAGACCAGCACGACCAGCCCGGCGGTGGCGACCACCTCGGCCAGCCACAGGTTCCCGCCGGTGCGGTCGGTGCGTGACCAGGTGACCGGTGGGAGCCCGAACATGAGGGCCGCCAGCACCGCCCCGGCGACGGCCCCGGTGACCTGCGCGCAGACGTAGCCGGCCAGGTCCCGCGGGGTCAGACCGGTCCCGAGCCGGCGGCCGAGCCACCAGTCGACGGCCGAGACGACCGGGTTGAAGTGCGCGCCCGACACGGGGCCGAACATCAGGATCAACGCGCCCAGGGCGAGGGCGGTGGCGACCGCGTTCTCCAGGAGCTGAAGCCCCACATCGGTCGGGGAGAGCCGGGTGGCGGCGATGCCGGCACCGACGACGGCGGTGACCAGCAGGGCCGTACCGGTGAACTCCGCGCTGGCCCGCCGGGCCAGGGTGAGACTCACTCGGCGGCCCGGGCGGCGGTGGGGATGTCCAACAGCGCGCCGAGCTGCCGGAAGGCTTCCGGGCGGACCCGGTACCAGACCCAGGTGCCGCGCCGCTCGGAGTCGACCAGGCCCGCGTCCCGCAGCACCCGCAGATGGTGGGAAATGGTGGGGCCGGAGAGGTCGAAGGCCGGGGTCAGGTCACAGACGCAGATCTCCGGTACGGAGGCGATCATCGACATCAGCCGGAGCCGGACCGGGTCGCCCAGGGCCTTGAACATCGGGGCGACCGTCGCCGCCTGGCCGTCGTCCATCGGGCGGGCCGCGATCGGGGCGCAGCAGGCCACGGCGTTCAGGTCGACCACCGGTAGGGGCTGTTTAGACACGCGTCTAGGTTGACAGATTTCAAAACAGAGGGCAACGTGGGGTCTGCTTCGAAAACCATCTAGGCAGGGGCCAGTCATGGTGCCCCTGTCGGGAGGAGAGCCATGTCCCGCGTTCAACTTGCCCTGCGCGTGTCCGACCTCGAAGGCTCCGTCGCCTTCTACTCGAAGCTGTTCGGCGTCGAACCGGCCAAGCGTCGCCCCGGCTACGCCAACTTCGCCATCCAGAACCCGCCGTTGAAGCTCGTACTCCTGGAGGGCGAGCCCGCCCAGCCGACCGTGCTGGACCACCTGGGCGTCGAGGTACCCACCACCGAAGAGGTCGACGCCGCCACCCGGCGCCTCACCGAATCCGGCCTGATCACCCTGGAGGAGAACAGCACCGAGTGCTGCTACGCCCTCCAGGACAAGGTCTGGGTACGCGGCCCCGGCGACGAGCCCTGGGAGGTCTACACCGTCAAGGCCGACTCCGACCAGCTGGGGAAGAAGGTCACCGCCAGCACCTGTGGCACTCCCGCCACCGACAACCAGCCAGCCACCACCGGAGCGACGGGGAGCTGCTGCTAGCGGCACCGTCCCGCCTGCCTGCGGCGGGCCGTGCAGTGGTTTCCGGTGGTCGTCTCCTGCCAGGGATCGATGACCTGGATGCCCGTGCCGGTGCTCCTCCGTCCGGTGGCCGGCGGCCTCCTACCCGGGTCGCAATTCGAGTGCCGTCCCGCGCCCGATGTCACCAGGAGCCCGCTCGAACAGGCTTGCCTGGTGCCCTCGGGTGACGCCACCGGGACCGGATCCCGGGCAGTCGAGGGCACCGGGAGGCGGCAGATCGACATGATCGACACAGATGCGTCGAGGCGACCCCGGGTCGTGCGGTTCGGTGCGGTCCTGGCGACCGTGGCGCTGGTCGGGGTGACAGCGGTGGGTTGTGGTTCCGGGCCACCGCAGGCGAGCGTGGCACCGTACGTCACGATTCCGGCGGCGCCGGGCGCGGCGACCGGCACGGCCGCCCTGACCGGCCCGGACGTCGAGGCCTGGCTGGACGGGATGCTGCCGGCCGCGATGCAGCGGACCGGCATCGCCGGGGCCACGGTCGCGGTCGTCGGCGACGGCCGGATCCTCACCACCCGGGGGTACGGCCACGCCGACACCGGTGGCGGGGCGGCCGCGCCGGAGCCGGTCGACCCCGAGCGGCACCTCTTCCGGCCGGGATCGGTGTCGAAGGTGTTCACCGCCGTCGCCGCGCTGCAGTTGGTGCAGGGCGGCACCCTGGAGCTGGATGCCGACATCGCCGGGAAGCTCGACTTCGACCTGCCCCGCAGCTTCGACGAGCCGATCACCCTGCGGCACCTGCTGACCCACACCGCCGGGTTCGAGGAGCGGGTAGCCGGCCTGATCGGTACCGAGGGCGACTCGACGGATCTGCGCCGGGCCCTGGTGACCGACCCGCCCGAGCAGATCTTCCGACCGGGTACGGTGCCGGCCTACTCCAACTACGGCTACGCGCTGGCCGGGTACCTGGTCGAGCGAACCAGCGGGATGCCCTTCGAGGAGTACGTCCAGCGGTACGTCATCGACCGGGCCGGGATGACCTCCTCGACCTTCGCGCAGCCGCTGCCCCCGGCCCTGCGGGACCGGATGTCGCAGGGGTACCCGAACTCGGCCGCCCCGGCGGGACCCTTCGAGTTCGTCGGCGTCCCGCCGGCCGGTGCGCTCAGCGCTCCGGCGCCGGACATGGCCCGGTTCATGCTCGCGCTGCTGGGCGAGAAGACGGATGACCCGGCGCTGCTCGACCCGCCCACCCTGGAACTGATGCGGCAACCGGGCCTGGACGCGGGCTCGCTCGGCACGCTGGCCGAGGGACCCCGGATGAGCCTCGGGCTCTTCGACGAGAGCCGTAACGGCCACCGGATCCTCGGCCACGGCGGTGACACCAACTACTTCCACTCCCACCTGCAGATCCTTCCCGACCAGCGGGCCGGCCTGTTCATCTCGCTGAACAGCGGCGGCAACGGCGGGATGGACAGCCACGAGCTGCGCCAGGCGGTGCTGACCGGCTTCGTCGACCGGTACTTCCCCGCCAAGGGCGACCAGTCCGGAGCCGGAGCGGGCGGGACCGTCGACGCGGAGACCGCGGCGGAGCACGCGGCGGTGCTGGCCGGCACGTACGAGAGTTCCCGGACGATGCGCAGCACCTTCCTGGCCACCGTAGGCCTGGTCGGTCGGACCAGTGTCGCCGCGTTGGAGGACGGGCGGCTGCTGGTCGAACCGGCACCACTGTCCACCACCCCCGCGGTGTACGAGGAGGTCAAGCCCTGGCTCTGGCGGGAGGTCGGCGGGCAGCGCACGCTCGCGGCCCGGGTCGTCGACGGTCAGGTGGAGGCCATCGGGTTCGATTCCGCCTTCGCCCTCCTGCCGGTCGACCCGCAGCGCGGCACCGGCCTGGTCGCCTCGGTCCTGGGCGCCTCGACGCTGGTGCTGGTGCTGACGGTGCTGGTCTGGCCGGTCGCGGCGGTCGTCCGTCGCCGACTCGGCCGGGCTCCACGCGGGCGGGCCGGGCGGACCGCGCGGGTGTTGAGCCGGGTCGCCGTCGCCGGTGCGCTGCTCGCCCTGGTCGGCTGGGCGGTCAGCCTGACCGCCATCATGGGGATGCGGGAGGTCCCGACGGCTGTCCTGCGCGGTGTGCAGGTGCTGCAACTGGTCGGCCTGCTCGGGGTGCTACCCGCCACGGTCCGGCTGGTCGACGAGGTCCGTCGCCGGGGCGGCTGGCCCCGGATCGTCGGTAGCGCACTGGTCCTGCTGGCGCTGGCCGGTACCGGGTGGTTCGCCGTCGAGTTCATGCTGCTCGCCCCGAGCATCTCCTACTGACTAGGAAGATCAGGCCATGACACAGCACAGCGGTACCGGCCCGGGGGCCACCGGCGTCCCGGGCCGGTACCGGCTCAGTGGGCGGCTGGACGGGTGGCTCACCCGGCTCGGGGTGACCGGACGGTTCGCCCGGGACTGCCTCCTGGCCGTGGTCGTCGCGGTCGTGACGTTCGTCCTGTTGGTGATGCTCTTCTGGGTCGTGCTGCCGACCGAGGAGACCGAGGTCGGCGCGGACCGGGCCCGGTTGGCGATCCTCCTCTGCTGCGGGCAGGCGCTGCTGCTCTGCCTGCGCCGGGTCCACCCGGGACGCTGCCTCGCGCTCGTCGTCGGCGTCCAGCTCGTGATCAATGCGACGATGCCGTCCGAACTGACGGTCCAGGGTGGTGCCACGCTGATTGCGGCCTACACCGTCGGCACCCTGCTCCCGGTACGGACGGTCGTCGTCGCGGTGGGCCTGGCCACGGCGGCCGACACCGTGGGTGCGGTCGCGGCCGCCGCCTCCGGCAGCCCGGCCCCGCTGCGGGCCGTCCTCGGTCACCTCGTGTCCAGTGCCCTGTCCTACGGCGGTGCGGCCTTCGTCGGCGGCTACGTCGCGACCCACCGGCGGTATCTGGAACTGCTGCGGGTCCAGGCGGTCGAGGCGGTCCGGGCGCAGCAGGCGAAGGTGTCGGCCGCGATCGGCGCGGAACGTTCCCGGATGGCCCGGGAACTGCACGACGTCGCCGCCCACCACCTCTCCGGCATGGTGGTGCAGGCCTCGGCGGTGGAACGGCTGATCGACCGGGACCCGGCGGCGGCGAAGGACGGGGTGGTCTGGATCCGCGCGCAGGGCAAGGAGACCCTGAACAACCTGCGGCTCGTGGTGGGGGTGCTACGCGGGCGACCGGAGGCGGACGGGGCCCCCGGTCCCGGCGAGGGCAACGTGCCCGTGCCGGGCCTGGCGGTGCTGGACGACCTGGTACGCACCGCTCGTGAGCTGGGCAGTTCCGTCGAGCTGACCCGGCAGGGCCAGGAACGCGAGCTGCCGCCGATCGCCGACGTGGCGCTGTACCGGACGGTGCAGGAGTGCCTGTCCAACGCCCGGCAGCACGCCCCGGGGGCTCCGGTGCGCATCGAGCTCCGGTTCGCCGCGCGCGAGGTGGCGCTGGCGGTGGTCAACGGACCCGCCACCCGACGTCCCGAGCCGACGGGCCGGACCAGCAGCGGGGTCGGGCTGATCGGCATGCGGGAACGGGCCCAGCTGATCGGCGCCCGGTTCGCGGCCGGCCCGACACCGGCCGGCGGCTGGTCTGTCACAGTGACGCTGCCGACCCGGGACGAGGCTCGGGCCACGTCGACGCGGGCGACCACGAAGGGAACCGAACCGACATGATCAGGGTGCTGCTCGTCGACGACCAGGCGGTGGTCCGGGCCGGTTTCCGGGTGATCCTGGAGCAGTCCGGCGAGATCGAGGTGGTGGCGGAGGCGTCCAACGGCACCGCCGCCGTCGACCTGGCCCGCCGGACGAACCCGGACGTCATCTGCATGGACGTCCGGATGCCCGGCGGCGACGGGCTGGCCGCCACCCGTCGGATCGTCGCCGAGGCGCCCGGGGAACCGCCGGCGGTGCTGGTGGTGACGACCTTCGACCTCGACGAGTACGTCTTCGGCGCGTTGGAGTCCGGCGCGAGCGGCTTCATCCTCAAGGACTGTGAGCCGGAGGAGCTGATCGAGGCGATCCGGCGGTTGGCCAACGGGCAGGGACTCGTCGACCAGGCGGTGACCCGGCGGGTGATCTCGGAGTTCGCCCGTCGTCGCCCGGTGCCGGAGTCCGACGCGCCGGCGGCGTACCAGTTGACCGCGCGGGAGACCGAGATCGTGGTGTTGCTCGCCCGTGGACTGTCGAACGTCGAGATCGCCACGGAGCTGTTCATCGAGACCAGCACCGTCAAGTCCCACCTCGGGCGGGCGATGGCGAAGATCGGTGCGCGGGACCGGTTGCAGACCGTGGTGTGGGCGTACCAACACGGTGTGGTTTCACGCTGATCTCAGGTCAGCTGGCCGGCTGGGCATCGGCCCGAATGTCTGTAACTATCCGTGTCGTGCTGTTGACAACGGGAGATGGCGGTTCGGGGGTGTCGGGATGAGTGGGCGACTGGGCGTGCTCCTGCGACGACACCGGACGGTCGCCGGGCTCACCCAGGAGGAACTCGCCGAACGGGCGGGACTGGCCGTGCGTACCGTGCGCAATCTGGAGCTCGGCTGGGTGACCCGGCCCCAGCGGCGGACGGTGGAGGAGTTGGCCGACCGGCTCGGCCTGTCGGCGGCGGACCGCTCCCAACTGGTGGCGGTCGCCCGGTGCCGCGACGACACCGGGGAGGACCGGACCGGTGCGGACGAGGACCGGGCCGGTTCGCTCCCCGGTGACCTGACCGACTTCGCGGGCCGGGCCGGCGAGCTGCACCGGCTCGCCGAGGAGGCCCAGGGGGCCGCCCGTGCCGAGGCGGCCCGGGTGGTGGTGGTCAACGGGCCGCCCGGGGTGGGCAAGACCAGTCTGGTGGTGCACGCCGCGCACCAGCAGGCGCGGCACTTTCCCCGCGGGTCGTTCTTCGTCGACCTGCGCGGCATGGACGACGAGCCGACCCCCCTGGCCCAGGCGCTCGACCAGTTGCTCACCGCGTTCGGGGTGGCCCAACTGCCGCCGTCGACCGACGCCCGGTTGACCCTCTACCGGACGCTCAGCGGCGAGGGCCGGGGGTTGCTGGTGCTGGACAACGCCCGGGACGAGGCCCAGGTACGCCCGTTGTTGCCGAACGGGCCGGGCTGGCTGGTGCTGGTCTCCAGCCGGAGCGCGCTGGCCGGGTTGGCCGGGGTACGCCGGGTGCCGCTGCGGGTGCTGTCGGAGGAAGAGGCGCAGCTGCTGCTCACCGGTGCGGTGGGCGGTGGACGGATCGCCACCGAGAGCGCCGCCGCGGTGGAGCTGGGGCGGCTCTGCGGGCGGCTGCCGCTGGCCCTGCGGGTCGCGGCGAACCGGCTGGCCGTCCGTCCGCAGTGGAGCGTGCAGTCGCTGGTGGAGCGGCTGCGCAACGAGCGGCGTCGGCTGGACCTGCTGCGCGCCGGTGACATCGAGGTACGCAGCGCGTTCGAGTTGTCGTACCGGCTGCTCGACACCCCGGCGCGGCGGGCCTTCCGGTCGTTGGCGGTGGTGCCGCTGCCGCAGTACTCCGCGCCGGTGGTCGCCGCACTTGTCGACGAGCCGGTCGCGGTCACCGAGGACCTGCTCGACGCGTTGGTGGACGCCGGCCTGCTCAACGCGGCGGCCACCGCCGGCCGGTACGTCCTGCACGACCTGCTGGCGCTCTTCGCCGCCGAACGGATCGACGCCGAGGAGAGTGCCGCGGACACCGACGCCGCCCGGGACCGGCTCGCCGGGCACCTGCTGGGTCGGATCGCCTCCGCCCATGGGTGGCTCGACCCGACCCGCTGGCGGCCACCGGCCGGGTTCCCCACCGCGCCTGCGGCGGTCAACTGGCTGGACACCGAACGGCCGGGCTGGTGGTGGGCGATCCGGTACGTCGCGACCCGGGGCCGCCACCACGAGGTGCTCGCCGCCGCCGGGCACCTGTACTGGTACGCCGAACGGCGGCACCTGGCGGTGCCCTGGGACGAGTTGTTCCGCCGGGCGGTCCGGGCGGCGCAGTCGCTCGGTGACCCGGTGGCCGAGGCGTTCCAGCGCAACAACCTCGGCTGGGCGTTGTATCTCCTGCACGACGACCTCGACGAGGCGTACGTCGAGCACCGTACCGCGTTGGCGTTGGCCGAAGCCGCCGGTGAACCGGGGATCGCCGGGTGGGCCCGGTGCTACCTGGCGGCGCTGCAGAGTCGGCGGGCCGACCCGGGTGCCGCGTTGGCGAACCTCCGCGACGCCCGACGGTTGCTGTTGGCGGCCGACGACCGGCTCGGCTGGATCGTGGCCTCGTACACCCTCTCGGATCTGCTGCGCTCGACCGGCCAACTCGACGAGGCGCTGCGCCTGGTCGAGGAGGCCGACCAGGGTTGGGGGTCGGCCCTGCCGGACCGGCCCGCCAGCCGGCCGCTGCGCGGCTGGGTACGGCACCGGTTGGGGCTGCTGCAGGCCGACCGCGGCCGGTTCGGTGACGCGGAGGCGGCGTTGCGCGGGGCGATCGAGGACTTCGACGCCGGTGACGACCTGGGCTGCCTCGGCCGTACCCACCTCACCCTCGCCGAGGTGCTGCTGCGGGCCGGGGCACCCGAACGGGCCCAGGTGGTGCTCGACCGGGCGACCGAACTCCTCGAAACGGTCAACGACGTCGGGTCGCTGGGCGAGGTGGCCCAGGTCCGGGCCTGGCTCGACGAGATCCTCGACTGACCGGGCGGGTCACCCGGTGGGGGCGCCGCGGCGGGTAACCAGGCCGAGGGTGAACGCCTGCCGGGTCAGTTCGGCCTTGTTGCCCACGTCCAGTTTGGACCGGATCCGGGTGAGGTAGGTGTTCACGGTCGCCTCGGAGATGCCGAGCCGCCGGGCCACCTGCGCGTGGGTCAGACCGTGGGCGATCAGCTTCAGGGTCTCGGCCTCCCGGGGGGCCAGCGCGGGCCGGCGGGGCGGGCGGTCCCGCCCGGGGCCGGGACCCGGGGCGCAGGGCGGCGCCGCCCGGCCCGGCGCGCGGGTGGCGCCGGGGCCGGGCGGTTCACCGCGCAGCCGGGCGGTGAACCGCGGACACAGGTAGAACCCGCCGGTGGTGGCGATGTCGAGTGCGATCCGCAGCTGGGCCTGCTCGCTCGCGGTGCTCACCACCGAGCGGGCGCCGGCCCGAATCGCCGCCACCGCCACCGTCATCGCCGAATCCGGCAGCATCACCAGCGTCGGGTGCCGGGGACAGGACCACCGCACCGCGTGCAGCAGTGGATCCACCAGGACGACGACGGTCTCCGGACCCGCGCCGCTGCCGGTCACCTCGCTCACCGTGTCCACCGTGACACAGCGTCGTACCCGCTCGTTGCCTCCGATCAGTTGGTGCACCCCGCGCCGGGCCAGCGGCTCGGACACCACCACACACACGTCGAACATCGGCCACCCCTCGGTGACAAGTCAACTACAGCGTGATGGGAAAGGCGAGGCAAGAAGACCGGCAAGAAACGGGCGTCAAACGGACAGGTAACCGAGCTCCACGGCGCGTCGGGTCAACTCGGCCTTGTTGGCGGCCCCGAGCTTGCGCCGCAGCCGCTTCGCGTACGTGTTGACGGTCTGCTCGGTCACCCCCAACCGGTGGGCGGCCTGCCGGTGGGTGAGCCCCTGGGCGATGCAGCGCAACGTCTCCACCTCGCGGGGACCCAGCGCGGCCGACGCCTGCGCTGCCCCACCGGCCAGCGTCGTCACCCCGGGCGACAGGTAGCTACCGCCGCTGAGCACCGCCGCCCTGGCCAGGGTGAACTCCTGGGCGCCGTCACCCTCGCGCAGCACCGCCCGCACCCCGGTCACCAGCAGCGCCAACGGGTCGACGCTCGACTGTCGGGGCAGGACCAGCAGCACCATCCGGTCAGCGGTGAGTGCGGTCAGCTGCGGCCAGCGGTCACCGGTCAGGTGGTCCCACCGCAGGACCACCGGCTCCGGCGCGCCGGCTTCGGGCAGATCAGCCGTCGACATCCGGTTGCTCCTGAGTGGACGGGGCCGTACCGGTGCGCGTGCACCGGCACCGACAATTAAAGCCCCTCGACGCGTCCCCGAACTGACGGCTGTCGGTGTCCCCCCGGACATCGAGAAGAATCCTCGGCGCGACCTCGTTGTCGCCCACCTCTCCCAGCAGCACAGGCCGTCCCGACCGTGTCGGGTGCCGTCGACGTCACCCGGCCGGTCCATCCAGCGGGGACCGTCCGGTCGTGGGCCGGACCAGATTCGCGAGGTCCTGGCGACAAGGGAGACAGATCACATGATTTCGACTCAGTTACGACTGTGGTGTTTCGGTGGCTTCCGGCTGGAGCGGGACGGACTGCCGGTCGACCTGTCCGGCATCCGCCCCCGGGTGCGCACCCTGCTGCGGTATCTCGCCGCCGAGGCCGGGCAGCCGGTGCACCGGGAGCGGATCATGGCGGCGCTCTGGCCGGAGCTGCCGGAGCGGGCGGCCCTCAACAACCTGCACGTCGGCGTCTCGACGCTGCGTACCTTCCTGGAGCCGGGAGTGGCCCGGGGCGCGTCCCGGTTCGTCGTGCGCGACGGCTGGACGTACCGGCTGGAGGTGGACGACGGAGGTTGCGACGTGTCGGCGTTCGGGGCGGCGCTGGCCGAGTCCCGGCGGGCCCGGTCGCGGGGCGAGGACGCGGCGGCCGTCCGGGCGCTGCGCACCGCCCTCGACCACTACGCCGGTGACCTGCTGCCGGAGGACGGCACCGCGGAGTGGGTGCTCGCCGCCCGGGACCGGCACCGGTCCCGGGCGGCGGAGGCCGCGGTGCTCCTGGCCGGCCTGGAGTTGACCCGGGGGCGGGCCCGGGCCGCCGTGGCGGCGGCCCGTCGGGCCCTGGAGCTGGACGGCTACCACGACGACGGCTGGCGGCTGCTGATCAGCGCACAACGGCGGGCCGGTGACGTGGCAGCGGCCCGGCACAGCCAGCAGACGTACGAGCGGGTGCTGCGGTCACTCGGCGTCGGGTCCCGCCCGGTGCACGTCACGGCCGCCTGAACACCTCCACCTCGGCCAGGGCCACCCGCCGCCCGCGCTGCTCGCCGTAGCTCGCCTGGATGGTCAACCGCAGCCGCGACACCCCGCCCGCCACGTGATGGAAGCTCTGCGGGCCCGGCCGGTCGGTCAGCCGCAACTGGCTGGCGCGCTCGCCGTCGCCTGTCGACAGGGTCATGGTCAGCTCGGCCGGGCGGGCCTGCTCGACGAAGGCGTCCTGCTGGGGCGAGGCACCGGTGTGCACGATGAGATCCAGCAGACGGATCGGCGGATCGAAGGTGAACTCGACGTACTCGCCGGTGGCGGGTCGGTCGGTGGCCGGCGCCCAGTACCGGTTGTTCAGCCCGTCGACGGTGGACCGGGCCGGATGACCGCGCGCCGCACTGGAGGCCGTCACCTCGCTGGGCAGCACCGCCTCGGGCGTCGCGGTCCGGTCCCGGACGGCGTCCACGACCGGCCCGGCGAACCGGGCCACCGCCAGCGCCACCGCGCCGAGCAGGGCCAGCACGAGCAGGACCGCCAGCAGCCGGCGCAGCCAACCCCCGCGGGACCGGCGGCGTGGCCAGCGCAGTCGACGCCACCACGGTAGGGCCCGGGGCGGGCCGGTGGTCGCGGTCAACGGGTTGCCGCACCGCCGGCAGAACGACCGGTCCCGCGGGTTGCCGGTGCCGCAGACCGGACAGGTCACGTCGTGCGGGCCGCCCGCCGGATCACCGGTGAAGTCCCGGACCACCGGTGGCGGCGCGACCGGCCGACCCGGTTGCACCGCCGTCGGCTGGTCGACTCGGTCGGTGGGATCGAGCGGGGCCGGCTCGGTCGGGGTGCCCTCCCGGGCCGGTGCGGTCTCGTCGGCCGGCCGTACCGGCACCACCAACGCGGCGGCCCGCCGCAGGTCGCGCTCGGCGGTGGGCGGAGCCGGCTCCGCGACCTCGACCTCCGGCGTCGGGGTGGCGTCGTCGTCCCAGGACAGGAACGCCCCGCAGGTGCCGCAGAAGCCGTCGCCCGGAACGACCTCGGACCCGCAGTTGTCGCAGCGCCTCACCGGGCCACCGTCCGGTCCGTCCCGGCCGGGTCCTCGCCCACCAGTGGCAGCACCTCCACCGTGTACGGCACGTGCGCCGGCCGGTTCGCCTCGACCACCGCCCGCAGCCGGGCGACCAGGGCGTCGCTGGGCTCCGGCGCGTACACCCGCACGGTAAGGGCGGGCACGGCGGACCCGGGCAGGGCGGTGCCGGGCGTGACCGACCAGGTGGTGCCGCCGCTCTCGACGATCTCCGGGACGAGCCCGGTGGCGAGGCGTACCTCCTCGGCCAGTCCGGCGGCGGTGCCGCGGACCCGGTGTCGGGCGACGGCCCCGGCGACCACCCGGCGGCGTTCGGCGGCCGGCCGGTCCCGCCCACCACCGGCGGCCACCCAGGAGCCCAGCCAGTCCACGAAGTCCGGCGGGGCCAACGCCGGGTCGAAGTACGCCCACAGGCTGTCCAGGGTGGCGTGCACCGGCGCGAGCACCTGGTCGAAGCCGCCGGTGAGGCGCTGGGCCAGGTCGTCGGCGGCGTAGACGGCGGGCAGCCGCCGGCCCAGCGGGTCGGGGGTGGCCAGTCCAGCGACTGCGGCGCGCATGGGTGGTTCCTCCTCGCTCAGGCGCCCGACGGGCGTTCGTCGACCCGGACCTGGTGCTGGTGGGAGAAGACGAGGGCGTGCCGATCCAGGTCGATCCGGGTGACCTGCTCACCCCGCCGGCCGGTCAACGGATCGGCGGGGAACATGCGGACCTCCTCGACCACCTCCACCCCCGGCAGCCGTTGCAGGACCCCGAAGATCTCCCCGGAGTGCACCTGCCGCCCGAACGGCCAACCCGTGCCCTCCGGCCCACCGTGCACCGGGTCGAGGTAGCGGTACAGGGTGGCGGTGGCCTCGCCGCGCAACTGGGCGGCGGCGACGTCGGGCCGGGGGACCAGCCGGACGACCACGGTGACCCCCTGGTAGAACGGCGGCTCCACGACCAGCCGGGTGCCGACCGGGCGGCGGGTGTCCAGATGCTCGGCGATGGTGGCGAGCATCCCGTCCGGGGGGACCAGGTCCTCGAAGTGCAGCCGGCCCTCCGCGTCGGCGACCGCCTCCGGCACCACCAGCAGCCGGACCCCGCCGGCGTCGCTGCCGTCACCGGCGGACAGGCAGCGCACCCGGGCGGCGGCCGGGCAGGCCTGCCGGGCGAGCAACTCGTAGTCGCGGGCGGTCACCGCCCGGTCCTGGGCCCGCAGCTGGACCGGACCGCGCAACCGGGCCTCCGCCACGGTCTCCCCGTCCACCCCGCCGGTGGCGGGCGCCCGGTTCTCCACCCCGGAGACGTACGGCATCGAGCTGCGCAGCACGGCCAGCGCGCCCCGGGCGACGTTGCCGCTGCGCCCGCCCCCGGTGCGGTAGCGCCGGACCCGGACCCGGGAGCCGGCGGCCGGTACGGCACCGTAGCGGCGTAACGTCCCGTCGGGCTGCCGGACGGCCGGCCCGAAGAAGATCTCCCCGGCGGTCCGGTCGAGCACCACGTGCCGGTCCTGGGGCCCGGAACCGCTGAACGAGTCCACCTCGGCCCACTCCAGCCACCCGGCACCGTCGGCGGTCTCCACCACCAGGGGCTGCTCGTCGCCGACGATCGGCGGCCGGGCCACCGTGAACCGCTGCCCGGGCACCCCCTCGGCCTCACCCACCTGCTCGCCGAGGATCGTCTCGGCGTGCACCGCGGTGACCGTGCCGCCGATGGTGGCCGCCTCGACCGAGCGGACCGTCGGCGAGGCGGCGTAGAACGGCTGACCCGGCCGGGCCTCGACCAGCCGGCAGCGCAACCAGCCGGCCCGCTGCCCGGCGACCACGCTGCTGATGTGGGTGGCCGGCACGTGCAGCACCACCTCGCCCGGCCGGTTCAACCCGCCGGTGTCGTCGTGGTCGACCTCGCAGGGCGACCAGTCCGCACCGGTCCACGCCTCCCAGACCAGCGGCGGTTGCCGCGGGTCGACCCCGACCCCCTCGACCCGGCTGTCCATCCGCAGCAGCACCGCGCAGGACGGCACGGCGGCGGAGAGCCCGAGCAGCATGGCGTCACCCACCGACGGGCTGGCCGGGAAGCAGGCCACGTCCCGGCCGTCGAGCAGCTCCTCGGTCCGGTCCGCCGGTGGGCCCTGGGCCGGGTGGCTGCGCAACCGGCTCAGCTCGCAGGGCACCACGGCCAGGTCCGTCGCGGTGGTGAAGACGATCGCCTCGTCGGTCTGGGTACGTTCGGTGCCCACCTCGGTGCCGGCGCGCAGCACCACCGGCTGGGTCTGCGGGCCGGAGAGCCAGAAGGTGACCTCGCCCCGGGCGGCCGTCGGCGGGAACGGGCGTACCCCGATCAGGTCGAGGAAGGCCAGGTAGTTCTTCTCCGGCACCCGGTTGAGCCGGTAGAGGAGCTGGTCGACCATGTGCGCGAACGTCTCCACCAGGGTGACCCCCGGGTCGGAGACGTTGTGGTCGCTCCACTCGGGGCAACGCTGCTGGATGAACCGTTTCGCCTCGTCGACGAGCTGCTGGAAGCGACGGTCGTCCAGGTTGGGCGCGGGCAGCGGCATCAGGCGGTGCTTTCCTCGTGGGACGGGATGACGTAGAACGGGAAGACCAGGTTCCGGGGGTCGTTGGTGCCCCGGACGGTGTACCGGACGTCGATGTAGAGCACCCCGACCTCCTCGGCGTCGAAGCTGACCACCACGTCGGTCACGTCGATGCGCGGCTCCCAGCGGTCCAGCGCCCGGCGCACCTCGAAGGCGATCCGCCCGGCGGTGTTCTCGTCGGCCGGGGCGAATACGTAGTCGTGCACCCCGCAACCGAACTCCGGTCGCATCGGCCGCTCACCGGGGGCGGTGCCGAGGATCAGCTGGATCGCCTCGACGATCTCCCGCTCCCGGTCGACCAGGGCGATCCCGCCGGTCGCGTCGGTACGCAGCGGGAACGCCCAGCCCGCACCGATGAACTGCTCGGCCACCGGCTCAACCCCCGATCAACACGGTAGGCGCGCCGGTGCTGACCACGGACTTGCAGGTGGTCTGGTCACCGCGTCGGGCAGCCTGGTGCCCGCCGATCAGCACCCGCCGCAGCGGCGGCGGCATGGCCGGCACGATCCGGTTGGTCAGCAGGAGCACCAAATGCTGGGGTGGCTTCTCGCACACGCAGACGGTGCCGACCACGGCGGCGGGTCGGCCCGCGATGAGCACGCTGGAGACCCCGAGCATCGGGGCACCGGGCGTACCGGGTGGCAGCGCCTGCCCACCGGGCGGGCCGATGGTCCCGGTGGGTGGGCCGGGGGTGAGCGCGGTGGCCAGGTGGCTGAGCTTGTCACCGATACGGGCGGCGGGCGGCATGGGGCATCCCTCCGGTCAGTTGAGCTTCACGAGTGGTGCCTGGATGTCGACCTGGGTGCCGCCGTCGACGGTGACCTTGCGTCCCCGCATGACCAGCTCGCCGGTGCCGGCGTCCAGGGTGATGCCCCGGCCCTTGACGGTGACCTGCTTCTGCGCCTCGATCTCGACGGTGCCGTCACTGCGGATCACCACCGAGGTCTTCCGCTCGTCCAGGTGCACGGTCAGCCGGTCCTGGGAGGTGACCAACCGGATCCCCCGGGGGCCGGCGGCGAGCTGGGACTCCAGGAACTCGATCCGGTCGCCGCTGCGGGAGGCGAACGAGCGCCGGTTGACCCGCCCGGAGGAGGAGTCCACCAGCGCGCCGTCGTGCGGTGACGGTCGGTCCGTGCCGTTGTAGAGACCCCCGATCACGTACGGGCGGTCCAGCAGGCCCTGCTCGAAGCCGACCAGCACCTCGTCGTTGACCTCCGGGCAGAACACCCCGCCGCCGCCACCCCCACCGAGCTGCACCGTACGGACCCAGTCGGTCTCGTACTCGCCGACGTCGGTCAGCCACGGGAAACGCAGCTTCACCCAGCCCTGGCCGACCCGTTCGGGGTGCCGACGGTCCACGTCGGCCTTGACGTTGGTGACGATCCCGGTGGCCAGCCCCGGCACCCGGCTCGCCCGGGCCGGCGCGGCGGCGGCGGTGGCCAGCCCCCAGGTCGACCGGTCCTGACGGCCACTCACCGTCAACCAGGTCTCGTAGACCAGGCCGGGGCCGAGCACGTGCCGGCTGGCGGTGATCGTGTACTTGCCCTCGAAGGGGGCGCCCACCTGTTGCAGGGAGATCGGCACACCGGCCCGCAGCAGGGGATTGCCCCGGAGGCCGACCTCCAGCTCCGCGAAGGCCCCCGTCACGTCGGCGGCCACCGCGCCGGCCACCGCCCGGGTCTCCGCGGTGGTCCGGTACGGCACGTCGGCCACGCAGAGTCGGGCCGTACCGAACGGGCTGGTGACCTTGTCCGGGGTGGTGCCGATCTGTACCTCGTCGCTGGCCTCGGCGGTGACCTCGGTCTTGAGCGGCTGCTTGCGGCGGACGTCCCAGCCGCGCACCGTCACCCCGGCCACCTGCCCGACGGAGGTGACGGTGGAGCGGACCGAGAAGAGGTTGTCGTCCATCTGGACCACGAACCGGCTCTGCTCGGCGGTCACCCCGGCACCGGGCGCACCGGCGGCCCGCACCGAGCGGCGGAACTCGAACCTCCCGTCGACGACGACCACCTCGGCGTCGTTGTCGACCGCGAGCATCTTGAGGAACTCCCAGTCGTTGACGTTCGGCTGGGTGACCGTCTCGTACACGGTGGAGGTGGCCTCGACCTGGCCGATCGGGATCCCGGCGGCGGCGGCGACCTCCCGGGCGATGTCGGAGGCCTTGCGGTTGACGAAGCTGCGGACCCGCTGGCCGCGCATCAGCCGGTGGGAGAGGTCCAGCGCCCGCAGGGTGGTGAAGGTGCCGACCCCGTCGTACTCGCACTCCAGGGCGACCACCTCGCCGGTGAACAGCGGCACCGTGGCGGGGTCCCGGCCGGTACGGACCCGGACGGTGACGTCCTTGCCGATGGTGATGCTGTTCTTCTCCAGGAACTTGCTCTCCGGGTCGCGGAAGCTCAGGGTGGCGGCGGCGGCGAGGTTGGTGCTGTCCTGGATCTCCGCCGAGACCAGCAGGTCGGCCCACTCCTTGGGCAGCTCGCCGGGTACCCCGATGACCAGGTTGTTGGTGTGTTCACCGCCGGACATGACGGTCCTCCCCGGTGGGCAACTCCTCCGGTGCGGGCAGGAGCAGTTGTCGTCCCGCCGTCAACCGGAGCGGGTCGTCGATGTCGTTGGCCTCGGCGATCACCCGCCAGACGGTCGGGTCCCCGTACTCGCGGTGGGCCAGCAGCTCCAGGGAGTCCCCGGCCACCAGGGTGTGCACCCGCCGGGCGCTCCGACTGCCCGAGGTCGGGTTCTGCCCCGGCGTGGCCCCGCTGATCTCGTGCAGGGTCAGCGAGCAGGTGGCCCGCAGCGGGGTGCCGTCCGGGTCGAAGAGGCTGTAGGTCGCGTTGATCTGGCTGACGTACGAGTAGAACGACACGGTCTGGAACTGCCCCCAGGCGAACTTCACCCAGGGTGGTGAGGGTGCCTTCGCGGCGATGCTCGCCTTCGTCGGCACACAGCAGGTGAGCAGGGAGTCGACCCGTTGCTGAACGGTGCGGGAGTGGGTGTCGGTGGCGTCGAGGAAGATCTCCAGACTCAACGTCCGGGGGCCGGAGCCGCTGAACTCGGCGACGCCGACGTCCTGCGCGCCCCGGACCACGTGCGGGATCCAGTTCGCCGACTTGGTCAACGCCAACTGCTGCGGGTTGAACATGAACGTGATCGGCCCGCCGAGGGTGCCACCGGGTTGGCTCCCACCCGAGGTCGGCGGCTGGTACCGCTGCAGCTGCGCGGCGACCTTGCCGGCCCGCGACCGCATCAGCCCACTTCCAGAAAGCCGTGGTACGCCAACTCGATGCTCTCGCTGGCCACCTCGGAGCGTTCCGGGTCGAAACTCGGCCCGGACCAGCGCACCAGCACCACGTCGGCGAGTCCCCACTGGACCAGCAGCGCCAGGTCGGGCCGGAGCGCGGCGATCTGGGCGGTGCCCCGGCGCACCCCGCTGGGCAACTGGGCCAGGTAACTGGAGACCTTCGCGGTGTCCCGGGTCAGCGGTCGGGTCAGCGTGACGTTGGAGTATCTCAACCGGGACGGCAGCTGCCAGACGAAGTCGTTGTTGCCGCCCTCCTGGTACTGCTCCAGCTCGACCTCGCAGCCGAGGCCGTCGCAACTGTTCCACTCGCCCAGGTCGATGCCGTCGATCTGGAGCCGGAAGTGGACGCTCGTCCCCGGGTCACCGCTGGCCATCGGGGTACCCCCTCTCGTGGTGCCGGTCTGTCCGTCGCCCCGGTGGTGGTCTCACCGGTGGCCGTCCCGCCACCGGCCGGAGCGTTCCCGGCTGGCCCGCAGATCGGCGCGGACCAGCCGGCTGATCGGTCCGACCAGCCGGTGTGCCAGGGCGTCGAGCTCCCGTCGGTCGAAGCCGCGCAGCATCGCCTCGATGTCCGGCTGCGCCGCCGGCTCGGCCGGTGCGCCGGTCTCCTCCCGCTGGACCGGCCCGAGCGACCGCTGTGCCACCCCGCCGACCTGCGGCCTGCCGGGGGAAGCCGCCCGGGACCCACCGGCGGATCCGGCGGAACGCTGGACCGTCGTGGATCCGGCGGTCCGTTGGACCATCGTGGGTCCGGTGGCCCGCTGGGCGGTCGTGAGACCGGTGGTCCGTTGGACCGTCGTGGGTCCGGTGGCCCGCTGGGCGCTCGCCCGCTGCCGGGGTGGACCGCCGGTGGCGGGTCGGGCCGAGCCGGCCGGATCGGGCTCCGGGCGTGCTCCGCTGTCGGATGCCGACCTCAGCGGCCGGTGCTCGGCCGACGCCGAGGTGCCGGTCACCCTGGTCCGGTGGCCGTCGCCGGGCGAGACGGTACGGGCAGCGCCGGCCCCGGGGTCGCCCTGCCCCGGCCCGACCGGGGACGGACCGGAACGGACCTGCCGCTGAACGGAGCGGGCCGGTGCCGGCGCGGCGGATGGGCCGGGGCGCGGACCGGCCGGGTTCCCGGTGGGTGCGGTGGTCCGCTGGGCGGCGGCCGACGCACTCTGGTCCGGGCCGGCCGCCGACGCCACGACGGCACCCCGGGTACGCCAGCGCACCGGCACGGTGGCCCGGGAGCTGGTCGGAGTGCCGGGCGTCGTCAGCGTCCCACTCAGGCCTCCGCTCAGTCGGGGCAGTTGGCGCTCGGCGAGCAGTGGCACCCGCTGTGGGGCCGGTGACGACACCCCTACCTCGCCCCGGCCGTCGGTCCGACGCAGCCGCTGAACCACCGGTCCGGCCGGGGGCGCCGTCGCCGCGGGGCCACCGGGCGTGGACCGGTTGGTGGCTGGCTGTCCCGGCACGGGTTCGGGTCGGCTGGCCGGCGTGCCGGGGCCGAGCGGAGTCGACCGGCCGACAGCCGACCGGCCGACAGCCGACCGGTCGGTTGCGACCCGGGCTGGCACCGACGGGCTCACCTGGGCTGCCGTGACCCGGTCCGGGTTCGGCCGGGCCGGTGCGGGCTGGACCGGGATCGACCGGCCAGGTGCCGGGGTGGTCGGCGGGCGGTGGGCGGCGCTCGGGGTGCTCGTCGGGGCCGTGCCCCGGGAGGCGCCGGTGGCGGTGGACGGAGCCCCGGCGGGGTTCCGCAACGTGGTCGACGGTGTGGCCGCCGTGGAGGCGGCGTCATCGGCGCGGACCACCGGCCGGCGACGCAGTGGGACGACCCGACCGGTGTGCCCGGGGGCCGCCGACCGTTGCAACGGTGTCGATCCGGCCGGGCCGACACCGTTGCCGTCGACGGTTCTGCCACCGCCACCGCCGCCGGTGCTGCGGGTGGTGCTGGCGGTCCCGCTCGTGCCACCGGGGTTCGGGGTGCCGGCGGGCGCCGCTGGTGGAGTGGGGCGGACCACCGGTGGGGGCGCGTCGGCGGGCAGGGGGTGGCCGAGCCCGAGCCGGGCCGGGCCGGGGGTGCTGCGGGATGGCGTGAGTGCTGCGGGGGGTTCGGGTCGCACCCGGGCGGTCTGGACCACCGGCGGGCCGGACGTCGCGGGGTCCGGCCGGGAGGGCACGGCTGCGGTGTCCCGGTGGGCGGTCGGATCCGGTGCGGGGTGCGGCGGGACGGCGGAGCGGTTGCCGGCCGGTGCCGGACCGCCGACGGCCGGTCGGGCCGTCCCGGCCGGGGTCGTGCCCCGGTCCGTCGTCCCGGTCGGGGTCGTGCCCCGGTCCGTCGTCCCGGTCGGGGTCGTGCCCCGGTCAGTCGTCCCGGTCGGGGTTGGGCCCCGGTCCGTGGGTGAGCCGGAGGTCGGGCCCCGTGACGTCGGTGGGCCAAGCGGGTTGTTGGTGGGAGCCGGCGCGCTGGCCGGGGACGAGGCGGGATCGGGTCGACCTGCGCGGGCGGGTGCCCGTTGGACGGTTGGCGGTGAGGTCGTCGAGCGACCCGCACCACCTCCCGTCGTGCTCCGATCCGTGGTGCTCCGGTCCGTGGTGCTCCGGTCCGTGGTGCTCCGGTCCGTGGTGCTCCGGCCCGTGGTGCTCCCGCCGGTTGGACGGCCGGTGGAACGTGGCCGGGCCGTCTCGGGCAGGGCCGGCAGGGGATCACCCAGCCCCAACCGGGCGGGTCGGCGTACCGGTGGCTGTCCGGACCGGTGCGATCCGGTACCGGCGGGGGCTGCGGCAGGGCCGGTGTGGTGGGTGGATCCCGCAGCCCCGGAGGGGACTCCCGGCCACCCGGAGGCCGGGCCGGGGCCGGCCGCGCCGGCCGCACCGGGAGCTGCGGTGCCGGGACGAGGGGTCGAGCTGGCGGCAGCGGCTGGGCCGGCGGCGGGACGGGCCGTGGTCGGGCTGGCAGCGCCCGGACGGGCAGTGGTCGGGCTGGCGGTCGCGGCGCTGGCGGCGGTCGGGCTGGCCGGGGTGGTGGCCCGCTGCACGGTCGGCGGGCCGGAACCGGAACCGCTGCGGGGCGAGCCGGTCAACCGTCGGGCCGGGCCGGCCGGCCGGGCGGTGACCAGCGGGCCGGCCGAGGCGGGACGCTGGACGGCCGGCCGGGACACCCGGTGGTGGTCCGCCGGCCCGATCACCGGTGGCGGGGAAGCAGGGCGGGCGTCGGGCGTGGTGGGCGTACCCGTCAGGCCGGTGCCGGAGTGATCCACCAGGTGGTCGGCGGGGCTGCGCTGGACCGCCGGCAGCTGCGGGGCCGGGCCCCGGTCGGTGGGCTTCTCGGTGGGCTTCGGACCGGGCCGGGAGCGGGCCAGGTCGCGTACCACCCCGAGGGGGGCCTGCTCGCTGACCAGATGGTCGAGCGGGGTGCGCAGGCTCGGGTCCTGCTGGGTGCTCAACCGGGTGGTGAACCGGGGCAGGTCGCTGACCAGCATCGGCGCGTCGGCCATCGCCCGTTGCATCGGCGGCAGGGCCCGCCAGGCCGGATCGACGGGTACCCGCTCCACGGTCCCGGTCGGCGCTGCTCCGGACAGGGTCGGCTCGGTGGCGGACCGGGCCCGCTCACCGGAGGGGTCGGCGGCGGCACCGGACGGGTCGGCGACCCGGGACCGGGTGCCGGCCACCAGTCGCCGCATCCTGTCGCGTAGCCCCATGGCACCTCACTGACCTTGGTTCATCCTGGTGTTGATGCGGGCGATCTCCGCCACGTACCGGGCCCGCTCGGCGTGGGTGAGACCGAGGATCTCGGCGTGTGGCCAGTGGAAGTGGTAGGCGACGTACGAGACCTCCTCGTGGAGCCGGTCGGCCCCGTACGTCACGATTCCCCCGGGCGACCACCGGCCAGGTCCACCTCGAACACCGACTCGCAGTCCGGGCAGGTCACCTCGGCGAGGGTGTGCCCCTCGGCGTTGATCCGGCGGTACAGGTCCTGCAGGAACGCCAGGTCGGAGGCGAAGAGCCGCTCGATGACCTCGGCGCGTACCTGGGTGATCGTGCCCAGCCGGGTGACCACCAGGCTGAGCAGGACGATCGACAGGTACGCCGGGTTCTGCTTGACCCGCAGGTCGACCAGGGGCGCCAACTCGTCCCGGGCGGTGGCCAGCCGCATGCTGCCCTCCCGGTGCACGGTGCCGTCCTCGTCGACGTACCCCCGGGGTAGGTGGAAGGTGAACTCCGTCTGGAGCCGGACCGGCGGGGGCGGCGCGACCACCGGCTGGCTCGGCTCCGCCGGCAGGTCGGCCGGGTCGACCAGGGTGTCGAGGCTGCCGGCGGAGACACCACGGCGTCTCACTGGGTGCTGATCTCTTCGTAGACGATGGTGACCTTCTCGCTCGCCGGGGTCGCGTCACCGGCCTTCAGTGACGGGCCCTCCCACCTGCTCACCCAGGCGTTGGTCAGGTCGAACCGGCGGGTCTGGGACTTGTCGGCGTTGGTGATGATGATGCTGATGTTCTGCCGGGCCGCGTCGATCGAGCCCTTCAGGAACGTCTCCTTGATCCACTCGGTGAAGGAGCTGCTCTGGTCCAGCCCCCGGGTGACCGTCACCTCGCCGGCCTTCCGGGCACCGGGGATCTTGCGGATGATCAGCTCGCCGGTGGGGGTGACGTGCTTGACCTCGATCGAGTCCAGCTCGACGGTCAACCCGCTGACCTCCTCCACCAGCTCCACCTGGATGCCGCCCATCTCCACCTGGAAGGTGTGTACGACAAAGCTGTCACCAGAGGCCATCGTGGCCGCCTTTCGTCATCGGGATCTGCGTCAGTCGCTGATCAGGCTGGTGCTGTCGGAGAACTGCGACAGGCGGAAGACGACGAACTCGGCGGGCTTGACCGGGCAGATGCCGATCTCGCACACCACTTGGCCCCGGTCGATCACCTCCGGTGGGTTGGTCTCGCGGTCGCACTTGACGTAGAAGGCGTCTGCCGCGGTCGCCCCGAACAGCGCGCCCCGCCGCCACTCCTCGGTGAGGAAGGCGGTGATGTTGCGGCGGATGGTGCCCCACAGTCGCTGGTCGTTCGGCTCGAAGACCACCCACTGGGTGCCGAGCAGGATCGACTCCTCGACGTAGTTGAACAGCCGGCGCACGTTGATGTAGCGCCAGGCCGGATCGGAGGAGAGGGTGCGCGCGCCCCAGACCCGTACCCCCCGGCCGGGGAAGGCCCGGATGCAGTTCACCCCGATCGGGTTGAGCAGGTCCTGTTCGCCCTTGGTGACGTTGTTCTGCAGGTCGACCACGCCTCGGAGCACCTCGTTGGCGGGGGCCTTGTGCACGCCCCGCTCGGCGTCGTTGCGGGACCAGAGGCCGGCCAGGTGGCCGCTGGGCGGCAGGAACACGCCCCGGCCGGTGCTCGGGTCGAAGACCTTCACCCAGGGGTAGTAGAGCGCCGCGTAGCGGGAGTCGTAGCCGGCCTCGTCCTGCCGCCAGGTGCGGACCTGCTGCGCGGTCAGCTCCGGCGGCGGGTCGAGCAGCGCCATCCGGTCGCCCATCTGCTCGCAGTGCGAGATCAGCGCGAGCTGCGCGGCCTTCACCGCCTCAAGATCGATGACCCCGGCCTGGTACGCCCCCATCAGGTCCGGCGCGGCGACCATGGTGATCTCGTCGATCGCCTCCAACCCGGCCAACCCGGTACGGCTGTCGACGTCCCCGGTGAACTCGTCGGCGGAGAGGCTGGTCGGTACGGCCTCACCGGGAGCGCTGGGCGGGGCCAGGGTGACCGTCTGCTTGGCCGGGCGGGCCAGCGCGTTGGCGGCGGTGGCCTCCTCCATGGTGATCAACTTGGACCGTTCCCGGACCTGGTTGACCACGTAGCTCTTGTTGCTCTTGCGGAACGAGGCGTCGTACTCCTCCGCCGGCCGGCCCTCGGCGCGCACCACCAGCCGGAAGCGGTCCTCGCCGACCCCCTCGCCCTCGACGTCGGCCACCTCCACGGTGACCTCACCACCGGCGGCCGGCAGCGCCGCCACCCGGAAGGTGCCCAGCGCCGACGGCTCCCCGGCGGGCAGCTCCTTCGGCGCGCCCCGACCGCTGCTCTTGCGGGCCGCCGACGAGTCACCGATGCGGACGATGTAGCAGATGCCACCGCCGTTGGCGAAGTACCCGTACACCGAGTGGGCCAGGTAGCTGCCCTCGACCATCCCGCCGAAGAGCTGGACGAACTGGCTCCAGTTGGTGACCAGGGTCGGAGTGTGGAAGGGCCCCTTCTCGGCGAACCCCACGAAGGCGGTCACGGCGGTGCCGACGCCCTCGATGGGACGCGAACCGCTCTGGACCTCCTCCACGTACACACCTGGGGACAGGTACGTCGGCATGCAAGCTCCTCTGCCAGGTCGGCGGACGTTGGCCAGCCTTGCGCGCCGTACCGCCGTCGGGAAGGTCCGTAGGGACCTGCGCCGGGGCAGAGTCGCGTACCACAGGGGCAGGCCGTCCGTGATCCTGTCCGGATGGTCCTGCCCCGCGCCGGACGGGCGGACCTACGCTGGAGGTCGACCCGAGGAGGTGGCCGGGCATGCGCCAGCACCGCTCCGAGCAGGCGTCGAGCACTCCGGACCGTCCCACGTCGACCCACACCGGGCCCGCCGGTCCCGCGTCGACCCACGCCGGGCCCGCCGGTCGACGGGCCGAGGGGCACACCGTCCGGCGGGGCGAGGTCGCCCGGTCCGGACGTCCCGGTGTCGGGCGCAGCCCGCAGGAGATCATCGGTCTGCAACGGACGATCGGCAATCGTGCGGTGGCGCGGGCGATCGAGGAGGACCGGCACGAGCACGCCGCCGGCTGCGCCCACCCGCCCGCCGAGCAGGTCCAGCGGTCGGTCGCCTCGGTGCTGGGCTCCAGCGGGCGGCCACTGGACGATACGACCCGGGCCGACATGGAGTCCCGCCTCGGCTCGGACTTCTCCGACGTACGAATCCACGACGACTCGGCGGCCCGGTCGTCGGCGGCCGGGATCGGGGCGCGGGCGTACACCTCCGGCAACCACGTGGTCCTCGGCGAGGGCGGCGCCGACCGGCACACCCTGGCCCACGAGCTGACCCACGTCATCCAGCAACGGCTGGGGCCGGTCGCCGGCACCGACAACGGCTCCGGCCTGCGCATCAGCGACCCGGGTGACCGCTTCGAGCGGGAAGCCGAGGCGACCGCCCGCCGGGTCCTCGCCGGTGCTCCACCAGCGGCCACCGAGCAGCAGCACACCGACGGCCCGACGGCCGCGGAGTCGCCGGTGCAGACCGCCGTGCAGCGGGTGCCGAAGGCGGACACCGAGCCGACCAGCAGCCGCCAGCAGCCGTACCCTCCCGAGGGTCGCCGGACCCGGGGCAAGGTCAGGGAGGAGGAGCGGGCCAAGCTGCCACCGGTCGACCCCAAGCAACTCCGGCTGCGGTTCAGGTCCGCCTACGACGGCCCGGACGAGCAGGAGTTGGACACCAAGCAGGACATCGGCTTCACCCAGACCGCCACCCTGATCGCCCCGGCCAACCTGCCCCGCAACGCGGAGTTCACCTACGACTTCCGGCAGTTCGCCGCGGACCAGTACGTCTACTGGGAGCGGCAGGACGACGAGACGTACAAGAAGGGTCAGCGGACCTCGACCGCCTGGCGGCTGGACGGGCCCTACCATCCGCCGTACGACGACAGTGAGATCGACAAGACGCCGACCACCATCACGTTTCGCGACGCCCCGGGGTGGTCCCGTAACGTGGCGATGACCCCGGGCTCCTGGCTCGCCTCGTACACGGTCCGTTTCCGGTGGGAGATCAAGCTCGCCGGTTCCACGGACGAGCCCTGGGTGAGTGACGTGGTCAGCCACACCTTCACCTCCCCGTTCGACCGGCGGAACCCGGCGGAGTCCGGGCCGTTGCAGGCCGCTCCGGTGGGCAGCCGCGACTGGGACGTGACCCTGCCCTAGCGGCCGTGCCGACCGGGCTCGGCCGGGGTCCTTTCCGCAGGGCTGACCCCCACGGACGCCACTGGCGTGTCGTCAGTCCGGGTCGCTTCGGCGCTTTGCGGGCGATCAGCCGTGGCCAACGCGAGGTTTTCTCGTTGGGGCAGACGTGAGCCGACCTCCTTTGCTGCCGACCAGGCAGGATGCCCGACAGGGCCGATATGATTCGAGTATGACCAAGCGGGTGACGGTGAGTCTGCCGGATGACGTGGCGGCCTACCTGGCCGGCGAGGAAAACGCCTCAGCGGCGGTCGCCGACGCCCTGCGGGCCCGCATGGACCGGGCCGCCGCCACCGCGGCGATGCTGCGAGCGGTCGGGGTGGACGTGACGGAGGAGGGCATCGCCCGGGTCCGGGGCACCCTGCCGCCTCCGACGGCCGAGCAGCGGGCCGAGAACGCGCGACGGCGTGACCTGCTCCGGGCCGGCAACTGGCCGGAAGGTTCCGGGAGACCGGCAGATGCCTGACGAGGTCGTGATCCGGGCCGTGCTGGACGCGTCAGCGATGCTCTCCTACTCCCGGGGGCACGTGCACGTCGGGGAGTTGCTGCTCGACATCTCCGAGGAAGGCGCCTACGTGGGGCTACCCACGGTGGCGTTGCTGGACGCGTACGCGCAGACCGGCGCCGACCGACTGACCAAAGCGCGACTCAAGGTGCTGGCCACGCTGCCCGGCGTCGCGGTGCTGTCCCTAGGTGCTGCGGACGCGGTGGAGGTGGCCAACACGGTACGTCTGGTCAAGGGCGACCTGGCGCGGGCGCACGCCGTCTGGACCGCACTCGACCACGACGCGTACTACCTCACCAGCGAGCCGCACCTGGTTCCCGACGTGATCGCCCCGGAGTTGGTGCACCACATTCCGGTCGACGACGTCTGACGGGACGCTGCCCGCCCGGGAGCTTCCGAGGCGGCGTTGATCGACTCGGTTGGGCCGATATGGCTGTGTCAACCTGCCTCGGACCCCGCCATATCTACCCAACCGAGTCGATCAACCGGGACGTCAGGGGCGGCGGGGCGGGGTGGGGCCCGGCAGGACCAGCCGGCCGAGTTTGCGGTACTCCGCCTGGGCTGCGGCGACCACCATCGCCATGGTGACCGGGCCACCGGACTCGGCGGCCAGGTAGCCGGCGCTCACCGCGCAGGCCCGGATGCCGCCCCCGCTCAGCTCGAACGACCGGGCGCAGTGATCCAGGTCGACGTCGTCGGCGCGGGGCAGCTCGGTGCCGAGACACCGGTCCCAGAGGGCCCGCCGCTGGGCGGTGTCGGGGACCGGGAAGTCCACGATGACGTCGAGCCGACGCAGGAACGCCTCGTCCAGGTTGGCCCGCAGGTTCGTGGTGAGCACCGCGACCCCGTCGAACGACTCCATCCGCTGCAGCAGGTACGCGCTCTCCAGGTTGGCGTACCGGTCGTGGGCGTCGCTGACCTCGGAACGCTTACCGAAGATCGCATCCGCCTCGTCGAAGAGCAGCACCCCGTTCACCCCGGCCGCCTCGGTGAAGATCCGTTCCAGGTTCTTCTCGGTCTGGCCTACGTACTTGTCGACCACCGTGGAGAGGTCCACCACGTACAGGTCGAGGCCCAGATCTGCGGCGACCACCTCGGCGGACATGGTCTTGCCGGTGCCGGAGTCCCCGGCGAACAGGGCGGTCACCCCGTGACCGCGCCCACCGCCGGGACGCAACCGCCACCGGCCGAGCACCTGCTCCCGGTGGCGTACCCGCCGGGCCAGCTCGGCCAGCTGTTCCCGGGCGGCAGCGGGCAGGACCAGGTCGTCCCAACCGACCCCGGGCTCGACCCGGCGGGCCAGCTTCTCCAGCGCCGCCGCGTTCTGCGAGCGCACCCCGGCCCGGACGTGGTGCACGGTGAGCGGACCGGACCCGGCCAGCACCGCCTGCTGGGTGGCGGCCACCGCGGCCCGGCGTACCTGGTCGGGCCCGAGGACGTAGGCGGCCAGTTCCCGCTCCGGGTCGACGTCGGCGGCCAGCTCCACCGGCCGCCCGGCGAGGGTGTCCCGCCACAGCCGGGCCCGCTCGGCGGCGTCGATCGGGGTGGCGGTCACCAGCAGCGGCGACCGGTCCGCCCAGTACGGATCCCAGCGCAGCCGGCCGGTCAGCAGCACCGGTACCGGCAGCGCGGTGAGTCGGCGCAGCAGCCGGGCGTTGGCCGGACCGGCCGTCGGATCCAGCACGTCGACCGGTCCGACGACGAGTCCCGCGCGGCGTAGCCGGGCCTCCCGGACCGCGACCGCCAGCGCCTCCTCGGGTGCCGGGTCGGCGTGCAGCGCGTCCAGGTCCAGGGCGAGCACCGCCCGCCCGGCCCCGACCAGTGCGGCACGGGCCAGTTCGTCGGCCGCCCCGCCGGGCTCTTCCCGCAGGTAGACGAGCTGGTCACCGGCCTTGATCGCCGCCGCCAGCCCGGCCGTCGGCCCGTCGTCGGTCGGCCCGTCGTCGGTCGGTGGTGGCGCGGTCGGGGAAGCGTGGCCTGGTGGCCCGGTCGGGCGAGTGCGGTCCGCTGGCGTGGTGGGGCGAGTGTGCTCCGGTGGCGTGGTGGGGCGAGTGCGGTCCGGTGGCGTGGTCGGGCGAGTGCGGTCCGGTGGCCCGGTCGCCGGGAAGGTCGGTTGGCCCGGTACCGGCCGGAGCAGGCCGGCGAGCCGGCCCACGGTGTGCCGCTCGCCGAGCAGGTGCCCGGTCACCCGGTCCGGCACCCGCAGTGACCGGGTCAGGAAGGGGCGGTCGTCCTCCTCGACCTGGAGCAGGCCGCCGGTGACCAGGGGACCGGTGTGGGCGATCCGGGCGCGGGCGCTGCCGGCGAACGGGGCCGCGCCGCAGAGCCGCAACGCCAGCCCGATGCTCGCCCGCCGCCGGGTCACGTCGTCGTTGAGGTAGCCGTACAGCCGCTCGTACCGTGGGTCGAGGTCGGGCAGCATCGCGATCAGCAGCAGCTCCACGTCGAGCGCGGTGAGCGCGAAGTCCTCGGCCAGGTCGCGTAGCGGCACCCTTGCACCGGCGGCCCGCGACTGGTCGGCCCAGCGGTCGGCGGTCTCGACCGCGTCGGCCGCGATCTCGTCCGGCACCGGTGGGGCCGGGTCGTCCAGCAGCCGCCAGGCGTCGGAGTCGGAGACGTGCAGGCCGCGCAGCGGGTCGTCCGGGGCCGGGTCGGACTGCCGCGCGGTGACGACCGCCCGCCGGACCCGCTGCTCGACCAGGAAGAGCCGAGCCCGCAGGTACGTCGTCCCGGCCGACTCCGCTCCGGCCGACTCCGCTCCGGCCGACTCCGCCTCGGTCGACTCCGCTCCGGCCGTTGGCTGGTCGATGTGCGACGGGGCAGCGGTCACCGCTGGCCGTCCCGGATCGGACCGCCGGTGCCCTGGCGGCGCTGGCGGTCGGCGGCGGTGCCCCGGGCCCGTCGGACGCCGACCGGGGTGGCGGGTTCCGGCTCCGCCGGGTCCGGGTACCGCAGCCGTCGGGTCTCCGCGCCGACGATCTCCCGTCCCGCCGCCCGGTTCCGGGCGGCTGCCCCGTCCCGACCCGGGGCGCCGGCGCGCTCCTCGGTGGGGCCGGTCCGGGCACCGGTACGCAGCCGCAGGCCGTCGGTGACCGGCTGGACGGTGAAGCCGGTGGAGGCGGCGATCGGCGTGGTCACCACCAGGTCGAGGGAGGGCTTCAACGAGCCGCCGAGGGCGGACCAGATGTCGGCGAGCCCCCGGTCCCGTTTCGGGGGCACCGCGACGGTCACCGGCACGGTCAGGCCCAACTCGGCCAGGCCGCCGACCAGGCGTCGTGGGGGCAGCACGTCGTGGGTGACCAGGCCGGTCAGCAGCACCGAGAGCAGCCGGTGCTCGTCCTGCGGCCGGGCGGTCCAGGCGGTCACCAGGTACGACAGGGTGAAGTACCGGGGTGGCTGGTGTTCGGCGACGACCACCCCGGCGCTGTCGTACTCCTCGATCCGGCCCTCCCGGCGGTGGGCCATGTCCTCCCGGATGTCGTAGAGGAAGAGGTTGACCGTCGGGGCGTTGCGTCGCGCCTCCCAGTCCTTCGTCGGCGCGTCGAAGGCCACCTGTACGTCGGTGCCGGCGAGCACCTCCTCGGTGAGCAGCGCGTGCAGCACCTCGTCCACCTCGTGGATCACGGATTTCCTCTTCTCACCAGCCGCGCTGGACCAGGCCGGGGGGTTGCTGGGCGGGCAGTACCACCCGGAAGTCGGCGCGCAGCGTGCCGAACCCGGGGCCGGTGGCCAGCACCTCCCGGGGGCCGAGCTGGTCGCGGGGCACCACCAGCAGCTGCGCGGCGAAGGTGCCGTTGGCCGCCGGCACGGCCGGGTTCGCCGCGGCGGTCAGCCCGACGTCCCAGGCCAGCCGGACCGGTACGCCGGGCGGGAAGTCGACCCCCCGGACCGAGGTGACGAAGCCGGGCGGCCCGATCTCCGGAACGGTCACGATCCGGGGCTGGAGCACCCGGAACGGGGCCTGGGCGGTGTCGTCGAGACCGTCGTCGGCGGCCACGGTGCCGCGCACCGTCGTCGTGGTCGCCGCCCTCGGCACCAGCACGAAGGTGAGGCTCCGGCTGGCCGCCGGGGCCAGGTCGGGCACCGGGCAGGAGGTCGCGGTGCAGCCGGCCGGTCGGGTCCGCACCGGCACTCCCGAGGGCAGCCGTGGCGTGATCCGGATGCCGGTGACGGGCAGCTCACCGATGTTGCGCACGGTGTAGGTCACGGTGATCCGGCCGCCCACGTACCCGGGGGTGGGGTTGACCCGCACGGTGATCCGCACGCCGGTCACCGGTGGGGCGGGCGACGGCACGACCGGCGGGCTGGTCGGCGGTGCGGTGGTGGGTGGCGGCGTGGTCGGCGGTGGCGTGGTCGGCGGTGGCGGCGTGGTGGGTGGTGGCGGGGTCGTCGGTTCGACGACCGGGGTGACGACCACCGGTACGGACGCCGTGTTGTCCGAGGGGCGCGCGTCGACGACAGTCGAGCAGCCGGCCGTCCACTGCACCTGGTACGTCCCGGCGGTGACCCCGAGCAGCTCGACGCGTACCCGGACGGTGTTGCCCAGGCCGATCGCGCCCAGGTCGCAGCCGGGTGGGTCGAGCTGACAGGAGCCCTGCTCCGGCTCCAACGCGGCGACCTGGAGGCCGGCCGGCACGTCCAGCGTCAACTGGACGTCGATGGCCGGGCTCGGCCCCCGGTCGGTGACGGTCAGGGTCAGCGCGGTCCGCTGACCGACCGGCACCGGGGCCGGCGGCTCCAGCACCGCCGTGGCCACGTCGACCGACTGCTGCCAGGTCGGCTTCCGCTGCCGGCCGGCGGGCAACTCCCAGGTCAACCCGTCGTGGTACGCGGTACCGAAGTCGTACGTCTTGACGTACTCCGGGCTGGTCGAGGCGTCGTAGCGGCGGGCGTTGTAGGCGAGCTGGCTGCCGTCGGGTGACCAGGCCACGTCGCGGGGCCGGTGCGGGCCGTCCTCCGGGGCGGTCAGCGGGCCGGCACAGTCGGCGGTCGGGGTCTGCGGCGCGAGCACCTCGCAGTCACCACCGGCGAGGTCGGTCGTCACCAGCCCGTCCACGCCCCGACCGAAGGCGATCCGGGTGCCGTCCGGGGAGAAGGTGGGGCCGTAGTCCGCGCCGGTGCACTCCGGACAACCGTCGGCGGTCAGGTCCTGCTGGCCGGTGCCGTCACGGGCGTCGACGGTCCAGATGTGACTGTCCGCGCCGGCACCCTCCGGTTGGCCCCGGACGAAGGCCAGCGTGGAGCTGTCCGGTGACCAGGCGGGCTGGCTGTCGGCCAGCTCCCCACCGGCCGCCGGTGCCACGGTGAGCAGCCGTTGGCCGGTCTCCAGGTCGGCCACCACGATCCGGGTCGGCAGACCCGGCGCGGCCAGCGCGTACGCCACCCGGGTGCCGTCCGGTGACCAGGCCGGGTCGGTCTCCCGTTCACCGGCGGCCCGGTCGGTCAGCGGCAGCAGCGCCGCGTTGCCGCCGTCGGCGTCGACCGTCCAGAGCCGGGAGACCCGGCTGCCGTCGACGGTCTCGAACCGGTTGACCACGATCCGCCGGCCGTCCGGCGAGTAGTCGGGGCGGGCGGTCCACGGATCCCCGTTGACGGGCTGCCAGAGCAGATCCGGGTCGTCCGCCGCACCGGGATCCTCGCGCAGCACGGTCAACCCCAGGTCACGCGGGTCGGTGGCGTCCGGCCGGATGTCCTGCAGGGTCACCGTGTACCGGTCCTCGGCGGTGGTCCGGGTGACCAGCAGCTCCGGTTCGCCGCCGGTCGGGGCGTACCAGGTGGGTCGGTCGACCGAGCGGTCCTCGGCGAGGCGCAGGACGGCCTCGCAGGGGCACCAGTCGTCGCGCGGGACCCCGGTGTAGACCAGGTCGATCTCGCCCCGGGTGCCCTCGGTGTCGGTGGTCCGGCTGAGGAACGCCACCGTCGTACCGTCCGGGGACCAACTCGGCCGATGGCTCTCCCACACGTCGCTGAGCAGCAGCCGGTCGTCGCCCCCGGCGCTGTTCATCAGGTGGATCTGCCGGTCGTCCGGGATGTCCGGTGCGGCCGTGTACGCGATCCGGTCGTTGGCCGGGTCCGGGTCCCAGGCCGGCTCACCGGCACCGTCCGGCCGGACGGTCAACGGGGTCGACGGGCCACCGTCGACCGGCACCCGGTGGATCTGCGGTACGCCGCCGTCACGGCGTTCGAAGGCCAGGGCGGTGCCGTCGGGTGACCAGGTGGGCCGCCGGTTGTCACCGATACCGTCGGTGACCTGGCGTAACCCACTGCCGTCGACGCCGATCACGAAGAGGTCGTGCCAGCTGTTGACCCCCTCCCGGGTCTGCTCGAAGGCGATCCGGGTGCCGTCCGGCGACACCGACGGTGCCCCGGCCACCTGCACCGGATCGTCGGTCAGCCGGGCGATCTCCCCCGAGCTCCGACGGACCCAGAGCTGGGCCAGCTCCGACTCGCGCCGGCTGACCCAGGTGACCACGTCCCGGTGGGCGGCTGCCTCGTCGTCGAAGTGCGTCGGCCCGGCACCGAGGAAGGGCACGGAGACCGCCTCCGCCCCGGTGCCCTCGATCAGGCCGATGCTGCGGTGCCCGGTGGCCAGGTAGGCGATCCGCAGGTCGGTGACGGGTGGCAGGTCGGCCGCCGCCTCGACGGGTGCCGCGCCGCCCGGCGGGGCGACCAGCACCCACCCGCCGAGCAGGGTGGTCACGGCGACCACGGTGGCGAGCAGCGGGGATCTTCGGTGGAGACGCAACAGACACCTCGGCGGGCGTGGGCCTCGGGTGGGTCAGGTCGCCATCATCTGCCTGCGGCCCGCGATGGCACAGGGCCCGCCGGACAGGGACACGGGCACGATCCACCGGCGGTACGGGCACCGCGCCCCGCTGCCGGGACGGCACGCCGCGGCCCGCTGCCGGGACGGCACGCGTGAGAGGGGTTCCCTTCTCGACCGAAGGCGTTAACAGGGGGCCCTTCCTTTCAGATGAGGTCGTGGCGGAGGGCGTAGGCCACGGCGTGGGCCCGGTTGCGCAGGTGCAGCCGGGTGGTCATGCCGTGCACCACGTTCTTCACCGTCCGTTCCGAGTAGGACAGCTTGGCGGCGATCTCCCGGGTCTCGAACCCGTCGGCGACCAGCCGCAGCACGTCGACCTCGCGGGTGCTCAGCCCGCCCAGGGTCAGTCCCCGGGGGTCCAGCACCTCCCGTTGCAGCCGGCGCATCTGGTTCAGCAGGCGGCCGAGCAGATCGGCCGGGACACTTCCCTCACCCCGGGCCGCCGAGGTGATCACCTCGACCAGGCGGTTGCCGGAGGCCTCACCCCGGCGCACCACCCCGACCACCCCGCACTCGACGGCGGTGGCGAGCTGGGCGTCGTCGATGGCGGCGGGGACCAGGACCAGCCGGTTCTGCTCCCGGCGCAGCCGCCGCAGGGCCTGCGTCGCCGGGCCCGTGAGGGTGTCCACGACGATCAGGGTGACCGCCGCCTGGTCGGCTTCCGCCTCGTTCAGCACCCTGATCTCCGGGTGTCCCGCGAGCTGGCCGGTCACCCCCGCCCACGAGATCGGATCCGTCGCGTGCACGTAGACCGGTACCCGCTGCATCCTCGTCTCCTCACTCACCGTGCCCCGGCCGGCGTGCCGGCGGCTCGGAGAGTATGCGCGGGATGTCTTTGCGTTCACTTAACGTCGTCCACAGGGGCAGCCGCATCTGCCCGTCGCCGTACCCGGATGACCGGTGGCAGGGGCGGGAACCGTACCTACGCTCGGGCAGATGCGGGCATCGGCGAATCTGGCCAGCACCTCCGTGAGCGTCGCCCCCGGTGGGGAGGCCGAGGTGCCGGTCACCGTGCGCAACGCCGGTGACACGGTCGAGGCGTACCAGATCGAGGTTCTGGGGGTGCCGGCCGAGTGGGTGACGGTGGAGCCACCGACGCTCACCATCTATCCGGCGGGCTCGGACGGCGTCGTGGTGACGTTCCGGCCGCCCCGTTCGTCCCGGGTGGACGCCGGTGACCGGACCTTCGGCGTGCGGGTGGTCCCCTCCGAGTACCCGGACTCCGCGGTGGTGGAGGAGGGCGTCCTCACCGTCGAGCCCTTCTCCGAGCTGGCCGCACAGGTGCAGCCGCCGTCGCGCAGCGGCCTGCGGGGGGCCCGGTACCGGATCGACACCGACAACCTCGGCAACGTCACCGAGGAGGTGGCCTTCGCGGTCGCCGAGGGCACCGACCAGGTGGCCTTCGCGCTGCCCGCCGATGCCGTCGCGGTGCCCAACGGCACCCGCGCCGAGACCCGCCTGCGGGTACGCGCCCGCCGGCTGCTCTGGTGGGGCGAGCCGAAGGAGTACCCGTTCGCCGTCGAGCTGCGCCCCGGTGCCGGGCGAGCGGTGAACCTGGACGCCACCTTCGTGCAGCGCCCGGTCATCTCGGCGGGGTTGTTGAAGCTGCTCGCCGCCCTGCTGGCCCTGCTGCTGGCGTTGCTGGCGCTCTGGTTCGGGCTGCTGCGCCCGCAGGTGGAGTCGGCGGCCCGGGAGGCGGTCGAGGCGGAACGGGTCGCCCAGGCGGAGCAGACCCCGTCGGCCGAACCGGTCCCGCCGGCCGCGTCCCCGTCGGCACCGGGCGGCGGTGAGCCGGGTGCCGGTGAGCCGGGCACCGGTACGCCCCCCGGCGGCACCGGCCCGGGTGGGGTGGGTGGCCCCGGTGGCGCCCTCGGCGGTGAACAGTTCGCCGCCGCCATCACCTTCCGGACCAGCCCGAACGGCTCGGCGGAGCGCAGTTGGACCGTGCCGGAGGGCCGGACCTTCCTGCTCACCGACTTCCTGGTGGACAACGTGCAGGGCGACGAGGGCACCCTGACGGTCACCGCGAACGGCGTCCGGGTGGTCACCTACGCGCTGGAGAACTTCCGCAACCAGGACTACCACTCGGTGACCCCGATCCGGGTGCCCGAGCGGGGGCGGGTGACCCTGACGGTGGTCTGCCGCCGGCCCGGTCAGCCGGCCAACGCCCCCCGCGCCACCACCTGCCGCGAGTCGCTCTACCTCAACGGCGTGCTCACCGATCCCCCGGCGGAGGACCAGGACTGAGCCTGCTCCGGCGTGGTGGCGTCCCGGCTGACGGGCGGGCTGCTGGGCGGGGTGCCGTCGTCCTCGTCGGGCTCCGGCGAGGCGGTCGGCCGCGGCGGGTCGGGTGAGTCGGTCGGCTCCGGCGAGGGGGTACCGGTCGGGGCCGATGGGCTGGGGACGATCGGCTCCGGCTCGGTCGACCCGTCGTCGTCGGGCGGGCTCGTCGAGCCGGTCGGGATCGGCAACGGGCTGGTCCTGACGGTCCGGTCCGGCTGCGGGCGCTCGTCGGACGGCTGGCCGTCGGCCGCGCCGATCCCGCTGGTGTCACCGCTGCCGCCCGGCGTCGACTCGGTGGTGCCCGATGCCGAGGTCACCGTGGCGAAGGCCCGTGCGCAGGGGGTGCCGTTGAGGCTGAACTCCCGGGGTGCCCCACCGTCGGTGACGTCGTGGGTGCCCCGCAGCGACAGGGTGGTGGTCTGGCCCGGGGCGAGCCGGTGTGCGGCACGTACCGTCACGCTCTGCTGCTCCTGGCTGAGCTGGACGTCGTCGGCGCTGTCCACCATCCGCTGACCGTCGGGCACGGAGAAGACGAGCTGCCAGCCCGACAGGGTCACCCCGCCGGAGTTGGTGACGGTCAGCCCGGCGACGAAGGTGCCGTCCAGGTCGTGCTGGGCGGTGTACCGGGTGGCGCAACCGGCGGCGGGCACCGCCGGGGCGGCCTCGGCCCGGGTGCCCTCCGTCGGGTCGTCGATCGAGCCCAGGCCGGGTAGTTGGGTACCGAGGATGGCCAGCAGGACGGCCGCCGGTGCGGCTCCGAGCAACATCGGCCGGCGCAGTGACCGACCGGTGCGGCCCTGCCGGGGTGGCGTCGCGGCGGCGGTCCGCTCCCGACTCGACCGGTTGGTCACGGCGCGCGCCCGCCGACGCGGAGCGACCGGGTCCCGGTCGGCTCCCGGTACGGCCGGGTCCCGGTTGGCTCCCGGTACGGCCGGCGCCCGGTCGGCCCCCGGCCCGGCCATGGCCGCGCCGGTCACGGTGGTGAGTGGTCGGGGGCCGGCGGCCTCGGCCAGGATCTCGAACGCCTCGACGGCGCTCGGCCGGTCGGCCGGATCCGGGGCGAGGCAGCGGCGGCACAGCTCGGCGACCGGCTCGGGTAGCCCCGGCACGGTGGGCAACTCCGGCCCGATGCCCGCCTGGCGTTGCCGGATCAGCTCCGTCGGGGTCGATCCGTGCGCCGGTGGCCGACCGGTCAGGCACTCGATGAGCAGCAGGCCGAAGGCGTACAGGTCACTGCCGGAGACCGCGACCTCCCCGCGGGCCTGTTCGGGGGCCATGTAGCGCGGGGTGCCCAGCACCTCGCCGGTGCCACCACCGGCGGGCTGACCGATGGACTCGGCGATGCCGAGATCCACCACCTTGACCCCGGTCTCGGAGAGCATCACGTTGCCGGGCTTGACGTCCCGGTGCACCAGGCCCGCGACGTGCGCGGCGGCCAGGGCGGCGGCCACGTCCATGCCGATCCGGACGGTATCGGCCCAGTCCAGGGGGCCCGAGTCCCGCAGCCGGTCGGCGAGGGTGCCCCCGTCGACGAACTCCAGCACCAGGTACGGCACCCGACGGTGCCGGCCGTGCCGGGTCTCGCCGTAGTCGTACACGCCGGCGATGTGCGGATGGTTGAGCTGGGCAGCCGCGTACGCCTCCTGGCGTACCCGGTCGCGGAAGCGCTGGTCGGCGGCGAGGCGCGGGACGAGCAGCTTGACCGCGACGGTCCGGCGCAGCACCCGGTCGTAGGCCCGCCAGACGACCGCCATGCCGCCTTCGCCGACTGGCTCGACGAGCTGGTAGCGGCCTCCCAGCAGTTGCATCCGGCTCCTCCCAGGTGAGTCGGTCGAGACGACCCGGGGTGATCGCCTCGGCGACCGCGCCTTGGGATGAGCCGGGCCGCCTGGGTTGACGTCACCTGTACCCGGTCCGGTCCGCGGAGAAACGCGTTCGACCGGACCCGAAGGTCGCTGGCCGGTCCGGGGTGTCCCGGACCGGCCAGCGACGACGGGTCTCAGCGGGCGGTGACGACGGTCCGGGTCACCATGTCCGCGATGGTCTGACGCTTGGCCGTGAAGAGCGGAAACAGGTATCCGACGAAGAAGACGAGGCCGTCCAGCCCGTGCGCCAGGTCCCGGACGGCGGCCCGCACCGGCCCGGCCGGGCGCTTGCTCCCGGCACCCAGCAGCTGGATCCCGACCAGCCGGCGGCCCCAGCTCTGCCCGGTGCGGCCGGCCAGCCACCACCGGTTGTACGCCCAGACGGCACTGCCGGCGGCCGCCAGGGAGTAGTAGAGGACGGGGTTGGCGGGCTCGCCCAGCAGCCCCGCGACGAGGAAGAACGGTGCGGCGATCAGGAAATCGACGAGGTACGCGCCGGCGCGGACGAACCAACCCGAGAACTTCATGGTGACTCCCCTTGAGTGAACTGGCTGAGCGGTGATGGGAGAAGCCTGTCAGCGCGTCCCTGGTCAGCGCGTCGGCGACGGGATGGATCCGTACCGCCGCCGGATGGTGCCTTCGAGGACGGGGCGTACGCGAAAGTCGCAGGTCGTCACTCGCGCAGCTCCCGCTTCTCCACAAGCGCGCCGGCGCGGAAGCAGAACCGGTAGAGCACTACCTGTTCACCGGCCCGGACCTGTTCGGACAGGGGGGCCAGGTAGGTGACGCAGGTGGCTGCGGGCGGCGGCGGCTCGGTGGTCTCGTCGTCGACCGCGTGCGCCGGCGGGGGCAACACCTGGCGGACGTCGGTCTCGGGTTGCCCGATCCGGACCGCCGCGAACTGGTCGGCGGCCACCGTGGTCGGCGGTGCGGTGGCGACGAAGAAAACGGCCGCGCCACAGCAGCCGAGGACGGCGGTGATCGCGACCGTCAACGTGATCAACGCGATCCGGGAGCGGTGCGCCGACCGCCGGACCAGCAGGTCGAAGTCACCCGCAGCGTCCATCCCGGGTACGGCGGCGGGGCCGGGATGCGGGTCGGCCGTGCTCTCCGTGGCCAGGACCCGGTACGGCAGCATCGCGGCGAGCCGGAACCCGGTGCCGGTGGTCGTACCGTGGTGGAGCACGCCGCCGGCGAGGCGGACCCGCTCGCCGAGTCCGAGCAGGCCCTGCCCCGAGGTCGGCCCGGGATGACTGGCCCCCGGCCCGTTGACCACCTCGACGACGAGGGTGTCCGGCTCGTAGCGCAGCGCCACGTCGATCGGGCCACCCCGGGCGTGCCGCAGCGCGTTGGTCACCCCCTCCTGGACCACCCGGTACGCGGCGTGCTCGATCAACGGCGGCAGCGGACGGGAGGTGCCGCTGCGGGTCAGGGAGAACGTCGCTCCGGTCGACCGGGCCGAGTCCGCCAGGGCGTCCAGACTGTCCAGTGGCTGGGCGACGCCCACCTCCTCGCCGTCCTCCTCCTGGCCGAGGACGCCGAGGATCTGCCGCAGGTCGGCCATCGCGTCGGTGGCGGTGGAGCGCAGCAACGCCACGTGCTCGTCCCGCTGGGCGCCGGTGGCCGCGGGCAACGTGCCGGCGTACAACGAGATCAGGGTGAGTCGATGACCCAGGGAGTCGTGCAGGTCCCGGGCGATCCGGTTGCGTTCCCGGGTCCGGGCCTGCCGGGCCACCGCCACCTGCTGGCTGTGCAGTTGCACGTTGCGCCAGTGCATCGCGCCGACCACCCGGCGACGTCGGCCGACCGCCCAACCCACCAGCGCCGGCACCAGGTGCGTGGGGACGAAGAAGGCAGCGGTCAACACCAGGTCGACGAGGTCACCGACCACGTTCAGTTGCACGGCGGTGGCGACCCAGCAACACGCCACCAGCAGCAGCGCCAGCAGACTGCGGCCGAGGTGCCGCAGGCGGTACCCCGCCGAGAAGCAGAGCATCACCACCAGCAGCCCGCCACCGTCCCCGACGACCACACCTACCGTTGCGGCACAGAGCAGGGCGGTCAACGGACGCACCAGACGCAGCGGTACGACGACGGCGGCGGTGACGGTCGCGAGAACCGCCGCCACCGGCGCGGGGAGCGGTCCGCTGTCGTAGACGAGCGGAGCAATCGGGGCCAGGGCACAGAACGCGAGGGCCAGTACGACCTCGTAGGTCAGGCGCAGCGCCCCGACCGGGCGGATGCCGAACGTCACAGTCAACCCATTCGATCGAAGGTCCGAAGAGGACGGCATCCGGGGTGGTGACCCGGAATGCCGTGCCCCAGCCTCACAGACCTTCCGCCGACGGCACACCGACGCCGGAGGTATCCGCACCCACGGCCGGTACGACTTTCGTCGCACGCCGCGTCGCGTGGGTTTCGCCGCCTGCCCGCGCCGTGCAGTGGACACCGGTCCCGCCCCGCGGGGGAGATCACCTACAGTCTGGCCATGGCCGAACCCATCCGGGTACTGATCGCGGACGACGACCGGCTCGTCCGCGCGGGCATCGGACTGATCCTCAAGCCGCTGGTGGACGTCGACATCGTCGGGGAGGCCGCGAACGGGCGGGAGGCCGTCGAGCTGACCGTCCGGCTACGGCCGCACGTCGTGCTCCTCGACATCCAGATGCCGGTGCTGACCGGCCTCGCCGCGCTGCGCGAGATCCGTACCCTGGCACCCGCCTCGGCGGTGCTCATGTTGACCACGTTCGGTGAGTCCGGGTACGTCACGGAGGCCCTCTCCGGTGGTGCCGCCGGTTTCCTGCTGAAGGACTCGGCCGTCGACGAGCTGGAACGCGCCGTCCGGGTGACCGCGGCCGGGGAGGCGTTCCTGACCCCGGCGATCACCCGGCAGATTCTCGACCGGTTGCCCGCCTCCCGCACGCCCGATGCCGGCGACAAACTCGCCGTGTTGAGCGAGCGCGAGCGCGAGGTGATCGTGCTGGTCGCCCAGGGGCTGTCCAACGTGGCCATCGGTGAGCGGTTGTGGATCACCGAGGGGACCGTCAAGACGCACGTCAGCCGGATCCTCACCAAGCTGGAGTGCGAGAACCGGGTACAGGCCGCGTTGCTGGTGCACCGCGCCGGCCTGGCCGGCTGACTCAGCCCGGTGCGCCGCGCCGGCCTGGCCAGGCTGACTCAGCCCGGTGTCCCCGCCGCGCCGGGCGGCTGCGGCAGCCGCTCGACCAGCCGGGTGAGCGCCCCGTTGGCCATGGTCGCGCCGACCGCCGAGCCGGTGGCGATGCTCCAGCCGACCGGGCCGAGCGGGGTGCAACCGAAGAACTGACTCAGCCCCGGGGTCTGCACCACCACCACGAGTACGCCTACCGAGGCGGCGGTGGCCAGCAGGACGCCGGGGCTGGTCCCGCCGGCCAGCACGGTCTGGCCGAGCTGGGTGCCGACCAGGGAGACCAGCCCGACCGTGCCGGCCCGCCGCCGGGTGCCGGTCCACCGGGCCAGCGTCCAGCCGGCCGTCGCGCCCAGCGCGGTGGCGGTGGCCCGCAACGCGATCTCCCGGTCCAGGGTGCGGCCCAGGGAGGTGTCCGGGCCCTCCCGTAGCAGGTCCTCGCTGTGTTTCGGGTTCGGTGGCCGGACCGCGATGGCCAACGCCGGCGCCAGGTCGGTGAGCATGTTGACAAGCAGCAGTTGCCGGCCGTTGAGGGCGGACCGGCCGGTCGCGGCGGCGCTGACGATGCTGAACGCGATCTCGCCGAGGTTGCCGCCGACCAGGATGCTCAGCCCGTGCCGGACCGAGGACCACATGGCCCGCCCCTCGGCCAGGGTGGCGATGATCGTCTCCAGCCGGTCGTCGGTGACCACCAGGTCGGCGGCGGCCCGCGCGGCCGGGGTGCCGTGCTGCCCGAGCGCGATCCCCACGTCGGCGAGGCGGATCGCCGCCGCGTCGTTCGCGCCGTCCCCGGTCATCGCCACCGTGCGGCCGTGTGACCGCAGCGCCTGGATGATCCGGACCTTGTGGGTAGGCGTGCAGCGGGCGACCACGTCGGTGTCGGCCAGCCGGTTCGCCACCGCCTCGTCGTCGAGGGCGTCCAGGTCGGTGGCGGTGACCACCCGGGGCCCGGCCCCGGGGCTGATCACCTTGGCGATGGCGGCGGCGGTGGCCGGATGGTCACCGGTGATCATGATGGTGTGCACGCCGGCCCGCCGGATGTTGGCCACCGCCGGTGCGGCGCTGGCGCGTACCCCGTCGGCGAGGGCGAGCAGGCCGACGAAGGTCAGCTCCCGCACGTCGGAGTCGTCGAGGTGGCCGGCGTCGACGGAGCGTTCCGCCACCGCGAGGACCCGCTGCCCCGAGCTGGCGTGCCGGTTCAGCTCGCGGTGGATCCGGTCCCGTCCGGCCTGGTCCAGCGGCACCACCCCGGACGGGGTCCGCCGGGCGGTACAGCGGGGCAGCACCGTCTCCGGTGCACCCTTCACGCTGAGCAGCACTCCACCGTCGCCGGAGCCGGTGGTCGCGTGGTACCCCCGGGACGGCTCGAACGGCAGGTTCCCCACCGGTTTCCAGGCCGCCGCCCCGGTCTGCTCGGTAACCTCCGCCCGGCCGGCTCCGCGACGTACCGCGCGGTCGGTCTGCTCGGGCAGCTCCTCCGGGTCGTCGGCGGCGGGGGTGGCGCGCAACGCGGTGGCCAGCACCGTCCGCAGGTGCGGATCGAGCTGGTCGGTCGGGGCGTACCGGTCGCCGTCGCCGACCCCGGAGAGCAGCAGCCGTCCCTCGGTGAGGGTGCCGGTCTTGTCGAAGCAGAGCACGTCGACCCGGCCGAGCGCCTCGATGGTGCGCGGGTTGCGGACCAGCGCGCCGTGCTCGGCCAGCCGCCGGGCCGCCGCCAGCTGCGCCGCGCTGACCATGAAGGGCAACCCCTCCGGCACCGACGCGACGGCCAGGTTCGCGGCGGTCGAGGCCGTCTCGGCCAGCGGTACGCGCCGAGCCAGCCCCGCCCCGGCGACCGCCACCGCCGAGGCGAGGGCCAACGGGACGGACTTGCTGGTCAGCTTCCCCAGTCGGGCCTCCACGCCGCCGCTGGGCGCCCCCTGCCGGGCCAGCGCCAGACTGCGCCCGGCCTCGGTGTCGGTGCCGGTGGCGACGACCAGCGCGCAACCGTGGCCGGCGGCGACGGTGGTGCCCTCGTAGACCATCGACCGGCGCTCGGCGACCACCGAGGCCACCACCGGCTGGTCGGTCTTGCCCACCGGCAGGGACTCACCGGTGAGCGAGGACTCGTCGATCTCCAGTCCGACCGACTCCAGCACCCGGCAGTCGGCTGGCACCGCGTCCCCCGGTGCCAGCACGATCACGTCCCCGTCGACCAACTCGTCGGCCGACACCTCCCGCTCCGCGCCGTCGCGGCAGACCCGCGCGGTGACCGCCGAGCGGGACAGCAGCTCGGCCAACGACCGCTCGGTCCGCTGCCGGTGCACCGCGCCGACCACGGCGGTACCGCCGACGACGCCGCCGACCAGGGCCGCGTCCACAAGCGAACCGAACGAGGCGGACAGGATCGCGCCGGCGGCGAGCACCGGGGTGAGCGGGTTGTTCAACTCGTCGACGAAGGCCCGCAGCAGACCCGCCGGCCCGGCCTGCGCCGCGGTGTCCCGGGTGCGCCGACGGGCCGCCTCCGCCTCGCTCAGGCCGGCCCGGTCGGTGCCGAGCCGACGCAGCGCGGTCGACACCGGCATCAGGTGCCACGCGGTGGTCGGCGCGGTCGGGGTGTCGGCCGGGCCGGGTAGCTGGTGCGCCCGCCACACCCCGTGCGCGAACGCCAGCGCCCCCGCGCCGTTCACCGCGGCCAGGGCCCGGCCCGGCAGCTGTCCGGTCGCCGCGGTGAACGCGCCCAACGCGCCCAGCCCGGTGCCCGCCATGGCCAGCCGGATGTTCTGTCCGGTCATCCGGCGGGCCACCCCGACCGCCCCGACGATCAGCGCCGCGAGTCGCAGGTCGGTGCCGATGAGCAGGTGCGCGCCCCAGGGTGGCAGCTCGTCCGGGCCGGCCACCCCGAGGCCGCAGTCCGCCGCCGCCAGCGCCGCCCGGTCACCGGAGACCACCAGCACCACCGCACCGTCGCGTTGCAGTTGGCGTACCGACTCGGCCAGTCGGGGCCCGCCGGGCAACACCGCGTCGGCGAAGCCGTACCGCGCCCTGCCGCTCGTGCCGGCGCTGCCGCTCGTGCCGGCGCTGCCGGCGGTGCCGTTCGTGCCGGCGGTGCTGGCGGTGCCGTTCGTGCCGGCGCTGCCGACGCTGTCGTTCGTGCCGGCGCTGTCGGCGGTGCCGTTCGTGCCGGCGGTGCTGGCGGTGTTTTCGTTGCCGACGCTGTCGGCGGCCACCACCAGGCGAAGGCCGGCCTGGCGGGCGGCGGTCGGCAGGGCCTCGACGCCGGGTGCGGGTTCCGGCTCGACCCGCAGCAGCGCGGCGAGCCGATCCCCCCGGGCCAGGCCGAGCAGGCGGGTGCCGTCCGAGCGGAGCTGGCGGCTGTGCGCGGTGTCCCCGGGGTCGGTGGCCGCCAACTCGTCCAGCGGCCCGAGCCGCCACCCGTCCGCCCGGTGCAGCCCGTCGGGGGTGGCCGGGTCGAACAGCTCGAAGGCCCGCGCCGCCACCTGACCGGTCTCCACGCCCGACAGCGGGGCCAGGTCGGCCAGGCTGCCCCGGTCCGAACCGAGGACCGCGGCGTCCACCAGCACCGTGTCGATCCGGTCCAGCTCGCGCAGCACGCTGCGGTCCATGGCGATCACACCGCGCCGGGCCAGCAGGGCACCGAGCTGGGCGGCGTACCCCTCGCGGCCACTGCCGGGGGCCTTGGGCAGGCTGGACAGGGCCAGCGCGGCGGCCCGCTTGGCACCGAGGGTCGGCAGCGCGGCGGCACCCGCGACGGTCCCGGCGGCCAGCGCCTGCTTGACGTACCGTTCGGCCGGTCCGTCGGGTCGCGGCCGCGGCCGGTCACATCGGGGAGCCCGCGCGACGGCCCGGTCCGGGGTGCCGGTCAAGCCGGGTTCGGCCTGCTCCCAGGCGTGCAGCTGGGCCCGCGCCTCACCCCACTGGACCACCCGCTGGGCGCCGTCGAGCACGATCCCCGCCCAGCCGCCGGTCAACCCCTGCACCACCGCCTCGGCCAGCGGAAAGAGCACCTCGGCGCGGGGGTCGGCGCGCAGTCCCCGGCTGGCCAGCTCGTGCAGCCGGGGATGCAGGTCGATCGCGGTGAGCAACCCGGAGACCTCACCGGGTACCGGCGTCAACGGCAGGATCCGGGTGGCCGCCGAGATGGTCAGCCCGAGCGCGTCGGAGACCAGGGCGCCCAGGGTCCGGGCGGTACGCGGGCCCTCCTCCGGAGGATGTGGTGGGGGCACCTCCGGGTCCGGGTCGTGGTCGCAGTGGCGTTCGGTGCGGTCGATGGTGGCGATCAGCTCCCGCAGCCGGGGCCCCGGCTGGTCGACGGCGACCACCACCCGGCCCGACGGGGCGTTGACCCGGGCCCAGCGGACGCCGGGCAGCCGGGCCAGGGCCGCCTCCACCTGCCGGGCCAGCCGGTCCCCGCCGTCCTGGCAGACCCCGTGCACCTCGATGTGGTGGCGGCCGTCGGCCGACCAGACCCGACGCCTGGTCAGACCGGCCGCGCGGGCCAGCCGGGCCGCGGCGGCACCGGCGGTCCGCGACGCGCCGTCGACCACCCGGGGTACGCCCGGCAGCTCGGGCAACCGGGTCGGAACCGGCAACGGGGGTGCCACGGCCAGCGGACGGAGCAGACCGACCAGGCGGCCCAGCGAGGTCATCTGGTCTCGGGGCCGGACGCCGGCCGGCCGGTCACCGTCGTACCGGTCCCGTTACCCAAGCCCCTGACCTGGCCCATGTCACCCTCCCGTGCCGTTTGCCCGGCGGCCTGCCTTCCCCGCGCAGCGTCCGTCATGCCCGGTCGAGCCGCCCGGTTTCGCCGTCGCCGCGCTTCGAACGGGTGCAGCCGGGCCCGCCCGTCGGGCATGGACCGGGCCGGCGGTGGAATCCCGGTGAGATGGTCGAGCAACCCGGGAGGACGTGATGAACATGGTGTTGCAGCATCTCAGCGGGGCACACGAGATGATCCGGACATACAGTCGCAGGGTGGAGCTGCCGGTGCTGGGCGAGGTGGCGGTGCCACCACCGGACAAGGTCGCCTACTACGCAGGGGTGGGCGTGCTCGCCGCCATCGGGGTCATCGAGTGGCCGTTGGCGCTGGTCATCACCGCCGGTCACGTCCTGGCCGACCAGCACCTCTCCGGCCTGGCCAAGGGAGTCGGCGAGGCGCTGGAAACCGCCTGACGAAAACGGGTTGACCTGAAGCGGGGTTGAGGGAGCAGGCTCGACCCCATGGTGATCGAAGCGTCGGTCGACACCGACGACCGGCTGTACGCCCCGCGGCTACGGGCGATGACGGTGGGCAGCGTCGCGCTGGTCTCCCTGCTGGCCTTCGAGGCGCTGGCGGTCGGCACCGCCATGCCGACCGTGGCCCGCGCCCTGGACGGCCTGCCCCTGTACGGGCTGGCCTTCGGTGGCGCGTTCGCCTCCGGTGTGATCGCCATGGTGCTCTCCGGCATCTGGTGCGACGCGCGGGGACCCCGGGCACCGATGTGGCACGGGGTGGGCTGGTTCGTGGCCGGTCTGCTGATCGCCGGGACCGCCCAGGTGATGGGGCAGCTCGTGGTCGGCCGGCTGGTGCAGGGCTTCGGGTCCGGCCTGCTCATCGTGGCGCTGTACGTCATCGTCGGGCAGGCGTACCCGCAACGGTTGCGCCCGAAGGTCTTCGCCGCCTTCGCGGCGGCCTGGGTCGTACCGTCACTGGTCGGTCCGGCGGTGGCCGGACTGGTCGTCGAACACCTGGGCTGGCGGTGGGTGTTCCTGGCGGTGCCGGTGCTGGCCCTGCCGGCGGCGCTGCTGGTCCAACCGGGCCTCCGCGGGCTCGCACCGCAGGTCGCGACCCGCCCGGCGGAGGGTGCCCGGGCGCGGATCGCCTGGGCCTGCGTGGCGGGGGTGAGCGCCGCACTGCTGCACTACGGGGGGCAGCAGCGCGGCGCGCCCGCCGCCGTCCTGGTCGGGGTGGCCCTGGTCGGGCTGGCCGGCTCCGCGCCCCGGTTGCTGCCGACCGGATTCCTGCGGGCGGCGCGCGGGCTGCCCACCGTGGTCGGCCTGCGTGGGCTGGCCGGGGCCGCCTTCGCCAGCGCCGAGGTGGTGATCCCGCTGATGCTCTCCCGGGAGCGGGGCTTCTCACCGACCGCCGCCGGTCTGGTGCTCACCACCGGCGCCCTCTCCTGGTCGCTGGGCTCCTGGCTGCAGGGACGGGTGTCGCCGCCCCGGTCACCGGCCACCCTGCCCCGGCTGGGGCTGACCTGCCTGACCGCCGGTACGGCGACGGTGGCGCTCGGCGTCCTGCCGGCCGTGCCGGTGGCGATCGGGATCCTCGGCTGGGCCGTCGCCGGCCTCGGCATGGGGCTGACCTTCCCGTCGCTGTCGGTGCTCACCCTGGGCCTCTCCGCCCCCGGTGAGCAGGGCCGCAACAGTTCCTCCCTGCAATTGGCCGACAACCTGTGCACCGCGACCGTGCTGGCGCTGACCGGTACCCTGCTCGCCGCCAGTGCCGCCCCCGGCCCACCGACGTACCTGGCGATGTTCGCCGTGGCGGTCGGCTGCGGCGCGCTCGGTGCGGTGCTCGCCGGCCGGGTCGTGGTGCCGACTGCTCCCCCGCTCGGGGCGCTGTCCGGCTGAAACCCGTACGGGCCGGGCGGCCGGCCGGCAGGATCGGGGACGATGAACTTCCTGACCCTCCTGCCGATGGCCGTGGTGATGGTGGCCGGCACCCAACTCGTCGCGGCGGTCTTCCTCGCCTCGGGCGACCGGCCGCGCCCGGCGTCGCTGGGCTACCTGGCCGGTGCCGCGTTGGCCGTCACCACCGGGGTCACCGTGAGTTGGCTGGTCTTCCGGTTGGTCAAGGGCAGCGTGGACGACGACGGCGGCGGGCATCGGCGGATCGAGACCGTCATCGACTGGGTGGTGCTGGCCCTGCTGGTCGTGCTGGCGGTGATCGTGTTCGTCCGACGACACTCCAGCGGCCCGCCCCGGTGGATGGGCAAACTGCAACAGGCCGGCCCCGGGTACGCCTTCCGACTCGGGCTGCTGCTGATCCTGCTGATGCCCTCGGACGACATCACCATGGTGACCGTGGGGGCCAGCGCCGCCAGGCACGACCTGCCGTGGTGGCACCTGCTCCCGTTCATCCTGCTCACCCTCCTGCTGCTGGCCATCCCGCTGCTGACGCTGGTGCTGGCCGGCCGGCACGCCGCAGCGGAACTGCCCCGCATCCGGGACTGGGCGAACCGGCAGTCCTGGCTGGTCAGTGAGATCGTCATCGCCTTCTTCATCGTTCTCACCGGGGTGGACCTGCTCCGCTGACGGCCGACATCGAGGCGGCGGCGCGGGCTGACCCGTTCGGGGGACCCCGGCGGCGACCGGACCCGGCGGCGTTCCCGGTCCGCCTAACGTGACGGCATGTTCACACTGGTGGCGATGGCGATCCTCTACGTCTTCGGTTTCGTCTTCCTCTACGGCGTGATCCGGGTGGCGGTCCGGCACGCCATGGAGGATCTGGACGCCCGCCGGGCGGAAGCACACCGGATGGACCGGGCGGTCACCGCGCACGAACGGAACTTCATCCGCGAGAACGAGTTCCTCGCCAACGGCTGACCTGGTGCTTCACCTGTCGGGGGTGGGTGCGAGGATCGCTGTCGTGATGGGGACGCTGAAGACCGAGCCCGCCCGCAGCCGCCTGGACCTGCTCGCCGCGCCGGTCGCCGCCGCGCTCGGCCAGTGGCCCGCCGACGCGCCGATGGACGTCGACGACGTACTGGTCGCGCCGATCGATCCGGAGCTGGCCGACACGGCCGCGTTCTGTGCCGCGTACCAGGTGGAGTTGGCGGCCTCGGCAAACTGCGTGATCGTGGCCGGCAAGCGCGAGGGCGAGATCCGCTACGCCGCCTGCATGGTCCTGGCGACCACCCGGGCCGACGTCAACGGCGTGGTGCGGCGGGCGCTCGACGTGCGCAAGGCCAGTTTCGCCCCGATGTCCGACGCGGTCGAGCTGACCGGCATGGAGTACGGCGGGATCACCCCGATCGGGTTGCCGGAGCAGTGGCCGATCCTGGTGGACTCCCGGGTGATCGCCACCCGACACGTGATCATCGGTTCCGGCGTACGGCGCAGCAAGATCGCGCTGCCCGGTCCGGCACTCGGCGCGCTGCCCGGGGCGCGGGTCGTCGAGGGACTGGCCCGCGGCTGAAAGCTCTTGGAGGATTTCGGCCCGGAGGGGCACATTTCTTCCAAGATCTCCCTCGCGGGTCTATCACGTGTGTCGATGTTGTTGCACGTGAAACATTGCCGGAGTGCAGGTCAGTGTGGTGCGGACTCGCGCTGGGCCACCTCGGTCAGGGCGGCGAGCAGGGTCTGCGGCTCCTGAGCGCCGGTCACCGCGTACTTTCCGGCCAGGACGAAGGTCGGCACGCTGGTGACGCCGAGCTCCCGCGCGGCGGCCAGGTCGGCGGCGACCTCGGTGCTGCCGGCGGTGGAGTCCAGGTGGGCGCGGGCGGCGGTGGCGTCCAGACCGACCGAGCCGGCGATCCCGGCCAGCGCCTCCCGCGAGCCGATGTCCACCCCGTCGGCGAAGTGCGCCTGGTAGAGCGCCTCGACCAGCTCGGCGCTGTGCCCCTGCCCGTCGGCGTACCGGACCAGCCGGTGCGCGTCGAAGGTGTTGGCGGCGATCGCCCGAGCGAAGTCCATCCGCAGTCCGACCCCGGCCGCGACCTGGGTGACCTGACCGACCATCTGCTCCATCCGGTCCGGGCCGCCGAACTTGGCAGCCAGGGCCTCGACCAGGGGCACCGGTCGCGGCACCGGCGAGGGGTCGAGCTGGAACGGTCGGTACCGGATGGTGGTCGTACCGTCGTACGACGCCAGCGCCTGCTCCAGCCGCCGCTTGCCGATCCAGCACCAGGGGCAGACCACGTCCGCGTAGATTTCGATCTCCATGCCCGTGGGCAACACCCTGCTCAGGCGCTCTGTTCCCGCCCGGCCTCGGCTCAGGCGGTCTGCCCGGCGGGCGCCTGGGCTCCGGTGGCTCTGCTCGGGGTGCCCAGGCTCAGGCGGCGTACCGGGTGGGGGGTTTGCGCTCGGCGGCTCTGTCGGTCCCGAGGCTCAGGCGGTCTGCTCGCGGACCTGGCGCTTGAGCCGGGCGAGAATCGCGGTGCCGCCGCGGACCCGCATCGGGCTGATCGCCTGGGCCAGCCCCATCCGCTGGTACATGTCGTCCGGCACCGCGAGCACCTCGGCGGCGCTCGCCCCGGCCAGCCCCTCGGCGAGGATGCCGGCGAAGGCGCGGGTGGTCGGTGCCTCCGGCGGGCAGTCGAACCAGGTGGTCACGGTGCCGTCCGGGGTGACCTGGGCGCGCAGGAAGAAGGCCGTCTGGCACTCCGGCACCTGCTCCATCCCGGCCCGGTCGGCCAGCTCGGCCGGCAATGGCGGGATGACGTCGGCGTACTCCAGCATCATCTCCAGCACCACGTCCCGGGGTGCGGCGGCGAACTCGTCGACGATCTCGGCCAGCTTGGTGGGCATCTCGGGCATCAGATCAGGCTACCGCCGACGGCCGGCCCGGTATCGGGTGCCGGGCGGTGCCTCCGCCCAGCCCGGGTTGCTGCGTCGGAGCTGGTGACCGCCCCGGGTCGGCGGGTGGTCACCAGCTGCCGGAGACTGCCCGGTCTTGCCGGGCGGGGTGCCTGCCCAACGGGATCGACGAGGTTCACGTACTGGGGGCGTGTTCGCTGATCTCACTGAGCGCAGAGGTGGGGTCGAACTGCATCGCCAGGTCGCCGAGGGAGACGATGCCTACCAACTTCCGCTCGGCATCACAGACCAGCACCCGGCGGATGCCCCGCTCGCGCATGAGCGCCGCCGCCTCACCGGCGCTGGCGTTCTGCTCGATCATCACCACCTCCCGGGTGGTGATCGACCCGATCGTGGTGACTCTCGGATCACTGCACTCGGCCACCGATCGCACCACGATGTCCCGGTCGGTGACCAGGCCGGCGAGAGTGGCACCCTCGGTGACCACGACGTCTCCGATGTCCGCCTCCTTCATCACCCTGGCAGCCTCGTCCAGAGTGGTTTCGGCGGGTAGGTAGACGACCTGTCTGGTCATGACGTCGCTGACCCGGTAACCGGTCATAAGAGCCTCCGAAGCGCAGGAATCCCGATCCGAGGGAGTTACCCCGTCACGTGATCGCTACACCCCCGGCCGCCCGCAGCCGCAGCGACGCGGAACGCATCGGTCAGGTCGGCAACCCACAACCGGGAACATGGCGTCTGGAGTAGCGACAGCGTCCCGCACCTTCCCACCGAAGGGCCAGCCCGGGTGGACTTCCAACCAACGGAGTTCGACGACTTCGTCCGCAGCCGCACCCCTGCGTTGCTGCGGTCGGCCTACCTGCTCACCGGGGACCAGCACCTCGCCGAGGATCTCGTCCAGTCCGCGCTGGCCCGTACCCACCGGGCCTGGCACCGGGTGGGGCGCTCCGGCAACTTCGAGGCGTACACCCGGAAGACGATGTACCACCTGCAGGTCTCCTGGTGGCGTCGTCGACGGTTGGCCGAGTCGATGCCGGGTGACCTGCCGGAGCCGCGTGGCGCCGCTCCTGACCACGCCCAGCAGACAAACCTGCGCCTCACCCTCCACGACGCGTTGAGCAAGCTCACCGCCCGGCAGCGGGCGGTGCTCGTCCTGCGTTTCTTCGAGGACCGCTCCGAGGCCGAGGCTGCCGACGTGCTCGGCGTGACCATCGGCACGGTGAAGAGCCAAACGGCGAAGGCGCTGGCGAAACTACGGGTCGTCGCCCCGGACCTCGCCGACCCGATTGTCCCGGAAGTTGACCCGTGTTCTCTGGAAGAGGTTCTTCGATGAGCAACGACCGGCTTCGGTACGCGTTGACGGAACTGGCCGACGAGGCGCTTCCGGTCGACCTTCGGGACCGGACCCTGCGCAGTTCCCGTCGCCTCGGTATCCGGCGTACGGTAGCCGGCTCGGCCGCCACCCTGATACTGCTCGGCGGCTCAGCCGGGGCCCTGCTGGCGAACCCTCGGCAGCACACCGACCCGCCCCCGATCGCCGCTACCCTGCCGAACCCCCGGCAGCTTCCTGGGCAGGCGTGGCCGGTACCGGAGGCCGGTGGCGTCGAAACGGAGAATCCGACGTTCGGCCGACTCTTCTACCTGCCACCGTCGACCGAGGGGAACGACGGCCCCATGGCGTCGGTGCCGCTGTCGTCGTGGCGGCCCGGAACGGCCCCCGACGAACTGCTCGATCTGCCGGTGCAGACCGCCTTGAACACCGTGGCCGTCTCTCCGGACGGCCAGCGGGTCGTCTGGGTGGAGCAGGAAGGGTTGCTCTTCCGGTCTGACCTTGCCGACCCGGCACGAATCGTGGTGGCCAGTAGCATCGACGGCTCGTGCTGGGTGCCAGCGTGGCTACCGGACTCCCGGCGCCTTGGCATCGCCTTGGCTGTCGACAGTAAGCAGCAGCAGAGCGGTGACAGCAGGGAGTACCGGACCCGTTTCTTGGAGCTTCCCCGGGCGAAACTCAGCGGTGACGCGCCACGCGAAGGTTGCTTTCCGCTCTGGTCGGCGAACGGCCGGGTGTTGGCGTACACCGGCTTCGCAGACGGTCGGGCGTTCGTCACCGAGCCGGCCAACGGAACCCGCCGGACCGTACCTGGACTGGGGGCGGGCGAGAAGCACGAGACGTGGGGACTGACCAGCATCGCGCCGGACGGCCGAATGGTCGCCCTCCACGTCCGGCAGCGGGAGACGACCGCCTCCGACGATCCGGGGCCGATCGTGGTGCTGGACACCCGGACCGGTGCCCAGATCGACCTGCCGCTGGACGGTCGGCCGCTGCGCCAGGCGTACTTCCAGGCTGATGGCACCCTGGTGGCGCGGGTCTCCGCCGGCAGTGCCACCGTCCTGGTGCTGATCGGTGCCGACGGCCGGAAACTCGACGAGGTTCGGGAGCCGGTCGAGCTGAACGGCCTGCGGGTCATCTCCGTCACCCGATGATCCGGCAGTACGGTCCCGGGAGGGTGCCGCCGGGCAGACGGTTGCCGATCAGCCGCCGTCCGCCCCGCGCGACCCTGTCCGATGTAAGGAGGGGACCCTTCTCTACCGTATGCGTTAACAGGGGGCCCTTCCTTACCTGCGGAGCGGAGGTTTTTGGTGGGCTGGCGCAGTTTCGTGGCGGTCGGGGACAGTTTCACCGAGGGAATGGACGACGCCTACCCGGACGGCAGTTACCGGGGGTGGGCGGATCTGGTGGCGACCCGGCTGGCCGCCGAGGTCGGGCCGGAGTTCCGGTACGCGAACCTCGCCATCCGGGGGCGGCTCTTCCTGAACGTGGTGGCCGAGCAGGTGCCGGTCGCGGTGGCGATGAAGCCGGACCTGATCAGTTTCGCCGCTGGCGGCAACGACGTGCTGCGCCGCAACTTCGACTCGCAGTCCCTGGTGGCGCGCTACGACCGGGTGATCGGCCGGCTGCGCTCCGGCGGTGCGGACGTGGTGGTCTTCCGGTTCGCCGACCTGATGGCCCGCCTACCGGGGCAGCGGCTGGTCGCACCCCGGGTCAAGCTGCTCAACCAGGCTGTCGGTGAGACCGCCGAACGACACGGGGCGATCATGGTCGACCTCTTCGCCGACGACACGTTCCTCAATCCGATGCTCTGGAGTACCGACCGGCTGCACCTGTCGCCGGCCGGGCACCGGCGGGTGGCCGGACAGGTGCTGACCGCGCTCGGGGTCGGCTGCGACGAGGAGTGGCTGCTGGTTCCGCCGCACCCGCACCCGTCGCCGTGGCTGGCGGCCCGCGCCGCCGACCTGCGCTGGGCCGGTCGCCATCTCGCCCCGTGGGTGAAGCGGCGGCTGACCGGGCGCTCCTCCGGCGACACCGTGACCGCCAAGCGTCCGCTGCTCGGCCCGTTGGCCGACTGACATGCGTACCCTGCACGTCGCCGACGCGCTGCGGCTCGGCCCCGACGGGAGTGCCCGGCCCGGGTCGGCGGTGCTGGTCGGCGGGGAGCGGGTCGAGGCGATCGGTCCGGCCGACGAGCTGCTCGGCGCGTACCCGGGGGTGCGGGTGCGGCGGTGGGCCGGCGTGCTGGGGCCGGCGCTGGTGCACGACGGACCACTGCCGGCCGCCTCGACGCCGCGCGAGCGGGTGCACGCCCTGTTCCGGATGGGGGTGAGCGCGGTGCCGGCGGCCTGGCTGACCGACCCCGAGCTGCGGGCGGTGGCGCTGCGCAGCCGCCTCGCGGTGCCCGAGACGGGTGCCCCCCGGGTGCTCACCGTCGGTGGCCGGGCCGACCTGGCGGTCTTCGGCCCCGACGGGGTCTGCCGGGCCACCGTGCTCGCCGGTCGGCTGGTGCACCGGGCCACCTGAGCGGCCGGGATCGGCGTAGGTTGGATTTCATGTCTGTGCCGAACGATCCGAACCCGCGCCTTCAGTCGTACGCCGACCCGCAGCGCCTGGTCACCACCGAGTGGCTGGCCGAGCACCTGGGCGAGGCGGGTCTCGTCGTGGTGGAGTCCGACGAGGACGTGCTGCTCTACGACACCGGGCACCTTCCGGGTGCCGTCAAGGTGGACTGGCACACCGAGTTGAACGACCAGGTCACTCGGGACTACCTGGACGCGGAGAGCTTCGCCGAGCTGTGCGCTGCCAAGGGCATCGGGCGGGACGACACGGTGGTCTTCTACGGCGACAACTTCAACTGGTGGGCGGCGTACGCGCTCTGGGTCTTCTCGCTCTTCGGCCACGCCGACGTCCGGCTGCTCGACGGCGGCCGGCAGAAGTGGGTGGCCGAGGGCCGTGAGCTGACCCGGGAACGGGTGACCAGGCCACGGGCCGAGTACCCGGTGCCCACCCGCAACGACGCGCCGATCCGGGCGTACCGGGAGCAGGTGATGGCGCACGTCGCGGCGGGACGGCCGTTGGTCGACGTCCGCTCGCCGGGCGAGTACACCGGCGAGATGCTGCACATGCCGGACTACCCGCAGGAGGGGGCGCTGCGCGGCGGGCACATTCCGGGCGCGGTGAGCAAGCCGTGGAAGTCGGCGGCGAACGAGGACGGCACCTTCAAGTCCGCCGACGAGCTGCGCGCCATCTACGCCGACCAGCTCGGGTTGAGCCCGGACGACGACGTGGTGGCCTACTGCAGGATCGGTGAGCGCTCCAGCCACACCTGGTTCGTCCTGCGGCACCTGCTCGGCTATCCGCAGGTACGCAACTACGACGGCTCGTGGACCGAATGGGGCAACCTGGTCCGGGCACCGGTGGTGCGGGGCGACCAGCCGGGCGGCCTCGCCGGCTGACAGCGCTGCTCGGCCTCGCCGTTCGGGCCTCACCGTTTGGGCCTCACTGATGGGCGCCTCACTGTTTGGGCGCCTCGCTGTTGGGCGCCTCGCTGTTTGGAAGGGCCCCTTGTTAACGCGCGCGGGTGAGAAGGGAGCCCTTCTCTACCGTATGCGTTAACAAGGGGCCCTTCCTTACACCTTGGGGGTGGGGTTGCGGAGGTAGCGCTGGATGGTGGGGGCCACCCAGGCGACGAGTTCGGCCGGGTCGGCGTCGGCCACCGGTGGCAGTCGCAGCACGTACCGGGTCAGCGCCAGGCCGAGGATCTGGCTGGCCACCAGGCCGGCCCGGCGGGGCAGTTCCGCCGGGTCCGGGACGACCGGGGCGATCGCCGCGCCCAACTGGTCGGTGCAGATGCCGCGCATCCGTTCCGCCGCGCCCGGGTTGGTGGTGCCGGCCCGGAGCAGGGCGGCCATCGTGCCGTCGGACTCCCAGCGCCGGAAGAAGTGCGTCACCAGGGTCTCGCCGAGGCGTTCAGGGGGTACGTCGGTCAGGTCCGGCAACCGCAGGTCGAACTCGGCCGCCGCCGCGAAGAGCCCCTCCTTGCTGCCGTAGTAGCGCATCACCATCGAGGGGTCGATCTTCGCGTCGGCGGCGATGGCCCGGATGGTGGCTCGTTCGTAGCCGTCGGCGGCGAAGCGTTCCCGTGCGGCCCGCAGGATCGCCGCACGGGTGGCGTCGGATCGGCGCGTCGTGCTCATGCCAACAACCGTAGGCCAACACCTGTTGACAGGAGGAGTCGGGGCGGCTTACCTTGCCAACAAGTGTTGGCAAACATCTGTTGGCATGAGGATCGGGGGTACGGGATGCTGCCGGAGAAGACCGATGTCCTGGTGGTCGGCGCCGGGCCGGTGGGGCTGGCCACCGCGTTGACCCTGGCCCGGCACGGGGTCGAGGTCACCCTCGTCGACCAGGCCGAACGATCACCTCTGACCTCGCGGGCCGCCGTCGTGCACGCGTACACACTGGAGGAGCTGGACCGGATCGGTGCCGCCGCACCGCTGGTCGCCCGGGGCCTGCGCGCGCCGCGCTTCACCATCCGGGAACGAGACCGCACCCTCTTCACCACCAGGTTCGACAACCTGCCCACCCGGTTCCCGTACGCCCTGATGGTGTCGCAGGCGGAGACCGAGACGGTGCTCGAAGAGCTGCTGGCCAGCGTCGGCGGGCGGGTACTGCGGCCGTACCGGCTGGTCGGTCTGGACCTCGACGCCGCCGGCGCGGTGGCGCGGTTCGCCGACGGCGCGACCCTGCGCGCCCGGTACGTGGTCGGTGCGGACGGCATGCACAGCGCCGTCCGGCGGCTGGCCGGGATCGGGTTCCGCGACCCGCACGGCGGCAACGGCCGATCCGGGGCGGGCGGCGGGTCCGACGTGAGCGACCGGCCCGACGGTGGTGGTGAGGCAGCCGGTGGTGCGGGGTCGTTCGTCCTCGCCGACGTGCGGATCGACGGTGGGCTTCCCCGCGACGAGGTGATGCTCTTCTTCGCCCGGCAGGGGCTGCTCGTCTGGGCGCCGCTGCCCGACGGCGTGGTCCGACTGGTGGCTCCGCTGGCCGACCCGCCCCGGCACCCCGGGGCACGGCAGTTGCAGGCACTGGTCGACGAGCGCGGCCCGACCCGGCCGGGCCGGATCACCGAGGTGCTCTGGGGCTCCCGGTTCCGGGCCCACCACCGACTGGCCGACACCTTCCGCGCCGGCCCGGTGCTGCTCGCCGGAGACGCCGCGCACGTGCACAGCCCGGCTGGCGGCCAGGGGATGAACCTCGGCCTGCGTGACGCGGTGGCCCTCGGCAGCACGCTCGCCAGCGTCCTGACCGCCGCCGGGGACCCCCCGCGCGACCCGGTCGAGCCGCCGCGCGACCCGGTCGAGCCGCCGCGCGACCCGGTCGAGCGTCCTCGCCGGTCCGCCGGGCGTCAGGGCCGCGACGCGCTGTCGGTGGTCGACCCCGACGCCCTGCTCGACGGGTACGCGGCACAGCGCCGCCCGGTCGCCGAGCAGGTCCTGCGCCTCACCGACCGGTTGACCCGGTTGGGCACCGCGCCCGCCACCGGCCGGGCGGTACGCAACTCGGTGCTGAGGCTCGCCGCCCACCTGCCCCCGGTCCGGCGTCGGGCCGCCCGGCAGATCTCCGGCCTGGCCCAGCGCGACGACCCGAGCTGACCCCGTCCACCGCCGCCGGGCGGCTGGTCGGCCCGCCGCCGCTGGCTGGTCGACTGGCCGCCGCCGCGGGTCAGCTGGCCGCCAGTGCGTGGCCGGTCCGCTCACCGCAAGGAAGGGCCCCTTGTTAACGCGCGCGGGTGAGAAGGGAACCCTTCTCTACCGTATGCGTTAACAAGGGGCCCTTCCTTACACCTCAGGTGGAATCTGGCGGTTGTGCCGGCGGGACCGGCCGGGTCGGGGCAGTCTGCGGAGGGACCTGTCGGCGAGACCGGTGAGGGGGCAGCGTGCGACGCCCGGACACCCGGTTCACCGCCCTGCTGCTGCTGGCCGCACTGCCACCGGCCGTGGAGGCGTTCGTGCTGGTGAAGGTGAACTTCATCTCCGCGCAGGGCCTGCCACCGCAGATCACCGCCGTCTGGCCGTACGACACGTACCACGATCTGCGGTGGATCTTCGTGTACCACAACTCCTGGCTCGCCTTCGGTGTCCTGATGGTCGCCGCGATCCTCCTGCGCGGCCTGCTCACCACCGGATTGGTGGCCCTGGCCTGGCCCGGGGAGGTGGACCGGCCCAGCGTGCGCTGGCTGCTGACGCGCAACACCTTCCTGTCGGTCCTGGTCGCGCTCTTCGTCAGCCCGTGGGCGGTCGCCTCGGTGGCGGCCTCGGTGGTGGCGCTCTCCTGGCTGCTGATCGCCTCGCTGCTGCCGATGTTCCTGCTCGCGCCGTTCCTGCAACGGGCCGCCGTGGTCGGGCCGTGGTGGCGGGGGCTGCCGTCCTGGCCGCTGGTCGGCTGGTCGAGCCTGAACTTCGTACTGATCACCGTGACCGGGGCGGTCGCCTGGAGCGTGCCGAAATGGTGGACGGTGCCGGTGGCCGGCGTCGCCGGGATGCTCAACGGGTTGCTCTGGCAGCGGACCGTACGCGCCGCCGTGCTGGCTCCGCCACCGCGGCTGGCCTGGGTGCCGGTGACCCCGCTGGTCGCGCTCCTGGTGCTGGCGGTGCCGTTCGCGGTGCCGGCGCTGATCCGGCTGCTGCCCGGCGGCGGCACGAAGGTGGACGCGGCGGTGCTGACCAAGCCGCTGCCCCCCACGGTCCGGCATGCGGTGATCGTGCTGGCCGGCTACGGCTCGACCTACGACGGGACCCGACCGCCGGACCCCAACGTGCAACGTTTCTCCTACCGGGGGCTCGGCCCGACTGGCGAACCCCTGCCGTACGGGTCCACCGACACCTTCCAGTCGATCAGTTCCAGCGTGGACCTGCTGGCCGACCAGGTGGAGCGGCTGCACCGGCGGACCAACCGCCCGGTGGCCCTGATCGGGCAGAGTCAGGGTGCCATGGTGGCGCGCACCTACCTGGCGCAGCGCCGGCACCCGGCGGTGGACAGCCTGGCGATGTTCAGTCCGCTGGTCAACGCCGGTCGGGCCTACTATCCGCCACCCGGGGACCAGACCGGCTGGGGAGTCGCCACCGGTTGGCAGCTCCGGGTGATATTCGGCGGGGTCAGCCTGGTCCGGCCGGTCGCCACCGGGCCCGACGAGCCCTTCATCCGTTCCCTGCTGGACGACGCACCGTTCTACCGCAACAACCTGATGTGCCCGGTACCCGGTGTTCGGCTCGTGGCCTTCCTGCCCACCGCCACCGCCACCGAGGCCCCACCGGGGGACTACACCCAGATTCCGGTCTTCCAGCAGCCCGGTGTGCACGGCACCCTGCTCGGTCGGCGGCAGGCCCAGGAGAACCTGATCGCCTTCATCACCGGCCAGTCGATCGACCGGCCCCGCCGGGAGTACTACCTGCTGCAACGGATCAGTGCCGCCTGGCAGGCACCCCCGCTGGCGATCTGGATCAACCCGGCCTGGCAGGCGCACCGGGAACCGGACCCGGCCTTCACCGGGAAGGTCTGCCTACCGAACTGACCCGCTCCGCCCGCCGACGCCACCGGCCGTGCCGCAACAGCAGCCGGGCGGCGGCCACTGCCAACCCCGCCGTGATCAGTGCCTGCACCGGATGGAACGGCCCGATCACCAGGTGCACGCCGATCCCGAGCGTGGCGGCGGCCAGTCCCAGCCGGGTCGACCAGACCCGCCCGAGCGGCGCGACCAACCCGGCCACCCCCAGCAGTACGCCGACCGCCAGGTGCAGCCAGGCCCAACCGGTGACGTCGTGGCGGACCAACCCCTGCTCGGTGAGCGAGACGTACCGGTCGGTGCCGAGATCGTCGATGGCAATCAGCACGTCGAAGAGTGCCGCCGTACCGAGCAGGATCCCGGCCAGCAGCAACGGTCGCTCGCGCCGGTTCGGCGTACTCCCGGTCCGCACTCCTGTCGACGCCCGACGGTCCACGGTCCCAGGTTAGGAGCATCCCTCCGCCCGGTTCACCGACTTGAACGATCTGCCGACTCGGCTGATCTGTCTTTCTCCGCCAGCACCGGGCGCGTCCGGGCAACCACGAGGGGTGGACGGGGGACTACGCTGGCCGGGTGACGGTGGGGCAGCAGAGCCGGGGTGCCGGCAACGGCACGGCGAGCGGGGGCCGACGGCGTTCCCGACGCGAGGAGATCCTGACCATCGCGGTCGGGCTGTTCGCCGCCCGTGGCTACCACGGGGTGTCGATGGACGACATCGGTGCCGCCGCCGGCGTCACCGGGCCGGCCCTCTACCACCACTTCGCCGGCAAGGAGGCGATGCTGGTCGCCGCGCTGGTCCCGGTCAGCGAGGGGCTGCTGGCCGGTGGCCGGGACCGCGCCCTCGGGCATCCGGGCGATCCCCGCGCCGCGGTCGAGTCGCTGATCGGCTTCCATGTCGAGTTCGCGTTGGCCAACCCGGCGGTGATCGCCCTGCACCTGCACGAGCTGGACCGGCTGCCGGAGGAGCCCCGGCGGGAGATCCGCCGGCTGCAACGGCTCTACGTCGAGGAGTGGGTGACGGTGCTGACCGCGCTGCACCCCCGGCTGGACGCCGCCGAGGCCCGGGTGCTCGCCCACGCCGCGTTCGGCCTGATGAACTCGACGCCGTTCCTCGGTGGCGAGGTGGACCGGCTTCGCTGCGCCGAGCTGCTGCGCGCCGCCACCCTGGCCGCCCTGCTCGACCACCCCCGCAGATAGCCGGTGCCCTACCGGACATCGCCCTGAACCGACCGCGTCCCTGGGCCGTTGTACCCGTCGGCGACGATGCTGGTGCTCGGGAGGGCGTGTGGACGATCGGATCTCCGACAGCGATATCGAGCGGCTGGCGGTCTGGGTGTTGAGAGGAGACATATGGCGGTCCGCCGGGTCTCCACGGTGGAGCGGTGAAAGCCGTGACTGGGTGAAGGCCGAGCGGTTCATCGATGAGACGCACCGTGCCCTTCGGCCGGAGGCGGGGCGACTCGGCGCGCTGGTACCCGGCCTCAAGCAGATGATGGGCCGGCTGAGGGGCAGGTCCGCTTCCGCGCGTGATTGGAAGCGTGATTGGCAGCGGGTCGACCCGCCGCCCTACGGGAGATCCGATGCCACGGTCCCTGCTCCGACCTTTCGCAACCTGGCGCCTTACGGTTTGCCGGCGAATGAATCACCGATCTCCGGTGTGGAGATGTCATTGAAGAATGATGTGGAAATTCGCCTGGCGGTTGCCGCCAAAATCAAGGATATGATATCGGCCGATGCCAGCCTTGACAGGCTCCACAAAAAGGGTGCTCTGTCCGTAGTCTCGGCCTATTATTACCAGCACCGCCAAAGTCAATTCTCGACACACCTCGGTGGGCTGGATCACGGTGGCTGGCTGGCCGAGTCTGTTTTGAATCACGAGGGTGCGGTACGGCCGGAGATCACAGAGCTGCTCAAGTCCCCGCCCTCGTTCCGGTACGGCGATTATGTGCAGCAAGTCCTGGCGAGCAACCAGCAGGCGATGGAGTACGAGCGCCGGGAGCGTCTCGCGGGCAAGTGGTTGTCGACCGAGTTCAAAAGCATCGCGCCTCCGCTTGAGGCCTATCTGATGGAAGCCCGGGAGCGGGCTTCCGCCCAGCGTCAGGCGGAAGCCCGCCGGGTGGCCTGGGAGCCGCCGGTCTTCCAGGCCGGGAAGGCCGAGCAGGCGAGGGCGGCGAGCGCAACCTACCAGCCGCCCTCGGCCTCGTCGACCACTTCGAACAACCCGTGGGCGCAGCACCTGCGCGGGCCGGCACCGGCACAACTCGGCTCGAACAACCCGTACCACCCGGACAAAAACCCCGCCCGTTCGCAGCCGTCGCCAGTGCAGCACGGCGCCCCCACATCTCGGCCGGGATCCGCCCGGAGCCGGTGACCCTGGTTCCGGAGGCTCCTGTCCCGTCTGGCTGGACCGCGGGTCATCATGGTTCGCTACTGGCGTTCGCCACCCCCCCTGGAAGCTGGAGGAAACATGATCGAGTCGCTGCTGGTCGCCAACCGGGGCGAGATCGCCCGCCGGATCATCCGTACCGCGCGGCGGCTCGGCATCCGGACGATCGCGGTCCACTCGGAGGCCGACGCCGAGCTGCCCTTCGTCGCCGAGGCCGACGAGGCGGTCTGCGTGGGCCCGGCGAACCCGGCGTTGAGCTACCGCAACACCGACGCGATCCTCGCCGCCGCCAAGTCCACCGGCGCGCAGGCGATCCACCCCGGCTACGGCTTCCTGTCGGAGAACGCCGACTTCGCCCGTACCGTCGAGGCCAACGGCCTGATCTGGGTCGGGCCGGGCGCGGATGCGATCACCGCGATGGGCGACAAGATCAACGCCCGGAACCTGATGGCCGCCGCCGGGGTGCCGGTCGCCCCCGGCACCACCGACCCGGCCGCCGACCTCGACGCAGCGGTCACCGCCGCCGCCGAGATCGGCTACCCGGTGATGGTGAAGGCCGCCGCCGGTGGTGGCGGCATGGGCATGGGCGTGGCCACCGACGAGGCCGCGCTGCGCACCGAGTACGACAAGATCCGCTCGTTCGCCGAGCGGATGTTCGGCGACGGCTCGGTGCTGATCGAGCGTTACTTCCCCCGGGTACGCCACGTCGAGGTGCAGATCCTCGGCCTGGCCGACGGTCGGGTGGTGGCCCTCGGCGAGCGCGAGTGCTCGGTGCAGCGGCGCAACCAGAAGCTGGTTGAGGAGTCCCCGTCCCCGGCGGTCTCGCCGGAGCTGCGGGAGCGGTTCCTGGCCGCGGCCGTCCGGGCCGGCGAGGCGGTCGGCTACCGCAACGCGGGTACGGTCGAGTGCCTGCTGGTCCCAGGAACCAACGAATTCTTCTTCCTGGAGATGAACACCCGGCTCCAGGTCGAGCACCCGGTGACCGAGCTGGTCTACGGCGTCGACCTGGTCGAGGAGCAGCTGCGGGTGGCCGCCGGGCTGGCGCCCACCTTCGACCCGGACGCGCTCGCCCCCCGGGGGCACGCCATCGAGCTGCGGATCAACGCCGAGGACCCGAAGCGGTTCCTGCCCGGCCCCGGCAAGATCGCCACCTGGACCGAGCCGGCCGGTGAGGGCGTCCGGGTCGACTCCGGGTACGTCGCCGGCAACACGGTCACCCCGTTCTACGACAGCCTGATGGCCAAGTTGATCGTCAGCGCCCCCACCCGCGACGAGGCGATCGAGCGGGCCCGCGCCGCCGTGGCCGGGTTTGAGGTGGCCGGTCCCAAGTGCAACCTGCCGTTCTTCGCCGAGCTACTGGAGAACGACGAGTTCCGCTCCGGCGACTACGACACCGGCATCGTCGGCCGGATGCGCTGACCCTCCCTGCTCTGTCTTCCCCGGCTGGCCGGTGCGGCTCGGCTGGCCGGTGCGGCTCGGCTGGCCGGGGTCGATCGGCGGGTCTGCGCTGGCCGGGCCGGTCGGGGTTGGTCGCCTGGGCGGGTTGGAGCGGGTTGATCGACTCGGTTGGGCCGATGTGGCGGTATCCGGACGTCCTGGACCCCGCCACATCGCCACAACCGAGTCGATCACGGCAGCGGGGGTGAGCCGCGCTGGCTCCTGGGCAGCGAGCGCGACGGATGCCTCGGGTGTGGTGAGAGGGGTGCCCCGCTCTACCGTAAGTGTTAACAAGGGGCCCTTCCTTTCCCGTGGTGAGGTGGCGAATGTCTTATATGCCGGAATCTGTGGTGATTCGTGAGGTCGGGCCGCGGGACGGGTTGCAGAACGAGGATCCGATCCCGACCGAGGCGAAGGTACGGCTGCTGGACGCGCTCTCCGGCACCGGCGTGCGGCGGATCGAGGCGGTGTCGTTCGTGCATCCGAAGGCGATCCCGCAGATGGCGGACGCGGACGAGGTGTGGCGGCGGGCCGCGAAGGTCGACGGGGTGCGCTACTCGGCGCTGGTGCCGAACACCCGGGGTGCGCAGCGGGCGCTGGCCGCCGGGTTCACCGAGATCGAGGTGGTGGTCTCGGCCAGCGACACGCACAACCGGCGCAACGTCAACCGTTCCACCGATGAGTCGCTGGACGACATCGCGGCGCTGATCGACCTGCTGCACTCCGCCGGGGCGACCGCCGAGGTGATCGTGGCGACCAGCTTCGGCTGCCCGTACGAGGGGGATGTCGATCCGGCGCGGGTGGCCGCGATCGTGGACCGGGTGGTCGCCGACGGCGCGGACCGGGTGGCCTTCGGCGACACCACCGGCATGGGTACCCCGCGCCGGGTCCGCGAGCTGCTGACCGCGGTACGCGACCGCAACGCGCAGGTGCCGGTGCTGCTGCACTTCCACAACACCCGGGGTACCGCGTTGGCCAACCTGCTGACCGCGCTGGAGCTGGGGGTGACCGAGTTCGACGCCAGCGTCGGTGGCCTGGGCGGTTGCCCGTACGCGCCGGGGGCCAGTGGCAACCTGGCCACCGAGGAGGCGGTGCACATGCTGCACGACATGGGCATCGACACCGGCATTGACCTGGCCGCGCTGCTCGACGCCGCCGCGCTCGCCGAGCGTCTGGTCGGTCGCCAGCTCCCCTCGGGGGTGCTGCGGGCCGGCCCCCGGGACCGGCTGACGCCGATGCCAGCGCTCGGAGCGGGTTGACACCGATGCCGGCCCTCGGGACCGGCTGACGCCGAGGTCGGCCTGACCAGCGGCCGGTGCTCCCGAGGACACGCCGGCAGCTGTGCCGGATGCCACCGGATGCGCTAGCCTAACGATCGTTCAGGCAGGCTGGCCCGGAGGCCGGCAACGCGGCGAGGGAGTCGGCGTGACGCTCGACGGTGAGGCACTGGAGCAGCTGCGCAAGCGCGCCCGGGCGGGCGGTGCGGACAGATACCACGCGGCCAACGCCGCCAAGGGCAAGCTCTTCGCCCGGGAGCGGGTGGCGTACCTGGTCGACGAGGGCTCCTTCGTCGAGGACGGGCTCTACGCCAACGCCACGGCCGACGGGTTGCCCGCCGACGGGGTGGTCACCGGCACCGCCACCATCGACGGCCGGCAGGTCTGCCTGATGGCCAACGACTCCACGGTCAAGGCCGGTAGCTGGGGCGCACGGACGGTCGAGAAGATCATCCGGATCATCGAACGGGCCTACGCGACCGGCGTGCCGATGGTCTACCTGGTCGACTCCGCCGGTGCCCGGATCACCGACCAGGTCGACCTCTTCCCGGGCCGGCGCGGCGCGGGGAAGATCTTCTGGAACCAGGTGCGCGCCTCGGGGGCGATCCCGCAGGTCTGCGCGCTGTTCGGCCCGAGCGCCGCCGGTGGGGCGTACATTCCGGCCTTCTGCGACGTGGTGGCCATGGTGGACGGCAACGCCAGCATGTACCTCGGCTCGGACCGGATGGTCGAGATGGTCACCGGGGAGAAGACCACCCTGGAGGCGATGGGCGGGGCGAAGGTGCACTGCGCCGAGTCCGGCGTCGGGCACTTCCTCTGCAAGACCGAGGCCGACGCGCTCGACGTGGTGAAAACCTATCTGTCGTACCTGCCGGCGAACTGGCAGCAGCAGCCGCCGACGGCACCCGCCGTCGACGCGCCCGCCAAGGCCGACCTGGCCGCGTTGGTCCCGGCCAGCGAGCGGCAGGCGTTCGACATGCGCCGGTACGTCAGGGGCCTGCTCGACGACGGCAGCTTCTTCGAGATCCAGGCGCTCTGGGCCAGGGAGCTGACCATCGGCTTCGGCCGGCTGAACGGCGAGGTCGTCGGGGTGGTCGGCAACAACTCGATGTTCAAGGGTGGCGTGCTCTTCGTCGACTCGGCCGACAAGGCGACCCGGTTCGTGCAGCTCTGCGACGCGTTCAACGTGCCGCTGCTCTTCCTGAGCGACGTACCCGGTTTCATGGTCGGCAGCGCGGTGGAGAAGCAGGGCATCATCCGGCACGGGGCCAAGATGATCACCGCGATCTCCGAGGCGACCGTACCCAAGATCTGCGTGGTGGTCCGCAAGGCGTACGGGGCGGGGTTGTACGCGATGGCCGGCCCCGGGTTCGAGCCGGACGCGACGATCGCCCTGCCCACCGCGAAGATCGCGGTGATGGGGGCGGAGGCGGCGGTCAACGCGGTCTACGCCAACAAGATCGCGGCGATCGCCGACGAGACCGAACGGGCCGCGTTCGTCGCCGCCCGCCGCGAGGAGTACGAGCGCGACATCGACCTGGTCCGCCTCGCCAGCGAGCTGGTGATCGACGCGATCGTCGAGCCGCACGAGCTGCGCGGCGAGCTGATCCGGCGGTTCGTCGCCGCCCGGGGCAAGGACCGGCAGTTCTCCCGGCGGCGGCACGGCGTCACCCCGGTCTGAGCGAACACCCGGCACCATCCGCTGTCACCGGCGTCACGAGCGTCGGTGGTGGCCCGGCCACACAGGAGGAACCATGGACTTCCGGCTCAGCCAGGAGCAGGAGGCGCTGCGGGAGAGCGTGCGCGAATTCGCCCGCGAGGTCGTCGCGCCGGTCATCGCCGAGCACTACGAGCAGCACACCTTCCCGTACGAGATCGTCCGGCAGATGGGCAAGATGGGCCTGTTCGGCCTGCCCTTCCCGGAGGAGCACGGCGGCATGGGCGGCGACTACTTCGCGCTCTGCCTGGCCCTGGAGGAGTTGGCCCGGGTCGACTCCAGCGTGGCGATCACCCTCGAGGCGGCGGTCTCCCTCGGTGCCATGCCGATCTGGCGCTTCGGCACCGACGAGCAGCGGGCGCGGTGGTTGCCGAAGCTGCTCAGCGGGGAGGCGCTGGCCGCGTTCGGGTTGACCGAGCCCGGGTTCGGCTCGGACGCCGGCGGCACCCAGACCCGGGCGGTGCTGGACGAGCGCACCGACGAGTGGGTGATCAACGGGTCGAAGGCGTTCATCACCAACTCGGGCACTGACATCACCTCGCTGGTCACCGTCACCGCGGTCACCGGCACCCGGCCGGACGGCAGCAAGGAACTGTCCACCATCATCGTGCCCGCGGGTACCCCGGGCTTCACCGTCGCGCCGGGCTACTCCAAGGTCGGCTGGACCGCCTCGGACACCCACGAGCTGACCTTCGACGACTGCCGGGTGCCGGCGGCCAACCTGCTCGGTGAGCGGGGGCGCGGCTTCGCCCAGTTCCTGCGGATCCTCGACGAGGGGCGGATCGCCATCGCGGCGCTGGCCGTGGGGCTGGCCCAGGGCTGCGTCGACGAGTCCGTCCGGTACGCCAGCCAGCGCGAGGCCTTCGGCCAGCCGATCGGCAACTACCAGGCGATCCAGTTCAAGATCGCCGATATGGAGCTGCGGGCGCACACCGCCCGGCTGGCCTACTACGACGCCGCCGCCCGGATGCTCGCCGGACAGCGGTTCAAGCGGCAGGCCGCGATCGCCAAGCTGCACGCCAGCACGGTGGCGGTGGACAACGCCCGGGACGCCACCCAGGTGCACGGCGGCTACGGCTTCATGAACGAGTACCCGGTGGCACGGTTCTGGCGGGACGCCAAGATCCTGGAGATCGGCGAGGGCACCTCCGAGGTGCAGCGGATGATCATCGCCCGCGATCTCGGCATGTGATCCGGGCGCACCAGCGGCCGTCGGCCGGCGCCCGCAATCGGGTCGGCCGGCGGCACTGTCGGGAATCGGCGCGCCTGCGTCGGTAGTACGACGATCGACTGCCGTCGGTCGTACCCGGTCCGTACTCTTCCACCCCATGACTCCGGTCCATGATCGATCAGGGCGCCCGGACGGCCGTGCCGCGTTGCCGGATCTGTTGCGTGGGCACCGCCGCTCCGCCGGGCTGACCCAGGCCGAGTTGGCCGCCCTGGCCGGGGTCGGGGTCCGGACGATCCGGGACCTGGAACGGGGTCGTGCCGCGCGTCCGCAGCGCACCACCGTGGAGCTGATCGCCGGTGCCCTGGGGCTCACCGGGGTCGTCCGGACGGCGTTCCTCGCCGCGGCGCGCGGGACCGGGTCCGCCCCCGCCGCGCCCACCGACCCGATGACGAAGGACCTCGACGGTACGCGTACCGCCCTGCCGGCCGCGGTGGAGCTGACCGGCCGCGAGCAGGACGTCGCCGAGCTGACCCGACTGGTCACCGGTGACCGGCACCCCCCGGTGGTCAGCCTGGTCGGGCTGGCCGGCGTGGGCAAGACGGCCCTGGCGCTGCGGGTCGCGCACACCGTCGCGGCCGAGCACCCGGGCGGGGTCGCCGGAGTGCTGGTGGGCGAGGGGTCGGACGTCGGCGACGTACTGGCGGCGGTGGCGGCGTCCTTCGGGGTCAGCCGGGATACCGAGCTGGCCACCCGGATCGCCGGCCGGCCGGCGCTGCTGCTCGTCGACGCGGTGGAACGGGCCCCGGACCCGGTGGCCGCCGCGTTGACCAGGCTCGGCGTGACCCTGCCCGACCTGCGGATCATCGTCACCGGACGGCATCCGGTCGGGGTGCCCGCGGAACGCGTCTGGCCGGTTCCGCCGCTCGACGTACCACCGCCGGACTTCGACCCGGACGGGCCGGCGGCGTTGGCGGCGTACCCGGCGGCGGCGCTCTTCACCACCCGACTCGCCCAGGTACGCCGGGAGCCACCCCGGCCGGCCGAGCTGCCGGCGTTGGCCGCGCTGGTCCGGCGGCTGGGCGGGCTGCCGCTGGCCATCGAGCTGATGGCCGCCCGAGGCCGGATCCTCGACCTCAACGAACTGCTCGACCGGTACGGCGACCGGGTGCTGGACCTGGCCCGCCCCCCGGAGCGCATCTGGCCGGAGGCGCGTGGCGGTCTCTCGCCGGCGGCGGTGACCCTGCGCGAGGCGGTGGCGACCAGTTACCGACTGCTCGCCCCGGACGAGCGCACCGCGCTGCGTCGACTCTCCGTGTTCCGCGACCGGTGGTCGGTCGAGCTGGCCGAGGAACTGCTCGCCGACCCGGACGGCACACCTGTGGACCGGGCGCCGATGCTGGACCGGCTGCACGAGCTGGGGCTGCTCAGCGTGGCGAGCCACGGCTCGTTCCGGTTCCGGCTGGTCGACGCGGTACGCGAGTTCGCCGCCGAACAGGCCGCCGGCGCCGGGGAGGCGACCGCCGTCCGGCGGCGGCACGCCGAGATCGTCACCCGGCTGGTGGTCCGCACCGCACCGGAGCTGACCGGCGCGGGCCTGGCCGCCGCCGTACGCCGGTTGGACGAGGTGAGCAGCGACATCGCCACCGCGCTCGGGCACGCGGCGGTCGACGACCCGGTCACCGCCCTGCGGCTGGCCGCCAGCCTGACCCGGTGGTGGCGGTTCCGGGGCCGCGACGTCCAGGGCCGGCAGTGGTTGCGGCGGCTGCTGGCCGATCCCCGTACGGCCGACGCCGATCCGGTGCTGCGGGCCTGGGCGGCGCTGGGGGTGGCCCGACTCGCCGCCGAGCACCGGGCGGGCGCCGCCGAGCTGCCGGGTGCACGCGCCGCCCTGGCGGCCTTCACCGCGGCCGGTGACGTCGACGGGGAGCTGGCGGCACGGGCCGTGCTCAGCTCGCTGCTCATCGCCGCCGGCGCACCCGACGAGGCGCGGCAGCAGGCGGAGGCGGTGCTCACCCTGGCCACCGGCACCGGGCGGGTACGCGACACGGCGGTGGCCCAGAACAACCTCACCTGGCACGACATCCGCCTCGGTGACCTGGTCGGGGCCCGACGGCGACTGGCCGCCGCGGAACGACTCGCCGCCCAGTGCGCGGAGCAACGGCTGCGCCTGCTCGTCCGCGCCAACCTGGCCGAGGTGGCCCGGCTGGAGGGCCGGTACGTCGACGCGGTGGACCAGGGACGACGGACCGCGGCGGCCCTGGTCGAGCTGGGGGATCCCGGGCACCGACGCCGGGTGCTCGGCACGGTCGGGTTGGCCCTGGCCCAGGACGGCCGCTGGGCGGAGGCCGCCGAGGTGCTGGCCGAACTGCGCAGCTCCGCCGGAGGGGGCCGGGTGGACACGGCGGCCGGTTCCCCGACGCGGGGCGACCGGTCGACCGGTACGGCGATCCGGCCCGAGGACGGCATCTGCGCGCTGATCGAGGGCAACGTGGCCCTGCTGCGGGGCGACCGTGAACTGGCGACGGAGTGGTTCGCCGCTGCGGCCGAGGCGGCCACCGGCGGTCAGGACCGGCGGGACGTGGTGGAGGCGCTGGTGGGGCTGGCGGCGAGCACCGGGGACGCCGAGGTGCTGGACCGGTTGGAGCGGGTCTGCCGGGACAGCGGGATCCGGTTGTTGCCACAGGAGGAGGGGCTGCTCTACGCGCTCCGGGTGACCCGACCGGGACCGCAGGGAGGGTGGCGCGAGCGACTTGCCCCCTGACTGTCCCTCGCTCGTCGCTCGCGCCGGCACCCCCCGGTGCGCCCCCGCTGACAGGGAGACTAGTCAGCGCCATCAAGGCACTACGTACCTTTTGTGGGGTTATTAAGGCTGTGTAAGGCACTTCTGCCGGTCGTTCTGCCGGTGTCGTGGCGCGCTCTGGCCGTCGCCGGTCGTGATAGTGCGTGGTCGTCGGGCTGCGCGTCGTCGGTGAAGCGGTCGGGACGTTGCCCGCCCGGGGTCAGTGGGACCCGGCGTCGCCCGGACGGTGGTCGGCCGGGTCGGTGCTGCCCGCGGTCGCGCCCGGATGTACCGCGTCGCGGACCCGGCGCAGGCCGTCGAGGAGGGCGGCCAGCGCCGCCGGGTCGAGTTGGCCGGTGAACCACTGCTCGATGATCCGCAGGTGGCCGGGGAGGGTGGCGTCCAGCCGGTCCAGGCCGGCCTCAGTGACCCGCGCGTACGAGCTGCGCCGGTCGGAGGGGCAGGCGCGGCGGCAGAGCAGGCCGTCGCGTTCCATCCGGTCGACCACGCGGGTGACCCCGCTGGTGGAGAGTGAGGTCTGGGCGGCCAGGTCGGTCATCCGTAGCTGGTTGCCGGGCGAGCGGGCGAGGCGGGTCAGCACCTCGAACTCGACCGGGGAGAGGCCGTGCTCCTCAAGTTGCTCGGCGAACCGGGCCGACAGCCCGGCGTGCGCCTCGACGAGCAGGCCGACGGCGGTGATCCGGGGGTCGTCGAACACGTTCTGGTCCACCTGGCCAGCATACCAGTGCTTGACACGGGGAATATTGCTTTGGCTATAGTTGCTCAGGCAAACGTCGAACCACTCCATACAACCCGCCAGGAGCTGTGCCATGACTGTCAACGCCAACCCCGAGGTCACCCGGGAATGGAACGGTCTCACCATCCCCACCCCGGGCACCTACGCCCTGGACGCCGCCCACAAGCGGGTCGGGTTCGTCGCCCGACACATGATGGTGAGCAAGGTGCGGGGCGAGTTCACCGAGGCGACCGCCACCATCACCGTCGCCGAGGACCCGCTGGCCTCCTCGGTCACCGCGACCATCCAGGCCGCCAGCATCACCACCGCCCAGGACGACCGGGACGCGCACCTGCGCAGCCCCGAGTTCCTCGACGCGGAGAACCACCCCACGCTGGAGTTCCGCAGCACCGGGGTGAAGTCCCAGAGCGGCAACGAGTTCGTGCTCTCCGGTGAGCTGACCATTCGCGGCGTCACCCGCCCGGTCGACCTGGAGGTCGAGTTCGAGGGCGTCGGCCGCAGCCCGTTCGGCCAGGACATCTTCGGCTTCACCGCGAGCACCGAGATCGACCGGGAGGACTTCGGCCTCACCTGGAACGTCGCCCTGGAGACCGGCGGCGTGCTGGTGGGCAAGAAGATCAAGATCGAGATCGAGGGCGAAGGCATCCGCCAGGCCTGATCCCCGCCACGACCCGCCACCGGGCCCGCGCCGTCGACGACGGTGTCGGGCCCGGCGCCGTACCACCGGCAGGTCTTCTCGGGGCGTACCCGGGGGTGTCGGTCCGGCGGGTCGTGTGGCACGCCTCATTTCCCCCCGCCGGTGGTGGCCGGCCCCTCCGGCGGGGTAGAGATGCCGCCGGGAGCGCCGCCGCCCGGTCAGGGCCGTCCGGGTCGTGCTTGGCGGGCCGACGCTGGCCGAGACGGGTACGCGCTCCTAACGTGGGTGGTTCACACCGCGCTTCCGGGACGACGCGTTCCGATCGCGCCACGCGCCGGGAGGCCAGCATGGGCAAGGACGTCGAGCAGAGCGACTACTCCCGAGACGATCGGGTCCGCTACCGGCAGAAGGTCCGGCGGTGCCTGGACGTCTTCGCGCTGATGCTGGACGACTTCGGCTTCGACGCCGACCGGCCGATGACCGGTCTGGAGATCGAGCTGAACCTGGCCGACCCGGCAGCCGAGCCGGCGATGCGCAACGACAAGATCCTGGCCGACATCGCCGACCCGCTCTTCCAGACCGAGCTGGGGCGGTTCAACCTGGAGCTGAACGCCCTGCCCCGGCTGATCGAAGGCAACGGCTTCGCCGACTACGAGAAGGACCTGCGCGGCAGCCTCACCCGGGCCGACGAGCGGGCCGCCGACTCGGACGCCCGGATCGTCCTGGTCGGCATCCTGCCCACCCTCACCGAGCAGCACCTGGTGGCCGACAACCTCTCCGCCAACGAGCGCTACCGGGTGCTGAACGACCAGATCGTGGGGGCCCGGGGCGAGGACATCGAGCTGGACATCCAGGGGGTGGAGCGGCTCCAGACCCACACCGACTCGATCGCACCGGAAGCGGCCTGCACCAGCCTGCAGTTCCACCTCCAGGTGGCACCGGACAGCTTCGCCGACTACTGGAACGCCTCCCAGGCCATCGCGGGAGTCCAGGTCGCGGTCGGTGCCAACAGCCCCTTCCTGTACGGCCGGCAGCTCTGGGCGGAGACCCGGATCGCCCTGTTCCAGCAGGCCACCGACACCCGCCCGGACGAACTCAAGGCCCAGGGGGTACGCCCCCGGGTGTGGTTCGGCGAGCGCTGGATCACCTCGATCTTCGACCTCTTCGAGGAGAACGTCAGGTACTTCCCGCCGCTGCTACCGATCTGCGAGGACGAGGACCCGGTCGAGGTGCTGCACGCCGGCGGGGTGCCCGAGCTGGCCGAGCTGCGCCTGCACAACGGCACCGTCTACCGCTGGAACCGCCCGGTCTACGACGTCACCGACGGCCGGCCGCACCTACGGGTGGAGAACCGGGTACTCCCCGCCGGGCCGACGGTGGTGGACATGCTCGCCAACGCCGCCTTCTACTTCGGGCTGGCCCGGGGACTGGCCGAAGCCGACCGGCCGATCTGGAGCCAGCTCACCTTCAGCGCCGCCGAGGAGAACTTCCACGCCGCCGCCCGCCGCGGCATGGACGCGAGCCTGCACTGGCCCCGCCTCGGCGAGGTGCCGGTCACCAAGCTCGTGCTCGACGTACTGCTGCCGAAGGCCGCGACCGGTCTGGACCGCTTCGGCGTCGACCCGGCGGAGCGGGACCGCCTGCTCGGCATCATCGAGCAGCGCTGCCGGACCGGCCGCAACGGGGCGGTCTGGCAGACCGAGACGGTCCGGGCGGCCGAGCGGCAACGGGGCCTGGACCGACCGGCCGCCCTGCAGCACATGGTGCAGCGCTACGTGGAACTGCAACGCACCAACACCCCCGTCCACACCTGGCAGGTGTAAGGAAGGGCCCCCTGTTAACGCTTTAGGTCGAGCGGGGCACCCCTCTAACAGGTCGAGGTGGGGGCTGGACTCGGACCGGAGTGTTCAGCCGGGTCGGCGGGGGCCGGGGCGAGGCTTCGGGGCCACCGGGGAGCCCGCGTCGGTCCCGGTACCCGCGTCGGTCCCGGTACCCGCGTCGGGCATCGTCCCGGCCGGGCCGACGGATCCCGTGGGAGCGGCTGGGCCGGTGGGCCCGGTAGGAGCGGCCGGGCCGGTGGGCCCGGTGGAAGCGGCCGGACCGGCGGAGCCGGCGGAGGCGGCCGGACCGGCGGAGCCGGCGGAGGCGGCCGGACCGGCGGAGCCGGCGGAGGCGGACGGTCCTTCGGCGCCGCTCGCCGAGGCCTGGCCGGACGGGCTCTGGGACGCGCGGCTCCGCGGCTTCCGCTTCGCTGTCGCCGGACCGGAGACCCGGCTCCGGCCCACGGCCGCGGTCGGCGGGTCCGCTGCCGGGCTGGGCGGGTCGACAGCGTCGGGCGGGCCGGACCGACCGGTTGCGCCGGGTGGATCGGGTGCCGATCGTTGCCTGGGTACGCCCGGGGCCGCCCGGTCGGTGCCGGACGACAACCCCGCAGTGGTCGACCCCGTACCGGCCGCCGGAGGCGTGCCGTCGGCGTCCGGCACCGAAGACCCTGGGCCGGCCATCGAGGTCACGCCGTCCGGGTTCGGTACGGCGCGCCCGGTCCGAGCCGATCCCGCAGGTTCGGCCCCGGCCGCCGAACGGGCGCGGCGGGCGGCGGACCGTTGGCCGAGTGCGGTCACCGCGACCGAGGCACCCGCCCCGACGATGACGGCGTACGGGGCCATCAGATGCGCCGACACCTGCTCCGGGCCGAGCACCGCGAGCCGGGGTACGACCAGGAAGTACGCCAATGCCACCAGCAGCGGGCCGGCCGCTCCGGACACCGCCGTGCCGACCTGACGATGGGGCTGTCGGGCACTGCGTCTGGCCGCGAACCCGCCGATGACCAGGGCGGATCCCAGCGCCAGCGCCGCACCGGGCCAGTAGAAGTAGTCCCGGAACCAGAAGCCGGGGTTGTCCGCGCTGAGCTGCCAGATACCGAGCTGGGCGGTGGTCAGTCCACGGCCGGAGAGCACCCCGTCCACCACCGCGGCCACCGCGAGCAGCCACAACCACCCGACGGTCGCCACCAGGTTGGCACGGGCCGCCGGGGAGTGCAGCGCCCAGAGGGCGATCAACAACCCGACCAGTACGCCGACGCCCGCGTACCCGCCGGCAACGCTCTGCGGTGAGAAGGTGTCCGGTACGTCGGCCATCCGGGCCGGCACGGCGACCAGTAGTACGGTGATCATGGCGCCGACCGCAGCTGCGACGGCCAGTGTCAGCCGGCCCAGCACCCCGCCCGTGACCCGCCCGCGACCGTCCTCGGGTGGCGCCCCGCCTTCGCCCCGGGCCGGGTCGTCGCCGGCCCGGTCCCGACCGGCCCCGGTCCGGGCCGCCTCGTCGCCGGTCGAAGCCCGATCGTCTCCCGTCCGGATCGGGTCCTCCCTGGTCCGCAGCAGCCCGTCTTCGGTACGGGGCAGCCCGTCTTCGCCCCGGGCCGGGTCGCTTCCGGTACGGGGCAGCCCGTCCTCGGTTCGGGCCGGGTCGTTCCCGGCACGGGGCAGGGCATTCGCGGTCCGGGCTGGGATGTCGCCCGACGGTTCGTGCAGTCGCTGGGCGCAGGCCGCGCCGACGATGGTCGAGGTGGCCGCGATCCAGGTGGCCCAGGCCAGGCTGGCCACCCAGGCGGCCTCGTCCGGGTCCGTCGCCGGGGTGAAGTTGATGATGCCGAGTCCGTAGCCGAAGCCGAGTTGAGCCGCACCCGCGCCGGCGGCGACGCCGATCGCGGTGATGATGGATCCTGCCCAGCCCCTGGCCATGCGGGGGAGCGTAACGTCCGCGCGGCACACCGGCGAGTCGTGGCGATTGTGGTGGACTGATCGCAGGTGGCCGGTGACCCGGGGTTGACCCTGTTCGTCTCGGTCGAAGGCTGCCCGGCCCGCTGGGTGGACCCACGAGGGCCAGGAAGCCCGCCCGGAGGGGACGTGCCATGAGCGAGCCCGCGAGCGAATCATCCCGGCCGCACGAGCGTGCCACCGCCGACACCGAAACCGCCGCTGCCGACACCGCTGCCGACACCGAAACCGCCGCCCAGATCGTCGACACCGCCGCCACCATCGGCCCGAGTGCAGCGAGCTGACGACATGAGCGACGACCACCAGCAACCATCCGACGCAGCGGACGACGACCGTACCCGGGGACTTCCGCCGGTCGGGCCGGAGGTCACCCAGCGGGCCGAGCCGCCGGTCGGGCCGGAGGTCACCCAGCGGGCCGAGCCGCCGGTCGGGCCGGAGGTCACCCAGCGGGCCGAGCCGTCGGTCGGGCCGGAGGTCACCCAGCGGGCCGAGCCGTCGGTCGGGCCGGACGTCACCCAGCGGGCCGAACCGCCGGTCGGGCCGGACGTCACCCAGCGGGCCGAACCGCCGGTCGGGCCGGACGTCACCCAGCCGGTCGTACCGCCGCACCGGACCGTGGCGCCGCCGGACCGGACGGTGGCGTTACCGCTGGGGCGTACCGGGACGGGGGTGGATTCGACCGCTCGGCGGGCCGGGCCGGCGGTCTGGTCGGGACGGGCCGGGGTGCCGCCGCCCCGTCCGCCGGAGCCGGGCACCGAGTGGTACGACGACGAGCCGGTCGACCGCCGGTGGTGGGCTCCCATCGCGCTCGCGGTGGTCGCGCTGGTGTTGCTGGGGCTGCTCGGGACGGTGTTCTGGTTCGCGGTGCAGCAGGTGGACGAGCCGGGTCCGCAGTTGCCACCGTCACCGCAGCCGAGCGTCGCACCGACCACGGTGCCGCCCAGTTCGCCCGCGACCACCCCGCCGCCGACCACGGCGCCGGCCACCACCGCGCCGCCGACGACCGCCCCGGCCACCACCGCCCCGGCCGTTCCCGGGCAGGTTCCGGTACCACCGGTGGTCGGCCTGTCGCAGGCGACCGCGCAGGCGGTGCTGACCGGTCTCGGGTTGAGCTACCGGGTGGAGTACCAGCCGTCGCCGCAGCGCCCCGGCACGGTGATCGGGGTCAACCCGGGAGTGGGCGTGCCGGTGCCGGCGGGACAACAGGTGCTCCTGGTCGTCGCGGCCCAGAACCCGTCACCGACCAGCCCGGCTGCCCCGACCGCCACTGGGGAGGCGACGGTTACCCGCTGACCGGCCCACCGTCGCCGGCCTGGCCTCCCGACCGGTCGGGTCACCACTGCCGGCGGCGGAAGCCGATCATCCCCATACCGACGAACGAGACGGCGAGGCCGAGGAGGCCCGACCAGAACAGCGAGCGCCGTACGCCGTCGTCTGCGGTCCGGGCCGCCGAACCGGATCGAGCCGCCAGACCGGACTGGGCCGCCAGATCCGAATGGGCCGCCAGACCGGACGGGTCAGTCAGACCGGACTGGGCAGTCGAATCGGGACGGGACGGTGCCCCGAGGGCCGTCCCCGTACCGGTGCCGGCCGCTCTCCCGGCCGCGTTCTCCGCGGTGCCGGCCGCTCTTCCGGCCGCGTTCTCGGCGGTGCCGGCCGGTCTTCCGGCCGCGTTCTCGGCGGTGTCGGTGGCCCCGGGGACGGCCCAGGGATCGACCCAGGGTTCGGTCGGGGGTGCCGACTCCTCGGCGACGAAGATCTCCGGTGCCGGCACCGGGGCCGGCAGGCGGGTGGCGGAGTAGGCGGGGCCCCGGGCCAGGACCACCAGGGTGGTCGCGGCTCCGAGCAGCAGGAGAGCCCCGAGGGCGTAGCGGATGCGGTGTCGCTGCTGCGTGGCGGACATTCTCAGCATGGCCATCCCAGGTTCGGGGTCCGGGCCGCGCGGGGTGGAACGTGCCGGGGTGGGCGTACCGATTCTATGCCGGTAGCCCACCCGGCGGACGGAAAACTACGAGGTCAGCCCACCCGGACCGGGGTCCGGGCGACCGGGCGGCGGGTCCGCACGGTGTGCGGTCGGGGCTCAGCGATGTGGAGCTGGCGCAGCCCCTCGTGCTTGACGTAGATCGACCGCCGGCTGACCGCGTCCCCGGTCGCGTCCAGCTCGTAACCTTCGAGCCAGACCCAACCTTGGTACGTCGGCCAGTCGTGCACCTTGATCACCCGGAAGATGAGCGGGCGGCGGAACTGGACGCTCGCCGCGCGAGTCACGTGCAGAACGTCACCAGGGCGGGGAAGCACATGGGCTCCTGAAGGGTTGGCCGGCGGTCACACCGGCGGGAGCTGAACGGGGAAGGTCACGTTCCGGCGACAAGGTCGTGCCCTGTCCGCCGGCTTGGGTCGGACGGTGCTGGTCGGTCCGGCTCACTGGTGGCGTGCCAGCGTCCGATCAGCACCTGGTGCGCCCGGCTGGCGTCCCACCGCCGTAGCCGGTCGGCCTACCTCGGCGGGGTTGTCTCTCCGGGGCGGTCCCGCGTGTAACCGCAGCTCAGGAAGGTTTCACCTACCTGCTCCGGTGGGGCGAAGCAGGTAGGTCCGAAGGTCGACACCAACGGTGAGTAACCCGAGTCACACGGTTAGAGTGCATCAGTGTTCGGATACATGCAAGTTGCACCTTGGCTTTTGCCGATGCGTGAACGGCTGGCGGAACTGCGTACGTGAACACGCCACACGGGTGCGCTTGAAGCTCTCGATCCCTAGCGGCACACTGGACGCCCGTTTCGCCGTCGCGGCCGGCCGACGAACGGCACCACCCCCATGCCGCGAACGATCGCCCGCCGCCCGACGGTCGCGCCCCCGGCGGGCGTCGCGAAGTAGGCGCGATCAACCGGAGGTAGCTCGGTGAGCGCGAGTGTCTCGCTGCCCGGACCGGCCCTGACTCGAGGTGAGTCGTGAGTGAACGGCGTAGCCCCACCATCCGACGTCGCCGGCTCGGCGCCGAACTACGCCGTCGGCGGGAGCACGCGGGCGTCACCATCGAGGTGGTGGCCCAGCAACTGGAGTGTTCGACGTCGAAGGTCTCCAGGATCGAGACCGGACACACCACCGTCACCCCCCGCGACGTCCGCGACATGCTCCAGATCTACGGGACATCGGAGGCCGAGAGCGACGAGTTGGTGCAGTTCGCCCGGGAGGCCCGGCAGAAGGGCTGGTGGCATCCGTACAGCCACGTTCTCTCCGGCGCGTACGTCGGCCTGGAGGACGCCGCCCGGACGATCAGGACCTACGAGCAACAGGTCGTCTCGGGCCTGCTGCAGACCCAGGAGTACGCCGACGCGATGCTCCGGCTCGCCCGCCCCGACCTGTCCGAGGAAGAAGTAAAGCAGAAAGTCCGTGTCCGAATGGCCCGCCAGTCGTTGTTGACCCAGGACGATCCGGTCAATCTGTCGGTGGTGCTCGATGAGGCGGTGGTGAGTCGACCGGTGGGCGGCGACGCAGTGATGCGTGGTCAGCTCCAGCGGTTGGTGGAGGTGGCGCAGTGGCCGAACGTGACGCTCCAGTTGTTGCCCTTCGAGGCGGGCGCGCATGCCGGCATGGACGGCACCTTCACCATCCTCAGCTTCCACGAGCCCGGTGACCCGGGAGTCGTGTACGCGGAGAACGCCACGGGTGGGCTCTTCCTGGAGAAGAGCGACGAACTAGACAAGTACCACTCCATCTTCGAGCAGATCAGAGCAGCCGCCGTCGGACCCGAGGAGTCCATTGCACACATCGTGACACTGGCAGAGGAGCCGTTGTGGAAGTGGCGACCAAGGGGTTCCCCGCGAACCTGACGCAGGCGGTCTGGTTCAAGAGCTCCAAGAGCGGACCGAACTGCGACAACTGCGTCGAGGTGGCGTACGCGAGCAGCGCGGTCGGGGTCCGGGACACCAAGGACCGGTCCGGGCCGGCGCTGGTCTTCGCTCCGGGTGACTGGCACGCCTTCGTCGCCGGTGCCAGGCAGGGTGTGTTCGGCCGGGACTGACCGACCGGCAGCAGAGTCGAGGGGCGCGGAACCGTCCGGCAGCGTGGCCGGCCGGGACCGCGCCCCTCGCGGTGCCGGCACCGGGCGACGATTCGGGTGCCCCCACGGGTGGTCCCGTCGCCACTTCCGTCCCGACTCGTTGTACCCCTCGGTACGGCGCTGGTCGACAACCCGCCGCACGGATCCGCAGACCGAGCGAGGCAGGCGAAACGGATGACGACGATCGGGTCAGAGAACCACACCAACGGTCCGGGGAAGTCGGAACGGTTCGGTGGCAAGTACCGGGGTGCCCGCCGGGACAGCGTCCTGACGGAGGTGGTCTCCACCGACTCCGAACTCGACCGCCGGGAGACGGCACCGCCCGGCCCGGAGCAGGTCGGGGTGCCGCTGGCACTGCCCTCGCTGGATCCGAACCCGCTCACCGAGCCCTCGTTCCCGCCGAGCGGCTGGCCGTTGGAGTCGACCGAGTCCCTGGTCGACCACCCCCTGCTGCGCGGCCTGCTGATGGAGCTGCCGCCCAAGGGCAGCGTGCCCCCGCCGGGTTGGCTGGACCGTTGGTTCGAGGCGACCCGGGCGATCCTGGAACTGCTATACGTGCAGGGGGCTGGCCGAGCGCGGTGAGCTGGTGGCGGGCTCGGCCAGGGCCCGCTCGGCGAGCCGGTTGTGCCGCAGCGCGTGGCGGATCGCGATGGCGATGATGCCGAGTACGCCGACGGTGATCGCCGGCCCGGTCACGCCACCGCCGTCGAAGAGGTCGATGCCGGTGGCGGAGAGCACGCCCGGCACCGTCGCCAGGCCGGTGATCTGCAGCGGCAGGCCGATCAGCGGGTGCGCGGCGGCGGCCCGCAGGCCGTGCGGGGCCGGGGTCCGCGGCGCGGTGGCGAAGGCGGCGGCACCGGCCTGGAGCCGGCGCAACCGGCGTACGGTGCAGACCGCGACCACGGCCGCCGGTGCCATCGCGAGGGCGAGTCCGGCGGCGGCCCGGTCGGCCGGCGCGGAACCGGCGCTCTGCAGGCCAGCCATCAGCACCCCCGCGGTCAGCCCCAGCCCGGTCAGGGTGAGTACGAACAGCCAGTGCACCCGTCGGCGCAGGACGCGCGCCCGGTCCAGCCGGGGCATCCCCTCGGCGAGGAGACCGGCGGTGAGCCAGACGGCGGCGACCGCGAGCAGAACGGTGAGATGACTGTCCATGCCATGAGACTTGCCCATTATCCGGCGGAGCGAATCCGGGTCGGCACCCTGGGCCCGCCCCCACTTCACCCGTAGGGGCCATCCCACCGGGGTGATGGGGAGTTCGGCATGTTTACTGGCAACTTCCATGCCCTAGCCTCAGCGTGATCGGTCGTTGTCGGTCCGTAACCACGAGTGTCCGGACGTCGGCACCGGTCAGAGGGAGGTAGGAGAATGGGTATTCCACACAGGTCCGTCCTCGTCGGAGTGGCCGCGCTGGCCATGCTCGCGGCCGCCACCCCCGCCATGGCCGCCGAGCCGGTCGGTCCGGTCCGGGCAGCCGGTGGGGCCACCGCCGTCGCGGGCAGCTACATCGTCGTGTTCAAGGACAGCGCCGTCGGCCGCAGCCGGGTCGGTGACAACGCCAACCGCCTGGTCGGCCGGCACGGTGGCACGGTGGCCCGCACCTACGGTGCCGCGCTCCGTGGCTTCGAGGCCCGGGTCGACGCCGACGCCGCCGCCCGGATCGCCGCCGACCCCGCCGTGGCGTACGTCGAGCAGAACCACACCGTGTCGATCGCCGGCACCCAGGCCAACCCGCCGTCCTGGGGGCTGGACCGGATCGACCAGCGCAACCTGCCGTTGGACAGCTCCTACACCTACCCGAACACGGCGAGCAACGTGCACGCCTACATCATCGACACCGGCATCCGGTTCAGCCACAGCGACTTCGGGGGCCGCGCCGTCACCGGGTTCGACGCGGTCGACGGCGGCCCGGCCGACGACTGCAACGGCCACGGTACGCACGTCGCGGGCACCGTCGGCGGCGGCGCGTACGGGGTGGCGAAGGGCGTCACGCTGGTCGGCGTACGGGTGCTCAACTGCGCCGGCAGCGGCACCATCGCCGGGGTGGTCGGCGGGGTGGACTGGGTCACCGCGAACGCGGTCAAGCCGGCGGTGGCCAACATGAGCCTCGGCGGCGGCGCGAACGCCACCCTCGACACCGCCGTCCGTAACTCGATCAACTCCGGGGTGACGTACGGCCTGGCGGCGGGGAACGACAACGGCTCCAACGCCTGCAACAGCTCACCGGCGCGGACCACCGAGGGGATCACCGTCGGCTCGACCACCAACACCGACGCCCGTTCCTCGTTCTCCAACATCGGTACCTGCCTGGACCTCTTCGCCCCCGGCTCGTCGATCACGTCCGCCTGGTACACCAACGACACGGCGACCAACACGATCAGCGGCACCTCGATGGCGACCCCGCACGTGGTGGGGGCGGCGGCCCTGGTGGCCAGCGTCAACCCGACCTGGTCCCCGCAACAGGTCCGTGACTTCCTGGTGGACAACGCCACCGACAACGTGGTGACCAACCCGGGCACCGGCTCACCCAACAAGCTGCTGTACGTGGTCAACGGCAGCACCCCGCCGCCGGCCGACGACTTCTCGGTGTCGGTGTCGCCGACGTCCGGCTCCACCACGCCGGGCGGTTCGGTGACCGCCACGGTCGCCACCGCCACCACCAACGGCTCGGCCCAGTCCGTCAGCCTCAGCGCCAGCGGACTGCCCAGCGGGGCGACCGCCTCTTTCAGCCCGGCGAGCGTCACCTCGGGCGGCTCGTCGACGCTCACCGTCGCCACCTCGGCGGGCACCCCGGCCGGCTCGTACCCGGTGACCGTCACCGGCACCGGCGCGTCGGCCACCCGGACGGCCACCTTCACCCTGACGGTGACCGGCCCGGGTGGCTCCTGCTCGGGCAGCAACGGCACCGACGTCTCGATCCCGGACAGCGCCCTGGCCGGGGTGACCAGCTCGATCGCGATCGCCGGCTGCGGCCGGGCCGCCTCGGCCTCGTCCTCGGTCGCGGTGAAGATCGTCCACACCTACCGGGGTGACCTGGTCATCGACCTGCTCGCCCCGGACGGCACCGCCTACCGGCTGAAGAACAGCAGCATCCTGGACGGTGCCGACGACGTCGACGCCACGTACTCGGTGAACCTCTCGGCGAAGGCGGCGGACGGCACCTGGCAGCTGCGCGTCCGGGACGTCTTCTCCGGTGACACCGGCTACGTCGACACCTGGTCCCTGACCCTCTGACCCGACCCGGCCTGCCCGCATCTCCCGTGCGGGCAGGCCGGTGGCCAGTTTCCTGGTTGTGGTGGCTTCCACTCCTGCCGTGGTCCCCCACAACCAGGAAACTGCGCGATCCCGGGAGCCGGTCAGGCGGGCCGCCGGGCGGTGCAGGGGGTCTCGTGGCCGGCGCGGAGGATGCATCGGCGGCCGTTGGCGAGCCGGATGTCGCAGAAGACCCGATGATGCACTGTCTGGTCGTCCTCGGCGGAGACGGTGGTCTCGCCGGGGTCGATGCTCGTGATGAAGGCCAGCGATCGGGCAGCGGTCCTGGCGAGTAACTTGGCGCGAACCAGGTCCGGGGCGTCCACCGGCAGGTGGATGACGTAGCGATCACTCATGTCGGTTGGTTCTGGTCGGCGCACTGGGTCAGGTGCCAGGTCTGCCAGGCAGCCAGTGCGTTCCGTAACCGGGCAGCCTCCGCCCGGCTGGCGACGAGCGCCGTCTGCGCCGTCGTGAGTTCCTTCGCGACCCGATCGAGGAAGGCGGCGACCTCGAACAGGTCCGCACCACGGCGGCGCACCGTGAAGGTGCGCCCCCGGACCTGCCTCGGTCGTAACGGCATGTGCAGGACCGGTTGGTACGCCTCAACGGGCGGTCGGTTCGGTGCACCGGGACGAACGTCTCCAGGGGAACTGCGTCTGCTCATGAGAGGCCGGAGGAGGCTGCGCATCGCGTCGGTTTCCTTTCACTCCCGTTCGGTGGTGTCGTCTTGCCGGTGTAGCGGGGGCGGTGGGTACGCCCGGGGACGGGCTTGCGCGCTGGTGCGTGGCAGTGGAGCTGGCACGACCGGCCGGAGGGTGGACGGTCGTGCCAGCCGGCGCGGTGGTCTACCGAAAGCCGGTTGCCTACCAGGCTTCGCAGGAGGATCCGCCTGGACAACATACAATGCAAAGCATTAGATGACAGGGAGTGACCAGATCTCCTACTCGGCGTGTTGGCCGACAACCTGCGGGCGTGCGAAGATCTTGGGGCCTACCAGGAGTCGCCATGCCCCGAATTTCTGATCGCCAACGGATCGCGCAGGACATCCGTGACAAGGTCGCCGCAGGTGAGTACGCCCCCGGCGACAAGCTGCCGTCGCTGCGGGAGTTGACCGTCCAATACGGAGTGTCGGCCGAGCCCGTACGGTCAGCGCTGTTGATTCTCCAGGCCGAGGGCCTCGTCCAGGGACACCAGGGCAAGGGCGTCTACGTCACCCCGCGATCAGACCCCGCCTGACCTCCGGCCTGCCGGCGCATCGGGTGAGAAGACCCCTACATGAAGGATCCTGCGCGAACCACGCCCGGGTGGTCGCGCAGGATCCTTGATGTGGTGGGCACCGCGGAGGCGGGGCGACCGTGAGGTGTCAGTGGGGTCACGCTCCGGCGGTTGGGTGGGTCAGACCGCGAAGGTGGTGGGGCGGTCCGTGGCGGGGGCCGGTGGACGGGCCTTCCAGACGCCGGTCTTCTGCGCCGCCAGGCGACCCAGGTAGGCCGGGTTGAGGATGACGTACCGCTTCCACAGCCGCTTCGGCTCCAGGCCGAGCCGCCAGAACCACTCCAGGCCCGCCTTCTGCATCCACGGCGGGGGGTTGCGCAGCAGACCGGCGTGGTAGTCGAAGGCCGCGCCGACGGCCATCATCGGCATGTCCAGCAGCGGGCGCATCGCGTACGTGAAGATCTCCTGGCGGGGGCAGCCGAGCCCGACCAGGACGAGCCGGGCCCCGCTGGCCTTGATCCGGTCGGCGATCTCGACGTCCTCGCCCGGCTGGACCTGGCGGAACTTCGACGGCTCCATCCCGGCGATCTTGATGCCGGGGAACATCCGCTCCAACGCCGGCACCAGTCGGGCCAGGGTCTCCTCGGTGGAGCCGTACAGGTAGACCGGCAGGCCCTCGTCGGCGAAGCGGTGCAGCACGTGCAGGGTCAACTGCGGGCCGTAGACCCGGTCCGACAGTTCGGCGCGGTGCAGCAGGTTGAGCGCCCAGCGCACCGGCTGCCCGTCCGGGGTGACCACGTCGAAGGAGTTCAGCCGGGCGTTGTGGGCCGGGTCGAGTACCCCGGTCATCACGCCGTGCACGGCCAGCGCGGTCAGCGCCAGCGGGCGACGGTCCCGGGCGGCGGAGACCACCTCCTCGGTGGCCGAGGCGTAGTCGGTGGCGTCGACCATGACGCCCAACACGTTCCGCTTGGTCTGGGTACTCACGCCGGCACCCACTTGCCGACGTTGGCCTCGTGGATCTCTCGCATGATCATCGGTACGTCGTACACCTGTTTCCAGTCGGGGTAGTCAGTCTGGAACGCCTCGTTCGAGCCGATCCACCACTTGTGGTCGCCGATCCGGTTGGCCTCGACGTACTCGGTGCGCATCTCCTCGCCGGTGATCTGCTCGGCCAGTGCGAACGCCTCGCGGTTGGAGGTGTTGGAGTGCCGGCCACCGCCGAGGTTGTAGACCGCCGCCGAGCGCGGGTTGCGGAAGAAGGCCTCGAACGCCGAGACCACGTCCGAGCTGTGGATCGCGTCCCGGACCTGCTTGCCCTGGTACCCGAAGATCTTGTACGTCCGGCGTTCCATGTTGGCCCGCATCACGTACCCGAGGAAACCGTGCAGCTCGGTCGCGGAGTGCGCCGGGCCGGTCAGCGTGCCGCCCCGGAAGCAGGCGGTACGCATGCCGAAGTACCGGCCGTACTCCTGCACCATCACGTCGGCGGCGACCTTCGAGGCCCCGAAGACCGAGTGCAGGCAGGCGTCGATCGACATGTCCTCGCGGATGCCCTGCTCGTACGGGTGCCCCGGCTCGATCTCCCACCGGGTCTCCCGCTCCACCAGCGGCAGGCTGTTCGGGCGGTCGCCGTAGACCTTGTTGGTCGAGCAGTGGATCACCGGCGTCTCGACGCAGTGTTCCCGGACGTTCTGCAGCACGTTCAGCGTGCCGCCGGCGTTGACGTCGAAGTCGGTGAAGGGATCGCGGACCGCCCAGTCGTGCGACGGCTGCGCGGCAGTGTGGATCACCACAGCGATCTCGCGGCCGTACCGGGCGAAGAGCTTCGCCATCGAGTCCCGGTCGCGGATGTCGATGCTGTGGTGCGAGTATGCCGACCCCAGCTCGTCGGTGAGCTGGCGGACGTTCCAGGCGGTCGACGCCTCGGCGCCGAAGAACTCCTGGCGCATGTCGTTGTCGATGCCGACGACGTCCAGACCGAGGCCGGCGAAGTGTCGTACCGCCTCTGATCCGATCAGACCGCCGGATCCGGTCACCAACGCGACACTCACTCGCCACTCCTGGGTTCGGACGCTGGAGAAACCACCGGAGCATAGCGCGGTGTCCGATACGCCCCAGCGTGGAGCTTGGCCGGCCGTCCCGCCCCGACCTACCCCCGTGGCGGCCGGCCTAACGGGTGGCGTCGCCCGGAACGAAGCAGGGGCCCCGCATCGCTGCGGAGCCCCTGCTCAGTGGTGGGGATGGGGGGAGTTGAACCCCCACGTCCTTTCGGACACACGGACCTGAACCGTGCGCGTCTGCCATTCCGCCACATCCCCGTGGCATGACCCGGAACACCCTAGCCGCTGCGGTCCCGCTGTCTCCAGCGAGCCCGGCAGATACTACGCTGTCCCTGGCGCTTGCCACGATCGGTTACCGTTCGTGGCGGACGAAAGAGTAGCACGACAGCATTGGCCCGTCCGAGCGGGCCGACGACAGGCGGCCGAGCGGCGTGTGAGCTGCGCGCGCTTCGGCCGGATACCATCATGTCCTCGGGACCCGAGGAGGAGCCGGTGAGCGTGCTGCAACGCTTCGAGAAGCGACTGGAAGGCCTGGTCGAAGGGGCCTTCGCCAAGGTCTTCAAAGGGGTGGTCCACCCCGTGGAGATCCTCAACGCCATGCAGCGGGAGGCCGAGGCGCACAAGGCGATCCTGGCCGGTGGGCGCACGTTGGTGCCCAACCGCTACGTGATCGATCTCTCGCCGTACGACCACAGCAGGTTGGCACCGTACGCCGCCGCACTGGCCCAGGAGCTGGCCCAGTCGCAGGCGGAGTTCATCGGTGAGCAGGCCTGGACGGTCTACGGCGACGTGATCGTCGAGATCGAGCGGGGCGAGGGCCTGGACACCGGTATGTTCCGGGTCACCGCCGAGGTCTACACCGGGGGTGACGTCGCCCCGGTCTCGGCCCCCGGCTACGACCAGGGCGGATACGACGCCGGCCCGCCCGGTTACCCCTCCTACGACCAGGGTGGTGGCTACGGCCCGCCACCCGGGCACGGTGGCGGTCGCAACGTGCGACTGGTCTCCGGCGACGGCCGTACCTATCCCCTGCAGATGGGTTCGACGGTGATAGGGCGTGGTGATCAGGCCAACCTGCGACTGCCGGACGTCGGCATCTCCCGGCGACACGCCCGGCTGGACTTCGACGGTGGGCAGGTTGTGCTGACCGACCTCGGATCGACCAACGGCACCATGGTCAACGGGCAGCGGGTCTCCGCCGTCGCGCTGAACCCCGGTGACATGATCCAGCTCGGCACCACCACGCTCACCTTCCGCGTGGACGGCTAGCCGCCTTGCCGGAACTCGTCATCACGGTCGCCCGGTTCGGGTTCCTGATCCTGCTCTGGATCTTCGTCTTCACGGTGGTCGGTGTGATCCGTCGGGACCTCTTCGCGGGTGCCCGGTCGGGTCGACTGGTGGCCGCGCCGCGTGCGGTGGGTGCCTCGACCGGACAGCCGCCGGCCAAGCAGGCGAAGGTCAAGCGGGGCAGGGCCGCGCACCAGTTGGTGGTGACCGCCGGTCAGCTGGCCGGCACCCGAATCACCCTGGGCGAGGCCCAGATCACCATCGGTCGGGCCGAGGACTCCACGCTCGTCATCACCGACGACTACGCCTCGGCGCGACACGCCCGACTGCTGCCGCGTGACGGGCAGTGGTTCGTCGAGGACCTCGGATCGACTAACGGCACCTACCTCGATCGCGCTAAGGTCACCGGACCAACCCCCGTCCCCCTCGGCGTGCCGATCCGGATCGGCCGCACCTCTCTCGAATTACGGCCATGACTCTGACCCTGCGCTATGCGGCCCACAGCGACCGCGGTCTGATCCGAGACGGAAACCAGGACTCCGTCTACGCCGGGCCGCGGCTTCTCGCCGTCGCCGACGGCATGGGCGGCATGGCCGCCGGTGACGTCGCCAGCAACATCGTCATCGGTGCCCTGGCGCCGCTCGACGAGGACGTCCCCGGGGACGCGCTCGTCGACGCGTTGCGTTCCGCCGTCGGCACCGCCAACCAACAGCTCCGCGACACCGTGGAGGCCAATCCCCAACTGGAGGGGATGGGCACCACGCTGACCGCGACCCTCTTCTCCGGCAGCAAGATCGGGATGGTCCACATCGGGGACTCCCGGGCCTACCTGCAGCGCAACGGCGAGTTCGCGCAGATCACCAAGGACGACACGTACGTCCAGATGCTCGTCGACGAGGGGCGGATCAGCCCCGAGGAGGCGAGCAGCCACCCGCAGCGGTCCCTGCTCACCCGGGCGCTGGACGGCCGCGACATCGACCCGGAGTACAGCGTCCGCCAGGTGCTCACCGGCGACCGCTACCTGATCTGCAGCGACGGCCTCTCCGGTGTGGTCAGTGCCGAGACCATCGCCGACACCATGCGGGAGTACACCGACCCGCAGCAGTGCGTCGAGCGGCTGGTGCAACTCGCGCTGCGCGGCGGTGGCCCGGACAACATCACGGTCATCATCGCCGACGCCACCGACCGGGACATCGTCGAGGCGGCCCCGATCGTGGGTGGCGCCGCCGCCCGGGACCGGGGGATGGCCACCTCCGCCGACGTCTCCACGCCGGCCGCCCGGGCCTCGGCGCTCTCCGCCCCCCGACCGCCGGCGCCGGAGGACTCCTCGACCAGCCGGGACGACGAGCCGGAGCGCCCCAAGCGCCGTCCGGTCCGTACCGCCGCGATGCTGGCGGCGTTGCTTGTCATCCTCGGTGGTGGCCTCTTCGCCGGGTGGAGCTACACCCAGCGGCAGTACTACGTCGGAGCCACCGACGAGGGGCAGCTCGCCGTCTTCCGGGGGGTGCCCGGCCAGGTAGCCGGAATGGACCTGTCCACCCTGCACTCCACCAGCCCGGCCCGGCTGGACGATCTCACCCTGGCCGCCCAGGAGCAGGTCAAGCAGGGCATCCAGGCCAGCAACGAGCCGGACGCCGTCCGTCGACTGGCCGACCTGACCAACGACGACCCGACCAACCCGAACCTCAAGCCGGTCTGCCCGCCGAGCCCGGTGCCGACCCCGGAGGTCACCGCCTCCCCCGAAGCGCCGGCCTCGCCGGCGGCCAGCGGACGGCCGACCCCCCGGGGCACGGCGGCCAGCACGTCCCGACCGGCCCCGACCCCCACGCCCGAGGTGCTCCCCTCCGACCTGGCCCCGCCGGTGCTCGACCCGGCGGGCTGCCGGCCGGCCGAGTGAGCGCCGGCACCAACCCTAGGGACGACGCGTGACCGCAGCGGCCAACCCGGCAAGCTCGCCCGTGACGACGGGCGGGCAGTCCGGCGTACGCCTCGCCCGGTCCCGGCGCAACTCCGAGCTGTGGCTGCTCCTGCTGGCGATGGTGCTGGTCGCCGCCTACCAGGCGACCATCGAGGCGACGCTGCTCGACACGATCACCGCGGACTTCTGGATCCCGGCGGCGGCGCTGGGTGCGGTCTTCCTCGGTCTGCACCTGGTCATCCGGTTCCTGGCCCCGTTCGCCGATCCGGCCCTGCTGCCGGCGGTCGCCCTGCTCAACGGCATCGGGGTGGGCTACCTGCGCCGGATCGACCTGGACAACGCCGCACCGGCCCAACGGGACGACCTGGCCATCTTCGCCGGCATCGGTGGCCGGCAGCTCGCCTGGACGCTGATCTCGGTGCTCCTCGCCGCCGGGCTGCTCGCGCTGGTGCGCGACCACCGCTCGGTCTCCCGGTACGCGTACACCCTGGGGCTGGCCGGCATCGTGCTGGTGCTGATCCCGGCGGTGCTGCCGGCGAGCATGTCGGAGATCAACGGCGCGAAGCTCTGGATCCGGATCGGCAGCTTCTCCATCCAGCCCGGTGAGTTCGCCAAGCTGGCGCTGCTGGTCTTCTTCGCCTACTACCTGGTTCGCAAGCGGGAGGTGCTCTCGCTGGCCAGTCGGCGCTTCCTCGGCGTCGACTTCCCCCGGGGCCGCGACCTCGGTCCGGTCCTGGTGGTCTGGGCCGTCAGCCTCATGGTGCTCATCTTCCAGAAGGACCTGGGCACCTCGCTGCTGTACTTCGGCATGTTCGTGGTGACCCTCTACATCGCCACCGAACGGGTCAGCTGGCTGATCATCGGTCTGCTGCTCTTCTCCGTCGGGGCCTACCTGGCGTACTTCCTCGGCAGCACCGTCGGCGGCCCGTTCGCCAACTTCTACGTCCGGGCCGAGATCTGGCTGGACCCGTTCGCCGACCCCACCGACAAGGGTTACCAACTGGTCCAGGGGCTGCTCGCGCTCGGCACCGGCGGGCTCTTCGGTGCCGGTCCGGGCGGCGGTGAGCCGGGCATCCTCCCCGAGGTGGAGAACGACTTCATCTTCGCCGGCATCGGCGAGGAGATCGGCCTGTTCGGGCTCTCCGCGCTGCTCGTGGTCTACCTGCTGATCGTGGTACGCGGCCTGCGGGCCGCCCTGGAGGTCCGGGACTCGTTCGGCAAGCTGGTCGCCGGTGGTCTCTCCTTCACCCTCGGTCTGCAGGTCTTCGTGATCGTCGGTGGGATCAGCGGTCTCATCCCGCTCACCGGCCAGACCACCCCGTTCCTGTCCGCCGGTGGCTCGTCGCTGATGGCGAACTGGCTGCTCATCGCGGTGCTGCTGCGGGTCTCCGATGCGGCCCGCCGTCCGGTCGTCACCGGTGGTGGGCCGTCCGCCCGACCCGGTGGCGGCCCGCCGGAGCAGTTGCACGGCGCCAAGACGGAGGTGATCCGCCCGTGAACGCACCCCTGCGTCGTGTCGGTGTGGTGGCTATGGTCCTGTTCGGCCTGCTCTTCGCCAACCTGAACTGGGTCCAGGCGTACAAGGCCGACGACTACCGCACCAGCGACTACAACGGTCGGGTCCAGGTCGCCGAGTACGAGCGCCGGCGCGGCAACATCGAGGCCGGCGGGACGGCCCTGGCGACCAGCAAGGCCACCGACGGCAACCTGAAGTACCTGCGTACCTACCCGGCCGGGGCGCAGTACGCCCACGTGCTCGGCTACAAGCCGGTGAACCTCGGTGACACCGGCATCGAGCGGCTGGAGAACGACTTCCTCGCCGGTACCAGCGACCAGTTGATCGCCAACCGGGTGAAGGACATGTTCACCGGGGACGAGAGCGGCGGCGGTAACGTGCTGCTCACCCTCTCCCGGCAGGCGCAGAAGGCCGCGTACGAGGGGCTGCGCGAGAACCGCAACAACGTGAGCAAGGGTGCGGCGATCGCCATCGACCCGCGTACCGGCGCGGTGCAGGCGCTGGTCTCCATGCCGAGCTTCGACCCTAACCCGCTGGCCAGCCACGACACCCGGGAGGCCAGCGCGGCGTACAACAAGCTGGAGCAGGACGAGGACGGTCCGCTGCGCAACCGGGCGTTGGCCGAGGTCCTGCCGCCGGGCTCCACCTTCAAGATCGTGGTGGCCGCCGCCGCGCTGGAGGACGGGGTTGGTCAGCAGACCCAGATCCCGGCCGGGTCGAGCTGGCGGGCCTCCACCGGCGGTAACACGATCACCAACGCCGCACCGTCGATCTGCCCCGAGCGGCAGGTCACCCTGCTCAACGCGGTCACCGAGTCGTGCAACACCGGCTTCGCCCAGCTCGGCGTCCGGCTCGGCGCCGAGACGATCAAGGAGAAGGCCCGGCAGTTCGGCTTCGAGCAGGAGGACCTCACCGTCGGGCACCTCGGCGAGGGGGGCGTCCCGGTGGCGGCCAGCCGGACCGGCGACATCCAGAACCCCGACGGCGGCACCGACGAGGCGGCACTCGGCCAGTCCTCGATCGGCCAGCGGGACGTCCGGATGACCCCGTTGCAGGGCGCGCTGATCGCCGGCGCGGTCGCCAACGGCGGTAGCCAGATGCGGCCGCACCTGGTCCGCCAGCTCCTCGCCCCGGACCGCACCACCACCTACTACACCGCCAAGCCGCGCGAGCTGCGTCAGCCGGTGAGCGGGCAGGTCGCCGGCGACCTGCGGGACATGATGGTCAACGTGGTCCGGGAGGGCACCGGCCGCAACGCCGCGTTCCGCGGCTACACCGTCGGCGGCAAGACCGGTACCGCCCAGTCCGGCCCGGACACCCGCGACCACGGCTGGTTCATCGGCTTCGCGCTGGACAAGAACGGTACGCCGGTCTCCGCGGTCTGCGTGGTGCTGGAGGAGGCCGGGCCGGGCGGCAGCGCCGAGGCGGCGCGGATCGCCGGCCAGATAATGCAGGCGGCCGTCGCCGACACGGGGGGCCGCTGACATGCTCAGCCCTGGCGTTCAGCTCGGCAACCGGTACCGCCTCGACGAGCGGATCGCCAGCGGTGGCATGGGTGATGTCTGGCGCGGCACCGACCAGGTCCTCGGTCGTACGGTGGCGGTCAAGAGCCTGCTCCCCGCGCTGATGGACGATCCGGGCTTCGCCGAGCGGTTCCGGGGCGAGGCCCGGACCATGGCCACCATCAACCACCCGGGGGTCGTCGACGTCTACGACTTCGGCAGCGACCAGCAGATCGCCTTCCTGGTGATGGAGTACGTCGAGGGTGACGCCCTCGCCGCCACCCTCAACCGGGTCGGCCGGCTCACCCCGGCCCGGACGATGGCCCTGGTCGCGCAGGCCGCCGACGCGTTGCACGCCGCGCACGAGAAGGGCATCGTGCACCGGGACGTGAAGCCGGGCAACCTGCTGGTCCGCCCGAACGGCACCCTGGTGCTCACCGACTTCGGTATCGCGCGCTCGGACATGGTGGGGCAGCTGACCGCCGCTGGATCGGTGCTCGGCACCGCGTCGTACATCTCGCCGGAGCAGGCCACCGGCGCGGTCGCCACGCCCGCCTCCGACGTGTACGCCCTCGGTGTGGTCGCGTACCAGTGCCTGGCCGGCCGGCGCCCGTTCGAGGGTGACAACCCGCTGGAGATCGCCATGAAGCACGTCCGGGACAATCCCCGGGCGCTGCCCCGCGACATCCCGCCACCGGTCCGTTCGATCGTGGAACGGGCCATGGCCAAGGACCCGAAGGCGCGGTGGCAGAGCGCCGCCGCGCTGGCCGGGGTGGCCCGCCAGGCCAAGCAGCTACTGTCCCAGCAGAACCGGGGCGGCGGTCCCGCCGGTCCGATCTCCGCCGCTCCGGCCTCGCCGGCCGCGCCGCCGCCCGGCCGGGCCCAGGTGCCCGCCCGGCAGCAGCCCCGCCCGCCGGTCTCGGCCCAGCCCCTCTCACCCGTGGCCCAGCAGCACGGAGCCCAGCAGCACCGGCCGCCGGCGGCCCAGCAACATGGTTCGCCCGCGGCCCAGCAGTATCGGCCGCCGGCGGCGCAGCAGCTCCGCCCACCCGGGATGGCCCAGCAGCATCGCCCGCAGCCGGCGCTTCCGCAGCCCCGGCCGCCGATCGTGGCCCGCCCGCCGGCCGGGGCCCACCTGCCGGGTCCGCTGGCCGGGCAGCCCGCCCGCCCGCAGCAGCCGCAGCGGGCACCCTCGACCCCGCCGCAGGGTTTCCCGCCGAACCAGCATCCGATGCCGCAACCCCCCGGACGTCCCCTCGGGTACGCTCGGCCGCCGGCGCCCCAGGCCGCCCCGCGCCGGTCCAGCTCCGCGATGGTGCTGATCGTCATCCTGCTGGCCGCGGTGGTCCTGCTCTGCTCCGGAATTGTCACCTACTCCAACAAGATGGCGCTGGCCGGGGAGCCGGCCGTACCGAGCGTCACGGTCGGTGTGCTGGCTGGCGGTGGACGCGACGATCCGGCCCAGACGCCGTACCGTCGGATGGAACGGATCCTGCCGGTGGACGGCGACACGACGACGAGCGAAGGACGACAGACGCGATGACAGCGCAGGCCCGCCTGCTCGGTGGCCGGTACCAGGTCGGCGAGCTGCTCGGCTACGGCGGCATGGCTGAGGTCCATCGTGGCCGGGACCTGCGCCTCGGCCGGGACGTCGCGATCAAGATGCTCCGGACCGACCTGGCCCGGGACGCCACCTTCCAGATGCGGTTCCGCCGGGAGGCGCAGAACGCCGCGTCCCTCAACCACCCGGCGATCGTCGCGGTCTACGACACCGGTGAGGAGATCGCCCCGACCGGCGAGACCCTGCCGTTCATCGTGATGGAGTTCGTCAACGGACGGACCCTCAAGGAGGTGCTCGGCGCCGAGGGCCGGCTGCAGCCGCGTCGGGCGCTGGAGATCTGCGCCGACATGGCCGCCGCCCTGGAGTTCAGCCACCGGCACGGGATCATCCACCGGGACATCAAGCCGGGCAACGTGATGCTCACCCAGACCGGCCAGGTCAAGGTGATGGACTTCGGCATCGCCCGGGCGCTGGCCAGCGGGGCCACCACGATGACGCAGACCAGCGCGGTCATCGGCACCGCCCAGTACCTCTCGCCCGAGCAGGCCCGGGGCGAGGCCGTCGACGCCCGCTCCGACGTGTACGCCGGCGGCTGCGTCCTCTTCGAGCTGGTCTGCGGCCACCCGCCGTTCGTCGGTGACAGCCCGGTAAGCGTCGCCTACCAGCACGTACGTGAGCAGCCGCCGACGCCGAGCGACATCAACCCGGACGTCACGCCGGCGATCGACGCGATCGTGCTGAAGGCGCTGTCGAAGAACCCGCTCAACCGCTACCAGAGCGCCGGTGAGATGCGGGCGGACCTGCTCCGCGCGGCGGCCGGCCGGCCGGTGCTGGCCACCCCGGTACTGCGCGAGGACGAGACCACCCAGCTCGCCCCGCAGGCGGCCGCGGCCGGGTACCCGGCTGCCGGTGGCCCCGCCACCACCCGGCAGGTACCGGCCCGGGTAGGTGACCCGCAGCGGCGGCGTACCTCGTCCTGGTTGATCGCGGTCTTCGCCGCGGTCGGGGTGCTGGCGGTGATCGCCCTGGTCGCCGCGCTGATGCAGAACCGGGAGCCCGAGGACACCCGGATCGCGGTGCCGACCATGGCCGGTAAGCAACAGGCTGCGGCCGTCACCGAGCTGCGCGCCGCCGGCTTCAATCCGGTGATCGGCGAGCCGGTCTTCGACAGCAACTGCACCGAGGACACCGTCACCAGGCAGACCCCGCCGGCCGGCACCAGGCTGGAGCGGAACGAGACGGTGACGATCCAGATCTGCGGCGGCAAGCCCGAGGTCGAGATCCCCAACGGGCTGGTCAACTCCCAGTTCGAGAACGTCGAGCAGCAGCTCGACGACCTGGGCCTCGACGTCGAGCGCAAGGACGTCAACAGCGCCCAGCCCAAGGGGATCGTCACCAAGGTCACCCCGGGCGAGGGGACGAAGGTCGCCGAGGGTGCCGAGGTCGTGGTGGAGGTCTCCCGGGGCAACATCCGGCAGGTGCCGAACGTCGACGGGATGACCCGGGACCAGGCCAAGCGGGAGCTGGAACGAGCCGGTTACAAGGTCAGGGTCGTCGACGGCGAGGAGGTCCCGGCGGCGCAGGCCGGTCGGGTCAGCGGGCAGAACCCGGCCGCCGGCCGGTCCCTGCAGACCGGCGAGACGGTGACCATCGAGGTAAGCGTCGAGGAGCCCGAGCCCGAGCCCGACCCGACCTCGGAGAGCCCGGATCCGCCGGAGCCGACGCCGACGCCGACCGCCCCGGGCGACGGTGGTGGCGAGGGTGGCGGCCTGCCCCGCGTCGTCTCCCCGCCGGCCCGCTTCACCGACTGACCGATCGTTGCTCGCCGGGTCACCGAGGGTGGCCCGGCGGGTCGTGGGTCGGTCCGGTGCGGCCGGTCAGGTCGCGGGCCGGTCAGGTCGCGGGACGGTCAGGCGGTGGCGAAGGCGGCCAGCCGGCGGGCGTCGACCTCGGCGGCCAGTTCGGGGGCGCGCTCCAGGGCCGCCGGGTGCCCGCAGGCGGACAGCCAGTTCGCCAGCATCAGGTGACCGCCCTCGGTGAGCACCGACTCGGGGTGGAACTGGACCCCCTCGATCGGGAGAGTGCGGTGACGCATCGCCATCACCACCCCGGAGTCGGTCCAGCCGGTGACCTCCAGCTCCTGCGGGAGGGTCTCCGGCAGGACGGTGAGCGAGTGGTACCGGGTCGCGGTGAACGGATCCGGCAGCCCGGCCAACACCCCGACCGAGCTGTGCCGCACCTCGGAGGTCTTGCCGTGCAGCAGCTCGGGGGCGCGGGCCACGGTGGCCCCGAACGCCTCCCCGATCGCCTGGTGACCGAGGCAGACGCCGAAGATCGGCAGCTCGCCGGCGTACCGGCGGATGACGTCCAGGCAGATCCCGGCCCGGTCCGGACTGCCCGGCCCCGGTGAGAGCAGTACGCCGGCCGCCCCGAGCCGCCCCACCTCGGCGAGGTCGATCTCGTCGTTGCGCCGGACCTCGCACTCGACACCGAGCTGGCCGAGGTACTGCACCAGGTTGAAGACGAACGAGTCGTAGTTGTCGATCACCAGAACGCGCATCTCGTCACCGGTCCGGGGAGGGTGGGGTGTTGTTCTGCTCGGTGTCGTACGGCAGGTCGTGATCGTCACCGGCGGGGGCGTCCTCGCCGGGCAGGTCCGGGTTGCCGCCGGCCGGCCCACCGGTGTCCCCGGTCGGCTGCTCGACCTGTACGTCGTCGAAGGGCAGCAACGGCTCGGCCCACGGGAAGATCACGTACCAGAGCAGGGCGACGGTCGCCGTCGCCAGCATGACGCTGCCGAGCAGTTTGCCCGGCACCCCGAACGGCAGCTTGCGCCAGATCCACGCGTACACCGGCTCAGCCCTCCAGCTCCGACGGGCGCCCCTCGGACTTGGCCATCTTGCGGTCGAGTTCGGCGTGCACGATCAGCCGTTCGTAGTTGTCGAACTTGGGGTTGCAGGTGGTCAGGGTGAGCATGGCCTGGGTCGGCTTGGCCCGGGGCCGGCCCGGCACCGGGGCCACCACCTCGACCTGCGACGGCTTCACGATGTGGTTCTTCGACACCCGGTAGACGAACCAGGTGGTCTTGGACTCGGCGACGATGACGTCCCCGTTGTTGAGTTCGTCGAGTCGCCAGAAGGTGGCCCGGTTGCGGTGTCCGGCGACGGAGAAGTTGCCGACCTGGCCGGGCATGGCGCTGTCCGGGTAGTGGCCGGGGGCGTACCGGATGTCCTTCTGGCTCACCCCCTCGACCACGATCCAGCTCTTGTCGAGCTTGGGGATGTAGAGGCCGGCGATCGGCTTGCCCTCCACCGGTGGCTTCGGGGTGGCGGGGGCGCTCGGCGTGGCCGACGGGGCGACGGTGGGGTCGTCGGTCGGGGCCCATTCCTGGGCGAGCTGGTCGGAGAGGTCGCTCTGGTGGGCGTCGACCATCACCGACTTGCCCCAGATCTCGTAGCCGGCGAAGAGGAGCACCACCAGGCCGAAAGTGATCAGGACTTCGCCGGAGAACCGGATCCCGGTACGCAGTCGCGACCAGAACGACGGCCGGGTCAGCTCGGAGTAGACGCTCTTGTAGCCCTCGCCGGTCTGCTCCGGGCGGAGTTGGACGACGCGTTCGCCGCGTCGAGCAGGTGGCGGCGTCGCTGGTCCGTCGGCCGGGCGGTCGCTCTCCGGCATCCGGGGGACCGCACCCATCAGCGCGGTCGAGTCGAGAGCGGGGTCGGTCTGCGGGGGCCGCCGGGTCACCGCCGGGATGAGCGCGGTGGCCGAGGGGTCGACGGGTCCTTCCCGCCCGCCCGGCTCCGGACGGGGCTTGGCCGCAGCGGGACCGACCGTGGACAGGAAGGCGGTCGGCTGGTCCGTGCCGGTGCCCGGTCCGCCCTCGTGCCGGGGGTGGGCGGGTTGTTGGTGCGACGACTGCTGGTGGGCCGGATCGGGCTCGTTCGGGGTCGACCCCTCCGGTCGGTTGCCCCGCCACGGCGGGGGCGCGCTGCCCGGACCGGACGCCGTCGCCGGACGTCCGGTGGGCTCGGCAGCGGGGTGCCGGTCCGCCCAGGTGGCGGCCTCCCCGGTCCGCTCAGCACCCGGGTACCGGCCCGGCCCAGACCCGCCGGACCAGAGCGAACCAGCCGGTACGGCGCCGGTTCCCGGTTGCGGCGCGGCGGGGCGTACCTGGTGGGCGCCGGTCGGGGCGGAGTCGCCCGGCCGGGTCGTCGCCGGTGGGCCGTACCGGGAATCGGTCGGGTGGGTCGGTCGCCCGGATTCGGTCGGGTGGGTCGGTCGCCCGGATTCGCGCGGGTAGGGCTGGGGGCGACGGTCCACGGCGGGGCCGGTCTGCGGGTGCCCTGCCGGTCTGCCGGCCTGCGGGTGCTCTGCCGGGCGGCCGGTCGGCTCCGGGCGGGCCGGCGCGCGGGGTGGCAGCACGGGCGTCGGCCAGGGGCCGGCGGGCGCGCGGTGGGCCGCCGCCGGGTCGGGTCGGTTGGTCCGGGTCAGGAACTCGGTGGACTCCTCGGGCCGGCTCCGGTGGCGACCGTCGCGGTCGTCCCGCCAGTCGTCGACCGGGCGGCTCACCGGGGGACCGTCGCGGAACGCAGCGCGGTGGAGTCCTCGAACGCCGGCACGGTGACCGGCGAGACGGTCTCCCGGTAGCCGAGCTGGTAGTCGTCGACCGCTTCCTTGAACAACCGGACTCCCTTGGAGCCGGCGAGGGCCTGCTGAAGTGCGGCCGGATCGCCGATTGCTACGATCTTGAACGGTGGGGAGTACACCCGGCCGTGCAACAGCAGGGTGTTACCCACGCAGCGTACCGCGCTGGTCGACAGCACGCGGACGTTCATGATTGACATGGCCTCGGCGCCGCCGGCCCAGAGCGCGTTCACCACCGCCTGGACGTCCTGCTGGTGGACGACCAGCTCGTCGTTGCTCACCCCATCGGGTAGCACCTGGTCGCCGAGGCGCTGCGCGTCGTTGAGCTCGACGGTCACCCCGGTGCCGGTGAGCGCGGTGAACCCGGCCTGCTGCAGGCTCCCGGTGCCCCGGTCCCGCTGCTCCTTGATCGGCGTGTCCGACTCGGCCAGGGTGGCCGTGGTGTTCTCCACGTCGGCCCGCAGGGCCGCGGCCCGTCGTTCGCTGGCCGCGACCTGCTCGCGGCGGTCCTCGATCACCTGCTTGAGCTCGGGGCGTCGGTCCTCGCGCAGGGCGGTGCCGCCCGCGGTGGTGGCGGTGGTGGTGAAGAGCAGGCCGGCCGCGGCGGCGATCAACGGAACGCCGATGGACCAGCCCGGCCGCCGCTGCCGCGGCCGCCGTGGCAGCAGTCCGGCGACCAACCGCCGGAGCACCTTCTGCCAGGAGGCCGCACCGGATGTGTACTCCACCGTGCGCTCCTTTCCCGTCGCGGAGGCCGGACCCGCCGAACGCGGGTCGTCGTCCTCGGTGACCGGAATACTTACCTATATTTCGGTCACTCCGACCAGCGAAGTGACCCTGTTCGTGGCTTGAACGGGTCTTCCGGACTACGCTGGCTGACGAACATTATTGGCCATGGACCGTCGCCCTGCGTCCGGTTGTCAGGCCGGACGAGGTAGTCACCCCCTCTGGAGAGCGTCGTGCCCAAGTCACAGGTCCGCAAGAAGAAGGTGTACACCCCGCCGACGGATGTCCGTCCGACGACGACGGCGTCGACGCGTAAGCCTAGCCCGGTGTGGCTGCCGGCCTCGGCGGTCGCCCTGATCGTCTTCGGCATCGGGTGGCTGGTCGTGTACTACCTCTCCGAGCAGGAGTACCCGGTCATGTCGTGGGGCTACTGGAACCTCGCGGTCGGGTTCGGTGCCATGGTCGGCTCGCTGGCCCTGCTCTCCCGCTGGCGCTGACCCGGTTGGCGTAGGCCGAGGCCGGTCGGCGGCGTGCGGGGCTCCGGCCCGGGCGGCGGTGCGTCGACCGGGGTCGCCGCTGTGACGTTGTGGTGCCGCGTAACCCCTGCTGAGGCGCTTTCCAGCCGGTCCGCCTAAGGTGTCCGCAGGGCGGCGCGGCCCCCGGGTGCGAGGATTCTCACGTTACTGGTGGGTAACCTTGCGCGTAGGCTGCACGCGACAGGCAGCAGACCGGGGAGGCCAACTCGATGGGCAGCGTCCAGATCGGCACCACGATCCTCGCCGCCGCCATCACCGCCGTTGCGGTGTGGCTCGCGGTACGCGCGGTCATGAAGATGACCGCCGTCATCCGGCTGGGGCAACCCGATCCGACCCGCTCGGCCGACAAGGGCGCCCGGGTCAGGGCCATGCTGACCGAGACCGTCGGGCACACCCGGATGCTGCGCTGGAGCCTGGTGGGCGCGGCGCACTGGTTCGTGATGGTGGGCTTCGTCGTCCTGTCGCTGCTGGTGCTGGAGGCGTACTTCGAGGTCGTCTCCCCGACCGGTGGGCTGCCCCTGATCGGTGGCTGGGCGGTCTACGGCCTGGTCACCGAGTGGATCGGCATCCTCGGCCTGGTCAGCATCCTGATCCTGATCGGCATCCGGCTGCGCAACCGGCCGACCCGCCCCGGCGGCCGGTCCCGGTTCACCGGCTCCACCATGTGGCAGGGCTACTTCGTCGAGGCGGTCGTCCTCGGCGTACTGGTCATGGGCTTCGTCATCCGGGGCTTCAAGGTCGCCACCGACCACTTCGAGTACCCGGCCTGGGCCACCCCGCTCAGTCACGCCGTCGGCGCGGCGCTGCCCGGCTGGGAGACCGGGGTGAGCATCGCCGCCCTGATCAAGATCTCGATCTCGATGATCTGGGTCATCGTGATCTCCCTGAACGTCACCATGGGCGTCGCCTGGCACCGCTTCCTGGCGTTCCCCAACATCTTCTTCAAGCGTGACCCCGCCGGTAAGGTCTCCGGGCTCGGCGCGCTGCGCCCGATGACCAGCCAGGGCAAGCCACTGGACTTCGAGGAGGCGGATCCCGAGTCCGACCAGTTCGGGGTGGCCCAGGTCGAGCAGTTCACCTGGAAGGGTCTGCTCGACTTCAGCACCTGCACCGAGTGCGGCCGCTGCCAGTCGCAGTGCCCGGCCTGGAACACCGGCAAGCCGCTGTCGCCGAAGCTGCTGATCCTCAGCCTGCGCGACCACGCGTACGCCAAGGCGCCGTACCTGCTGGCCGGCGGCGGCAAGGACCTGACCGGCGAGGAGAAGGCCACCGCCGCCCAGCTCGCCCACCTGGACGTGCTGACGTTGGCCGAGGCGGAGAAGCCGCTGATCGGCGACGCCGAGGCTGGCGGGGTGATCGACCCGGACGTGCTCTGGTCCTGCACCACCTGCGGGGCCTGCGTCGAGCAGTGCCCGGTCGACATCGAGCACGTCGACCACATCGTCGACATGCGTCGCTACCAGGTGCTGATCGAGTCCAGCTTCCCGTCCGAGGCCGGGGTGATGCTGCGCAACCTGGAGAACAAGGGCAACCCGTGGGGCGCTCCGCAGAACACCCGGGAGGACTGGACCAAGGGCCTGGACTTCGAGGTGCCCCGGGTGGGCGAGGTCGAGGACTTCGAGTACCTCTTCTGGGTCGGCTGCGCCGGCGCGTTCGAGGACCGGGCCAAGAAGACCACCCGGGCGGTGGCCACCCTGCTCAACGAGGCCGGCGTCTCCTTCGCCATCCTCGGCGAGGGGGAGACCTGCTCGGGTGACCCGGCCCGGCGGATCGGCAACGAGTTCGTCTTCCAGATGCTCGCCCAGCAGAACGTGGAGACCCTGAACGAGGCGTTCGAAGGCCGCGAGCCCGCCAAGCGCAAGATCGTCGCCACCTGCCCGCACTGCTTCAACACCCTGGGCAACGAGTACGGGCAGCTCGGCGGCGAGTTCGAGGTGGTGCACCACACCCAGCTGCTGGCCCACCTGGTCGCCACCGGCCGGCTCACCCCGGTACAGCCGGTCGACGGCGGGGTGACCTACCACGACCCCTGCTACCTGGGCCGGCACAACCGGGTCTTCGCCCCGCCGCGTGAGGTGCTGGGCAGCGCGATCTCCGGCAACGGCAGCGCCGGCGACGGCGCGGACGCCGGTCTGATCGAGATGCCGCGCAACAGCGAACGCTCCTTCTGCTGCGGGGCCGGTGGGGCCCGGATGTGGATGGAGGAGAAGATCGGCAAGCGGGTGAACGTGGACCGGGTCGAGGAGGCCATGTCCACCGGCGCGAAGACGGTCGCGGTCGGCTGCCCGTTCTGCTCGACGATGCTCAGTGACGGGGTCAACGGCAAGGGTGCCGGCGAGCAGGTCGAGGTGATCGACGTGGCCAGCGTGCTGCTCCGCTCGGTCAGGCCCCAGCGGCCGGCGGCGGGCCGGGAGGACGAGCCGGTCGGCGGCTGAGCGCGGACCGTGGTCGACCCCTCACGCATCGCCATACTTCATTGAAGCGATCGCCGATACCGTTGGTACGCAAGCGATTCTTTCTGCGTGATGGTGAAACAGGTCGCCTTGATCCGGCCCGGAAGGCGACCTAGTGTTGGGCACCGACCGGGCCGGGAAGTCTGTCTCGCCCCCTCTCCGCGAGCGCCCGTGGGTCGGTCGGCAAAGGAGTCGATGCCGGTGGCAACCGCGCCCCTTCATCGTCGTGTCTCGGCACCGTCCCCCCGGAGCACCGGTCCGCGCCGGGCGCTTACCCGGTTGCTCGCCCTGGTCGCCGCCGTCGCCGTCGGCGCCGGGCTGCTCGCCACACCGGCGTACGCGGAGCCCACGGTCGACGAGATCGAGGCGCAGATCGACAAGCAGTGGCGACAGCTGGAGCCCACCATCGAGCAGTACAACAAGGTGCGCTCCCAGCTGAAGGTGAACCGCCGCAAGTCGGCCGACCTGGAGAAGAAGATCCTGCCGCTCCAGATGGAGAGCGAGCTGGCGATGAACCGGATCGGTGAGCTGGCCAGCCGCTACTACGTCATCGGCCCGTCCCAGGAGTTGGGCGCGGTGCTGCTGAACAGCCGGCCCGGTGCGCTCGGTGAACAGCTCACCATGCTCGACCGGGTGGCCATCCAGGAGCGCAAGGAGATCGAGGGCGTCCTGGCCATGCAGGCCAAGTACGGCACCCAGAAGCAGAAGCTCGACACGCTGGTGGCCACCCAGGTCAAGCAGGAGAAGGAGCTGGCCGCCAAGCGCAAGAGCATCACCGCCGAGATCAAGCGCCTTGAGGCGTCGATGCCGAAGACCACGGTGAAGACGGCGAACTGCCCGACCATCGACGGGGTGGTCAACGAGGCCGCACGGGTCGCCATCCGGACGGCGTGCGCCCAGGTCGGCAAGCCGTACGTGTTCGGCTCCACCGGGCCGAACTCCTTCGACTGCTCCGGCCTCACCCAGTACGCGTACAAGGCCGCCGGGATCAGCCTGACCCACTTCACCGGGGCCCAGTGGAACGAGGGCAAGGCCATCCCGCGCAACGAGGCCCGCCCGGGTGACCTGGTCTTCTTCTTCAGCGACCTGCACCACGTCGGCCTCTACCTGGGCAACGACACGATGGTGCACGCGGCCCGCGCCGGCAAGCCGGTGAACGTCTCCAGCATCAACACCATGCCGGTCGCCGGATTCCGCCGGCCCGGCTGACCGACCGCACCGACCACGAGGGCCCCCGACGGCGCGTCGGGGGCCCTCGCCGTCGTCGGAGCGGGTCCGCGAGTGAGCAAACGTGAGACGGAGTGTCATGGCCGAATCCGTTGCGGATCGATGGGGGCCTCTCTACGCTGGTGAATCGTCGGCCGGTCGCAGGTCCGCCCAACCCGGGCGGTAACGGCCGACACCGCCGAGTCGCCGCCCCAGGCGATCCGGGGACCCAGGTACGCCGGGGTGAATCCACAGCCACTGTGGTAGGGCGTCCCCTTCCGCCCGAACCCGTCAGCTAACCCGGTAGGCGGTTCGTCAGAAGGAGTACCGAGCCCGGTGGCACACCATGCCCCGCGGCCACCGTCGACCCGGTCGGCCTCCGCCGACCAGGTGACGGCTACGCCGCGCCTTCGCTGGTTCCGCTGCACCACCGTCCTCGCCGCGCTGGCGGTGACCGCCGGCATCCTGACCGGGGTGCCCGGCGCGGCCCACGCCGACCCGTCGGTGTCGGACATCGAACGCCAGATCGACCAGGACTGGAACCGACTCGAACCGATCATCGAGCGACACAACGCCGTCCGTCAGGACCTGGCCGAAAAACGCCGGGAGGCCGCTGCTCTCGGCGCCCGGATCGAGCCGCTGCGACGCCAGGTGGACGCGGCGCTGAGGAAGGTCAGCGCGCTCGCCGTCCAGGCGTACAAGGGTGAGACCGTCTCGGCGGTCAACGCGCTGCTGGCCGGCCGTACGCCGGGTGAGCTGATGAGCCGGATCGAGCTGGTCGACCGGTTCGCCCACCGGCAGCAGGAGCAGGTCCGGGCGGTACGGCTGCTCCGCGACGAGCTGGCCGCCCGCAAGGCGCCCCTGGACCGGATGATCATCCAACTCAGCCGCACCGAGGCGGGGTTGGCCGCCAGTCGGAAACAGATCGACGCCGAGATCGCCCGGCTGCAGAAACTCCGGCTCCGGGTCTACGGTCGGGGCGGCGGTGGCTCGTTGCGTCCGGCGCCCTGCCCGGCCACGTACCCGGGAGGCGCGGCCGGGAAGGCGGTCACCTTCGCCTGCGCCCAGATCGGCAAGCCGTACGTCTGGGGGGCCGAGGGGCCCGACGCGTACGACTGCTCCGGTCTGATGCTCGCCGCCTGGGCGAAGGCCGGCGTCCGGCTGCCGCACAACGCGGCCCGGCAGCGCAAGGTGACCCCGTCGGTGAGCCGGACCGAGCTGCGCCCCGGCGACCTGGTCTTCTACTACCGCGACCTGCACCACGTCGGGATGTACGTCGGTGCCGGCTGGGTGGTGCACGCCTCCCGGGCCGGGGTGCCGGTCCGGATGAAGCGCCTCGACGACAGTCCCGTGCACAGCTTCGGCCGCCCCGGCTAGGGGCGACCTCGCCGCCGCTGCCGGTGGTGAACCGGGGTCCCCGCACCAGGATCCCGGCCACCCCGGTCAGCCGCGGGGCCCGGGTACCCGCCGCCCGGCGGGGCCCTGTGCGCCGCCCCCGCCGGTCCCGCGGGGGCGGCGCCGGGTCCCGTCGAGGCTCGGCGTCCCGTCGGCGCTCGGCGTTTCGCCGGTCAGCGGGTGGGCCAGGTCTGCCAGCTCTGCCAGGAACGGCTCGGGGTGGGGCCCCGCTGGCCCTGGTACCGGGAGCCGTACCGGGCGGAGCCGTAGGGATGCTCGGCGGCGGAGGAGAGCCGGAAGATGCAGAGCTGGCCGATCTTCATGCCCGGCCAGAGGGTGATCGGCAGGTTCGCCACGTTCGACAGCTCCAGCGTGACGTGGCCGGAGAAGCCCGGGTCGATGAAGCCGGCGGTCGAGTGGGTGAGCAGCCCCAGCCGGCCCAGGCTCGACTTGCCCTCCAGTCGGGCGGCGAGGGTGTCGGCGAGGGTGACCACCTCAAGCGTGGAGGCGAGCACGAACTCGCCGGGGTGCAGCACGTACGGCTCCCCGTCGGGCACCTCGACCTCGGTGGTCAGGTCGTCCTGCTGCTGCGCCGGATCGATGTGGGTGTACAGGTGGTTGTTGAAGACCCGGAAGAGCCGGTCCAGGCGTACGTCGATGCTGGACGGCTGCAACAACTCGGGCTCGAACGGCTCCAGCGCGAGCGTGCCCGCCTTGATCTCGTCGAGCAGGTCGCGGTCGGAGAGGAGCATCGGATCACCTTAGCGACCGCCGGACGCGGAACTCGATCCGGTGCCGGTGACCAGCGCGTCGGGTCGCTTGTCGTACACGTGTTCGATAAGATGTCCACATGGCATCCTGGTCCGAATTCGCCGCTGACGAGCCTCGCCTCGCCGACGGGATCCGCGTTCTCATGCAGCAGTACGGGCCGGGCTTCGGCTACCTGGCCACCGTCCGCGCCGACGGTGGGCCCCGGGTGCACCCGGTCTCCCCGGTGATCACCGACGAGGGGCTGTTCTGCTTCGTCATCGACTCACCCAAGCGCCGCGACCTGGAGCGCGACGGGCGTTACGCGCTGCACTCGTTCCCGCCGGAGGAGAGCGACGACGAGGCGTACGTCGCCGGCCGCGCCCGCCCGGTGACCGACCAGCGCCGGGTCGCCCGGCTGGCCGAGATCGGGCGGGCCGCGCCGCAGGTCGACTGGCGGCTCTTCGAGTTCACCGTCGACGTGGCGATGCTGGCCCGGCACGGGCAGGGCCAGGCGGTGCCGGGTCAGGCCCCTGAGCGCCCGGCGGTGCAGGTCTGGCTCGACCCGCACGGCGGTGCCGGCGCCACCCGCCTCGTCACCGCCGACGTGCCGGACCAGTGGGCCGGTCGACGACGCGACCGTGACCCGCACTACTCCGCCGCCTGACGGCGGATATCCGCCGTGCGCCGCGCCGCCGGGTGCCGGCCCCGTCGTGCGGAGCCGGCACCACGGGCACAACCCCGGTCAGACCGCCCGGTACGCGCTCCACGCGCTGCTCATCCGGCTCGCCTGACCAGCGGTGAACTGGTACATGCACGAGTCGTAGCTGTAGTCCATGAAGTTGGTGATCGGGTCGAGCCCCGCCGCGCTGCAGGTGTCCCGGCCGGTCGGGCAACCCGAGGCCGCCGACGCCTCGGCCGGGGTGTCGCTGACGCTGTCACCCGTGCTGGAGCAGCCGCCCTGGAAGGTGTGGTACAGGTTCAGCCAGTGCCCCACCTCGTGGGTGCCGGTGTCGCCCTGGTTGTAGTTGGTGGCGGTGCCACCTGGCAGTGACTCGCTCAGAACCACCACGCCGTCCATGGTGCTCAGCGTGCGCTGCGGGAAGGTCGCCCAGCCCAGCAGGTTGTTGCTCAGCTGGCCGAGGTAGATGTTGAGGGTGTTCTTGCCGCCCGTACGCAGCGAGGACTTCATCGACCGCTCCGCCGAGGAGCCCTGCCTGATCGGATACCACGCCGAGTTGGTGACCCGGTTGATCTGCTGCAGCTGGAACCCGAACGCGGTGGACGCCCCGCCGGTGGCCCCGCTGAACGCCTGGTTCAACACGCTGATCTGCGAGTTGACCATCGAGTCCGGGATGTTGCCGCCGGCCCGGGTGCTGTCCCGCTGGATCACGTGCACCACCACCGGGATCGTGATGGCGGCCAGCGGACCCACGATCGCGTTACGCGAGGAGGCCCGCTCCCGCAGCGCGGCGGCCAGGTCGGCCTCCCGCGCCTGCACCTGCGCGGCGGTCAGCTCGTTGGGCTCCTGCGCCGCCACACCACCCGGCCTGATCCGAGCGTCGGCATGGCTCTCCGCGGGCTCGACGCAGACCTCGTCGGCTGCGGCGGGTACGGCGGCGACCGCGGGTGCCACACCCACGGCGGCGGTGCTGAGCAGCAGCGCCAAGGTCGTCGAGGCGACACCGGCGGCACGCCGGGTCAGCAGGGAGGGACGGGGTCCCATGGGCCCACCTCTTTCTGGCGACGCGACCGGGGGTGTGTCGCGTCGGGGCGAAAACGTGGGCCAGACGTTACAACCCATCCAAGTATTTGAGAACGTCTAAATGTTGCCGGCGTGAAACTTCTTGCCGGTGAGCCCTCCGCCATGGGCTCTGGAGGTGGGGCTGTCGAGGGGCTCTGGGTTGGAGCCGCCGAAGGGCCGGGGGCGGGGCGGTCCGGCTCGTCCGGGGGCGGCTGCTGCGTGGTGGGGGTGACTCAGGTACAGTGGTGCCGCCTGCGGGTGTAGTTCAATGGCAGAACATCAGCTTCCCAAGCTGACAGTGCGGGTTCGATTCCCGTCACCCGCTCCAGCGTGAAGGCCCTGACCAGGATGTGAATCCGAGTCAGGGCCTTCGATGTTCTGACACCCGGGCGCGAGTGCAGTCCGACGTCAGCCGTACGCCTGCGCCTGCTCCCGATACAGCTGCGCGTACCGGCCACCGGCGGCCAGCAGGCTGCGGTGATCTCCGGTCTCGACGACCTGGCCCTGCGCCAGGACGACGATCAGGTCGGCCGACGCGACGGTGGAGAACCGGTGCGAGATGAAGACCGTGACCGCGCCGCTGGCCTGACCGGCCTGCTTCGCCGTCGTGGCCAGCCGTTCGAACAGCAGGTGCTCAGCCTGCGGATCCAACGCCGAGCTGGGCTCGTCGAGCACCAACAGCAGCGGAGTACGCCGCATGAACCCCCGGGCCAGGGCCAGCTTCTGCCACTGCCCCCCGGACAGTTCCGTACCGGCCGCGTACGCCGTGCCCAGCGTGGTGTCCAGCCCCGCCGGCAGCTGCGCCGTCAGGTCGGCCGCGTCGGCGCGGCGCAGCGCCTCCCGCACTGCGTCGTCGTCGTCCAGCCGCGGCAGGTCACCCAGACCGACGCTGTGCCGGGCCGACAACTCGAACCGGACGAAGTCCTGGAAGCCGACCGCCATGCGCTCCCGCCACCGGTGCACGGGGAACCGGCGCTGGTCCACCCCGTCGATCAGGATCCGGCCGGCGGTCGGCTCGTACAGCCCGCACAGCACCTTCACGAAGGTCGACTTGCCGGCGCCGTTGTCGCCGATCACCGCCACGGTCGAACCGGCCGGCAGGCTCACCCGGACCTCGCGTAGGGCGGCGCGGTCCGCGCCGGGATGGACGAACGACACCCCGTCGAAGGTGATCCCCTGCGTCAGGCGCGGCGGCGGATCGCGGTCCGCGTCGCTGGTCGGCGGCAACAGTTCGGCCCGCAGCTCGTCGACGTGCCGGTACGCGCTGGCGATCCGGTACAGGTCCCGCACCAGCGCGACCGCGGCGGTGATCTGGTGGTTGACCTGCATGGCCAACGCGACCACCAGCACGACGCCGCCGAGGTCGCCACCGCCGACGACCGCCTGGCGGACCGCGACCAGGACGGCACCGCAGTAGGCCAACGCGAAGAGTCCCTGACCTGCGGCACGTACCCAGGCCGACCGCAGGTGCCCGGCCCAGAGCCGGTCGGTGGCGGCCCTCCAGAGGGTGTCGTGGCGGCGGCGCAGCTGCGCACCGAGCCCGAAGATCCGCAGCTCACCCGCGTACCGCACCGAGGTGCTCAACCCGAAGAGGTTGCGGGCGACCCGGGTGTTCTCGGCCGACCCGGTGCGGGCCCGGTCCTGGATCCGCTCGGCCAGCCGGGCGGCGATCAGGGGCGGCGCCACCGCCAGCGGGAACAGCAGCAGCAGCGGGCTCACCTGCGCCAGCAGTACGACGGTGACGGCCATCGCGACGGCCAGCCCACCGAGGCTGAGCACGGCGCCGAGCCCGGTGTGGAACTGCCGGGTCTCCCGCTGCAGAACGGTGAACCGGTCGGCGAGATCGGGCCGTTCGTGGTGCGCGATGCCGGGCGGCCCGTGCGACAGGTCGGCCAGTTCCCGGTCGAAGTCCAGCTCGGTGAGCTCGGCCAGTTCGAAGTAGGCGACGTGGCTGAAGTGCGCGCAGACCAGCGCCGCGACCGCGGCCACCGCCACGGCCAGACCGGCGAGCGCGGCCGAGGTGGTGTTGCCGGCCACCACCTCCCGGGTCAGCGAGGCGAGCCCGACCGCGACGAGCGGGGTGGCCACCGCCCCGACGACGGTCAGCGCGCCGGCGGTCAGGGTCCGGCCACGGCTGGCCCGCCACGCCGTCCCCAGCATCCGGCCGATCGCCCGGATCACGCCCGCACCTGGCCGAACCGGGCGGCCTGCAACCGGAACATGCCCGCGTAGCGGCCCTGTTGAGCCAGCAGCTGCGCGTGGCTGCCCTGCTCGGCGACCCGACCGCCGTCGAGCACGACGATGTGGTCGGCGCGCCGCACGGTCGAGAACCGGTGGGAGATCAACACCGTCGTCGCCCCACCCACCAGGTCGGTGAACTCGTCGAAGAAGCGCGCTTCGCTGCGGACGTCCAGGCTCGCGGTCGGCTCGTCGAGCACCAGGATCGGGCAGCCGTGCCGCAGCGCGAACACCGCGCGGGCCAGGGCGATGCGCTGCCACTGGCCCCCGGAGAGCTGCACCCCGCCGCCGATGTGCCGGGCCAGCGGCGCGTCCGGCCCGCCGGGCAGCCGGTCCAGGTCCGCCGCGATGCCGGCGGCCTCTGCGGCGGCGCGGATCCCGGACTGGTCGTCGATCGCCCGCACCGCACCGAAGCCGATGTTGTCGGTGGCCGAAACCTCGTACCGGGCGAAGTCCTGGAAGATGACCGCGAGCTTGCGCCGCCAGGCGTCCAGCGGATAGTCGGCGATGTCGGTGCCGTCCAGCCGCACCGCCCCCTGGTCCGGGGCGTGCAGCCGGGCGAGCAGTTTGACGATCGTGGACTTACCGGCTCCGTTCGCCCCGACGATCGCCGTGCACTGTCCGGCGGCGAGGGTGAGGTCGAGGCGGTCGAGCACGGCTTCCCGGCGCCCCGGGTAGCGGAAGGTCACCTGGTCGAAGTGAATCCCGTCGCGAGGGTCGGGCACGCGGGACTGCGCCGGGTCCGGGATTCGGGGGGTGACCGTGGCACCACCGGTGCGCTGCCGGTCCGGGACCTTGACCACCTCGGTTCGGAACCGCCGCACCGCGTCGTACGCCCGCATCCCGACTGTGACCTGCAGGTCGGTCTCCGGGTAGAACTCCCCGAGCCGGACGGCACCCAGCGTGGCCTGGGTGACCAGGAAGAATCCGGTGAGGCTCAGCGCACCCGACGCGGTCGCGCCCAGCCCGGCGAGGACCCCGCCGACCGCCACCACGCCGACTGCGGTGACCAGGTAGAACGGTCCCAGGTAGGCCTTCCGGCGGGCGGCCCACACCGGCGCCAGCCAGGCCCGGTACGCCGCGCCCAACTCGTCCCACAGCCAGCCTCGCAGGCCGAAGACCCGGATCTCCGGGCCGGCACCCGGCTCGACCGAGAGCCGGCGCAGGTAGTCGACGCGCCGCTCGGCGCCGTCCAGCGCGGCCCGGGCCTCGGCGTAGCGCCGCAGCCCGCGCCGCTGCGCCCGACGGAACAGCAACACGACCGCGCCGAGGACGAGCCCGGCCCACCAGGCGAACAGCACCGCCACCGCCAGGCAGTAGCCGAGCCACTCGACCACCCGGGCCAGCAGCGCGAACGCGCCGGCGGCCGCCTGGCCGGGGCTGCGCACCCCCTCCTCCAACTCCCGCACCGCCGTCCGCAGCGCGTCGGTGACCCGCGGGTCGGTCAGCGGCACGAGGTCGTCGGTGCCGAGGGCCGCAGCCATCAGGTCGTCGATCAGGACACCGTCGATCCGCCGGGCGAGCAGCTCACCCACCGCGTCCCGCAGCGGGGTCAGCGCCTCCCGCAGCAGCAGGGCCCCCACCGCCACCGCGAAGTTGGTGACCAGCAGTCGCTGGGTGGAGGCGTTCCAGCCGGCGTCGGCGACCTGCGGCACCGCGCCGAGCAGCCGGCTGCTCGCCACCACGAACACGATCGGCAGTACGCCGATTGCGGTGTTCAGGACAAGCAGGGCGGTCACCGGGCCGGGGCCGGCCAGCGGCGCGAGCCGCAGGGCCCGCGCCGGGGTCCACTGGCGGATCACGGGTTGGCGCCCAGCACGTCGGCGCAGCGGGGGAGGTCGAGGTGATCCGCCACCTGGTCCAGGTTGAACGGGTTGATGGTCGGGATCGCGGGGAGCAGCCGGACGGTCGGGGTGTCGTACTTGGCGGCGATGTAGCAGTAGTTCGGCACCAGGGTGGTCAGGTTGTCCGCGAAGAGCTTGTCGTGCGGATAGTGCAGCGAGGCCGCCGCCCGATCGACGACGAACCGCGCCCCGGCCAGGTGCAGCCGGATGCCCAGGTCGACGTCCTCCCCGCCCCAGCTGCGGAAGGTCTCGTCGAAGGCGCCGACCTCACGCAGCGTCGCGGTGCGCACGGAGACGTTGCAGGTCCAGAAGACCGTCCAGGGTGCCCGGAGCGTCGCGATGTCGTCGTCGTGGCTGCGGTAGAAGTCCTCCCGCATGTCGGGCCAACGGCCGTCGGCCGCGAGGGCCTTGATTGCGGCGTCCGCGTCGGTCGGATCCACCAACCCCCGGATCGCCTCGGCATCCTCGTTGTCCAGGTTGAAGCCGTAGACGTAGCCGATGACCGCCTGTGGTGGTCCGTCGGCGGCGTGGCTGTCCAGGTGGGCGCGGAGGCACCCGGAGTGCGGCAGTACCCCGGAGTCGAGCAGGACGCAGACGTCGTTGCGGGCCGCGTTGATTCCCACGTTGCGGGCGGCGGCGACGCGGTAGCCGTCGTCCGGCTGGAAGTGGTAGCTCAGGTCGAGCCGGTCCCGGTACGCCTCGACGACGGCTGCGGTGTCGTCACTGGATCCGTCGTCGACGACGACGACCTCGAACCGGTCCGCCGACAGGTCCTGGCGGGTCAGCGCGGCCAGGGTGTACCCGAGCAGCTGAGCCCGGTTGTACGTGGGGACGACCACGGTGGCGGTAAGCGATTGCGCCATGGCGGGTTGCTCTCTCCTGTCCTAGCTGGCGGCGCGCACGGCCGCGACGAACCGGTCGATCCGCTCGTGGGTGACGCCCGGGGTGCAGACGATGTGGCTGATCTCGCCGACCGCCGGCATGGGCCACCGGTCGAGCACGGCCGGCGGTGGGGTCCGGAACACCACGGTCAGGGCGTACCGGTGTGCCCGCCACGCCGGCCAACCGGCGGCGCTGAGGCGCCGGGCCGCGTACTCGGCCACGGCCTGGCAGCGCAGCGCCATCCGCCGCAGGCCGCCGGCTCCGTGCCGCCGTAGGTGGTACCAGAGGAGCAGGGCCGCATGCCCGTTGCGGGAGCTACTCGTGCCGTCGGGTGCCCCGCACAGGGTGCTTCCCGGGACGGCCGTGGGTAGCGGGCCGGACCGGGCGAGCAGCAGTCCGGTGGGGAATGGAGTGCCGAGGAACTTGTGGCCGCTGATGGAGAGGCTGTCCCCGCCCTGGTTGTGCAGGCCGAAGCTCGGCGGACACCCGCTGGCCAGGGCGATCGGCATACCGGCCAGCGCGGCGTCCACGTGCAGGTACTGGTCGGTCACGCCGGCGTCGGCCAGGACGGCGCGGATGCGGGGCACGTCGTCGACCGCCTCGGTCAGGGTGGTGCCGACCGTCGCGACGACGACCGCCGCACTGCCGGGGGTCCGTGCGCACCGGCTACGCAGGGCGGCGTAGTCCAGCTCGCCGCGCCCGTCGGTGGGGACCGCCACCGCCGGCATCCGCAGCAGCGCCGCGGCCCGGAGCACGCTGGGGTGGGCAGCGGTGGAGTGGAAGACGCAGGCGTGTGGGAAGCGCTGACGGGCGTGCCAGAGTCCGTACAGGATGGCCTCACCGCTGCCGACCGTGACCATTCCCCAACGACTGTCCAGACGTGCCCCGAACATCTCCGCGACCTGGTCGATCACCTCACGTTCGAGGTCCTTGGTGTGCCAGGGGAACACCGGGTCGCCGTCCGGGTCGCCGTAGTTGTTCAGCTCGTGGGAGAAGAACGGCAGCAGCGCCTCCGGCATCGGTGTCGACCAGCCCGGAAACCCCACCTTGTACGGCTCGGCCGAACGCAGCCGGTCCAGTCGATCGGCCAGGGCGGCGGGCAGCGCGCCGTCGCGTACCGGCATCACCGTCACCGGCGGGCCCGCCCCGGCGCATGGGCCTCGACCAGGTCGGCGATCGTGCCCAGCGGGTCGAAGCGGGACAGTTCGTCCTGCAACGCCCGCGCGTTGCGCCGGAAACTGTCGTCACCGAGGACCTTGCGGACCGCTGCGGCGACCGCGTCCGGGCCGGGATGCCCGGTGCGCAGGTCGAGGCCGACCCCCGACCACTCGACCCGGGCGGCCACGTCTGGCTTGTCCTCCGTGTCGCCGCAGACGACCAGCGGCACCCCGTTACGCAGGGCCGCCTGCACCCCGCCGTACCCGCCGTTGGTCACCAGCACGTCGGCGTGCGGCAGTAGCTGGTCGAAGGGGATGTAGCCCTCGACCCTCGCGTTGTCGGGCAGGTTGGGCAGCGACCGGCGCAGGTCTGTGGGCCCGTCCGGGCGGGCGGTCGCGACGACCAGCAGCAGGTCCATCCCGGCGAGTCCGCGGACGGTGGGTTCGATGAGTTCGGAAAGGTCCTCGTTGGCGAGGGTCCCCTGGGTGACCACCACCACGGGCCGGTCGTCGGCCAGTTCGGGCCACCAGGTCGGCTGCTGGAATCCGGGGGTGGGCTGCTGGGGCAGGGCTCCGACGCACCGGAAGGTCTCTGGCGCGTCGGAGCGGGGAAACTCGAAGCCCGGCGCGGTCAACTGCAGGTAGTGGTCCGGTGCCGCAGTCACGCAGTCGAAGATGAAGCCGGGCAGCTTGACGTCGACCTGCGCGAGGACCTGCTCGATGTAGTGCTGCATGCCGGCGTAGACCGTTCGGATCTCCTCGTTGAGTTGCCGGTGCCGGTCGGCCGCACCGGGGCCGGGCAGTGGGCGCTGCCCGGTCGTGAACGGCGGCGCGTCCGCGCTCAGCAGCATCGGTGGCAGGACTCCGACGCAGACTGTGGTGGGCCGGGTGGCGGCGGGCTCGCGCAGGGGGAACGGCAGTGCGCCCAGAAAGATCGTGTCATGGATGAGCACGGTGGCGGGGAAGTCGGCGAGGATCTGCCGCAGCTGGTGGTACTGGGCCACCGCCGCGTCGGCGAAGACCCGCTGCCAGAAGAAGATGTGCAGCTGCGGGCCGGGTGCCACGGTGGCGAACTCCGGGAACTCGTCTGACATCACCCGGTCGTCGAAGTCCGCGCTGGGGTCGAGCGCGACGAAGCGCATCCCCGACTCTGTGATCTTCTCTGCGAACCGCGCGCCGGTCAGGAACAGCACCTCGTGTCCGCGCCGGGAAAGGTCGGCCGCCACCGCGTACAGCGGGGTCACGTGCCCGTGAAACGGCGTTGCCGCCACGATGATTTGCGCCATGGGGTTTCCTCGACTAAGTCATCTGTACTTGAACCCCGTGATATGGCGCGTAAGGCTACGGAGCAGTCAGTCAGGCAGTAAATGCGCAGGCGTTGTGATCATCATGACCCATGGGAGCGCTTCCATATACCCATGCAGGCCGCTACGATGCCTCGCGGTTTGGGGTGGTCGCCGGTCTCACTGGGCGGTGCCGGCCAGCAGCCACCGGCGTACCGGCACCTCCAGCAGCACCCGGTCGTCGCCCCGGATGTCCCAACCGGCGTACTTGCCGGCGAACGCGGTCACGATCGGCGCGGGGAAGTCGGCGTGGTGCACCCGGGCGGCACCTTCGGCGACCACCGGGGCGACCCCATCCTCCAGGGCCAGGGACACCCGGGGATCGGCCCGGACGTTGCGGACCTTGACGCTTCGCCCGTCGCAACCGATCCACCAGACGCAGTCGAGGTACACGAACCAGACCGGGGTCACGTGCGGGGAACCGTCGCCGCGCAGCGTGCAGAGCCAGACGTTGCGCTCATCCGCCAACCGCAGCCGGACGTCGTGCGGCAGCGGAACCGTCGAACCACTCATCGAGCCATGGAACCAGGTCGACGCCCACCGCACCCCCAGCGCGGCGCAGCCCAGCGGCGGGGTCCCGCCCTCCTCCTGCCGTCGTAGGCTGGCGGCCATGCGGATCGGCATCGTGATTCTTCCCGACCAACGCTGGGCGCGGGTCGAGCACCGGTGGCGGCAGGTGGAGCAGTGGGGCTTCGACCACGCCTGGACGTACGACCACCTGGGCTGGCGGGATCTGGTGGACGGGCCGTGGTTCGACGCGGTGCCGACGCTGACCGCCGCCGCCGCAGTGACCTCACGGATCCGGCTGGGCACGCTGGTGGCGTCGCCGAACTTCCGGCATCCGGTCTCGTTCGCCCGACAGGTGACCGCGCTCGACGACATCTCCGCCGGTCGGTTGCTGCTCGGTGTCGGCGCCGGCGGGATCGGTTTCGACGCGACCGTCCTCGGTGGTGAGACGTTGCCGCCGCGACGGCGGGTGGACCGGTTCGCCGAGTTCACCGAGCTGCTCGACCGGGTGCTGCGGACCGACGGTACGACCTGGCGCGGCGAGTGGTACGCGGCGGTGGACGCGCGGAACAACCCGGGTTGCGTGCAGCGGCCCCGGGTGCCGTTCGTGGTGGCCGCGAACGGTCCCCGGTCGATGCGGTTGGCGGCCCGGTTCGGGCAGGGCTGGGTCACCATCGGGGCGGACGTCGAGGATCTGGAGGCCTGGTGGGACAGCGTGGCCGAGTTGGCCGAGCGGTTCGACCGGACGTTGGCCGCGCAGGGCCGCGACGCTGCCACGGTGGACCGGTACCTGTCGTTGGACTCGGCACCGGTCTTCTCGCTGAGCAGCGCCGAGTTCTTCGCCGCGCAGGTACGCCGGGCCGCCGACCTCGGCTTCACCGACGTGATCACGCACTGGCCACGGGAGCGCAGCTGGTACGCCGGTGACGAGGCGGTGCTGACCGAGGTGGCGACCTCGGTCCTGCCGGAGATTCAAGCCAGCTGATCGAGGCGGGCCGGGTCGAGCAGGCCGCGTATCCGTAGTGTCGTGGCGATCTCGGGTGGGCAGGTGACGACGACGGCGGCGGTGCCGACCAGCAGTGCTCCCCGGGCCGCGCAGATCTCGGCGATCGCCCGGACCTGTGCCCCGGTGGCCACCCAGTCGTCGACCACCAGCACCCGGTCGGAGGCGTCGAGGTGCTGGTCGCGGAGGCCGAGTGCGACCCGTCGGCCCCGGAAGTCCGGTGCGCTCTGCGCCCAGGTCGTCGCCCCGGGTGGCAGCCTGCCGTCGGTCGGTTTGTGTGCCGGCACGAAGCCGACCCCGAGGGCGGTCGCCGCGAGCGGGCCGAGGATCAGGCCGGTCACGGCGGGTGAGACCACCACCGTGGGACGCTCGCCCCGGAACGGCGCGACCAACGCAGGCCCCAGCTCGGCCAGGATCTCCGGGTCGCGCCACCACCCGGAGACGTCGCTTACCAGGTGACTACTGGCCGGCCCCGGATCAACCCAGCGGAACCGGCTGACCAGCCGCTCGGCCAGGTCGGCGCGGCGCGTAACCAGGTCGGCCCGGCGGTCGCCCGAGTCGGCGCGGCGCTCACCCAGGTCGGGGCGGTCGCCCGGGTAAGTAGGGCACTCACCCAGGTCGGGGCGGTCGCCCGGGTCGGTACGGCGGTCGTCCGGGCCAGGACGGGTCGGATGATCGGCCACACGTATCCCCTCAAATGCAGACTTAACATCATGATCAGGTTGACTTCGTAAGTGCTTCTCTCGTTACGGTCCGACCGATTTGTTGCAACGGTGAAAGGACCGGCCGGTGACTGGCAGCTCCCTGCGTACCCGAATCCTCTCCTCGCCGGCCGGGATCGCGGCCACCGCCGTCGTCGGTGTCGCGCTGGCCGTCGGCGGCACCGTCGGTGCCGTACAGCTGACCGCCGGACCGGCCGGGACGGCGCCGCAGCCGGCGTTCGTCGATCCGCTGCCGCCCAGCTCCGTCCCGGTCGAACCGAGTGTGACGGGGTCACCCGGCGTGACCGCTTCTCCGAGCCCGACCACCTCACCGAGCGCCTCGCCCAGCCCGAAGCCGAGCCGTACCGAGGCGGCGTCGCGCAGCCGGGCCCGCACCACCGCGCCGAAGCCGAAGCCGAGCCCACCGAAGTCGACGGCCGCGAAGCCGGCCGCACCGGCGACGACCGCGGCGAAGAAGCCCACCGCGACCGTGGTCGACAGCGGCACCTGCGGGGCCTCCTTCTACGCCTCCGGGCAGGTCACCGCGAACGGTGAGGCGTTCAACCCGAACGAGTTGACCGCCGCGCACAAGACCCTGCCCTTCAACACCCGGGTCCGGGTCACCAACCCGGACACCGGCGCCTCGGTCACGGTACGCATCAACGACCGCGGCCCGTTCATCGCCGGCCGCTGCCTGGACCTGTCCCGTGCCGCGTTCGCCGAGATCGCCTCGCTGGACGTTGGCGCGTTCACGGTGCGTTACGAGGTGCTCGGCTGAGCCCGGTTTCCGTCGGCCGTCGGTCCGGCGCGGGGGTCCAGCCGGGCAGAACCGGCTAGGACGACGGGCCAGGTTCATTCACCTGTTCACGAGGATCAGGCATGCTGTCCCTCGTACGCACGCATCCCTCCCAGTCGGGTCGCGGCCCGCTGAACCCCGGATCCCGCGCCGGCCTCGGCGCGGCCGTCGTCCTGCTCGCGTTCGTCTGCGTGCTGGAGCTGGCCGACCGCAGCACCGTCCGGTTCGTACCGTTGGCCGCCGCCGCGCCGCTGCTGGCCGCGGCGGTCACCTCCTGGCGGGTGGTGCTGGGGGTGGGCGCGGCGGCGACCGTCGTCGGCGCGGTCTTCGCGCTGACCGAGCCGACCATGTCGGTGGTGGCTGCCGTCGGCGTGACCACGGTGGCGGTGGCCACCGTGCTCTCCGGGGTGGTGGCGGCGATCCGGCAGCGGCAGGCCGAGCAGCTCGTCGAGTTGTCGAAGCTCGCCACCGTGGCCCAGCAGGCGGTGCTCCGGCCGCTCGGCCCGCAGGTAGGCACGCTCGCGGTCGCCGGCCGGTACATCTCCTCCACCGCCACCGCCGAGATCGGTGGTGACCTCTACGAGGCGATCGACACCCCGTACGGCGTCCGCATGATCATCGGCGACGTGCGGGGCAAGGGGCTGGACGCGGTCCGGCTGGCCAGCATCGTGCTGGGCTCCTACCGGCACGTGGCGTTCGAGCGGGCGGATCTGCGGGCGATCGTGGCCGACCTGGACCGGGCGGTGGCCCGCAACGTGGGCGACGAGGACTTCGTGACCGCCGCCCTGGTGGAGGAGCGTGGCGGCACGCTGACCATTGTGAACTGCGGCCATCCGCCGCCGCTGCTGTTGCGCCGGGGCAAGGTGATCCCGCTGGAGCCGCCCGCCCCGGCACCACCGCTGGGCTTCATGCCGGTGGTCCGGACCCGGGTGGAGCGGCTCGAACCCGGCGACCGGTTGCTGCTGTTCACCGACGGGTTGGGTGAGGCGCGTCGGGACGGTGAGTTCTTCCCCACCGCCGACCGGGCCTGGCGGTTGCTCGGCCACGGCACCGTCGGCGACGGTCTGGCCTCCCTGGAGGCCGCGCTTGTCGAGTGGGTGCACGGCCAGCTCGACGACGACATCGCCCTGGTCCTGATGGAGTACGCCGGGCCGCGCAGCACTCGGGCCGTGGCGGTGCCGAGCTGGGAGGTGGGCGCGGCCGAGGCGTGAGCGTCCGCCTACCCACCGCGAGAAAATTCGGGTTGTCGCTGCCTACCGGTCGGTAATATAGTGTGGTTACTGATCGGTAACGCCTGTCCGGGAAGCGGGGCCAGCGGAACATGACCCACTACAAGAGCAACCTCCGGGACCTTGAGTTCAACCTGTTCGAGGTCTTCGGCGCGGATCGGGCGTTCGGCCAGGCGCCGTACTCGGATCTGGACGTCGACACCGCACGCAGCTTCCTCGCCGAGGTCGACCGACTCGCCCGCGAGGACCTCGCCGCCAGCTATCTGGACGGCGACCGCAACCCGCCGGTGTACGACCCGGCCACCCACACCGCACCGCTGCCGGAGTCGTTCAAGAAGTCGTACCAGGCGTTCATGGACTCCGAGTTCTGGCGGCTGGACCTCCCGGGCGACCTGGACGGCACCCCCGCCCCGCGTACCCTCTGGTGGTCGCTCGCCGAGATGGTGCTCGGCGCGAACGCCCCGGTCTGGATGTACGCCTCCGGCCCCTCCTTCGCCCACGTGCTGCACGTCGAGGGCACCGAGGAGCAGAAGCGGTGGGCCAAGTTCTTCATCGAACGGCAGTGGGGCTCCACCATGGTCCTCACCGAGCCGGACGCCGGTTCGGACGTCGGCGCCGGCCGGACCCGGGCGATCCCGCAGCCGGACGGCTCGTGGCACCTGGAGGGCGTCAAGCGCTTCATCACCTCCGGCGAGCACGACCTGAGCGAGAACATCGTGCACTACGTGCTGGCCCGCCCGGTCGGCGTCGAGGGCGTCGGCGGCCCCGGCACCAAGGGGCTCTCGCTCTTCGTGGTGCCGAAGTTCCACTTCGACTCCACCACCGGTGACCTGGGTGAGCGCAACGGCGTCTACGCCACCAACGTCGAGCACAAGATGGGGCTGAAGGTCTCCAACACCTGCGAGGTGACCTTCGGCGAGCACGGCGTACCGGCCAGGGGCTGGCTGCTCGGCGAGAAGCACGACGGCATCCGGCAGATGTTCATGATCATCGAGTACGCCCGGATGATGGTCGGCACCAAGGCCATCGCCACCCTCTCCACCGGCTACCTCAACGCCCTGGAGTACGCGAAGAACCGGGTGCAGGGCGCCGACCTGACCCAGATGGCCGACAAGACCGCGCCCCGGGTCACCATCACCCACCACCCGGACGTCCGCCGTTCGCTGATGCTGCAGAAGTCGTACGCCGAGGGGTTGCGGGCCCTGGTCTGCTACACCGCCTCCTGGCAGGACCGGGTGGCCATCGCCGAGGCGGCCGGTGACGAGCCGACCGTGGCCCTGGGCAAGCGGGTGAACGACCTGCTCCTGCCGCTGGTCAAGGGGGTCGGCTCGGAGCGCGCCTACGAGCTGCTCGGTCACGAGTCGTTGCAGACCTTCGGCGGCTCCGGTTTCCTCCAGGACTACCCGCTGGAGCAGTACGTCCGGGACGCCAAGATCGACACCCTGTACGAGGGCACCACCGCCATCCAGAGCCTCGACCTGGTCTTCCGGAAGATCGTCCGGGACCAGGGCAAGGCCCTGCTGACGGTGGCCGGCGAGATCCAGGAGTTCATCACCGCCGAGGGCGGCAACGGCCAGCTCAAGCAGGAGCGGCAGGCGCTCGGCAAGGCGCTCACCGAGGTGCAGAGCATCCTCGCCGTGCTGACCGGCTGGCTGGGCGAGGCCCAGGCCGGTGACACCCGCGCCCTCTACAAGGTGGGGCTGAGCAGCCGCCGGTTCCTGCTGGCGATCGGTGACGTGATCGTGGGCTGGCTGCTGCAGCGGCAGGCCGACGTGGCCCTGCGCGCCCTGGCCGGCGAGGTCTCCCCGACCGACCAGGCGTTCTACACCGGCAAGGTCGCCGCCGCCCGGTTCTTCGCCCGCGAGGTGCTGCCCCGCATCGGCGCCGACCGGCGGATCGTCGAGGGCACCGACCTGGACCTGATGGACCTCCCGGAAGAGGCCTTCTGACCGCTTCCACCCACCCTGGCCGGCGAGCTCCACCCACCCTGGCCGGCGAGCTCCACCCACCCTGGCCGGCGAGCTCCGCTCGCCGGCCAGCGCGCTTCCGCTCTTTCCTGGATGTGGTGGACGTCCGCCCGTCCGCATTGCCTCTTTCCTGGATGTGGTGGACGTCCGCCCGTCCGGATCGCCTCTTTCCTGGATGTGGTGGCCTGATGGGGGCGTGGCGCGCTGAATCAGGGATGTGGTGACCTGATGTGGGTGTTGGCGCGCTGAATCAGGGATGTAGTCCGGTCAGGGCGACGGGAGAGCACTGTTTCCTGGAAAGAGAGCTGCCGTCTGCCGTGGGGCGGTTCCGGGCGCGGTATCGGTGGGGCGCGGGCGGGTAGGGGCGGGACAGGTCGGGTATGCGGGGGTCGGCAGCAGACGAGCACGCCCGCAGGCCACCGCACGGGGGAGTGCAGCGGACATGGGTATTGGTAGCGGCATCTTCCTGATCGCCATCGGCGCGATCCTGACCTTCGCCCTCAGAGCCAACATCTGGTGGGTCGACCTGCGCGCGGTCGGCTGGGTGTTCATCCTGGCCGGGCTGGCCGTACTGCTTACCACGCTCTGGTTCTGGCAGGACCGGCGCAAGCGGGCCCGGACGCTGATCGTGGAGGAGAACCGGCTGTCGCACCCGACGGCGATGATGCCGCCACCGCCGGACCCGCCGCCGCCCACCGCACCTCCGTCCTGACCCGCCCGGCGCCTGGCCGAGGTGCCCGCCCGGCCGCCTGGCCGAGATGCCCGCCCGGCGCCTGGCCGAGGTGCCCGCCCGGTCGCCTGGCCGAGGTGCCCGCCCGGCCGAAGTACCGGGCCGCTGCGGCCAGGCTGCGGGGATCAGTCGAGCAGGCGGTGTTCCCAGGCCCAGGCGGCGATCCCGGCGTTGGTGGCACCCCGGGCGACCAGCCGCGCCACCTCCAGCTCCCGTGGGGAGAAGGCTGCCCGGTGGGGCGCCGGCCGGGGTGGTCGGCGCGTTGAGGTGCCGCAGCAGTCGTACCGTGATCGAGGGGCTGATCAGCGCGTCGCCGGAGGCGGCGGCGCGGACCGTCTCCACCACGGAGTCCCCCGGGGACGCCGTAACCCTCGCTACGGCCTGATCGGCGCGCTGCTCGGCCTGCTGCTGGCGGGACCGTACGCGACCCTGGCGGTGCTGGCCGTCGGCGAGCACGCGCCGGTCACCTTCCCGACAGGACAGTTGCTCCTGGTGGCCGTGGCGTTGACGGGGGCGACCGCGCTGGCCGGGCTGTTGCCGGCAGACCGGGCCGCCCGGGTCAGCCCGGTCACCGCGCTGGCCGCCGGCGACTGAGCCGTCACCGGTTCCGGGGGGCCCGGCCGGCGGCCAGCGTCGACCAGGGTCCCCGGAACCGGTGCGTCGCCAGTTCGGCGGTACGCAGTTCGACCGGGACCCCGGCCGGATCCAGCAGGCCGGAGAGCAGCGACACCCCCGGGTTGTGGCCGACCAGCAGGACCGTGGTCGCCGTCGACGGCACCGTCCGGAGCAGCGCCAACAGGGTCTGTGGCAGGGCCTGGTAGATGCCGGCCTCGGCGCGGACGACCGGGGTGGCGCCGGCCGGGCCACCCTCCGGCGGATCGCCGGTCATCCCCACCGCCACGGCCTGCCAGGTTTCCCGGGTCCGGCGGGCCGGTGAGCAGAGCACCACGTCCGGCAGCAGGGTGTGCCGGGCCAGCCAGGCCCCGACGGCCGAGGCGTCGGTCTCGCCCCGGGCGCTCAGCGGCCGGTCGACATCCGGGACGCCCCGGGGCGATTCGGCCTTGGCGTGCCGCAACAGCAGCAGGGTGCGTTCGGTACCCGGGTCGTCCGTCATGGTGCCAGCTTGCCGGATTGGTGATCTCGATGCCGGGGTATGTCGATGGGAGCCGCAACCTCAGCAGTGGCCGCGGCGGTAGGAAACGCCAGCTGGACGCCAAGGAGGCGACAAGATGGGCATCGGTGGCAGTATCTTCCTCATCGCGGTGGGGGCGATCTTCGCGTTCGCCGTGGAGGCGAATCTCGGGTGGCTCAACCTGAGTGTCGTCGGCTGGGTGCTGATGCTCGCCGGGCTCGCCGGCCTGATCACCACCCTCTACTTCTGGAACTCCCGCCGCCGCCCGGTGGTCGCGGCCCCGGTCGCCGAGAACCGGGTGGTCACCGAGCGCGCCGTGCCCGTCCGCGAGCAGGTGGTGCGGGAGCACCGCGAGGTACGCGGCCCGGGCTACCCCGTCTGACCGAACCACCCGGACCTCTCGGGGGACCCGCAACGACGCGGGTCCCCCGAGTGCTGTCCAGGGGTGTCCGGGACTCGGTCGAACAGGGACTCAGGCGAACAGGGACTCAGGCGGACAGGGTCTCAGGCGACAGGGTCTCAGGCGAACAGGGCGAAGTAGATGGCGATGTGGTGGCAGATCGCGGCCACCAGGGTGCAGGCGTGGAAGAACTCGTGGTGGCCGAAGACCGTGGGCCACGGGTTGGGCCGGCGCAGCGCGTAGCAGACCGCGCCGACGCTGTAGATCGCGCCGCCGACGGCCAGCAGCACCAGCGCGGTCACCCCGCCGACGTGCAGGATCGCCGGCAGCATCACCACCGACACCCAGCCCAGGGCCAGGTAGAGCGGGGCGGAGACCCAGCGCGGCGCGTGCGGCCAGATCAGCTTCACCGCCACGCCGCCCAGCGCGCCGCCCCAGACCAGGGCGAGCATCGCGGTCGCCGGTCGGGGCTCCAGCAGCAGGACGCAGAACGGGGTGTACGTGCCGGCGATGAACACGAAGATCATCGAGTGGTCCATCCGGCGCATCACCTGGTAGCCGCGCTCCGTCCAGACCCGACGGTGGTAGAGCGCGCTGGTGCCGAAGAGCCCGCACACGGTCAGGCTGTAGATGGCCGTGCTGACCAGTGGGGCCCAGCCTGGTCGGGAGGCCGCGATCGAGCAGAGGACGATGCCGCAGACGAGCGCGACGAAGAACGCGTAGGTGTGCAGCCAGCCGCGCATCCGGGGTTTGCCGATGTCGACCGGCTTCATGCGAAGCGGTGCGGAGGTGGTCACGACTAAAGGTTACGGCACCGTAGGTTACTTTCAGGTAGTGGCACCGGTCACGATGTTCGCGTCGCCGGATGCGGCAGGATGACGGGATGCGGATCCGACCCGTCGGCCGACACGCCCTGTTGCTCGACTGCGCCGACCCGGCACAGGTCGAGGCGTGGCGCGCGGAGCTGTGGCGACGCCGCCAGGGCGGGGAGCTGACCGCCGTCGAGATCGTGCCGGGGGCGCAGACCCTGCTGCTCGACGGGGTGCCCGACCCGCACCGCCTCGCCGCCCGCCTCGCCGGCTGGACCCCGGGCCCGGCACCCACCGCCGAACCGGATCCCACCAGCGCCGGTACGCGGCCCACCAGCGCCGGCACGCGGCCCACCAGCGCCGGCACGCAGACCACCAGCGCCGAGCCGCAGCCCACCAGCGCCGGCCCGGGTGCCGGCTGGCTGGTCGAGGTGCCCACCGAGTGGAACGGCCCGGACCTCGCCGCCGTCGCGGAACACTGGCGGACCGGCGTACCCGAGGTGATCCGGCGGCTGACCGGCACCGAGTTCCGGGTGGCCTTCTGCGGCTTCGCACCCGGCTTCGCGTACCTGACCGGGCTCCCCGCCGAGCAGGCGGTGCCCCGACGGGCCACCCCGCGGACCCGGGTGCCGGCCGGCTCGGTGGCGCTGGCCGGGCCGTACGCCGGGATCTACCCGACCGAGTCGCCCGGCGGATGGCAACTGGTCGGCCGCACCGACCTGCCCCTCTTCGACGTACACGCCGACCCGCCCGCCCGGCTCACCCCCGGCACCCGGGTCCGGCTGGTGTCCGCGTGACGTCGGCTCCCGCCGGGACGCTGACCGTGCTCCGGGCCGGCGCGTTGACCACCGTGCAGGACCTCGGCCGGCCCGGCTGGGCGCACCTGGGCGTACCCCGGTCCGGTGCGCTCGACCCGGGGGCGCTGCGGCTGGCCAACCGGCTGGTCGGCAACCCGGAGACGGCCGCCGGCCTGGAGATCACCCTGACCGGCTGCGAGCTGACCCTGTCCCGGGCCGGCACGGTCGCCGTCACCGGCCCGCCCGCGCGGGTCCGGGTCGGGAACCGGCCGGCGGACGTCGACCTGCCGATCGCCGTACCGGCCGGGGTGCGGTTGCGGATCGGCCCGGTAGACCAGGGGGTACGCAGCTACCTGGCGGTGGCCGGCGGCCTCGACGTGCCACCGGTGCTCGGCAGCCGCGCCACCGACCTGCTCTCCGGCCTCGGCCCACCCCCGCTCCGCGACGGCGACCGGCTGCCCCTGGGCACCCCGGTCGGCGGCCCGGCCGGGGTCGACGTCACCCTCGGCCGGCCGGTGCCCGAGCAGCTGCGGCTGGACCTGCGACTCGGCCCGCGGGAGGACTGGTTCACCCCGCAGGCGGTGGAGCGGCTGCTCGGCACCCCGTACACGGTGGGGGTGCGGAGCAACCGGATCGGGGCGCGACTGACCGGCGCGCCGCTGCCCCGCGCGGTGGCCGGGGAACTGCCAAGCGAACCCTTGGTGCTGGGGGCGGTGCAGGTGCCGGCGGACGGCCAGCCGTTGATCTTCCTGGCCGACCATCCGACCACCGGCGGGTACCCGGTGATCGGGGTGGTGACCGACGTGACCGGGCTCGCGCAGGCCCGGCCGGGGACTACGGTGACATTCCATGGACCTCAACGCTGACCTCGGCGAGGGATTCGGGATCTGGCGGCTCGGCGACGACGAGGCGCTGCTCGACGTGATCACCTCGGCCAACGTGGCCTGCGGCTTCCACGCCGGTGACCCGTCCACCATGCGCCGGGTCTGCGCCGCCGCCGCCGATCGCGGCGTCGCCGTCGGCGCCCAGGTCGGCTACCGCGACCTGGCCGGCTTCGGCCGCCGGCACATCGCGTACGACTTCACGGAGCTGCGCGACGAGGTGACGTACCAGCTCGCGGCCCTGGACGGGTTCTGCCGGCTGTACCGGACCCGGGTGCGCTACCTGAAGCCGCACGGGGCGCTCTACCACGCGGCGGCCACCGACGAGACACAGGCAGCGGCGCTGGTGGCGGCGGTCAACGACGTCGACCACGAACTGCCGCTGCTCTGCTCACCCGGCTCGGTGCTGGCCCAACTCGCGGTCGGGGCCGGGCTGCGGGTGGTCGCCGAGGGCTTCGCCGACCGGGGTTACCTGCCCACCGGCGCGCTCACCCCGCGCACCCACCCCGGTGCCCTGCTCACCGACCCCGACGCGGTGGCCGCCCAGGCGGTCCGGCTGGCCACCGAGCGGACCGTCGTCGCCGTCGACGGCACCGTGGTCGCCTGCCCCGTCGAGTCGATCTGCCTGCACGGCGACACCCCCGGCGCGGTCGCCGCCGCGACGGCGGTACGGGCCGCGCTCACCGCCGCCGGGGTCACGCTCACCCCCTTCGCGTGAAAGGAAGGGCCCCTTCCTAACGCTTTCTGTACTAAAAGGGCCCCCTCCTTACACCTCAGGGGTCCAGGCCGCGCAGGACTAGCGGGAGCCGGGTGGGGGCACCGTCGACCACCCGGACCGGCACGCCCCAGTCCTGACGGGTCAGGTGGCAGGCCGCGTGCTCGACGTCCGCGTCGCAGGTCGCGGCCTGCGCCACCACCTGGAGCACCCCCTCGGCGACCGCCGGATTGACCACCAGCGGCCGGGACAGGTCGGTGCCGGTGCCCGCCCCGGAGAGCAGCAGCTCCGGTGGCGAGGCGGAGACCACCAGCCGGGTCGACGGTCCGTACGTCTCGTCGAGCTTCTGCCCCGGCGCGGGGGTGAAGACCACCTCCAGGGTGACCTCACCCGGAGCCAGGTCGGTGGGGCGGCGCTCGGTCCGGTGCCGGGGCCCGGCCACGGTGTCCGCACCGGTCGCGGTGAGCGCCCCCGGGGCGAGCTGGGTCAGCCGGTGCGCCGCCGACTCGACCACGAGCACCGCGCCGTCGGCGGTCAGCACCAGGTCGCTCGGCTCGGCGAGCCCACCGGCCACCGTGCCGACCAGCCCGGTCGCGGGGTCGAACCGCCGGACCGCCCCGTTGTACGTGTCCGCCACCAGCACCGAACCGTCGGGCAGCGCGCAGACCCCGAGCGGATGCTGCAGGAGCGCCTGGTCGGCCGGCCCGTCCACGTGCCCGAAGTCGAACAGCCCCTGCCCCACCGCGGTGCTCAACACGCCGTCCTCGACGTACCGGAGGGCACTGGTCTCGCTGTCGGCGACCCACAGCCGGATGCCGTCGGCGGAGGCGGCGAGGCCGGAGGGCTGGGCCAGCCAGACGTCCGGCAGCGGGCCGTCGCGCAACGCCTCCACCGTGGTGCCGGCGTACATTCCGGCGGTCCGCTTTACCGGGTCGAACCACCAGAGCTGGTGAATGCCGGCCATCGCCACGATCACCTTGCCGTCGTACCAGGCCAGGTCCCAGGGGGAGGAGAGGTCGACGGAGACCGCGTCGTGCGCGTGGTCGTCCACCGTGGAGCGCCACGGCCGGCCCGTCCCGGCCACCGTCGTCACCTCACCGGTGGCCAGCCGTACGCCGCGCAGCAGGTGGTTGACGGTGTCCGCGACCACCAGGTCGTACCCGGCCACCTCGGCGACGTGCCTCGGCAGCAGGCACAGCCCCTGCGGCTCGGCGAAGCTGGCCGCCTCGGCCGGCCCGTCGGCCCGCCCCCGCTGACCGCTGCCGATCACCCGGACCGGGGTCTCGCCGTCCGGCTCCAACTCGACCAGCCGGTGCCGGGCCGAGTCGGAGACCAGCAGGTGCCCGTCGGGCAGCGCCACCGCCTTGCCGGGGAAACGCAGCGCCGTCTCCGGCTCGGCGGGCGGCACGTACGGTCCGTCGCCCCGACGTAGCGTGCCCTTGGCCTCGTGTACCCCGATCAGCTCGTCGATCAGCCGGGTCAGTCCCTCGGCGTGACCCTCGCCGGCCATGGTGGCCACCACGTACCCCTCGGGGTCGACCACCGCCAGCGTCGGCCAGGCGCGGGCCGCGTACTGCTGCCACATGTCCAGCTCCGGGTCGTCGAGGACCGGATGGTGTACCCCGTACCGCTCGACCGCCGCCGCCAGTGCCGCCGGGTCCTTCTCGTGCTCGAACTTGGGCGAGTGGACGCCGACGGCGACCAGGACGTCGGCGTACTTCTGCTCCAACGGCCGTAGCTCGTCCAGGACGTGCAGGCAGTTGATGCAGCAGAACGTCCAGAAGTCCAAGATCAGAATGCGCCCGCGCAGGTCGGCGAGGGTGAGGTCCCGTCCGCCGGTGTTCAACCACTGACGGCCCTTGAGTTCGGGCGCACGGACGCGGGGCGAGGTAGCCATGCGATCAACCCTGCCACGCCACGGTGCACCCCGCCCGGCACCCCCGGCAACCCGCCGCCGGCCGGGCCCGCAATGCGAACGGCGCGGGTCCGGCGTCAGCGGTGGGTCACCGGGGGTGAGGCGGCTGGCCGGAGATCAACTATCGGTCACGGGCCCTTCGGCGCGGCCTTCCTGCTGCTTGCCTGTCCATACTGTTGTCCCTGCTGGGCGGGGGGCTGACCGCTGCCAGGGCCCTGCCCGGAGCCCCCGGCCGGGAAACTGGACTGCCGCATGGCCGCGGCCCTTGCGATTTCCCGCTCGACGTCAGTCGCAGTCTGGGACGTGTGGGTCTGCCGCGAACTGAAGGCCGCGGAAGGCTGCTGGCTGCTGCTCGCTCCGCTGGTCGGCCCCTGACCCGAGAAGGGGACCGGCGTGTACGCGGCCTGTGCCGTCTGCTGTTGCCTCAGGTCAGCGGCATTCTCCTGCTCGCGACGGGTCAGAAAGCTGCTGTAGACGTTGAGGCCATCGCTGGCCTCGTTCATCCTGCCGAGGTACCGCTCATCACGCTGCCTGTCGGACAGACTTCTGCCGTCGGACGGGTCGACGCCAGTCGCCGCGTACCAGCTGTTGCTTGCGCGGGCTCCCTGATAGGCATTCGCCAGCCTCTGCTGATCGTCGGAGTCGAACGGGTTGTAATTCGGCGGGCCGTGTGAAGGCATGTCGGACCCTCTCCAGTCCTTGGTCACCCTCCGTGGGTGACCGACCTCCTCGACTACGGTCCGGAGGCCCTGCGGTTCAAGAGGAACCGAGTCGATAGAGCGACGAACCTCACTGTTTATCCCGCCCGACACCGCAGCCGGGTCCGGCTCGTACGGCGGTGGTGGGACGCCGACGGGGGCTGCGGTGTCACACCGCAGCCCCCGTGACGTGCCGGGTGGTTACTTCGCCGGCTTCAGACAGAGCACCTTGTTCGGTACGTTGCCGCGCAGTTCCGCGTGCGGCTGGCTCGGGTCGGCGCACTTGTCCTTGGCGTCGACCTTGGACACGATCGTGAAGGCGCCCTCGTCCTCGCAGTTGGCCGCGAGTGCCCGCTCACCGGACTGCTTGACGCAGGAGTTGACCGCCGGGTCGAAGGCCGCCGGGTCGTCACCGCCGCCGATCTTGCCCAACAGCAACAACAGACCCAGCGGTACGGCGAGGATCAGCGCCGCCGCGACCAGGACCGCTGCCAGCACCCGTCCGTTGCGGACCTTCGGTGCCGGCGCCTCGGGCTTCGGCTCGGTTGCCTCGGGCTTGAACGAGTCGAAGCGGCTCTGGTCCGCCTCGCTGCCACCGGTGGCGCCCGGCCAACCCGGCCCGGTCTGCTGTCCACCCGCCTGGTACGGGGGCGGGAAGGCACCCGGGCCCGGCTCGTTGCCCGGCACCGCGTGCTGCACCGCCGTACCACCGACCACCGGGGACTGCGGACCGCCGAAGCGGTCGTCGCCCTCCGGCGGGGCGTCGTGCGGCCGGGTGCCGTTCATCGGGCGCTTGACGCTGGTCGGCTCGCCGAACGACGGGGCTGCGGCGGGCGGGAAGGCCGGCGGAGCGGAGGTGGGGTGCGGCTCGCCGAAGCCCTGCGGGTGTGCGGTGGTCCGCTCGTGCTCGTCGAAGCGCGACTGCGGAGTCGGCCCGGGGCCCGGCCCGAAGCGGTCGGCACCTGCCCCGAACTGGTCCGGCCCCGGCCCGAATCCGCCGGAGCCCGGCTCGAATCCGCCGGGTGCCGGCCCGAAGCCACCCGGGCCCTGGTCGGATCCGCCGGGACCCTGGTCGAACTGGCCCGGTGCGCGGCCGTACGGCTCCGGACCCCGGTCGTGCTGCCCGGGAGCGGGGCCGAAGCGGTCGCCGCCCTGGTCGGCACGGTCCGCAGCCGGCGGGAAGCCCTGGCCGAACTGCCCCGGCGGCTGGCCGAAGCCGCCCGGTCCCTGCTCGAACTGGCCCCGGCCCTGGTCGAACTGGCCCGGCCCCTGCTCGAACCGCCCGGTCGCCTGGTCGAACTCTCCCCGGCCCTGGTCGAACTGCCCGGCCGCCTGGTCGAACTGGCCCGGTCCCTGATCGGGTCGGCCCGGCCCGTCGTCGACCTGCCCACGGCCCTGGTCGAACGGGGCCTGGGCACCGTACGGGGCCGGCTCGGGGTCGCTCTGCTCGTCGCCTTCGGCGCGGGCCGGGCGACCGTAGACCCGGGGTTGGGGGACCGGCTGTCCGCCGGGCGGCAGCTCCTGGTCGGTCGGGGTGATGCGGCTGCCGGTCGGCACCGACGCGCTGGCCGAGACGCTGCCCTGGCCACCGGCCTCGTCGGCCTCGGCCGGTACGGCAGCCCGACCGCTGCCGGCCTCGACGGCGGCACGCGGGGACGGCACCAGCGGCCCCGCCGGGGGCTGGGACTGCTCCTGCGGGCTGTCGGCCGGCGGCCATCCGCCGCCGGAGCCGTACTCGTGTCCGCCGGAGTTGCCCGGCTCGTAGGCCTGCGGGCCGCCGAACCCGGCCGGCGGGCCGAAGTCGGCCGGCGGTGCGGCGGCCAGGCTCGCCCCCGGTACCCGCTGCTCCTGACCCGGCGGCAGCGGCACGGCGTTCCCGGCCGAGATGCCGGGCCCCGGTGCCGGGCGGTACACCGGCGGTTCTTCGGGGCGGTCCGTGGCCTCGGCGGCGCGGTCCGGGCCGGCGTCGTTGCGGCCCCACGCCTCGCCGGGGGCCCACGGCTCGGCGTCCGGCAGCACCGGTCGGTCGGCACCGGCCCACTGTGGTGGTTGTTCGGCCCCTCCGGCTCCCCAGGCGGCGGGTGGGGCACCCGGCACCGAGGCGCTGCCCCGGCCGGGTGGGGCAGCGCCGGGCGTCCACCCGGCGGGCTCCGGTCGGTCGTCCGGGGTGGGCTGGCCGCCCCAGCCGCCGGGCTGCCCGGATCCACTGGGCTGCCCGGATCCACTGGGCTGCGCGGAGCCGCTGGGCTGCCCGGATCCACTGGGCTGCGCGAAGTCACTGGGCTGCGCGGAGTCACCGGCCGCCGGCCACTGCGCCGGCTGGGACCGGTCGGCCTGACCGTCGTGGGGTGGCGACTGCCAGCCGGCCGGGGACTGCGGGGCCGGCGGTGCCCACGCCGCACCGGTGCCCTCGGCCGACGGTGGGGCCCAGGCGGCTGGCCGGCCCTGGTCGTCATCGGCGGGAGCCCAGCCACCCGATCGGGCGGGATCGTCCGATCCGGACGTGCCGGGGGCCCAACCGCCGGGCTGTGCCATGGCCCCGGTGGTGGCCCTGGTCGGCTGGTCCCGGGTCTCGGCGTCGTTCGGCGCGGGCCAGTTGTCGTGGGTAGGTGCCGGCTGCTGCGGCACCGAGGCAGCACCCCGGGCACCCGCCGGCGACGGCGGCTGCTGGGCCCAGTCCGGTGTGGCCGGTGCCGCTGCCTGTGCCCAGGCGGGCTGGCCGGGCTCCGCCGGTGCCTGCGCCGGCGCGGCGGCCCAACCGGGGCCGGCCTGCTCGGGCGGCGGGTTGCCGGCCCAGGCCGGTTGGGGCTGGCCGGCCTGCTCGGACTGACCGGTGGCCCAGGCCGGTTGGGACTGCTGGCCGGCGGGGCCGCCCCAGTTGCCCGGCTCGCCGTGGCCCTGGGCGGCCCAGTTGGCGGTGGCGGGCTGGTCGTTCTGGGCGGCCCAGGCCGGGGCCGCCGGCTGGTTGGCCGGTGGCGGCGGGGCCCAGCCCAGGTCGGGAGCGTTGCCGTAGCCTTCGTGTTGTTGCGCTGGCCGGTCGCCGTACGGCGCCGGTCCGCCGGCGCCCGGCGACACCTCGTCCGGCTCTCGGCCGGGGTGGTGTGAGCCTTCGGACGTCATCGGTGCGCCTCCTCCATCATGTCGGCTGCCGGCGCCGGTCGGGTCCCGTCGGCGTGGCTGCCGGCGTCGCCAGCGGTCCCGGCCGCCCGGACTTCTCGCACCCTAGCCGGTGTCCGCCCGGGGCGACCGGCGAGCATCTAGCCGTCACTCCGCGTCGCCGGACCGTTTCGAGGAGCTTCTATCGGCTCGATCCGGGTCACCGGCCGCGGTGACGGCCGGGTCCCACCGTACCGGGCGCGCGCACCGAGGTGGAATCCCGGTGTCGACCGGAACGGATGGCGAAGACCCGCCCGGGAGGTCGGGCGGGTCCGTGGGTTGCGCGGCGCTGGAGTGAGGGGTCGGGGGCTCAGCTCACGTGACGCTGAGCGATGGCGATGATCTCGTTGCGGACCGAGGGCGAGTTCGCGGAGCGCAGCGCGTGCTCGATGGCACGGGCGCGTCGGGTGGCGTCGCGGCGGTCGCGGATTCGCTTGATCATGCTCATGGTTCTCTCCTCCTGGCTTATTCGGTTGTCAGCCTGTCGTTGCCTCTAATTCAAGCGCAGAACGCGGCGGGTTGCCATCGATTATTAGGTGAGCTGCAACACCAGCCGAACGATCGAAGGTTCATCCCGTCTTTCGCCGACGTAACCGACTGCCAACGGCGACGGCCGGTGTGCCGGGGAGATCCCCGGGCACACCGGCCGTGGCGGGTGGTGCCGTGCTCAGGTCCAGGCGAGCAGGGCCGCCTCCGGGTCGCTGAGGAATTCACCGATGTCCCGCAGGAACTTCGACCCCAGTTCACCGTCGACGATCCGGTGGTCGAAGGAGAGCCCGAGGGTGGTCACCTGGCGGGGACGCACCTTGCCCTTGTGGACCCAGGGCATCTCCCGTACCGCGCCGAAGGCCAGGATGGCCGACTCGCCGGGCGGCAGGATCGGGGTACCGGTGTCCACCCCGAACACGCCGACGTTGGTGATGGTCAGCGTGCCGCCGGACATGTCCGCAGGTGAGGTACGGCCGGCCTTCGCCGTCTGCACCAGGTCGGTCAACGCGTCGGCCAGTTCGCGCAGCGAGAGCCGGCCGGCGTCCTTGACGTTCGGCACGATCAGGCCGCGCTCGGTGGCCGCCGCGATGCCCAGGTTGACGTAGTCCTTGACCACGATCTCGTCACCGGCCCAGGTGGAGTTGACCATCGGGTGGCGCTTGACCGCCAGCAGCACCGCCTTCGCCACCAGCAGCAACGGCGATACCCGGACGTCCCGCCACTCCCGGCGGGTCCGGAGCCGGTCCAGGGCCTTCATCGCCCGGGTCACGTCGACGGTCAGGAACTCCGTCACGTGCGGCGCGGTGAACGCCGAACGGGACATGTTCTCCGCGGTGAGCTTGCGTACCCCCTTGACCGGGATGCGCCGCTCCCGCTCCGCGCCGACGGCCGCGACCGCACCGGTGCCGGTCACCGTACCGGCGTCGGCCACCACGGCGGACGCCGTCGACCCGGCAACCGCGGCGGACGCCGTCGACCCGGCAACCGCGCGCTGGACGTCCTCGCGCGTGATCGAACCCGCCGGGCCCGAACCGGTCAGGGTGGCCAGGTCGACCCCGAGATCCCGGGCCAGCTTGCGTACCGGCGGCTTGGCCAGGACCGACGCCCGACCGTGACCGTTCGTCGACGCCGGGACCGTCGCGGCCGTGGTCGTCGAGGCGTCGGCCGTCGGCGCGGTGGTGACCGGCGGCGGGGCCGTCGGCGTGGCGGTGACCGTCGGCGTGGCCGCCGGTCGGGGCACGTCGGTGGCCCGGGTCGGTGCGGCGGCGGAGTGGGGCGGGGCGGTGCCGCGCCGGGGGCGGCGCTTGGCCGCGGTGGTGCGCGGGCCGTAGCCGACCAGCACGGCGGTCCGGCCGCCCGGCGCGGGGCCGCCGATCAGACCCGGCTCGACCGGCTGGTCGGCCGGTGCCACCTCGACCGCGGCCAGCGAACCCGCCGACGGTGCCGGCAGGGCCGCGTCGGGCTGGCCGGTGGTCGACACCTCGGTCGGCTCCAGCGGCGGGGCGTCCGGGTCGGTGTCGATCGCGATGATCGGGCTGCCGACCTCGACCGTGGTCCCCTCGCCGTGGAAGATCGTCTGGACCCGGCCGGCCCACTTGGCCGGGATCTCCACGGCCGCCTTGGCCGTCTCCACCTCGACGATCGGCTGGTTCAGCTCGATGACGTCGCCCACCTTGACCAGCCAGGCGAGGATCTCGCCCTCGGTCAGGCCCTCGCCCAGGTCGGGCAGGTTGAACTCCTTGATCCGTGACATCCCGCTCACCAGCCGAAGGCGCGGTCGACGGCGTCGAGCACCCGGTCGAGGTCGGGAAGGTACTCCTCCTCCACCCGGGACGCCGGGTAGGGGGTGTCGAAACCGGTCACCCGCAGCACCGGGGCCTCCAGGGAGTAGAAGCACTCCTCGGTGATCCGGGCCGCGATCTCCGAACCCAGGCCCAGGTTGCCCGGGGCCTCGTGCACGACCACCGCCCGGCCGGTGCGGCGCACCGACTCGTGGACCGCGGTCAGGTCCAGCGGGGAGAGGGTGCGCAGGTCGATGACCTCCAGCTCGCGACCGTCCTCGGCGGCGGCGGTCGCCGCGTCCAGGCAGGTGCGGACCATCGGCCCGTAGGCGAGCACTGTCGCGTCGGTGCCGGGCCGCGCCACCCGGGCCGAGTGCAGCGGGTACGCCTGCGACAGCGGGACGTCCGACTCGACCGGACCCTTCTCCCAGTAGCGCCGCTTCGGCTCGAAGAAGACGATCGGGTCGTCCGAGGCGACCGCCTGCTGGATCATCACGTACGCGTCCTGCGGGCTGGCGCAGGTCACCACCTTCAGGCCGGCGGTGTGCGCGAAGTACGCCTCCGGCGACTCCGAGTGGTGCTCCACCGCGCCGATGCCCCCGCCGTACGGGATCCGGATGACCATCGGGATGCGGACCTTGCCCTGCGAGCGGTAGTGCAGCTTGGCCACCTGGGTGACGATCTGGTCGTACGCGGGGAAGACGAAACCGTCGAACTGGATCTCGCAGATCGGGCGGAAGCCGCGGATGGCCAGGCCGACCGCGGTGCCGATGATGCCGGACTCGGCCAACGGGGTGTCGATCACCCGCTGGTCGCCGAAGTCCTTCTGGAGACCGTCGGTGATCCGGAAGACGCCGCCGAGCTTGCCGACGTCCTCGCCCATGATGACGACCTTCGGGTCGTTCTCCAGGGCTTTGCGCAGGCCGGCGTTGAGCGCCTTGCCGAGGGTGAGCGTCTGCGTGGCCATCAGTGGGCGCTCCCCTCGAACGACTCCAGGTACGTGCTGAACTGCGCCCGTTGCTGGTCCAACTCGGGCGAGCCGTGCGGGTAGACGTGGTCGAACATGGTCACCGGTGCCGGGTCGGGCATGGCGAGCACCCGCTCGCGCAGGTGCACCGACTCGGCGCGGGCCTGCTCGTCGACGGCGGCGAAGAAGTCCGCGTCGGCGATCTGCTGCCGCTGGAGGAACGCCTTCATCCGGGCGATCGGGTCCTTGGCCTGCCAGGCCTCGACCTCGCTGGCGATGCGGTACCGGGTCGGGTCGTCGGAGGTGGTGTGCGCCCCCATCCGGTAGGTGTACGCCTCGATCAGGCTGGGGCCCTGGCCGAGCCGGGCGTTGTCGAGCGCGTGCCGGGTCACCGCGTACGTCGCCAACACGTCGTTGCCGTCGACCCGGACCCCGGGGAAGCCGAAGCCGGCGGCCCGCCGGTACAGCGGCACCCGGGTCTGCCGCTCCAGCGGCTCGGAGATGGCGTACTGGTTGTTCTGGCAGAAGAAGACCAGCGGGGCGTTGAAGACGCTGGACCAGACGAAGGCCTCGTTGACGTCACCCTGGCTGGTGGCGCCGTCACCGAAGAAGGCGATCACCGCCTCGCCGTCCTCGGTCCCGGTCTTGCCGTCCATCGTGACGCCCATGGCGTAGCCGGTCGCGTGCAGGGTCTGCGCCCCGATCACGATCGTGTACATGTTGAACTTGAACTCGTTCGGGTCCCAGCCGCCCTGGTCGACGCCGCGGAACAGGCCGAGCGGCATGATGGGGTCGATCCCCCGGCAGTAGAGCACCCCGTGCTCCCGGTAGGTCGGGAAGGCCATGTCCTGGGTGCGCAGCGCCCGACCGGCACCGACCTGTGCCGCCTCCTGGCCCAGCAGGCTCGCCCACAGGCCCAGCTCGCCCTGGCGTTGCAGGGCCGTCGCCTCGGCGTCCAGCTTGCGTACCAGTACCAGGTCCCGGTAGAGGCCGCGGTACTCCTCGTCGGTGAAGTCGACGCGGTACTCGATGCCGTCGGAGCCGGTGACGGCCTCGACCCGTTCGCCTTCCGGAGTGAGCAGCTGCACCAGTTCCGGGTCGCCGGTGGCGCGCTTCCTGGACCGTGGCGCGGCTCGTCGGCCACGGGCGGTGGCCCCGGGGTCTCCCTTTGCCATGCGTCTCTCCCTGTCATGTCGGTGCTGGCGGCGGGGGTCACCCGGCCGCACGACTGGTGCGACGGCCCGGCTGGCGCCGGACCGTCCTGGTTGCCGCGCCTGGCCCGGGTGGGGCTGCCGCACGGCGTGAGCCAGGCCCGGTGTGGCCGAACCCGACTCGGGAGCGCCGGCACCAACCGCGCCTACCGCGAGGGTGCGCGGAGGGTGTGGCTGCGTTGCCGTCGTGCTCCATAGTCGCAGAGAGGTGAGCGGGCACACAGTACGGCCGGCCCTCGATCGGGTTTACGGACCAGTTCGTGACACCCGCCTGAGCTGGGCCTGACACGACGAATTCCGGGTGTCGACACGCTGTGCGGGATAGCCAACCGAGCGTCACTGGTGCACCCTGATTGATGCGAGATGACAGCGATTCGAGGGTTTTTCCTATTTGGTGGTTGTCCTCCGGTTCGCCGGAGAGCGGACGAGGAGGATGCGGTGTCCGAGCATGGAGCGGGTCCCGGGTCGCCGCTGCTCGGCCGACACCGCCCGGCCGGTTACCGACGGGTGGTCGGCGTGCACCGGGCCACCGGCACGACCGGTCCCAGCCGGGGTTACCTGCTCACCGTCGCACTGCTCGCCGGTACGGCGTCGATGCCGATTCTCGCCGCGATCAGCACCGGCTCGGCCACGATCGGCAGTACGGCCCCACCGGGCAGCGAAGCCCTGTTCATCCCGACGCCCTCGGCCGGGCCGGTGGTGATCCCCTGGCCGACGGCCAGTCAACCGGCGGTGACGCCGCCGCTGCCCGTCCCGGCAACGACCGCCACCGCCACGGCCGCCCCGGAGACTCCCGGGCCGCTCGTCCCGGTGGCCCCCGCGGCCCGTAGCGAGCCCGGCCGGCCGACGCCGCGCCCCTCGCCGCCGTCGAGCCCGGTCAGGCCGGCACCCGGACCGGATCCCTTCCCCGGCCACCCGTCGCCCGGCCCGACACCGCGTCCCTCACCGGCGCCGTCGCCCAGCCCCGCGCCGTCGCCCAGCCCGGCTCCCACCGCCACGTCGGGCCCACGGCCGGCACCGACCCCGTCCCGCCTGGTCGAGCCGACCGCCGCGCCGGGCGCGACCGCGCACCCCGATCCGGTGCCACCGGAGGAAGCGCCGGCCCCGGGTCCGGTGACCTCCGAGGCCCCTGCGGCCCCGGCCCCGTTGGCCTCCGAGGCACCCGCGGCCCCGGAGGCCTCCGGCCCGGTCCCGCCGACCCTGGCGGCACCAGTCCCGGCGGGGTCGGACGCGGAGGTGCACCCGGGCCGGGTCAGAAACCCTCGTCGGTGAGGCGTTGCCGGTTCGCCTCGATCCAGGCGTTCAGCGCGACCGGATCGTCCGGGTCGATGCCGTCGGCCATCAGCTGCGCCACCGCGGCGGTGGCCGGGCTGCGCCGCTCACCGGTGGAGTAGAGCCGGGCGAACTCCGGCACCATCTCCTCGATGGCCTCGTCGGTCTGCGTCGCCGCCCGCTCCGGCAGGGCGCGCTGGCGGGCCGCGTACCCGGCCCAGGCGCGCAGCACCCGGGGCAGCATGGCCGCGTCGTCCATGTCCAGCACCGCCCGCCGGTGCACCCAGTCGAGCAGGAACAACCCGGCGACCGCCGGGCTCCACCGCATCGGGTCGGCCTGCGGGAAGGTGGCCGCGTGGTCCAGCAGCAGGCTCAGGCAGAAGTGCAGCGAGGCCTGATCGGCGCCGTCGACAGCGTCCAGGCCGAACCGGGCGGCCTCCGGGCCGGCGAGGAACCGGCGTACCAGCTCGGTCCGCTCGGCCGCGGACAGCGGCTCCGCCGCGCCGGCGTCGACGGTGGTGTCGGTGTCGGGCAACAGGGCCAACCGGGCGCCGAACAACGCCCGGTCGGTGGCGAGGGAGCCCTCCCCGGGCAGCTCGGTCAGCTCGTCGGTGATCGCCAGGTGGCGCCCCACCTCGGCACGCATCCGGGCCGGATCCTCCTGCCGGAACCAGGTCAGCTCGTCACCGGCACACATCTGCCGGACCTGTTCCAGGATCGGCGCGGCGGGGCTGCCGACGAAGACGTCCTTGGTGATTCCGATGTTGTGGTCGACCAGGGCGACCAGGGCGTGTTCCGGTCCGCCGGCGTCGTCGTCGTAGGCGAAGGTGGCCAGGTAGGAGGTCTGGTCGCCGTACACGTCGCCGTAGGCCCAGGTGCCGGTGAGATGCACCCGGCCGAGCTGGCCGGACCAGGTAGGCGCCTGGGCGCCGGGGCGGACCTTGGCGGTCCCCTCGGCGTCGGGAACCAGGGCGGCGAAGACCGCCCGGATGGTGGTCGCCGCCGCCGTGCGGCGACGGGAGGTGACGGTCAGGAAGCCGCCGACGAACTCCCGCACGGCGGTGTTCCGGTCGGTCTCGGCGATGGCGTAGACGCTGCCGAGCAGGGCGGTGCCGAGCATCTCGGCGTCGAGGGCACAGTCCAGCCTGGTCACGTCGCGGGCGGCGTGCAGTACCGCGTCGTAAGGGGTCTTTGGCGTGGCCATGCACCGAACCCTACGCCGCCGACGCGCCCGTGACACCGGTTGCCGACCCGCCCACCCGTCGACGGGGAGGGGTCAGCGACGGGTGGCGGCCCGCAACGCCGCGCCCGCCTCGGCGTACGACGCGAGCACGGTACGCACCGGCGAGACGACGTACTCCTCGCCGACCTCGGCGACCGCGGCGGTCAGCCGCTGCTCGGCGCGGTGCCGGGCCCGACCGGCGGCCCACCGGACGACCGGACGGGTCACCACCGCCACCAGCAGGCCGGCGAGCAACCCGCCCAGCAGCAACAGGGTCGGCAGTGGAACCGCACCCACCTGTGGATTGTCCAGCGGCGGCAGCCCGATCGCCCGCAGCCCGTAGCCGAGCACGAGCCAGCCCAGCCCGGCCACCGCGGCGAGGGTCACCAACCACTGCAGCCCGCCGACGACGCGCCACCAGAGCGGACGGGAGTCCATGCCCAGGTCGGTGCCGGCGACCGCGCGGTCCAGCGCGTCCGGCAGGTCCGCCAGCCGGGACCGGGCGGCGCCGGTGACCGCGGCCGGCCAGGTGCCCGGCAGCCCCTCGCCGGCCTGGTCTGCGACGGTCCGCACGGCCAGCCCCAGCGCGGACCGCTGGGCGGCGGTGGGGTCCGGCACCGAGGTGGCGGCCAGCGGCTTCTCCGCCGGTGCGTCGGTGTCCGTGCCGGCCGGGCCGGGCAGGTGCAGCCGGCGCAGCGGATCGGGGCGCAACCGGCGCCAGCCGCGGACCAGTGGCCAGTCCGTCGCCCCGCCGGCCCGATGCCGGTACGCCTGCCCGACCGCCTCGGCCACCACCGGCACCCCGGCCGTACCCGCCAACGCCCGGTGCAACGCCCGGACCGCCGTCTCGTCGGGCCCGGCGGCCGACCTGTCCGGACCGACCAGCTCGTCCAGCCCGGCCACCACCACGTCCACGTCCCCGGCGAGCCGGCGCAACACCGCCTGGCGCTCGGCCACGGTGCGTTCCAGGGCGGCCCGCAGGTCGTCCAGGCCGCCCGGATCGACAGCCGCGGTGGCCAGCAGCGGTACGCCGTCCAGCCGGTCGGTGTCGAGCAGCCGGCGCAGGTCGGCCATGACCCGGGGCAGTTCGGTCGGGGGCAGCCGGTCGGCCTGGTTGAGCACGACCACCGTGACGTCCTTGTGCCGGTGGAACTCGCGCAGGTAGCTGGTGTGGATCACCCGGTCGGCGTACTTCTGCGGGTCGACCACCCAGACCACGAGGTCGACCAGGCCGAGCAGCCGGTCCACCTCCAACTGGTGCGAGCGCTGCACCGAGTCGAAGTCCGGCAGGTCGAGCAGGACCAGTCCGTGCAGATCGGACTCGTCGTCACCGTCCAGCACGCTCTCCCGGACGAACCGGTGCCGGGGCAACACCCCCACCCAGTCGAGCAACCGGTTCGCGCCGTCCAGCGGCCCCCAGACACAGGCGTGTGCCACACCGGTGGTGGGACGCCGCACCCCGACCGGGGAGAGACTCATCCGGGCGAGCGCGTTGAACAGGCTCGACTTGCCACTTCCGGTGGACCCGGCAAGCGCGACCACGGTGTGGTCCCGGGACAGCGCGAGCCGGGTGCCGGCCCGCTCGACGAGGGTGTGCGCGGGCACGAGCTGGCTGTCCGGCAGGTGACCGTCGACCGCCGTCAGGAACCGGCGGACCGCGTCGAGTCGCGTGAGCAGCTCGTCGGCGTCGACCCGCTGGTCACCGCGGAACGCCTGCCGCATCCGACCCACGATGTCGGTCACGGACCGAACCTCCTCGCGCTCACGGGTTGAGCCTTTCGTTCGCGACTGCGGGGCTCGCAAGCTCACTCCTCGCGCTCACGGGGTTGGCTTTTCGTTCGCGACTGCGGGGCTCGCAAGCTCACTCCTCGCGCTCACGGATTGAGCCTTTCGTCGGCCAGCCCGCTGTGCTGGCGGTTGATCTCGACCCAGGCGGCCGCGCCGCGTAGCTCCGCGGCGGTCGCCGGGTCGGGCCGGGCCTCGGCGGTCCGCGCGAGGTAGCGGGCCGCCTCCTCGTCCAGCAGCGTGCGGACCCGCTCCAGCAGGTCGGCCCGTGCCTTGGCGGCCAGCGTACGCACCGCCTGGTCACCGAAGATCGCCTGGAGCACGGTCTGCGCGGCGACGGTGGTGCCGGCTCCGGCGGCCACCTCGGCGCCGGTCGGGATGAAGGCCGTCGAGGCGAAGACCGCGATCATCACCGCCAACCCGGTCGCGTTCACCGCGTACGCGGCCGTACGGGCCACGAAGCGCCGGTCACCGCCCTCCTCGCGGACCAGCTCCAGCACCCCCCGCTGCCAGTCCCGGACCAGCCGTTCGGCACGCTCGGAGAGGTCGTCGGCGGGGTGGGCGAGCCCGGGTTCGAGCAGTGCCGCCCCGGCCGGATGGGCCCGCCACGCGGTGTGGGTGTGCTCGGCGGCCTCGGCGGCCACCCCGCGGAGCAGCGTGACCAGCTGCGACTCGATCGCGGTACGCAGCTCGGCGGCGGGTGCGGGTCGGCCGGTGACCGCCGCCACCACCCGGTCGCGCAACCGCCCGATCCGGGCCTCCAGGGTGCGGAAGAACTCGCCGGTGCCGACGAACTCCTGCCACCGGGCGAGCACCTCACCCCGGAGCAGCCGGCCGTCCCGCAGCCCCTGCTCGACGGTGCGGTGCGCCCCCCGGTACGCGGCGTCGACCCGGTCGTCCAACGCGTCGGCGGCGGCGGTCTGCTCGTCGGCGGCGGCGGCGAGGCCCTCGACGGTCGGCAGCAGGGCGGCCAGCGCGCCGTCCAGTGTCTGCCGGACCACTGCGGCGCGGGCCTCGGCGTCGGCGGCGAGTCGGGCGAACCAGGTCGACAGCGGGGCGGTGGCCCAGTCGGGCAGCAACCCCTGCCCGTCGACCTGGGTCTCCGGCAGGACGAACAGGGGCGCGGCGGCCAGGTCCTGCTCGGCGAGCATCTCGGCCAGGTGGGCGCCGACCTCGTCGGTCGCCTCCGGCGGCACCCGGTCGAGCACCATGGCGATGGCCGCTCCCCGGCCGCGGGCGCTGCGCAGCAGCTCCCAGGGGACCGCGTCGGCGTACCGGGCGGCGGTGGTGACGAAGAGCCAGAGGTCGGCAGCGGCGAGCAGCTGGCCGGCCAGGGCCCGGTTGGCGTCGACCACCGAGTCGATGTCGGGGGCGTCAAGAAAGGCCAGGCCCGGCGGGAGCGCGGGCGCGGCGACGATCTGCAGGGTGCCCGGGTCCTCGCTGGGCTCGTTGGTCCGGGTCAAACCGGGCAGCAGCTCACCCCGGCGGAACCAGCCGGAGTCGGCCGGGTTGCAGACCAGCACCGGGGACCGGGTGGTCGGGCGGAGCACCCCGGCGGTGCTCACCCGGGCCTGCACCAGGCTGTTGACCAGGGTCGACTTGCCGGCGCCGGTGGAGCCCCCGACGACCACGAGCAGAGGTGCGTCGAGCCGGCTCAACCGGGGCAGCAGGTAGTCGTCGAGCTGGTCGGTCAGCGCGGTGGTGGTGCGTCGGGCCGGCTCCGCCGAGGGCAGCTCCAGCGGGAAGCGGGCGGTGCTGATCGCCAGCCGCAGATTGCCGAGCGCGGCGGGCAGGCTGCCGTCCGCGCCGAGGTCAGGAGGGATCTGCACGGCATCCGGTTGCCCGGGGCGGGCCACGGTGGTGGGCGCGCCGGACTCTGTGGCGGGATCGCCGTGCGGAATCACCGCTAAAGCGTGCCCGACCGATGCAACAGAAGACAACCGGTGGGTAGCCGAACGTCGGGTTGCGTCGGGTCGGCTCAACCCGGATTTGACGAATGGCGTGAGCGTGGCACTATTGAGTCACGTTCACTCAACTTGACGCGGGTGCACTCCCGTCACCTGCTCCAACGGTATGAAGCGAGGAAGCGAACATGGCACGTGCGGTCGGTATCGACCTCGGCACGACGAACTCCTGCGTCAGCGTTCTTGAGGGCGGTGAGCCCACCGTCATCGCCAACGCTGAGGGCTCGCGGACGACCCCGTCGATCGTCGCGTTCGCCCGCAACGGTGAGGTGCTCGTCGGTGAGGTCGCCAAGCGCCAGGCGGTGACCAACCCGGACCGGACCATCCGGTCGGTCAAGCGGGAGATCGGCACCAACTGGTCCGTCGACATCGACGACAAGAAGTACACCCCGCAGGAGATCTCGGCGCGCACGCTGATGAAGCTCAAGCGGGACGCCGAGGCGTACCTGGGCGAGCAGATCGCCGACGCGGTGATCACCGTCCCGGCCTACTTCAACGACGGCCAGCGGCAGGCCACCAAGGAGGCCGGTGAGATCGCCGGCTTCAACGTGCTGCGGATCGTCAACGAGCCGACCGCGGCCGCCCTGGCGTACGGGCTGGACAAGGGCTCCAAGGAGCAGACCGTCCTGGTCTTCGACCTCGGTGGGGGCACCTTCGACGTCTCCCTGCTGGAGCTGGCCGAGGGGGTCATCGAGGTCAAGTCCACCAGCGGTGACAACAACCTCGGTGGTGACGACTGGGACCAGCGGATCATCGACCACCTGGTGAAGACCTTCCGGGGCGAGCACGGCATCGACCTCGGCCAGGACAAGATGGCGCTGCAGCGGCTCCGGGAGGCCGCCGAGAAGGCCAAGATCGAGCTGTCGGCGGCCACCACCACCAACATCAACCTGCCGTACATCACGGCCGGCTCCGCCGGCCCGCTGCACCTGGACGTGACGCTCAGCCGCGCCGAGTTCCAGCGGATGACGCAGGACCTGCTGGATCGCTGCAAGGGCCCGTTCGAGCAGGCGATCAAGGACGCCGGCATCAAGCTGGCCAGCGTCGACCACGTCATCCTGGTCGGTGGATCGACCCGGATGCCCGCCGTGACCGACCTGGTCAAGCAGCTCACCGGCAAGGAGCCCAACAAGGGCGTCAACCCGGACGAGGTCGTCGCCGTCGGCGCCGCCCTGCAGGCCGGTGTGCTCAAGGGCGAGGTCAAGGACGTCCTGCTGCTCGACGTGACCCCGCTGAGCCTGGGCATCGAGACCAAGGGCGGCATCTTCACCAAGCTGATCGAGCGCAACACCACCATCCCGACCAAGCGCTCCGAGGTCTTCAGCACCGCCGACGACAACCAGCCGTCCGTGCTGATCCAGGTCTTCCAGGGTGAGCGGGACATCGCGGCCTACAACAAGAAGCTCGGCACCTTCGAGCTGACCGGCCTGCCGCCGGCGCCGCGGGGCGTGCCGCAGATCGAGGTCACCTTCGACATCGACGCCAACGGCATCGTCAACGTGCACGCCAAGGACCTGGGCACCGGCAAGGAACAGAAGATGACGATCACCGGCGGCTCGTCGCTGCCGAAGGACGACATCGAGCGGATGCGCCGGGACGCCGAGGAGCACGCCGACGAGGACAAGCGTCGCCGCGAGGAGGCCGAGGCCCGCAACGTGGCCGAGGCGCTGCAGTGGCAGACCGAGAAGTTCCTCGCCGAGAGCGGTGACAAGCTGCCCACGGAGAACCGCGACCAGATCAACGAGGCGCTCGGCGAGCTGCGTGGCGCCCTCGGCGGCACCGACATCGAGAAGGTCAAGTCGGCGCACGAGCGGCTGGCCAAGGTCTCCCAGGAGGCCGGCGCGCTGCTCTACGCCCAGCAGGCCGAGCAGGGCCAGCCGGGTGCCGAGGGCCCGGGTGGGCCGGGCGGACCGGGTGCCGGGCCGGCCGGCGGCGCGCAGGCCGGTGGCACCAACGCCGGGCCGGCCGGTGGCGCGGACGACGTGGTCGACGCGGAGATCGTGGACGAGGACAAGAAGTGACAGCCCGTCCCCGCCACGTACGCACCGCACAGGGATCGAGGTAGCCGCGATGACGGATAAGCCACGAGCCGCCGACCCGGAGACCACCGGGTCGGTGCCGGGTGGCTCCGCGCCCGGCCGGCACGCCGCCGCCGAGCCGCAGGTCGTCAGCCCGGACAGTCAGCAGAACGACGAGGTCGAGCAGGAGCCGGCGGCGACCGACGCGAGCGCCGACGTCCCGGCCGACGGCCTGGTCGAGGAGGCCGAGGTCGTCGTCGACGAGATCGAGGTCGAGGAGGCCCCGGCCGGGCCACCGGTGGTGGACGCCCCGGCCCAGCCGGCGGAGAGCACCAAGCCGGCGGAGAGCACCAAGCCGGCAGCGGAGAGCAAACCGGCGGCGGAGAGCAAGCCCAAGGACGCCGCGCCGGCCCTCGGCGCGGAGCTGGCGGCCCTCCGCTCCGACCTCGACGAGCGGACCCGGGACCTGCAGCGGGTGACGGCGGAGTACGCCAACTACCGCAAGCGGGTGGACCGGGACCGGGGCGTCGTCCAGGAGCAGGCCACCGGTTCGGTGCTGGCCGGGCTGCTGCCGATCCTGGACGACCTGGACCGGGCCCGCGAGCACGGTGACCTGGTGGGTCCGTTCGGCGCGGTGGCCGAGCAGCTCACCACCGTGGTCGGCAAGCTCGGGCTCACCCCGTTCGGCGAGCAGGGTGACCCGTTCGACCCGACCCGGCACGAGGCGGTGGCGCACCAGACCTCCGCCGACGTCACCGAGCCGACCTGCGTGCAGATCATGCGTCGGGGCTATCTGCTCGGCGAGCGGCTGCTGCGGCCAGCGCTGGTCGCGGTCGCCGACCCGGAATAGTGCGAATCCGTGGCCGGGTCGTCCCGTCCGTCGACGATCGGCGGGCGGGACGACCGGGCCACGCCTGGCAGGGGGTGGACCGGTGAGTTCCAAGGACTGGATCGAGAAGGACTTCTACGCCGTGCTGGGCGTGGACAAGTCCGCCTCCTCGGACGAGATCAAGAAGGCGTACCGGAAACTGGCGCGGGAGTCGCACCCGGACCACAACCCCGGTGACACCAGGGCCGAGGAGCGGTTCAAGGCCGCGTCCGAGGCGTACAACGTGCTCTCCGACGACAACCGCCGTCGGGAGTACGACGAGCTGCGTGCCCTCTTCGGCTCCGGCGCGTTCCGGCGTGGAGCCCGTACCGGTCAGCCCGGTGGCACCCCCTTCGACGTCTCCGACCTCTTCGGTGGCGGCGCGGGCGGGGGTGACCGGCGCTTCGGCGGGGCCGGCGGCGGTTTCTCCGACCTGTTCACGTCGATCTTCTCCGGTGGTGGGGCCGGCGGTGGGCCGGGTCGCCCCGCCGGGCCGGCCCGGGGCCGCAACGTCGAGGCCGAGGTCGCCCTGGACTTCACCGATGCGGTACGCGGGGTGACCATCCCGTTGACGTTGCGCTCACCGGGGGTCTGCGACACCTGCCACGGCAACGGCGCCAAGCCCGGCACCCAGCCACGGACCTGTCCGGTCTGCCACGGGGCCGGGACGACCACCCGCAACCAGGGTGCGTTCAGCTTCGCCGAGCCGTGCCGCAACTGTCAGGGCGTCGGCACCGTCGTCGAGGAGAAGTGCCCCGAGTGCCAGGGCACCGGCGGCGTGACGAAGACCCGTACGTTGAAGGTCCGGTTCCCCGCCGGGGTGGCCGACGGCCAGCGGATCCGGCTCAGTGGCCGGGGCGAGGCCGGTGAGCGTGGCGGCCCGGCCGGCGACCTCTTCGTACACGTGAAGGTCCGGCCGGACGAGTTGTTCGGGCGTACCGGGGACGACCTGACCCTGACCGTGCCGATCACGTACGCCGAGGCGGTCCTGGGCACGGACCTGCGGGTGCCGACCCTCGACGGGGTGGTGACGCTACGGGTGCCACCGGGTACGCCGAGCGGGCGGGTGCTGCGGGCCCGGGGCAAGGGAGTCAGCCGTCGCGAGGGCCAGGCCGGCGACCTGCTGGTCACGCTGGACGTGGTGGTACCGGCGAAGGTGTCCGACGAGGCGCAGGCCGCCCTGCGGGCGTTCGCCGAGCAGACGCCGCCGGCCGGGCGGGAACATCTCGACGCGCGGGTACGTCGCTTCGGGTAACCGTGGAGTGCATGCGGAGGTGAGCGGGATGTCGGACGAGTTCGCCGGTTCGGGCGACCCTGCCTACGAGGCCAAGGTCCTGATGATCTCGGTCGCGGCGCGGATGGCGGGGATGCACCCGCAGACGCTGCGCCAGTACGACCGGCTGGGGCTGGTGCAGGCCGGGCGGGCCGCCGGTGGCGGTCGGCGGTACAGCGTCCGGGACGTGGTACTGCTCCGTGAGGTGCAACGGCTCAGCCAGGACGACGGGGTCAATCTGGCCGGGATCAAGCGGATCATCGGCCTGGAACAGTTGCTGGAGCAGGCCCAGCAGCGGCTGGCCCGGATGGAGGCGGAGCTGGACGCCGCGTACCGGCGGGTGGCCGAGCTGGAGTCGCTGGCCCGCTTCCCCGGTCGTGACCTGGTCCAGACCACCCGGTCCTCGACGGCGCTGGTGGTCTGGCGGCCCCGCCGCAACCCGGACCGCTGAGCCGGCTGCGGTTCGGTCGGATCCCCGGCGCGGTCGGTCCACCCCGTCTAGCCTGTGACCAGGTGTTGTCCGCCCGATCTGGGCCCTTGGTGAGGGGGAGTAGTGACAGGAGCGGCCAAGAAGGTGGCGCAGGCGGCGGAGGACCAGCTCGACCGGGTCGCCGAGGGCGTCCGCGAGAAGTTCGACGAGATCACCGACGCCCGGCTCTCCGGTCGCACCGACCGGGCCGCCGGCCACCGACCGCAGTCGGGCCAGGACGCCGGCCAGCGGTCGCAGTCGGGCCCGGATGCCGGGCAGCGGTCGGACGCCGACCAGGGTGCCGAGCGGGCGAAGCCCCGACCGCCGGCTGGTGGCGGCGCGGATCGTCGTCCGCCGGCTGGTGGCGGCGCGGACCAGAACAGCGAGCGCGGCCGGCCGGAGCGCCGGACCGAACGGCACGGCCGGTCGATCGGCTGACCGCCGCACCAGGCCGGTCGCTCCGGCTCGGTCGCTCCGGCTCGGTCGCTCCGGCTCAGGGCCGCGAACGGGCCGGGACCCACGGGGGGTCCCGGCCCGTTCGCTGGCTGCGGGTCGCGGGTGCGTCGGCGGCTCAGTCGAGTCGGCGGTTCTCCCGGACCAGACCGCCCTCACACCAGTCCCGGTAGACGAAGAGGGTCGGGCGGGCCAGCAGCACCCGCGAGTTGTGCGCCCAGGTGCGCATCAGCTCGTCGCCGGAGCGCTCGGCCTGGTCGACCAGCTTGCGGAACCGGCGCCTCGGGTGGGCCCGGAAGCCCGTCCGGATGCCGTCGGCGGCGTAGATGTAGAGGCAGTGCAGGGCGAACCGGCGGGCCGGACAGGTCGGATCCATCGCCAGGTCGAAGAGGGTCGTCACCAGCCGGTCTCCGGCGACCAGCAGGTCCCAGTCCTGCGGCATGCTGGTCAGCGGCACCGAATCGGGTTGGTACGCCCAGGCCCGCAACTCCGCGGGGGACGGGTCGACGGGGTTGGCGAAACCGGAGAAGCTCGATTCCTGCACGCTCAACCGGCCAACCTTCCGCATCGCGCCCGCGCCGGCACCGGCCGGCCCGCAGGCCCCCTGGGCTGCTGGGGCGACACGTTAACGCGGTACCGGTGACCTGCGGTAGCCCCTTGCTGGGAGATTTCGGCAACCGTCGGTCCGACCGGACCGGCCGTACGGGCAAGCCGCCTGGACACGGTGCCGAAGGTCACGCCGGTGAGGTGGCCGCCGGCGTCGGCGACGGCACCGGGATCCCGGTGCCGCCGGTCGCGGCGACGCGGGCCTGCCGGAGCGACCCGGGCCGGTCCCCGTCGCTCAGTCCGGGGTGGGTAGCGGCGGTCCCTCGGGGGTGGGGACCGGCCTGGCCAGCCGGGCCGCCGACCGCTGGCGCAGCCACTGCTTGAACCACGCCAGGTCAGGCAGTCGGGCCAGCATCGGCCCGGTCACCACCGTGATCAACACGTACGCGGTGGCGAGCGCCGTCAACCGGGGTTCCACCGTCCCGGCGGCGACCGCGAGCCCGGCGATGACGATGGAGAACTCCCCGCGTGGCATCAGGGCCAGGCCGGCCCGCCACCGGCCGGGCTCGGCGATGCCGACCCGCCGGGCGGCCAGGTACCCGGTGAGCAGTTTGGTCCCCATGGTGACCACGGCCAGGGTGAGCGCGGGCAGCAACACCGGCGGCATCTCCCGGGGGTCGGTCACCAACCCGAAGAAGACGAAGAAGACCGCGGCGAACAGGTCCCGCAGCGGGGAGAGCAACTCGGTCGCGTGGTGCGCCACCGGCCCGGACAGGGCGATGCCCACCAGGAACGCGCCGACCGCCGCCGACACCTGTAGCTTCGCCGCGATGCCGGCGACCAGCAGGGTGAGCCCGAGCACCCCGAGCAGCAGCGCCTCCGGGTCCCGGGCCGACAGCGCCGCGGAGATCCACCGGCCGTACCGGATGGCGACGACCAGGACGACCATCACCGTGCCCGCCGCGACGGCGAGGGCCAGGCCGCCCCGGACCAGGCCGACGCCGGCCAGCAGCGCGGTGAGCAGCGGGAGGTAGAGCGCCATCGCGAGATCCTCGATGACCAGCACCGACAGCACCACCGGGGTCTCCCGGTTGCCGACCCGACCCAGGTCGCTGAGCACCTTGGCGATCACGCCGGAGGAGGAGACCCAGGTGATGCCGCCGAGCACCACCGCGGCCAGCCAGCCCCAACCGAGCAGCAGGGCGAAGGCGACCCCCGGCGTCGCGTTGAGCACCGCGTCGATCAGCCCGGCCGGGGCGGCCGACCGCAGGTTGCCTACCAGTTCGTTGGCCGAGTACTCCAGGCCGAGCATGACCAGTAGCAGGATCACGCCGATCTCGGAGCCGACGGCGATGAACTCCTCGCTGGCGGTCAGCGGCAGGATGCCGCCGTGGCCGAAGGCCAGGCCGGCCAGCAGGTACAGAGGGATCGGGGAGAGCCCGATCCGGCGGCTGAGCCGGCCGAGCAGGCCAAGGCCGAACAGCAGGGCGCCCAGCTCGACGAGGAGCGAGGTCTCCGCCGGCATCCGGCTCAGCCGTCCGGGTCACTGTCGGCGAAGATGGCGGTCACCCCGTCGAGGCCCTGTCGGGTCCCGACCACGACCACCACGTCACCGGCCGCGAAGCGGAACGAGGGGACGGGCGAGACGATGACCTCGCCGTGCCGTAGCACCGCGACGATGGAGGCACTGGTACGCGTCCGTGCCCTGGTGTCGCCGAGCAGCCTGCCGACGTAGGCGGAACCGGCCGGAATGGCGATCTGCTCGGTGAGCAGCCCGGCGGCCTGCTCCCGCAACCCGGCGAGCTGGCCCAGCATCAGCGACGCGCCGAGAATGTCGGCCAACGCCTCCGCCTCGTCGTCGGTCAGCGGGATGTCCGCCTGACACGCGTCCGGATCGTCCGGGTCGTAGAGGACCAGGTCACGGCGGCCGTTGCGGTGGGAGACCACCCCGAGTCGGCGACCGGACTCCGTCACCAGGTCATGACGCATGCCGATGCCCGGCAGCGCGGTCTGTTCGACGCGTACTCGCACCAGCCCACGCTACTCCGCTTCACCGAAGCTCTCCGCCCCTCGTTCTCGTCGACCGCGCGGGGGCTCGGAAAGCGTTAACAGGGGGCCCTTCCGCGGTTGCGCAGGTTGGTGACGCGGCCGGCCAGGATGCGGTCGGCCCGGGCCTCGTCGGCCACGACGATGCCCTCGATCGCCGACGAGGCGGTGATGCTGGCGACCCGGGCGCGGTCGGCCAGTTGGCTGAGCAGGCCGGGAAGTTGGTCGCGGTAGAGCGCCTCGGAGCCACGTCCCACATCCACCGTGCTCAGCGCGGTCACCAGGGTGCCGGGGATCTGGCCGAGGAGTCGGTCCAGGTCGACGAAGCTACGCATCAGCTACCTCGAGAATTAAGTGCATAACCACCAGCCAGATTATTTAGTTTGTCGGATTCCGTTGGGTAGTTAACGACGTCGGCGTGACCGAGGGGCGGGGGTGGAGGGTGATGTGGGTCACCGGTTAGAGTTGAGTGGAATACGCTCAACTCTGGCTTCGTCCTAACCACTGGACACGCCTATCCGGGGGAGCCCATGAACACGGAACGTCTCACCACTAAGAGCCGCGAATCCATCACCGGTGCCGTCGCCCTGGCCAAGCGGGGCGGCCACGCGACCGTGGAGCCCTGGCACCTGCTGCTGGCCCTGCTGGACACCGACGGGTCCACCGCCGCCGGCCTGCTGCGCGCCGTCGGGGCGGACCCGGTCGAGCTGCGCCGGGCCGCCCAGCGGGCGGTGGACGCCCTGCCAGCGGCCCGGGGCTCCAGTCTCGCCGAGCCCACCCTGGCCCGCGAGTTCGTCAACGCCATCGGGGCCGCCGAGCAGATCGCCCGGCCGCTCGGTGACGAGTACACCTCGACCGAGCACCTGCTCGCCGGGCTCGCCCAGGTCGGTGGCGGGGTCTCCACCACGCTGAAGAACGCGGGGGCCACCGAGGAGAGCCTGGTCGCCGCCTTCCCGTCCGTGCGGGGCGGGGACCGGCGGGTGACCAGCGCCGACCCGGAGCAGACCTACCAGGCCCTGACCAAGTACGGCGTCGACCTGACCGCCAGCGCCCGGGACGGCAAGATCGACCCGGTGATCGGCCGGGACTCCGAGATCCGCCGGGTGATCCAGGTGCTGTCCCGGCGTACCAAGAACAACCCGGTGCTGATCGGCGAGCCCGGGGTCGGTAAGACCGCGATCGTCGAGGGCCTGGCCCAGCGGATCGTCGCCGGTGACGTGCCCGAGTCGCTGCGGGACAAGAAGCTGGTCTCGCTGGACCTCGGGGCGATGGTGGCCGGCGCGCAGTACCGGGGGCAGTTCGAGGAGCGGCTCAAGTCGGTGCTGGAGGAGATCAAGGGCTCTGACGGCCAGGTGATCACCTTCCTCGACGAGCTGCACACCGTGGTCGGCGCGGGCAAGGGCGAGGGCTCGATGGACGCCGGCAACATGCTCAAGCCGATGCTGGCCCGGGGCGAGCTGCGGATGGTCGGCGCGACCACCCTCGACGAGTACCGCGAGCACATCGAGAAGGACCCCGCCCTGGAGCGCCGCTTCCAGCCGGTGCTGGTCGGTGAGCCGACCATCGAGGACACCATCGGCATCCTGCGTGGCCTCAAGGAGCGGTACGAGGTGCACCACGGGGTACGGATCACCGACGCCGCCCTGGTCGCCGCCGCGTCCCTGTCGGACCGGTACATCACCGACCGGTTCCTGCCGGACAAGGCGATCGACCTGGTCGACGAGTCCGCCTCCCGGCTCCGGATGGAGATCGACTCCCGGCCGGTCGAGGTGGACGAGATCGAGCGGGCCGTCCGCCGGCTGGAGATCGAGGAGATGGCGCTGGCCAAGGAGCCCGACGAGGCCTCCGCCCAGCGGCTGGAGCGGCTGCGCAAGGAGCTGGCCGACAAGCGTGAGCAGCTCACCGCCCTCTCCGCGCGCTGGCAGACCGAGAAGGGGCACATCACCAGGCTCTCCACCGCCAAGGAGGAGCTGGAACGGCTCGGCGGCGAGGCCGAGCGGGCCGAACGCGACGGCGAGCTGGAACGCGCCGCCGAGCTGCGTTACGGCCGGATTCCGGCGCTCAAGGCCGACCTGGCCATCGCCGAGGAGGAGCTGGCCCGGTTGCAGGCCGACGGCGCGATGCTCAAGGAGGAGGTCGGCGCGGACGACATCGCCGCCGTGGTCGCCTCCTGGACCGGCATCCCGGCCGGCCGGCTGCTGGAGGGCGAGACCGCCAAGCTGCTGCGGATGGAGGAGTCGCTTACCGAGCGGGTCATCGGCCAGGCCGAGGCGGTCACCGCGGTCTCCGACGCGGTCCGGCGGGCCCGGGCCGGCATCGCCGACCCGGACCGCCCCACCGGCAGTTTCCTCTTCCTCGGCCCCACCGGTGTCGGCAAGACCGAGCTGGCCAAGGCGCTCGCCGGGTTCCTCTTCGACGACGAGCGGGCGATGGTCCGCATCGACATGAGCGAGTACGGCGAGAAGCACTCGGTGGCCCGCCTGGTCGGTGCCCCGCCCGGTTACGTCGGGTACGAGCAGGGCGGCCAGCTGACCGAGGCGGTGCGCCGCCGGCCGTACTCGGTGATCCTGCTCGACGAGGTGGAGAAGGCCCACCCGGACGTCTTCGACCTGCTGCTCCAGGTCCTCGACGACGGCCGGCTCACCGACGGTCAGGGTCGTACCGTGGACTTCCGCAACACGATCCTGATCCTCACCGCCAACCTCGGGTCGTCGGTGATCAGTGACCTGACGCTGGCCGACGAGCAGCGTCGGGAGGGGGTCCTGGCGGTGGTCCGGGCGCACTTCAAGCCGGAGTTCCTCAACCGCCTCGACGACATCGTGGTCTTCGCCGCTCTCCGGGGTGACGACCTGCGGGCCATCGTGGACATCCAGCTGGGACTGCTGGGCAGGCGCCTGGCGGACCGCCGGCTGACGCTGGAGGTCACCGACCCCGCCCGGGTGTGGCTGGCCGAGCACGGTTACGACCCGATCTACGGTGCCCGGCCGTTGCGTCGGCTGGTCCAGTCGGCGATCGGCGACCAGCTCGCCAAGGCCCTGCTCGCCGGCCGGATCCGGGACGGCGACACGGTCCAGGTCGACCTGGCCGACAGCAAGGACGCCCTGACCGTCACCGCCGCCTGAGCCCGGCCGTCTCCGCGCGGCCTGAGCCGGCCGTCCGCCCGCTGCCGCCCCGTCGGGTCCGCCCGTCGGGGCGGTGTCGTGACGCAATCCGGGAGTTGTCGCCCCGAAGAGGGGCGAAGTGCGCTACGCATGTGCGCATGCGTATCCAACGGATCGACCATCTGGTGCTCACCGTGACGGACCTCGACCGGACGGTCGACTTCTACACGAAAGGGCTGGGCATGCGGGTGGAGACGGTCGACGAGGGGCGCCGGGTGCTCAGCTTCGGCGGACAGCGGATCCACCTGCACGAGGCGGGCCGGGAGGTCGACCCGAAGGCGACCCGCCCCACCCCGGGCAGCGGCGACCTCTGCCTGGTCACCGACTCGCCGCTGGCCGAGGTACGGGAGCACCTGGCCGGCCTGGGCGTCACCGTCGAACTCGGACCGGTCCGACGTACCGGGGCGATGGGGCCGATGACCAGCATCTACGTCCGGGACCCGGACGACAACCTGATCGAGGTCGCCAGCTACCGCCGGGAGCCCACCGCGAGCTGAGCCCGCCCCAGGAGCTGAGCCGGCCCGCCCCGGGAGCTGAGCCGGCCCGCCCCGGAGGCTGAGCCGGCGCGTTCCGGAATGTTCGGCCGGGGCCCCGGCTGGGAACAGTGGCCGGCATGGCCGACAACCCGGGACCGGACGAGCGCCTGGCCGTGACGATCGCCGAGCTGGACGCGGCGACCGGAACACTGGCCGGGTCGGACACCCTCGCCTTCGGCGGGGTCGGCCTGGCCGGCACGATGCTGCCCGCCACCGAGGCGTACCAGCGGTTGCTTACCGCCGTGGCGGCTCGACCGGACGAGGTACGGACCCGGCTGGACTGGTTGCTCGGCAACGGCTCCCCGGCCGGTCGGGCGTACGCGGCCACCCTGCTGGACCGGCTCGACCCGAGCGCCGGGCGGGCCGCCTGGGCGGGGCTGCGGGGCGAAACAGGGGAGTTGACCACCTTCACCGGCTGCCTGATGGAGCGCACCACCCTGGGGCAGTACGCCGACGCCCGGCTCGTCGCACCGTGAACCCGTCGCGGGCGGGACTCCCGGTAGTCGGCCGATCACCGGTCGGCCTTCGAGTTCCCGCAGGTGCGCGAGGTTGTTACCGTCTGCGCCAACACACCTGGGGGGTCGAGTGTTGAACGGTTCAGTCGCGTACCTGGTCTCGGCGGTCGGCTGTCTGGTCGGGGTGGCCGGGCTGGTGATCGCCCTGGTCGCACTCCAGAAGAGCAGGTCCCGGCCGGCACCGGCACCCGCCGCGCCCGCCGACCCGTTCCGGGACGTCGACGCCGACGCGCTGCGGGGCGACCCACGTCGGCTGCGCCCCGGCGACATCATCGACGTACGTGGCCGGTCCTGGACCGTGCGCGGCTCGATCCACCTCGTCGAGGGAAGCTGGAGCTGGGCCGAGCACCTGCTCGACGACGCCGGGGGCGTCAAGCGCTGGCTCTCCGTCGAGGAGGACCCCGACCTGGAGCTGGTGCTCTGGGAGGCCGAGCCGGGGGCCACCGTGACCCCGGGCGCGCCGACCATCGACTTCGGCGGTCGCCGCTACAACTGGGACGAGACCGGACAGGCCCGCTACACCGCCGTCGGCACCACCGGTCTCGACCCGACCGGCACCATGCGGTACCACGACTACCAGGGGCCCGGTGGCGCCCGGCTCTCCTTCGAGGCGTACGGCGACGCGGGCTGGGAGGTCGCCCGGGGTGAGCTGTTGCACCGCGGCGAGGTCATGATCTACCCGCAGGGCGGTCCGGAGAAGGTGAACTGAGCGGTGCTGGTCACCCTGGACACCCCCTACGTCGACACCAGCGCCGCCGACCTGAGCCTGGCCCTCGGTGACGCCGAGCGACCCGCCCTGCACGTGCTCGACCTCGTCCTGCCCGGGCCGGTCGAGCTGCGGCTGCGCCTGCTCGGCGCCTCGCACCAGGTGCTGTTGCGCACGGCCGGCACCGAGCTGAGCGAGACCGTCGCCTGCCTGCCGGGCCGGCCGCCGGAGCTGCCCGACGCGGCGTACGACGAGGCGGCCGGTCACCGGTTCACCGCCTCGGTGCTCCGGCTGGCCCCGGCCGAGCTGAGCGCCCGGGTCGCCGAGCTGCGCGCTGAGCTCGCCGACGATCCGTACGCGCTGGTGGGTGTCTTCGGCGGGGACGTGGACGCGGTGACCGCGCTCTCGGTACGCCGGGATCCGCCGGCCGGGGCGGCCGGTTGGCGCACCTGGCACGCGTATCCCCAGACCGGCGAGCTGGTCCTGACCGAAACGGTGGTGGCACTGAGATGACGTACCGGCGGTGGTTCGTGATGGGGGTGGCCGTCGCGATGGTCGGCGTACTGCTTGCCGGGTTCGCCATCTTCTACGGCAACTTCTCCCCGCGCGGGTTCGTCGAGGACCGGTACAACCGGGCGGCGAACCGGGACATCGGCCGGGAGGCGATCGCCTACACCTCCAGCCGGCCACCGAGCGCGGTGGCCAAGGAGGTCACCGACGCCTGGCAGCCGGCCGACCAGTACGTCGACGGCAGTGGTGTCTACCTCCGTTACGACGACGACTCCGTGGTCATCCTGCCGGTCGCCGCCGGTTCGGTCATCCTGCTGGAGCGGCTCTCGACCGCGTACCCGCGCTACCACTCGACGGTCGGTGGGGGTTGGGGTTGGGGCGGCGGCAGCACCATTCGGGGCGGCGGCCCCGGCAGCGGCAAGTGAGCTTCGCGTAAGACACCCCCCTCACCCTGGAGCCTCCTGTGCAGAACCTCGTCACCGATCTGCTGGCCACCCTCGCCTACGGGGTGGTCGGCGTCCTGTTGATGGGCATCGGCTACGTCCTGGTCGACGTGGCCACCCCCGGCCGGCTCAACCAGCTGATCTGGAACGAACGCAACCGCAACGCCGCCGTGCTGCTCGCCTCCAACCTGGTCGGGGTCGGCACCATCGTGGTCGCCGCGATCGTCGCCAGCGACCACAACTTCACCCTCGGCCTGATCGGTGCCGGCGCGTACGGTGTCCTCGGTCTGCTCATCATGGCGGGGGCGTTCGTGCTGCTGGACGCGGTGACCCCCGGCCGGCTCGGTGAGATCCTGGTCGACCCGGAGCCGCACCCCGCGGTGTGGGTGTCCGCCACCGTGCACGTCGCTGCCGGCGCGATCATCGCAGCCGCGATCAGCTGATGGCGTCGACGAAGCAGCTCACGGATGGGAGAGCCTCCCGGGGGGTCGTGATCGGGTCGATGGCCGCGGTGTTCGTGGTGTTCGGCTGCTGCGTGGGTGACGACTTCAGCAATGTCTTCACGAGTGACAGCGGCAGCACGGCGGTGCCGCCGCCCACCAGCACCCAGCGCCAGGACACCGTGCCGATCCTGGCGCGGGCCGCCACCGAGCAGGGCCTCTGCTACGGCTGGAAGCTGGTGGACGGCTCGCAGGCGGTCACCGTCGGCTCCAACCTGGGCGACGGGATCGCGGTCGAGGACAATCCGGGCTGCCCGCGCTGGTTGCAGCTGGTGGCCGACGTCGACTACACCTCCGCGAGCAGCGAGTTGGAGGACTCGGCGTCGTTCCGGGTGGCTGGCTCGCCGGACCTGGACCGGGCCAGGCTGGGCGGGCTCGACACGGACCTGGCGCGGTTCGGGCTGACCGAGGAGGTCTTCGTCGACGATCCGGGCTGGGCGGTGACCCGGGCGGCCAGCGTGCTGCCACTGCTGGCCGCCGAGGCGGGTCTGGTCGAGCCGCTGGCCACCGCTCCGGCAGCGCCGGCGGCCCAGGTCACGGCCCTGCCCGATGCCGGTAGTGACCTCTGGCGGGACCGCAGTGGCTACCTCTTCGCCGTCGGGGCGCTGCTGCTGGCCGCCGTACTGTTGATCATTGTTGGTCTGGTGCAGCGCAGCCGGCAGCGGCGAGCGGCCCCGGCCCCGACCGGCCGACAGCGGGCCCGATGACCGTCGCCGCCGCCGGGGCCGTCGTCGGACCGCCCGAGGAGGACGCGCCGGTACGGCCGTACTGGCGGCTGGCCCGCGCCGCGGTGCTGGTCGCGGTCTTCGTCTGCGCGGCCTGCGGCCTGGTGTACGAGCTGGCGCTGGTGGCGCTGGGCAGCTACCTGATCGGCGACACGGTCGGGCAGGCCTCGATCGTGCTCGGCGTGATGGTCTTCGCGATGGGCATCGGCGCGCTGGCGGCCAAGCCGTTGCAGTCCCGGGCGGCTCCCGCCTTCGCCCTGATCGAGCTGGCCCTGGCGCTGCTCGGTGGCCTCTCGGTGCTCGGGCTCTATGCGGCCTTCGCCTGGCTGGACCTGTACGGCCCGGCGCTGGTCGGTACCGCCTTCGTGCTCGGTCTGCTGATCGGCGCGGAGATCCCCCTGCTGATGGTGCTGCTGCAACGGATCCGCGAGCAGTCGGCCGGCAGCGCGGTCGCGGACCTCTTCGCCGCCGACTACATCGGGGCGCTGCTCGGTGGACTCTCCTTCCCGTTCCTGCTGCTGCCGCTCTTCGGGCAGCTCAAGGGCGCGCTGGTGGTCGGCGCGGTGAACGCCGTCGCCGGGGTGGCGTTGGTCCTCACCGTGTTCCGCCGGGACCTGAGCCGCCGGGCCACGGTCACCATCGTCGCCAGCACCGTCGTGGTCGGACTCCTGCTCTCCTACGCCTGGGTGACCGCCCGCGACTTCGAGCTGACCGCCAGGCAGCAGCTCTACCGGGATCCGGTGGTGCACGCCGAACGCAGCCGCTACCAGGAGATCGTGCTTACCCGGTCGGTCGCCGAGCCCGGCCGCAGCGTCACCGACCTGCGCATGTTCCTCAACGGCGACCTCCAGTTCAGCTCGATCGACGAGTACCGCTACCACGAGGCCCTGGTGCATCCGGCGCTCAGCGGGGCCCGGGGTGAGGTGCTGGTCCTCGGCGCCGGTGACGGCCTGGCGGTCCGGGAGGTGCTGCGGTACCCGGACGTGCGCCGGGTGACCGTGGTGGACCTGGACCCGGCGGTGGTGGCGCTGGCCCGCAGCGAGCCACAACTGCGCCAGCTCAACGGCGACGCCTTCGCCGACCCCCGGGTACGGGTGGTGCACGCCGACGCGTTCACCTGGCTGCGCGAGTCGGCCGAGCGGTACGACGCGGTGGTGGTGGACCTGCCCGACCCGAACGAGACGGCCACCGCGAAGCTCTACACGGTCGAGTTCTACACCCTGGTCCGGGTGGCGCTGGCCGACGGGGCCCGGATCGTGGTGCAGTCCGGCTCGCCGTACTTCGCGCCCCGCTCGTACTGGTCGATCGAGGCCTCCATCCGGGAGGCCGGGTTCGCCACCGTGCCGTACCACGTGGACGTGCCGTCCTTCGGCAACTGGGGGTTCGTGCTGGCTGAGCCGGGTACCCGTACCCCGCAGCTGCGGCTGTCCGACGACGTACCCCGGTTGCGGTTCCTGGACGCGGAGACGCTGCGCTCGGCGGCGACCTTCCCGGCCGACCGCCGGCGGGTGGACGTGCCCGCCTCGACCCTGCTCAACCCCCGGGTGCTGGAGTACGCCCGGACGGAATGGCGAGGCTACTGACCGTTCCGGCGGGTCGCGACGCCACTTGGCGTGCCGCACTGGCCGGTTGTCGATACGGTGTGCTGATCTAGGAGAGGAGAACCGTGGTCGATTCCCAGAACACGCCCGCCCGTGCCCGGCCGAGCGTCGTCACGATTTCCAGTTATCTGATTCTCGCCTTCGCGATCACCCAGGTGATCGGCCTGATCCTGTCCTTCCTGACCATCGGTCCCACCCGGGACGCGTTCCAGGAGGCCTACCAGGGGTCGGACCCCGACGGTGCCGCCACCCTCGCCAACGTGGGGGTCGCCTTCGCCATCGGCGCGAGCGTCCTGGTGGTGCTGCTCGCGGTCGGGCTCTTCGTGCTCGCCATGCTGAACAACCGGGGCAAGAACTGGTCCCGGATCACCACCTGGGTGGTCGGTGGGGTCCTGGTCTGCTGCAGCGGTGGCGGCCTGATCAGCGGCGCGGCCGGGATGGCCGGCAACCAGAGCGGTGGCGACATCGACACCGACGCGCTGCAGCGTCGGCTGGAGGCGGACCTGCCGTCCTGGTACAACGGGGTAAGCATGACCCTGTCCGTGCTCGGTCTGCTGGCGCTGCTCGCGGCGCTGATCCTGTTGGCGCTGCCGGCGTCCAACGAGTTCTTCCGCAACAAGCCGCAGGGTTGGGAGCCGCCGGTTCCCGGCGGCAACTACCCGGGCCACCCGCAGGGACAGCCGGGCTACCCGCAGACTCCGGGGCACCCGCAGGGCTCGAACGATCCGGGCTACCCGTCGCCGTCCGGACCGCCCCAGGGCTCGGGCGACCCGGGTTACCCGCCGCCGGGGCAGTCGCCGGGCGGCCAGTTCCCGCCGTCGCAGGGCGACCAGTTCCCGCCGTCGCAGGGCGACCAGGGCCCGTCGGACCGGCCGTCTGGAAGTTGACGGCCGGATAAGCGCGCCACCGACGATCCCTCCGAGTAGGTTGCAACCCGACACCTACTCGGAGGGATCAGTCGTGTCCTGTCCCGATCCGGCACCCGTGCGCCGCCCCGCCGTGGTCACCTTCGCGGCGGCCGGGCTGCTGCTGATGGCCCTCGGTGCGCTCGGCTACGCCGTCGCCAGCCTGGTCAACCTGGCCGGCACCGTGGACCGGTTCCGCTCGACCGTGGCCGGCACCGCCGACGACGGCGAGATCGACACGGTGGTCACCCTGGTGCGGGTCACCGTGGTGCTGTCGGCGGTGGTCACCGTGCTGGTCGGCCTCCTGCTCGCCGGGCTCGCGGTCGGGCTGCTGGCCGGTCGCCGGGGCGCCCGGGTGGCGACCTGGGTGGTCGCCGGGTTCGGCGGGTGCTGTGGCGGTGGCGCCCTGGCGCTGCTGCTCGGTCAGCGCCTCGCGCCGCTGCGGCTGGCCGACGACGACCCCACGACGGCCGCCCTACTCGCCGCCGTGCCGGAGGCGTACCCGTCGTGGTGGATTCCGTTGAACGCCGGGGTTTCGGTCGGACAGCTCGTCGGTTACCTTGTGGTAATCACGTTGCTGGTGCTGCCGGCGGCGCACACCTGGTTCGCCCGGCGCACCCCGTCGACCGGCTCGACGGACCAGGCCCCGGGTGGTCCACCCGCCCAGCCGCCCCGCGACCCCGTACCCCCGGTGAGGATGACCCCGTGACGTCCGATGCGATCCCGACGCGGCGGTGGGCCCTGGTCACCGGGGCGACCGCCGGGATCGGTGCGGCCTTCGCCCGTCGGTTCGCCGCCGACGGGTGGGACCTGGTCCTGGTGGCGCGGGACGCCACCCGGCTCGACACGATGGCGGCCGAGCTGACCGGGCGGCACGGTCGACGGGTCGAGACGTTGCCGGCCGATCTGTCCACCGAGGACGGTTGTCTCGCCGTCGAGCGGCGGATCACCGCCGGGCCGCCGGTCGAGATGCTGGTCAACAGCGCCGGGATCGGCCTCAAGCGGTCGTTCCTGAACACCAGCGCCGCCGACGAGGCCCGGGTGCTGCACCTCAACGTGTACGCGGTGATGCGGCTGACCCGGGCGGCGCTGCGGTCGATGACCGAACGCCGACGCGGGGCAGTGATAAATGTCTCTTCCGTCGCCGGGTTCGCCGCCTTCGCGCCCGGATTGACGTACGCGGCCAGCAAGGCCTGGGTAACCAACTTCAGCGAGTCGGTGGGGCAGGCCGCCCTGCCGTTCGGTGTTCGGGTGTTGGCTCTCTGTCCCGGCTACACCCGCACCGAGTTTCACGAACGGGCCGGCATCGACCCGGCGACGATCCCCGCCTGGCTCTGGCTCCGGACCGACGATGTCGTTGACGCAGCCCTTCGTGACCTGCGGAAAGGCAAGTTGGTAAGTGTCCCGGCGTGGAAGTACAAACTGGCCGTGGCGGGGCTGCGGCACACTCCGCTGCGCCTGCTGCACGCCGCGACCCGGGACCGCCGCCGGCGACCGGAGCGCGCCACCGGCTGACCGGGCCCGCCACCACTACTTGCGGGTACGTCCGGCCGCTGGACAGAGCACCGTCGCACAGAGTAGCGGATCATTGCTACAGATCAGTCGCTCGCGGGGTTGACCCGAGCGGACCCCACACCTGACTCCCAGAGTTGCGCAGTACCCTCTATCGGCATGGGGGACCACGACGACCTGCGTAAATTCATCACTGACCTGGCTGTTGTGCATGGCCGGGTGGTGCTCTCCTCAGGTCAGGAGGCGGACTGGTACGTCGATCTGCGGCGCGTCACGCTCCATCACCGGGCGGCACCGTTGGTCGGCCGGGTGCTGCTCGACCTGACCGCCGACTGGCAGTACGACGCGGTGGGTGGCCTCACCCTCGGCGCGGACCCGATCGCCCTGTCGATGCTGCACGCGGCATCGGCGGACGACCGCCCGTTGGACGCGTTCGTGGTGCGTAAGACAGGCAAGGCGCACGGCCTGCAACGACGGATCGAAGGCCCCGACGTAGTGGGACGTCGGGTGTTGGCGGTCGAGGACACGTCGACGACGGGGGGCAGCGTGTTGACCGCGGTCGACGCGTTGCGCGAGGCCGGAGCCGAGGTGGTGGGTGTGGCGGTTATTGTTGATCGAGGCGCTGGTGCCGCGGTGGAAGCCGCCGGACTGCCGTATCGGGCCGCCTATACGTTGGCTGACCTCGGCCTTGTGGCGTAAAAGTTTACCGATTCGGATCTGCTGATATGCAGGCGGATCGATGCTGCTGGTGGAAGGATGTAATTCGTGGGAACTGCGTTGGCTGAAATGACCATGCCTCAGATCTCGCCGCTTGCCGGCGAGCCGATCGAACGTGCCGATGCCGAGCGGCTGGCCGGGGTGCTCAAGGCCCTTGCCGATCCCGCCCGACTGCGGCTGCTCAGCCTGATCCAGTCGGCTCCCGAGGGGGAGGCGTGCGTCTGTGACCTGACCGCGCCGCTCGGCCTCTCGCAGCCGACGGTCAGTCACCACCTGCGTATCCTCACCGAGGCCGGCTTGCTGGAGCGGGAGAAGCGCGGTGTCTGGGCGTACTACCGGCTGGTGCCGGCGGCGATCGCCACGATCGCCGACCTGCTCACCCCGCCGCGCAAGCGCGCCACCAAGAAGGCTCGCTGACGGTGACCGTCACGCTCCGGTGACCGGTCAGGCCGGTCACCGGAGCGGGCGGGGTCGTCCGTGGCCTCAGCGGTCGACCGGCGTCCGGTAGGACGCCGGTGGCTGGTACGCGGGCTCCTCGGTCAGTGCCTCGGCGGCCCGCCGCAGTCGGCGCTGCTCGGCGACGATCATCGCGCCGACCAGGGCGAGACCGAGCAGGAAGAGCCCGAGGATCGGCAGCAGGTTGTCGCCGGGGGCGGTCAACGTCCGGTCCTCGGTCTGCCACGGCCACAGTGCGCGGAGACTACCCAGCAGTGCGCCGGCCATCACCGCCAGCGTCATCCGGCGGTGCTTGTCCAGCAGCCACTGCAGCAGCTTCACGAACGAGGCCAGGCCGAGCACCATGCCGGTGCCGAAGACCGCGAGGTAACCGAGATCCCGGTCGTTGAGCGCGGTGATGGTCGGCTCGTAGAGCCCCACCGTGAGCAGCAGGAACGACCCGGACACCCCGGGCATCACCAGGGCGCAGACCGCCACCGCCGCGACGATCAGCACGATCACCGGGTGGGGCGTGAGCTCCGCCTGCGGCAGACCGGTGAGCAGGAACGCGCCGACGGCGGTGGCGATCAGCGCCACCAGGTGTCCGGCGTGCCGGGGTCGGGGAATCATCGACAGCGGCACCAGCACCGAGGCCAGCACCAGGCCGAGGAAGAGCCCCCGGGTGTGCTCCGGATACTCCGTCAGCACCGGTTCGAGCAACATCGCGGCGAGCAGCAGGCCCGGCACCATGCCGAGGAACACCGGCAGTACCACCGACCAGTGCACGTACCGGAACTGCTGGCCGGCCCGGGCCCAGCCCCGTTTGCGGGGGACGTCCGCCACGGCGTACCGGAACGCGTTCACCAGGTGGCCGGCGGAGACGATCAGCCGCTCGTACACGCCGGTGACCAGCGCGATCGTGCCTCCGCTGACTCCTGGTACGGCCTCGGCCACCCCGATGGCCGCCCCCCGGAAGACATGACCGACCCGTTCACCCAGTGCCATAAGAATCCGTTCGTCCGTCCGCCCGGACCGCCGTACGCGGACCGGTCACGTGGCCAACCAGGCTACCGGGGCCGGTCAGGGTAGCCCGGAGCCCCGCTTGACTGAGTCGCGGGTCAGCCGGTATGGCGCTCGTGGCGGCAGCCGGCGGCGGTGTCGCGGGCGGCCCGTGGCGGTGTCCCGGGTCAGGCGCGGCGGTTGGCCGCCAGCCGGGCGCGGAGCAACTCGAAGGCGATCGGCAGCACCGAGAGCAGCACGATGCCGATCAGGATCGCCTCGATGTTGGCCTTCACGAAGGGCACCTGGCCGAGGAAGTAGCCGAGCACGGTGACCCCGGTGCCCCAGAGGATGCCGCCGACCACGTTGTAGGTGACGAAGGTGCGGTAGTTCATCCGGCTCACACCGGCCACGATCGGGGTGAACGTCCGGACGATCGGCACGAAGCGGGCCAGCACGATCGACCGGGCACCGTACTTGGCGAAGAACTCGTGCGCCTTGACCACGTTCTCCTGTTTGAACAGCCGCGAGTCGGGCCGCCGGAACAGCGCCGGCCCGACCTTGCGACCGAAGGCGTACCCGACCTGGTCGCCGGCGACGGCCGCGATGGTGATCAGCAGGCAGACCAGCCAGAGCGGGTAGGTGATGTACTGCCCGTCGGCGGTGAGCAGACCGGCGGTGAAGAGCAGCGAGTCACCGGGCAGGAAGAAGCCGATCAGCAGACCGGACTCGGCGAAGACGATGGCCAGGATGCCCAGCAGCCCGAACGTCGAGATGAGGAACTCCGGATCGAGCCAGTCCGGCCCCAGGGCGACGGTCATGCTGGGCGGCACGGGGGACCTCCGAAGTCTGCCAGGGCAGAAGGCGGCACTCCGCCCTCGATAACGGCACTGCGTAGTCTAGAGCCCACCGTCCGACACCATCACCCGCATCGCCCGTCACCGGATGACCTGCCCGTTCTCGGCTCAGGGCCGCCAGCGGCGGGTGAGGGATGAAGGCGACGGATGAGGGCCGCCGGCGACGGCTCAGGGCTGCCGGCGGCGGGTGAAGAAGAAGAGGGCGGCACCGACCAGCAGGAGGCCGCCGCCGATGGCGGCGATCGTGACGACCGAAGCTCCGGTGATCGGCAGACCGCCACCCTGACCGCCGTCGTCGTCACCGTCACCGCCGCCCTGGGCTGCGGTGTCGACCACGATCTTCGCGGTGTCGTTGCCGGGATCGAGATCCACGGGGACCGTCGACCCGTTGTGGCCCAGCGTGATCGTGCTGCTGTGCCGGCCCGCCTTGTCGATCCGGAGCGAGAACGGGAACTCGGCCCGCTCGCCGCTGGGCAGCGGCCCCGTCCGGAAACAGCTGTAGTGTCGGCCACCCGGCCGGCCCGGCTCCTCGCCCTGGTCCTCGTCGCTGCGGCAGTTCTTCGGGGCGCGTACCGCCGTGGTGCCCTCGGGCACCAGCACGGCCACGATGGTGTAGAAGCTGCGGCCACCCGCGTTCAGTACCGCCGGCCCCTTGTTGGTGTAGCCGACGGTGACCGGCACGGTCCGGCCGACCTCGCCGCTGACCCGGGCCCCGTTGGCGGCCGCGTCGGCCTGCTGGTCACCCTGGACGGTGAGGACGATCTCGGTCGAGTTGTCACCCGGGGTCAACTCCGACTGGGGCTCGCCGGCCCGCTGCGGTGCGGCGGAGACCGACGCCAGACCGAGCACCCCGTCGGTGCCCCGCTCGCCGTCCTGGTTGGCCGGCGACCGCTGCGAGCGCAACGCCGCCCAGTCGGCCGGGGTGAGCCACACAGCGGTGCCGTGCTGGGTGTTCGGTGCCCAGGAGTCCCGGGGCAGGGCGAACGAGAAGTCACTGTCCACCCGGACGGCCGCACCGGGTGCCAGACTCCGGTCGAAGGTGCAGGCGAACGTCACCGGCGTGCTGTGGTGCGGCCCGGTGGCGAAGTACTCGCAGTTCCGGTACCGCTTGGCCGGCGCCAGGCTGTAGTTCCCGACGACGTAGAGGACAAGCTGCTCGACGGCCCGCTCACCCTGGTTGCGTACGGTCAGCGGGGCCGTGACGGTGGCACCCGGCCGACCGGTCAATGCCGCCTCGGCGGGCGCCACCAGGTCGACGCCCGCGCCGACTGAGACCGTCGAGCGGAAGGTGCTCCGGCCGCCGCCTGGCTCGGTCACGGTGAAGGCCAGCTCACCCCGCTGACCCGCCTCGGCATTCTCGCGCAGCGACACCACCAGCGAGAGCAGGCCCATGCTGGGCCCGTCCTCGTCGAGCACCTGGCAGGTCAGCACCGGACCGGCCGCGGAGCAGTCACCGCCGGAAGGGGCCACCGTGGCGAAACCGTCGACACCGCTGCGGTCCACCGTGACCGTCGCCGACGGCAGCGGCCGGTCGCCCAGCACGGTCAGGTCGACGCTCTTCTTCGGGCCGCCGGGCGCGAGCGCCACGTTGTTGGCGTACAGGTCGAACGCGACGGCCGGGCGGACGTCGGCCGGCTCCGGCGCGGCGGCACCGGGGGAAGCCGCCACGGCGACCACCAGGCCGACGACGCCGAGCCCGGCCAGCAGACGCCGAATCGAGCGGGTACGCATCACGGGGCTCCTCCGATGGGTGGCCCGTGGATCGTAAGCGCAACGGCCGGCTTTCGATGTCCCCCGGCGGGACGGTGCGGCTGTCGGTCGCTGCCCTAGCGGTAGTCGTCCTCGTCGCCGGCGACGACCCGGGCCTGCTCCATGGCGTCCCAGTCGGCGACCTCCAGCCCTCGGTGCGGTTCGGTCTCGCCGTCGGCCGGGTCGATCGAGGTGGCCTGCTCGACCGCGTCGGCGGCCGGGGCCTCCAGGTCACGCTCGTTAGGCGTGAGGTGGTCGCTCGGGGCGAAGTCCTCGTCGGGCTGACCCATCGTCTCTCCCTGGATAAACAGCGGAAATCTACCCACACCGTACGGGGTGTGGGCCGGGTCCGCTCGGCACGCCGGCCACCCCGGTCGGCCGATTGCCGCCCCGGAGGGCACCGGCCGGTGCCAGGATGGACGGCGTGGGCTTTCTGATCCGGTTGGCGATCACCGCGATCGCGTTGTGGGTCACCACCCTGGTCGTACCCGGGGTGGAGGTGACCGGCCGGTCCGGGGCGAACACGGCGTTTACCCTGGTCGTCGTCGCGTTGATCTTCGGCGTGGTCAACGCCGTGCTCAAGCCGGTCATCCAGGTGGTCGGTTGCGTCTTCTACCTGCTGACCCTGGGACTGTTCGCGCTGGTGGTCAACGCGCTGCTGTTCCTGCTCACCGACTGGATCGCCGGGAAACTGGACCTGCCGTTCCGGGTGAACGGCTTCTGGGCGGCCTTCTGGGGGGCCATCGTGGTGGCGGTGGTGAGCTGGGTGATCAGCGTCGTCGTGCCGGACGCCCCGGATCGCCGGTGAGCCGCTGGTCCGGGCCGGTTGTGCCGGCGCAGGGCTGTTACGGGATACTTCCGGCGATGGACAGTGCGGTCCGGCGGACCAACGGAAGACAGCGGCCACCCGGCCGACAGCGGTAAGTAAGGAGCGTTTCGAGATGCCCATCGCTTCCCCAGAGGTCTACGCGGAGATGCTGGACCGCGCCAAGGCCGGCCGGTTCGCGTACCCCGCGATCAACGTCACCTCCTCGCAGACCCTGAACGCCGCCCTGAAGGGCTTCGCCGACGCGGAGAGCGACGGCATCATCCAGGTCTCCACCGGCGGTGCCGAGTACCTCTCCGGCCCGACCGTCAAGGACATGGTCACCGGCGCGGTGGCCTTCGCGGCGTACGCCCGCGAGGTGGCGAAGAACTACCCGGTCAACATCGCCCTGCACACCGACCACTGTCCCAAGGACAAGCTGGAGAAGTTCGTCCGCCCGCTGATGGCCATCTCCAAGGAGCGGGTCGCCCGGGGCGAGGACCCGCTGTACCAGTCGCACATGTGGGACGGCTCCGCCGTACCGGTCGCGGAGAACCTCCAGATCGCCGCCGAGCTGCTCGACCGGGCCGCCGAGGGCAAGATCGTGCTGGAGATCGAGGTCGGCGTGGTCGGTGGTGAGGAGGACGGCGTCGAGAACGCCATCAACGACAAGCTCTACACCACCACCGAGGACGGCCTGGCCATGGTCGAGGCGCTCGGCCTGGGCGAGAAGGGCCGCTACATGGCGGCGCTGACCTTCGGCAACGTGCACGGCGTCTACAAGCCGGGCAACGTCAAGCTCCGCCCGGAGATCCTCAACCAGATCCAGCAGGCGGTCGGCGCCAAGTACGGCAAGGACAAGCCGCTGAGCCTGGTCTTCCACGGCGGCTCCGGCTCGCTGCTGGAGGAGATCCGCGAGGCGCTTGACTACGGCGTGGTGAAGATGAACATCGACACCGACACCCAGTACGCCTTCACCCGCCCGGTCGCCGACCACATGCTGCGCAACTACGACGGCGTGCTCAAGGTCGACGGCGAGGTCGGCAACAAGAAGCAGTACGACCCGCGGGCCTGGGGCAAGCTCGCCGAGGCCGGCCTGGCCGCCCGGGTCGTCGAGGCCTGCGAGCACCTCCGCTCCACCGGCACCAAGCTCAAGTAACCCCGGTGTAAGGAAGGGCCCCCTGTTAACGCTTACGGTCGAGAAGGTCACCCCTCTCACCGCCACGTGTTAACAAGGGGCCCTTCCTTACGCACGAGGGTCAGTGGGTGAGGATCTGGACCGCCTCGTGGACGTCGTCGGTGAGGTGGATGCTCTTGGCCAGGTCACCGAAGGGGGAGCCGGCCAGCAGCGGGCGCAGCAGCGCCTCGACCGGCAGCTCGCGGGTCCAGTAGGCCCGGTCCAGGAAGACGTACGCGCCGCTGGCCCCGTCGGTGCCGTAGAACGTCTTCGTCGCCGCCTGGAAGACCTCCTGCACGGTTCCGGCCCGGCCCGGCGCGAAGACGATCCCGCCCCGGGCCAGCCGGAGAATGGTGTCCTCCCGGATCGCGTTGGAGAAGTACTTCGCGATCCGCCCGGCGAACAGGTTCGCCGGCTCGTGCCCGTACAACCAGGTGGGGATGGCCAGCCCACCGCTGCGGGCCCAGTCCACGTCGGCGACCGCGCGCTGGTGCGGCACCCCGCCACCGGCGACCCCGCCATCGCCGGTCCCACCAGCGCCGGCCCCGCCACCGGGCGCTGCCGGGGTCGGCGTTCCACCGCCGCTGGCCGTCGCGACCCCGGCGCCGCGGCCGTAGCGTTGGCGGACCGCGAGCGCCGCCGCCGTGTACCGGTCGTGGTCGGTGAAGTCGGGCGCCTCGGCGAGCAGGTCGATCGCGGCGGTCAGCTCCGCGGCCGGGTACGGGGCGAGGAACGCGCCGAGGTTCGCCGCCTCCATCACTCCTGGGCCGCCACCGGTGACGATCAGCCGGTCGGCCCGCGCCAGCTCCCAGCCCAGGGTGGCGGCCAGCCGGTACGGCACACTGCCGCGTGGCACCGCGTGCCCGCCCATGATCCCGACCACCGACTGGGGCCCGTGGGTGGCCAGCCAGGCCCGGGTGGCGTCGGCGAGGGCGTTGTCCACCCCGTGGTCGTGCAGCCGCTGCGCCAGCGCCTCCTTCACCTCCGGCAGCGCGCCCCCGTGAGCGCGGAAGTGTTGGTAGACGCGGGTGTCGTACATTCCGGCGAAGCCGTTGTCGGCGAACCCGGCGGCGAGTTCCTCCGGGGTGTAGAGGTGCGACGGCTGGGTCGGATAGGGCAGTCCGGAGAACGGCGGCACCACGTTCGCGCCGCGCCTGACCAGGTCCGCGCCGATGTCCCGGGAGGCGAACCGGCACCCGATGAAGAGGGTGCCGGTGACCTCGATCCCGCTGAGGTCGGGGATCGGGTCCAGGTCGAGGCGGAGACCCTGCACGGTCAGTCCGGTCAGGCTGCCGGTGGTGAGCCGCTGGTCGAACGCGGCCCGGGTCTCGATCTCGGCGGGGGCGGTGTGCGGCTCGATGACGTCCGCTGGCGGTGGGGTCGGCACCCGACCATCCTTTCCGACGGCTGCGGCGATCGCACCCGGCCGTCTCCTCCGACGGGTTCGGGTGATCCACACCCGGCTGCCTTCTCCGGACGGGGCAGCTACCGAAAGGCCGTCTCTGCGGGCGGAATCCGGCTGCCGGACACGGGCCGCAACGGCGGGAGCCCGGCGGTCAGACCGCCGGGCTCCCGTTGTTCCGGGTCCTGGGGAGGCTCCGGACCTACAGTTCTAGCCGACGTGCCAGGCCGGCGACACTGGTCACCAGGCGGTGTCGGGTCATCCGTTCAGGTAGTCGACCGAGGCCAACCCCCCTCGCGCAGCCGAGGGCGAAGCGGGTTGAATGGGGCGATGCAGAACCTGTTGCCGGAGCCACCGGCCACCCTTCTCCCCGAGAACGTCGAGGCTGACGCCGCCCTTGGCGCCGCCGAACAGTCCGGCGGCGAGGAGGCGTACGCCGAGGCCGCTGCCCGTTTTCCGACCCACAGCGCGGCCTGGGCGGCGCTGGCCACCCGGGCCCTCGACGCCGGCCAGGTCGTCGCGGCGTACGCGTACGCGCGCACCGGATACCACCGGGGTCTGGACCAGTTGCGCCGCAGCGGCTGGAAGGGGCACGGCCCGGTGCCCTGGTCGCACCGCCCCAACCGGGGATTCCTGCGCTGCCTGTACGTGTTGTCCCGGGCGGCCGGGGAGATCGGCGAGGCCGACGAGGCGGCCCGCTGCGCCCAGTTCCTCCGCGACTGCGACCCCGCTGCCGGAGACGCCCTCGCCGGCAGCTGATCCGGCCGATGGATCGAGCCGGTCCACCGTCCTGGACCGGCTCCGAGACGGCACCGTTTCGTGGAAGTAGTGGCCTCATGTGGGCCACTACTTCCACGAAGCGTGGAGTTCGCGAAGAAGACCTGCTCAGAGGCCCTCGGCGACCGAGGCAGCGATCTTCAGCCAGGCATCCCGGGTGGCGGCGGAGAGGCCGCCGTAGCGGATCGGCTCGCCGGAGTCGATCAGTCGCTCGTACGGGGCGAGCAGCACCGCCCGGGTACGCGCCGCGAAGTGCTGCTGGATCGCCGGTAGGTCGATCTCCTTGCGGGACGGTGGCATGGAGACGACCGTCACCGCCTGCCGGACCAGCCGCTGCCGCCCGCTCTGCTCCAGGTGGTCGAGCATCCGGGCGGCGGTCTCCGCCGAGTCGTTCCGCGCCGACATGGTGACCAGTAACTGGTCGGTGGCGTCCATGGCGGCCTGCCAGTTCTGGGCCCGGACGTTGTTACCGGTGTCGACGAAGATCAACTTGTAGAAGCGGCTGACCACGTCCCGGATCTCGGCGAACGCCGCCGCGGTGAGCATCTCGCCACCCGTGGCGGACTCGTCCGAGGCGAGCACGTCGAACATCCCCTCGCCCTGCGAGCGGACGTACTGCGACAGGTCACCGACCCGCCCGTGCGCCCCCTGGAACTGGCCCAGGTCGCGCAGCATGTCGCGCACCGTACGGGAGTGGAAGTCCTGCTGGGCCCGCATGCCGAGGGTGCCCTGGGTCTCGTTGTTGTCCCAGGCCAGCACGTACCCGCCGCGCTTCTGCCCGAAGGTCATCGCCAGCAGCAGGATGGCCACCGTCTTGCCGGCCCCACCCTTCGGGTTGACCACCGTCACCTGACGCAGCCCACCGAAGTTGCGGCGCACCATCTCGATGTCGCGCCGCAACTCCTGCTCGTGCCGCCCGGGTGGCAGCTTGACCAGGCCGGTCTTGTTGACCATCGCCCGGAAACCGGTGGCCGCCACCGGGTCCGGGGGGCGGAGCTGCCGCCGCCGGGCGAAGTCCTCCGCCGTGGGCGCGGCGGCCAACTCCGCGGACCAGGAATCCGGGTACGCCGCCGGCCCGGCTTGTGGCGTCCCCGGCTGCCCGGTGCCGTGCTGCCCGGTGCCGTGCTGCCACGGTGGCGGGTACCAGCCAGCCGGGTCCCGGGGTGACGGACCGGGCAACCCCGGTGACAGCTGACCGGGTGGTGGTCCCGGCTGCTGGGCCGCCGGATCGGATGGTGCTCCCGATTGCTGCGCTGACGGGTCGGATGGTGACCCGGGTTGCTGGGCCGCTGGTCCGGGCGGCGGCGCGGGTTGCTGGGCCGCTGGTCCGGGCGGCGGCGCGGGTTGCTGGGCCGCTGGTCCGGGCGGCGGCGCGGGTTGCTGGGCCGCTGGTCCGGGCGGCGGCGCGGGTTGCTGGGCCGGAGGGCCCGACCGGTACGGGGGCGGCAGCGGTCCGGGCGGGTTGAACGTCGGGTCCAGCGGCCCGGGTGGGTTGAATGTCGGCGGCAACGGTCCGAGCCGGGGCCGTGCCGGTTCGGCCGGGTGCGCGGAAGTGAGCGGGCCGGGCTCCGGCGGCACCGGTGCGGGTGGCACCGGTACCGGCGCCGGTTGCGACGGCACCGGCCCGACGCCCCTGGGCGCGTCCGGCACCGGCCCGTACCCGGCTGGTCCGGCGCCGGACTGGGCCGTCCCGGCGGTACCGACCTGAGCCTGTTCCGGCACGCTGGACTGGGCCTGTCCCGCCACGCCGGCTTGGGCCTGTCCCGTCACGCCGGCTTGGGGCTGTCCCGCGACGCCGGGTTGGGCTGGCTCGGCGACGCCGGCTTGGGGCTGTCCCGCTACGCCGGGCTGGGCTGGCTTGGCGACGCTGGGCTGGGTCGCCCTGGCGGTGTTGGACTGGGGCAGTCCGGCGGTGCCGGGCTGGTGGGGCGGTGCGGCACCGGTCGAGACCGGATCGGGGGCCGGTCCGCTGGTCCGCTGCGGGGGTTGTGCCCACGGTGACTCCGGCTGGGGCCGGACCCCGGTCGTCGGCGGGCGCTGGCCCGCCCTGCTCCGGTGTACCACCGGCTCGTCCAGGGTGAAGGGCGCGCTCAGGTCGACCGGAGCCGGCGGCGCACCGCGCTGCGCCGGCACCTGGTCACCCGATCCCGGATCCGGTGCCGACGCCGCACCCGATCGCGCACCCGATCCTGGATCCGGTGCCGACGCCGCACCCGATCCCGCACCCGATCCCGGATCCGGAGTCGGTGTCGCGGACGGGGATGAGGGCGGGTGCGGGGCAGGTGCGGCGTCCGGGGCCGGAGGCGAGGGCGTAGGTGGAGGCTGGTCGGTCACCTCCGGAACTGCCCGGTGGCGAGCTGTCGGAGCCGGGTCGGCGGCGGGCTCGCCGGGGCGGGCCGGGACCGGTGGACCCGGCGGGACCGGTACCCGTGGCGGGATCGGCGTCCAGCCACCCGTACCGTCGGGTGGGCCGGTCATCGCCCACGGTGCCGGCGTCGTCCCGGTTGCCGGCGGTGGTGGGTAGCTCAGTGACGGGTACGCGTTCGCGCCGGGCAACGGCTCGACCGGCGTAGGGCCCGGATCCGCCCAGGGCTTCCCGGGTACCGCCGGTGCGTCGGGCTCCGGTGGCCAGAGCGGCTCGATGTCTCGTTCCGGCACGGGGTGCTGCCCCGGGCCCCGGACCGGGTCGTTGTGGTCAGCCACGTTCCTCCCCCATTCCTCCTGCCGAGGATAGGCTCCCGCCCGCTGCCGGTCCTGCTGACGGCGGCCGATGTGGACCAACCCTGCCTCAGCTCGTCCAGACCGCCCAGGCGCCCGGCTCTGTCCACCAGGAACGTTTCCGGCTCAGCTCCCCCTCAACCCCGTCGTCGAGATAGGGCACCCGCTCGTCACGGGGGATCACCGCCACCGCCCGGCCACGGGCTCGTCGGACCTCCAACCGCACCCGCTTCCTGCCCAACGTCCGCCGGGTGACCACGGGAACGGCCACCGCCACCTCGACCACCCCGTCGGTCGGGTCGGGCGCGGCCAGCAGGGCCACGTCACCGAGGCGCGCGTACCCTCCGGAGTTGCCGACCGCGCAGGCCAGCAGGGGGTCGTCACCGGTGGACAGGACGACGTCGTCCACCTCCACCCGGCCCCGCCACGGTAGCGGCCGACCGGCGTCGTCGACCGCCCCCAGCAGCGCGCCGTCCAGGGTCACCGAACCGCCGTCGTTGCGCAGCAGGTCGAGCCGGCGGGCCGTCCCGTCGAGCGCGGCGGTGGCCACCGCCGCCGGGTCGCGTGGCAATCCGAGCTGCGCGGCAAGGTCACGGTGCGGGGTGCCCCGGGCCGGATCGAGCGGGAGTACGCCCACCGGTGGCAGGTCCGGCACCGTACGGTTGCCGGCCAGGTCGGCGGGGCGGCGACTGGGCGGTGGGGCGTACCGGCGGACCAGTCGGCGCAGCACGGCGCGCAACTGCGCGTCGCTGGCGGTGGCCACCACGAGCCTGGTCTTGCCGTCCGGGTCGGGCCAGGTGAGCCCGTCCGGTCGGGGCGGCCCGTCGAAGCGGGCGAGTACCGCGTCGATCTCGGCGTCCGAGCGGGCGGTGACGGTCTCCACCCGCGCCCCCCGGGCGGTGAGCGCGTCCGCGCAGGCCAACACCGGCACCCGCGGGGTGGCACAACGCTCGGCCGGCTGCTGCCCGGCGGCGGCGTCGGCGGTCGGGCCGGCGCAGCAGGCTCCGCCGGTGCCGCACCCGCCGGCAGCGTTGTGCTCCGCGTCGAGCGCGAGCAACACCACGTCGTACACGGTAGGGGCCTCCCGCTTCCCGCCACGACCCCTGCTGGCCGTGCCGTCACTACTTGTTAGCCTGGCACCCCGGGCTCGCCAACCGGTCGCCACCTGGCACCCGAGCCTTCTGGAGGCGGAGAAGATGCCAGCGATCGTGCTCATCGGCGCTCAGTGGGGCGACGAGGGCAAAGGCAAGGTTACCGACCTGCTGGGTGAGCGGGTCGACTACGTCGTGCGCTACTCCGGCGGCAACAACGCCGGGCACACCGTGATCACCCCCGACGGGCAGAAGTACGCCCTGCACCTGATGCCCTCCGGGGCGTTGTCGCCGAGCGCGATGATCGTCATCGGCAACGGTGTGGTGGTCGACCCGAAGGTGCTGCTGGAGGAGATCGACGGGCTCGCCGAACGCGGCGTGGACGTCTCCCGGCTGCGCATCTCCGGCGACGCGCACCTGATCATGCCGCACCACCGGGCGCTGGACCGGGTGGTCGAGCGTTACCTCGGCAGCTCCCGGATCGGCACCACCGGCCGGGGCATCGGCCCCGCGTACGGCGACAAGGTCGCCCGGATGGGCATCCGGCTGCAGGACCTGCTCGACCCGGGCATCCTGCGCAAGAAGCTGGAACTCGCGCTGCGCGAGAAGAACCAGATCATGTTCAAGGTCTACAACCGCAAGGCGATCGACGTGGACGCGACCGTCGAGGAGTACCTCGGCTACGCCGAGCGGCTGCGGCCGTACATCGCCGAGACCCGGGTGATGCTCTGGGACGCCCTGGACCGGGGCGACACGGTGCTGCTGGAGGGTGCCCAGGCCACCATGCTCGACATGGACCACGGCACGTACCCCTTCGTCACCTCGTCGAATCCGACGGCCGGTGGGGCGTGCGTGGGGGCGGGCATCCCGCCGACCGCGATCACCAAGGTCATCGCGGTGAGCAAGGCGTACACCACCCGGGTGGGTGCCGGCCCGTTCCCGACCGAGCTCTTCGACGACAACGGCCAGCACCTACGAAAGGTCGGCCACGAGTACGGCACCACGACCGGCCGGGAGCGCCGCTGTGGCTGGTTCGACGCCGTGGTCGCCCGGTACTCCTGCCGCCTGAACGGGGTCACCGACCTGGTGATCACGAAGCTGGACGTGCTGACCGGCCTGCCCAAGGTGCCGATCTGCGTCGGGTACGAGATCAACGGCGAGCGGTTCGACGACATGCCGATGACCCAGACCGACTTCCACCACGCCACGCCGATCTACGAGGAGCACGACGGCTGGTCGGAGGACATCACCAAGGCCCGTACCGAGGACGAGCTGCCCGAGAACGCGCGACGCTACATCGCCCGGATCGAGGAGATCACCGGTACCCGGGTGAGCGTGGTGGGCGTCGGCCCCGGCCGCGAGGAGAACGTGCTGCGCCATCCTCTGCTGCCCTGACGGGCGTGGCTCGGCGGCGCCGGGGCGATCAGTAGGATGCCTCATCGTGCGGGTACTTCTTGTGGGTGGCGGGGGGCGGGAGCATGCGCTCGCGCTCGGCCTCGCCGGTGATCCTTCCGTCGAGCGGCTGATCGCGGCCCCCGGCAACCCCGGCATCGCCGGTGTCGCCGAGTTGCGCCAGGTGGTCACGACCGATCCGGCCGCCGTTGCGGCGTTGGCCGTGGAGGTCGGCGCGGACCTGGTGGTGATCGGGCCGGAGGCGCCGCTGGTCGCCGGGGTCGCCGACGCGGTACGCGCCAAGGGCATCGCGGCCTTCGGCCCGAGCGCCGAGGCGGCCCGGCTGGAGGGTTCCAAGACCTTCGCCAAGGAGGTCATGACGGCCGCGGGTGTGCCCACCGCGCGCTCGTACACCTGCACCGACCCGGTCGGCACGGCCGCCGCGCTTGACGAGTTCGGCCCGCCGTACGTGGTGAAGAACGACGGGCTGGCCGCCGGCAAGGGCGTGGTGGTCACCGACGACCGGCAGGCCGCCCTCGCGCACGCGGCCGACTGCGGTCGGGTGGTGGTCGAGGAGTACCTCGCCGGCCCGGAGGTCTCCCTCTTCGTGGTCACCGACGGCGAGGCGGCTCTCCCGCTCCTGCCGGCCCAGGACTTCAAGCGGATCGGCGACGGCGACACCGGCCCGAACACCGGCGGCATGGGCGCGTACGCCCCGCTGCCCTGGGCGTCCGTCGACCTGGTCGACCAGGTGATGGCGGACACCGTGCACCCGACGTTGGCCGAGATGCGGCGTCGGGGCAACCCCTTCGTCGGGCTGCTCTACGTCGGCCTGGCCATCACCGCCCAGGGGCCTCGGGTGATCGAGTTCAACGCCCGCTTCGGTGATCCCGAGACCCAGGTGGTCCTGGCGCTGCTGGAGAGCCCGCTCGGTGGCCTGCTGCACGCCGCCGCCACCGGTAGCCTCGCCGACCACCCGCCGCTGCGGTGGCGGGACGGCTCGGCGGTGACCGTGGTGGTCGCCGCCGAGGGGTACCCGGGGACCCCGCGCACCGGCGACGCCATCACCGGTGCCGACGCCCCGGGGATCATCCACTCCGGCACCGCTCGCCGGGATCCCGACGGCCCGCTGCTCTCGACCGGGGGCCGGGTGCTCTGTGCCACGGCCACCGGCACCGACCTGGCCGCCGCGCGGGAGGCCGCGTACGCCCTGGTCGACGGGGTGGGGCTGGCCGGTTCCCAGCACCGTACCGACATCGCCCTGGCCGCGGCGCAGGGGCGCATCACGCTGCCCGGGTGATCGCGGGGAACATTTCGGCCCCCGCGTCGAGGACCAGGTGTCCGGAGGTGTCCGACCAGGATCGCAGCCAGGGAGTCGCACGGGGGCGGACCAGGGTCAGCGGCTCCGGCGGTCCGGGTACGCCGGCTGGGCGGGCCGCCCCGTGCCGCGCGCGCTGGACGACCGGCCGGCCCGAGGCGGCTGCGGCGAGCGCCGCCGGTCGTCGAGGTTCCAGTGGACCCGTTCGTACAGCGCGATCCCGGCGCAGACGGAGACGTTCAGCGACTCCGCGGCCGGGTTGATGGGGATCGACACCGAGTGGCTGGCGATGCTCTCGAAGGAACGTGACGTGCCGGTCTTCTCGCTGCCGAGCAGCAGGGCGAGCTGCTCGTCGGCGTAGCGCAGCTCGCCGACCGCGAGGTCGCCCTCGGTGTCGAAGGCGACCAGCGGGATGCCGGTGCGCCGGAAGTGGGCGATCGCGTCGGCGCGCGAGGCGAGCACGATCGGGAGCGAGAAGACGTAACCCCGGCTGGCCCGGACCAGGCGTCGATCCGCGATGGTGGTGAGGTCGCTGTCCACCAGCACGATGCCGGCGGCGCCGAGCGCGAAGGACGTCCGCACGATGGCGCCGATGTTGCCGACGATCTTCACGCCGTCCAGGACGATGATGTCGCCGGTCGTGCGGGCCAACTCGTCGAAGCTCCACGGCCTGGGGACCCGGGCGATGCCGAACGCCTTGGGTTTCTTGTCCGTCTTGAACAGGTCGTTCATGATCGGGGCCCCGACCAGGCGGACCGGAATGTCCCGCTGCCGGCAGGCGGCGAGGACCTCGTCCGGGAGCGGGCTGGTCTCCACCCCGTAGACCTCGGTGAACTCCAGCCCGGCGCGGATGCACTCCACGAGCGGCTCGGCATCCTCGATGAGCACGGTGCGGACGGCGGACCGCGAGTGCCTGGTGACGTCCATGATCCGCTGCACGGCCGGATCCGACCGTTCGGTGATGACGTCGAGGCTTACCACGAAATCGACCCTAACAGAATCGTGATCGACCCCCGTTCGTGGCCGACCGGCCCGGGGGACGCTCCGGACGGTCCGTTCGGCCCCTCGGCGAGGTTGACACCTCGTGTCACGATCATGGCTGAACCGGCTGGTCGTGGCGGCTGGTGCTGACCAGGGAGGGGACGCCGGTGGCCGGGTTCGTCGACGCGGTGCTCGCCTTCCCCACCGTCCTGTTCAGCTTCCTGTTGGTCGTCGTGGTCGGCTACTGGCTGCTGGTGCTCACCGGCGTGTTGGACATCGGTGAGGACGCCGACGCCGACGCCACCGGCGGGCTGCTCGCCTCGGTCGGCCTGGGCGGCCTGCCCAGCGTGATCGTCCTCTCCCTGCTGGTGGCGCTGGCCTGGTTCGGCAGTCTGGCCGGCGGGGTGCTGCTCGACCAGGCCGGCTTCACCGCCGCCACCCGGACCCTGCTGTCGGTGCTGGTGCTGCTGCTGGCCGCCGGGGTCGCCTGGCTGTTGACCCGACTGCTGGTGGTGCCGCTGCGGCGGCTCTTCCCGGCCGGCTCGGAGGCGAGCCGGCACTCCTTCGTGGGTCGGTTCTGTGTGATCCGTACCGGCCAGGTGACCCGGGACTTCGGGCAGGCCGAGGTGACCGCCGAGGACGGCTCGTCGGCGCTGGTCCAGGTCCGGCAGACCGGCACCGAGCAGCTGCGCGCCGGCAGCACGGCCGTGATCTACGAGTACGAACCCGACGGCGAGTTCTTCTGGGTCACCTCGACCGAGCTCGCCTGACCCGCCCCCCTTCCCGACTTCGAGCCCCTGGCACCGACCCCTCGAAAGGAGGATGCGCGGGACCCGCCGGCGTACGCCGGGCCCGGGCCGCCGCGTACTCACCCATGGATGTCCTCACCGCCGGTATCGGCGTACTCCTGGCAGTTTTGCTTCTGGTCGTTTTCGGGGTGGTGCTGCTGGTCAGCCGGCTGTTCCGCAAGGTGGAGCAGGGCAAGGCCCTGATCGTGTCGAAGGTGCGGCGGGTCGACGTCACCTTCACCGGCGCGGTGGTCATGCCGGTGCTGCACAAGGCCGAGATCATGGACATCTCGGTCAAGACCATCGACATCGAGCGGACCGGCCACGAGGGTCTGATCTGTCGGGACAACATCCGCGCCGACATCCGGATCACCTTCTTCGTCCGGGTCAACAAGACCACCGAGGACGTCATCAAGGTCGCCCAGGCCATCGGCACCGCCCGGGCCAGCGACCGGGAGACCCTGCAGGAGCTGTTCAACGCCAAGTTCTCCGAGGCGCTGAAGACCGTCGGCAAGCAGCTCGACTTCGTCGACCTCTACACCAAGCGCGACGAGTTCCGGGACCAGATCATCCGGGTCATCGGCACCGACCTCAACGGGTACAGCCTTGAGGACGCGGCGATCGACTTCCTTGAGCAGACCCCGATGTCGCAGCTCGACGCGGCCAACATCCTCGACGCCCAGGGCATCCGGAAGATCACCGAGCTGACCGCCCTGGAGCACGTCCGGACCAACGAGTTCCGGCGCAGCGAGGAGAAGGAGATCACCCGGCAGAACGTCGACGCCCGCGAGGCCATCCTGGAGCTGGAGCGCCGGCAGGCCGACGCCGAGGCCAAGCAGCGCCGGGAGATCGACACCATGCGGGCCCGCGAGGAGGCCGAAACCACCCGGGTACGGGCGGAGGAGCGGCTGCGGGCCGAGACGGCGAACATCCGTACCGACGAGCAGCTCGGCGTCCAGCACGAGAACCGGGCCCGGGAGATCGCCGTCGCGGAGAAGAACCGCGAGCGGGTCATCGCCATCGAGACCGAGCGGATCGAGAAGGACCGCATGTTGGAGGTGATCGGCCGGGACCGGGAGACCGAGCTGAGCACGATCGCCAAGAACAAGGAGGTCGAGGCGGAGAAGCGGTCGATCGCCGAGGTGATCCGGGAGCGGATCGCGGTGGAGAAGACCGTCGCCGAGCAGGAGGAGAACATCAAGCGCCTGCGGGTGGTCGAGGAGGCCGAGCGGACCCGCCAGGCGGTGATCATCCAGGCCGAGGCCGAGGCGCAGGAGGGCCTGGTCAAGGACATCAAGGCGGCCGAGGCGGCCGAGCAGGCGGCGAAGTTCAAGGCCCGCGAGGAACTGGTTCTGGCCGAGGCCCGGCAGCAGGCCGCGGAGCTGGACGCGCAGGCCCGGATCCGGCTGGCCGAGGGGCAGCAGGCCGAAGCCGCCGCCGCCGGCCTGGCCGAGGTGCAGGTACGCGAGCGCGGCGCGGAGGCGATCGAGCGGGTCGGTCGGGCCGAGGCCAGCGTGGAGCGGGAGAAGGCGCTGATCGTCGCCGAGGCGGTCCGCGAGAAGCTCAAGGGTGAGGCCGAGGGTCTGACCGAGAAGGCCGCGGCGATGGCCGCGCTTGACGACGCCACCCGCGAGCACGAGGAGTACCGCCTGCGGTTGGAGCTGGAGAAGGAGGTCCGGCTGGCCGGCCTGGACGCCCAGCGGCACGTCGCCGAGGCCCAGGCGAAACTGGTCTCCACCGGGCTGGAGAAGGCGAACATCGACATCGTCGGCGGGGACAGCGTCTTCTTCGACCGGCTGCTCAGCTCGATCTCGTTCGGCAAGAGCGTGGACGGCTTCGTCGCCCACTCCGACGTGGCCCGCAGCGTGGCCCAGCCGTGGCTGGACGGCAAGGCCAGCTTCACCGACGACCTCTCCCAGGTGCTCGGCTCGCTCAACACCGCCGACGTGCAGAACCTCACCCTCTCCGCGTTCCTGGCCCAGCAGATCAAGGCCGGCGGCGCCAACCAGGGCAAGCTGGAGGAGCTGCTGCGGGCCGCGAAGAAGCTCGGGCTGGACGGCACGCCGGTCGCCGCGCTGAGCGGGTCGCGGCAGCACGCCGGTGAGTGAGCCGGTGACCGGCGCGGCCGGTGCGGACTCCGGGCCTGTGCCCGGCGCCACCACCGCCGCGCCGGCCCCGGCGGCCGACGCCACCGGCCCGGCCGGTTCGGCCGGCCCGGACGGCCCGGCCGGGCTGGAGGCGGGCAGCTACGAGGTGCTCCGGCGGCGGCTCGCCGAGCAGGCAGGTGAGCTGGGCCGCCGGGCGGAGCAGCTCAACGCGCGACGCCTGGAGACCTTCGGCAGCACCGAGTTGCGGCTGACCAGCACCGAGCGGATCCGGACCGCGCACAACTGCGTACCCCGGGACATCGTCTCGGTGGGCGGGCTGATGCTCTTCGGGTACAACGTCTTCATCGGCCTCAAGCCGGAGACGACGGTGGACGACGTCTTCTCCCTGCACCGCTTCGAGCCGGACCCGGCCGGCGGCGGCTACCGGTTCGACGAGGTGGGCCGGACCGAACTGCCGGGGCTGCTGCGGGACCCCCGCTTCGAGCGGGACTTCAACGAGCTGTACCGGTACTACCGGCAGACCCGGCTGTTGCAGCTGCGCCGGGTCGAGGGTCGGTTGCTGGCGGTCTTCCAGACCGGCCCCCGGGTCGACGACGTCCGGGTGCTGCGCTGGGCCGTCGGCACCGACGGCACCGTCGAGTACCTGGACAGCCGGGGCGAACGGGACCACGTCTTCCCGCCCAGCCACGACTTCGAGTGGACCCCGACGGTCCGGGAGCACCACGTGCTCGGCCGGCACCCGCACATCTCCATCGAGGGGGAGGTGTTCGTCGAGACGGTCGGTGGTGACCTCACCGTCAAGGTGGAGGACAACACCGAGACCGGGGAGGGCATCTACCGCGAGCCGGTCGACGAGCCGTTGCAGAGCCTGGCCGACGCCGAGATCGGTTACGCCCGGGTGGGTCCGCTGATCCTGCTGCGGATCCGGCCGTACAAGGAGACCGAGTGGCGGCACCTGGTCTTCAACACGCTCACCCGGCAGGTGGCCCGGCTGGACGGGATCGGGGTGGCCTGCCAACGGCTGCCGGAGGACCACGGGATCATCTTCCCCGGCGGCTACCACCTGGCCACCGGTGAGACGCGGACCTTCGACACCGAGGTCGCCGACCTGGAGTTCGAGCGGGTGGTCCGCTCCACCAACGGCGAGGACGTGCTCTACGTCTTCCACGGCCGGGCGGAGGGCCGGTCGCTGCTGCTGCCGTACAACGCGATCCGCAAGGAGGTGGCGGCCCCGATCCCCTGCCACGGGTTCTCCCTCTTCGACGACGGCACGCTTGTGGTGTTCCGGGCGGTCTCCGAGGAGCCCACCCGGGTCCATCCGATGCAGGTCTGGCAGACCCCGTTCCTCTCCGACAGCTACGCCGCCGCCCAACCCGTGGGGACCGGGCCGCTGGAACGCGTGGGCAACGCCGACCTGGTCCGGGGCATCTCGGACTGCCTCTCGGTGGCGCGTACGGCCGGTGACACCGGGGCGGCGGCCGGGCTGCACGAGTCGCTGATCGCCGCCTGCACCCGGATCTTCGACCACTACCACTGGCTGGCCGACGAGGAGCTGGGCAACCTGGCCGCCCCGCTGGCCGAGGTACGGGCCACCGCCGGTCAGGTGCTCGACGAGTACGAGAAGGTCCGTGCGCTGACCGCGCAGGCGGCCCGGGAGCTGACCGCCACCGCCGAGCAGGTCGCCTCGTTGAGTCGCCGGGTCCGGGGCGAGGCGCCACTGAGCGCCGACGACTGGGTCCGCCAGCTCGCCGGGCTCCGGCAGGCCCAGGGGCACCTGGTGACCGTGGGCGAGCTGCACTACGTCGACCAGGAGCGGATCGCCGAGTTGGCCGCCCGGCTGGACGACGACCTGGCCTTCGCCGGCCGGCGGGCGGTGGACTTCCTCAGCCGCGACGACGCCTTCGAGGCGTACCGGTCGGAGGTGGCGCGGCTGGCCGAGCGGGCCGCCGCGATCGGCACGGTCGCCGAGGCGACCCCGGTCGGCGACGAGCTTGCCGAGCGGGCCGACGGGCTGCAGACCATCACCGAGGTGGTCGGTGGCCTCGACATCGCCGACGCGACGGTACGCACCCAGATCCTGGCGAGCATCGGCGAGGTGCTCGGCGGGGTCAACCGGGCCCGGGCGGCGCTGGACGGTCGCCGGCGCGAGCTGCGCCAGGCCGAGGGGCGGGCCGGCTTCGCCGCCGAGTTCGCCCTGCTCGGGCAGGCGGTGACCGGGGCGCTGGCGGCGGCGGACACCCCGGAACGCTGCGACGAGCAGCTCGGCCGGCTGCTGTTGCAGGTGGAGACGCTGGAGGCGCGGTTCGGGGAGTTCGACGACTTCCTGGACGAGTTGACCACCCGCCGGGCCGACATCTACGAGGCGTTCTCCTCGCGCAAGCAGGCCCTGCTCGACGACCGGGCCCGCCGGGCGGACCGGATGGTCTCCTCGGCCGAGCGGATCCTGGTGAGCGTGCAGCGCCGGGTCGGCACCCTGGGCACCCTGGACGAGATCAACACCTACTTCGCCTCGGACGCGATGGTGGGTCGACTGCGGTCGGTCGTCGACGAGCTGCGTACCCTCGGCGATCCGGTCCGGGCCGAGGAGCTGGACGGCCGGATCCGGGCCGCCCGCCAGGAGGCCGGGCGCGGCCTGCGGGACCGGCTGGACCTGTACGCCGACGGCGGGGAGACGATCCGGCTGGGGCGGCACCGGTTCGCGGTCAACACCCAGGCGATCGACGTGACCGTGGTGCCGCACGACGGACGGATGGCCATCGCGGTCACCGGCACCGACTACCGGGCCCCGGTCGTCGACGAGCAGTTCCAGTCCACCCGCCGGTTCTGGGACCAGCTCCTGGTCTCCGAGTCCCCGCAGGTGTACCGGGCGGAGTACCTGGCCACCTCGATCCTGGCCGACGCCGAGGCCGGCCGGGGCACCCTGCGGCTGGACGCCCTCCAGGCCGCGGCCCTCGACCCGGACCAGCTCCGCGAGCTGGTCCGGACCGTCGCCGAGACCCGCTACGACGAGGGGTACGAGCGCGGCGTGCACGACCACGACGCGGCGACCATCCTGGGTACGCTGCTGCGCCTGCACGCCGCGGCCGGGCTGCTGCGGCACCCGCCCGCCGCCCGGGCCGCCGCCCAGCTCTTCTGGCGCTTCGGCAGCACCGAGCCGGCCCGACTGGCCTGGTCGGCACGGGCGGTCTCGCTGGCCCGGGCGCGGGCCCGGTTCGGCCGGCCCCCGCTCGACTCCGGCCAGGGGGACGCCATCGACCGGTGGCACACCGAGCTGGCCGCCGCGATCGGCACGTTCCTCGGCGAGCGCGGCCTGACCGGGCCGGCCGCCGAGGCCGACCTGGCCGGGGCGTACCTCTTCGAGGAGGTGGCCCAGACACCTGTCGGCTTCGTCACCGGGGCCGGCGCGCGTACCCTGCTCGACCGGTTCCGGCGGGCCCTCGGCGGCCGGCAGTCCCGGTCCAGCCGGGAGTTCGACGACGACCTGCGGGCCGTCGGCGACGACCTGGCCAGCCGGTACCAGCTGGTCGAGGCGTGGCTGACCGCGTTCCTGGCCACCGACGACGGACAGCTCTCCGGCTACGACCTGCCGGAGGCGGTCGCGGTCGAACTGTGCGGCCCGGACCTGCCCCGGCGGGAGACCGGGGCGGCGCTGGCCGGTACGGTCGACGGACTGCTCGGCACCCACCCCCGGCTCAGCGGGGGACGGCTGGAGCTGCGGCTCGACGAGACGCTGGCCCGGGTCGGCCGGTTCCGCACCGAGCAGGTCCCGGCGTACCGGGACTTCCAGCACCGCCGCAACGAGCTGGTGGCCGCCGAGCGGGACCGGTTGCGGCTCACCGAGTTCCAGCCGAAGGTGATGAGCGCGTTCGTCCGCAACCGGTTGCTGGACGAGGTCTACCTGCCGCTGATCGGCGACAACCTGGCCCGGCAGCTCGGGGCCACCGGGGAGAACAAGCGGGTCGACCAGATGGGCCTGCTGCTGCTGATCTCCCCGCCGGGCTACGGCAAGACCACCCTGATGGAGTACGTCGCCAGCCGGCTCGGCCTGGTCTTCGTCAAGGTCAACGGGCCGGCCCTGGGCTCGCAGGTCACCTCCCTGGACCCGGCCGAGGCACCCGACGCCACCGCCCGGCAGGAGGTGGAGAAGATCTCCTTCGCCCTGGAGATGGGCAACAACGTCCTGCTCTACCTGGACGACATCCAGCACACCTCACCGGAGCTGCTGCAGAAGTTCATCCCGCTCTGCGACGCCCAGCGCCGGATGGAGGGCGTCTGGGAGGGCCGGACCCGCACCTACGACCTGCGCGGGAAGCGGTTCGCGGTGTGCATGGCCGGTAACCCGTACACCGAGTCGGGCAAGCGGTTCCGGGTGCCGGACATGCTGGCCAACCGGGCCGACGTGTGGAACCTCGGTGACGTGCTCTCCGGCCGGGAGGAGGCGTTCGCGTTGAGCTACATCGAGAACGCACTGACCGCCAACACGGTGCTCGCGCCGCTGTCCACCCGGGACCGTGGCGACCTGGAGCTGCTGGTCCGGCTGGCGAGGGGCGACGACTCGGTCCGCCCGGACCAGCTCAGCCACCCGTACTCCGGGGTCGAACTGGAGCAGATCGTCTCGGTGCTGCGCAAGCTGCTGCACGTACAGCGGGTGGTGTTGACCAACAACCAGGCGTACATCGCCTCGGCGGCGCAGGCCGACGCGTCGCGTACCGAGCCGCCGTTCCAGTTGCAGGGGTCGTACCGCAACATGAACAAGCTGGCCGAGAAGGTCGTCCCGGTGCTCAACGACGCGGAGCTGGAGGCCGTGATCGACGACCACTACGTCGGCGAGGCGCAGACCCTGGCCGCCGGGGCGGAGGCCAACCTGCTCAAGCTCGCCGAGCTGCGCGGTCGGCTCAGCCCGGAACAGGCCCGCCGCTGGGCCGAGGTGAAGGCCGGCTTCCTGCGCGCCCGCGCCCTCGGTGGGGCCGGCGACGACCCGCTGGACCGCGCGGTCGGGGCGCTGGGCCTGCTCGCCGACCGGGTCGGCGGGGTGGAGGCCGCCATCGGCCGCGCCACCAGCCACCCCTGACCCTGCCAAGCCCCCGCCTCCACTCGCCCGGCCACCACCGCCAGTCCCTGGATGTGGTGGCCGGTAGGGCGACCGCCCGCGACTGGTTCGTGGATGTGGTGGTCGGTAGGGCGACCGCCCGCGACTGGTTCGTGGATGTGGTGGTCGGTGGGGCGGCCGCAGGCCACTTGTTCCTGGATGTTGCGGTTGCCGGTCGGCCCGGTGGGGTGCGGTGGGGGCTCGGCGGGGGTCAGGCCTTGGGGATGTCGAACAGGTTGGCGATGTTGGCGGCCAGGCCCAGGTCACCCTTGGCCTTCAGCTTGCCCGTCATGAACATCATCACCGGGTTGGCCGCTCCGGAAACGATCTTGAGGAACTCGACCGGACCCATCGTGAGGCTGAGCTTCGGCTCGTGCTGCGGGGTCTCGTTGACGGTGCAGGTGCCGTCGGCGATGACCACCTCGTAGGAGTCCGTGCCGCCGTCGGGACGGCCACCGATGTTCCAGTGGATCACCGCGTTGGTGTTGCCGGCCTTCTCCGGGCGGAAGATGGTCGGCATCCGTCCGAAGACCTCGCCGAGCACCCTGCCCCGCATCGGGCCCGACATCACCTCGGCGATCTTGGCGTCCGGGGTGGACTTGACCAGCTTGGCGAACTCCTTCGGGCCGTAGTTGGCGAAGGTGGCCGGGTCGAACTCAGTCATGGTGGATGTGCCCTCTCGCGCGCCGTCCGGTCTCGGTTACTCCGGCGTAAACCTACGCACGAGTAGATACCCCCCGCAACCGCTCCCCCCGTGTAAGGAAGGGCCCCCTGTTAACGCATTCTGTATAGGAAGGGCCCCTTCCAAACAGGCATTGGGTGGAACTGTCGGTGGGACGGGTCAGGATGGTCGCGTGCTTGACGGAATCGACGACATCCAGTGGTCACGACTCGGCCACGCCTACGGGTCGGCCGCCGACGTGCCCGACCAGATCCGCGCCCTGCGCTCACCCGAGCAGCCGGTGCGCCAGCAGGCCCTGAACGCGCTCTTCGGCAACATCTTCCACCAGGGCACCCGCTACCAGGCCAGCGCGTACGCGGTGCCCTTCCTGCTCGAACTGCTCGCCGACCCGGACACGCCGGAGCCGGACTGGTTGCTCACCCTGCTCACCTCGCTGGCCATCGGTTACGACGAGAGCTTCCTGCCCGACGGCTTCCCGGTCGGTGAGTGCCGCCAGGCGGCGCGGGGCGGACGGGAGCTGCTCGCCGCCAAGCCACCACCGTGGGTCGGCGAGGACGAGGACGAGGACGACAAGGAGTACGTCGAGTACGAGTACGTCGAGTCGCTGAGCGCGGCGGACCAGGACCGGCTCTGGACGTACGTCGCGTTGGCGGTGTACGACGCGGTCCGGGCCGGCGTCCCGCTGTTCCGTAGCCTGCTCGACCACTCCGACCCCGGGGTACGGGCCGGAGCGGCGTACGCGTTGGGCTGGTTTCCGGAGGAGGCGGCCGGCAGTCTTCCCGCCTTGACCGCACTGATCGCGGGCGGTGGCCGGGCCGAGCGAGTTGGCGGCGTCGACGCCGAACGGCCCGACGGCGCGGACTTCGAACCGTCCGACGGCGCGGAGGTCGAACGGCCCGACGGCGCGGACTTCGAACCGTCCGGCGGGGCGGACTTCGAACCGTCCGGCGGGGCGGAGTTCGAACCGTCCGGCGGGGTGCGACGGACGCCAGCCGAGGTGGCGACCGCTGTGGTGGCGGCGGGGCTGCTCGGGGCGGCACCGTACGCCGGCCTGCTGGCCGATCCGCGACCCGTGGTGCGCTGGGCAGCGGCCGTCGGGCGGGCCCGGGTGCTGGGCGCGGAGGTCGACGCGGCGACCGTCGACGAGTTGCTGCGGTGGCTGGCCGTCACCCCGGCCGGGTCCCCACACCGACCCGAGACCGACGGTCACGTGCCGTTCCTCGACGGCGACCTGGGCGGGTACGCGGCACTGGCCCTGCGGCAGCTCGGCCCGGCCTACGCCGACCGGGCCTTCGACGCGTTGCTCGACCGGCTGCCCGCCGTCAGCGGAACCGAGGCGTTGCCGGTGGCCACGGAGGCGCTGCGGACGGCGTTCCCGGCCGGCGCACCCCCCACCGGCGCGCCGGTCGCCGAGTTGCTCCCCGATCAACGGCGCCTGGTCGAGGTGCTGGCCCGTTCGCCGCGACCGTGGTTGATCGGCGAGAGCGTCTTCGGCAACTTCAGCTCGTTGCTCCGCGGGTACGGCCTGCCCGCCGACCGGGACGCGATGCGGGCGTATCTTGCCGACAGCGTCGGGGTGGCCGGCGGAGGGCCTGGCTGAGGCCGCACCGACCCACATGGGCGGGGCGGTCCAACCGACGAACATTCAGCGGACGGCGGTCCGGCGGCGGGAGGCTCGGCGGTGGATCCGGCGGCGTAGCCACCTGGCCGCCTCCAGCAGTCCGGTGACGGCCACGGACAGTCCGACGCCGACCAGGATGCCCTTGACCGGGTCGCGTTCGAAGGCCAGCCCGCCGAAGTAGCCGAGCAGCCCGCAGTAAAGGGCCCACAACGTGGCCGCGAGCGCGTCGTAGAGCAGGAAGAAGCGCAGCGGGTAGCGGACCGCGCCCATGGTCAGGGTCACTGCGGTTCGTCCACCGGGCAGGTACCGGGCGGTGGTGAGGATCATGCCGCCGCGCCGGTCCACCGCCCGGCGGGCCCACCGCGACCCGGCCCGCCGTCGGCTCTCGGCCGGTGACCGGTCCAGCCGACCGCTGCCGCCGTACCGTCCGACGGCGTACGAGAGGTGGTCGCCGGCGAGCGCGCCCAGGGCGGCCAGCACGATTACCCAGGTCAGGTCGGGTGGACCGGTGGCTGCGAAGACCCCGGCGGTGACCACCACCGTCTCCCCTGGGACGGCCGGAAAGACCGCGTCCACCGCCGTGATCACGAAGATCACCAGGTAGACCCAGGGCGAGGTGACCGTCTCCCGGAGCAGGTCGAGCAGCGACTGCATGCCCCCATGCTCGACGGTACGGCTTGACGAATGCCGCGAAACGGTGCTTCTCGGGCTAATGACTGCCTGGTGGTGGCGCTCCTTGACGTAGCCCGAGGCTGGTTCGGGGTCACGGTCCGGATCTTGGAAGAAAAGTGCCCCTATCGGGGCCTCATTCTTCCAAGATCTTCGGCGAAGGGCGAAGGGCGAAGGGCGAAGGGCGAAGGGCGAAGGGCGAAGGGCGAAGGGCGAAGGGCGAAGGGCGAAGGGCGCAAGTCTCCCACGTGACCATGGCTGTTGCAGACGCACAGCAGGCATAAAAATGGGGCAAGTCCGGCCCAAACTCCCTTCTGCTCCCCGACCACCCCCCGACCCACCCCCCGACCCACCTGCCCCGTCACCGCCGAAGCGGAACCCGATGTAGATCTTGGACACTTACCGTCCAAATAGAACGGTAAGTGTCCAAGATCTACACCCCGGCCGGGTGTGAAGAGGGCGAGGCGCATCGGCCGTGGGAGGGGGTGGGAGTCGGGGCGTTCTGCGGGTCAGGGTTGGTGGCGGTGACCGGGCGACCGAACCACCCCTGTCCCGTCAGGCCTGGGAGGCGTCGACAGCAGGCGGGGTGATTGGAAGAAAACGGCCCTGGGCCCTGCCGCAGATGCCTCGCAGGCGGGACGTCGGGGGCCGCTCGGCTAGGCGACGGGCGTCGGCAGGGCACGGGCCCATTCGACCTTGCCCTCGGCGGTGGGGGAGTGGGAGGTGAGCACCACCGGTACGTCGAGGGCCACCGACACCGCCTCCGGCCAGTCCTCCGGCGTCCCGGGGTCGTACACCGGACGGGCGTCGAGCAGCCGGGCGGTCAGTGCGGCCTGCCGATCGAGGTCACCGGCCGGACCGGGCACCAGCGGGTCGAAGCCCGGGTCCGGTGCCGAGCCGCCAGGGCGACGGGGCATCAGCGGGTCGAGGGCCCGGCCGGGGACCGGCCCGCCAGGGTCGCCAGGCACCAGCCGCTCGGTGACTGAGCCGTCAGGGCCGCCAGGGACCAGCCGGTCGGTGGCCGAGCCGTCAGGATCGACAGGGACCAGCCGGTCGGTGGCCGAGCCGTCAGGGCCGACAGGCACCAGCCGGTCGGTGACCGAGCCGTCAGGGCCGCCGGGGGCCAGTTCGTCGGGCGTACTGTAGCGGCGGCAGATCCGCAGGTCCAGGCCCCGGTCGGCGAGGTCGAGGTGGGTCAGCGCCAGGCCGTCGACGCCGCCGACCACGTCGAGGGCGTACCGGTGGGCGACCGCGTCGAAGTGGCCGAACCGGAAACGCCCCTGCCACGGGTTCGTCGGGTTGTGCGGGTCGGCCAACGGCAGTGTCGGGTCCTCGGTGACCAGCGGACCGGGGCCGTGCCGGGTGGTGACGGTCCGCAGTACGCCCAGCCGCTCGGCCTGCCCGGCCAGCCCGGCCTCGGCCAGTAGCGCCTCGGCGTTGGCGAAGGTGGTGGTGCTCCAGGTGGTGTACGGGTGGAAGCCGTGCCACTCGTCCAGCAGCACCCCCTGCGCCCCCTCGAAGACGCAGGTCCCGGCCCGCAGCACCCCGGCCAGGTACGTCCGGTCGACGATGGTCACCCGCTCGGCGAATCCGGTGAACGCCGGCAGGCAGTCCTCGACCGGCGGGGCGTCCAGCGGCCCCAGTTCGGCGGTGAGCCGGTCGGCCAGCGCGGTGAGGCGACGGCGCAGCACCACCGGGTTGTGGCAGTCGGCGACCCGGGGTGCCTCGTCGGGGTGGCTCAGCGCGTACGCCATGGTCTCGCCCACGCCCAGCCCGCACGAGCCGTGCCGGTCGTCGCCGCGGGCCAGCTCGCGGGCCCGGTTGGCGGCCCGGTGGTACGGGGTGGCCAGCAGCGCCTCGCCGTCTACGGTGAGCCGGTCGAGGGCGTCCGGCACGCCGACGGCGGCCAGGTGCTCGGCCTCGGCGGCCAGGGCCAGCGGGTCCACCACCACCTGCCGGGCCAGGTGGGTCCGCACCCCGGGGCGGAACGTACCCGCCCCGAACTGGGCGAACGTGTGGTGTCGGCCGTCACGCAGGACGACGTTGTGCGCCGCCTGGGCGCCCCCGTTGAAGCGGATCACGGTGTGCACCGGGCGGGTGGCGCAGAGCCAGTCGACCACGGTGCCCTTGCCGGCGTCACCGTAGGAGAGGTCGACGACCATGACGTGTCGCCCGCCGGCCCCGATTCCCCCACCGGTCCCGTTCGGGCGGGGGAACCGGGGCCGGCGGTGCCGGTCCCCGGCCCGGCCGGTGCCACCACCGACCGGACCGGGCGTGCGGGTGGTCGGGTTCATAGCCGGGTGACCCCACGGGTCGCCGGGCGGGTCGCCGCCGGCAGCGTCGATGCCACGGTCTGCCGGCCGGCGCGCAGCGGGGCCAGCGCCTTGGAGACCGTCGCGGTGGCCGTCGAGCCGGCCCGGTCCAGGTCCCGCAGGCCCTCCTCCAGCTCGATGGCCTCCTCGCCGAGGCCGATGGTGAGCGCGATGGTCTCGCAGACCGCGTCCAGGTCGTCGAGGGTGACGGCGTTCTGCCCGAGCAGGTCGCGCCAGAAGTCCAGCACCTTCGAGTTGCGGGCGTAGTGGCTGCCGGCGGGGAGCAGGTAGTACGTGTCCCAGCGCTCGGTGACCTCGTCGACGATCCGCCGGACCGGGATGTCCTCGCCGATCCGGTCGCCGATCACCCCGGTCACCTCCCGGTGCTTGACCCCGGCGTACGCCAGCTCGTCGCCGATGATGAACAGGTAGCCGCGTCGGCCGCGCCTGTCCCAGCTGTCGGTGGCCGTGTGCCGGGCCATGAAGTACAGCGCCAGCTCGTACGACTCCATCATCTGGCCGCCACCGCCGCCCTCCAGGACGATCCGGCCGAGGTCTTCGTCCATCCGGTTGTCCGACTCGAACTGCCCTACCTGCAGAGGCACCCGGTCGCAGGTGGCGTCGCCGATCGCGCCGAACATGATCTGCGGGTCGCGGGCGTACCCCTGGCGCTGGAGCAGGCCGAGCAGTTGCGGCAGCTTCTCCTGCAGGGTGCGGGGCACGTGCCCCATCGATCCGGTGACGTCGAAGAGCACCGCGATCGGGGTCGACTGCGGGTGCTCGGCCGAGTCGCGGGCCTCCCGCATGGCGTCCCGGGGGTCCAGCGCCGGGTGGACCGTGCGGGCCCCGCTGTCGCTGTACGAGAAGGCGCTCTTGCCGGCGGCCCGGCGGTACTTCTTGGCCGCGTCGTAGACGTTGGTGGACCAGACTCCGCTGCCCATGGCAGCCTCCTTAGGGGGTGAGGGTGAAGGGTCGGAAGGTGCGGGGGCCGTAGACCCGTTCCAGCACCTGGTCGAACTCGCCCAGCAGGTGCCAGGCGTCGTCGGGCCGGGACCGTAGCTGCCGTTGCTGGCAGCCGCGGGCGAAGGCGAGCAGCTCGCGTGGGGCGCGGCGGCCCATCAGCCAGGTCATGCAGCGGGCCGCCATCGCCAGGTCGGTGCCCGCCCCGGCCGGCTGCCGGTTGGTCACCTCGGCCGGGTACCAGTCGTCGAAGCCGGGGACCAGCGCCGGCACGGTGTGGCCGAGCGGGGTCGAGAAGCACCAGTCGACCAGGACCAGACCGTGCGCGTCCGGCTCGATCAGGACGTGCCGGGGCAGCACCGCGCCGTGCGCGATCCCGGCCCGGTGGGCCAGGCCGAGGGCGACCAGCAACCGCCGCCACATCCAGGCCGCGTCCCGCGGGTCGACCCCGTCCGGGTACGCCTGCCGCACCTCGTCCAGGCTGTGCAACCCGGGTACGGCGGCCAGCACGTTGACCCGCCGTTCGGCACCGGTGGCCGGGTCCCGGTGCCGGAAGCTCTCCACCAGCCGTGGCACGTACGGCAGGTGCCGGGGATCGCCGCGCTCGACGATGGTCTCCAGCGCGTGCACCTCGCGGGCCATCAGGTCGTTGTCGGCCGGGTTCCGGGGCAGCTTGAGCAGCCGGTCCGCCCCGACGTCGTAGAGGTCGGCCAGGTCACCGGCGTGCCGCAGCGCGCCGAGGCGGTAGTCGCCGAGCGGGACACCGCCGGTGCGCTGGGCCTGCCACCTGGTGGTGACCTGGACGAACGCGTCGGTGGCTGTGGCGCGTACCCGGTCGGTGGTGTTGCCCAGGCGGTCGGGGTGCAGGGCCGCGACCAGCTGGCGGTAGCGGCGGGCCGGGTCGTCCGCGCCGAACAGGTCGGCGTCGGTACGGGCGGCGGCGACCAGCCGCAGGGCCTCGTCTGTCCTCACCGGATCGTCTCCTCCCGGGCGGGGCGCAGCAGCGCCGGGTGCAGCAGGCGGGCGTCGCCGGCCCGGTAGAGCCGGGCGCGCGGGCCGCCCCGCGCCCCGCCCCGCTCGGTGCTGGTGCCGGTGCCCTCCACGAAGCCCGGCACGGAGAGCACCTTGCGGTGGAAGTTGCCGGCGTGCAGCTCGTGCCCCCAGACCGTCTCGTAGACCGCGCGCAGCTCGCCGATGGTGAACTCGGGGTCGAGGAAGCGGGTGGCCAGCGGGGTGTACTCCAGCTTGGACCGGGCCCGCTCCAGGCCGTCGTCGATGATCCGGGCGTGGTCGAAGGCGAGCGGCCGGCTGGTTAGCGCGGTCACCGGCAGCCAGGCTGCCTCGTCGGCGTCGCTGCCGGCGGCCGGGTCGGGCAGGTCGGGGGCGAACGCCAGGTGGGCCACGGAGACGATCCGCATCCGGGGGTCCCGGCCGGGGTCGCCGTAGCTGGCCAGCTGCTCCAGGTGCACCCGGCCGAGCCGCTCGCCGCCGAGCCCGGTCTCCTCGGCCAGCTCGCGGCGGGCGCCGGCGAGCAGGTCCTCGTCGGGGTGGACGAAACCGCCAGGCAGGGCCCAGTGCCCGGCGTACGGCGGCTCGGCCCGCCGGATCAGCAGCAGGTGCAGCGCGCCGTCGCGGACGGTCAGCGCGACCACGTCCACGGTCACCGCGACCGCCGGGTACGCCCGGGGGTCGTAGTCGGCGAGAAACTCCTGCTCATTCACGGTACGCACTCCCTCGAAGGCGTTCATCTCGATCTGAGAAGAACTCGATGTGAGAACAACGTAGCTCACGATCGGGTGACTGTCCAGCCCCGCAGTCGCTGTCTCGGTCCTTGATCGACTCGGTTGGGCGGATATGGTGGTGTTCTGGGTGCCTGGATACCGCCATATCAGCCCAACCGAGTCGATCACCGTCTGGTCGGATCGGTCAGCTTCCTGGTGGTAGGGATCGAGCCCAGGAGAGGAACCGGCGGTCCAACTCGACGGGTGTCGGGTGGGCCCCGATTTGGCGAAGCTGGTCGCCGGCGTGCGCGAGCAACGCGCCAAGCTGGATCAGCAGCGCGTCCCGTTCCCCGGCAAAGCGGCGGAGGAGCGCCTCGCGGGCCGGCTCGCACGGCCACTCCTGCCGACACTGCGAGCAGCGCCAGAGCGGACGCATCGGGGTGTGCGCGGTACCCGGCTCGTCGGCCACCGGATACCGCGAACGCATCAGGTACAGGGCGATCCGTCGGGCCTCGTCGTCGGTCAACCGGGTGACGAAGACGAAGCGGCGTACCACCTCTACGGCCGGCAACTGGGGCAGGTCCCGGATCGCCCGGTGGGCCAGGTGGAGCAGCGCTCCGACCATCTGCGCGTCTCCTCCGCCGGCCCGAAACGACGGGCACGGCCACGGCTCGCCGCAGAACCCGCAGTCCCACAACGGCCCGTACCCGAGGTGTCGGGTCTCCCAGTCCAGCAACCCTGATCCCGTCACCGCCGGTCACCCCGCATCGATCGCCTCGCCGAACCGGATGTCAGGCCGAGCTGTCGATGCCCACCCTGTCGGCTGAGACTCATCGGGTACCCCTCTCGATAGGTCGGACCGCCGAGTGGGGTCCTCCGGTGACTCGCGTGTGCAGGGCTCCACGGTGGACGTCCGGCCCGTACTCTCGGAAGAGTTGTCGAGTGATCGCGGAACGTGACAGTCGGTCAGGGTCTTGCGGCAAACGACCGGACCTGTCAGGGAAAGGTGTGGAACGCGTGGGAGTCTCTCCTTCCGAGTACCTGATTCGTGAGCTGCGACGGCGTCGGGTAGCGGCCGGGCTCACGCAGGCCCAACTCGGCGAGCGGGTCTTCTGCTCGGACTCGCAGGTGAGCGCGATCGAGACGGGAACGAAGCAGCCGACGCTGCCGTACCTGACCGCTGTCGACGGCGCGCTGGCCACCGGCGAGTTCTTCGCGACGCTCTGGACCGAGCTGGTCAAAGGCGACGCGGCCCCGGTCTGGATGCGTGAGTGGATCGAGATCGAACGCGAGGCAACCGCACTGCGCTGGTACGAGCCGGCGTTCGTGCCTGGTCTTCTCCAGACTGAGGGGTATGCGCGGGCGACCTTCCGGGCGGCGCGGGTCCCAGTAGCGGATCTTGACCGATGCGTCGCGGCACGGCTGGGACGGCAGGCGGTTCTCGAACGGGATCCAGCTCCACAACTTTTCGTCATCCTCGACGAGATGGTCCTTCGCCGCGTCTGTGGTGATCCAGGCGTGATGGCCGAGCAGGTCGTGCACCTGCTCACCTACGCCGACATGCCACATATCCAGTTGCACGTCGTGCCGCTCTCGGCTGGCATCTACTCCGGGCTCGCTGGCGCGTTCATCCTGGCGGACCTGCCTGACGGATCACGGGCCGGCTATGCGGACACCCAGCTGTCAGCGCAGATCACCGATCGACCGGAGCCAGTTGCTAGCCTTGGGCTGTCGTGGGACGCCGTCCGAGGCGAAGCTCTCCCGCTTGGACAGACACTCGACGTACTCAAGGAAGCGGCGAAGACATGGACAGTGTGACGGGTGCTCGGTGGCGTACATCGTCGCGTTCCTCGACCAACGGTGGAGCCTGCGTCGAGGTCGCCGACAACCTTGCCGTTGTCGTGTTGGTGCGGGACACCAAGGACCGCGATGGTGGGACGCTCGCCTTCTCGCCCTCGGCGTGGCGTGCGTTTGTCAAGCAGAGCGCCCTACGGTGCGCGACTTAAGTGCTCTCGTGACGAGCTTCCCGAGGAATGAACCCGGTCAAGCGCAGCTCATCATGCATGTGCCGTAGGAGGGCAAGTCTCACAGAGGATCGTGCCTGACGGTTCGCGAATAGGGCATCACCGGCATGGCCGCTCATCCGGGCTCAAGGAGAGTGGTGGCCTTGGCCTGAAAGTCAATGGCTTCTCGGACCTCAGGGCTGTCCACAGCCTGACTGGTGCGCAGCAAACTCGGTTCAAACAGGACTATAAATCGTGCGCATGTCTCCCTTACACTTCCGAAGTGGCTGACAACGAGCAGGTGTTGCTTGATCAAGTTCTGGTCCAGCGGCAAGCCGAAAGATCCGTCCCAATTCGAGACGATGAGGCCTTCGAGCTCTTCGCTTCAGAACAGGCTCTAGCCGTTCGGCAACTCTCTTCAGAGGAAGTAGCCGAGGGTGTCATCGGAGGCAGTAACGATGGAGCCATTGACGCAATCTATATGTTTGTCGATGGCGTTCTCTTGTCCGAAGATAGTGATTTGCTGCAAGATGGGTTCTCGGCAAGCAGGCTCCCACGTGGGGTCAAGCTCCATCTTTGGCTGGTGCAGGCAAAGCGGGAAACGTCGTTCACCGAGACGGCCATCGACAAAGCAGCTGCCGCGCTTTCGCGACTCCTTAGCCTGTCAGAGGATGAGGAAGATCTCCTGAAGCTCTACTCGCCGGGTACTGTGTCGCGTACGGGCTTTTTTCGAAAATCTCTTCGAGTGCTAGCTACCCGGCACCCTCAGGTAGAAATCCACTTTGTTTATGCGACTCGAGGGCGGACAACTGGGCCAAACTCGATTAATGCCAAAGTCGAAATAAAGGCACGAGATCTGGAGAGACAGCTAGCTAGCGTGATATCTGGCGCCAAAGGTCACGTTGAGTTCCTTGGAGCGGCAGAATTGTGGCGGCGAGCAAACGCCGTTCCCTCGTATACAACAGAACTCACCTATCAAGAAAATGCAACTAGTGGTAACAGTCACGTAGCACTCGTAAGGTTGCGTGACTATGTTGCTTTTCTAAAGGATGAGGATGGCCAGTTGCGGCGACATATTTTCGATTGGAATGTTCGCGACTATCAAGGTGATGTAGAGGTGAACCGCGAGATCCGTGAATCGCTGGATAATGTCGATGGCCCGGAGTTCTGGTGGCTCAATAACGGGGTGACTATCGTATGCTCAAAAGCGACGGCGGTCGGCAAGACGTATTCCCTTGATGATGTCCAAGTGGTCAACGGACTTCAGTCATCCCATACGATATTCAATTTCTTCAGGGCTGCGCCAGAGGGTCATCCAGCTTTCGATCGCTCCGTGCTCGTCCGAATCTTGGTTACTGGGGACGACCTTGCCACCCGTGACCTTGTAATTCGGGCGACTAATCGTCAAACCTCGGTACCGGCAGCCTCGTTGCGGGCAACCGACGATATTCAACGGGATATCGAAGCCTATTTTCTTGGAAGAGATTGGTATTACGATCGTCGGAAAAACTTTTATCGAAACAGCGGGCGCAGCCCGGAACGGATTGTGAGTATCTCGCTGCTCGCCCAGGCTGTCATGGCAATGGGGTTGAGTCGACCTGACAACTCCCGAGCTCGTCCTTCAAGTCTTCTGAAGCGCGATGAAGAGTACCGGCGGATCTTTTCCAAAGAAATTCCGGTGGAGATCTATCTTTGGGTTGCTCGCGCCCAGAAAGAGATCGATGCATTTCTGGCTTCTGAGGTGGCGGAGGTGAGCGTAGCTGAACGAAATAACTACCGTTTCCACTTAGCAATGGTGGCGACGTCGAAGCTTGTTGGACAACCTGTGCGATCTCCAAAGCAGCTGAGTCGACTAGCTTCGGCTGGCACGCCGCTGGCGGACGCAGGGCTGCCAGAGTCCTTGGATTTTCTTCGTGCCGAGTTTGTTATTCACACAAGTCGGACAAAGAATTCGCTCGATAAAATTGCCAAGGGCCCCGACTTTGTCGAACATCTTCTGGCGATTCCTCCAGCGGAAATGAGCAAAAACTCAAACTTTGCGGCACGTTTCATCAGAGCACTTCGCTAGCGAACGTTTCTTGGCGAAGTTCAAGCTAATGTCGATGCGGTTGTAATCCAAGGCGGCAGGGCAGTGGTGGTGATCAATGGAGTGCTGAGTGCATGGACCTGACGGGCGCTCTGTGGCGTACGTCGTCACGTTCCTCGACCAATGGCGGTAACTGCGTCGAGGTCGCCGACAACCTTGTCGGCATTGTGCTGGTGCGGGACATGAAGGACCGTGCTGGTGGGACGCTCGCCCTCCCGCCGTCGGCGTGGCGGGCGTTCGTCGGACAGTTCAGCGCTGAGCGAGGCTGGTCAGGGTGCCGGTGAGGTGGGGACGGCCGGTGCGGGGATCGTGCAGGGCGAAAGCGCCGTCGGGCGTGCTGTGGAAGCCGACCGTCGACGGTAGCCGCACCGGTGCCTTGAACTCCACCGCCACCGTGTACGCCGCCGGCAACCTACCCGCCAGCGCGGCCAGGCAGCGGGCCTTGCTCCACATGCCGTGCGCGATCGGGCGGGGGAAGCCGAACAGGCGGGCGCCCAGCCGGGAGGTGTGGATCGGGTTGTGGTCGCCGGAGACCCGGGCGTACTCCGTACCAGTCTGCGGGGTGACCCGCCAGTGGGCGGAGGCCGGCGGCGGCGTGGGACGGTCGCGGTGGTCGCGCCCGGCGCGGCCGTCGGGGGTCGGCTCCCGACGCAGGTACGTCGAGACGCCGTGCCACACCGGCACCCCGGCGACCGAGGCGAGCAGCACCACGTCGACCTGCCGGCCCCGCTCGTGCGGGCGCAACCCCTCGGCGTACGCGACCAGGTCGAGGGTCTCGCCGGCGTCGATCCGGCGGTGCACGGTGATCCGGTTGGCCACGTGCACCAGGCCGATCAGGGGCAGCGGGAAACCCGCACCGGTCATCAGCCGCAGCGCCAACGGAAAGCCGAGCACGTGCGGGTACGTCCCCGGCACCTCGTCGGTCAGCCGGAAGCCGCAGACCCGGTCGTACTCGGCCAGGTGGGTCCGGTCGACGGTGACCCCGGCGACGGCGAACTCCACCGCCGGCAGGGTGTCGCCGCCCCGGCGGCCGCCCAGCGGCAGCGCGCCGAGCAGGGCCCGCCGGTACGACGGCCCGGCCGTCGGCAGCCGGTCCAGCTCGATCCGCGTCCGGTCGGTCATCAGGCCCCCAGCAGGCTCTGGCCGCAGACCCGGACCACGTTGCCGGTGACCGCGCCGGAGGCGGGCCAGGTCAGCCAGCCGATCGTCTCGGCCACGTCCACCGGCAGGCCGCCCTGGGCGAGGCTGTTCATCCGGCGACCCGCCTCGCGCAGCGCCAACGGCATCTTGGCGGTCATCCGGGTCTCGATGAACCCGGGGGCGACCGCGTTGACGCTGATCTCCCGCTCCCGCAGGGCCGGGGCCAGCGACTGGACCAGGCCGATCACGCCGGCCTTGCTGGTGGCGTAGTTGGTCTGCCCCCGGTTGCCGGCGATCCCGGCGATCGAGGAGACCGCGACCAGTCGCCCGCCGGCCGGGACCAGTTCCCGCTCCAGCAGAAGATCGTTGATCCGTTCCTGGCTGGAGAGGTTGACGTCCAGGACGGTGTCCCACCGGTCGGGGTCCATCCGGGCCAGGGTCTTGTCCCGGGTGATGCCGGCGTTGTGCACCACCGCGTCGACGCGGCCGTACCGTCCGGCCAGGTGTTCGGCGAGCCGGGCCGGCGCGTCCGGGGCGGTCAGGTCGAGCTGGACGGCGCTGCCGCCGAGCCGGTTCGCCACCGCCGCGAGGGCGTCACCGGCCGCCGGTACGTCCAGGGCCACCACCTGAGCGCCGTCGCGGGCCAGCACCTCGGCCACCGCCGCGCCGATGCCCCGGGCCGCCCCGGTGACCAGGACCACCTGCCCGTCCAGGGGGCGGTGCCAGTCCGTCGGGGCGGTGGCCCGGCCGGAACCGACCCGGATGACCTGCCCGGAGACGTACGCCGACCGGCCGGAGAGCAGGAACCGCAGGGTCGCCTCCAGGCTGACCCAGGTGCCGTCGTCCGCGTCGCCGGTGACGTAGACCAGTTGGGCGGTGCTGCCGCGCCCGAACTCCTTGCCGATGCTGCGGGTCAGCCCCTCCAGGGCCCGCTGGGCGGTCGCCTGGCGGGGCGTGGCGCACTCCTCGGGCGGGGTGCCCAGCACGACCACCCGGCCACCGGAGGCCAGCGAGCGGGCCCTCGGGTGGAGGAAGTCGTACACCTGACGCAGTTGGGTGGAGTCGACGATGCCGGTGGCGTCGTAGATCAGCGCCCCGTTCGCCGCCCTCCGCCGGTCGGCCGCGCCGGCCGTCGTGTCCGCAGCGCCGCCTGCTGGTTCCGCCGTGCCGGTGGTCGGGTCGGTCGCGGTGTCGCGCATGGTGGCGCCGGTGGCCAGCAGGATCCGGCGGACCCGGTCGGTGAGCCGCCCGTCGCCGCCGAGCACGAACGGGGCGGGCAGCAGCGGATCGCCGGGGGTGAACCGGCGCAGTCGCGGCGGGTCGGGCAGACCCAGGCGCTTGACCAGGGCACGGCCGGCCGCCGATTGGACGAAAGTCGCGTACCTGTCGGTCATGGGCGTAGCCTACTGGTCGGTAGGTTGTCGGCAAGTCAGCACAACGGAGGCGGGTTCGTGCAGAGCATCCGGCGGGTCGCCGTCATCGGTGGCAACCGTGTCCCCTTCGCCCGGTCCAACTCCCGGTACGCCGACGCCAGCAACGCCGATCTGCTCGGCGCGGCGCTGGACGGGCTGGTCGCCCGGTTCGGGCTGGCCGGTCAGCAGGTAGGCGAGGTGGTCGCGGGGGCGGTGCTCAAGCACTCGAAGGACTTCAACCTGACCCGTGAGGTGGTGCTCGGCTCGAAACTCGACCCGCGCACCCCGGCGTACGACATCCAGCAGGCCTGCGGCACCGGCCTGGAGGCGGTGATCCTGGTCGCCAACAAGATCGCCCTCGGGCAGCTCGACGTGGGCATCGCCGGTGGCGTCGACAGCACCTCCGACGCGCCGCTCGCGGTCAACGAGGAGCTGCGGCGTACCCTGCTCCGGCTCAACTCCGCGCGTACCCTCGGCGAACGGTTGAAGCTCGCCGCCCGGCTGCGCCCGCAGCAGCCGTTCCGGCCGGAGCTGCCGCGCAACGCCGAGCCGCGTACCGGACTCTCCATGGGTGAGCACGCGGCCCGGACCGCGGTGCGTTGGGACGTCGACCGGCAGGCCCAGGACGAGTTGGCGCTCCGCTCGCACCAGCGGCTCGCCGCCGCGTACGACCGGGGGTTCTTCGACGACCTGGTCACCCCGTACCTCGGTCTGACCCGGGACCAGAACCTGCGCCCGGACACCAGTGTGGCCAAGCTCGGCGCGCTGAAGCCGGTCTTCGGCACCGACGGCCCGGACGCCGGGCGGGCCACCCTGACCGCCGGCAACTCCTCCCCGCTCACCGACGGCGCGTCCACCGTGCTGCTCGCCTCCGAGCAGTGGGCCCGGGAGCACCACCTGCCGGTGCTTGCCTGGTTCTCCTGGTCACAGACGGCCGCGGTCGACTTCGTCAGCGGCGACGAGGGGCTGCTGATGGCCCCGGCCTACGCGGTGCCCCGGCTGCTGGAGCGGGCCGGGACGAAGCTCCAGGACTTCGACTTCTACGAGATCCACGAGGCGTTCGCCGCCCAGGTGCTGGCCACCCTGGCCGCGTGGGAGTCGCCGGAGTTCTGCGCCGACCGGCTCGGCCTGGCCGCCCCGCTCGGCCCGATCGACCGGGACCGGCTCAACGTGGTCGGCTCCTCGTTGGCCGCCGGCCACCCGTTCGCCGCGACCGGCGGCCGGATCGTGGCCACCCTGGCCAAGCTGCTCGCCGAGGCCGGCACCGGCCGGGGCCTGATCTCCATCTGCGCCGCCGGCGGCCAGGGCGTCACCGCCATCCTGGAACGCTGAGCGCGTCGGCGCGGCCGCTCCGCTGCTGTGCGGAGCCTTGAAAGATCTTGGAAGAAATGTGCCCCTCCGGGGGCCGAAATCCTCCAAGATCTTCTGGCTCGTGCGCCCGGTGCGACGGCGACATGCCCTCCGGTGCCTGTCGAGCTGAGTCACCCACGACATCGCCGCCCACCAACCGCCGCAACGTAGATCTTGGACATTTACCGTCGTATTCGGACGCTAAATGTCCAAGATCTAAACCGTCGAGAGCAAAGTGTTCCGGCTCGGGCGGGGTCGGGGTTGGCAGCCGAGGACTTTGGGGAGATCTGTGGTCACCCTGGCGACCACAGATCTCCCCGAAGCGGGCCGGGGCTAGTTGTTCTTGAGGGAGTCGACGAAGGTACGCCAGCCCTGGGTGTCGAAGGCCAGGGCGGGACCGGCCTTGTCCTTGCTGTCCCGGACGGCGACAACTCCGGGAATGTTGTCCGCGACCTCGACGCACTGACCGTTGCTCTGGCTCTTGCTGCTCTTGCGCCACTTCGGCTGCACGGCCGTTCCTCCTTCTGCTACGCCAGCTTCCTGGCGGCATCGGCGATCAACTGACGAGACTTCGTGGAGCTGAGGGCCGAGCTATGCAGGTGTGTATAGGCCAGGGTAACCCGGCGCATGTCCTCCTCACGCTCCAGATACACGTCGCCGCCAAAGCTCTCGACGTAGGCGACCGGGGTGTGCACATCCTTCGGAAACTCAAGGATGGCAACCGAACCGAGCATTCCCGGGTGGGCGCCCTCACCGAACGGCAGAACCTGGATGTCGATGTTGTCGCGTTCGCTCATCTCGACCAGGTGGAGCAACTGCTCGCGCAGCACCTCCCGACCACCGACCTGGCGGTGAAGCGTGCTTTCGTCGATGATCGTCCAAAGGTTGAGCAACGGCTCCTCGGTGAGGCATGCCTGTCGCGCTAGTCGTACCTGGAGTCGTTTCTGTCGCTCGGCTGCCGCCTCGGTCATCCGCTGCTGGTCGAAGATGGCTTGGGCGTACCGCTCGGTCTGGAGTAGGCCGGGCACGGCGGCCAGCTCGAAGTTCCGGATCGCCGTCGCAGCGGATTCCAGCCCGATGTACATGCTGTACGGGGCGGGAAGCTGACCGAACTTCGCCCACCAGCCGCGCTCCTTGCCTTGGCGCTGAAGGTCCAGGGCGGTCTCCCGAAGACGGTCGTCGTCAACTCCGTACCGCGTCAGCATCACGATCACGTCGGCCCGGCTGACCCCGACGTCGCCAGACTCGATCTTGTAGACCTTGGACTCGGAACAGCCCAGCTCTGCCGCGACCTCCTTGTGCGAGACCTTCGCCGCCTCGCGGAGTCGGTGCAGCTCTCTGCCGAGCTGCCATCGCGCGATCGTCGGGCCACTTGCCCTCGCCACGTCTACCTCCAGGGTCGTGAACACCGCCAGTGTTCTCCTCTCCACCTCCGAGATCAAGGAACGCGGAGCGAATCCGCTAGTTCCATGGAATTCTTCCATGGAACTCTAGACTTCTCGCATCAGCTTTGTCACTCTCTGAGTGGAAGCCGTTACGTTCCTGGAGGTCTGATGGCTCGGCATGCGAAGAACCCAACGCGCACCGGCCCGCGGTGGCGGCTCTGGCCGTTCACCCGCCGCCGGGCGAGCCCACTCGACCGTCTGGGTCAGCCGCCGAGCTATGCCACGCCGGAGGTGTCGTACCGGGCTGTGGGGGTGGCCCGGGTGGTCTACCTGCCGGAACCGCTGTTGCTCACTCTCGCCGGGGAATACCGGGCGGGTTGCTGGTCATGACGGCCCGGCGGACGCCCCACCTGGTCCAGCAGGCCTGGTACGTCCTGGAATACCACCGGCATCACCGCTGTCCGGACTGCACGGACAGCGCCTGGTGCCGGGCGGTTCGACTCGCGCGTACCCGGCTCGCGGCCTGGTACCGCTACCGCCAGGGGCAGCGGTAACCCGCCCCACCACAACATCAGTCGCAAGGGGATGGTGATGAGCAGACGTACCCGTAGCAAGCCTGACCGGCCGGGCGCGGCCGAGATCCAGGCCGCCGAGCAGCAGGCCGCCGAGCACGAGGCAGCCAGGCAGCGGATTCTCGCCCAGGCCGAGGCCGAGCGGACCCCGCTCGACGACATCACGCAGGCCAAGCCGGATCGGCGGGGCCGACGGTGAGCGTGGACGAGGCGATCGACGACGAGGCCATCAGCGTCGTGGGGCGGCGGATGGTGGCCGTTCACGACAGTGGTCGTCCGTGCTGGCGCTGCACCGCCGACACGGTTGCCACCTGCGAGGAGCTGACGTGGTGGCGGTCGCAGCTCGCCGCCCTGGCCCCGCGAGTAGCAGTGGCCCCGTCAGCAGTGGGGGCGACGCGAGCGGCGGTGGCGTCGTGAACGACGGTCTGCCGGTCGGTCGGCGGGTGGCGTACTGGCGGCAGCGGCGGAAGATGTCGCAGCAGGTCTTCGCCGACCGGCTCGGTAAGTCCAAGTCGTGGGTCGACAAGGTCGAGCGTGGGGTACGCCGGCTGGACAAGTGGTCGGTGCTGCGGGAGGTGGCCGAGGCGCTCGACGTCGACCCGGACCTTCTCCTGGGCGAGGCCACCCCACCCCGGCCCGCCGACGAGACCACCGCCGACGTCGAACCGATCCGGGCCGCGCTCACCCGCCACCCCGGCCTGCTACCGATGACAGCCGATCAGACCCCGACCGACCCGTGCCGGTACCGCACCCGACTCGCCCACGCCGACGCCGTCTACCAGCACGCTGACTACCCGACGCTGCTCCGGCTCCTGCCCGACCTGCTCGACGACACCCACGGCCGCGTGCTCCCCGCCGAGCTGCGCATCCAGGCGTACCGGCTCACCGCACAGCTCGCGGTGAAACTCGGCGCGACGGAGGTGGCGTGGCTGGCCGCCGACCGGGGCCTGGCCGTGGCCACCGGCACCGACGATCCGCTGCTGGAAGCGGTCGCCGCCCTGCCGTTGAGTCAGGCGCTACGCGCCGCCGGCCGGCACCGCGCCGCCTTCGAGACCACGATCACCGCCGCCCACCAGATCACCCCACTCACCCCCGATTCGGGTACGCCAGCCGAACGCGCGGCCAGCGCGGCACTGCTCGTCCAGGCCGCCCTTGCCGCCGCAGACCACGACGACCCGCCGACAGTGTGGGACCTGCTCGACGACGCCACCACGCTCACCGCCCCGGACGGGCCCGAGCGGGCAGCGGTCGACGCGGCCCGGGTCACCACCGCCGCCACCCTCGGCGATCACCACACCGCCATCGACCTACACCAAACCCTGACGGTACGACCGCTGCCGATCGAGCACCGGGCCGCGTACCTGCTCGACGTGGCCGGGGCGTACCTGGCGGCCGGCGACGCACCCGGGGCGGCGCGGGCCCTGCTCGCCGCCGACCAACTCGCCCCACCAGAGCTACGGGTACGACCAGCCGGGCGGGCGATGCTTGCCGAGACGCTTACCCGGTCACCAGCCCCGGACCCGCACCTGCGAGCGCTGGCCGAAGCCGCCGGGGTGAATGGTGCCTGGTGACGAGGTTTACTCCGGATGCTTACTCGTCACGGCTGCCACGCTATCCCTGAATGCGCAACCCCGCCGGGGTCGGTGAGGGGTAGGTTAGCGACCCACCCGGATCCGGTCGGCTGCGTACAGCTCGCGGGACCCGTCGGCACGGAGGACCACGAGCACCGGGACACCTTTGCCACCGTCCCCGCCGCGTCCCGGCTGCTCATGAGCGCCGACTGGCTCGCACCTGCGGAGGTACGGGTACGCCCAGCCGGCCGAGGAGCCCTCGCCGACATCCTGACCAGATCACCAGCCCCCCCGACCCGCACCTGGTAGCCCTGGCCAGGAGTGTCGGCGTCGGTGGCCCCTGGTGATGGTGCCGCCGGGCAGGGTTGTCTAAATGGCTGGCAAGCCCACCCCCGCTTGATCGCGACAGCCGCTAGTCTGTGGGGTCAACCTGACGCGACACCATGGGACGAGGCACGTGATAACCGGTGAACTGAAGAGCAAGATCGACCGCGTCTGGGATGCCTTCTGGTCGGGCGGCATCTCGAACCCGCTGGAGGTGATCGAGCAGATCACCTACCTGCTCTTCATCAAGCGCCTGGACGAGATCGAGGCCCGGGAGCTGTCGAAGCTGGCGCGCTTCCCGGATGCCCCGGTCATCCTGCGGTTCAAGCCGGACCAGCAGGAACTCCGCTGGTCCACGTTCAAGCGCCGGGACCCGGAGACGATGTTCAAGATCGTTGCTCACCAGGTCTTCCCCTACCTCCAGACGCTCGGCAGCGACGGGTCGACGTACTCGGAGCACATGCGGGATGCCCGGTTCACGATCTCCAACCCGGCGTTGCTCGACCGGGTGGTCGACATGCTCGACAAGATCCCGATGGAGGACCGGGACACCAAGGGCGATATCTACGAGTACATGCTCGGCAAGATCGCCACGGCCGGTCACAATGGACAGTTCCGTACGTCCCGGCACATCATCCAACTGATGGTCGAGATGATGGCCCCGACGCCCGCTGACGAGATCTGCGACCCGGCCTGCGGCAGCGCCGGCTTCCTGGTCGAGGCCGGCGAGTACGTCCGCCGCACGCACCCGAACGCGCTGCACGATGCGAGGCAGCGGAAGCACTTCCACGAGGAAATGTTCCACGGCTTCGACTTCGACGCCACGATGCTGCGGATCGGCAGCATGAACATGCTGCTGCACGGCGTGGAGAGCCCGGACATCCGCTACCGTGACTCGCTGGCCGAGAGTGTGGGTGGCGAGTCGGAGAAGTACTCCCTGATCTTGGCCAACCCGCCCTTCGCCGGCAGTCTCGACTACGAGAGCACCGCCAAGGACCTCCAGCGGGTCGTCAAGACCAAAAAGACCGAGCTGCTCTTTCTCGCACTCTTCCTCCGGCTTTTGGAACCCGGTGGCAGGGCGGCTGTAATCGTGCCGGACGGTGTGTTGTTCGGGTCGAGCAAGGCGCACAAGGAGCTGCGCCGGATGCTGGTCGAGGACCAGAAGCTGGACGGCGTGGTGAAGCTGCCCAGCGGCACCTTCAAGCCCTATTCGGGCGTCTCCACGGCGATCCTGCTCTTCACCAAGACCAACAGCGGTGGCACCGACAACGTCTGGTTCTACGAGGTGACCGCCGACGGCTGGAGCCTGGACGACAAGCGGACTCCGCTCCTGCCAGTCGAGAAACTGGGGCCGGTGCCGGACGAGGCGTTGGCCGAGGGCGAGCACGCGAAGAACAACTTGCCAGATGCCTTGGCGCGCTGGTCCCGCCGGGACGGCGACGAGTTGCAGCGGGCACGGACCGAACAGAGCTTCTGCGTCCCCAAGGCCGACATCGTGGAGCAGGGCTACGACCTGAGCCTCAACCGCTACAAGGAGGTTGTGCACGAGGATGTCGAGCACCGCGCCCCGCTCGACATCCTGGCCGACCTCGAACGCCTGGAATCCGACATCCAGCAGGGCATGTCGGATCTGAAGGGGATGCTCGGATGACGGCTACGTTGGAGTTGTCCAAGCTGGCCGATGTCGCGTCGATAAATCCGAGGCTCGTTGTACGCCCAGAAGCTGAAGAGCTCATTTCGTTCATTCCAATGTCGGCGGTCGACGCCGTGACCGGAGCCACTGATAGTTGCCAGGATCGCCCGTTCGCTGAGGTGAGTAAAGGCTATACTCTTTTTGCAGACGGAGACGTTCTCGTCGCCAAGATCACGCCTTGCTTCGAGAACGGAAAAATCGCCCAGGCGCGACTCGCTCGATCGGTGGGTGTTGGGTCTACCGAGTTCCATGTGATCAGACCGAAGAGTGCGCGACTGGATGCACGCTACCTTCTCCATTTCCTGCGCAGGCCGGCGGTTAAATTGGCTGGCGAAAGGCGAATGACCGGCAGTGCCGGACAACGGCGGGTGCCAGAGTCTTATCTTGCCAATCTTGCGATTCCGATGCCTTCTATGGATGAGCAAAGGCGGATTGCAAAGGTGCTGGATCGGTCGAACGAGTTGCGCATCAAGCGCCGTGAAGCCCTCGTGCACCTCGATGATCTCGCCCAGTCAATTTTCCTCGACATATTTGGCGATCCTGTCGCAAATCCAAAGGAATGGCCTGTTGCGGCAATGTCTACGCTTTTTGATAAACCGCCTACCTACGGCACGATGATCCCAGCCTCGGCGCTAGGCGGATCTTGGCTGTGCCTGCGCGTAGCGAACATCCAGGATTGGAAGATCGACCTGTCGGACCGAAAGTATGTCGACCTTGAGGGGTCTGGTTTAAATCGTCACGTTGTGAAAGACGGCGATGTTTTGCTTGCGCGGGCGATCGCAAGCCAGGAGCATCTCGGTAAGGCCGTGGTCGCCCACCCCGGGAAAGGTCAGTGGGCGTTTGATTCTCACCTTATGCGGCTCAGTTTTGACGCTCGTCGAGCGAATCCGGAATATATCTGTGCGTTTTTTAGGAGCTCGGGTGGCAGAAGTCTGTTTCTTCGGGTAACGAGGCGTTCATCGGTACAATTTAACATCAATACAAAGGAGATTTCCAAACTGTGCTTGCCTGTGCCTCCCGTGGCACAACAGAACGAGTTTGCGGGTCGGATGCAGGAAGTTGAAGATCTTCGCGCGGCCCACCGAGGCGCACTCGCAGAGCTGGACGCGCTCTTCGCGTCGTTGCAGGATCGGGCCTTTCGGGGGTTGCTCTGATGTGAGAGGCTGTAGGGCTGTCCACTGTGGGGGGTAGACGTCCGATGAGTAACTTCGCGTTCCTGGGGGCCGACGAGTGGTCGTTCCTGTTTGACGAGGCCCGGCGGGCCGAGCGGCTTGCCGTCGCCGACCCGCGGGTCTCGTGCTTCTATGCCCGGCGCACCCTGGAGTTGGCGCTCGGCTGGCTGTACGACGCCGACGCGACGCTGAAGCGGCCGTACCGCAACGACCTCGCCGGCAAGATCAACGAGGCGACCCTGGGCAAGCTGGTCGGCCCCGACCTGCGGGCCAAGATGGACATCATCCGCAAGAAGGGCAACCGGGCCGTGCACGAGCGGCGGCCGGTAACCGAGCAGGACTCGGTGCCGGTCCTGCGGGAGCTGTTCCACGTCACGTACTGGATCGCCCGGCGCTACACCCGCGACCAGGCACATTTCCCGGAGAGCGCGGTCGTCTTCGACCCGAAGTTGATCGCCCCTGCCGACGCCGCCGACGTGCAGCAGCGGACCCAGGCCCAGGTGAAGGCGCTCGCGGAGAAGCTTGCCGCCCGGGACGCGGCCCTGGCCGCCGAGCGTGAGAAGAGCGCCACCCTCGACGCCGAGTTGGCGAGGCTGCGCGCCCAGGTCGCCGCCGCGAAGGCCGCCAACGAGGCCCGCCCCGACGACCACGACTACGACGAGGAGCAGACCCGGGATCTCTTCATCGATCTGCTGCTTGCTGAGGCCGGCTGGCGGCTCGACGGTCCGGACGACCGCGAGTTTCCGGTGACCGGGATGCCCAACGCCACGGGCACCGGCTTCGTCGACTACGTGCTGTGGGGTGACGACGGCAAGCCGCTCGCGCTGGTCGAGGCCAAGCGCGCCCGCCGGGACGCGACCGTCGGCCAGCAGCAGGCCAAGCTCTACGCCGACTGCCTGGAACAGCGGTACGGGCAGCGCCCGGTCGTCTTCTACACCAACGGGTACGACACCTGGCTCTGGGACGACACCGCCTACCCGCCCCGCCCGGTGCAGGGCTTCTACACCAGGGACGAGCTGGCGCTGCTGATCCAGCGGCGGGCCAGCCGGCAGCCGCTCGCGGAGGTGCCGATCAGGTCGGAGATCGTCGAGCGGCACTACCAGCACCGGGCGATCCGCAAGATCGGCGAGGCGTTCGCGCGGGACGGGCAGCGGCAGGCGCTCGTGGTGATGGCCACCGGCGCGGGCAAGACCCGGACCGTGATCGCCCTGGTCGACGTGCTGCTGCGGGCCAACTGGGTCAAGAACGTGCTCTTCCTCGCCGACCGTACCGCCCTGGTCACCCAGGCCGTCAACGCGTTCAAGAATCACCTGCCCAGCGTGACCACGGTCAACCTGGTCACCGAGCGCGACAACGACGGGCGGGTGTACGTCTCGACGTACCCGACCATGATGGGCCTGATCAACGAGACCGTGAGCGGCGGACGGCGCTTCGGGCCGGGCTACTTCGACCTGGTCATCATCGACGAGGCGCACCGGTCGGTGTACCAGAAGTACCGGGCGATCTTCTCCTGGTTCGACGGCCTGCTGGTCGGGCTCACCGCGACCCCGCGCAACGAGATCGACCGCAACACCTACAGCCTGTTCCACCTGGAGGACGGCGTACCCACCGACCACTACGACCTCGACGAGGCGGTGGCCGAGGGCTACCTCGTCCCACTACGGGCCTTTTCGGTGGCGACGGACTTCCACCGGCACGGCATCCGCTACGACGACCTCAGCGAGCAGGAGCAGGAGGAATGGGAGTCGCTCGACTGGGGTGACGACGGCCCGCCGGACAGCGTCGACACCGACGCGGTCAACAAGTGGCTGTTCAACAAGGAGACCGTGGACAACGTCCTGAAGACGTTGATGGTTCACGGGCACAAGGTGGCCGGCGGCGACCGGATCGGCAAGACGATCATCTTCGCCCGCAACCAGGCCCACGCCGACTTCATCCAGCAGCGGTTCGACGTGGCGTACCCGACGCACGTCGGCAAGCGCGCCCGGGTCATCACCCACAAGACCGAGTACGCGCAGAGCCTCATCGACGACTTCGCCCAGCCGGAGAAGGACCCGCACATCGCGATCTCGGTGGACATGATGGACACCGGCATCGACGTACCCGAGGTCGTCAACCTGGTCTTCTGCAAGCCGGTCCGGTCGAAGTCGAAGTTCCTCCAGATGATCGGCCGGGGCACCCGCCTGCGCAAGGATCTCTACGGGCCGGGGCAGGACAAGAAGGACTTCCTGGTCTTCGACTTCTGCCGGAACTTCGAGTACTTCAACCAGAACCCGGAACAGGCCCAGGGCAAGCTCACCGAGTCGCTCACCGAGCGGCTGTTCAAGGCCCAGCTCGACCTGATCCACCGTCTCGACCAGCGACTGCCCGCCGACGCCGGGCCGGAGACCGACGCCGACGGGACCCAGAGCGAAGCCGGCCTGCGCTGGGCGCTAGCCCGCGACCTGCACGCCCGGGTGGAGGGCATCCGCACCCACCTGGACAACTTCGTCGTACGCCCCAAGCGACGCCTGGTCGAGTACTACCTTGACTTCAGCCGCTGGCACCGGCTGACCCCGGACACGGTCGACGAGATCGGCGGCAACCTCGCCGGCCTGCCCACCTCGGTGCAGGACAACGACGAGGCGGCCAAGCGGTTCGACCTGATCGTGCTGCGCCTCCAGCTCGGCCAGTTCGACGTGGTGCCCGGCTACGAGCGGATGCGCCAGCAGGTGCAGCAGATCGCCTCGACGCTGCTGGAGCAGGCCAGCATCCCGGCGGTCCGCGACCAGCAGCAGCTCCTCGACGAGGTGGCCGGGGACGAGTGGTGGCGGGACGTGACCCTGCCGATGCTGGAGCTGATGCGGCGGCGGCTGCGCGGGCTGGTGCGGTTGATCTCGCTGGCGAAGCGGGCCATCGTCTACACCGACTTCAGCGACGAGCTGGGAGAGATCGCGGTAGTCGAGCTGAACGACATCCGGATCGGCACCGACTTCGAACGGTTCCGTGCCAAGGCCCGGGTGTACCTACGCGAGCACGAGAACCACCTGGCGTTGCAGAAGCTGCGCCGCAACAAGCAGCTCTCCCCGACCGATCTCGACGAGCTGGAACGGATGCTGGTGGCCAGCGGCGGCGGCACCGAGGAGATCGACCGGGCCCGCCGCTCGTCGGACGGGCTCGGGCTCTTCGTCCGCTCCCTGGTCGGGCTCGACCGGGCGGCGGCGATGGAGGCGTTCAGCGAGTTCCTGACCGGCCGTACGCTGACCGCCAACCAGATCAGCTTCGTCACGTTGATCGTCGACCACCTGACGCACAACGGTGTCATGGAGCCGGTACGGCTCTACGAGTCCCCGTTCAGCGACATCGCGCCGAACCCCGATTCGATCTTCCCCTCCGCCGACGTGGAACGGCTGATCACCATCCTCAAGTCGGTCCACGCCACCGCCGCACCGGCAACCGAGGTCGCCTAGCGAGCCACGCCCACGGTCAATCCCCGGCCGCGGAACGCCCTACCGTGGCCGGGGAGGATCGACGTGCGGCGTCGCCTCGGAAGATCCTGTCGCAGCCTGGCTCGTTGTGGCACCCTGACATCATGGTTCACTCACCCAGCGCATCAACGTGACCCGTCAGGTTGCCGAGAATCTCGCTGCGGCTCTCAAGGTTCGCCGACAGTCGATCGGATCCGTGATTGGCACCCTGGACTCCATCTACCTGCACGGGCAGCGGCGGGCAGGCCTGTGGCAGGAGCGCACCAATCGTCGTCTGGACGTCACGTTCACGGCGGCGCAGACAGATCAGGTAAGGGCGGCACTCGGTCAGCGGGTGGAGGTCTCGGGGCGAGTCATTCGCGCCATCGACGATGCGTTGGTGAGTGTCAAGATGCGGACCCTGGAAGTCCTTCCGAGTGGTCCTGTCACGGACCTGATCGGCCTAGACCCCGATTTCACCGGCGGCGTGGATCCGGTGGATTACGTGAGGGAAGTTCGTGGCGCGTCCTGACAACCCGACGTCGGTCTACCTGGACTCGAACACCCTGATCTACGCCATCACCAAGAAGCCGAGCTATGAGCCTGTCGCCGCCGTCCTGCGCTTGGCAGAGGCCAGCAAGATCGTTGTCGTGATCTCGAACTTCACCTACGTCGGGGTCTTTGGGGAGATCTGTCGTCGCCAGGGCGACGACAGATCTCCCCAAAGCGGGTTGGGGCTAACGGGGGCAGGTCGCGTGGCAGCAGAACCCGGGCACAGTTGCCGCCGGTCGTGACACCTTCCCGGCGTTACGCGAAACCACCGTCACAGATGTTCCGCAAGTACCAGGATGTTGTCCTCACCCACCCGCCCGAGACCACCACAACCAGGAAGTTGTCGCCTCGGGCGCGGCGGTACGCGCTGGACAGCGCCCCCACGTGGGCGGCTCGTCAGGCGAGGGAGCAGCAGGCGTCGGTGGGCGGCTCGATCCGGATGTCGTGCAGGCCGACGGTGTCGGCGTGCTCCACCAGCAGCGGTGACCAGCCACGCTGGGCGGAACCGGCCGACGAACCCCCCGGCGCGCGACGGAGCACGGTGTCGCGGATCGTGGTGTCGACGTACTCCAGCCGGCTGACCAGGCCGTCGACCTCGCTGCGCCCCCAGCCGGCGACGCGCACCCCGTACCGGGGGCCGGTCCAGGTGACGCAGACGCCCCGGATGTCGATCCGCTCGCAGATCCGGGCCTGCGGGTCGCGGTGGTACCGGTCGGTGTTGTCCCCGGCCAGCAGCCGGAACCCCATCTCCACCCCGCGCAGGCAGACCCCGCTGACCGTGACGTCGTGCACCGCGCTCAGGTAGAAGCCCTCGACCGCGTCGCGGACCCGCAGGCCGGCCACCCGTAGCCGGTTCGGGTGGTACGAGGGGCCGACGATCGTATCGACGCTGGCCCCGATCGCTCCCCAGTGCACCGCCAATCCGGTGTGCCCACCGGTCACGGTGACGTCCTGGACGGTGACGTCGCGGACCGCGCCCATCAGCGCCACCGCGTTGGCGGCCCGGTTGTCGCCGTGGTCGACGTGTACCCGCCGGACGTCGACCCCGCTGAGCCACTGCGGCGTACCCGGGTAGAGGTAGCGGCCCACGGTGAGCCCGGTGCCCCGGTCGCCGTCGTGCTCGCCGGGGCGGCTGGGCGCGGGCCGCAGGCCCAGGTCCCGCACGGACACCTGGCTGCCCAGCACGTGCAGCACCGGCCGGTCGTCCGGGGCATCGACGGTCAGCCAGGTCACCGGTCCGCCGGACGGCGGCACGGGGCCGGACCCGCTTGACCCGCTGGGCGGCGCGGGGCTGCGACCGCTTGACCCGCTGGGCGGCGCGGATACGGACGGCGCGCCGCGTACGGTCCAGCCGGCCGGCACGGTCAGCCCGTGGGCGAGCGGGTACCGGCCGGCGGGCAGGGCGAGCACCCCGCCCGGTGCCGAGTCCAGCAGTTTCTGCAGGTGTGCCCGGTTCAGCTCCGGGTCCGGTCCCAGTGATTCGGTCACGGTCACTCCGTCTCGAATCGGCAGGCGAGTTGGCGGGCGGTACGTTCCCGACGGAACTCGCCGCCTTCGGTGACGCCGAGCAGCACCGGGCCCCTGCGGTCGGCGGGCAGCCGCAGGTCCAGGATTTCGCCGTGCCGGCCGGTCACCTGGACCGGTACCGGTGTCCCGTCGACCAGGTCGACGGCGTGGACGGTGAGGTCGTCGGCGCGTACCCGGTCGCCGGTGGCCTCGGCACTGGCCCGGCCGGCCGCGCGACGGGCCGTGCGCAGCACCTTCAACGCCGCCCGCGCCGGCTTGCGTTTCGCGTACGACCGGGTGGGGTTGCGGGGCAGCGGCGGTGCCGGCGGTACGGTGCCCACCCCGATCCGGCGGTCGGCCGGGCCCTCCGGGGGCACCACGAGGAACGGGCAACCGGTGCCGGCCGGGCCGGGCGGTAGCTGATCGGGGCAGGGGAGCGGGTCGAGGCGTACCCGGTCGATCCGCAGGCCGATCGCGCTGCGGGCGGAGAAGCGGTCGGCGGCCCAGTCGGGCAGGTCGACGCGGGGCGCGCTCAGCTCGACCAGGAGCAGGTCGTCGTCGCCCAGTTCGTCGGCACCGAGGGTGAAGGTGACGGTCTGGATGCTGCCCCCGGCCCGCAGCCAACCCTGCCGGCGGGCCAGTACGGCGGCACCACGGACTCGGCCCTGCGAGCTGAGGACCACCAGCCGGGGGCGTTCCGGCTGGGCCGGGTCGGGTTTGGCCCGGTTGGCCCACCATCGGGTGCCGGCGTCGTCGAGTTGCAGGGTCACCGCCACCCGGACCGGTAGTCCTACCGGTCGTACCTTGAGCCCGATGGTGGCCGGGTCACCCACCGCCCGGCCGATGATCTGGTGGCCCCGGACCAGTTGGTCGACCACGCAGAGCGCACCCTGCTGGCCACCCGATACCACGGTGGGCAGCTCGCTGACCGGGTGCGGGACGTCGAACTCGGTGCCGAACCAGGTGCCCACCGGCATCAGCGGGCTCCCGTCGGCAGGGCCGGGTCGGCCCCCGGCACCGCCGGGGGTGGCTCGATCGTCGCGGTCGGCGAGACAGCCTCCACCCCGACCAACGGCACCCCGGCCGGCGGCGCGGTCCCGGCCGGCTCGTCCGGCGGGCCGCCGGTCAGCGGCATCCGGGTCAGCATCGGCTCCCGGTTGCGCCACATCCGTTCCACCGCCGGATAGAGCGGGTCGGCGTCGCTCTCGATGTGCCGGAACGCGGCGCCCATCGACTTGAGCAGGTGGGTGGCGGGCCAGACGTCCCACTGTGGCACCAGCGGGGTGACCAGGTCGCTGCCGCTGCGGTAGAGCCAGAGCCAGAGCCGGGCCCGGCGGACCTGCTCCTCGGTGACGGTCAGCTCACCCCGCTGGGCCGCCGCGATCGCCTCGTCCAGGGCCCGCCAGTAGTCGCCCGCGTCCTCGACGACCGTGGAGATCCCGCAGGCGCTCCACTCGGAGTGTCCGGCCTGGATCACCGGGATGCCGTACGCGGGCAGTTCGTTGCTGACGCTGCCGCGCACAGTTACACCGAGGTCGACCAGGCTCCACAGGGCGTTCTTGCTCAACGCCGTACTGGGGTGGAAGGCCAGGTGCCGGTGCCGGCGGTGGGCCGCGGCGGTGGCGGCGAAGAAGCCTGTCGAGTCGTAGAGCGCCTGGCTCGGGTGGTCCAGGAAGAGCCACTGCGCGTCGGTACGGCGGGCGGCGTACCCGGCGGTGTCGGCGAACCAGTCGGCCAGGCTGGGAAAGAGTTCCTTGTTGGTGCCGAGCGCGTCGGAGACGGCGTGGTTGAAGACCGCGACGACCGGTCTGGCCGGGTCGAAGCCGAAGCGGGCGGCGACGTGGCTGCGCAGTCGGGCCCGTTCGGTCGGGTTGCTCAGGTCGACGGCGGCGGTGACCCCGCCCCGCCACCAGCTCGGCCGGCCCAGGTTGACCTTGGCCCGCCAGGCGATCAGTTCGGCGGCGGAGTGCAGCTCGGCGCGGCGGGGCCAGATCCGTTCGGCGAACACCTCGCCGATCTGCCGGGTCAGCTCGGCCCGGAAGGTGCCGGTGCCGCTGTCGTGCTCGGGGAAGAGCCCGTACGCCTTCAGGCAGCCGGTCTGCTGGGTGTGGATGACCGGTACCCGGGCGCGGCGGGCCGACTCCACCGCCAGGCCCCACTGGTCGTAGTCGACGTGACTGGTGACCAGCGCGGCCACCGGGCCGGCGCGGAACAGCGTCTCGTAGACCGTGGAGAGGCCGACACCGAGTTCCCGTCGACGTCGGTGGTCGGCGCGGGTGGCGTGGTCGGCGGGGAGCCGGGGCAGCTTGGCCAACCGGCAGTACGTCGCGTCCGCGTACCCGGTCAGGGTCGTCTCGTCCAACGGCGCGGCCATCGGCAGTCGCCGGCCGGCCACGGTCGGCGCGGTGGCGGGGTCCTTGCGGTGGCGTTCGACGAGGTCGTACACGTCGAGCACGTCACCGGCCCCGAAGGCCAGCGCGACCCGGCTGACCAGGTCGACGTCGAAGCCGCTCCAGAGCGTACGCCGCCAGTCCGGCTCGACCCCGGTGAGCACCACCAGGTGCGCCGGTCGGATCCGGCGGATCGCGTTGGCGAAGACCAGGTTACGCAGGGTGACCCGGATGTCCTGGTGGAAGGCCTCGACCACGATCGTCTCGTGGTGCTCCTGGGGTGGCAGGTGCTTCTCCCAGTACGTCGTCGCCGCATCGAGGAACCACTGCAACTCCGTGGGTTGGGCCTTCAGCCACACGCTGGCGCCGCCTTTCCGTCGAGGTGGTGACGGTAGCCACCCCAGGTGACCGGTCAGGAGCCGAAAGGTGACCGGTGCGGGAACGGGACGCAGCCCGCAGGTGAGGACCTCTTTCAGGTAGCAACGCGGACAAATCTCTCATTTCTTCAGCGGCTCTCTCGATGATGAGGGCGGTTTGTCGACTTTGGGAGGTTTGTTATGAGAGCTGGTCGAACGGTGTTGACCGTCCTGGCCGGTGCCACGCTGGTGCTGATCTCCACGGCCCCGGCGGCGTCATCGACCCCCGCCGACGCGGCCACCGCCGGCCGGTCGGCGACCGTCACCGCAGCCGACGGCCCGCAGGGGATCACCGCAGCCGGCCCGCGGATGGTCGCGGCGGCCGACGCGGGCCCGTCGGTGGGCCGGGCGGCCGACCCGGGGTCGCCGGTGGCCACGCCGGCCGACGCGGGGCCGCAACCCGCACCCGGCGGGAGCCTGTGCCGACCGGGCCGCCCGCCGAACGCCCCGCCCACCACCGAGTACTACGACGGCAACCCCCTGTTCGGCCCGGCCGAACTGCCCACCGCCGTCCCGGTCGGCCCGCTGCTCACCGGTTACCGGCGGTTCGGCGGGCTGACCGAGAACGAGTGGGCGGCGGCCTACCTGACCGACGACCGCACCGCGCTGCGGTACCCGCCGTCGAACGGCTTCGCCCTGGGCCCGGACGGGGTGCCGATCAAGGCCCGGCAGACCCTGCTGCCCGGCTACCGGCTCGACCGGTTCGGCTCGCCCGGCGGTGCCTTCCTCTCCCCGCTCGGCACCCCGTACAGCTCCCGGGCGCTTCCCCCGCTCAACCTGAACACGCCGGCCGCCGCACCGCTTGCCAACTACCACACGTACTGCGTGGTCAAGCCGTTCCCGGTCGACTCCGGCCCGATCGCACCGTGGTTCGCCCAGCCCGGGATGGGCACCCAGTTCCAGCTCAACCCGGCGTACCTGCCCCAGGCCGGGGCGACCCTGAACGTCACCTGGCTGCTCACCAACGGTTACCTCGTCGAGGAGAACCTCACCCCGTGCGTCCCGGCCGCCGCACCGAAGCAGCAGGCCGTCTGCTGAAATTCCCCGGGTACGCCGAGAGGAGGCCCCGGTGGACCGGTACGAGGTGCGCGACGCACTGTTGGCGGCCGGGCTCTCCCCGGACGCCTTCGAGATCGAGGGGGTGCACCGGCCGGACCCGCTCCCGCCCGACTACTGGTTCCTGCGCCGGGCCGGCTCGGAGGGCTGGGCGGTCGGCGTGTACGAACGCGGCGTGGACGACGTACGCCTGCGCACGCCGAGCGAGTCGACCGCCTGCGCCTTCCTCCACCGCGCCCTGACCGGCACCTGACCAACACGGACGAGAGGTGCGACCATGGCGGAGTTCGGCGGTTACTGTGGCAGCGTGACGCAAGCAGGGGTGACGGCTGACGAGCGCTTCACTGTGCCGTTGCTCACCGCTCATGCGGCCGGAGTTCATCTCGGGATTCCGCCCAGCACGGTCAAGCAGTGGATGAGGGACGGCGACGGTGGTCAGCCCGCTATGCACTCGGTGCCTTCCCCGTCGCCGCACGGTCCTCGCCTGCCCTTCGTTGCGTTGGCTGAGGCGCAGATCCTCCGCGAGTTGCGTAACACCGGTTTGTCGATGCATCACATCCGCGCCGGTGTGGCACGACTCAAACAGGAGACCGGCGAGGAGTATGTCTTGGCGACCAACACCATCGCCACTGACGGCGAAGCATTGCTTTACAACGCGGCGACAAAGGTCGCACCTGAATGGGTGCGTGCCCACGACGGTCAGATGACCTTCCGGCAGGTCGTCGAGGCCGCCATCAAGTATGTCTCGTACGCTCCGGACGGCTTCGCTGACCGCATCATTCTTCGGCCGTATGGTGCGGCTCAGGTCATCATCGATCCACGCTTCGGGTTCGGGCAGCCTGTCTTCAGTGGCAACAAAGTTCGGGTCGAGACGATCGCTGATCTTTTCTACGGTGGCAACGAGTCCGTCGAGGACATTGCCGACGAGTACGACCTGAGTACCGACGATGTCGAAGCCGTGCTCCGGGTGATGGCGCGGCGTGCGGCCTGAGTTTCTCGCTGATCGGAATCTCGGGAAACGGGTGGTGCAGGTGCTCCGTGCCGCAGGAGAGTCCGTGCACACACTGGCAGACGTGTTCGGTGAAGGGAACGCCCAGGGGGTCGAGGACGAGTCCTGGATCTCCTATGCCGGATCTCGAAACTGGGTGGCGCTGACCAAGGATCGACGTATTCGGCATGTCACCCGCGAACGCGAAGCGGTGCGAGAGCACGACGTGATGCTGTTTGCGCTCGCGAATGCCAATCTTGGTTTCGCTGACATGGCGGGAGCCTTTCTGCTGGCGATGCCACACATACACGGCATCTGCGCCGCGAAACCCGGCGGGTCGATCTGGGTGGTGCAGCGAAACGGCGCCGTGGAGAGGATCTGGCCCCAGCCCCGGGAGTGGGACCTTCGGGCGTGGCCGTGAGAATGTCCAGCCGTCCCGATCCCGGGGTGCTCGCGGACGCCTGGTCAGGGTGCCGGAGAATGTCGGCGTGACGACGATCCCGAACGTGCTCGCCAACCGGTACGCCTCACCCGAACTGGTCGCCCTCTGGTCCCCGCAGGAGAAGGTACGGATGGAGCGGCGGCTCTGGCTCGCCGTACTCCGGGCGCAGCGGGACCTCGGCGTGGCCGTGCCGGACGGCGTGGTCGAGGCGTACGAGCGGGTCCTCGATGATGTTGATCTTGCCTCGATCGCGGAGCGGGAGCGGGTCACCCGGCACGACGTGAAGGCGCGGATCGAGGAGTTCAGCGCGCTCGCCGGGCACGAGCACGTGCACAAGGGGATGACCTCGCGGGACCTCACCGAGAACGTCGAGCAGCTCCAGGTCCGGGCGTCGCTGGAGCTGATCCGGGACCGGGTGGTGGCCACCCTCGCCCGGCTCGCCCGGCTCGCCGTGGAGCACTCCGAGCTGGTGCTGACCGGCCGCTCACACAACGTGGCCGCGCAGGCGACCACGCTCGGCAAGCGGTTCGCCTCCGCCGCCGAGGAGCTGCTGATCGCGTACGAGCGGCTCGACGACCTGATCAACTGGTACCCGCTGCGGGGGATCAAGGGTCCGGTCGGTACCGCCGCCGACCAGCTCGACCTCTTCGACGGTGACCCGGACAAGGTCGCCGAGCTGGAGCGGCGGGTCGCCGAGCACCTGGGCTTCTCCCGGGTGCTGGACAGCGTCGGCCAGGTCTACCCGCGCTCGATCGACCTGGCGGTGCTCGCCGCGCTGGCCCAGATCGCCGCCGCGCCCTCGTCGCTGGCCACCACCATCCGGCTGATGGTCGGCCAGGAGCTGGCCACCGAGGGCTTCAAGCCGGGGCAGGTCGGCTCCAGCGCGATGCCGCACAAGATGAACACCCGCTCCAGCGAGCGGGTCAACGGCTTCGCCGTGATCATCCGGGGGTACCTGTCGATGGTCGGCGAGCTGGCCGGCGACCAGTGGAACGAGGGGGATGTCTCCTGCTCGGTGGTCCGCCGGGTGGCCCTGCCGGACGCCTTCTTCGCCGCCGACGGGCTGTTCCAGACCTTCCTCACCGTGCTTGACGAGTTCGGCGCGTACCCGGCGGTGATCAACCGGGAGCTGGAGCGCTTCCTGCCCTTCCTGGCCACCACGAAGATCCTGGTGGCGGCGGTACGACGCGGGGTCGGCCGGGAGGTCGCCCACGAGACGATCAAGGAGCACGCGGTCTCGGTGGCGCTGGCCATGCGGGAGAAGGGCGCACCGGAGAACGACCTCTTCGACCGGCTCGCCGCCGACAGTCGGCTGGGCCTGACCCGGGCCGAGATCGACACCCTGGTCGCCGACCGCCGGGCCTTCACCGGCGCCGCCCCCGCCCAGGTCCAGGCGGTCGCCACCCGCATCGCCGCGGTGGTCGACGCCCATCCTGGTGCCGCCGCCTACACCCCACCCCCCATCCTCTAACCCCCTCCCGGGTGAAGGAAGGGCCCCTTGTTAACGCATTCGGTAGAGAGGGGAACCCCTCTCACGCCACCCCGTTAACAAGGGGCCCTTCCTTACCCTCGGGTGGGGGTGTCGGGGGCGGAGGTGAGGTTGGGGGCGCTGGCCGGCTCGGCGATGCCGCCGGGGGCCTCGGCGATCTCCGGGTCCTGGGCGGTCTCGGCCGCGATCAGCGGTTGGTCCGGCGGCATGACCTCGGGTGCCTTGTTGGCCACGATCACCGCCGTGCCGTAGGCGCAGATCTCCATCCAGAGTTCGCCACAGTCCCGGCTGTCGAAGCGCATCCCCACCACGGCGTTCGCGCCGATCCGCCGGGCCTCCTCGGCGAGGCGGGCCACCGAGTCGGTACGCCACCGGGTGAGGTTGTCCGGCGCCATCGGGTCGTACGCGCCGCCGCGCAGGTTCTTGACCCCCTCGCGGTACGGGTTGCGGGTCCGGGCCATCGAGGACACCACTTCGCCGAGGATCTGGCGGATCTCGTAGCCGGGCAGTTGATCCGTCGTCACGACCAGCACGTCTCTGATGCTGGCAGAGCCGGAGCGGGGGGATCGTCGGCCGTGCCCGCCTGGCCGGATGCTGCAAAACGGCGCGGCGCGGACGACCGGCGATCGGTTGGCCAACCGCACCGCCACGGTGTGAACCGGCAGCGCACCGGTCGCAACCTCCCGACCGGCCCGACACCGCCCACCGGTGCCGACACCCCGACCGGCTCGCCCCGCCCCGGGCGCCGACATCCTCACCGGCTCGACAACCTCCGACCTGCCCCGCGACCGGGGCGTCAACCGCCGAACCACCCGGGTCGGGAAGGTGCTCCAGGTCGGTCGTACGACGAGCGCCGCCGGGTGGGCGAAGCCGCTTCCGATAGACGCACGTCGACTGGCTCCGGACGCTGCTGACGGCGTTGACGAGGGGTGGATCGAGGTCGGCGTATGTAACGATTCGGCGTACCGAATCGCCGGTAAAAGCCCTGCTCCGTCTGCGTGTCGTAGCTGTTGCGGTGAATCACCCGCACCCCGGACGTCGGTAATGTGGATCACTGTCCCGGCTGCCGCCGGCCAGTGCGTCCGAGGCCGTATCTGCCAGGTAGGCTAGCTCCGCTCGCCCGTAGTGGGCCGGCACCCAACTGCGTACACAGTCAGGAGTGCCCAGTGCCTCGCGTCGTCGTCGACGTCATGCTCAAGCCCGAGATCCTCGATCCGCAGGGCCAGGCCGTCGCAAACGCGCTGCCCCGGCTCGGCGTCAACGATGTCGCCTCGGTTCGGATCGGTAGGCGGATCGAGATCGAGTTCACCGGTGAGCCGGACCTGGACCGGGCCCGGGAGATCGCCGACAAGCTGCTCGCCAACCCGGTCATCGAGGACTTCACCATCCACGCGGTCGAGGCCGACGAGTCCGTGGACGCGCACCCGTGACCGCCCGTGTCGGTGTGGTGACGTTCCCTGGCTCGCTCGACGACGGGGACGCGGCCCGGGCCGTCCGGATCGCCGGCGCCGAGCCGGTCCGCCTCTGGCACGGCGAGGCGGACCTGCGCGGGGTCGACGCCGTCGTGCTGCCCGGTGGCTTCTCCTACGGCGACTACCTGCGCTGCGGGGCCATCGCCCGGTTCGCCCCGGTGATGGAGACGATCGTCGACGCCGCCCGGGGTGGCCTGCCGGTGCTCGGCATCTGCAACGGCTTCCAGATCCTCTGCGAGGCCCACCTGCTGCCCGGCGCGCTCACCCGCAACCAGCACCTGCACTTCCGCAACCGGGACCAGGTCCTGCGGATCGAGGCGACCGGCACGGCCTGGACGAACGCCTTCCAGCCCGGCCAGGAGGTGCTGATCCCGGTCAAGAACGGTGAGGGCTGCTTCGTCGCCGACACCGCGACCCTGGACCAGCTCGAAGCCGAGGGCCGGGTCGTCGCCCGGTACGTCGGGGGCAACCCGAACGGTTCGCAGCGGGACATCGCCGCGATCACCAACCAGGCCGGCAACGTCGTCGGCATCATGCCGCATCCCGAGCACGCGGTGGAGGCCCTCACCGGTCCGTCCCTGGACGGTCTGGGCTTCTTCACCTCGGCCCTCAAGCACCTGGTGGGAGCACCGGCGTGACCGGTCGTGTCGGGATCAACGGTCGGCTCTACCGCCCGCTGGGTGACCGCGGGCGTAGCGAGGAGATGTCATGACCACCCACCCGGACCCGGCGGTACGCCACAACCCGGGCGGATTCCCGGCGGAGCCGCCGACCGGCCCCGTCGCGCCCCAGGGCGGCCCGGCGTACCCGGCCGGCCCACCCGCCTCCGCCACGCCGGCACCTCAGGGCCCACCCGCTTTCGGTACCTCCGCGCCGGCCCCGCAGCCCGACGGCCAGGACGCCCCGGTCCCGCCGGCCCGCCCGGTCGGCTCCCCGGTCCCGCCGGCCGCTCCGGTCGGCTCCCCGGTCCCGCCGGCCGCTCCGGTCGGCTCCCCGGTCCCGCCGGCCGCTCCGGTCGGCTCCCCGGTCCCGCCGGCCGCTCCGGTCGGCTCCCCGGTCCCGCCGGCCGCTCCGGTCGGCTCCCCGGTCCCGCCGGCCGCTCCGGTCGGCTCCCCGGTCCCGCCGGCCGCTCCGGTCGGCTCCCCGGTCCCGCCGGCCGCTCCGGTCGCCGCGCCCGTGCCGTCGGCTGCCGGGCAGCCTGGTGACGTACCGTCCGGTTCCGCCGGCCAGCCGCCGGCGCCGCGTGGCCCGCAGGGCTCGACCACCCCGGGGCCGGCCGCCGGCCCCGTCGCGGCCGGGGACTGGTCCGACGGCGTGGACACCGTGCCGCGCGCCACCGACACCCCCGAAGAGCTGCAGCCGTACGCCGAACTCGGGCTCCGGGACGACGAGTACGACCGGATCCGGCAGATCCTCGGCCGGCGGCCCACCCAGGCCGAGTTGGCGATGTACTCGATCATGTGGAGCGAGCACTGCTCCTACAAGTCGAGCAAGGTGCACCTGCGCCAGTTCGGCGAGAAGGCCCCGCCCAGCGACCGGATGCTCGCCGGCATCGGTGAGAACGCCGGTGTGGTGCAGGTCTCCGAGAAGCTCGCGGTGACCTTCAAGGTCGAGTCGCACAACCACCCGAGCTTCGTCGAGCCGTACCAGGGTGCGGCGACCGGTGTCGGCGGCATCGTCCGGGACATCCTCGCGATGGGCGCCCGCCCGGTCGCGGTGATGGACCCGCTGCGCTTCGGTGCGGCCGACCACCCCGACACCGCCCGGGTGCTGCCCGGCGTGGTGGCCGGTGTCGGCGGCTACGGCAACTGCCTCGGCCTGCCCAACATCGGCGGAGAGGTCGTCTTCGACCCCTGCTACCAGGGCAACCCGCTGGTCAACGCGCTCTGCCTCGGTGTGCTGCCGGTCGACCGGCTGCAGAAGAAGGAGGCCGCCGGCCCCGGCAACGTCGTGGTGCTGATGGGCGCCCGGACCGGCCGGGACGGCATCGGCGGAGTCTCCGTGCTGGCCAGTGCCACCTTCGACGAGGGCAGCGAGCAGCGCCGCCCCTCCGTGCAGGTCGGCGACCCGTTCATGGAGAAGCTGCTCATCGAGGCCTGCCTGGAGCTGTACGACGCCGAGCTGGTCGTCGGCATCCAGGACCTCGGCGGCGCCGGGCTGACCTGCGCGCTCACCGAGACGGCCGCTTCCGCCGGCACCGGCATGCGGGTGTGGTTGGAGCGGGTGCCGCTGCGCGAGGCCTCGATGGAGCCGCAGGAGATCCTGGCCAGCGAGTCCCAGGAGCGGATGCTGCTGGTCGTGGCCCCAGACAAGCTGGAGGCGGTGCTCAAGACCGCCGAGAAGTGGGGCGTCTGGGCCACCGCCATCGGTGAGGTCACCGCACCGGCCGCCGACGGACAGCCGGGCCGGCTGCTGATCACCTGGCGGGACCACCTGGTCGTGGACGTGCCGCCGGGCTCGCTGGTCGACGACGGTCCGGTCTACGCCCGTCCGATGCGGGAGCCGGCCGACCTGATCCTGCTCCAGGCCGACCGCGCCGAGACGCTGCCGCGTCCGGCCGACCCGGACGCCCTGCGCGAGACCGTGCTGCGCATGATCGCCGCACCGAACCTGGCCGACAAGACCTGGATCACCGAGCAGTACGACCGGTACGTGCTGGGCAATACCGTGCTCGCCCAGCCGGAGGACTCCGGCGTGATCCGGATCGACGAGCAGAGCGGGCTGGGCGTCGCCCTGTCGCTGGACGGCAACGGCCGGTACGCCCGGCTCGATCCGTACCACGGCACCAGGCTGGCGCTCGCCGAGGCGTACCGGAACGTGGCGGTGACTGGCGCGAAGCCGATCGCCGTGACGAACTGCCTGAACTTCGGCTCGCCGGAGGACCCGGGCGTGATGTGGCAGTTCGCCGAGGCCGTCCGCGGCCTGGCGGACGGCTGCCTGGAGCTGGGCATCCCGGTGACCGGCGGCAACGTCAGCTTCTACAACCAGACCGGCGCGGCGGCGATCCACCCGACCCCGGTGGTCGGGGTGCTCGGCGTGCTGGACGACGTGGCCAACCGGGTGCCGATGGGCTTCGTGTCCCGGCCGGGCGGCGAGCACGACCAGATCTACCTGCTCGGTGAGACGCACGTGGAGCTCTCCGGTTCGGAGTGGGCCTGGGTGACCCACCAGCACCTGGGTGGCGTACCGCCGCAGGTCGACCTGGGCCGGGAGCGGGCGCTGGCCGAGCTGCTGGCCGAGGCGGCCCGGGTCGGTCACCTCAGCTCCGCGCACGACCTCTCCGACGGCGGGCTCGCCCAGAGCCTGGTGGAGTCCTGCCTGCGCAACGGCGTCGGTGCCCGGGTCGGGGTGCCGGAGCGGTTCGTCGGTGGCTCGATGCCGTTCGTCTTCCTGTTCAGCGAGTCCGCCGGTCGGGCCATGGTCTCGGTTCCGCGTGGACACGAGAAGGCCTTCACCGCGCTCTGCTCCGAGCGGGGAGTGCCGTGGGAGCTGATCGGGGTCACCGACGCGGGCTTCGGCGGCTTGGACGTGCACGGCCAGTTCCAGATCGGCCTGGATGAGCTGCACCGGGCGCACACCTCGACGTTGCCCCGGCTCTTCGGCGGCCCGGCGGCCGTCGAGGCCGCGCAGGCGGTCACCCCGGCCGGCCTGGCGACCGCACCGGTCGGCGCGGTCGCCGCGGCCCCGCCAGCGGGTGCTGGCTCTGCGGCTTCGCCGGCGGGTGCCCCGGCTTCGCCGGCCGACACCCGGGGTGAGTCGGGGTCGTCGGCTGGGACCGAGGCGGCCGGCGAAGCCGACGGAGGGGATGAGTCGGGTGCGCCGGCCGCCGGGGCGAGCGCTCCGGCGGGGCCCTCGGTAACCGGCGCGGCCACCCCGGACGAGGCTGCCGCGACCGGGCCCACCGAAAGCACGCCGGTACCGCCGGCAGCCCCGACGGCGCAGCCTGGCCCGGCGCAGCCTGGTCAGACGGTGCAGCCTGACCCGACGCAGTCCGGTCCGGCGCAGCCTGGCCCGACGACGCAGCCTGGCCCGGCGGTGCAGCCGGGGTCCGGAACGCAGTCTGGCCCGGCGGCCACCGACGAGCGCTGAGGCGGTGGACCCGGCCTTTCACGGCCAACCCGGATCCGGGGCCCGGTTCGACTGGGGACTGGCCGGGGCGGCCGAGCTGGGCCGGGTCTGCGCCGTGCTCGTGGTGGTGGACGTGCTCTCCTTCACCACCTCGGTGGAGATCGCGGTCGGTCGGGGCATGCGGGTGCACCCGTTCCCCTGGGGTGCCCAGGCTGCCGACTACGCCCGCCGGGTCGGCGCGGTGGCGGCGGTGGGCCGTAGCCGGACCACCCCGGACCACCCCTGGTCGCTCTCCCCGGCGGCGCTGAGCAGTGCGCCGGTCGTGGCCGACCTGGTGCTGCCGTCGGAGAACGGCTCGGCGATCAGCGCCGCCGCGAGCGCCACCGGCCGTCCGGTGGTCGCCGCCTGTCTCCGTAACGCAGCCGCCGTCGGACGCTGGCTGCACACCCAGGGGTACGGTTCCACGGATGCCCCGATCGGAGTCGTCGCCGCTGGTGAGCGGTGGCCGGACGGGTCACTGCGCCCCTCGGTGGAGGACCAGCTCGGGGCGGCCAGAGTGCTGGACGCCCTCTCCGACGTGCCGGGCGGGCTCTCCGTCGAGGCGGCCATGGCGCTGGCCGGTCTGGCGAGCACCCCGGACGTGCCGGCGGCCGTACGGGGCGGCGTCTCCGGCCGGGAACTCGCCGACCTCGGCTTCGCCGCCGACGTGACGGCCGCGGTGCAGCTCGACGTCTCGGAGGTGGTGCCGGTGCTGCGCCACGGGGTCTTCGTCCGCGTCTGAGCCGTCCCGCTCCGGTGCCTGGCGCGGTCCGCGCCTGGGTCGTCGCCCGCCGTACCGCGGTCGGTGCCGGAAAGCAGCGGGGGCTGCCCCGGCAACGCGGGACAGCCCCTGCTCAGATCACCTGCCGTCGGTCAGTCGTCCAGCCAGTCGAGCCGGCGACCACCACGCTCCGGCGGCGGTCCGTCCGGCCGCCCCCGGCCGGGCTGGTTCTGGTCACCGTAGTGGCCGCCGCCCTGCTGCTGGTCGTAGCTCTGCTGGTCGTACCCACCGTCGCGGGGCCGAGGCGGCTCCTGACCGTATCCGCCCTGCTGCTGGTACCCGCCACTCTGGTCGTACCCACCCTGCTGGTAGCCACCGGACTGGTCGTAGCCGCCCTGTTGCTGGTACCCGCCGGACTGGCCGTAGCCGCCCTGTTGACCGTAGCCCCCGCCCTGCTGGTAGCCGCCGGACTGGTCGTAGCCGCCCTGTTGCTGGTACCCGCCGGGCTGGCCGTAGCCGCCCTGTTGGCCGTAGCCACCGGTGGCATCGCCCTGGTCGCCGTAGCCGCCGGGAGCCTCACCGCGCTGGTCGTAGCCGCCGCCTGCGTAACCGCCGGATGCCTGCGGCCCGCCGTGCTGCTGGTCGTACCCGCCGCGTCGGTCGTCGTAGCCCTCGTAGCCCGGCTGACCGCCGTAGCCGCCGCTGGCCGGCTGGCCGCCGGTCGACTCCGGGGACCGCCCGTACGGCGAGGCCCCCGACTGACCGTAGCCCGGATCCGGGTCGGTGGCGGGCTGGTAGAGGCCGGTGGCGTACGGGTCGGCCGGCGGCGGGTAGGACGTGGTGCCCTCACCCTGGTAGCGGCCGGTCGGCTCGTCGTACCGCTCGCCGTAGCCGGCTCCGCCGGCCTGCGTCGGCGGGTACTCGGCGCCGCCGGGCGCCCCCGGATAGTCCCGACTCCCGTAACCCCCACCGGAGGCCGGCGCGTTGCCGTAACCGGCGCCGGAAGCGGGCGCGTTGCCGTAACCGGCGCCCGAGCCTGACGCGTTGCCGTAGCCGGCTCCGGAGGCCGGCGCGTTGCCGTAGCCGCCCTGACCCGGCGACTCGTCGCCGTAACCGCCGGCACCGGACCAACCCTGCTGGCCGGCGGTGTTGAAGGGCTGCGGCGGTGCGCCGTACGGGTCCGGCGGGACGTCGTCGACCACCGGCTGGTGCATCATCGTCGGCGCGTCACTGAGGGCAGCGCCGCCGACCATGGTCGGGTCGGGGCCGGCGTCGATCCGGTTCACCACCCGGGTCTGGTCGTCCGCGCCCCGGAACGTGCCCCGGGCGTTGGGGGTGGCACCGGCGGCGGCCGGCGCGTCCTCGTCGACCTCGGGCTCGTCGGCGTTCTCCCGACGCTTCATCCAGAGCAGCACGATGGTGCCCACCCCGATCGCGACGAACAGACCCCCCAGCAGGATCAGCAACCAGGAGCCCATGCCACCGGAGTCGTCCGCGGAGGACGCCGCCGGCTCCTGCTCGACCCCCTCGGCGCCCTCGGTGGGCTCCTCGTCGGGCTCCTCGGCCTCCACGGTCGGGGCCGGCTCCGCGGTTGGTGACGGGGTGGGGCTGGGGCTCTCCTCGACCCTGATCGGCAGGCTGATCCGCTGACCGGTGAGGCTCTGCCCGGCCCGGGCGCTGATCGTCTTGCGGGCGATCGCGGTCTCCCGGCTGGCGCCGAGCTGGAGCTGGCCGGGGGCGATCGGGTTCTGGGTGGAGCCGCTGAACCGGAAGTTGCCGTTGCCGTCGCTGGTGGTCTCGTGCCGCCGCCCGTTCGAGTCGAGCAGCAGGACGTTGGCGTTCGCCACCGCGTCGCCGTTGGCCTCCACGGTGACCTTGCCGGAGACCGCCCGGACGGTCTGTACCTCTTCCTGCGTGGGCTCCGGCTCCGGCGGTGGCGGCGTCTCCGTCTCCGGTCGGCCCTGCACCCGGACCTGGACGCGACCCTGACCACCACCGGTTTCGCTGCCCTGCGCGGCGACGGTCGCGTTGGCGTTGCCGTTCGGCGCGTTGCCAGCGGCCCGGAGCACCACCTGCTGGGTGGCCGCACCGCCGCCGAGGGTCACCTCGCCGCAGCCGTTGGCGCAGCTCACGCCGTTGGGTAGCCCGTTGACACTGATCGTGGCGGTCTCGCCGTCGTCACCACTGAGCTGCACGGTCAGGGTGGCCTGGCCGCCGGCCTGGAGGTTGACCGAGCCGGGTGACACGCTGACGTCGACCGCCATCGCCGGTGTGGCGGGGACGGCGACAAGGGCGCCGGTCACCAGCGCTACGACCACACCGGCCCGCTTCCAGGCACGTCGGTGTGTGGACACGTCCACCGCCTTCCGGTCTGACCTCCCCGGCCAGGGTGCCGGGGGCCGAGGATCATCACGGTACGAAATACGCCGTCGGCAACTATGCCTTGTCTGACCGGATCGGCGCGACCCAGGGCCAGCGTCGGGCCTTGGGTCGGGAGGCCGTATCGTCCCGTCGTGTCCTCTCCGAACCGTGGGTCTGACGCGCTGAGCAGCGCACTTGCCGCGCTCGATGCCGGTCGTACGCCCGAACGGCCGGTGTACCGTGAGGCGGTCCGTACCTTGTTGACCGCATTGGCGGATCGGGTGCCTGGCCGATCGGTGGAGGTGCGGGTCCCACCTTACGGTGCAGTTCAGTGCGTTTCCGGCCCACGACACACTCGTGGTGCGCCGCCGAACGTGGTGGAAATGGATCCGGCGACCTGGCTCGCGGTGGCCACCGGGCGACTGCCGTGGGCGGAGGCGGTGGCGCAGGGGCGGGTACGGATGAGCGGGGCGCGGGCGGACCTGTCCGGACATCTCCCGCTCTGACCAGGGGGCGCCACCCGAAAAGGGTGACTCCCCGCATCGGAATCATGACTTTCTGTATCGACTGTTGCTCGCGTACACTGTCAGGCGACGACAGTGGTCCCGGCCTCGGCGTGCGGAGTGCGGCAGGCCCGCAACCGCCTCGCCAGGCCAGTCCAGACCAGCATGAGGGAGCGGCAGGTGCCCCGAGGCGACGGCCGGCTGAGCCACGACCTTGACCCCCAGCGACCCGGCCCCCAGGACGCCTGTGGCGTCTTCGGAGTCTGGGCGCCCGGGGAAGAGGTGGCCAATCTCACCTATTTCGGGCTTTACGCATTGCAGCACCGTGGTCAGGAGGCCGCCGGCATAGCGGTCAGTGACGGCTCCGGTGTGGTGGTCTACAAGGATCTCGGTCTGGTCGCCCAGGTCTTCGACGAGCCCACCCTGGCCAGTCTGCGCGGACACGTGGCGATCGGGCACGCTCGCTACTCGACCACCGGCGCCTCCACCTGGGAGAACGCCCAACCGACGCTTCGGTCGACCAAGGCCGGCACCACCATCGCACTGGCCCACAACGGCAACCTGGTCAACACCGCCGAGCTGCAGCGCGACGTGCTGGAGCGGGGGATCGACTCGGACGGTGCCACCAACGACACCTCGTTGGTGACCATGCTGTTGGCCGGCCGTCCCGACCTCTCCGTCGAGGCCGCCGCGCTGGAGGTGCTGCCGCAGCTACGCGGCGCGTTCAGTTTCGTCTTCATGGACGAGTCGACCCTCTACGCCGCCCGCGACCCGCACGGGGTGCGCCCCCTGGTGCTCGGCCGGCTGGAGCGCGGCTGGGTGGTGGCGAGCGAGACCGCCGCCCTGGACATCGTCGGCGCGAGCGTGGTCCGGGAGGTGGAGCCGGGTGAGCTGATCGCGATCGACGCCGACGGCCTGCGCTCCGCGCGGTTCGCCGCCCCCGAGCCCAAGGGCTGTCTCTTCGAGTACGTCTACATCGCCCGCCCGGACGCCCACATCGCCGGGCGCAACGTGCACGCGGCCCGGGTGCAGATCGGTCGGCAGCTGGCCAAGGAGCACCCGGTCGAGGCCGACCTGGTCATCCCGGTGCCGGAGTCGGGCACCCCCGCGGCCATCGGGTACGCCGAGGCCTCCGGCATCACCTACGGTGCCGGCCTGGTGAAGAACCCGTACGTGGGGCGGACCTTCATCCAACCGTCGCAGACCCTGCGCCAGCTCGGCATCCGGCTCAAGCTCAACCCGCTGCGGGAGAACGTCCGCGGCAAGCGCCTGGTCGTGGTGGACGACTCGATCGTGCGCGGCAACACCCAGCGGGCGATCGTGCGGATGCTGCGCGAGGCCGGTGCGCTGGAGGTGCACGTCCGGATCTCCTCGCCGCCGGTCTCCTGGCCCTGCTTCTACGGCATCGACTTCGCCACCCGCGCCGAGTTGCTGGCCAACGGACTGGACAACGACGGCATCCGGCGCTCCATCGGCGCCGACACGCTGGGTTACGTATCGCTACCCGGTCTGATCGCGGCGACCGAGCAGCCGAAGACCCGGCTCTGCCGGGCGTGTTTCGATGGTGAGTACCCGATCGAGCTGCCGGCAGGGAACCAGATCGGCAAGCACCTGCTCGAAGGCATTGGGCGGCGGGTCGCGACCGCGCCACCGGACGCCCCGCACCACGCCACCGAAGAACTCGTCGCCACTCCCGGCGGCGCGACCGTACACCGCCCATAGCACCACCCGGCGCGACGCCGCGACGGCGACGGTGACCTCGGCCCGACCGGCCGGACCGCCACCAGCCCGGCACGCGAGAACCAAAAAGGGGAGAACCGTGACGCACGTGTCCGAGCGCAGCGGCGCAGGAAGCAGCCCGACCGGCGCTGGCGGCGACCGGCCCTGGACGGCAGGAAACGGCCGGTCCGGCCGCAAACGCACGGTCTCCTACGCGGATGCCGGGGTGTCCATCGAGGCGGGCGACCGGGCGGTCGAGTTGCTCAAGTCGAAGGTGCGCCAGACCCGGCGGCCCGAGGTGATGGGTGACCTGGGTGGCTTCGCCGGCCTGTTCCGGCTGGACACGTCGAAGTACCGGAACCCGATCCTGGCCTCCTCCACCGACGGGGTGGGCACCAAGCTGGTGATCGCCCAGCAGCTCGACATCCACGACACCGTCGGCATCGACCTGGTGGCGATGGTCGTGGACGACCTGGTGGCCTGCGGGGCCGAGCCGCTGTTCCTGCTCGACTACATCGCCACCGGTGAGGTGGTCCCGGACCGGGTCGCCGAGATCGGGGCCGGTATCGCCGACGGTTGCCGGTACGCCGGTTGTGCGCTGCTCGGTGGCGAGACCGCCGAGCACCCGGGTGTGCTGCGCCCGGACGAGTACGACATCTCCGCCACCGGCGTCGGGGTGGTGGAGGAGAGCGACATCCTCAGCCCGGAGCGGGTCGAGGTGGGCGACGTGGTGATCGCCATGCGCTCCTCGGGCCTGCACTCCAACGGGTACTCCCTGGTCCGGCACGTGCTGCTCGGCGCCGGCCGGATGCGGCTGGACGTGGTGATCGAGGACTTCGGTCGGCAGCGCACCCTCGGCGAGGAGCTGCTCACCCCGACCAAGATCTACGCCCAGGACTGCCTCAAGCTCATCGCCGAGGCCGAGGTGCGGGCCCTGGCCCACGTCACCGGCGGCGGCATCCCGGGCAACCTGGTCCGGGTCCTGCCGGAGCACGTGGACGCGGTCGTGCACCGCCCCACCTGGAAGCCCCAGCCCATCTTCGACCTGATCCAGACCAAGGGACGGATCGAGGACCCGGAGATGGAGGCCACCTTCAACATGGGTGTCGGCATGTTCGCGATCGTCTCGGCCGAGGACGCGGACCGCGCGTTGGCCACCCTGACGGGTCGGGGCGTCGACGCCTGGCAGGCCGGCGAGATCATCGAGGGCACCGGCGCCGTGCAGATGGTCGGCCACCACACCCGGGGATGATCCGCTCGCGGTGATCGTACGAGCACCTGATCGGGGGTTCACCCGAGTGGCCATCGCCGCCTAGCCTGAAGGGCACCCTCAGGTGCTCCGGAGGTGACGATGGCTGCTCGGGGACGCTCGTTCGGCGGCATGCGTGGGCTGGCCACGGTGCCGTCCTACGTCGTGATGCAGCCCACCACGCTCTGCAACCTCGACTGCGCCTACTGCTACCTTCCGTTGCGGGCGGCGGAGCGGCGGATGCCGGTGTCGGTGGCCGAGGCGGTGGCCGGGTCGGTCAACCCGTGGGCGGCGGACGGGCGCTTCTCCGTGGTGTGGCACGGTGGCGAGCCGCTGGCCGCCGGCCGGGAGCAGCTCGCCGCGCTGATCGCACCCTTCGGCGCGGCCGTCGAGCACCACGTGCAGACCAACGCCACGCTGATCGACGACGCCTGGTGCGAGTTCTTCGCCGAGCGGCAGATCCGGGTGAGCGTGAGCGTGGACGGGCCCCGGGAGCACAACGGGGAGCGGACGACCAGGGGCGGGCGGCCCGCGTACGACCGGATCCTGCGGGGGGTGGCGGCACTGCGCCGGCACGGGCTGCCGTTCTCGGCCCTGGCGGTGGTCAGCCGCCCCGCGCCCGGCCTCGCCACCGAGCTGTACGAGTACTTCCTCTCCCTCGGCTGTGACGTGCTCGGCATCAACATCGAGGAGACGGAGGGGGTCAACACCCGGACCAACGCCCACGATCCGGCGACGGTGACGTCGTTCTGGGCCGAGCTGGTCGCGGCCTGGCGGCGTGACCCCCGGATCCACCTGCGGGAGGTCGAGTGGTCGCTGCGGTACGTCGCGGCGACGCTGGACGGCGAGGCCGACGCGGTGCTGCCCCGCCGGCTCGACCCGATCCCCACGGTCGGCTACGACGGCTCGGTGACGGTGCTCTCGCCGGAGCTGGCCGGGTTCACCGACGCGAGGTACGGCGACTTCAGCAGCGGCAACGTGTTGCGTACCCCGTTGGTGGAGATCCTGGCGGCGGCCGAGCGGACGTCCTGGGTGGGTGAGTTCCTCACCGGGGTCGAGGCCTGCCGTTCGTCCTGCGCCTACTTCGGGTTCTGCGGTGGTGGCCACGCGGCCAACCGCTACTTCGAGCACGGGCGGTTCGACGGTACGGAGACCGAACACTGCCGCAACAGCAAGATCCGCCTACTGGATGGAGTGTTGGAGCATGCCCGAGACCACCAGGGACCGGCAGCCGGAACGCACCGGAGTCGAGCTGACGGGTCCGATCGCCGAGCGGGTCAGGGACGCCGCTGACGGCCTCACCGCACTGCTGCACGAGGCCGAGGCCGCGCGTCGACGCCGAGCGGAGGTGGCGGGTGACGACGGTGCCAGCGCGGTCTGTGCCTGGAACCACTTCGAGAACATCCCGACGTTCTACAACTGGAACAACCGCCCTCGCTGAGCGGTGCCGCCCCGGTGCCGGGGCCTGCTGGTCGAGCAGGCCCCCGCATCGGCGTCGGGTGTCTCACCGGCACATGCGTGAGCACGCGGGGCTCACCGCGTGCTCAGATGCGACCGGAGGTCAGCGGGGCGAACGGGCCCAAGGATCGGGGTCCTCGCCCGTGTGGTCTTCGTCATCGTCGTCGACATACTCTTTGTAGTCGTCGTCGAAGGTGTGATCCGACTTACCAGCACCCGCCAGTTCGCGCTGCAAGGCGGTGAGGTCGGTGTTCGGGGAGTGGTACTTCAACTCCCGGGCCACCTTCGTCTGCTTGGCCTTAGCACGGCCGCGCCCCATGGCTCGACCCCCTCGCACAGAATTCGGGGCAGCCCGAAGGCGGGCCCCGATGACGTTAGGCATCTCTCGTGGCTCTTACGGTACATGGGGATGCCAGTGTTCGGCACCTCGGGTCACCGGCGGCCGGATCAGCGCGTCGTAGTCGCCCGGCCGTCACCAACTGTACCCGGTAAGGAGCCCTCTCCTGGCCTGGCCGTGACACCGGGCGATCAGCACGATAAGGGTCGTACAGGCACGAAACGCCACGGCGCGGTTCGCCCGGGGAGCAGCCACGGTTCTCCCGAGGGCCGACCCCTGTCTCAGCGCAGGTGGATGCTGCGCAGTCGCCCCACCTCGGCCATCCGGCGCTCGGCGAGCCGGTCGGCCGCCACCGCCGGCGGCACACCCTCGGCGTCGGCGAGCCGCAGGATCTCCCGGGTGGTGTCGTAGATGCGGGTGGCACGGAGCTTGGCCCGGTCGAAGTTGAAGCCCTCGATCTCGTCCGCCACCTGGATCACCCCGCCGGCGTTGACCACGTAGTCGGGCGCGTAGAGGATGCCCCGCTCGGCGAGGAGCTTCTCGATCCCCGGGTGGGCGAGCTGGTTGTTCGCCGCACCGGCGATCACCTTCGCCCGCAGCGCCGGGACGGTGTCGTCGTCCAGGGCGCCGCCCAGCGCGCAGGGGGCGTACACGTCGATGTCGGCGGCGACCAGCGCGGCGGCGTCGTCGACCAGCGTCACCTGCGGATGGGTGCGACGCGCCCAGTCGAGGGCACGCGGGCTGACGTCGGTGGCCACCACCTCGGCCCCGTCGTCGAGCAGGTGGCCGGTGAGGTGCCGGCCGACCTTGCCCAGCCCGGCCACCCCGACCCGCCGCCCGCGCAGCGTCGGATCGCCCCAGACGTGCTCGGCGGCGGCCCGCATGCCCTGGAACACCCCCCAGGCGGTGAGGACCGAGGAGTCGCCGGCGCCGCCGTGCTCCACGCTGCGGCCGGTGACGTACCGGGTCTCCCGGGCGACCACGTCCATGTCGGCGACGTACGTGCCGACGTCGCAGGCGGTGTAGTAGCGCCCGGCCAACGACTCGACGAACCGACCGTAGGCGCGCAGCAGCGCCTCGCTCTTGACCCGATCCGGATCACCCCAGATAACCGCTTTGCCGCCGCCCAGGTCCAGGCCGGCAAGAGCGTTCTTGTACGCCATGCCGCGCGAGAGGTCGAGCACGTCGGCCAGCGCGGCCTGCTCGCTGGCGTACGGGTAGAAGCGGGTGCCGCCCAGCGCGGGACCCAGCGCGGTGGAGTAGATCCCGATGATCGCCCGCAGTCCGCTCTGCGTGTCCTGGCAGAACACGACCTGCTCGTGACCGGTGGATCCGGGGTCGTCGGTGCTCGCGAATACGCCCATGGCTTGCTCCTGGTGTCACTGTTGCGTCCTCGTGGGACGCGGACCTGGTGGACACCGGCGGGGGTGCTGCCGGTGCTGACGAGCCTAATATCGGCCGACGACGTCGTGCCGTCCGTGTCACCGGTGGTCCGGGCGCTGACGTCGGCCAGAACCGTTTCGTGGGAGGATCGCGCCGTGCCGTCGCTCTTCGCTTCGTACCTGCGGGTGTACGAGCCGCTGACCGCCTTCGACCGGGACCGTCAGTCGTTCTGGCGGCGTTACGTCTCCGAGGGGCGGGCGGTCGCCCCGCTGGACGGACCGGTCCGGCAGCGGACGGCGGTGATCGAGGCGCTCGGCGCGGGCTGGACCCGGCTGCCCGACCTGCCGGACGAGGCGTACGTGCTGGAGACCGACGAGACGCTGTTGGTCTGTCCCTGGAACCTGCGGATCCGGGTCGCTGAGGCGGCCCTGAGCGCCCGGGACGGCGTGCCCCCGGTGCTCGCCGACGCCTTCGTGCCGCCGGTGCTGGCCGGTCAGGCCAAGGCGGTGGTCGAGGACTGGCGCAGCGGCGCCCGGGTGCTGGAGCACGGGGTGCCCCGGGTGCACGAGCAGATCGCCACCTGGGGGGTGCCACTGCGGTGGTTCGTCCTCTTCGACGCGGCGGAGCGCAGGCAGGTGACGGCGCCGGACCGGCGGGCCCTGCGGTACCGGACCGACATCGCCAAGTCCCGCCGCCGGGCGTCCCGGGCGCTGGCGGTGCTGCGCAAGACGGTGGGGGACGTGCCGATCACCGAGGCGGTCGAGGAGGCCGCCCGATGGTTGGAGGAGTTCCACCCGCGTTCGGTGGTCGAGCTGGACTACGGCGGCCTGGTGGACCTGCTCTCGGACGAGACGCTGACCACCGACGACTCCGCCGAACTGGTCGCGGCGGGCCTCACCGGGCTCTCCAACGGCGAGGCCGAGGAGGCGTCGGCGGCGTACGACCAGTTGGTTGCCCGGTGGCGGGCGGTGCAGCTGCTGGAAAGGTGCAATTAGCGCAAAACGGCGTCGGGAGCGCTCCCAAGATGGGGGAAGCTCGTAGCTGACGCATCACGAACCGTGATTATGAGTCCGAATAAGATACTTTCTGCCGTGTAAAAGTCGTATAAATCGGGCATGGTTCATCCGTCCGTCTAGGGACCTTCGGCCGTTCGGCCCATGTCGGACATCGGGGACTAGCCGGACCATGGGAGACGCGTCGACCGGCGGGACCCCGGCCGATGTCTATACACGTGGAGGAGTGACCGATGGCATCGCGAACGCATGAACCAGAGCCGCTGCTCACACCGGCCGAGGTGGCGTCGATGTTCCGTGTCGACCCGAAGACGGTGACCCGGTGGGCCAAGGCAGGCAAGCTCAGTGCCATCCGGACACTCGGAGGCCACCGCCGCTACCGTGAGTCGGAGGTTCGAGCCCTGTTGCAGGGGCAGATCCCCCAGCAGCGGCAGGGCGACTGAACGGGGTAGTTCCACGAGAGTTCTGCTCAGGGGCAGCGGATGACGATCCGCCGCCCCTGATCCGTGTCCGGCCCGGACTGGCCCGGACCAGTTCGGGCCGCTCTCGCCTCGGGCCGGGCCGTGACTATCGTCACTCGGCGAGCGTGATCCGGATGCCCACCGTGCCGTTCTCCCCCCGCCGTAGCCGGCTGCCGAGCAGGGTGAGCCGGCCGAGCAGCTGGTACTTCCGCTTGAGCAGTTGCCGTACCCGTCGGGTGTCGGCGGGGTCGCAGAGGCTGGCCCGACCGGGCGTCTCGGGCCCGTGCGGGCGGCCCCGGACGTCGCAGGGCGCGACGGTGACCGCGCCGCTGCGCCGGATCCGCTTCACCTTGCCCGAGTCGGCCACCGTCCAGACCGCCAACGTGTCGCCGTCCTGGACCGCCCAGACCGGCGTCGGCACCGCCCGGCCGTCCTTGCGAAACGTGGTCAGCAGCACGTACTTCTCCGCCGCCAGGCGGTCCAGGTCGGTCATGCCGCCAGGGTACGGCCCCGTCGGGCGCTCCGAAGCCCGGTTAACAGGAAGGTGGACCGCGTGATTCCGGTGACCGAACAGCCACGGGCCGGCGACGCGTACGGCGAACTGCTGCGGGACGCCCTCGCGGTGGCCACCGGGATCGGGCCCCGGCCGTTGGTGGGTGGTCGACTGCCCCGCCCGGTCATCGAGATCATCGAACGGGACGACGGGCTGATCAACGGCGCACCCGCCGCGCACTACCTGGACGAGCCGGCGGACTGGCAGCCGTACGACCACCGGGCGGTGGACCGGGTAGTCGGTGCGACCCTGGACATCGGCACCGGCGCCGGCCGGATCGCCCTGCTGCTGCAGGAGCGGGGCGTGCCGGTGACCGGGCTGGACACCTCGTTGGGCGCGCTGCGGGTCAGCCGCCGGCGCGGGGTGCGCGACCTGGTCCACGCGACGGTGGACGAGCACGTCGCCGACGGTCGGCGGTACGACACGTTCCTGCTGCTCGGCAACAACCTGGGGCTGATCGAGGGGCGGGACCGGGCCCCCGCCTTCCTGGCCGCGCTCGCCGCGCTGGCCCGGCCCGGCGCGCAGGTCATCGCGCACGGCACCGACCCGTACGGGACCCGGGACCCGGTGCACACCGGCTACCACGAGCGCAACCGGCGCCGGGGCCGGCTCGGCGGGCAGCTCCGGCTCCGGCTGCGCTACCGCGAGCTGGCCACCGACTGGTTCGACTACCTGTGCTGCTCGACCGAGGAGCTGGCCGAGCTGGTGCACGGCTCACCCTGGCAGCTGGTGGACGTCGACGACCGGGACGCCCCCTACTACCTGGCCACCCTCCGACTGAGTGGCTGAGCACCGCCGACCCGACCGCTGACCCCCAGCCCGCCGGGCGACCCGATCGGATGCCGGCCACGAGGACCGCGATGGCCGGGATGGCCGGGGGACGGCCGTGAATGCCGCAACGACCGGCCTCAGCGGTCGCCCACCGGGCCCGGGTGCCCGGGAGGTTCCCGGGGGTGCCGGAGCCCGGCGGGGTCGTCCTGACGGCGGTGCTCAGCGCTCCACAGCGGTGCTCAGCACTCGACGGTGGTGCCTCAGAGCTCGACGGTGGGCGGAAGCTGCTCCGGCGGGAGACCGCCGTCGCCGTCGACCACCTCGTCCGGGGTGCCGTCCTCGTCGAGGTCCACCATGGTCACGTCGACCTTGCCGTCACCGTCGGTGTCGAACTGGAACAGGTCGGCCTTGCCGTCACCGTCGGTGTCCACCACCCAGACGTCGGTCTGCCCGTCGTTGTTGGTGTCCGCGCGCAGCAGCTCGATGCGCTCGTCGCCACGGGTCTCCACGGTCTCGGTGCTCCCCGTGGCCACCGCGGCCTCCGTGTCCGGCGTGCTCGGCAGAATCTCCGGTGCCTGGCTCATCGACTTGTTCCTTCCCTTGGTTGACCGCCGTCTGTACCCGATCCGGTCCGTCCCCACGCCTGCCGGGCCCGTCATCATGCCCGACCGGGACCGTCGGCAGGTCCGCTGGGTTCACCGGCTGTGTCCGTCGGCCGTACCCGTCAGCCCTGCCCGTCGGCCCCGGGCATGCCGGGCCGGTCGGCGCTGCATAGGGTCGCGGCATGAGCGAGTGGAGCGAGCGGCCGGACCCGGGTGACCCCCGTGGTGGCACCGGCGATCGTTGTGTCGTGGTCGGGGCCGGCACGATGGGCCTCGGCATCGCGTACGTGGCGGCTGGGGCCGGCTACCTGGTCGAACTGGTCGAGGTGGACCCCGACCGGGCCCAGGCGGCCGGAAAGCGACTGGCCGACCTCTGGGACCGGGCGGTGGGGCGCGGCCGGCTGACCGCCGAGGAGGCCGCCGCGAACCGGCGACGGCTCACCCTGGTCGGCGGGTTGGCCGAGGTAGCCGCGGAACCGGCCGTGGTCGTCGAGGCCGTACCGGAGCGGTTGGAGCTCAAACGGGCCGTACTGCGCCAGGCCGCCACGCTGCGCCCGGCGCTGCTGGGCAGCAACACCTCCAGCATCCCGATCGCCGAGCTGGCGGCCGGGCTGGACCGCCCGGAGCGCTTCCTCGGGCTGCACTTCTTCAACCCGGTCTGGGCGATGGCGCTGCTGGAGGTCGTGGTCGGCCCGGCCACCGCCGAGCAGACCACCGCGGCGGGTGTCGCGCTCGCCCGTCGGCTCGGCAAGGACCCCGTCGTGGTACGCGACCTGCCCGGCTTCGCCACCTCACGGCTGGGCGTGACGCTCGGCCTGGAGGCGATCCGTATGCTCGCCGACGGGGTGGCCAGCGCGGCCGACATCGACAAGGCGATGGTGCTGGGCTACCGGCATCCCGTCGGTCCGCTGGAGCTCACCGACCTGGTCGGACTGGACGTCCGGCTGGACATCGCCCACACGCTCCAGGCCGCGTACGGCGACCGGTTCGCCCCGCCGCCGCTGCTGGAGGAGTTGGTGGCCGCGGGCCGGCTGGGCAAGAAGTCGGGGCACGGCTTCTACCGCTGGGTCGACGGGTCGAAGGTGGACTCCCCGGACGGGGAGCCGACCCGATGAGCGGTGGACTGCGGGTCACCGAACACCCGGACCGGTTGGTGGTGACGCTGGACCGGCCGGAGAAGCGCAACGCCATCGACGCCGACCTGATCGCCGCGCTGCACGAGGTCTGCGCCGAGTTGGAGGCCCGCCCGCGGCTGCTGCTGCTCACCGGGGGTACCGAGGGCATCTTCGCCGGCGGGGCGGACATCGGCCAGCTGCGGGACCGGGGTCGGCTGGACGCGCTCGCGGCGATCAACTCCGCGGCCTTCGCCCGGGTCCGGGCCCTGCCCATGCCGACCGTGGCGGCCGTGGACGGGCCGGCGCTGGGCGGCGGCGCCGAACTGGCGTACTCGTGTGATCTTCGAGTGTGCACGGACCGGGCGGTCTTCGGTCAGCCGGAGGTCCGACTGGGGATCCTGGCCGGTGCCGGCGCGACCCACCGGTTGCCGGCGTTGATCGGCGAGGCCCGGGCCAAGGAACTGCTCTTCACCGGCCGGCGGGTGGACGCCGCCGAGGCGCTGCGGATCGGCCTGGTCAACCGGGTGGTGGTCGAGCCCGGCGAGCTGCTGGACGTCGCCCACGGGCTGCTCGACGAGATAGCCAAGGGATCGCCCCTGGCGCTGCGGCTGACCAAGCTGGCGGTGGACGCCCCACCGGCCGCCCATCCGCACCTGGACCTGGTCAGTCAGGCGGTCCTTTTCTCCGACGAGGAGAAGCACCGCCGGATGACCGAGTTCCTGGAGCGGGGCCGCACCCGCCGCCCGGCGGACTGACCCCGGCGGTTCAGCGACGGCGCGCCGCACCCGGTGGGGTGCGGCGCGGCGGGTCAGCGGTGCAGCCGCACCCCGGCGTCGTCGAGGGCCCGGATCAGCGGGGCCGACTCACCGAAGCCGATGATCAGCACGGCCTCCGCCTGGTAGTCCCTGATCTCCTGGGCGGCGGAGCCGAAGTCGACAGGCGGGGCCTCGGGGCTGTCCGGCGGCTGATAGGTGATCAGCTTGACCCGGTCGTCACCGATGCCGGCCCGCTCCAGCTCGGCCTGGACGTACCCCTGCAGGCCCTCGCCGTAGGAGTCCTTGCGGGCCAGCAGCACGATCCGGCGCGGGCCGTCGCGCAGGATCACGTCGGCCAGCGCCCGACCCTGGAGGCTGTCCGGTGGGGCGGTACGGAAGTAGAGCCCCTGATCGTCCACCTTGCTCAGGCTGGCGTCGGTGTTGGAGGGGGAGAAGAGGATCCGGCCGGCGGCGACCACGTCCGGCAGCACCTCCCGGGAGATCCCCGAGGCGCCGGCGCCGATGATGACGTGCACCCCCTCGGCGACGTGCGACGCCACGGTGGCCTTGGCCACGGTCGGGTTGGTGCCGTCGTCGCCGTCGATCCACATTATCGGCTCGCCGAGCACCCCGCCGGCCTGGTTGATCTCCCTGAGCGCCAGCGCGGAACCCGCGGCCAGCGGCGGGTACGCCAGAGCCAGGTCACCGGTACGCGGCAGCAGGCCGCCCAGGACCAGCGGGGCACCGGAGTCCCGGAGCACCGCCGGAGTCTGCTTGCGCGCCCGCGGCGGTGCCTTGGTGCTCGCGTTCGACTCGTCACCGGCACCGACGAACTCGGTCTTGCCGTCGTCGATCTTCTGGTCGTCGAAGTGCAGCGTGGCGTAGCTGGCGGTGGCCGGCTCACCGGTGTCGGTGAAACCGGCCCGGTTCAGCGACACGCCCCGGTACTCGATGTCCTGACCGTCGCGGGCCAACTCCAGGCACTTCGCGACGTCCTCGCAGCGTTGCCCGCCGTTGGTGACGCCGACGATCTGCTTGGCGATCGCGGCCGGTTCGGTGCTGCCGGCGAGCTGGGCGGCCAACGCGCTGATCACCACGGCGTCGTACGACTCCGCGGCGTACAGGAAGTCGGTGAGCTTCGGGTCGACCGCGCGGAGCCGGTTGGTGAAGCTCTCCGGCAGCCGGGTCAGCGGGGTCGTGCCCTTCATGCCGTCGACCAGGTCGGCCCGGTCCTTCAACTCCGCGGCGAAGGAGTTCTGCATGTTGCCGTCGCTCCCGTAGAGGCGCACCGGTCGGGTGTCCGCCTCTTCGGGCTCGTCCGTCCCGCACGCGCTGGTGGCGAGCAGGAGCGCCGCGGTCACCGCCAGTGCGGCGGCGCGCGGGACTCGGGTACCGAGCATGGTCGTCCTTCCTGCGGGAAAGGTCCGCTGCGCACCTTAGCGTGCTGTCGGAGCAGGTGGGTGTCAGGAGCCGGATCAATTGACCGCCACGCACCGCCGGGCACCGAACGTCACCGGGTCACTGTGCAGCGTGAGCGACTTGACCTATCCTCCTACTGTGCGGCGAGTGACGGACCTATCACAGCAGCTGGTCGACGATGCCACCGCCATTCTCGACTCGGCGCTGGACGGCGACGGGGTCGGGGTGGCGCAGGCGTTCGACACGGTCGTCGACCGATCCGGGCTGGCCGGTGCCTACGAGGTGGCCTGGTGCCTGGCCGCCACGATGGTCGGGGACGGCCCGCGCGGCTCGGGTGCCGCGCTCGACTTCCCCGGCATCGACCAGGCCGGGTACGACACCCGCTGGGTCGCCCGGTTCGTCAGTGCGTACGCCAACCACGACCAGGACGCCGGCGAGGCCCTGTTCGGCGCGGCGGTGGCCGACGGTCAGCTGCCGGACTGCCTGGCCACCCTGGCCGGGTCGACGGTGGCCACGCTGCGCAGCCGCGCTCAGTAGGCGTGGTGGGCGGTCAGCGGCTCGTACTCGTAGCGTTGGGTCACGAAACGGACCTTGAAGTTGACCCCGTCGCGCACGTTGGTGGCCACCACCACCCAGCCGGACTTGGCGGGCAGGTAGGTCCAGTAGTTGCACTTGCCGGTCTGGTCGATGAAGATCACGCAGGCGTCGACCGCGAACGGGCTGGCGTTGCGGACGTTGATGTCCCGGCAACGGGTGCTGGTCCGGTACGGCCCGGCGTCGCCTCCCGAGCCGGCGCGTTCGAAGTACGACCGGACTGAGCCGCCGTAGCAGCTGGCCGTGGTGCCGAACTGGTTCTGCGGCGCGGCTTCGGCCGGGGTGCCGAGGGCGGCCACCGACACCGCGACCGTCGTGGCCAGCACCCGGGCGATCTTGACTGACATACCCACCTCCAACTGCTCGATCCGACCGTCCGCAATGGACGGATGATGCATCGCGATGATGGTACGCGTCGATGGATGCCCTGTCGCCCCCAGCCGTCCCCGGCCGGTGTGGTAGCTCTGTTCACATGCCGGAGGCCATGCTCAGCAAGATCCGCAAGCTGTTGGCCAAGGCCGAGGACCCGGCCTGCACCGCCGCCGAGTCCGCCGCGTTCACCGCCAAGGCCACCGAACTGATCGCCCGGTACGGCGTCGATCAGGCCCTGCTCGCTGCCCGTGACCCGGGCGTCGACCCGGTCGGTGACCGGGTGGTGGACGTCCCGGCCCCGTACGCCCGGGACAAGGCCGGCCTGTTGGCCGCGGTCGCCGATCCGCTGCGCTGCCGCTGCGTACGTCGCCGGGACGGCGCCGGGTACCAGCTGCACCTGTTCGGCTTCGCCAGCGACCTGGCGCGGGTCGATCTGCTCTTCACCTCGCTGCTGGTGCAGGCCGCACACGGCCTGGCCGGGGCGATCGTGCCGGCAGGCGAACAGCCGGCCGCGTTCCGCCGGTCCTGGCTGGCCGGCTTCGCCCAGGTGATCGGTGAGCGGCTACGCCAGGCCGAAGCGGGGGCGGCCACCCGCATCGACGGCCCCTCGTACGCCCTGGTGCTTGCCGACCGGTCGGACCGGGTGCAGCGGCGGGTCGCCGAGGTCTATCCCCGGCTCCGGACCGCGCCACCCCGACGGCTGGTCGGCCGGGGGTTCGGCTCCGGAGTCGAGGCCGGTCACCGGGCCGACCTGGGCGGCACCGCCATCCCCACCCCGTCGCCACCGAACCCCGCTCTGCCCGCCTGAGCCGCCCTGGTGGGCGCGGGGCGGGGTCAGGCGAGCGAGGCGCGGTAACGGGTGAGCAGCTCGTGCCAGCCGGCGGTGAGGGCCTCCCGGTAGCCCTCGGCCGCCGCGCCGTGCCTGTCGAAGTGCCGGTGCTCCACCGTCACCCGGGTCTGCCCCGGGCCGTCCGGCTGGAACCACACCTCCACCTCGCTGGCCGTGGCCGGATCGGGCAGCGGTGCCCGGTCCGGCCCGATCTGCCAGGTGAAGACCAGCCGGTGTGGTGGATCCCAGGTGAGAACTCGTCCCCAGTCGGCCCGGAAACCGTGCGGGCCGATCTCGTAGAGCATGCCGCCGGCCCGGGGCTCGACGCCCAGCTCGACCAGGGCCACCGGGCCGGACCAGGTGTACTCCCGGACCCACCAGCCGGCCAGGCCGCCGGTGAAGCCCGCGAATGCCTCCTCCGGGGGGACCGGGACCACGAGACTGCTGCGTAGCGAGAACCGCGCGCTCTCCTGCCGGACGTTTGTGCTCCCCTGTCCCATAGGCCCGGACCATACCCCCTGGTAACACCCCCCGCAGCCCGCCGAAGTGTGTCGTCGGCGCATTGGTCCAGTGAGGTGGTGCTGGCCGGGGCGGGCCGAGAATCGCCGGCTACCTCAGCCCTTGAGGAGGCCCAAGGTCGCGCCAGCCACTCTGAGGCCGATCTGCGTCCGGGTTGCCCAACGGCTCATGTCCGGGCGGGTTCGAGAAGCCGGGGCCGACCGCACCGGCGCTGCGTGTGTCCGGGAAAAGGAAAATCCTCACCGGCGTTTCCGCAGGTGAGGATTCCTGTAGCCCGGCGAAAGGCTATGTGGCCAGGGGCGGGGTCGAACCGCCGACCTTCCGATTTTCAGTCGGACGCTCGTACCAACTGAGCTACCTGGCCGTATCTTCGGCTCATCGTACCCGTAGTGGGGCACCTGGGCCGATACGCAGAACGCCGCGCGAAGAGCGCGGCGTCGGCGCTGCGGTCCTGACGGGACTTGAACCCGCGACCTCCGCCTTGACAGGGCGGCGAGCACTCCAACTGCTCCACAGGACCTCATGTGTTGCCTCCGGCCGGAGCCGGATCGTGCCCCCAACGGGATTCGAACCCGTGCTACCGCCTTGAAAGGGCGGCGTCCTGGGCCGCTAGACGATGAGGGCGGCCCCGCCATCATTGCACACTCGCAACTTCAAGCGGACTTGCTCCCATCCGGCCCCGCCGGAGGCTTCGAAAGCATACGTGATGCTCGGCCGCTCGACCAAACCGGTAGGGCGCTGGGCGCTGTGTCCCGGGAAGTGCCAGGTCAGCGCGCCTTCGTGATGCCGTACCGGTCTTTGATCTCGGTGATCAGCCGGGGGCAGGCGGTGACGGTGGCGGTGCGGTCCCCGCCTCCGTCGTGCAGCAGGACGACCGCGCCGGGGCGAACCGCCTTGTGGACCCGCTTGGTGAGGGTGGCGGCGGTGGGCTTGGCCCAGTCCTGCGGGTCGACGGTCCAGTGCAGCGACCGCATGTCGAGCTGCTTGGCGACCGCCACCACCTCGGCGGTCCACCGGCCGCCCGGCTGGCGGTAGAACGGGATCTTCGCGTCCGGCACGGCCGCCCTGATCGCCTTGTTCGTCCGCTTCAGGTCGGCCCGGATGGCGGCCAGCGGGCGGCGTCCCAGGTCCATGTCGTGCTGCCAACTGTGGTTGCAGAGCTGGTGGCCCTCGCGGGCGATCCGGGCCACCAGCTCCGGGTGGCGGCGGGCCCGGGTGCCGACCACGCAGAAGGTGGCCTTCACCTTGGCCTCGCGCAGCTGGTCCAGGATCCGGGGGGTGTAGACCGGGTCCGGCCCGTCGTCGAAGGTCAGCGCGACACCGCGTACCCCGGTGGTCTTGCGCAGGCCGGCGGGGAGCGCGGTGGGACGGGGCCGTACCGGTGGTGGCGGTGGCGGTGAGGTGCGGGTCGGGCTCGGGGTGGCGGCGGGTGTGGGGACGGGCCCGGTGGTGGCTTCGGGAGTGGGCGACGGTGCGGACGACCAGGCGGGCGCGGCACCGGGTTCGGTTCTGCTGTCGGGCTCGCCGCAGCCGGTGACGAGCAGCAGCAGGCCGAGGCCGACGGCGAGAGGGATGCGGGCGTTCAACGTTCGCTCCCGGGGATGGCGGGGGTGGCGGACGCTCAGACGCTAGTCGAGGCCGCCAACCTCCGGCACCGCCGGTCGGTAGGCCCTGGCGGTGACCGTTCCGGGCGCTGCCCGCACCGCTGGTCAGTCCGCCGTCGACTGTTCCAGGGAGTCCCGTACGGCGCTGGCGAGCGAGACCGCCTCGGCCAGGTCGATCGGGCGGACCACCCCGGCGGGCAGCGTGTCGGCCCGCCAACCCGGCCCGGCGGCCAGCACCAGCAACGGTCGGCGGGGCACCGCGAGCAGGGCGGTGAGCTGGCGCGGGTCGGCGGTGGCCCGGGTGTGCGACCAGACCACCACGCCGGCCGGGCCGGTGCGGTTGACCGCCTCCACCAGCGCCGCCGGGGGCACCCGGGCACCGAGCATCCGGTACGCCACCCCGGCCTCGCTGAGCGCGGCGGCCAGCGCCTCCAGCGGCAGGGTGTGCTGTTCCTCGTCGGCGCAGGAGAGCAGGATCCGGGCCGGCCCGGTGACCGTGCCGGCCCGGACGACCGTGGCGAAGGACTCCGAGACGCAGCGGGAGACCAGGTGTTCCACGTCGATCAACCCGGCGGTGGCGGCGTGCCGCTCACCGATGCCGGCCAGTACCGGTCGCAGCAGCCCCTCCCAGGTGGCGATCACCCCGTTGGCGGCCAGCGACTGGGTGATCGCCAGACTGATCGCCACCGGGTCCAGCCGCATGGCGGCGCGGGCCAGGCCACGGGCGGCCGGCCCGGCCCGGCCGACCGGGATCGCGGTGCCACCACCGTCGCGGCGCAGGCGCGGCTGGCCACCGTTGACGTGCTGGCCCGGCTCGGGTGCCTGCCGGGCCCAGCGGGCCGCCTCGGCCGGACTGACCCCCTCGTTGGTCAGCCGGCGCATGATCTCCAGACGGGCCAGGTCGTCCGGGGTGTACCGGCGGTGGTGCCCCGGCACGTGGTGGCTGGGCCCGAGCCCGTACCGCTGGTGCCAGGTGCGCAACGTGGTGACCGCGACCCCCAGCCGACGGGCCACCGCGCCCGCGCTCAGCGCCTCATCGGCCACCCGACGGCTCCGTGGGCCGGAGCAGCCGGTCGAGCACGCCGCCCAGCCAGGGCGCGTACGACCGGGGGTCGACGTCCAGGTCGGCCGCGACGGTTGCCGGGTCCGCCCAACGCAGCTCGGCCACCTCGGCCGGGTCCGGTCGGGGCGTCACCTCCGCCGGCAGGCTGCCCCGCAGCACGTGGTCGTACTCGAACTCGACCCGGCCGGTGAGCGGGTCCTCGGCGTAGTAGACGTACACGCCGATCTCGGTCAGCTCGACCGGCTCGACGCCCAGCTCCTCGCCGAGCCGGCGGTTGGCGGCCTCGACAAGTGACTCACCCGGCAGTGGGTGGCCGCAGCAGGAGTTCGCCCAGCGCAACGGAAAACGGGTCTTGACCTCGGCGCGGCGTTGCAGCAGCACCTGTCCGGCCGGATCGGTCAGCAGCACCGAGAAGGCCCGGTGCAGCCGGCCCGGCGGCTCGTGGGCGGTCGACACGGTCTCCTCGCCGATCGCCTGGCCGGCGTCGTCGACCAGCTCGACCAGGTGTCCCTCCCGGGACGTCATGAGGCACCTCCGGTGACGCGGGCGGCAGCCAGTTTGCCGGAGATGAGCACCATCGGCACACCGACACCGGGCTGGGTACCCGATCCTACGAAGACCACGTTGGACAGTGTGCGGTGCAGGTTGGACGGGCGGAACGGCCCGGTCTGGAAGAGGCTGTGCGCGGCGGCGAACGGGGTGCCGGCGGCCATGCCCTGCTCCGCCCACTGGGCCGGGGTGATCGCCCGGAGCACCTCGACGCCGTCACCGAAGCCGACGTACCCGCGCTGTTCCAGGGTGCCGATCAGCTGGTCGGAGTAGCGGCGGGTGAGGTCGCCGGGCCAGTCGAAGGGGGCCTTCTCCAGGTTCGGCACCGGGGCGAGCACGTAGTAGGTGTGCCCGCCGGCCGGTGCGACCGACGGGTCGGTCCGGCTCGGGTTGGTGACCAGCAGGGACGGGTCGCTCATCAGCTCACCGCGCCGGATCACCTCGTCGAAGGTGCCCTTCCAGGGCCGACCGAAGTGGATGTTGTGGTGGGCGATCTTCCGGTAGCCCTGTCGGGAGCCGACGTGCAGCACCACGCAGGAGGGCGAGTAGGTGAGCCGGCGGGTGCGGGTCGGCGGTAGCAGGTCGCGGTAGGCCACCGGCAGGTCGGGGTTGAGCACCACCACGTCGGCCGGGATGAACTCGCCGTCGGCGGTGGTCACGCCGGTGGCCCGGCCGTGGGCGGTCTCCACCCGGGTCACCGTGGTGTCGTACCGGAACTGGACGCCGTGCTTCTCGGCGGCGCCGGCCATGCCCCGGGAGACCGCGTGGATGCCGCCGCGCGGGAAGTAGACCCCGGCCACCGAGTCCAGGTACGCGATGACCGTGTAGATGGCCAGCGCGTCGTGTGGTGCCAGTCCGGCGTACATCGCCTGGAAGGAGAAGATCCGCTGGGTACGGGGGTCCCGGAAGAACTGGTTGATCTTGGTCTGGAGTCGGCGGAACGCGCCCGAGGCGAGCAGCTTCAGCAGGTTGCCGGTGAGCAGGTCGGTCGGGGCGTCCAGGTTGCGCTCGATGAAGTCGGCCCGCTCCAACTGCCACAGCCGCCGGGCGTAGTCGACGAACCGCAGGTAGCCGTCGGCCTCCCGGGGACCACACACCCGGGAGATCTCGGCGGCCATCCGGGTGGTGTCGGTGATCACGTCCAGCGTGGAGCCGTCCGGGTAGTACGCCCGGTACGCCGGGTCCAGCGGCATCAGCTCGACCCAGTCGGAGAGCTGCTCACCCACCGCGTCGAGGGCCTCGGCTATCAGGTCCGGCATGGTGAGCACGGTCGGACCGGTGTCGAACTCGTACCCGTCGACGCTGAGCCGCCCGGCCCGCCCGCCCGGCACCGGTTCCCGCTCGACCACGGTCACCTGCCGGCCACTGCCGGCCAGGTGCAGCGCACAGGCCAACCCACCCAGACCGGCGCCGACGACCACCACCCGGTCCGTCCGTCCGTTCACCGTCCGCACGCCGCCCACCTCCTGGAAAGACTGCTCATCATGCCTGCCGCCGGGTGGCGGCCGTGGCCAGACCGACAAGCGCGGTACGCGCCGTCTCGTCGATCGGTGCGAGGTCCAGCGCGGCCAGCGCCTCGGACACCCGGTCGGCGATCATCTGCTCGATCCGGTCCACCGCCCCGGTGGTGGCCACCACCTCGGCGAGGTCGGCGATCTCCCGCTCGTCGGTGGCACCACCGGCGCGGTCCAGGGCCTGCCGCTGCGCCGGATCGGCGGCCTGGCGGGCCAACATCAGCAGCGCGGTGGGCTTACCGGTGCGCAGGTCGTCACCGGCCGGCTTGCCGGTCCGCGCCGGGTCACCGTAGACGCCGAGCAGGTCGTCGCGGAGCTGGAACGCCTCGCCCACGGCCAGGCCGTAGCGGGTGTACGCGACACCCAGCGGCTCGTCCGGGCCGACACCGGCCAGGCAGGCCCCGAAGAGCATCGGCCGTTGCACGGTGTAGCTGGCGGTCTTGTACCGGGCCACCCGCAGCGCCCGGTCCACCGACCAGTTCGCCGCGTCGCTCTCACCGAGCACGTCGAGGTACTGCCCCGCGATCGTCTCGACCCGCATCTGGTCGTAGCAGCGTCGCACGTCGAGCAGCCGGTCCGCGCCGACGGCGGCCCGCGCGAGCAACCGGTCGGCCCAGACCAGGCAGAGGTCACCGACGAGCACCGCGACCGAGTCGCCGAACCGGTCGGGGTCGCCGCGCCGACCGGCGGCGACGTGCTGCGCGGCCAGCGCCCGGTGGGCGGTCGGCCGCCCCCGGCGGGTCGCCGAGGCGTCCATCACGTCGTCGTGGACCAGGGCGAAGGTGTGCAGCAGCTCCAGGGCGGCCAGCGCGGGCAGCACCGCCGGCAGCGGAGTGTCCCCGCCGGCCACGCCGCGCCAGCCCCAGTAGGCGAAGGTCGGACGGACCCGCTTGCCGCCGGAGAGCACGCACTCCCGCGCGGTCGCCGCGAAGCCGCCCATGGCTGCGTCGATAGCCCGCAGCGATTCGACCTCGTCGGAGAGGAAGGCGGCCAGGGTGTGGTCCACCGCCTCGACCAGGTCCCGCGTGTACGCGGCGAGCACCGCGCCCACCGGATCGTCGCCCTCGGTCGGCCGGTCCGCCGTCAGGCGGAGGTCATTTTCCGCTACTGCGTCGTTGGCCATGTGGACGAGCGTACCCTAGGGTTACGAGTTGCGTCGATTGGTGCGTCGAATTCGAGGGAGGGCCACGGTGGACATCGACCTCACCGCTGCCTATGACCGCTGTCGTGAGCTGCACAGACGGCATGGCCGCACCTACTATCTCGCCACCCGCCTGCTGCCCGCATGGAAACGGCGGCATGTGCACGCCCTGTACGGCTTCACCAGGTACGCCGACGAGATCGTCGACCGCACCGAGGACCTGCCCCCGGCCGAGCGGGCCGCCCGCCTCGACGACTGGGCCGGCCGGTTCCTCGCCGGACTGCACGGCGAGCCGGTCGACGACCCGCTGCTGCCCGCCGTGCTGCACACCATCGCCGTCTTCGACCTGGACCGGGACGACTTTGCGTCGTTTCTCAAGAGCATGGCGATGGACCTGACCGTCACCTCGTACCGCACCTACGACGCCCTGCTCGACTACATGGAGGGCTCGGCGGCGGTGATCGGCACCATGATGCTGCCGATCCTGGGCAGCTCCGATCCGGCGGCGGCCCGCGAGCCGGCCCGCCAGCTCGGCTTCGCCTTCCAGCTCACCAACTTCATCCGGGACGTCGGCGAGGACCTGGACCGGGGGCGCACCTACCTGCCCGACGAGGACCTGGCCGCCTTCGGCGTCACCCGCGACGACCTGCTCGCCGCCCGCGACCGGGGTGCCGGCACCGAGGCGATCCGCGAACTGATCCGGTACGAGGTACGCCGGGCCCAGGCGCACTACGTGGCCGCCGCCGACGGGATCACCCTGCTCGACCCCGCCTCACAGGCCTGCATGCGCACCGCCTACGCCCTCTACGGCGGCATCCTCGACGAGGTGGCCGGCCAGGACCACGACGTCTTCGTCCGGCGGGCCACCGTGCCGCAGCGTCGCCGGATGTCGGTGGCCGCCCGTTCCCTGCTCACCCCCACCGGCACCCCCGTGGTGGTCCCCGGCCCCGACCTGGCCGGGCCGCTGGCCGAGGCGGACGCCGTGCCGGCACCCCGACCGGTGGGCGGCTGACCTCGGTGCGTACCGCGATCGTGTTGTTCACCCGCGACCTGCGGGTGCACGACCACCCGGCGCTGGCCACCAGCTGCGCGGCCTTCGACCGGGTGGTGCCGACCTTCGTGCTGGACCCGGCGTTGGCCGACCGGTCACCGAACCGGACCCGCTTCCTGCGCCAGAGCCTCGCCGACCTCCGCGAGAACCTGCGCGGACTCGGCGGTGACCTGGTGCTGCGGCAGGGCGACCCGGTGACCGAGACGATCAGGCTGGCCGGTGAGGTGGGCGCCGAGGCGATCGCGGTCTCCGCCGACGTCAGCCGGTACGCCCGCCGCCGCGAACGCCGGCTGCGCGCCGAGTGCGAACGGCACCGCCTGCACCTGCGTCTCTTCCCCGGGCTGACCGTGGTCGACCCGGGCGCGCTGCGCCCCGGCGGTGGCGAACACTACAAGGTGTTCAGCCCGTACTTCCGGGCCTGGCAGGGCGCGCAGTGGCGGACCACGCTCGCCCGGCCGGAGCGGATCGAGCTGCCGGCCGGGGTGCCGGTGGGGCGGCTGCCCGCCCTGCCCGCCGGTGCGTCACCGGACGCCGCCGCCGGCGGCGAGACCGTCGCCCGCCGCCGGCTGCGCGACTGGCTGCCCAACCTCGGCGGGTACGGCGACCAGCACGACGACCTGGCCGCCGACGACACCTCCCGGCTCAGCCCGTACCTGCGGTTCGGGTGTCTGTCCCCCCTGGAGGTGGTCGAGCGGGTGGCCGACCGCGCCGACCCGTTCGTCCGGCAGGTCTGCTGGCGGGACTTCTACTACCAGGCCGCCGCCGCCTTCCCCGACCTGGACCGCACCGCCTTCCGCGCCGGCGTCACCGAGGACTGGCGGTACGACACCGACGCGCTGGACGCCTGGACCGAGGGCCGGACCGGAGTGCCGATCGTGGACGCCGGGATGCGGCAGCTGCACGCTGAAGGCTGGATGCACAACCGGGCCCGGCTGATCACCGCCGGCCACCTGACCAAGCAGCTCCGGCTGGACTGGCGGGCCGGGTTGGCGGTCTTCGGGCATTGGCTGCTCGACGGCGACGTGCCCAACAACTCAGGCAACTGGCAGTGGGTGGCCGGCACCGGCCACGACACCCGCCCGTACCGGGGGTTCAACCCGATCCGCCAGGCGCACCGGTACGACCCCGACGGCGCGTACGTCCGGCGCTGGCTGCCCGAGTTGGCGGCGATCGAGGGGGGCGCCGTGCACGAGCCGTGGCGGCTGCCCGACGCGGTACGCCGTACCCTCGACTACCCGCCGCCGCTGCCCCCACCGGGGCCACCCCCACCCTGGCTGCGTTGAACCACGACGGCCTCCCGTCCGTAGCACCTCCGACCCGTGACCCCACCGGAAGGAGGCAGACAGTGCCGAGAACAGGTTCAGGCGGCGGCTCGTCCGCATCGAGTCAGTCAACCAGTCAGCGCCACACAGGGGAGTTGACAGCCTGGCTCGACGACTCCACGAAGGCTGATTTCGACACATTCATCGCCGGTCTGGAACCAGACTTCGCCTCGCAGCCGCTGACGCGTGCGTACGTCAAAGAGCTGCAAAAGCTTGGTAAGCAGTACCGACTACTGCGCGACGCCGCCGAGCGGAATCCAGCCTCTGTGGACCAGCAGAGCCTGGTCAGGGCTTACCAACCCATCGCGCAGAAGAAAGAAGAACTCAACGAGTACGTGCGGGATTTCATCTACACGCCGGAGAGTTCACCGGAGCCCGCTCCGGTGAATCCGCAGGCCTCCACCGGGATGCCCCCTCCGCCACAACCGCAGGCCGGCGCCGAGCAGCGTGCCCGTCCGGCGATTCCGGTGTTCAACCCCGCGTCGCAGGACTGGGCCGCCGCCACCGGCCCGGGTTGGCCCGGGGGCACGAGCGGTGCCGCACAGAGCAGCACCCCGGCCGGCCGGGCACCCGATCAGCCCCGAAGCCGGGGCGGAAGGAACCGCTGATGACGTGGACGATCGTCTAGGATGAGGCCCATGAGCGCGGAGACCGTGGGCCGGTACATGCCTGCCGTCGTGACGCTCGGTGACCTCGCGGCGATGAACGCCGCCGACCCGAACGGCCACCGGTACGAGACCAGCCCTGAGGGAGTCCTCTCGGTCATGCCGCCGCCCGACTCCGAGCACGCCATGATCGCCAGTCGGGTCTTCGCCTGGCTGATCATGGCGGGTTGGCCGGCAGAGCAGGTGCTCCAGGCTGCCGGCATCCGCATCACCGGGCCCGCAGGTGACGGCGGCCGCATTCCTGACCTCACCGTGTGGCGCAAGCCGCCACCGCGTGGAGTCTGGTCGGCGACGGACGGTCTGTTGGCGGTGGTCGAGATCGTCTCGCCCGGTTCTGAGGCGATGTACTCGGTCACCAAGGTCCGGGAGTACGCCTCGGCCGGCATCGGACAGTACTGGGTGGTGGAGCGGGACAGCCGACAGACCGTCACCCTGCACCGGCTGGTCGGTGACGCGTACCAGGAGCAGGCCCGGATGCCACTGTCCTGGCTGCTCCAGACGGCACCCGGCGAACACCTCGACACTCCCTGACCGCCTCCCTGGTGGTGTGGGTGCCGGTCGGGTCGGTCGGAACGTGAGCGGGGTGGCCGGAGGGCGGTCGATGGGTGATGCTGTCGGGATGGCTGAGCCGGAACTTGTGGACGTGGTCGTGGTCGGGCTGGGCGTGGGCGGCGACGAGGTCGCCGGCAAGCTCGCCGAGGCCGGCCTGAGCGTCGTCGGCATCGAACGCGATCTGGTCGGCGGGGAGTGCCCGTACTGGGGCTGCGTGCCGAGCAAGATGATGATCAGGGCGGCCAACGCGCTCGCCGAGGCCCGCCGGGTCGACGGGCTGGCCGGCACGGCGCAGGTGCGCCCGGACTGGGCCCCGGTGGCGAAGCGGATCCGCGAGGAGGCCACCGACACCTGGGACGACCGGGTCGCGGTGGACCGCTTCGTCGGCAGAGGCGGGACGTTCGTCCGGGGCAGTGGACGGCTCGACGGCCCCGGCCGGGTCCGGGTGGGCGACCGGGTGTTCCAGGCCCGGTACGGTGTCGTGCTCGGCACCGGCACCCGCCCCTCGATCCCGCCGCTTCCCGGGCTGGCCGACACCCCGTACTGGACGAACCACCAGGCGATCGAGGTCGAGGAGCTGCCGGCGAGCCTGCTCAGCCTCGGCGGTGGCGCGATCGGTCTGGAGCTGGCGCAGGTCTTCGCCCGGTTCGGCGTACAGGTGACGGTGCTGGAGCGGTCCGAGCGGGTGCTCGCGGTCGAGGAGCCGGAGTCCTCCGAGGTGGCCGCGGCGGCCCTGCGCGCCGACGGCGTGACGATCGAGACCGGGGTCGGGGCCGAACGGGTCAGCCACGACGGTCAGCACTTCACCGTGCACGCCGCCGGTGGCGCGGAGTTCACCGCCGAGCGGCTGCTGGTGGTCACCGGGCGGCGGGCCCACCTGGCGGAGTTGGGCCTGGACACCGTCGGGATGGACCCCGACCAGCGGTACCTGCCGGTCGACGACCGGATGCGCGCCGGGGACGGGATCTGGGCCGTCGGTGACCTGACCGGCGAGGGCGCGTTCACCCACATCGCCATGTACCAGGCGGCCATCGTCGTCGCCGACCTGCTCGACCACGCCCGCCGGGCCACCGCCGGCCCCGACCCCAGCGGTACGGCCAGCGTGGTCGGCGGCGCGGTCGGCGCGGCCAGCGGGGTCCCGGCCGCCGGTGGGCCGGCCTCAGCCGGGTCGGGCTCCGCCGGGTCGGGTACGGCCGCGTCGGGTGCGGTCGGGTCGGGTGTGGCCGGGTCGGGTGCGGTCGGGGCGGGGGTCGGCGGGCCGCAGGGCGTGGCGCGGGCCGACTACCTGGCGCTGCCCCGGGTCACCTTCACCGACCCGGAGATCGGCGCGGTCGGGCTCACCGAACGGCAGGCCCGCGAACGCGGCCTCAACGTGCAGGTCGGCTTCGCCGAGTTGGCCTCGTCGACCCGGGGCTGGATCCACCGGGGCGACGGCTTCATCAAGCTGGTCGCCGACGCCGACCGGGGCGTGCTGGTCGGGGCCACCTCGGCCGGTCCGGCCGGCGGCGAGGTGCTCGCCGGGTTGGTCGTGGCGGTGCACGCGGCCGTCCCGATCAGCCAACTCCGGCACATGATCTACGCGTACCCGACCTTCCACCGGGCCATCGAGACCGCCCTGCACGACCTGAGGTGATCCCGTGCCGGCGCCGATCGGCCCGGCCGAATTGGGCCGGGGTGGGGGGTTTGGGGTGGAAGGTGGCGGGGAGTTGGTGTGGGTGCGAGCATTCCTGACGAAGATCGAGCAGGCCAGGGCGTTGGACCGGGTGGGCGACCGGGTGCAGCGTGTCGTCGAGTCCACCCTGCGCCCGCAGCGGGTCCGTGACCTGCTGCACGGCGTCTGGCTGGGTCATCCGCTGCATCCGGCGATGGTGCAGGTGCCGGTGGGGGCCTGGATCAGCGCCGCCGTGGTCGACCTGCTGCCGGGGCAGCGCCGCGCAGCCACCGCGCTGGTCGGCCTGGGCACCGTCAGTGCGGTGCCGGCGGCGGTCGCCGGCTTCAACGACTGGGCGGCCCTCTCCCGCGACCAGCGTCGGGTGGGCCTGGTGCACGCCGCCGCCAACGTGGTCGGCCTGGCCCTCTACTCGGGGTCGTTGGCCGCCCGGCTGACCGGCCGGCACGGTACCGGCCGGGCCCTGAGCTACCTGGGGTTGGGCGCGGTCAGCGCCGGGGCGTACCTCGGTGGGCACCTGGCCTACACGCAGGGCGCACAGGTCAACCAGAGCGTCTCGGAGCTGCACCGGATCAGCGAGGGGTGGCACCCACTGGGCGAGCTGGCCGCGCTGCCGGACCGCGAGCTGCTCACCCGGGAGGTCGACGACGTCTCGGTGATCCTCTACCGGCACGGCGACGAGGTCACCGTCATGCTGGAGCGCTGCCCGCACCAGAGCGGCCCGCTCGGTGAGGGTGAGGTCCAGCAGATCGACGGGCATGCCTGCGTGGTCTGTCCCTGGCACGGCAGCGCCTTCCGGCTCAACGGCGGCGAGGTGGTGCACGGCCCGTCCGGCAACGACCAGCAGACCCTGCCGACCCGGGTGGTCGAGGGTGTCCTGGAGACCCGCCTGCCCTGACGTTCCTCGCTCGCCCCGACGGTCCCGCCTGCGACGGTCCCGCCTGCGACGGTCCCGCCTGCGACGGTCCCGCCTGCGACGGTCCCGCCTCCGACGGTCCCGCCTCCGACGGTCCCGCCCTGAGGAGTCTCGGCCCGCCTCTGCGATGGCCGGCAGTGTCCCGTCGTCCGCTGGCGACTCGCCGTCGGGTCGCACGGCCGGGGGCCGCTGGCGACCGCGGGCACCCGGCCCGCCGCCACCCGGAGCTGGTGCACATGTCGCGCCGTTAGCGGGGTACCCCGCTATACCAAAAGCGTTAAGAGGGGGCCCTTCCTTACACCTCAGTCGCGGCGGTGGCGGCCGCTGGGGTTGGTGAGGCCGGGGTGGGGCGCGGGTGGTCGGGGTGCCGCCGGCCGGCGGCGCAGGCCGAGTACGGCACCGATCTGCGCGCCGACGATGCTGGCCACGGCGAGGACCGCGGAGACCGCTAGCGGCCGGTTCACCCCGTCGCCGTCGGACGCGCGGGACGCCCCGACCGCCATCACCGGCGAGCCGGAGGTGTGGTCGGTCGACGGCGGGACCACCGGCGCGGGCTGCTCGGCCGACGGTGGGGCGGCCTCCGCACCGGGGGCGGTCGAGGCCGGGCCGCCGGGGGCGGTGGGTGGCTGCGCCGGGGCGTCGTGACCGGGCGGGGCCGCCTCGGCCGGCCGGGCCACCAGCCGGCCACTCGCGTGCGCCCGGGAGCCCTGGTCGTCGGCGGTGGTGGGCAGCTTCAGCAACTGGCCGGGCCGGATCCGGTCCGGGTCGCGCAGCCGGTTCAGCTTCGCCACCTCGCGGTAGTCGCCGAAGTCGTCCAGGTACCGCTCGGCCACCGTGCCCAGGTAGTCGCCCCTGGCCACCCGGTACACCGGCGCGTCGACCTCGGCCGTGCGGTCCGCGCCGGTCCGGTCCAGGCCGGCCAGTCGGACCGACCCGCCCACGCCGGAGTCCGGGTACCCCGCACGTTCCGGCCCGACCTGCGTGACGCTGGCGGGCGAGCTGGCCGCCGGGTACGGACCGGCCAGGGTGGTCGCCGCGGTCGCTGCCGGGCTGGCCGCGATGATCAGGGCGATCGAGCCGACCAGCGCGGCGGCGGCCTTCTGCTGACGGCGCATCCCGGGCAGCTTGGGCGCCGGCCGGCGGAAGGTCTGCGCCACCAGCTCCACCAGTACGGAGAAGGCGAACGTCGCCCAGCCGAACCAGCCCACCAGGGCCAACGCCCGCAGGAAGAGCTGCCCGTCGTCACGGCTGGTGAGGGTGCTGCCGACCTCGGCGAGGGTGGGCAGGTGATCGGGGAGGGGATTGCCGGCCAGGGCGACGAGCGCCAACGGCCCACCGACCAGCACCGCGCCGAGCACGGTCAGCGCGCCGAGTCCGGTGAGGACCTGTCCCGTTCGTCGTACGGCGGTGCCACGCGGAGCTGTCATCGGAATCCTTCCTACGGACCCTCGGTGAGGGTGCGTGCGGTGGCCTCACCGGAGACGGTGACGCTGTCGCCGAAGCCGAAGAGGCCGAGCAGTAGCCGGTCGTAGGCGACGTCGACCCGTACCCGGATGTGCTTTTCGCCCTCGATCACCGGAAAGCTGACCGAGTGGCTGGCCACCCCGGCGGCGGCCAGGTAGCTGCGGACGGCCGCGCGGGCGTCGTCCTCGTCGATCTCCTTGCTGCCACCGGCGATGGCGCGGGCCCGGTCGATGGACTGGCCACCGGTCCGGGCCGCCTCGGCGGCCAGGTTCTCCGCCCGCTGCATCGACCGCAGCTGGCCGGAGCCGTCGAAGGCCAACCCGATGACGACGAGGACGCCGGCCATGGCGACGGCCAGGAAGAGGCTTACCCGTCCGGCGTCGCCCGTCGGCTCCGCCGCACCGACCGACCACCGGCGGCGGTTCACGGTCGGCTCCGGTACCGGTCGAGGGGCGAGGTGAAGGCGGCCGTGACCGTGCGCCTGGTCGGCATGCCGGGTACCGCCGGCAGGTTGAGGTCGGTGAAGGAGACCGTGCAGGTGACCCGTACGGTCACCGCGCTGGACTCGCCCACCGCGCTGTCGAAGGCGTCGTCGAAGGTGGCCGGCCGACCCCCCACCGATCCGGTGAAGGTCACCGCCGGCGCGCCCGTGCAGCTCAACCCGGACCAGTCCAGCTGCTCACGGGCCGCTCTGCGGGCCGCCGCCTCGGCGCTGTCGGCGTCCCGGGAGATCGACGCGGCGCGGGCGGCGTGGTGGGCGGCCGAGTCGATCGCCTCGGCCGCGATCGCGGTCCGACCGGCGACGCCGGCCAGCACGATCAACGACAGGAAGGCCGGGGCCAGGATCGCCACCTCGACGGAGACCGACCCCCGGTCGGACCGGCCGCTCACTGCGGATCCCCGGTGGTCCACCGCTCCACCGTCCCGTGGGCCGTCTGCCGGACCGGGAAGCTGACGCCCGGGACCAGCGACAGGGAACGACCGGTGACCGTGCAGTTCACCTCGGTCTCGGTGGTGACGCACCGCGGGCCGGCCCGCTCCCAGCCGACCAGCCAGTCGCCGGCGGCGGTCAGGAACCCGGTCGCCCGTGCCTCGCCGGCCCCGGCCGGGGCCTGGTGGACCCGTTGCGCGTTGACCCCGCTCTGGGCGGCGTTCAGCGCGGTGGCCCGCGCGACGAACCAGGCCGCCGCCTGGATCGAGGCGAAGAGCAGCAGCAGGATCAGCGGCATCACCACCGCCAACTCCACCGGGCTGGCCCCCCGGTCCGCCCCGGAGGTGACCGACGCCGGCCGGACCCGGGTCGGCCCACCAGGCGGACCCGGCACCGGGGTGGCGACGGGCGTGCGGTGGCACCGGGCGGCCGGGGCCGCCCGGTCGTGGGCCGTCGGTGGCGTACGCGGCATCGTCGTTACGGGGCGGCCGGGCCGGGGATGGCGTCCATCCAGCTCTTGGCCTTCGTGCTGACCAGGGCGGTGACCGCGATCGCGGCGGCCACCAGGCCGAAGATGATCACGGCGGTGGGGACCGGGCTGTCCCCCCGGTCACCGGCCCGGCGCAGCTCGGCGAGCCGGTCGAGGAACACGATGTGCAGGTAGGCGACGAGGCGCATGGGAGTTCTCCTGGGATGGGGAGGGGATCACAGACGGGCGACGAACGGATAGACGGCGAAGCCGAGCAGGACGAAGACCAGCAGCGCGCCCGGAATGTCGAGCCGGCTGGTGATCCCCTCCGCCCGGGCCAGGTTGTCGGTACGGATCTGGTCGCGCAGCGAGTCGGCGCGGCTGCGCAACGTCTCGTGCACCTGGGCGCCCTCGCTGCCGGACGAACGCATGATCGCCCCGACGTCGCCCAGCTCGGGGATGCCCAGCTTCTCGGCCAGGTCGCGCAGCTCGTCCCAGGGTGAGTGCATCTGCATCTGGGCGATCCGCAGCGACTCCCGCAGCCGGTCGAAGACCCAGCCGTCGCAGACCATCGCCGCCCGTTCCAGCGACTGCACCGGCCCGTGCGCGGCGGACAGTTGCAGCGCCACCAGATCCAGGTACGCGGAGACGGCCTGGCGGAACTCGGCCCGCGCCGCCTCCGCCCGGACCAGCACGTCCCGGTGGGCGATCAGGGCGCAGACCGCCGCCGCCCCCACCGAACCGAGCACCGGTACGACCACCGGCAGCTCCGTCCCGGCCAGGAAGAGGACGCCACTGAGCAGCGTCGGCGCGGCCAACCCGATCAGGGTGGAGAGCAGCAACGAGAGGGTGTACTGCTCGGGCGTCCGGTCGATCAGCGCCAACTCCCGGTGCGGCGGCCGTACCCAGCGGGCCAGCCCACCGAGCCAGTCCAGGTGCCGGCCGGTACCCGGTCGCGTGGCACCCGGTGGCTGGTGCAGCCGACGCAGCGCCGGCCCGAGCGCCGGGGTGGCCGGCAGGGCCTCCTGGACGACGAGGAACAGGCCGAGCCCGACCAGCCCGCCGCCGACCACGGCCAGGGTGAGCTGCCAACTGAGGATCACCGCAACGCCTCCTCCGGATCGGGGGCGGGCAGGAAACGGGCCGGCTGCGGTGGCTGGCTCATCGCGCGAACCCAGACCAGCAGGCCAACGAAGCAGGTGCCGAGCACGACCATCACCAGTTGCCCGGTCGGGGTGCCGTACGGTCGCATGTACTCGGTGTTGAGCAGCCCGTACGCCAGGGTCGCCAGGGTCATCCCGGTGAGGAACCGGACCGCGAACCGGGGCTGGGTGCGTTTGGCCTCGATCTCCCGCCGGGTGGCGACCTCGGCCGCCGCCGCCCCGGCGATCGAGCCGAGCACGTCACCGAGGCGCTCGCCCCGGTCGGTGAGGTGCAGGATCAACGCGGCCACCACCTGGTCGCAGACCGGGTCACCGATCTCGTCGGCGAAGGCCAGCAGGGCGGCCCGCGCCGACCAGCCGGCCTGCAACCGGGCGGCGAGCACCCGGACCTCCTCCTCGATCTCCTCCGGCACGGTGGTGACCGTGCTGGCGATCGCCTGTTGGAGGCCCTGACCGACGGCGGAGACGTCCTTGAGCCGGCGGGTCCACTCGCCGACCGCCTCGATCCGGGCGATGGCCCGCTGCTCCTCCCGGCCGACGGCGAACAGCCACGGCACCCCGGGCACCGCGAGGGCGACCAGCAGACCCACCACCGGCAAGCCGGTCAGCAGGAACGCCAACGCCCCGGCGACCACTGCGCCGACCAGCAGGGACCGGCGGCGACGCTGCTGCCGGCGGCTGGTGTCCGTGCCGAGCAAGAACCGACGCAGGTCGTTGCCCGCGCCGGGGCGGGTCCGGCGCGGGCGGCGGGTGCCGACCACCGCGACGACGGCCAGCACCATCCCGGCCACGCAGGCCGCCCCGGAAACCACCGCGACCAGTTCGACGTTCATGTCTTACCGCCTGGCCAGTTGGCTGTGGCGGGGGCGACGCCAGGCACCGGCGCCGGCCTCGATCCAGCGGCTGAGCAGGCGGGCGTCGTAGCCGACCCGCATCAGCTGCTCGCGGACCCGTTCCGGCAGGTGCCGGGGGACCGCGCGGCCGTCCGGGCCCGGGCCGAAGACGGCGGTGGTGACGATCCGGTTGCCGTCGCCGACGCCGATCACCTCCTCGACGTGCGAGACGAAGCGGTGCTTGCGTCCGCCGATCGCGGTCTCGTCCTCGACGGTGACGTAGACGATCAGGTCGAGGGCGTTGCCGGCCATCCGCCGGGCCTGGTCGACGGTCATCTCCCGGCCGTGGGCCAGCGCCAGCTCGATGATCCGCTCGCTCACCCCCGCCGGGGTACGGGCGTGGATGGTGCACATCGAGCCCCGGCTGGTGGTCATCGCCTGCAACATCGGGACGATCTCCCGGGACCGGACCTCGCCGACGATGATCCGCAGCACGCCCATCCGCAGCGAGACCGGGATCAGGTCGGCGATGCTCACCTCACCGGCGGGCCGGCCGTCCAACCCGCGTTCGCCGTGGCCCTCGCGGGCCTCGAAGCTCATCACCGCCCGGTGCCGGCCACCGTGGCGGGCCGGCAGCAGCTCGCGGCTCTCCTCCAGCAGCACGAACGGCTCGTCGGGCGGGATCTCGCTCATCAGCGCCCGGATCACCGTGGTCTTGCCCGCCCCGGCCAGGCCGGCGACCATGATGTTCAGCCCGGCACGCATCGAGGCGCGCAGGAAGTCGCGCAGCAGCGGGTCGATCATCTCGTCCAGGTCACCCCGGGCGCCGGCCAGGTCGTCCAGGCTGACGTCGAGAGTGTTGTGCTTGCGGATCACCGCGTACGGGCGGTGGCTGACCAGGAACACCGCCGCGAGGCGGCTGCCGTCGGGCAGTTGCAGGTCCAGGGTGGGCTTGGAGGTCGACAGGGAACGCTCGGTCGCCCCGGCCCGGCGGGCCGCCGCCTGGAGGATCTCCACCAGCTCCGCGTCGCTGTCGGCGATCGGTGCGCCCCAGTCCACGCCACCGCCGTGCCGGGTGATCCGTACCTGGTCGCAGCCGAGGATGTGCACCTCCTCGATGCTGTCGTCGACCAGCAGCGTCTGGAGCCGGCCCAGCCCGACCAGCTCGGCGGTCACCTGGTCGAGCAGGCTCCGTTCCTCACCGGCCGGCATCGGGGTGCCCGCCCGGCGGACCGAGTCGGCGTACTCGGCGACCACGGTCACCGCGAGCCGGGCCCGCTCGACGTCCTCCTCCTCGACGGTGAACTCCCGGCCGCGCTGCCAGAGGGTGAGCCGTTCGCTGAGTTCCCGGCGCAGCTCCCGGACCACGGCGAAGTCGGCCCGCCGGGGCGGGGGCGTCGGCTGCGGCGCGGGGGCCACCGCCGGCAGCTCCGCCGGTGGCGGCGGCTGTGGGTGCCCGTTCGCCACGGCCAGCGGCGGGACCGTGGAGGTGACCCCGGGCTGGGGGCCGCGCGGGTCGTGGGAGACCGGCTCAAACCGCATCCGGTACCTCCTGGTCGACCGGCCAGGCCAGGCGGGCCCGGCGGCGTTCCAGCAGCGCCCGGACCGGCACCTCCAGGCCACCGGCCGCGCGCATCAACGGCCGACCGGCCCGTACGGTGCCACCGAGGCTGAGCACCTCGGCGGTACGCGGATCGTGTGGCAGCCGGGCGATCACCGGCACCCGCAGGGCCTTGCTGATCTCGGCGCTGCCGTGGCCGGGGCCGACCAGCAGCAGGCGCAGGGTGCCCGAGGGCACCCGGTGCTCGGCGAAGTCCCGTTCGATGGTGCCGACCATCGACCGGGTGCCGGAGAGGTCGGGCAGGTTGGCCCGGCTGACCAGCAGCACCACGGTGGCCGCCCGCAGGACCGGCCAGGGTGGACCGGTCACCTGCAACCGGCCACAGTCGACGAGCACGTCGTACGGGGGGTTGCCCTGCTCCAGGCCGGTGAAGAAGTCGGTGAACCGTTGCCACAGCGGGGTGACGCTGCCGGCCTGGGCGGGGTCGACCACCCCGGGCAGCAGCAGGCGTTCCCGTTTCGGCGCGTCCAGGTCGACGAGTTGCGACCAGAACGCCTGCTCCAGGTTGCCGTCGCGCAGCTCGCCGACGGCCAGCTCACCGATGCCCCGGGGGCCGTCCAGCACCCCGCCCAGGTAGCCGGCCATGATCGTGCCGCCGGCCGGGTCACACTCGGCCAGCACCAGCCGCCGGTGCCAGCTCAACGCGCAGGCCAACGCCGTCGTGGTGACGCCCGGCGAGCCCTTGGCCGAGACCAGCGCGATGATCGCCATGTTCAGGCGGCCTTGGTCAGCACGAGCGCGATCCGTTTCTGCGCGGCGAGCACCACCACCGCCGGCACGTCCCGGTTGGGCAGGGCCAGGTAGACCACCACGTTGTTGGTCTCCGGGGTGGCCATCTCGATAACGGTGGCCTCGAACCGGGTGCCGGGGCTGCGGCTGTCGGAGTTGCGGTCCGGGGTGGTGACCAGCAGCACCTTGTCGCCGGGGTGGAGCTGTTTCGCGGGTACCTCGCTGGGGGTGAGGCCCAGCGCGATCTGCTGCTGACCGGGGCCGAGCAGCGGGTCGTCGGTGAGCTGGGCCATGCTCAGCAGGGTGCCCGGGGTCAGCCCCACCGCGGCCCGCATGCCGACCACCTCGTCGAGCCGGTCGGCGGCCACCGGGTCGAGCCCCTGGCCCCCGGCGACCTGCACGCTCACCAGGTCGTCCGCGTCGATCTGCCGGCCCACCTCGACCGTGCGGGCCACCGCCAGGTACGTGCCGGTGGCCCGGACCGAGGTGACCGCGAAGGCCGCGCCCAGCCCGCCGAGGGCGATCAGCAGCACCGCCAGGCCGAGCAGCCCGGGACGCATCCGGCGTTGCCGGACCACCCGGGGCGGTACGACCGGCGCGTCCACCGGACCGGTACCGCTGCGCGTCACCACACTCACCTGGTCACCACCTGAAGTTCGTCGATCTCGATCGGGGCCCCGCCGCTGTTGCGGTTGAGGGAGAAGGAGTCACCGGCCCCGCCGCTGCTGGCCGACCACTCGACGGTCCAGAAGGTGGTGGCGCTGATCCGGTAGCTGCCGGCCCGGGCGTACCCGTCGTCGTAGCCGCAGTCGGGTGAGGGCTGGCCGGCGTACGGGCCGTCGACCCGGTACGGGGTGCCGGGGCCGGTGCAGGTGACCCGGTCGCCGTTGCCCATGTCCCAGACGATCCGGTCGACCCGGGCGGTGATCGTGACGGTCAGTCCCCGGTCGGAGGCGGACGCGGTCAGCGGGCCGAAGTAGTTCGCCCCCGGGCTGGCCCACATCCAGACCGGCAGCCCGACCAGTCCGGGACCGGTGCCCCGGCGGGGTGCGACGGAGATCCGGGGTGCCTTCAGGGTGATCGAGGCGAGCGCCCGGCGGGCCAGCTCCTCCGGGTCCGGCGGCGCGCCGAACCCGGGCGGCGGCGCGTCGAACAACTCCTCGCGGGAGGAGCCGAGGCCGCCGTTGCAGGTGACCAGGTACCACTGCTTGCCCTCGACGATGGTGGGCTGCGGCTCAAGGAGCTTGTGGTAGCAGCCGGTGCTGTTGTCGAAGTAGCCCAGGAACTCGTCGTAGCAGGGGATCACCCGCCCCTCCCACTGGCACCGGGCCGCCGGGCCACCGCCGCCGTCGTCCCCGTCGCCGGGTTCGCCGGGGTTGCCCGGGTTGCCGGGCGTGGGCGGGTCGTCGTCCCAGACGTTGCAGTCGTCCTGCCCCGGCGGGCAGTTGGCCCCCGGGTCGGCCCGGCCGGCGGCCCCCGCCGGGACCGCCGTCAGCAGCGGCCCCAGGGCGCCGACCAGCAGCAGCGCCGCCGTCAACGCCAGCAGCCGGACGGGTCGGCGGGTCAGCACGGCTGGTCCTGGTGCGCTTCGCCGGCGCGAATCAGCCAGCGCCCGTCCGGATAGCGGGAGGCGGTGGCGGTGGCCAGGTGCCGGCTCCCGCCGGAACCGGGCACCACCTTGTTGTTCCGGGTGTAGACCAACCGGTACCCGGTGGTGTCCAGGCAGTCCTGGATCTCCACGGTGGGCGGTTCCGAGATCAGGTCCACGCTGGTCACGGTGGGGTCGGAGACAATTTTCCCGGTACGCATCGCGCCGCGCTCCTTCGTCTCACGAATTGTCACCCGGACCCGGGTCAACAACGGATCACCCAGGTACCTGGTCAACTGCGGATGGTGTGGATCACTGTTTCGACTGGCCGCCCGGGTAGCGGCGAGATAACCGGCGTAGGCGGCGAGGGCGGCCTTCCGGGCGACCTGCTCGTCGGCGGTGGAGACGGTGGCGGTGGGGGTGGGTACTCGGCGGGCGGGCCGGTCACCGGTCTCCGCCGTCGGGCCGCCGCACCCGACGCCGGAGGTGAGCCCCAGCACGGCGATCACGAACAGTCCGGTGACCCGACGTACGACGGGTGCCCGACGATCTGACTGCCTCGCGCGCAACGCCGTGCCTCCTCGATGGCGACCGGGGGATGCCGGCATCCGGTGCCCTTCGGACGTGCGGAAACGTGCCTCGGACCGGTAGTTCCGGAGCCGCGGCGACGGTTTCCGCATTCGCCTGTGTGGATCATTTTTGAACGGGGACGTTTGTCCTGGTTGGCCCGACGCCGGTTGCTCTTCGGGGGTTGCGTCGTACCCAAGGGGCGAGCATAAGCTGACCCACGCCGCTACAACAGAGGCAATTCGCCCGAATACGCTCGGTGATGAATGGGGGTGTCGGCAGATGATCGCTGGCGATGCGTCCAGCTTGCGCGGCCGGCCCCGTATGGTAACCCCGGTCGGTACCGGTGCGGGACTGCCTCCGGGTGCTCCGGCACCGATCGGCCGCCGCGCGGTATTGCGGAATGAGACCGGCTCTGCCCGGATTCATTCCCCCGGTGTCGACGGCCTGGTCGGGGCGGATCGCTGCGAGGTCGGTCGGTCGAAGACATCCGCATGCGGCGGTCTGCCGCTGCCGTCCCGGGTCGGTTCTCGCGCCATCCGCTACACGAGAACCCCGGAACGACTACTGTCCGTGCCGTCCGCCGTTGCCCTGACCAGCGGTCGAGGGACGGTGACGCGTCCAGCTCGCCCCCTCGCCAAGGGATCTTGGAAAAAAACGGCCCGCACAGGGGCCATCAGCTTCCAAGATCGGCCAGGATCTGCCGCAACGTCGCCAGCGGTGCTTCTTCGGGCTGGGGCGTGACCGCCACCCGGCCCCGGCGGTCGGCCGCGCCGGTGCTGGGGGCGCTCGCCGTCGTACCCCTGCTGCGGCTGGCGGTGGTGCGGCACGCCGTACCGGCGGGGGTGGGTTGGCGGGTCGGGTGTGACGGCTGCGGCGCGCCGGTCGGCCTGGACCGGCCGCTGCCGGCGCTCGGGCCGGCGGCGCGCTGCGGCGGGTGCGCGGCCCGGGTCGGCGCGCCACCCGGGATGGTCGAGGCCGGCCTGGTCGCGGCGCTGGCGGTGGCCGCGCTGGTCGGCGGTTCGGTGCCGGAGACCCTCGCGCTGCTCTGGTGGCTCGGCTGGGTGCTGCCCGCCGTCCTGGTCGACGTGGCCGTGCACCGGCTTCCCGACCGGCTCACGTATCCGGCGGCGGCCGGCACCTGGGCGTTGCTCGGGCTGGCCGCGTGGAGCGGGGCGGGCGGGCAGGCGTGGTTGCGGGCCACCGCCGCCGGCCTCGTCCTCGGCCTTTTCTTCGCCGCCACCACGCTGCTGCTCGGCCGACGCGGCTTCGGCCTGGGCGACGCGAAGCTGGCGCTCGGTGTCGGACTGCTGCTCGGCTGGTACGGCTGGGCGACGATGCTCGGCGGGCTGCTGCTGGCGTTCCTGCTCTCCGCCACGGTCAGCCTGGCCCTGCTGCTGGCCCGCCGGATCCGCTGGTCCAGTCACCTGCCCTTCGGCCCGTTCCTGGTGCTCGGCACGGTCGGCGCGTTACTGCTCACCGCCACCTGACCGCCGCCGCCGGCCCGCCTGCACCGCCGGCCCGCCTGTGCCGGCCCGGCCCGCCTGTGCCGGCCCGGCCCGCCTGTGCCGGCCCGGCCCGCCTGTGCCGGCCCGGCCCGGTTTTGGCAGTCGGGCCGGGCCGGCAGGGCCGGTGATCAGTGCCGGTCGACCGGGATCGGATCCTCGGCGCGGCGGCTGCGCCGGCGGAGCACCTCGCCGACCGGCCGGGCCAGCAGCGGCGCGACCACCGCGACGACAAGCGTGCCGAGCAGCACCCCGGCGACCACGTCGTGCGGGTAGTGGACGCCGACGTAGACCCGGGAGAAGGCAGCCAACGCCGCCAACGGCACCGCCGCGTACCAGCCGATCCGACGGTGCAGCAGGACGACGGCGGTGGCCAACGCGCCGGCGATGGTGGAGTGGTTGCTCGGGAACGACCAGTCGCCCACCGGCGGGCACTGCTCGGCGACGATGGCCAGGTCGGTCAACGCCCGGCAGGGGCGGTCCTGGTCGACCAGCACCTTCAGGCCCTCGCTGCACCCGTACGCGAGGACCACCGCGACCGGGGTGACCAGGGCGAGCGCCCGGTCCCGGGGGCCGCCGCCCAGGCGCGGCCAGGCGGCCAACAGGAAGAGCAGCCCGAGCAGGATGATCGACGCCTCGGTGAAGTGGCCCATGAACCACTGCACCGGCTCCGGGTTGGCGTCGGCGAACTCGACCACGTCCCGGTACCAGTCCCCGCTGACCTCCGGAACGTCCGACGGCGCCTCCGACGGCGCCTCCGCCGCACCGACCAGACCTGAGCCGATCATGTCCCACCTCACCATGCCGTTACCCCACCAAGCGTTCAGAAACCGTTTACGAACGAGCACCGTAGGAAACCATGTCGGTTCACCGCAGCGTTCATTGGTTGATCCGAAACCCTCACTTTCGTCTCAGCGGCCTCTCAGCCGGGTCCGGTTGACTGGCCGGTGAGGTCCCGCAGCCTTGGAGGCGATGTGCACACCACCGGAACCGCCGACGGGCGGGAAGGCCCGCAGTCGACGGCGAAGGACGCGACCTGGCGGGTCCGGCGTACCGGGTCCGACCTGGACCGGCTCGCCGAGACCGAGTCGATCTTCGCGTTGAGCAACGGCTGGATCGGGTGGCGGGGCACCCTCGACGAGGGGCAGCCGTGCGGGATGCCCGGCACCTACCTCAGCGGGCTGCACGAGCGGCGGGAGCTGACCTACCCCGAGGACGGGTACGCCTTCCCCCAGCTCAGCGACACCGTGATCAGCGCGCCGAACGCCGCGCTGATCCGGCTCTTCGTCGCCGGCGAGCCGCTGGACGTGACCACCGGCACCCTGCGCGAGCACGAGCAGACGCTGGACCTGCGGGCCGGCGTCGTCGAACGGCACACCGAGTGGGTCTCGCCCGCCGGGCACCGGGTACACGTCCGCAGCACCCGGCTGGTCTCGCTCTCCCGGCACCCGATCGCCGCCGTCCGGTACACCGTCGAGGCCCCGGACGCGCCAGTGGAGCTGCGGGTCTGCTCCGACCTGCAGGCCAACGAGCGGGTGCCGAACCGCTCCGACGACCCCCGGGCCGCCTCGGTGATCCCCGACCCGCTGACCGCCGAGACCCACCGGCGGCACGGCACCGGCGGCGCGCTGGTGCACCGCACCGAGCGCAGCGAGCAGCGGGTCGCCGTCGGGGTCGGGCACACCGTCGAGACCCCGGAAGCCGACGACTGGGCCACCGAGGCCGACCTGACCGACGACCGGCTGCGGGTCACCGTGGTCGGCACGCTGGAGCCCGGCCAGCGGCTCACGCTCACCAAGTTCGCCGCGTACGAGTGGGCGGCACTGGACGGCACCGACGCCGAGGAGATGGCCGAGCACGTCAGCCGGGCGGTCGAGGAGGCCCGCACCGAGGGGTTCGACGCGCTGCTGGCCGACCAGCGGGCCGCCCTCGACGTGGCCTGGCGGACCGCCGACGTGGTCGTCGACGGCGACGAGAAGTTGCAGCAGGCCATCCGCTTCGCCGTCTTCCACCTGCTGCAGGCCGGCCGGCCCGACGTCGACCGGACGATCCCCGCCAAGGGGCTCACCGGCAACGGCTACGACGGACACGTGCTCTGGGACACCGAGGGTTACGTGCTGCCGGTGCTTACCTACCTGGCCCCGGCGATGGTCCGCTCGGCGTTGCGCTGGCGGCACGCGCACCTGCCGGAGGCCCGGGAACGGGCGGCGGAGCTGCGGCTGTCCGGGGCCACCTTCCCGTGGCGGACGATCGGCGGCCGGGAGTGCTCCGGTTACTGGCCGGCCGGCACCGCCGGGATGCACGTCAACGCCGACATCGCCGATGCGGTGCTGCGCTACGCCGCCGCCACCGACGACCCGGACTTCCTCGCCGGCCCGGGGCTGGAGCTGCTGGTGGAGACCGCCCGGCTCTGGCACGGTTTCGGGCACTTCGCCGACGACGGCACCTTCCACGTCACCGGGATCACCGGCCCCGACGAGTACGCCGCCCTGGTCGACGACAACCTCTTCACCAACCTGATGGTCCGGCGCAACCTGCGTGGCGCTGCCGACGCCGTCGAGCGTCACCCCGAGCAGGCCGGGCGGCTCGGCGTACGCCCCGACGAGGTGGCCGGCTGGCGGGCCGCCGCCGACGCCGTGCACCTGCCGTACGACCGCAAACGCGGGGTGCACCAGCAGGCGGCCGGCTTCACCGAGCAGCCCGAGTGGGACTTCGAGTCCACCGACGAGGACGACTACCCGCTGCTGCTGAACTTCCCGTACCTGGAGCTGTACCGCAAGCAGGTGGTCAAGCAGGCCGACCTGGTGCTGGCCATGCAGCGTTTCCCCGGTGACTTCACCGCCGAGGAGAAGGCCCGCAACTTCGCCTACTACGAGGCGCGGACCGTCCGGGACTCGTCCCTGTCGGCCTCCGCACAGGCGGTGCTCGCCGCCGAGGTAGGCCACCTCGACCTGGCGTACGACTACTTCGCCGAGACGGTGCTGCAGGACCTGGCCGACCTGGGTGACAAGACCGGCGACGGGCTGCACCTGGCCTCGCTGGCCGGGGCCTGGCTGACCGTGGCGCAGGGCTTCGGCGGGATGCGCGACGACCAGGGGGTGCTCTCCTTCGACCCCCGGCTGCCCGAGCGGATCGGGCGACTGGTCTTCAGTCTGCGCTGGCACTCGCACCGCCTCCAGGTGACGCTCACGTCCGACGGGGCCCGCTACGAGCTGCCCGACGCCGAGCCGGGCACCGAGATCGAGATCCGGCACTGCGGCGAGCGGCTCCGGATCACCCCGACCGGGCCGGTGACCCGCCCGCTGCCCGCCGTGCCCGACCCCGGCCCCGAGCCCACCGCCCCACCCGGCCGCCGCCCCACCCGCCGGTAAGGAAGGGCCCCCTGTTAACGCATTCGGTATAGCGGGGTACCCCTTTCACACCGCCCCGGCACCAGTGGCGCCTCGGTGCCGGGGTCAGACGGTGCCGGGGCCAGACGGTGCCGGGTTCAGAGCTGGGTGGGCGGGGGTGGGCCGGCCATCCGGGCGTGCACCGCCTCCAGCGCCTCGAAGGCGTACGCCCAGTTGTGGCACTTGAAACTCCGCAGCCCGGTGATCGGGGTACGGCAGTCGAGGCAGTGCAACCCGGCGATCGCCGCCGGGATCTCGGTGTTGACGTACTTGCGTTCACCGAGGATCACGGTGGCGATCATCATCCGGTCGTGCACCCCGGAGAGCGCCGACGAGACGATGTCGAGCCAGCTGACCCGGCGGCGACACTTCGGGCAGTCCGGTTCGTCGCCGCTGAGCCAGAGCGGCGCGCCGATGCTGCGCGCGGGCATGCCGAGCAGCTTCTCGATCCGGCGTACGTCCGACTCCGGCGTGGTCCACCGATGCCGACCGGGCAGGCTGGCGGGCGAGTCGTACACCGCGCGGAACAGGCTCGGATCCACCTCGACCGTTCTTCGTGCACCGGTCACGGCATACCTCCTCGGTCGGTGGCGGTCCCCCCCCAGCAGTGGCGGACACCCGACTCAACGACACGACGGGTTAGCGGGATGTCGCATTCGGTGATAGACATCAGGGCGGATTCCGCTCGGCGCGAGTGGAGCCACGCGAGGGAGGAGTCCCGGTGAGCCCTGATCCGGCATCCGCGGGCGGTCCGCCCGTACCATCCGGTCTGTCGTCGGCAGCGGCTCAGGCGGAGGCTCAGGCAGAGGCTCAGGGCCGCCCGAACGTCGCCCGGATGTACGACTACTTCCTGGGCGGCTGCCACAACTTCGCCCCGGACCGGGCCGCCGCCGACCGGGTGCTGGAGATCCTCCCGGAGACCCGGGGCGCCGCCCAGGCCAACCGGCACTTCCTGCACCGGGCCGTGCGCCACGCGGCGCAGCGGGGCATCCGCCAGTTCCTCGACATCGGTGCCGGCCTGCCCACCCAGGGCAACGTGCACGAGATCGTCCGCGCCGTCGACCCCGGGGCCCGGGTGGTCTACGTGGACAACGACGAGGTCGCCGTCGCGTACGCCGGTGAGTTGCTGACGGAGACCGACGGCGTTGTGGTGGTCCGGGGCGACCTGCGCCGCCCGGACGAGCTGCTGGCCCACCCCGCGGTACGCGCCACCCTCGACCTGACCGCGCCGGTGGCGGTGCTGCTCGCCGCCGTGCTGCACTTCGTGCCGGACACCGACGACCCGTACGGCGCGGTGGCCGGGCTGCGCGACGCCTGCGCCCCCGGCAGCCACCTGGTGTTGTCCCACCTGACCGTGGACGACGTCCCGCCGGACATGGTCCAGCAGGGCGAGGCGATCTACCGCAGCAGCTCGGCCCCGCTGGTGCCCCGCACGCACGCCGACACCCTGCGCTTCTTCACCGGGTACGACCTGGTCGAGCCCGGGTTGGTCTGGCTGGCCGACTGGCGTCCCGACCACGGCGCGCACCCGGTCGTCTCGCACTCCTACGGCGCCGTCGGCATCCGCCGCTGACTCGGTACGCAGGCGGTCGCTGATCCGACAGTGCGCGCGAGCGGACTCCCGGCCGATGTCCACAGTGGCATGATGAGGGCTCGCGTTCGGGATCATGCGAACTCCTGAGGAGACCAGCTGTGGGCAGTCGCCTGCGGAATCTCGTTCGCCGGAGCCTGCTGGCACCGGAGGTCGGCGGCGAGGCGTCCCCGGGCCAGGAGCCTTCCGTCCGGGACACGCAGAGCCTGGAGACGCTCCTGCTCGACTACGAGATGGTGCGTGAGGACGAGCGCAACTACCTCAACGTGCAGGCCGGTCTCTACGGCGTGGCCATCGCCCTGATCGCGCTGATGATCGGGGCGCTGACCCAGGAGTGCGGGCTCGGCATGCGGGAGCCGCCGGACTGCACCGACGCACCCGATGCCGTGCTCGCGGCGGCGCCGATCCTGCCCCTCGGGCTGATCGCCTTCATCCAGGGCATGGGTTCGATCGCCAGCATCCGCAGCTACTATCTGCGGGGGCTGGAGCGGGAGTTGGGGCGGTACGTCCCGCAGCCGATCGCGGCGCTGGGTGATCTCCGGCCGATCAGCTACGTCGGCCTGACCACCGAGTTGATCAGCTTGCGGCGGGGGTTCCTGACCTACCGGATCCTCTTCAACACCATCCTGCTGGCGATCTTCGTCGTCTTCGGCGGCATGACGTTCTACATCGGTACCGCGGTGACCCGCCCGTACCAGGTGGCCATGGCGGTGTTGTACGGCACGGTGGTGCTGATCCTGCTCACCCAGACCCTGCAGGCGACCGTCGGCGGCGCGAGACTGTTCGCCCTGGTGGCGCGGCGGTTCGTCCAGGGGCCCCGGTACAGCCACCTGCCGAAGGTGCACGCGGCCGCGGAAGGCGGGGTGGCCACCACGTTCGGCGCCACCCGGCAGCGGAGCTTCCTCTCGTACCTGCTGCTGCCCCGTCCCGAAGACATGATCAAGTGGTCGATCGCGCCGCTGACGTACGCCGCGTTCGCGGTGGGGCCCGGCGGGTGGGCGGACGTCCGCGGTTTCGTCGTGCTGTGGTTGGTCCTCGAATACCTGGTGTACATGGCCCGGTACCAGTGGAACGACGTCCGGGGCGTGACGGACGACTGGGAGCACAGCGAGAGTGCCGCCCGGGGCCGGCTGCCGATCGGCCGCGACTTCGCCGAGACCAGGTCGAACATCCTGGGCAGCGTCTTCGTGGCGGCGCTCCGGTTGGTCCTGGCGATGCTCGTCGCCTGGCTGGCCGGGCTGGTGGCGCAGACCGGGTGGACCATCGCGGTGGTCTTCGGCGTGGCGGTCCTCTACGAGGTGTTCCGCTCACCCGCGCTGGCCCGGGTGCCGGGGACCGTGCCGGTCGTCTGGCTGCTGGTCGGTGCCGGGTACGCCATCCGGGGCGCCGTCGGCATCCAGGGCGCGGGTGTCCCGCTGCGGTCCGGCCCCGCGCTGGTGGGCCTCGGCTTCTTCGTCTCCTTCGGCATCATGTTCGTGTTGCTGACCTGGGTGCTCGACGCCACCTCGTACGGACGGACCGGGCCGGACGGGAGCTGGGCCTTCCGGCCGGCGTTGCGGCGTAAGCCGCACCTGGCTCGACTGCTGTCCCACACCTCGTTGCGGCGGCACCTGGTGACCGGTCAGCGCGACGAGGAACCGGAGGGGGAGTACGGCGGTGACGTTCGCCTGCTGCTCGACGACCCGCAACGACCCCGGCCAGGTGCCCCGTGGAACGTCGCGCAGGTGGTCGCCGCCGGGTTGGGCGCGGTACTCGGGCTGGAGCTCGCGGTGCCGGCGGATCGACTGCCGGTGGCCCACCTGACGGTGCTGGCCGGTGGGGTGGCGCTCGCGCTGCTGGTCCAGCAGATCCGGAAGACCTGGGTGAACGTGCTCACGGTCGTCGCCGGGGTCGGCGCGCCGGTGGCTGTCGCCCTGGTCGCGGGCGCGGCCTACCCGGTGTTGGCTCCGCTGCCGTGGCTTGTCGTGGCGCTCACCTATGTCAGCTTCCGTGGCTCCTCGTACCAGGAACTCAAGTCCTTCGGTCCGATGGTCGTCGGGCACCTGCGGCGACTGCCGCGGCTGCTGATGCGCGGCATCGTCGGCTCGGCCACCTGGGACCGTCTGGTCCGGTGACCGCCCCGGGCCTGCGGCCACGCCGCCGCGGCCCCCCTCAGACCCGGCGGTTGGCCTGCTCGAAGATGTCCAGCAGGCTCAGCATCAGCGTGCGCTGTTGCGCGGTGTAGGCCGGGTCCCGCCGGATCGCCTCGCGGACGCTGATCTCGGACGCGCGGGCGGCGTCGGTCCCGGTCGGCGGGGCGGGGGCCCGGCCGGCGAGGCGGTGCGCCTCGGCCGGGTCGATCTCCAGGGCGTCGGCCAGGGCGTTGACCACCCGGGCGGTGGGTGGCCGCTTGCCGACCTTCATCCGGCCGACGGTGGTGCGGGCGACGCCGGTTCGGGCGCGCAGCTCGTCGTCGGTCCAGCCGCGACTGTCCTGCTCGGTGCGCACCCGCCACCAGAAGTCGTACGCCACGCCATGTGCAGACCCCTGAGCCACGTGCATGTTGTAGCACGAATGCACGATCCGGACATAGGGCCAGGGTGGCTGATCCCGACTCGCCGGATCGGTCTTGCATCGTCTTGTAGCGTCGGCTAGCGTCCGGTGAGCGCGCGGAAACGCTACGAGTCGATACAAGGTGGGTGCGGGTGTCGGGGCTGGAGATGGAGCGCCTGCTGACCGTTCAGGAGGTCGCCGACGTGCTGCGGGTCTCCCGCTGGTCCGTCGGTCGGTACATCGAGGCCGGCGCGCTGGAGGCGATCAAGGGTGACGGGCCGAACGGCACCGTCCGCATTCCGCTGCGTAGCCTCTCCGCCTACATCGAGGCACACACCGTCGGGCCGGGAGATCAACCGTGACGCCCGCGCCAACCCGCTGCCACCTGCGTGAACATCGATCGTTCGTGGTCGGGTGCGGCTCGGCCGCAGGGCGGGCCGCGCATCGTTCCGGCACCGATCTCGTTGATTCCAGAGAACGGTGCGGGGCCGGTGTCACGCCGGCCCCGCACCGGAGTGGGGCTACCGCTGATCGTTCGATCTGCCAAGTACGGCGATCAGGCGGAGCAGGAGAGCGGTGGTTCTGGCGGCATGAGCCAGGCCGCCGCTTTCTGCTTCCAGCAGTTCTGCTGCAAGCTCAAGAGCGGCGGCCAGGGCCGATGCTGCGTTTCTGACTCTTCCCGGGCCCGCTGGCGGCGACCCGGTTCTTGGGGGTTGGGCCTGCTCTGAGCCCTCGGGCTCCTTGTGATCATCTGCCACCGGTGAGCAGAAGATCCGGTGCTGCACCCTCTCCAACGGAGCCGGGCGCACCGGGTGACGGGGAAAACAAGAATCTTCCTGAGGTGCATCTTCGCCTGCCGTGCCGGTCGCACAAGCTGTCTGTCGCCGTAACGAAGAAGTGTGCTGAGCGACCGGCTCGGCGAAATGGCAAATCCGGCTAAATGTTCAAAGGTGGCAAATCGTCGTGAGTTTGTTGCGATATGCAATTGCATCGGCCAACCCCCGACACGCAAGATCGGCTGTCAGATGCTGGACACCTGTCGACCCGGCCGCTCAGCCGGTGGCAGTCCCGAACCATCGGGGCAGCTGGTCGAGCAGCTCCTGCTGGTCGTCGCCGACCCAGGCCACGTGCCCGTCCGGCCGGAGCAGCAGGGCGGGCACGTCCAGCTCCTCGCTGGCGTCGACGACATGGTCGACCCGGTCCGCCCAGCCGGTCACCGAGAGCCGCCCCGTCTGGTCCAGCAGCAGCCCACGCCCCCGGTGCGTCAGCCCGTACAGGCGTCCCCGCCGCAGCCCCACGTCCCGCAACCGGCGGCCGAGCAGCCGGTGACCCGGGCCGAAGTCGTACCGGACGGAGATCGCGGTGATCTTCTCGATGAGGTGCCGGTTCACCTCCTCGAAGTCCATCAGCTCCGCCATCAGCCGCCGGACGGCCTGCGGACCCGACTCCAGCTTCATCAGCTCGGTCTGCGCCCGGGTGTTGTCCAGCACGTCCGACGCGACCGGCCGCCGCTCGGCCTGGTACGTGTCCAACAGATCCGCCGGTGCCCACCCGGCGACCTGCGCGGCCAACTTCCAGCCCAGGTTGAACGCGTCCTGCAGGCCGAGGTTGAGCCCCTGCCCGCCCAGCGGCGGGTGCACGTGCGCCGCGTCCCCGGCCAACAGCACCCGGTCGACCCGGTACCGCTCGGCGAGGCGGGTGGCATCGCCGAACCGGGAGAGCCAGCGGGGCGAGTGCACCCCGAAGTCGGTGCCGGCGGTGGCCCGCAGCTGCTGCCGGAACTCGTCGAGGGTCGGTGCGACCGCGCGGTCCTCCGCCACCTGGGCCGCCGGCACGACCACCCGGTACAACCCCTCCCCGTCCCCGACCGGTCCGACCCCGAACCGCAGCTGGGTCTTGCGTACCTCGGTCATCACCGCGAGCACCTCATCCGGTGCGGCGGTCAACTCCATCACGCCCAGCAGCGTCTCGGCCCTGCTGGGCTCACCGGGAAAATCGATGCCCAGCAGCTTGCGCACCGTACTGCGCCCGCCGTCGCAACCGACGAGGTAGCGCGCGCGCAACCGGGTACCGTCGGCCAGCTCGGCGGTCACCGCCTCCTCGTCCTGGCTCAACCCGACAAGTTCGACGCCGCGCCGCAGCTCGGCGCCGACCTCGGTGGCGTGCGCGGCCAGCAGTCGTTCGGTGACCGGCTGCGGGATGCCGAGGATGTAGTCGTGCGCGGTGTCCATCCCGGTGGGCCACGCCTTGACGATCCCGGCGAAGTACCCCCCGAGCTGGAACTTCTTGCCCGCCGCCAGGAAACGCTCCAGCAGGCCGCGCTGGTCCAGCACCTCGATGCTGCGCACGTGCATGCCGAGCGAGCGGACCACCCGGGTCGGCTCCGCGTCCCGCTCCAGCACGACCACGCGTACGCCGTGCAGCCGCAACTCGGCGGCCAGCATGAGACCGGTCGGCCCGCCGCCCACGATGATCACATCGATCATGGAAATCCCCGTTCTGTCGCTTGCCCAGCCGTCGTCCACGTCGGACGACGACGCGGGAGGTCGCGGAGCCCGGATGACACCGGGTCCGGCTTCGGCTGGAGATTTTGCAGCAGAACCGGGGTCTTGCCGCAAGACCCCCGGTGTGGTATACGTTAAGAGTGGCAGGGAGCGGTCGACTCCCTGCCTTTTTCTTGTCCGGGCAAATGGAGCAGCTCGGTCTGATTATCAGATACGCTGGTCGCATGCGAACCATCTCGGCCACCGAAGCCTCACGAAGGTTCTCCGATCTCCTTGACGCCATCGAGCGCGGCGAGAGCGTCACCGTCACGCGTGGAAACCGACCGATCGCCGAGATTCATCCGGCCCACCGTCGCACCGGCCGGGACCTACGAGCCGCGCTCGCCGACCTGCCCGCACCCGATGACCACTTCGAAGCCGATCTCACCGACGCCCTCCGCTACGTGACGACCGAACGGACGGATCCGTGGGCCGACGTCTGATCCTCGACACCAACGTCCTCATCGCCTACGAGCGCGGCACGCTCGATCGCGCCCTCCTCGACGAGGACGAGCTGGCGATCGCCGCCGTGACCGTCGCCGAGTATCGGGTCGGCATCGAGCTGGCAGATACCGTCAGTCGTGCGGCAGATCGGGCCCGAGCGCTGGCCGCGATTGTCTCCGCGGTCGATGTCCTCGACTACACCGACGCGACGGCCGCCCACCACGCCCGACTCATCGCACAGGCGCGACGTGCCGGAACACCGCGTGGTGCGCACGACCTGATCATTGCCGCCCACGCAGCCGAGACCGGGCGAATCATCCTCAGCCGAGACGCGAAAGCTCGCTTCGGTGACCTGCCCAACGTCCTGGCGACGCACCCCTGACCGGTCACATCGAGATCACGGCACGCGGTGGGCCGCCTGGGACTCGAACCCAGAACCTAAGGATTAAAAGTCCTCAGCTCTGCCAATTGAGCTAACGGCCCGCTGGGCCACAGGTTACCCGAATCCCGCCCGCGCCCGGCGTCCGCCCGAGGCCCCCCGCGGCGGCAGGCCAACCGGACGGCGACGGGTTGGCGGCCGGATCCGTGGGTACCGGAGCCGGCATGCGGATCGTGGTGGTGGGGGGCGAGCGGGAACGCCGGTACCGCGCTGTTGCGGCGGCTGCGGCGGGAGTCCGACCTGGAGCTGGTGGGGGTGGCCCGGCGGTTGCCGGGGCCGGACGCCGGTCAGACCGACCCCTACTGACTGAGGGTGTCGTCCCTGGTCAGGTGTGGGAGAGGGCGAAGGCGGTCAGGAAGCCGGCCACGGTGATCAGCCCGACCAGCAGGTGGGCGTCCTCGAAGGCCTCCGGGACCATGGTGTCGGTGATCATCGCCAGGATGGCGCCGGCGGCCAGCGCGGTGATGGCGGCCGTCACCTGCACCGGAGCGTCACCGAGCAGGGTGTAGCCGGCCACCGCCGCCACCCCGCTGACCAGCGCGATCGCCGTCCAGAGCAGGAAGACGTACCGTCGGGACCGGCCCGCCCGGCGCATGCCGGCGGCGCTGGAGAGCCCCTCCGGCACGTTGCTCAGGAAGACCGCGACCACGGTGACCAGGCTGACCGGGCCGCCGGCCAGCAGGCTCGCCCCGATCACCACCGACTCGGGTACGCCGTCGAGCAGCGCACCCACCGCGATCGCCGAACCGGAGCCGGGACGTTCCTGTTCGGAGGGCTGTGCTCCGCTGGATCGTTTGCGGTGCTGGGCACCCCGTCGGGCGAGGAGCAGGTTCGCCCCGGTGTACGCCAACGCGCCGCCGGCCGCCCCGATCGTGGTGGCCAGCAGCCCACCCTGTCGGTGCGCCTCCTCGATCAGGTCGAAGGAGACGGCGGAGAGCAGCACCCCCGCCCCGAAGGCCATGACCGACGCGAGCACCCGGCGGGGGACCGGCACGAACCAGCCCACCGCCGCCCCGATCAGCAGAGCGGAACCGGCCAGCAGCCCCCAGCCACCCGCTTGCAACCACTGCGGCACGCCGACGAACCTACTCCCGCCGGTCAGAAGTCGGCGAAGAGGTACGGCACCTGACGCGAGAAGATCCGGCGCAGCTCGGCCGCCGCGTCGGCGGGCACCGAGCCCAGCTCACGCAGGTGCACCTCCATCGGGTCGAGCACCCCGTACGCCAGCGCGGAGAGCCCGGCGGCGGTGAGCGTGGCGGTCGGGGTCGAGGAACCGGCAGCCACGGCAGAGGTCACCTCCAGCTGACCGCTGCCCCCGTCGAGCAGATGCGTGCCGGCCAGCCAGCGGTCCCCGGTCAGCTCGACGAGGACCCGCCCCGTCCCGGCGGGTCGGCCGGTCAGCGCGTCCAGGGAGAGCAGCCGGGCCATCGGGGCGGCCGCCTCCGGGCTGTTCACCCTGGCCTCCACCTGCACGTCGAAGTCGGTGAGCCAGAGTTCGGGCAGCTCGTCGGGGGGAATCTGGACGGTGATCCGGGTTACCTGGTCGATGTGCCGGGCGAAGAACCCCAACAGCAGCATCCGCCCGTACGGGTCCTCGGCGAGCAGTTCGTCGGCGACGAGGTGCCCGCCGTGGCCGTCGATCCGGTAGGTCACCGCGCCGACCGTCCGGCCGTCGAGGCGCGCGGTGACCAGCCAGCGGTTGTCGTCGTCGCGGACGGCGACCGCCCGTTGCGCGTCGAAGACCGCGAAGCCGTGCCGCCGGCGCAGGCACTCCTCGGTGAACGCCCGGTAGGCCGGATAACCGGCGCCGATCCGCTCCCAGGCCAGCTCGCCGGGAAGCTCCGCGCGCAACAACGGACCGAGGTCGGCCGGGGAGAACGAGACGGTACGCGCCTTGGGCAGCCCGACGAAGCCGAACCGGGCGTAGAACGACGGCCGGAACGGGTAGAGCGCGCTCAGCGGGTGTCCCTCGTCGCGCATCTCGTCGAGCAGTTGGTGCAGCAGGGCCCGGATGTGGCCCTGCCGTCGGGCCAGCGGATGGGTGGCCACCGAGGCGACCCCGGCCATCGGCAGGACGGTGCCCCGCAGGTTCTGCCGCATCGGGATCGCGCTGACGCAGGCCACGGTGCTGCCGTCCGCCTCGGCCACCAGGGTCCGGGTCTCCGCCCAGTACGGCAGGCGGTCCCGCCAGCCCTCGATCTGCGCCGCCGGCAGCGGCGAGCGGTCGAAGGCGTACGCCTGGAGCGGATAGCTGGTGGTCAGACGTTCCTCGGCGGTCACCCGGCGGATCTCCATCACCCCATCCCAGCCAGCGCCGACCTGGTACGCAACCGAATTGGGCGGCCGGGGTCAGTCGGTCGTGATGTCGGTGACCACCACCGTCACGTTGTCCGGCGCGCCGGCCTGGTGGGCCAGCTTCACCAGTTGCTCGCCACAGTGCTGGCGCTCGGCGTAGGAGTTCAGGGTGCCCGCGATCGCCCCGTCGGCGACGTAGTCGGAGAGCCCGTCGCTGCAGAGCAGCAGCCGGTCGCCGGTGTAGACGGTGAGGGTGCCGATCGCCGGTGGGGCGTCCGCGCCCTGCACCGCCCGGGTCACCAGCGAGCGCTGGGGATGTTGCCGGGCCTGGGCGGGGGTGAGCGCACCCTGGTCCACCAGGGCCTGGACGAAGGTGTCGTCCCGCGTCAACTGGGTCAGCTCACCGTCGCGCAGCAGGTAGCAGCGGGAGTCCCCGACCTGGGCCAGGACCAGGGTCTCCCCGGCCAGCAGGGCCGCGGTCAGGGTGGTACCCATGCCGTCGCGCGCCGGGTCGGCGGTGATGGCCGCCCGGATCCGCTGGTTGGCGGTGCTCACCACGGCCAGCAGCGCGTCGGTGGCCTCGGTGACTCCGGTCGGCGGGGTCAGCTCGTCCAGGATCCGGATGACGATCTCACTGGCCAGCTCCCCGGCGGGCAGTCCACCCATGCCGTCGGCCACCGCCACCAGGCGGTCTCCGGCGAGGGCGGAGTCCTCGTTGTTGGTCCGGACCAGGCCGACGTCGTTGATGATGGCCGAGCGGAGGATCAGCGTCATGGGACAAGCTTGCCAAGAACAACCCGTCGGCGTCTCGACACACTGACGCCGCGTTGTGAAATTACCTTTTCGGGCGGGGATAGCGCAGTAGGAGACTCGCGGTCACCTCCTCGTCGCCGAGGGCGGCGTAGCCGTGCGGCACGTCCGAGGTCCAGCGCAGGTGACCACCGGCCACGGCGGTCAGCGGCGCGTCCACCGGCCCGGCCCGCAGCACGCCACTGAAGACGGTGACGTGCTCGGTCACCCCGTACTGGTGGGCCGGGGAGACCTGGCCCGACCCGGGAGCGACCCGCAGCCGGTACAGCTCGTACGTCGCGTCGGTGTCGGTGAACACCTCCAGTACGGTCGCGGTGACCGCCGCGCCGCGTACCACCGGTTCGGTCGCCGTCGCGGAGAGTACCGCGCTGAGCGGCACGCCGAGTTGCGCGGTGATCGCGTAGAGCGTCTCCAGAGTGGGGTTGCGCAGGCCGTTCTCCAGCCCGGACAGGGTGGCCTTGCCCACGTTCGCCTGCCGGGCCAGCCGGGACAGCGACAGGCCCCGCTCCTCGCGCAGGGTGCGGACCCGGCGACCCACCTCACCGGCCTCGGCGTCGAGGGGGCGACGGGGCTCTGGTGGTGGCTGGTCCATCCCGCTATGGTGCTACACGGCCAGCGTTCCGTAAACGGAACAGTCGGGGAGGGGGTGGCCGTGGCCGGACGTACCCAGCCGTTGTTGGCCGGGGTGGTGACCGCGCTTGTCGGCTTCGCCAGCTCGTTCACCGTCGTGCTGGCCGGATTGCGGGCGGTCGGTGCCACCGACGCCCAGGCCGCCTCGGGGCTGCTCGTGCTCTGCCTCACCGCCGGCCTGGCCGCCGCCTGGCTGGGGCTGCGCCACCGGATACCGATGAGCGTGGCGTGGTCCACCCCCGGTGCCGCGCTGCTGGTGGCGACCGGACCGCTGCCCGGCGGCTGGCCGACGGCCGTCGGGGCGTTCCTCGTCTCCGGCGTGCTGATCGTGGCCGCCGGACTCTTCCCGCCGCTGGGCCGGGCCGTCGCGGCCATCCCCCGACCGGTCGCCGGCGCGATGCTCGCCGGGGTGCTGCTGCCGCTCTGCACCGCCCCGGTCCGGGCCCTGGTCGAGGTGCCCCTGCTCGCCGCGCCGGTGGTGGTGACCTGGGTCCTGCTGCACCGGTACGCCCGCCGCTGGGCGGTCCCCGCCGCGCTGGCCGTCGCGGTGGTGGCGATCACCCTGACCGCCTCCGGACTCGGCGGGGTGGGTGCGGCGGGGCTGCTCCCGGTCGTCGAGTTGACCGCGCCGGCCTGGAGCCTCTCCGCCACGATCGGCCTCGCCGTGCCGCTGTTCCTGGTCACCATGGCCGCGCAGAACGTGCCCGGGATGGCGGTGCTGGTCGGCTACGGCTACCGCCCGCCGTTCGGCGCCGCGCTGCGGGCCACCGGCCTGGCCAGCCTGGCCGCCGCGCCCGCCGGCGGACACGCGGTGAACCTCGCCGCGATCAGCGCCGCCCTCGCCGCCGGCCCGGACGCCCACCCCGACCCGGACCGCCGGTGGATCGCCTCGGTCACCGCCGGTGTCGGTCTCGCCCTGCTCGGGCTGGGTGCCGGACTCGCCACCGCGCTCGTCGCGCTGGCACCCCCGGTACTGATCGAGGCGGTCGCAGGCCTGGCCCTGCTCGGGGCGTTGGCCACCGCGATCGCGGCGGCGGTGACCGAGCCGGACGCCCGGGAGGCAGCCGTGGTCACCTTCGTCGTCACCGCCTCCGGGGTGACCCTGCTGGGGGTGGGCGGCGCGTTCTGGGGACTGCTCGCCGGCTGGCTCATGCTCCTCCTCTTCCGCGAAGGAAGGGCCCCCTCTTAACGCTTTCGGTAGAGAGGGGTTCCCCTCTCACATCGCATCGAGGACGTGCACGTCACGCCGGGGGCGCGCACCAGGGGGCAGGGTGCCGGGTTACTGCTCCGGCGGGAGGTCGGCGGCGGGGACGGCCAGCCGTACCCCGTCGGCGGTGACGGTGGCGATGCGGTCGGCAAGCACGTACACCGCGCCGGTGGGGACCAGGTCGGTGGAGACCTTGAGGTAACCGCTGTGCAGCAGCCGGGCGGCCAGGTCGGCCGGCACGTCGGGCTCCTCGACGGTGGTCGACTCGATCAGCTCGTCGAGGCTGCTGCCGGGGTCGGCGTTCGGGGTGCCCTGCACGGTCACCGCGTTCGGGTCGCCCCGCTGGACCAGATCGACGGTGCCGATCTCGGTGCCTGTCGAGTCGATCACCCGCATGCCGGTGGTGACCCGGGAGATGGTCGCCTGCTGCTCGGTGTCCTGCTGGCTCATCCTGGCGCGGTTCCCGGACCGGCCCGACGCTAAACGCGCGACGGCGTGGCGCCCACCGCGACCACGTGAGGGCAAGGACCGCGCGAGGGCCGCGGGGTGGCTCAGTGGGACGGGGTCCAGCCGCCCGGCGGGCGGGGGGAGAGCTCCCGCCAGTCTGCCCCGTCGAGCAGGGCGCGGACGGTCTCCTCCGCCGCGTCGGCGCTGTCGTACTCGTAGAACCGGGAGACTCCCTCGGCGCCGCCGGCGCGCTGTTCGACGTGCCAGCGGTCGGCGTCCACCCGGAGGAAGACGTCCCGCCGGGCGAGTCGCCCCCACTTGCCGTTCCACCAGTGTTTCCGCTGCTCCATGGGGTGGACTCTATCGAACACACGTACGAAAAAGGTTGGCCCCTGCGGGATTCCCACAGGGGCCGATGTGCGGGTGCCGGCTCAGCGCAGGGCGGGCGGCTCCTGGCGGCGACCCAGTACGTCGTCGAGCGCGCCGCGCTGCTGCCCCGGGCCGGCCTGGCCGGCGGCGACCAGCGCGTCCCGGATCTCGGTGAGCAGTTGGATCTCCTCGCTGGGCGTCTTCGGCGGCGGCTCCTCACCCCGCTGCCGCCGCTCGGCCAGCTTGTTCATCGGGAACACCACCAGGAAGTACAGTGCCGCCGCGGTGAGCACGAAGGTGATCAGCGCGTTGACGAAGCTGATCCAGTCGAACTCGACGTTGCGTACCGTCCAGACCGCGCCGTCCAGGCCCTTTTCGCTGCCGGTGATCAGCACGGTGATCAGCGCGATCAGCGGCTTGAGGAACGAGGTGGTCAACTGGGTGACCACCGCCGTGAACGCGGCCCCGATGACCACGCCGACCGCCAGGTCGATGACGTTGCCGCGCATGATGAACTCTTTGAAGCCCTTGAGCATCCCTACTCCTGTGGCTGGCCCGTGTTTCGATCGGGGACAACCTAAGCCCCCGGGGCGGGCTCCAGGAAAGCGCCGGCCTCCCGGGCGGCCCGTGCCGGGTCACCGGCCCGGATCGCCTCGACGAGTCGACCGTGGTCGACGTACCGCTCGGGGAGCAGTTCGTCGCCCATGGTCCGGGCTATGGTGCTGCGGAGCGCGGTGCCGACCGAGGCGTACAGCTCGGCGAGCATGCCGTTGTGCGCGGCGGCGACCACCGCGGTGTGCAGCGCCGCGTCGGCCTCCACGAAGTCGGCGACCCGGCCGCCGCGCCACGCGGCCTCCCGGGCGGCCAGCGCGTCGTCGAGCGCCGCCAGGTCTGCCGGGGTACGCCGAAGCGCGGCGAGCCGGGCCGCCTCCACCTCGAAGGCGCGCCGGACCTCCACCACCTCGGCCGTCCGGTCGTCGGTGATCCGGCGGGCCACCACCGGGGCCAGTTCGTCGGTGGAGACCACGTACGTCCCGGAGCCCTGCCGGCACTGCAGCACCCCGGCGTGCACCAGTGCGCGGACCGCCTCGCGGACGGTGTTGCGTCCCACTCCGAGCGTGGCGACCAGCTGTGGCTCGGTCGGGATCCGGTCGCCCACCGGCCAGTCGCCGCGCAGGATCCGCTCCCGCAGCGAGGCGATGGTCTGCTGCACCCGCCGGCCGCGCGGCGGCACGGTGGCGGAATCAACCGATGGTGGCACTGGTTACATCACCCGCCCAGAATTCATCCCATGATTGTAGGTTGACGGTCATGACCCCGCCACCGACCGCCCTCGCCTCAGCCCGCACCCGCATCCCCGAGGCGCCGCCGGATACCCGGCCGGCACCGGCCGAAGCGCCGCTGCCGGACTCCGGTCCCCAGCCGACCGCCCCGCCGCCGGTGGCACCCCCACCCGCTGCCGGCCGACCGGCCGCTGGTCCGGTGGTGATCCTGGTCGGGATCCTGCTGGTCGCCCTGAACCTGCGCGCCGCGATCACCAGCCTCGGCGCGCTGCTCGACGAGGTACGCACCGGCCTGGCGCTCTCCGGAGCGGTGGCCGGCTTCGTCACCACCCTGCCCGCCCTGGCGTTCGCCCTGTTCGGGTCGCTGACCCCGCGCCTGGTCCGCCGGTACTCGGCCGCCCGGGTGCTGGTCGCGGCGATGCTCGCCCTCGCCGCCGGGCAACTGCTGCGGGTGGCCACCGACTCGACGGTGGTCTTCCTGGTCACCAGCGCGCTGGCGCTGGGCGGGATCGCGGTGGCCAACATCCTGCTGCCGATGCTGGTCCGGCAGTACTTCCCGCACCGGGTCGGGCTGGTCACCGGGGCGTACTCGATGACCATGACGGTGGGTGCGACGGTGGCCGCCGCGGCGGCGGTACCGGTCGGGCACGCGCTCGGGTCGTGGCGGGCCGGGCTGGCCGTCTGGGCGCTGCTGGCGGCGGTCGCCGTACTCCCGTGGGTGCCGGCGGCGCTGCGGGCGCACGCCGCCGCCCGGCGGCCGAGCGCGACGCCGGTCGCGTCGGTCCCGCTCCGGATCCGGCCCGGTCGGACCCGGCTCGGCTGGGCCATGGGGCTCTACTTCGGCACCCAGGCGCTCGGCGCGTACGCGTTGATGGGCTGGCTGGCCCAGCTCTTCCGGGACGCCGGTTACACCGCCGGGGACGCCGGCCTGCTGCTGGCGGCGGTGACCGCGGTCGGGGTGCCGATCGCCCTGCTGATGCCGACCCTGGCCGGTCGGATGCGCACGCTGCACCCGCTGATCCTGGTGCTCTCCGCGGCGATGCTCCTGGCCTACCTGGGCCTGGCCGTGGCGCCGTACCGGGGGGCGTTGGTCTGGGCGGTGCTGCTCGCGGTCGGGCAGAGCGCCTTCCCGATGCTGCTGGCGACCATCGGGCTGCGGGCCCGGACCACCGAGGGGACCGTGGCGCTCTCCGCGTTCGCCCAGAGCGTCGGGTACCTGATCGCGGCTCTGGGGCCGCTGCTGGTCGGCGTCCTGTACGACGTCACCGGCGGGTGGGTCGCACCGATCGGTTTCCTGCTGGTCGCCCTGGTGGTGCAGACGGCGGCGGGCATGGTGATCGCCCGTCCCCGGTTCATCGAGGACGAGCGCTGAGTGGTGCGGGTCGGGTCAGGAGGAGGTCGGCGTGGGCTCGCCGGCCACCGCCTCGTCCACCGTCGGATAGGTCTGCAGCACCTCGACCAGCCCGCTGACCTCCAGGATGCGGAGCACCCCACGCTGCGGGGCGGCGAGCCGGACCACGCCGCCGGCCTCGTCGCAGCTGTTCTTGGCCCGGACGAAGACGGACAACCCGGTCGAGTCGCAGAACGACACCTCGGCCAGGTCGAAGACCAGGCGGTTGCGGCCCTTGTCGAGCAGGTCGGTGATCTGGTCCTGCAGCTGCGGTGCCGTCGCCATGTCCAGCTCACCCGCGACCGATACGACGACCACGTCGCCACGCTGTTCCGTGTGCACCGTCAAGGACATTCGTACCTCCTGTTATCCGGGGGAACGGTATCCCACCGAACCGGGGTACGCCGACCGGGAGCCGAACCCGGTGGCAGCGGTCATTCCTTTGCCACGGGGCAACTAGTTGACCGGGGTGCGGTGATAGAGTCCGGCCGGTTCGGGTCGAGGAGGTAAGCATGGCGTTGACCGCCGAGGAGAACGGCCGACTCACCGGTCTGTTGAACGAGCACGCCGAGCGGATCACGCAGCGGTGGACCGAGCTCGTGGCGGTGACGTTGCGCGGTCGGCTGAGCCAGGCCGAGCTGCGCCGCCAGCTCGGTGACCTGCACCGCAGCCTGGTCGCCGTGGGCGAGCAGGGGATCATCGACGTGGAGGCCGAGCAGGCCGCCGAGCTGCGCGCCGAGCTGTCCGAGCTGTCCCGGGGACGGGCCCGGCAGGGCTTCTCGGCCCGCGAGACCGCGGTGAGCATCTTCGCCCTCAAGGACGTCCTGCTGGAGCTGATGGACGCCGAGGCCGGTGCGGGCACGCTGCGCGACTACGTCGCCTTCGCCGCCCTGATCGACCAGCTGGGCCTCTTCACCGTGGAGAGCTACGTCCGGACCCGGGAGAGCCTGATCGCCGACCAGGCCGAGCAGCTGCTCGAACTCTCCACCCCGGTGGTCAAGCTCTGGGAGGGCGTCGTCGCCGTGCCGCTGGTCGGCACGCTGGACTCGGCGCGGGCGCAGGTCGTCATGGAACGGCTGCTGCAGACCCTGGTCGACACCGGCTCGCCGTACGCGATCATCGACATCACCGGTGTGCCGGCGGTGGACACCCAGGTCGCCCAGCACGTGCTGAAGACCGTGGTGGCCGCCCGGCTGATGGGCGCCGAGTGCATCATCTCCGGCATCCGGCCGCAGATCGCCCAGACCATCGTCGCCCTCGGTATCGAGTTCGGTGACATCGCCACCAAGGCGAGCCTCGCCGACGCGCTGCGGCACGTCCTGCGGATCACCGGCGTGGAGAACGCGCGCCGACAGGCGCAGGCGCGCCGGGAGGCCTGATGGAACGGGTACCCATCCTGAAGATCGGCGACATCCTGCTGGTCTCCATCCAGCTCGACATGTCCGACCAGACCGCCGTGCAACTGCAGGAGGACCTGGCCGAGCGGATCGTCGCCACCGGTTGCCACGGCGTGATCATCGACATCACCGCGCTCGACATCGTGGACTCCTTCGTCGGGCGGATGCTCTCCACCATCGCCTCCATCTCCAAGGTGCTCGACGCCGAGACGGTGGTGGTCGGGATGCGCCCCGCCGTGGCCATCACCCTGGTCGAGCTGGGGCTCTCGCTCAACGGCATCCGGACCGCGCTCAACGTCGAGCGGGGCATGGAGCTGGTCGCCGCGGCCCGCGCCGACGAGTTCGGTTACGACTTCGACGAGCCGGACGCCGAGACGACGGCGACAGCATGATCACCGGCGTCGACCTGGGGCAGCCGCAGACCCAGGCGGTCCGCGCCGACGAGGACGTGGTCCGGGTCCGCCAGTTGGTGCGTACCGTCGCGGTGCAGGTCAAGCTCTCCCTGGTCGACCAGACCAAGCTGGTCACGGCCGCGAGTGAGCTGGCCCGTAACACCCTGGTGTACGGCGGCGGCGGCACCGTCGAGGTGATGACCGCGGACAACGGCCGGCGGCGCGGCGTACGGATCGTCTTCGCCGACTCCGGTCCGGGCATCGCCGACCTGGACCTGGCGCTCACCGACGGCTACACCACCGGCGGCGGGCTCGGGTTGGGGCTCAGTGGCGCCCGCCGGCTGGTCGACGAGTTCGAGATCGACACCGGCGTGGGCCGGGGCACCCGGATCACCATCACCAAGTGGTCCCGTTGACCTCCGACGTGGTTCCCGACCAGGGGATCTGGTTCCGGGTGGAGAGCAGCAGCGCGGCCAGCGCGGTCCGGCGGGCCGCCGAGCGCCTCGGCAGCCAGCTCGAACTCGGTGCCGAGCGCACCGCCGACCTGGCCATCGTCGCCGCCGAGCTGACCAGCAACCTGGTCAAGCACGCCGACGAGGGCGCGTTGCTGCTGCGGCCGGTACGCGGCACCCGGGAGGCCGGGGTGGAGCTGATCGCCCTCGACTCCGGGCCCGGCATGGCCGACCTGGCCCACTCCGCCCAGGACGGGCACTCCACCGCCGGCACCCTCGGCATCGGCCTCGGCGCGATCCTGCGGCAGGCGAGCTGGTCCGACGGGTACTCGCGCCCCGGCCGGGGCACCGCCTTCGTCGTGCAGGTCTGGCCGGTGGCGGCCCCGGATCCGAGCTGGGCGGCCGGACTGACCCGACCGTTGACCGGCGAGTCGGTGAGCGGCGACGGGTACGCCGTCCGGGTCGTCGAGGGCCGGCACCAGGTGCTGGTCAGCGACGGGCTCGGACACGGACCGCTGGCCTCGGCCGCCAGCGACGCCGCGCTGACCGCGTTCCGGGCCGCGCCGGCCGCACCGCCCGGCGCGGTGGTGCAGCACCTGCACCGGTCGATGTCGCACACCCGCGGCGCCGCGCTGGCCGTCGCCGAACTCGATCCGGCCGCCGGACTGCTCCGGTACGCCGGGCTGGGCAACATCTCCGCCATGATCACTGTCGAGGGTGAGCGCCGCCGAGGGCTGGTCTCGTTGCCCGGGATCGCCGGCCACCAGCGGCCCACGGTGCGCGAGTACGACTACCCGTTCGCCGCCGGGGCCCTGCTGACCATGCACAGCGACGGGGTGGTCGACCGCTGGTCGATGGACGACTATCCCGGGCTGGCCGACCGGTCGCCGCTGGTGGTGGCCACCACGTTGCTGCGCGACGCCGGCATCCGGCGCGACGACGCCTGCGTGCTGGTTGCCCGGGCCTGGTCGTGACCGGCCGGATGGACGAGCCGCTGCTGCAGCTGGCCCTGCGGGTGGAACACGACATCTTCGTGGTCCGCCAGCGGGGCCGGGAGGTGGCCGCGGCGGTCGGCCTGGAGCACCAGGACCAGGTCCGGGTCGCCACCGCGCTCAGCGAGGTGGCCCGGGACCTGCTGACCATCACCGGTGGGGCGAACGTCACCTTCGCCGTGACCGGCCGGGTCGACGGGCGCTTCGGCCTGCGAATCGACCTCGCGCCGCTGCGCCCGTTGCCCGACGACGACTACCAGCCGCAGTCCGGCGCGGTGGCACGTCTGGTCGACACGTTGGGCGTGGTACGCGTCGAGGGGGATACGGTCGTGAGGATGTCCCGACGCGCCCCCTCCCATGTGCCTGAGCCGACCCCGCAGCGGCTCGCGGAGCTGCGCGCCGAGCTGGAACGGGTCGCCCCCGGCAGTGCCGTGGACGAGCTGGCCAGCCAGAACCAGCAGTTGATCGCCGCCCTCGACGAGGTACGCAGCCAGCGCGACGAGCTGGCCGTGCTCAACGCGGAGCTGCAGGAGACCAACCACGGGGTGATGGCGCTCTACAACCAGCTCACCGAGGAGTTGGAGGCGACCAACCAGGGGGTGGTGGCCCTCTACGCCGAGCTGGACGAGAAGTCCGCCCAGCTGCGGGCGGCCAGTGAGTCCAAGAGTCGCTTCCTGGCCAACGTCTCGCACGAACTGCGGGCCCCGGTCACCGCGATCATCGGGTTGGGGCGGCTGCTCACCGACGGCGGCTCCGACCCGCTCACCACCGAGCAGAGCCGCCAGGTGGAGCTGATCCGCTCCTCCGCGACCGACCTGCTCAGCCTGGTCAACGAGCTGCTCGACCTGGCCAAGGCGGAGTCCGGGCGGATCGAGCCGGCCTGGGCCGAGGTGGACCTGCGTCTCCTCTTCGGGCAGTTGCGCGGCACCCTGCGGGCGCTGGCCTCCCGGGACGAGGTGGAGCTGGTCGTCGAGGATCCGCCGCACCCGGCAGTCATCCGAACGGACGAGGTGCTGCTGGCCCAGGTGCTGCGTAACCTCCTGCACAACGCGCTGAAGTTCACCGAGCGGGGCGAGGTGCGCATGCGGGCTGAGCAGCGGGCCGACCGGTGGCAGCTGACGGTGACCGACACCGGCGTCGGCATCGCCCCGGAGCTGCACGAACGCGTCTTCGAGGAGTTCTACCAGGTGCCGGGGAGCACCCGGGTCGGCGGCACCGGCCTCGGGCTGCCGTACGCCCGGCGGTTGGTGACCCTGCTCGGCGGCACGATGCAGCTGACCAGTACGCCGGGGCAGGGCAGCAGCTTCACCGTGGCCCTGCCGGTCGGTGGGGGCTGACGGTGGACGGCAGCCCCGCGACAGTGCTCGTCGTCGACGACAGCCAGACCAAGCGGTACCTGCTGGTGAGCTGGCTGACCCGGGCCGGCTTCCGGGTGGTCGAGGCGGAGAACGGCGCCGAGGCGCTGGCCCGGGTCGACGCGGACCCGATCGACCTGGTGGTGCTCGACGTACGCCTGCCCGACCTGAGTGGCTTCGAGGTCTGTGAGCGGATCAAGGACGCCCATCCGGCGATCCCGGTGATCCACGTCTCGGCACACGCGGTCGACGTGGTGGACCGGGCGCAGGGGCTGACCCGGGGCGCGGACGCGTACCTGGCCGAGCCGATCGAGCCGGAGGAACTCGTCGCGACCGCGCACGCGGTACTGCGCTACTACCAGGCGCGGCAGCGCGCCGAGCTGCTCGCCGAACGGCTCACCGGGCTGGCCGACACCACCGTGGCGGTGCACGCGGCACCGAACTTCGCCCGCCTGCTGGAGGCGGCGGCGACCGGCGCGGCGCAGATCTTCAAGTGCCCGGCGGCGGTGGTGGCCGAGACCTTCGACGGCGACTGCATCGCCGGGGTGTCGGCCGGCCCGGACGCCGGGGCGGAGGTGGTGCCCTGGATCGTCGACGACACCGGGGTGCCCACCGGCTCCACCGTCCGAATCGACGAGCCGGAACACTGGGGCCTGGTCGACTGGCCGGCCGGGGACACCGTCACGGTCGCCGCGGCCAGGCTCCGGGAGGACCGGGCCCCGCTCTACGTGGTGGTGCCGACCCACACCCAGACCGCGCGGACCCCGGTGCTGGTGCAGCTCGCCCAGGCCGTCGCGGCGGCGGTCGAGGGGCAACGCTCCTTCGACGAGGAGCACCGGATCGCGGTCACCCTGCAGCGCAGCCTGCTGCCCCGGCGGATCCCGGAGATCGCCGGGCTGGACCTCGCCGTCCGGTACGAGCCGGCCAGCGCCCAGACCGAGGTCGGCGGGGACTTCTACGAGCTGGTGATGCTCGACGGTCACCTGCTGATGGCGATCGGCGACGTCGCCGGCCACTCGCTGCACGCCGCGACGGTGATGGCCGAGCTGCGGCACGCCGTCCGGGCGTACGCCGTGGAGGGGCACCAGCCGGGGCAGATCCTGCACCGGGTGAACGAGTTGATGCGTACCCTGCTCCCGGCCGAGCTGGCGACGATCTGCGTGCTGCTGCTGCACCCGCCCACCGGGCGGGTCCGGCTGGCCAGCGCCGGGCACCTGCCGGCGCTGCTCAGCCTGGACGGCAAGGTCGACTACATCGAGCACCCGGCCCCGCTGCTCGGGGTCCGCGCCCGCCGCCCCGACGACCTGGAGTTCGTCCTGCCGGCCGGGGCGACCCTGGTGCTCTACACCGACGGGCTGATCGAGCGGCGGGACGTCACCATCGACGACGGGCTGGCCGCGCTGGCCGCCGTCGCCGGCCGGGTCGACGACGACCTGGACGCCTTCTGCGAGCGTCTGGTGGTCGAGCTGGCCCCGTCGGAGATCAACGACGACGTAGCCGTGGTAGCCCTCCGCCGCCGCTGAGGGTGTAAGGAAGGGCCCCCTGTTAACGCTTTCTGATGTAAAGGGGCCCCTTCCTAACGCCGTGCCTGCGGCGTGCGCGGCGTGCGCGGCGTGCGCGCCGTGCCTGTGGCGTGCGCGGTGTGCCGTCGGTCCGGGGCGGCGGGGACGGCCCGGTGGGACCTACGCTGGGCGTCATGACGACGGAGATCGGTCGGTTGTTGGGCGCTGCCGGGCCGGGGACGGTCGCGGTGGTCCGGGGTACCGCTGACGGGCAGTTCGACCTACCCACCCCCTGTGCCGAGTTCCGGGTCCGTGACCTGGTCAACCACCTCTTCGAGGTGGTGGTCAACTTCCAGGCGCTGGCGGTCCGGCAGCCGGTCGACTGGGCGGAGAAGCCGGACTTCCTGACCGGGGACTGGCGGGAGCGGTTCGAGGTCGAGACCGACCGGGTGGTGCGGGCCTGGTCGGATCCGGCCGCGCTGGAGGGCACCTCGCCGATGATGGGCATGCCCCAGCAGGTGGTCGGCGGCATGATCCTGATGGATCTGATCGTGCACGGTTGGGATCTGGCGGCGGCGACCGGCCAGCCCTACGATCCGGCCCCCGAGACGTTGCCCCCGTCGGTCGCGCTGATCGCGCAGCTGGCGCCGCAGGGCCGGCAGTACGGCGTCTTCGGCGCGGAGGTGGCGACCGGCCCGGATGCCCCGGAGCTGGACCGGCTGCTCGGTCTCGCCGGCCGAAACCCGGCCTGGGGCCGCTGACCGCATCGCCCGGGAAACCGGGGGTGACTGCCGATCGAGAGATTTGCAGCATTTAGGAAATTCTGTGAACCGGGTCTGTTGGCCTTCCGTAGTTGTTCCGTCACGGTCGCCGGTTGTCAGGAGCCTGCATGCCCACCTATTACCAAGAGCCCGAGGAGATGGGAGAGCCGTCGACTCCCCGCCGGGCGGACACCCAGGTGTTTCCGGCGTCCTCGACGGAGAGCTCGGACGACGAGTACATGACGGCGAGCATGCCGAACATACCGATCGGGTCGTACCCCAGCGGGCTGGTCGGGCCCGTCGGGCCCGCCGCCGGGCAGCCTCTCGGCGGGCCGGCGGTGAACGCGGCGGTGGCTGGCGTGGCGTCGATGTCCTATGCCCCGCCAGCGCAGAGCCCGCTCGAGGCCCGGGAGCCGGTCCCCGGTGTGCTGACGCGGCGCAACGGCTTCTACGCCAGGACCTCGCAGGACCAGTCCGCGCTGTACGAGGTCCCCAACCCGGGAGCGCTGACCCGGGTGGCCACCGAGCTCAGCGCCCTCACCTCGGACGGTGGGCCGGTCCGGCGGGGCAGCGTCGAGCTCGACCTGTCGCCGAGTCGACGGCTCACCCCCCAGGAGCGGGAGATCAGCGCGCAGAACGCCGGTTTCTACAACTACGACCAGCTCAAGAGCGTGCTGGAGAAGGCGTGGGAGTACGTTCCGCCGAAGGTGGAGACCGGGGGGAACTTCATCAGCGTCATCGGGGCGCTCGTCGAGAACAAGCCGACGGAGATCGCCGGCGCGGCGCTGACCACGGCCACCGCCTTCGCGGGATTGATCAACGCGACGCGCGAAAGGGACTACGAGCGGGCCGCCCTGCACCTGGGCAACCTGGGGGTCGGGGGGATCAACGCCTACAACGTGCACGCCCAGCTCAAGCCGTTGGCTGCGGTGTCGGGATTCGCCGCCATCGGGCTCAACAGCTGGGAGGGGCACATCGACGGGCGGCAGCAGGCCCGTCAGGAAGCCCTGCGGCGTGACCTGGAGCGTCGAGGCTCCGGCACCGTCGAACCCTCCGGGTCCCAGTCACAACCCGACGCCTCGTCGAGCGCGTTCCAGCACCGTCTGCACCGGACGGACACCAGGGCGACGCGGCGGGGCGGTCGCTCCTAGCCCGGCTCCGGCCGGGCCGGCTGCCGCCGTTCGCAGCGACGGCGGCAGCCGGCCCAGGTCGAGCGCCCAGCCGGTGATGGTGGCCGGCCGTCGCCGCGGGGCGGCCGCCGGCAACGCGTTCGAGTGCATCAGGCCCGCCCGGTGAATCGCCGGGCGGGCCCCCTTGACAGTGGCTATTCGCTGAGTGAATAGTTGTGGTCGTGTCCACTCCACACGTGCTGCTCGGTCTGCTCGCCGCCGGCACCCGCCACGGCTACGAGCTGAAACGGGCGCACGACCAGCGGCTGCCCCGGGCCCGTCCGCTGGCCTTCGGGCAGGTCTACGCGACCCTCGGCCGGCTCCAGCGGGACGGCCTGGTGGTGGCCGCCGGGCAGGACCGCGACGGCGGGCCGGACCGGACGGCGTACGCGCTCACCGCCGACGGCCGCGCCGCGCTGGACCAGTGGCTGACCACCGTCGAGCCGCCGATGCCGTACGTCGCCAGCACCCTCTTCGCCAAGGTGGTGGTCGCCCTGGTCGCCGCCGACGTGGAACGGGCCCGGGCCTACCTGATCGACCAGCGGCAGGCGCACACCCAGCGGCTCCGCGAGCTGACCACGGTGAAGACAGCCGCCACGGCCAGTCTCGACGACGTCGTCGCGGCCGACTTCGCCATCGCCCACCTCGACGCCGACCTGCGCTGGTTGCAGACCACGCTGGACCGGGTCGTCGACTGGCACCGGGAGGTGCACTCGTGACGCAGCTACAGGCCCGCGCGGTGGTCAAGGCGTACGGCGCGACACCCGCCCTGCGCGGGATCACCCTCGACGTCGCCGAGGGGGAGATCGTCGCCGTCACGGGCCCGAGCGGCTGCGGCAAGTCGACCCTGCTGCACTGCCTCGCCGGGATCCTGCGACCGGACGCCGGCGAGGTGCACTACCGGGGCCGACGGATCGACAACACCTCCGAGGCGGCCCGGTCCCGGCTGCGGCGTACCGAGTTCGGGGTGTTGTTCCAGTTCGGCCAGCTCGTCGCGGAGTTGACCGCGGCGGAGAACGTCGCCCTTCCGCTGCTGCTCGCCGGCACGCGGCGGCGAGCGGCGCGGACGGTGGCGCTGAGCTGGCTGGACCGGCTCGGCGTGGCCGAGGTCGCCGACGTCCGTCCAGGGGAGATGTCCGGCGGTCAGCAGCAGCGCTGCGCCACCGCGCGGGCGCTGGTCACCGAGCCCCGGGTGCTCTTCGCCGACGAACCGACCGGCGCGTTGGACACGCTCAGCGGCGAGCAGGTGCTCACCCAGGTGGTGCGGCTGGCCCGGGAGCAACGCACCACGGTCGTCCTGGTCACCCACGAGCCGAGGATCGCCGGGTACGCCGACCGCGAGATCGTCCTGCGCGACGGCACGGTCGACCACACCGGACTCGGCCTGGACGCCGCGCTGCCCGGTGGCCGCCGGTGAAACCCGCCACCCTGGTACGCCTCGCCCTGGCCGGCACCCGCACCGACTCGGCCCGGGTGATCCTGACCGCGCTCAGTGCCGCCCTGGCCGTTCTCACCGGGTTGGCCGCCGCGACCGTCCTGGCCATCCCCACCCCGCCGTTCAGCGACCCGGAGAACTTCCTGAGCAACCACTCCGAGCAGTACGCCAGCGGCCTGCTCCGGGAGCCGGGGCTCCGGCCGGGGGTGGCCTTCGCCCTGCTCCTGCTCACCGTTCCGGTGCTGGCGTTGGCCGGGCAGTGCGCCCGGCTCGGTGCCCCGGCCCGGGACCGTCGGCTGGCCGCGCTACGGCTGGCCGGTGCCACCCCCGGTCAGGTGACCCTGGTCGCCGCGCTGGAAACCGGGGTGGCCAGCCTGCTCGGCGCGCTGGTCGCGCTCGGGGCGTACCTGGCCGGGCGGGAGGTGTTCGACCGGCCCGACCAGCGGGGGCAGCTGGCCCTGCCCACCGACGTGCTGCCGCATCCCGGGGTGCTGGCCGCCGTGGTGCTGGGGCTGCCCCTGGTCGCCACGGTGGCCACCGTGCTGCTGCTGCGCGCCGTGGTGACCGGGCCGCTGGGCGTGACCCGACGGGCCACCCGGTCGGGGGCACCCCGACCCTGGGCGGGGCTCCTGATCGGCGTCGGCCTGCTCGCCTTCGCCTCGATCCGACCCGTGCTGGAGGTCTACGCCCGCACCGGCGTCGAGGCGCCGACCTGGCTGGTGCCGACGTTGCTGATGACCGGTGGGCTGCTGGCGATGACCGGGGTGGTGACCGGGGCCGGCTGGTTCTCGTACACCGCGGGCCGGCTGCTGCGCCGGTACGGCCGGGGGCCGGCCGCGTTGCTGGCCGCCGGCCGGTTGACCGCCGACCCGTGGGCCGGTAGCCGTACCCTCGCCGCACTGCTGGCCGCGCTGGTCTTCGGTGGCGGTGCCGCCGGGCTGCGGGCCTACTTCGTCGCCGACGACGCCAGGCTCCGGGAGGAGAACCGCCTGGTCGGCGTCGACGCAGGCGCCGACCCGTTCTACCTCGCCAGCATGGACCTGGTCGACCTGGCGGTCCAGGTGGCCGTGGCGATCGCCGCCGCCGGCATGCTCGTCGCCCTGGTCGAGGGCGTCGTCGGACGCCGCCGGGCGTACGCCTCGCTGGCGGCGACCGGGGTGCCCCGGGCCACCCTGAGCCGGTCGATCCTGTGGCAGGTGCTGGCCCCCGCAGTGCCGGCGGTGCTGCTCGCCCTCACCGTCGGGTTCTTCCTGGCCCGGGGACTGTTCGGCGACGTGACCCGGGACAACCGCGTCTACGTCTGCGACGCCGGCACCCAGCTCTGCTCGGATCCGGCGACCCGGGAGCGCTACACCCGTACCGTCGGCGAGCTGGTCCGGTCGGCTCCGGACGTACCGGTGGAGCAGTTGGGTTGGCTCGCCGCCGGCACCCTGGTCGCGGTGCTGGCCGTTACCGGCCTCGGCCTGCTCCTGCTCCGCACCAGCACCGCCCCCGAAGAACTCCGCACCCCCTGAGGTGTAAGGAAGGGCCCCCTGTTAACGCTTCCGGTAGAGAAGGGAACCCCTTTCGACAGCCGAGGGCGGAGCCGAACTCGGCAGGCGCGATCGCGCGTCGTCGGGGGCTGCCCCGTCCGCGGTACGGGCCGGGGCGCGAAGATGGCCGGATGGACCTCGTCTCGCTGGCCGATGTGCGGGCCGCCGCCACCGACATCGCCCCGACCGTGCTGCGTACCCCGTTGCTTCCGGCGACCTGGGACGACCGGCTCTGGCTCAAGCCGGAGAGCCTGCAACCGGTGGGGTCCTTCAAACTGCGCGGGGCGACCCACGCGCTCGCCCGGCTGGCGGCCGACCGCCGGGAGCGGGGCGTGGTCACCCACTCTTCCGGAAACCACGGGCAGGCCCTGGCGTACGCCGCCCGCGCAGCCGGCGTCCGGTGCACGGTGGTGGTGCCGGAGGGTGCGCCGGCGGTGAAGATCGACCGGATGCGTGCCCTCGGCGCCACGGTGCTGCTGGTGCCCCCGGCCCAGCGGCAGACCGAGGCCGAACGGGTCGCCGCCGAGACCGGCGCCACGCTGGTACCGCCCTTCGACGACCGACGGATCATCGCCGGCCAGGGCACCGTCGGCCTGGAGATCGTCGCCGACCTGCCCGACGTCGACGTGGTGCTGGTCTCGGTGGGCGGCGGCGGGCTGGCCTCGGGGGTGAGCACGGCGGTACGGGCGCTGCGGCCGTCGGCCACGGTCATCGGGGTCGAGCCGGCGCTGGCCGCCGACGCCCACGAGTCGCTTACCAGCGGAACACTGACGAGTTGGGAGCCGGAGCGGACCTACCGGACGGCGGCCGACGGATTACGGACGAACCTCTCCGAACTCACCTTCGCCCACCTGACCGAGCGCCTCGACCGGGTGGTGACGGTGAGTGAGGAGGAGATCATGGCGGCGACCGTCCGGCTGGTCCGCGAGGCCCGCCTGGTGGTCGAGCCGAGCGGCGCGGTGGCGCTCGCCGCCCGGCTCTTCCACGCCGCCGAACTACCCCCCGGCCGTACGGTCGCCGTCGTCACCGGCGGCAACATCGACCCGGCCCGGCTGGCTGCCCTGCTGAACCCCTGAGCCGCCCCGGCCGGCTGGCAGGCCCTACCCCGTCCGGGCGCGTGGCATGCCCGGACGGGGTCCCGGTGCCGTGCGCGCCCAGGCAGCCTGGGTGCCCTCGCGGCGGGTGTGAGAAGGGGACCTTTCTATACCGGAAGCGTTAACAGGGGGCCCTTCCTTACCGAAGGAAGCGGTCCAGGGTCCAGGCGTTGACGAAGGCCTCTTCCTTCCAGGCGTCGTACCGGCCGCTGGGGCCACCGTGTCCGGCACCCATCTCGGTTTTGAGTAGGTAGTCGCCCTGCGGTGCCACCGCCCGCAGTCGGGCGATCCACTTCGCCGGCTCGTGGTAGAAGACCCGGGTGTCGTTGAGACTGGTCACGGCGAGGATCGGCGGATAGTCGACCGGGGCCACGTTCTCGTACGGGGTGTACGACTTCATGTACGCGTACACCTCGGGGTCGGCCAGCGGGTTGCCCCATTCCTCCCACTCGGTGACGGTCAGCGGCAGTGAGGGGTCGAGGATGGTGTTCAGCGCGTCCACGAACGGCACCTGGGCGACGATCCCGGCGAAGGCGTCCGGGGCGAGGTTGGCCACCGCGCCCATCAGCAGCCCGCCCGCCGAGCCGCCCCGGGCCACCAGTCGGTCCCGGGCCGTCCAGCCGGCCTTGACCAGGTGCCGGGCGCAGGCGACGAAGTCGGTGAAGGTGTTCTTCTTGGCCAGCAGCTTGCCTTCTTCGTACCAGCGTCGGCCCAGTTCGCCACCGCCGCGGATGTGCGCCACCGCGAAGATGACCCCCCGGTCGAGCAGGGAGAGCCGGCTGACCGAGAACCATGGGTCCATGCTCGCCTCGTACGAGCCGTAGCCGTAGATGACGCAGGGCGCGGAGCCGTCGCGTGCCGTGCCGGCGCGCAGGACCAGCGAGATCGGGATCCGGGTGCCGTCGTCGGCGAGCGCCCAGTCGCGGTGCTGCTCGTAGTCGGCCGGGTCGAACTCGCGCCCGTCCGGGCCGGGGCGTACCGGGCTGCGCCGGCGCAGCACCAGGGCCCGGGTGACCAGGTCGAAGTCGTACACCGAACCGGGGGTGACCAGCGACGAGTAGCGCAGCCGGATGCTGTTGGTGCGGTACTCCGGGTTGGCGTCCAGCCCGACGCTGTAGATCGGTTCCGGGAAGTCGATGTCGTACGAGTCGGAGGTGCCGACCGGGAGCACCCGCAGCCCGGTCAGGCCGTTGCTGCGCAGCGAGACGACCAGGTGGTTGTCGAAGGCGTCGACCGCCTCCAGCCGGGTGCCGGGGGCGTGGTCGATCAGCGGCACCCAGTCGCCGGGCGCGTCCGCCGAGGTGTACGCCAGCGCGAAGTCCTCCGCGCCGTCGTTGTGCAGGATCAGGAAGCGGTGCCCGTGGTGCTCGACGGCGTACTCGACGCCCTGCCGGCGCTCGGCGATCACCGCCGGTTCGCCGGTCGGGTTGTCCGCCGGGATGACCCGTACCTCGCTGGTGATCTTGCTGTGGATGTCGACCAGGACGAAGCGTTCCGACCGGGTCAGCTCGACGCCCACCCAGAACCGCTCGTCGTCCTCCTGGTGCACCACCTGGTCGTCGGCGGCCGGGGTGCCGACGGTGTGCCGCCAGACCCGGTGGGGCCGCCACGCGTCGTCCACGGTGACGTAGAAGAGCACCGAGGCGTCGGCGGACCAGGCGGTGCCGTAGAAGGTGCCGGGGATCTCGTCGGCCAGCACCTCGCCGGTGTCGAGGTCCTTCACCCGCAGGGTGAACCGCTCGTCACCGGAGAAGTCCGTCGAGTACGCCAGCCAGCGCCCGTCCGGGCTGACGTCGAACGCCCCGAGGGAGAAGAAGTCGTGCCCCTCGGCGAGCAGGTTGCCGTCGAGCAGCACCTCCTCGCCGTCCAGGGGTGCGCCGTCCACGCTGACCGGCGGTTCGGTCTCGCCGTCGCGGACCGCGCGTCGGCACTGCACGCCGTACTGCTGGCCCTCGACCGTGCGGGTGTAGTACCAGTGCGCGCCCTTGCGGGCCGGCACCGACAGGTCGGTCTCCTGGGTGCGCTGGCGGATCTCCTCGAACAGTTCGGTACGCAGGTCGGCCAGGTGCGCGGTGCGCGACTCGGTCCAGGCGTTCTCGGCCTTCAGGTACGCGATGGTGTCCGGGTCGTCCTTGGCGGTGAGCCAGGCGTACTCGTCGACGACGGTGTCGTCGTGGTGGATGCGCTCGGTGGGGACCCGCTTGGCGACGGGCACGGGGGTCTCGGTGGTCACCGGTGTCACGTTACCGGCCGGGCGGGTCGGGGTCGGCCCGCGCGGCACCGCTCGGCGTCGCGCGCCGAGCCCCGACCCCACGTGGTACGGGACTGCGTGCGCTTTCGTACACCTGTACGATCTGGCCATGGCGGCAACAGCGAGTTCCTCGATGGACCGACCCGGAGCCTCCGACATCGTCCGCCGGCTGGTGGAGATCTGCGGCCCGCCCTTCGCCCGCCTGGCCGGCCCGGCCGACGAGGTGGCGGGGTGCCCGGCGCGGTGGGTGGCGGTGCCGGGCGACGCGCGGGCCGCGGCCCGGGTGCTCCGGCTGGCCGCCCAACACGACCTGGCAGTGGTGCCCCGGGGCGCGGGCACCAAGATCGACTGGGGTGCGGCCCCGGCCCGGGTCGACATCGTGCTCGACACCGGCCGGCTGGCCGGCATCGACCGGCCGGCCGGCGAACCCACCGAGGTCGAGGTCGGCGCGGGTACGCCACTGCGCGCGATCCAGGCCACCCTCGGGCGCAGCGGGCACCGGTTGCCGCTGGATCCGCCCTCGCCCGGGGCCACCATCGGCGGGGTGCTCGCGGCCGACGAGTCCGGCCCGCTGCGACTGTGCCACGGTGGCCCCGGGGACCAGCTGCTCCGGCTGCGCTACCTCGACGCCGGGGGAGAGCTGGTCACCGTCCGGCTCGACCCCGCCGACCTGCCCGCCGGGAACGGCGTCGACCTGACCGGGACGGGAGTCAACCCCGACCTGACCGGGACGGGCGTCAACCCCGACCTGGCCGTGACGGGCGTCAACCCCGACCTGACCGTGACGGGAGCCGACCCCGACCTGGCCGCGACGGGAGTCGACCCCGACTTCTGGGCGGCCGGGGCCACCGGGTTCGACGTCGAGCTGCCGGCCACCGGCGGGTTCCACGGGGGCGCTGGAGTGGCGCTGGCCCGGCTGCTCTGCGGCTCCCAGGGTGGGCTCGGCCTGCTGGTCTCGGCGACGCTGCGGGTGCGGGAGGTGCCCGCCGGGCGGCGCTGGGTGATCCGGCCGGTACGGGACCCGGCCGAGGCACGCACCCTGGTGTTGGAGGTGCTCGACGCCGACCTCGACCCGGCGGCGATCGAGCTGCACCTGCCCGCCGACGTCGGCCCCCGGGCGTTCGTCCATCCCGACCACCCCTCGGTGGCCGGTCGTTCCGGGCTGGCCGGCAGCGTCGCGGTGCTGCTGGAGGGTGGGCTGCCCGAGGTCGACGAGCAGGCCGCCCGCCTGGTCGGGATGCTCGGTGCGGAGACCACGGTGACCCGGTCGGCCCCGGACTGGTGGGGGCGGTACCCGTTCGGCCCCGCCGACGTGGCGCTGCGCATCGAGGCCGCCCCGGAGCACCTCTACTCCGCCCTGTACGCGTTGCGCGACTCGGCCGGCGGCCCGGTGTCGGTGCGCGGGTCCTTCGGCTCCGGCGTGCTCCACGCGGCCCTCACCGGCCGGCTCGCCACCGTGGAGCGTGCGGTCCGGATCGTCGCCGCCGCCCGTGCGGTGCTCCAGCCCCGGCAGGGGCGGTGCGTCGTGGTCGCCGCGCCGGCACCGGTGCGTGACGCGGTCGACATCTGGGGCGGCCCGCCGGGCCTACCCGGCCTGCGCGACGCCAAGGACCGGCTGGACCCGCACCGCCGGCTGGCCCCGGGTCGCCTTCCCGGCGGCCTCTGAGCACCGTTCGCCGGCCCCGCGCGGGCCCGGTCGTGCCCGCCCGGACGTGCCGCGCCGCTCGGACGTGCCGCGTCGCTCGGACGTGCCGCGTCGCTCGGACGTGCCGGGCGGACGCGCCGCGCCGCTGCCCGAGTGCCGCTGGACCGGGCACCGTCAGAGCGCGTCGTTGCGGAGCACCAGGATGGCGATGTCGTCGCGGGGCGGCTCCGGCGAGAAGTTGATCGCGGCTGCGCGCAGCCGGGCGGCGACCACGTCGGCGGAGTAACCGCGCAGCGGGGCGGCGGCGTCCCGCAGCCGGGCGGTGCCGTAGAGCTCCCGCCCGCGTCGCCGCTCGGTGACCCCGTCGGTGTAGAAGATCAGCGAGTCTCCGGGGTCGAGCGTGATCTCGGCGGTCGGCGAGGTGATCGAGTCGAGCAGGCCGAGCGCGGTGCCGCTGGTGCCCACGAAGGTGGCACCGCCGCTGCCGTGCAGCAACACCGGGCGGTCGTGCCCGGCCAGGTGCAGGGAGACGTCCAGTTGGTCGCCCTCGCCGGCGCCGACCGCTGCCAGCGCGAGCGTGCAGTACCGCCCGCCGCCCCGGTCGACGAGCGTCTCGTTGAGCCGGGACAACGCCTCCGGCAGCGGCTTGCCGTCGCCGACCAGCACCCGGATGACGTCCCGGACCAGTCCGGTGACCGCCGCCGCCTGCACGCCCTTGCCGGAGACGTCGCCGATCACCACCAGCCAGCGGCCGTCCGGCAGCGGCAGCACGTCGTAGAAGTCCCCGCCGACGTCGGCGTCGTCGCCGGTGGGGACGTACTCGGCGGCGAAGCCGATGCCGTCGACCACCGGCAGCACCGGCGGTAGCAGCGACTGCTGCAGGGTCTGCGCCACCCGGCGGCGTTCGGCGTGGATGCGGGCGTTCTCGATGGCCAGCGCGGCCCGGCGGGCGACGTCCTCCAACACGGCGACCTCGTCGGGGTCGTGCCGGTGCCGTTGGTGCCGACCCACCGCCAGGGTGCCCAGGCGCTGGCCCCGGGCGATCAGCGGGACCGCGAAGCCCTCCGTCGGCGGCCCCAACGGCACCTGGGAGCCGTGCCGGGAGGCCTCGCGCAGCCGGGCCTGGATCGAGTCGGGTCCGGTCTCCCGCAGCACCTGGTGCAACTGTGGCAGCACCGACTCGTCGGCGTGGCTGGCGGCGGCGAGCCGCAACCGGCCCCACTCGTCGGTGGTGTGCACCGCGCACCACTGCCCGAGGCGCGGCACCACGAGCTGCGGGACGAGCGCCATGGTCAGCTCGACGTCGAGGGACTGGGCGAGCAGCTCACTGGCCTCGGCGAGGAAGGTCAACCAGGCCTGCCGGCGGACGTCGGCGCGGCGCAGCCGGTCGTTCTCCAGGTGCAGGGAGAGCCGTTCGGCGGTCAGACCCGCCAACGGCCAGGCGTACCCGCTGGGGGCGGCGTCCAGCTCCAGCTCACCGGAGTACGGGCGGTGCACGGCCAGCGGCACCCGGAGCAGTTCGTGGCCGGGGCGGGGGTGCCGGCCGTACCGGGCGAGCACCTGGGGGCCCTGACCGTCACCCCGGTCCAGCCGGATCACCCCGCCGGCGGCGCCGATCATCTCGCCGAGCCGGGTCAGCAGGCTGGCGGCGAACTCCGGCAGCGGGTCGTCGGCGTACGGGTCGGGGGTGGTCTGCATCAGTTCGCTCATGGCGGCCGCGCTCGGGGTCGAGGACTGCCCGGAGTCGCCGCTGTCCGCCGAGGCGGCCGGCAGGTCCCGCCGGGTCGGCAGCCCCCGGTCGGCGGGGCGGTCGCGGTGCCGTTCCAGCCGGAACCAGACGCCCTTGCCGGTGGGCAGGTACGTGGTGCCCCAGCGGCTGGCGAAGTGGTCGACCAGGAGCAGCCCCCGGCCCCGCTCGGAGACCTCGGTGATCTCGGCGGTGTCGTTGCGGACCCCGACGATCAACTCGTCGACCGGGCCGGAGGCGAAGTCCGACACGGTGACGGTGAGCCCGACCTCGTCGGCGACGACCTCGATGTCCAGTTCGGTGCCGGCGTGTTCGACCGCGTTCGTGGAGAGCTCGGTGGTCAGCAGCAGCGCCTCGTTGACCAGCTCGTCGAGGTCCGCCTCGGCCAGCACGGAACGGACCACGGCACGGGCGGCGGCGGGGGTGCGCCGATCGGCGGGCAGGCGCACCCGCCGTACGTGCTCGTCCAGGCCACCCGTGCTGGCGGCCCCCGCCTGCGCTGACATCCCTCGTATCCTCCACCGCCGGAGGCCGGGTGCCAAGCCGATCTCCACGGTCGGGTCGGGATCCGCTTTCCGGCTCAGCGTCGGCACCCCGTCCAGCGTGGCGATCGGCACGTCAGATGGTGTGCGGCGGCCGGCGGGCACAATGATGGGACGGCCGGCACGTCGGCAGCGGCCCGAAGCCCCGAGCTCTGCGAGGAATCATGACCACGGCGAAACAGTCCGTCGCCACGGACCCCTCCGCTCCGGATCGCGACGCGGTGCTCGACGAGCTGGCGGAGGCCCTCCGGCGGGTCCGCCGGGGTGACCTGAAGGTCCGGTTGTCCCGCCGCTCGGGTTCGGCCGGTGAGGTCGCCGAGGCGTTCAACGAGGTGGTGGCGTTGCAGGAACGCCAGCACCTGGACCTGCGCAAGATCAGTCGGATCGTCGGTCGGGACGGTCGGCTCACCGAGCGCCTCGACGAGGAGGGGATGGAGGGCTCCTGGGCCGAGGGGCAGCGGGCGGTCAACTCGCTCATCGACGACCTGGGCCGACCGACCACGGAGATCGCCCGGGTGATCGTGGCGGTCGCCGACGGCGACCTGTCCCAGCACATGGCGCTGGAGATGGACGGTCGGCCGCTGCGGGGTGAGTACCTGCGAATCGGGCGGACCGTCAACACGATGGTCGACCAGCTCTCCTCGTTCTCCTCCGAGGTGACCCGGGTGGCCCGGGAGGTGGGCACCGAGGGTGAGCTGGGCGGTCAGGCCGATGTCCGGGGTGCGGCCGGCACCTGGAAGGACCTCACCGACTCGGTGAACACGATGGCCTCGAACCTGACCCACCAGGTGCGGTCGATCTCGCAGGTGGCCACGGCGGTGGCCAAGGGCGACCTGTCGCAGAAGATCACCGTCTCGGCCCGGGGCGAGGTCGCCGAGCTGGCCGGCACGATGAACTCACTCACCGACACCCTGCGGCTCTTCGCCGAGCAGGTGACCCGGGTGGCCCGGGAGGTCGGCACCGAGGGCAAGCTCGGTGGCCAGGCGGAGGTGCCCAACGTCGCCGGCACCTGGAAGGACCTGACCGACAGCGTCAACTCGATGGCGTCGAACCTGACCAGTCAGGTGCGCAACATCGCCCAGGTCTCCACGGCGGTCGCCCGGGGTGACCTGAGCCAGAAGATCACCGTGGCGGCGCAGGGCGAGATCCTGGAGCTCAAGGACACCGTCAACACGATGGTGGATCAGCTGTCGTCGTTCGCCGACGAGGTGACCCGGGTGGCCCGCGAGGTGGGCACCGAGGGCAAGTTGGGCGGCCAGGCCCAGGTGCGCGGGGTCTCCGGCACCTGGCGGGACCTTACCGAGAACGTCAACCAGCTCGCCGGCAACCTGACCAGCCAGGTCCGCAACATCTCCCAGGTCTCCACGGCGGTGGCCAAGGGCGACCTGAGCCAGAAGATCACGGTGGACGCCCGGGGCGAGATGTTGGAGCTGAAGAACACCGTCAACACGATGGTGGATCAGCTGTCGTCGTTCGCCGACGAGGTGACCCGGGTGGCCCGGGAGGTGGGTACCGAGGGCAAGTTGGGTGGTCAGGCCCAGGTCAAGGGCGTCTCGGGTACGTGGCGGGACCTGACCGACAACGTGAACTCGATGGCGTCGAACCTGACCAGTCAGGTGCGCAACATCGCCTCGGTCACCACGGCGGTTGCCAAGGGCGACCTGTCGCAGAAGATCACGGTGGATGCCCGGGGCGAGATCCTGGAGCTGAAGTCGACCGTCAACACGATGGTGGATCAGTTGTCCTCGTTCGCCGACGAGGTGACCCGGGTGGCCCGGGAGGTGGGCACCGAGGGCAAGTTGGGTGGTCAGGCCCAGGTGAAGGGGGTTGCCGGCACCTGGCGGGACCTGACCGACAACGTGAACTCGATGGCCTCGAACCTGACCGCCCAGGTCCGCAACATCGCCCAGGTCTCCACCGCGGTCGCCCGGGGCGACCTGTCGCAGAAGATCACGGTGGACGCCCGGGGCGAGATCCTGGAGCTCAAGGACACCGTCAACACGATGGTGGATCAGCTGTCGTCGTTCGCCGACGAGGTGACCCGGGTGGCCCGGGAGGTGGGTACCGAGGGCAAGTTGGGTGGTCAGGCCCAGGTCAAGGGCGTCTCGGGTACGTGGCGGGACCTGACCGACAACGTGAACTCGATGGCGTCGAACCTGACCAGCCAGGTGCGCAACATCGCCTCGGTGACCACCGCTGTCGCCAAGGGCGACCTGAGCCAGAAGATCACCGTCGACGCACAGGGCGAGATCCTGGAGCTGAAGAACACCGTCAACACGATGGTGGACCAGCTGTCGTCGTTCGCCGACGAGGTGACCCGGGTGGCCCGCGAGGTCGGCATCGAGGGCAAGCTCGGCGGACAGGCCCAGGTGAAGGGGGTCTCCGGCACCTGGCGGGACCTCACCGAGAACGTCAACCAGCTCGCCTCCACCCTGACCACCCAGCTGCGGGCGATCGCCCGGGTGTCGACCTCGGTCACCCGGGGTGACCTGACCCAGCGGATCGCGGTGAAGGCCCAGGGCGAGGTCGCCGAGCTGAAGGACAACATCAACCAGATGATCGTCACCCTCCGGGAGACGACGCACAAGAACGCCGAGCAGGGCTGGCTCGACTCGAACCTGGCCCGCATCGGTGGCCTGTTGCAGGGCCAACGGGATCTCGGCGAGGTCTGCCGCATGATCATGCAGGAGGTCACGCCGCTGGTGAACGCGCAGCTCGGCGCGTTCTTCCTGGCCGACAACTCCGAGGGGGTGATGCGGCTACGGCTGACCGCCTCGTACGGCTACGTCTCCCGGGGCCACGACGTCACCTTCGGCCCCGGCGAGGGACTGGTCGGGCAGACCGCGCTCTCCCGCCGGACGATCCGGGTCGGCGCGGTGCCCGACGGTCGCATCACCCTGCGCTCCGGGCTGGCCGACACCCCGCCGGCCGATCTGGTCGTGCTCCCGGTGCTCTTCGAGGGCGAACTGCTCGGGGTGATCGAGTTCGCCACCGTCACGCCCTTCTCCGAGCTGCACCTGGCGTTCCTGGAGCGGCTGGTGCTCACCATCGGGGTCGCGGTCAACACCATCCAGGCCAACCGGCGTACCGAGGAGTTGCTGTCCCAGTCGCAGCGGCTGGCGCACGAGTTGCAGGAGCAGTCGGCGGAGTTGCAGCGCACCAACGCCGAGCTGGAGGAGAAGGCCAAGCTGCTCAGTGAGCAGAAGGCGAACATCGAGACCCAGAACCGGGAGATCGAGCTGGCCCGGCTCGGCCTGGAGGACAAGGCGCAGCAGCTCACCCGGGCCTCGGCGTACAAGTCGGAGTTCCTGGCCAACATGAGCCACGAGCTGCGTACCCCGCTGAACTCGTTGCTGCTGCTGGCCCGGCTGCTGGTGGAGAACTCGGAGCAGAACCTCACCCCCAAGCAGATCGAGTTCGCCCGGACCATCCACGGCTCCGGGTCGGACCTGCTGCGCCTGATCGACGACATCCTCGACCTGTCCAAGATCGAAGCGGGCCGGATGGACATCGAGCCGACCGAGATCCGGTTCGCCGAGATCCGCGGCTACGTCGAGCAGGCCTTCGCGCCGCAGGCCGAGGAGAAGGGCCTGGACTTCCAGGTACGGGTGGCCAAGGACCTGCCCCCGGCGCTGGTCACCGACGCCCAGCGGTTGCAGCAGATCCTGCGCAACCTGCTCTCCAACGCGGTCAAGTTCACCGACAACGGCGCGGTGACGCTGCGGATCGCCCCGGCGGCGGAGAACGTGGTCTTCGACGTGCCGGCGCTCACCAACGCCCGTCAGGTGATCGCCTTCACGGTGATCGACACCGGGATAGGAGTCTCCGACGACAAGCTGTCGCTGATCTTCGAGGCGTTCCAGCAGGCCGACGGCACCACCAGTCGCCGGTACGGCGGCACCGGGCTCGGGCTGTCGATCAGCCGGGACCTGGCCCGACTGCTCGGTGGCACGATCACGGTCACCTCGGCACCCGGGCAGGGCTCGACGTTCACGCTCTTCGTACCCGACGTGCTGGCCCCGGACGCGGTGGTCGCGCCGCTGCCGCCCTCACCGGCGCGGGCCGGGCTGCCGTCGTCGCTGCTGATGCCCCCGCTGGAGCTGCCCCAGGCGCCGCAGACCCCGGCCACCCGGCGGCTGGAGGGGGCCACCGTGCTGATCGTCGACGACGACGTACGGAACGTCTTCGCCCTGACCAGCGCGCTGGAACTGCACGGGATGACCGTGCTGTACTCGGACAACGGGGTGGACGGGGTCCGGGTGCTGGCTGAGCACCCGGAGGTGGACATCGTCCTGATGGATGCCATGATGCCCGACCAGGACGGTTACGAGACGACCCAGCAGATCCGACGCAACCACCGGTTCGCCGACCTGCCGGTGGTCTTCCTGACCGCGAAGGCGATGCCGGGGGACCGGGAGTCGGCGCTCGCGGCGGGCGGTAGCGACTACATCACCAAACCGGTCGACCTCGACCAGTTGATCGAGCTGATGTCCGGCTGGATCAGCCGCAGCCACGGCAAGGAGAGTTCGTGACCCAGATGGCCAAGGCGTTGCTGGTCGACGACCGCCGGGAGAACCTGATGGCCCTGGAGGCGATCCTCCAGGGCCTGCCGGTCCAGTCGGTGGCCGTGGAGAGCGGTGAGGCGGCGCTGAAGCAGCTGCTGGTCGACGACTTCGCGGTGATCCTGCTGGACGCCCAGATGCCCGACATGGACGGGTTCGAGACCGCCGGGCACATCAAGCGGCGGGAGCGGACCCGGCACGTACCGATCATCTTCCTCACCGCCGCGGACCGGGACGCCCAGCTCGCCCTGCGCGGCTACGCGGCCGGCGCGGTCGACTACCTGACCAAGCCCTTCGACCCGTGGGTGCTGCGGGCCAAGGTGTCCGTCTTCGTCGAGCTGTGGGTCAAGTCCCGTCAGCTCGCCGCCCAGTCCGACCTGGTACGGGAGCGGGAGACCCAGTGGCGCACGTTGGCCGAGGCGGTCGACGAGGCCACCGCGCTGCTGCGCACCGACACCCCGGACGCCCGGAGCCGGGCCGTGGAACTCCTCGAACAGGCCCGCTGGGGCCCGACCGGCTGAGCCGCCGCCGGAGGGTCAGCCGGTGGCCTGGTTGTTGCGGATCATCAGGGCCGAGCGCAGGCCGGTGATGTCCAGGACGCGGAGCAGGAAGTCGCCCACGTTGGTGAGGATCAGCAGGCTCTGCGCGTGGCTGGCCTTGCGGCTGAGCACGACCAGGGTGCCCAGCCCTTGCGAGTCGCAGAAGGTCACCCCGCCCAGGTCGAGCACGATCCGCGGCGGTGCGTCGGCGAGGGCCTCGTTGACGACTGTCGACAGCTGGGCGGCCGTGAGCATGTCGATCTCACCGGCGAGGCGAAGCACCACTTCGTCCCCCGACCGGTGTACCGTGATGGACAGTTCGGCACGATCCACCCGGTCAGCCTAGCGCGATCCGTCCGGCCCGGCCCGTCGAGGCGGATCCGGGCGTGCCGGGCGGGTGTGATTCTCCCCGTGGACGGGCCCGCCCAGCCGCCCCGCCACCCCGCCGAGCAACCGGTTCCGGGCACCGCCGCGACACCGCCCGCAGCGCGTCGGCGGGTGGTCGCCGTCGGGTGAGCCCGGTAACGCTGAGCGGGGTGCCTGCCGATTCGGCTTCCGGCGCTGACACAATGGCTCCATCGTGACCGAAATGTTTCCCGCCGGACCCGGCCGCTATCCGGCCGCCGCGCCGGCCTCCGAGGCCCTGTTCGACCGCGCCCGTGCCCTGGTGCCGGGCGGGGTGAACTCCCCCGTGCGCGCCTTCCACTCGGTCGGCGGCACCCCGCGTTTCATGGTCCGGGGGGAGGGGCCCTGGCTGTACGACGCCGACGATCGGCGCTACGTCGACCTGGTCTGCTCCTGGGGTCCGTTGATTCTCGGTCACGCCCATCCCGAGGTGGTGGCCGCCGTGCAGGCCGCCGCGGCGAAGGGCACCAGCTTCGGCACCCCCACCCCGGGTGAGGTGGAGTTGGCCGCCGAGATCGTCGAGCGGACCCCGGTCGAGCAGGTCCGGCTGGTCAACTCCGGCACCGAGGCCACCATGTCGGCGATCCGGCTGGCGCGCGGATTCACCGGCCGCTCCAAGATCATCAAGTTCTCCGGTTGCTACCACGGGCACTCAGACGGCCTGCTCGCCGCCGCCGGCTCCGGCGTGGCCACCCTCGGGCTGCCCGACTCACCGGGCGTCACCGGCGCGGCGGCCGGCGACACCATCGTGCTGCCGTACAACGACGTGGCCTCGGTCGAGGCGGTCTTCGCCGCCGAGGGGCCGCAGATCGCCGCGATCATCACCGAGGCCGCCGCCGGCAACATGGGCGTGGTGGCCCCCCGCGACGGCTTCAACCAGGCGCTGGCCCGGATCGCCCACGCGCACGGTGCGCTGCTCATCGTGGACGAGGTGATGACCGGGTTCCGGGTCTCCCGCGCCGGCTGGCACGGCGTCGACCCCTGCGACGCGGACCTGTGGACGTACGGGAAGGTGATGGGGGGCGGGCTGCCCGCCGCGGCGTTCGGCGGACGCGCGGAGATCATGGCCCGACTCGCGCCGGCCGGCCCGGTCTACCAGGCCGGCACGCTCTCCGGTAACCCGCTGGCCTGCGCCGCCGGCCTGGCCACCCTGCGGCTGGCCGACGAGGCGCTCTACCGCCGGCTGGACGAGACCGCCGCCGTCGTGGGCCGGCTCGCCAGCGACGCGCTCACCGCCGCCGGTGTCGCCCACCGCCTGTCGTACGCGGGCAGCATGTTCTCGATCTTCTTCACCGACGCCGAGGTGGTCGACTACGACACCGCCCGCACCCAGCAGGTGCCGGCGTTCCGGGCGTTCTTCCACGCCATGCTCGCCGCCGGGGTGTACCTTCCCCCGAGCGCGTTCGAGGCGTGGTTCGTGTCGGCGGCGTTGGACGACGCCGCCCTGGACCAGGTCGCCGGGGCCCTCCCGGCGGCGGCGACAGCAGCGGCAGCAGCGGCAGGCACCGGGGGGTAGCTGGTGAGCGCGAGGAGTGAGCCGGTTTTGCGAGCCCCGCAGTCGCGAACGAAGGGGGCAGTGGTGAGCGCGAGGAGTGAGCCGGTTTTGCGAGCCCCGCAGTCGCGAACGAAGGGGACAGAGCGGTGAGCAGTACGGTCGTCCACGTGCTCCGGCACGGCGAGGTCTACAACCCTGGCCAGATCCTCTACGGCCGGTTGCCCGGTTTCGCCCTCTCCGAGCTGGGCGTACAGATGGCCAAGGCCGCCGCCCAGGGCCTGGCCGAACGCGAGGTCGTGCACGTGGTGGCCAGCCCGCTGGAACGCGCCCAGCAGACCGCCGAGCCGATCGCCGCCCAGTTCGGCCTGCCGGTCGGGGTGGACGAGCGGCTGATCGAGAGCGCGAACTGGTTCGAGGGCAAGCGGGTCTCGCCCGGCGACGGCTCGTTCCGGGACCCGCGTAACTGGTGGGTGCTGCGGGACCCGGTCACCCCGTCCTGGGGCGAGGCGTACGTGGCCATCGCGGAGCGGATGTTCGCCGCCCTGCACGCGGCCCGGATCGCCGCCGAGGGGCGGGAGGCGGTGCTCGTCTCCCACCAGCTGCCGATCTGGACCCTGCGCCGGTACGTCGAGCGCAAGCGGCTCTGGCACGACCCGCGTCGCCGGCAGTGCGGGCTGGCCAGCCTCACCTCGTTCCACTTCGACGGGGCCAAGGTGGCCGGTATCGGGTACAGCGAGCCGGCCGCGCACCTGATCGCGATGTCGCCGACCGCCCGGACGGCCAAGGGGGCCTGATGAGAGCCCGCAGGTGGATCACCGGTGCGCTGGCCGCCACGGCGGTCGCGGCGGGTCTGGTCGGCTGCTCGGCCGACGACGGCGAGCAGCGCTGCACCAACACCGAGGGCATCATCGAGTGCGCCCCCGACGAGCGGTCCACGGTGCCCGAGGTGACCGGTGAACTGCTCGACGGCACCCCGTACGACCTGACCGACGCCCGGGGACAGGTGGTCGTGGTCAACTTCTGGGGCTCCTGGTGCAACCCCTGCCGGGCCGAGGCCGACGACCTGGAGAACACTTACCAGGCGACCAAGGGCTCCGGGGTCACCTTCCTCGGCATCAACGTGCAGGACGACCGGGACAAGGCGGTCGCCTTCGAGGAGAGCTTCAAGGTCACCTACCCGAGCGTCTTCGACCCGGCCAGCCGGCTGGCCCTGCGCTTCGACATCGCCCCGAACAGCGTCCCGGCCACCTTCGTGCTGGACCGGGAGGGCCGGATCGCCACCGTGATCCGGTCGGCGGTCACCCAGCAGCAGCTGCAGCCCGCCGTGGAGAGGGTCGCCGCCGAACAGGCCGCCATGGCCGGACCGGGCTGATGGGCGAGACGTTCCGGGAGTTGGCCCAGAGCGGTCCGCTGCTGCTCGCCATCGGCGCGGCGGCGCTGGCCGGGCTGGTCAGCTTCCTCTCCCCGTGCGTCCTGCCGCTGGTCCCCGGCTACCTCTCCTACGTAACCGGCCTAGCCGGCACCGACCTCGAGGTAAGGAAGGGCCCCCGCTTAACGCCTACGGTAGAGAAGGGTTCCCCGCTCACCACCCCGAGCGGCGGGACGGCCGTCGGCAGCGGGGCGCCCGGGGACGGTACGACGTCCGACGCGGGAGCCGTCGGAGTGCGGGAGCGGATTGGGAAGCAGGCCGGGGAGCACGCCGCCGGGCGCGGGGAGCGGGCCGGGGAGCAGGCCGGTGGACGTCGGGCGGCGGCGGTCAAGGGCCGGGTGCTCGCCGGGACGTTGCTGTTCATCGCCGGCTTCACCGTCGTCTTCGTCTCCACCGCGGTCGTCGTCTCGCAGCTCGGCCAGCTTCTCTTCGCGTACGACCGGATCGTGGAGATCGCCGTCGGCTCGCTGATCGTCCTGCTCGGCCTCGGGTACCTGGGCCTGGTCCCGGGGTTGCAACGCGAGTTCAGGATCAGCCGGCTGCCCTCGGCCGGCCTGCTCGGCGCGCCGGTCTTCGGCGCGGTCTTCGCGCTGAGCTGGGTGCCCTGCGTCGGCCCGACCCTCGGCGCGGTGCTCGGGATGGGCGCTGTCGGCGGTCAGACCGACCGGGCCGTGGTGCTGGCCGTGGCGTACTGCGTGGGGCTGGGGTTGCCGTTCGTGATCTTCGGGTTGGGCTTCCAGCGCCTGCTCGGGGTCTTCAAGGCGGTCCGGCGCAACAGCCGCTGGGTCACCCGGGTCGGCGGCGCGCTGCTGATCCTGATCGGGTTGGCGCTGGTCACCGGGGGTTGGCAGAACTTCGTGATCTGGTTGCAGACCACCGTGGGGGTCGGCGAGGTGAGCATCTGATGACCACCGTGCAGCAGGGGCAGCCGGGCGCCGCCGGTGACGACCGGGGCCGGGACGCCACCACGGACGACCCGGGCCGCCGGGACGCCACCACGCCGCCGCGTCGGCGGCGTACCAACTGGTTGTTGGCCCTGCTGCGCAACTCGTGGCGGCAGCTGACCAGCATGCGTACCGCGTTGATCCTGCTCTTCCTGCTCGCGGTGGCCGCCATCCCGGGGTCGGTGCTGCCGCAGCGCGGGGTCAACCCGGAGGACGTGCGCGACTACTTCGTCCGGTATCCGGATCTGGCGCCGGTGCTGGACCGGCTCGGCGCGTTCGAAGCGTTCGGGTCGGTCTGGTTCTCCGCGATCTACCTGCTGCTCTTCACCTCGCTGGTCGGCTGCATCGTGCCCCGGCTGCGCGACCACGTGCGGGCCCTGCGGATGCGCCCGCCGGCCGCGCCGAAACGGCTGGACCGGCTGCCGCAGCACGCGACGCTGCCGGCCCCCGCCGGCGGCGTCGAGGCCGTAGCCGAGGCGCTGCGCAGGCGCCGCTGGCGGGTCGCGGTCCGGGGCGACGAGGTCTCCGCCGAGAAGGGGTACCTGAAGGAGAGCGGCAACCTGCTCTTCCACTTCTCCCTGATCGCCGTGCTGGTCGGGGTGGCCTTCGGCTCCTGGTACGGCTGGCAGGGCAACCGCCTGCTGGTGGCCGGCGAGGACAAGGCGTTCTGCAACACCCGTCAGCAGTACGCCGAGACGAGCTTCGGCCCTCGGGTGGACGACGCCGCGCTGCCCGGCTTCTGCCTGACCCTGGACGACTTCGAGGCCCGGTTCCTGGACTCCGGCCAGCCCGAGTTCTTCAACGCCACGGTGACCGTGGAGGAGCCCGGCCGGGCGGCCCGCAGCGCCGAGTTCTCGGTCAACTCGCCGCTGCGGCTGGACGACGCCAACGTCTACCTGCTCGGCCACGGGTACGCCCCGGTCATCCGGTACACCGACCGTAACGGGCGCAGCCAGTCCAGCGTGGTGCCCTTCCTGACCACCGGCGACATGGGCCTGACCAGCGAGGGGTTGGCCGCGTTCCCGGACGTCAACGTCGACCCGGCGACCGGCGAGCGCAACCCCGAGCTGCAGGTCGCCTTCGAGGGGCTGTACCTGCCGACCGCGCCGCAGCAGCCACCGTACGTGCGCTCGGAGTACCCGAACGAGCGCAACCCGGCGGTGTTCCTGATCGGCTACCGGGGCAACCTGGGCCTGGACGCCGGCATCCCGGGCTCGATCTACCAGCTCGACCAGCGTCAGGTGAGCAACGGCAGGCTGACCCAGCTCGGTGACGGCAAGCTGCTGCGTCCCGGTGAGAAGTGGGTGCTCGACGACGGCACCGCTGTCGAGTTCCTCGGCACCCGGCGCTACGTCACCCTCTCCGTCCGGCACGACCCCGGTTCGACGATCCTGCTGGTCAGCTGCGCGACGTTGATCATCGGACTGATGGGTTCGCTGTTCGGCCGCCGACGGCGGGTGTTCTTCCGGGTCACCGACCCGGGAAGTGGATCTCCGACAGGCCGTAGTAGCTTGATGGAGGCCGGTGGCCTGCCCCGCACCGACCAACCCGGCTTCGCCGACGAGTTCAGTCAGCTCGTCACGGCGGTCAGCGGGGACGTCCGGGCCGGCGACGATCGGGTCGAGGACGGTCGGGGTCGGCCGCGAGAAGGGACCGAGTGATGTCCGCGCTCTCCGATCAGCTGGTGTCGATCGCGATCCTGGTGTACCTGGCCGCGATGATCTCCCACGCGGTCGAGTACGCGCTCGGCAACGCCCGTACCCCCGCCCGCCCCGCGACCCCGGCCCGCGAGCTGGTCGGCGCGGGCGTCGGGGCCGGCGGCTCCGGTGCCACGCCGCCCGACGGTACGACCGCCACGCCCGACGGCCCGACGCCCGGCGGCCCGCCCGTCGACCGGTCGCGGCTGGCCGGCCTGATCGCGGTCGTGGCCACCGCGATCGCCGCCGTGGTGCACCTGGCCGCGCTGGTCACCCGGGGTGTCGCCGCCGAGCGGATGCCCTGGGGCAACATGTACGAGTTCGTGCTGACGGTCTCGTTCATCGGCGTCGTCGGTTGGCTGGCGGTGCTCTGGAAGCGGCCCTCACTGCGTCGCCTCGGGCTCTTCCTCACCCTGGTCATGGTGCTGCTGCTGGCCGTCGCCGAGCTGGTGCTCTACGTGCCGATCGTGCCGCTGGTGCCGGCGCTGCAGTCGTACTGGTTCATCGTGCACGTCTCCACGGTGGTCTTCGCCTCCGGTATCTTCCTGCTCGGCTCGGTGCCGGCGGTGGCGTTCCTGCTGCGCAACGGCTACGAGCAGGGGCGACGCAGCTTCCCGTACACCCTGGCCAAGCGGCTGCCGGCGGCGGCCAGCCTGGAACGGCTCACCTTCGGCCTGCACGCCTTCGCCTTCCCGGTCTTCACCTTCGCGGTGATCGCCGGGGCGATCTGGGCCGAGGCCTCCTGGGGTCGGGCCTGGGGCTGGGACCCCAAGGAGGTCTGGTCCTTCATCTCCTGGGTGATCTACGCCGGTTACCTGCACGCCCGCGCCACCCCGAGCGTCAAGCGCAACGTGGCGACCTGGCTCGCCGTACTCGGTTTCCTGACCGTGCTGATGAACCTCTTCGGCGTGAACATCTTCTTCGAGGGCCTGCACTCCTACGGCGGCCTCTGACCCCACCGTCAGTGGCAGGTGCCGGTGCCGGAGTCGGTGAACGTCGCGCCGGTCACCGGGAGGAACTGCCAGGTGTAGCTCTGCGGCGAGAGCACCAGCTTCAGCACACCGAAGGTACGACCGTTGCGGACCTCGCTGTTGGCCGCCGGCTCCGGGAAGGTGGCCATCAGGGACCGGCCGCCGGTGCCCACCACGAACTCCCGGATCCCCCGGGCCGGGTCGGCGACCCCGCTCGGGTTCTGCGGTGCGAACCGTTCGTACTGGTGGTTGTGGCCGTTGACGACGATCTCGGCACCGGCGTCGTAGAGCGCCTGGAAGAGCGGCCGGACGTTCGACGACTCCCGGCCGCCGGAGCTGAACAGCGGATGGTGGTACTGCGCCAGGGTGCAGCGGGTCGGGTGGGCGGCGAGATCCGCGCGCAGCCACTGCTCCTGCGGTGAGCCGGCCTGACAGCCGCCCACCTGGCTGCAGTTGGTGTTCAACACGATGATGTGCCAACCGGCCTGGTCGAACGAGTAGTAGCCCTTGCCGCGCGGCAGCACCGGGCCGAAGTAGTCGAAGGTGGGCACGGCCCCGGCGGTGAGATAGTCGTGGTTGCCGAGGATCGGCTTGGTGCGGTCCTTGAACCGGCCCCAGGTCGGGCCGTAGCAGTTGGCGAGTTGAGCCGCCGTGCCGCTGTCGGTCAGGTCACCGCCGGCCAGCACGGTGCCGGCCTCCCGACTGATGATCTGTGCGGTCTGCGCCGCGCCTGTGGTGGCGCACGCCGAGATGTCCCCGGCGTTGAGCAGGACGTTTCCGCCGGTGTCGGTGCCGGTGCCGACCACCAGCCGGGGCGCGAAGGCGCTGGTCTCCCGACTGTCGTAGTAGGCGCCGTCCGGGTTGGTCGACGACAGCGAGAAGGCGTACGTGCCGTTGCCGGTGACCACGGCGGCGACGTCCAGCTCGTACCAGGTGTTGCGCAGCACCTTGCCCAGCGAGCCGAGCGGGCTGCCGATCGCGGCCGGCCGGTTGGCGTAGGTGAGCGTGCCCTCCGACCAGCCGGTGCCGGCCCGCTGGGCGGTGCCGCCGAACGGGCTGGTGGCGGTGGGGGTGTCCTGGGTGTGCACCTGCAACCGGGCGTTGAGCACCGGCTGGGTCAGCCCGGTGACCGCGAACTGCAGGTACGAGATCCGGGTGGGCGTGCCGGCGACCGCGAGGGTGTTCGTCGCGTCGTAGTTCGTGCCGGGGCTGGCGGCGTTGACATAGCTGTCCTGGTTGGCGAGGAAGGTGGTGGTCGTGCTGGCTGCCGTCGCCGGCGGCCCGCCGCCCAGCAACCCCACCCCCAGAATCAACATCAGCGGTACGACCCGAGCTGTCTGCCGTCTCATCCGAACCTCTGTTCCAGCGGAGATCACTGTGACGGCTCCGCCCTGTCCTGGGCGGCAGTGCACACCAGCACCCGTCAACGCCGGGTCACCACTCTCCGGGGTCCGGTGACGCGGAGGATTCGCCAGGCGTGATCGCAACGGCCCGCAGAACTAAAGATTTTCTTTAGTTTGATGCGCACTGACCCGGCTGTACGAGACGGGAGAGTCGACCCGGGTCAGGGGCCTGGTCGACCTGGTGTTGCTGGTGGAGGACGGCGTGCCAGCGGATGCCCACCTCGTTCGCCGGGTCGGCCACGTCTTCGGCATCCGGCAGACCCATTCCGTGCCAGATGAGCTACCGACGCCACCCCGAGCATGGGCTGAGCGGTACGCCCTGCTGGCCGAAGAGATCGGTCTTGCGGTTGCGTCGGCGGACGCGGCCCACAAGATCGTGTGCCGGCACTGGCAGCAGGCCAGAGCCGCTCGGGACGTGGACTAATCGCCGGTGAGGGTCTGCTCGACCTGGCGGGTGATCTGGTAGGCGATCTCCGGCACGTCGGCCAGCTCGATCCGTTCGGCCCGGAGCGCGAGTTGGGCGTGTAGCTCCCGGGCCACCGCGTCACGGATCTTGACCAGCAGCGGCGAGAGACCGTCCGGATCTCCACAGACGTACGCGTCCGACATGACTCCACCGTCCCGGCTCGACGGCTGCCCCGCAAGCACCGGTGAACTTTGTCGCCGCCAGCCCGATGCCCGTCCACCCGCCGTACCGGCCCATCCGCCGGCCTCGTCGGGGTCGGCCTGGGCGGGTCAGCCCGGCTCGTCCTCGTCCGCCGCTGGGCGGGGTTGGCGGTAGGCGGCGATGTACGCCTCCACATCCGACCGCAACCACACCGAGCCGACCGAAAGCGTCTGGAACGGTCGAGGAAAGTTGGGATGCATCGCGATCGCGCGGAACCGAGACCGGCTGACACCCAGCATCTTCAGGATCTCGCCAGCGGCGACGAGCGGGCCCGGCACCTCATCGGTCATAGCCAGAAGGTAGAACAGTGCTTTCGCGTCGCGGTTGACACGTTGACTAAAACACGCTAATGAGAGCGCGACTTCATGGGCGTGCTTGTGGAAACGCGTAGATAAGGACGCGTCAACGTTGACACGTCAGTATCTGAGGGTGTTGGCTTGGTTGCGCGGTGCCCCCGGTTCGGTGGAGCGGAGCTCGGCGGGCCGGGGTGCCGTGACGCGTCCCGCCCAGCTTCGGAGGCAGACCCGCGATGACCGGCAGGGAACCCGTGCTGATCCGATGCTCGTGGCTCGTGTTGACGTACCACCGGCACCGGCGGTGTGGGTCGTGCCGTGACGGCCGGTGTCCCCGCGTCGAGCTGGCCCGGCGGCGGATCCGGGCCTGGCGGCGGTACGGCTCGTGACCGCCGGACCGGTGCGGGTCAGGGTAGGTGCGGAGTTCCGGGCCGGCGACGTGCTGCACGTGACCCGGGCGGCGAGCATCCAGTTCAGCCAGCGGCCGATCATGTTCCGGCTGATCCGGGTGAAGACCGACTGGATCACGTACGACGGCTGGACCTGGCTCGACGGGTACCAACTGGACGAGCAGGGGAACGCGACCGCCCGGCGCAGCATCTTCGTCCAGTGGGCCGGTCTCCGCCTGATGGCACAGCCGGCACCACCCGCCGCCGGTGACGGCCGGAACCGCCACCCGAACCAGCGCCGGCCGCCCGTGCCCCGTCGAACCGGATAGCCGACGAGGGCGGGCTGGCCGGCTCAGGCCTGGAGGAAGGGGAGCAGGAGGGCGAGCAGCTCGTCCGGCTGCTCCTCGAAGAGCCAGTGGCCGCTGTCGGTGACGGTCTCGCCGGTCACCGAGTCGGCGTACCGGCGGACCTGCTCGGCGACCTGGTCGCCGAGGCTGGCCTGCGCGCCGATCGCGAGCACCGGCATGGCCAGCTTGGTCTTGCGGTAACCGGCGTTGTCCGCGACGTCCTGCCCGAACGCGCGGAAGCACTCGAAGCTCGCCCGCAGGTGGGCCTCGTCGCGCAGGTGCCGGGCGTACTCCTCGATGTCCGCCGCGTCCAGGCTGCCCTTACGGATCATGATCGAATCGGTGAACCTGTCGATCCAGAGTGCCTCGCGGCCGGCGACGAGCTGCTCCGGCAGCCCGTTGGTCAGGCTGAAGAAGCCGAAGTTCCACACCCCCGGGCCGGCGGCGGTCAACGCCGGGAACGCGTAGATGCTCTCGTCGGGGATCGGCGCCTCGCTGAGCACCAGCCGGCTCACCCGGTCCGGATGGGCCGCCGCGTACGCGTACGCGACCATCGTCCCGATGTCGTGACCGACCACCCGTAGGTCACGGTCCAGACCCAACCCAGAAAGCAACCCGTGTACGTCCCCAGCCAGCGTCTTCTTGTCGTAACCGGCCGACGGGGCGTCGCTGTCGCCGTAGCCACGCAGGTCCGGGGCGATCACCTCGAACGAGCGGGCCAGCTCCGGCAGCACGTGCCGCCACATGTACCAGGACTGCGGGTACCCGTGCAGCAGGACCAGGGTGGGGCCGCTGCCGCCCCGGACATAGTTGATCGTGACCTCGCCGACCTGCGTCCGCTGCTCGGCGAACCCCGCCGGCACCCGTCCGTCGCCCATGACGTCCTCCTGCTCCTCCGCCTCACCGGGCCGCCGGTCTACCCACCCGACTCCCGACCATGCCGCTCTGCGTCGTTCTGTGCCGTTACCACCCTGCCGCCGCGCCGCGCCGTGCCGCGCCGTGCCGCGCCGTGCCGTGCCGCGCCGTGCCGTGCCGCGCCGTGCCGTGCCGTGCCGTGCCGTGCCGGCCCGCAAGAAGGGGACCCTTCTCTACCGGAAGCGTTAACAAGGGGCCCTTCCTTGCACCTGAGGGGGGTGGGGGAGACTGGGGGGATGGCGGCTCGCAAGTTTCCGTACGACGATCTGAAGGACTTCCTCGCGGCGCTGGAGAAGGCGGGGGAGCTGCGGCGCGTCAGCGTGCCGGTGGACCCCACGCTGGAGATCAGCGAGGTGGTGACCCGGACGGTACGGGCCGACGGGCCGGCGTTGCTCTTCGAGCGGCCGACCCGGGGTGAGATGCCGGTGGCGATCAACCTGTTCGGTACCGAGAAGCGGATGGCGATGGCGCTCGGTGTGGAGAGCCTCGACGAGATCGGCGCGCGGCTCGGCGAGATGCTCAAGCCGGAGCTGCCGGTGGGGCTCTCCGGGATGATGGACGGCCTGGGCAAGGTACGCCAGCTCACCTCGATGCCGCTGAAGAAGGTCAGGACCGCCCCCTGCCAGCAGGTGGTGTACCGGGGCGACGACGTCGATCTGGACCGGCTGCCGGGGTTGCAGGTCTGGCCGGGCGACGGCGGGATCTTCCACAACTTCGGGCTGACCCACACCAAGCATCCGGAGACCGGCAAGCGCAACCTCGGGCTCTACCGGCTGCAGCAGCACTCGCCGACATCGATCGGGATGCACTGGCAGATCCACAAGAACTCCACCGCCCACCACGCGGTCGCCGAGCGGCTCGGCCAGCGGCTGCCGGTGGCGATCGCGATCGGCTGCGACCCGGCCGTGGCGTACTCGGCGAGCGCGCCGCTGCCGGCCGACATCGACGAGTACCTGTTCGCCGGGTACCTGCGCGGTGCCCGGGTCGAGATGGTCGACTGCCTGACCGTGCCGTTGCAGGTGCCGGCGCACGCCCAGATCGTGCTGGAGGGGTACATCGAGCCGGGCGAGCGGATGCCGGAGGGGCCGTTCGGCGACCACACCGGCTTCTACACCCCGGTCGAGCCCTTCCCGGTGATGCACGTGGAGTGCATGACCATGCAGCGCGACCCGGTGTACCACTCGATCGTCACCTCCCAGCCGCCGCAGGAGGACCACGGTCTCGGCAAGGCCACCGAGCGGATCTTCGCCCCGCTGCTGCGCTTCCTGATCCCGGACATCGTCGACTACGACCTGCCCGCCGCCGGGGTCTTCCACAACTGTGCGATCGTGTCGATCCGCAAGCGGTACCCGAAGCACGCCCAGAAGGTGATGAACGCGATCTGGGGCGCGCACATGATGTCGCTTACCAAGCTGATCGTGATCGTCGACGAGGACTGCGACGTGCACGACTACAACGAGGTCGCCTTCCGCGCCTTCGGCAACGTCGACTACGCCCGGGACCTGCTGCTCACCGAGGGGCCGGTGGACCACCTCGACCACGCGTCGTACCAGCAGTTCTGGGGTGGCAAGGCGGGCGTCGACGCGACCCGCAAGCTGCCCGAGGAGGGCTACCACCGGGGTTGGCCCGAGGAGATGCGGATGGCCCCCGAGGTGGTCAGCCTGGTCGACAAGCGTTGGAAGGAGTACGGCATCTGATGACCGCCACCGCCGAGGCGCCCGGGCGGGTACGCGCCTTCCTGAACCTGGTGGCGATCGAACACTCGGTCTTCGCGTTGCCCTTCGCGTACCTGTCGGCGTTGACCGCGATGCAGGTCAACGGGGGGCGGGTCCGCTGGCTCGACCTGCTGTTGATCACCGTGGCGATGGTCGGCGCGCGTACCTTCGCGATGGCGGCCAACCGGATCCTCGACCGGCGGATCGACGCGCGGAATCCGCGTACCGCGAATCGGGAACTGGTCACCGGGGCGGTGAGCGTGCGGACGGCCTGGACCGGCGCGGGCGTCGCGCTGGTGGTCTTCCTGGCCGCCGCCGCCCTGCTCAACCCGCTGGTCCTGGTGCTCGCGCCGCTGGCGGTGGTCCCGCTGGTCGTCTACCCGTACGGCAAACGCTTCACCGACTGGCCGCACGCGATCCTGGCGGTGGCCCAGGCGGTCGGGCCGGTCGGGGCCTGGCTCGCGGTCACCGGCACCTTCGCCGGCTCCTGGCCGGCCTGGCTGCTCGGCGCGGCCGTCGGGCTCTGGATCGGCGGCTTCGACCTGATCTACGCCTGCCAGGACGCCGAGGTGGACCGGGAGATCGGGGTACGCAGCGTGCCCGCCCGGTACGGCAAACGGTTCGCGCTGCACGCCTCCACGGTGGCGCACGTGGTGACGTTCGGGCTCTTCGTCTGGTTCGGGGTGCTTGTCGGCTTCGGCTGGCCGTGGTGGCTGGGGCTGCTGCTGACCGCGGTGGCGTTCGGGTACCAGCACGTGGTGGTCACCCCGACCGACCTGAGCCGGGTCAATCGGGCGTTCTTCACCGCCAACGGGTTTGTCGGCATCGCGCTCTTCGTCTTCGCCCTGCTCGACCTGGTGCTCCGCCTCGGCCTACGCCCCTGACCGTGCGCCCGGCCCGCCACCGGCGCCGGCGGTGTAAGAAGGGGACCCTTCTCTACCGGATGCGTTAAGAAGGGGCCCTTCCTTACCCGTAGCGGGCGCTTTCCAGGGTCCAGTCGATGGTGCCGCGGACGGCGTCGGCGACCCCGTCGAGGTGGGTGGTGACGGCCTCGTCCAGCGCCGGTCCGAACGACGGCACCGTCGCGCGGAGGGTCACGAAGCGGGCCATCGCGGCCCGCCACCGCTCGGCGACCAGCTCCACGGCGGCGTCGACCGGCACACCCCGCTCGGCGGCCACCGCCAGCACCAGGTTGTGCCCGCCGGAGGTCGCCCGGTCCCTCTCCAGCGAGGCCAGGTCGTTGTACCAGGAGAGCAGGTCGTTGCCGACCTCGCCGACCCGGCGCAGCGCCGGATGGTGGTACACCGCGTCGGGCAGCGGCCGGCCGGTGACGAACTCGATCAACGGGTACGACACGTACGCCGCCGAGGTGGCCCGGCGCAGCACCACGTACTCGTCGACGCCGGGCCGTCGACCGGTGGCCCGGTTCATCCGCTCCCGCCAGGTGCCGTCGAGGTGCTCGGCGACCGCGTCGGCGAACCTGGTCCGCCACCGGTCCGGCATCCGGTGCCGGGGTTCCCGCCAGGCCCGCAGCAGCAGCCGGCGCAGCGGACCGGTCAGGCCGGGATGCGCCGGCCGGGGCCCGTACCGCAGCAGGTAGAGCGTGCCCTCCCGCAACGCGCTGATCCGCTCCGGTGACAGTGCCTGCGGTCCGTCGCAGGCGTCGTCGACCAGGAAGAACCAGGTGAACAGGGCGGTGAGCACGCGCAGGTCGGCTTCGTCGGCGTGCGGGTAGAGCCGGGCCGCGTACCCGGCGAAGCGGGCCTGGTGCAGCCGGTGCCGGGCCGGGCCGTCCAGCGGCAGACCCGACTCGGTAAGCAGGGCGGCCAGCCAGTCCTGCACCTCGTCGACCATGGGCGCCGGTCGGCGGGCGGGCAACGGGCAGGCCGACGCCAACGCCCGGAGGGTGCGATCGACCATGGCCCGTCCTCCCCGTACGGCTGCTGGCCCGCAGCATGCCAGGCGGGCCCGGCACGGGGATATCCGGGCACACTTCGCCCATCCCCACCTGGGCTTTCCCGTCCGGATACCGGGGCCGCCCAGCGGGTTCCCAGGCGTACCAGGCAGGCTGGACGGTATGCGTGAGCCATGGGTGGTCGGGGTCTCCGGGGCGTCCGGCACCCCGTACGCGGCGGCCGTTGTCCGGGCTCTGCTCGATGCCGGCGCGGCGGTCGACCTGATCGTCTCCCGGGCGGCCCGGTTGACCGTGCTGGACGAGACCGGCCGGCCGTTCCGGGACGGGCACTGGGCCGACGACCTGGCGGCCTGGCTCGGCCGGGACCTGACCGACGCCGACGTCCGGCACTGGCCCGCCGGTGACCTGGCCGCCGGGCCGAGCAGCGGCTCCTACCGGGTACGCGGCATGGTGGTGGTGCCGGCCAGCACCGCCGCCTGTGCCGGTATCGCCATCGGCCTGTCGAAGGACCTGTTGCAGCGGGCCGCCGAGGTCAACCTCAAGGAACGTCGCCCGGTGGTGCTGGTGCCCCGGGAGACGCCGGTGACCCGCAGCCACCTGGAGCACCTGATCGCACTGCACGACGCCGGTGCGGTGGTGCTGCCGGCCAGCCCCGGCTTCTACGGTGCCGGGGCGTCCGCCTCCGCGGCGCAGCTGGTCGACTTCGTGGCCGGGAAGGTGCTGGACGCGCTCGGCGTACCGCACACCCTGTTCCGGCGCTGGTCCGGTGAGCTGGCAGCGGACCGTTCCCGGTCCGGGCCGGCCGGACCGGGGGTGGACCGGACCTGAGGTCCGGTCCGGCCCCACGGCGCCACCCGGTCAGTAACGGCGCACCCGGTCAGTAACGTTGCCACCGGTCAGTAACGGTGCCACCGGTCAGTACATGCCGGCATTTGCCGGCCCGGGGCCGGTCGACGCCGCCGGGCCCACGTTGCGTGGTCTGCCGACGTCTTCCGCCTCGTCCAGCATGCCCTCCCCTTCAAGCAGGGCCCGCACCTCGGATTCCCGAAACCGGCGATGCCCGCCTGGAGTCCGGATACTGCCGATCCGGCCGGCCGCCGCCCATCTCGTCACAGTCTTCGGGTCCACCCGAAACAGCGCGGCGACCTCACCCGGTGTCAGCAGGCGATCTCCAGTGTCCACAGCCCCCTCCTCGCGTCGACGAAGCCCTCGGCTGAACACACTGCCCCCGGCTGGTGCGAGCCCAGAGCCGTCATGAGGGACGTATGGCAATTACAGCACCAGCGAACAGGCCTGTCCGCCAAACGTGAGAAACGCACGGAGTGGGAAGTTGGTCTATGGGATTTGGTGGTCGACCCTTGCCGACCGCTAGGGTCTACAGTCCGTGGACGCCATCGACCTGAGCCTCGTGGAGCTGTTGCGCGGTAACGCCCGTCTGTCCTACGCCGAGCTGGCCCGCCAGGTCGGTCTCTCCGCCCCGGCGGTACACGAGCGGGTGGGCAAGCTGGAGTCCAGCGGTGTGGTCCGGGGCTACCGGGCGGAGGTGTCGCCCGAGGCGATCGGGCTGGGCGTCACCGCGCTGATCGGGATCGTCGAGGGCTCCGGGGGCGACACCGACGACGTGCTGGAGGCGTTCCGGGCGATGCCCGAGATCGAGTCCTGCTACTTCATGGCCGGGGTGGAGTCCTTCCTGCTCAAGGCCAGGGTGGGCACCATAGCGGAGCTGGAGCAGCTGATCATGCGGCTTAACCGGACGCCGGGGGTGGCCTCGACCCGTACCGCGGTCGCCCTCTCCACCAAGTGGGAGAACCGCCCGCAGCCCGTCCCCACCCCGCCCGCCGGTTGACGAATACTTTTCGCTGTTACCGTTCCGGGGTGACACATCTGGACCGGTGCGACGAGGCCAGCCGGACGTGGGTCACCGAGGCGATCGCCACGGTCGAAGCCGACGCCAACCGCTCCGCCGACACCCACCTGCTCCCCTTCCCGCTGCCCCGCGCGTGGGGGATCGACCTGTATCTCAAGGACGAGTCGGTGCACCCGACCGGGTCGCTCAAACACCGGCTGGCCCGCTCCCTCTTCCTGTACGGCCTCTGCAACGGCTGGATCGGTCCGGACACCACGATCGTCGAGGCCTCCTCCGGCTCGACCGCGGTCAGCGAGGCGTACTTCGCCCGGATGCTGGGGTTGCCGTTCATCGCGGTGATGCCGGCCAGCACCTCGCCGGAGAAGATCGCCCAGATCGAGTTCCAGGGCGGTCGCTGCCACCTGATCCGGGACCCGGCCCAGGTCGTCGTGGAGGCCCGCTGGCTGGCCGAGGACTCCGGCGGCCACTACATGGACCAGTTCACCTACGCCGAACGAGCCACCGACTGGCGGGGCAACAACAACATCGCGGAGTCGATCTACGCGCAGCTGGCCCTGGAACGCCATCCCGTCCCGGACTGGATCGTGGTGGGCGCGGGCACCGGCGGGACCAGCGCCACCATCGGTCGGTACGCCCGCTACCGCCGGCTGCCCACCAAGCTCTGCGTGGTCGACCCGGAGAACTCGGCCTTCTACCCGGCCTGGCAGGCCGGCGACTGGTCGCTGCGTACCGGCCGGGGCTCCCGGATCGAGGGGATCGGCCGCCCCTGCGTGGAAGCGTCGTTCCTGCCCTCGGTGGTGGACCGGATGATCCAGGTACCCGACGCGGCCTCGCTGGCGGCGATGCGGGCCGGTTCGACCGTGCTCGGCCGCCGGGTCGGCGGTTCGACCGGCACCAACCTCTGGGGAGCCTTCGGACTGATCGCCGGAATGCTGGCGGCCGGCCGGACCGGCTCGGTGGTCACCCTCATCTGCGACGCCGGCGACCGGTACGCCGACAGCTACTACGCCGACACCTGGGTCGCCGACCAGGGCCTCGACCTCACCCCCCACCTCGCCACCATCGACCACTTCCTCACCACCGGCACCTGGCCCCCGTGAAAGGAAGGGCCCCTTCTTAACGCATCTGGTCGAGAGGGGTACCCCGCTAACACCGCCGCCGGGCGCCCGACCCCGCCGCGTCGGATGCCCGCCGGGTGGGGTGCCCGCCGGGTGGGGTGCCCGCCGGGTGGGGTGCCCGCCGGGTGGGGTGCCCGCCGGGCGTCGGGTGCCCGCCGGGCGTCGGGTGCCCGCCGGGCGTCGGGTGCCCGCCGGGCGTCGGGTGCCCGCTGCGTCGATGGGCGCCGGGGTCGGGGTACGAGGCGCGGCGGGTCAGGCTGGGGCGTCGTGGCGTACCGCCAGGCCCGGGTAGCGCAGCAGGTAGCCAGCGGGGTCGAGGGTCAGGTCGGCGGTGAAGGTGTCGCTGGTGAACCGGACCTGCCCGGCACCGAGCGCGGTGTAGACCTGCTCGGCCGGTACGACCAGCAGACTCGGCACCAGCACCCAGGCGACCGTGATGCGGTGCTCGGTCCCGGCCGGCGCGGCGGTCAGCCCCAGCCGGCGTACCGGCAGGGTGTTGAAGAGCGGGGAGCCGCCCAGGTCGACGTCGGACGCGTCGACCAACCCGTCCGGGTCGTCGGTACCGGGCAGGCCTGCGGTGGGCTGCCCGGCGGCGGTCAGCGCCCGGTCCAGGTCACCCTGCTCGGTGGTGGTCACCCGCCATCCGTCGGTGCCATGTTCCAGGTGTACGCCGCGCAGCCAGCCGGCCCCCTCGGCCTCCACCTCCAGCCGGCTGGTCGCCCAGTCCGGCCCGGTGACCAGGGTGTACCGGCAGGTGTACGGGATCGGGTCGACGGCGACCTGGGTACCCCGCGCGGTCAGACCCCGCTCGTCGGTGACCAGGGCGTGCTCCGCCCCGGTGGTGTCGATGCGGCTCCAGAACAGCGACTGTCCCATGAACCGGACGTTACCCGCCATTGCTCGCTGCCGGGCCGAGACTTCGGGGAGGCGGTGGTACCAGTGCGGACTGGACACCACCACCTCCCCGAGGCGGCGCTGAGGGTGCGGGTCGGTCAGTGGGTACGTGCGGGAGCCCGGCCGCCCTGGCCCCGGCGGTCGTCATGGCCGCGGCCGTCCGGCCGGAAACCGCTGCGGCGCTCGCCGCGCGGGTCACCCGTCCGGTCGCCCCGGTCGGCGAAGCGCTGCTCGCCCTGCGGCCGGTCGCCGAACCGGCGCTCGCCCGTGGGGCGGTCCCGGAAGCCTCGCTCACCACCGGGCCGGTCGCCGAAACGCTGCTCGCCCCGGGGGCGGTCACCGAAATCGCGTCCGCCGGCCGGGCGGTCCCGGAAACCCCGTCCGTCGGCCGGGCGGTCACCGAAGCCGCGTCCGTCGGCCGGGCGGTCCCGGAAGCCGCGGTCACCGGCCGGGCGGTCGCCGAAGGAGCGATCGTCGCGGTCACCGAACCGCCGCGCCGGCCGGTCGCCGAAGCGCTGCTCACGCCGGTCACCGAAGCCGCGGTCGCCGGAGCCGCCCTCACGCCGGTCACCGAAGCTCCGGTCGCCGGAGCCGCCCTCGCGCCGGTCACCGAAGCTCCGGTCACCGGAGCCGCCCTCGCGCCGCTCACCGAAGCTCCGGTCGTCCCGGCCACCGAAGCGCTGCTCGCGCCGGTCACCGAAGCCGCGCTCGTCCCGGCTACCGAAACCGCGCTCGCCGCGGTCACCGAAGCGGCGCGGACCGGCCGACCGGCTGTCGTGGCGACGGGCCGGCGCGGGCTCCTCGCGGACCGGTACGCCACTGGGCTCGCGGGCACCGACCAGCTCGACCAGCGCGGTGTCACCGGCCCGTACCCGGGCTTCGGCCGGTGCCACACCGGCCTTCTCCAGCATGGCGAGGGTGGTCCGGCGCTGCTTGGGTAGGACCAGGGTGGCCACCGCGCCCGACTCGCCGGCACGGGCGGTACGCCCGGCCCGGTGCAGGTAGTCCTTCGGGTCCTTCGGCGGGTCGACGTGCAGGACCAGGGTGACCCCGTCCACGTGGATGCCCCGGGCGGCCACGTCGGTGGCGACCAGCACGTTCATCCGGCCCTCACGGAACTCGGCGAGCGTGCGGGTACGCATCCGCTGGGTCTTGCCGCCGTGCAGTCCACCGGCGCGGACGCCGACCGCCGCGAACTGCTCCACCAGCCGGTCCACGCCCAGCTGGGTACGGGCGAAGACCATGGTCCGGCCGTCCCGGGCCACGATCGACGCCGCCACCGCGAACTTGTCGTGCGGCGGGATCAGCAGCATGTGGTGGTCCATGGTGGACACGGCGGCGGTGGCCGGCGCGGTGGAGTGCGTGACCGGATCGGTCATGAACCGCTTGACCAGCGCGTCGACGTCACCGTCCAGGGTGGCCGAGAAGAGCAGCCGCTGGGCCCGCGCCGGGGTCTTCGCCAGCAGCTCGGTGACCTCGGGAAGGAAGCCCATGTCGGCCATCTGGTCGGCCTCGTCGAGCACGGTCACCTCGACGTCGTCCAGCCGGCAGACCCCTCGGGCGATCAGGTCGCCGAGCCGGCCCGGGGTGGCGACGATGATCTCCACGCCCCGACGCAGCGCGTCGATCTGGCGGTCGTACGGCACCCCTCCGACAGCGGTCTTGAGGAACACGCCTACCGACTTGCCGAGCGGTACCAGGGCGTCGTTCACCTGCATGGCGAGTTCCCGGGTGGGCACCAGGACCAGGGCCCGGGGGTGCAGCGGCCGGGCCCGGCCGCCGTCGGCGACCCGGGCCAGCAGGGGCAGGCCGAAGGCGAGGGTCTTGCCGGAGCCGGTCTGGCCCCGGCCGAGGACGTCACGGCCGGCGAGGGCGTCCGGCACGGTGGCCCGCTGGATCTCGAAGGGCGTGTCGATGCCCTGGCGGGCCAACGCCCGGACCAGCGCCGGGGGCAGGCCCAGCGCGGCGAAGTCCGGCGCGGCCGTGACCGACACCTCGGCGTCGGCCGGCACGGCGCTGACCGGCACGGCGTCGCTCTGGTCGGCGCTCACCGGAACGGCGCTCACCGGAACGGTGCCGGGCTGGTCGGTACTGGCCGGAGTGGTCTCCGGCTGGTCGAGAGCGGTCGGGGACGTGCTGGGAACAGCAATGGTGGTCAAGAAGAGCCTTTCGAGCGGGGCGCATCTTCGCGATGGCCCCGTCGCAGCTCGAAGTGCCGCCGGATCGCCCGCAAGATCGCCCAGGGGCGCGGTCGTCCGCGCCGGGTCAGTGATCCCCACCAGTGTACGGGGAGCCGGCGAGGTCGCCACCGGCCGTACGGGGGTAGTGGGCGGACTCACCCGCGCGCCGGCCCCGTCAGCCCGCGGCGGCACCGCCCAGCAGGTTGTCCATCAGATCGCTGCCGATCAGTACCACCAGCACGCTGATCGCCACCAGCAGGGTCAGCGCGACGGCGAGCACGATCACCACCCGGGTGTTGCTGGACCGTTGGTTGGACGGCTCCGACCAGCCCTGCGCCAGGATGTGCCCGGTCAGCGAGCCGGAGTTCTCCACCGCCGGATTGCCCGGCGGCAACGAGACCGTGTTGAACCCCGGTCCGTCGGTGCCGCTGCCGTACACCGTGCTGGCCAGGTCCGGGCCGCCGTCGTACCGGCCGGTGGTGTTCGGGGGTGACCAGGTGGAACGGGGCTGGGCCGGCGTCACCGGCGGGGTGGAGACCGGTCGGTTCGGGCTCGCGGACCCGGTTGCGCTGGCGCGGGCGTACGCCGGGGAGGTGGCGGGCGGCGGCGGGAAGGGCGGCGCCGGCATCGGACCGGGCGGTGCCGGCGGCGGGGGGATCCGCGGACCGGGGGGTGGGACCGGCGGGCCGGGCGGCGTCGGCACCGGCGGGGACGGCGCCGGTGCGGGGGGTACGGGCCCGGGGCCGGGGGGTACCGGCGTCGGGACCGGCTCCGGCTCCGGCATGGGCGGGGTAGGTGGCCCGACCGGCTCCGGGGTGGGCTCGGGGGTCGGCGGCCCGACCGGCTCCGGCTCCGGGGTGGGGACGGGCTCGGGGGTGGGGGCGGGTTCGGGCGTGTGCGCGGGCCACGGACTGGGTGCCGGCTCGGGAGTCGAGGCCGGTGGCCGGGCCGGGTCGGCGGAGGCCTGCTCGGTGGAGGCCTGTTCGGCCGGCGCGTGGCCGGTCGGGGTCGACCGGTACACCTTCGGGCTGCTGGCCGGCGTGGCCGACGCGGCGACGGCGTCCGCAGCGTCGGCGGCCGAGATCCGGACCAGCCCGGGTACGGCGGCGCTGGCCCGCGCCGGTCCCGGCTCGGAGCCACCGGTGCGCTGGGCCGGCACCTGGGGTCCGGCCGGCCGGGTGCCCTGGGCCGGGTGGGGTGGCGGGATCGCTCCGGCGGAGGCCGGCGTGGTGCCGCTCGCCACCTGCGGGGCGTCGTCCGACGCGGGGGCGGCGGCCGGTTTCGGGGCTCCGCTGGCCGGCGGTCGTTCCTGCGTGGAGGACCTGGCCCGGTACATGGTGCCGCCGGTGGGGCGGGTCCACCCGGCGTCCTGCGGCGGTGCCGTCCGGTTGGCGACGCTTACCTGCGCCCGGCCGGTGCCGGCGGCGGGTGCCGCGGCCTCCGACGGGCCAGGCTCCCGTCCCGCCGGATCGGGCGTGGGACCGGGGTCCGCCGTCTCCACCGGAACCTGCTGCTCGCCCATGCTCGTCCTCCGCGCCGACGCCCGCGCCCGGACCCGTGAGGTGAGGCCGGGAGTGCTTGGTGTCACGGTGCCATACTCCGGCCGCGCAGCACAGCCGGAGTGAGCCGTTCCGCCGGCCGGTCGCCGGAGTCGACGACCGCCGAGCCACCGCGCGATCGGGTACGCCATCTCGGGTGACAAGTGACCTTGACATGGACGCCCGCGTCAAGCAGTCTTGACTAGACAAGGTTGCTTGACACATTGGGCGGGCATGAGAAACGACCTTCGAGAGTTACGGCTGGCAGCCGGGCTGTCCCAGCGGGAGTTGGGCCAGGTGCTGAACGTCTCGCGGCAGACCGTCAACTCGATCGAGACCGGCCGTTACGACCCGTCACTTCCGCTGGCGATCGCCATCGCCCGGCACTTCCAGCGCACCGTGGAGGAGATCTTTCATGTCGACTGAGCGGCACGTATCCGAGACCCGGGAGCGGGGCGGCAGGCAGCCGGTCATCTTCCTCGGGCTTCTGCTGGTGATCCTGGCGGTGGTGGTGCCCACCGGTCTGTTGCTGCGCGAACACGGCCCCGGGAACATGGGCTCGGGCTTCCTGATGGGGGCGGCCGTCGGGCTGGTCGGCGTCGCGGTGGGGTTCTGGCGACTGACCAGGCGGCCGGACCGGGCGACCACCTTCGAGCGGGCCTGGACCCAGACCGGCGACGAACGGGACGACGCGGTGCTCACCCGCTCCCTGGCGGTCCTCGGCCTGCTCGCCGTCCCGCTCACCGGCGTCGCCGCGATCGCGATCGGGCTCGGCGCCCCGGTGGAGATGATGCTCGCCCTGCTGCTCCTGGCCCAGGCCGCGGTGGGGGCGACCGCCTTCACCGTGATCAACCGCCGTAGCTAGCGGCACCCCACCGCCGTAGCTGGCGGCGCCCCACCGCCGTAGCTGGCGGCACCCCACCGCCGTAGCTGGCGGCACCCCACCGCCGTGGCTGGCCCAGGGTCAGTCGGCCCGGCTGGTGCCCGGTGCCGGCGTCGGGGTCTCGGCGGCCGACTCGCCGCTGCCCTGCGGGGTGGGCGTGCTGCTGGCCGAGACCGACGGCGACGGCGACTCCGACTCGGTGGGCGTCGGCGTCGGGGCCGGCGTGGTCGGCGTGGTTGACGGCGACGGGGTCACCGGTGGCTTCGTGGTCGGCGGCGTGGTCGGCGTCGGCGTCGGCTTGGTGGTCGGCGTCGGGATCGGCTTCGGCGGCGTACTCGGCTCGGGGGTGGGCTTCGGCGCCGGCGGCTTCGGGGGCTTCGGCGCGGGCGGCACCGGTGCCGGCGTGGGCTTGCCGGGCACCGCGCCGATCACCCGGGTCGCCGCGTACAGCCGCGACCAGCCGACGGGGGAGATCTTCACCACGTCGCCGGTGGTGGGCGCGTGCACCATCCGGCCGTCGCCGATGTACATCCCCATGTGGTGGATCGACTGCCAGCTGCTGCCCGAGGCGAAGAAGACCAGGTCACCCGGGAGCAGGTCGCTGCGGCCCACCGTCCGGGAACGGGTGGCGTGGTACTGGTCCCGGGCCACCCGGGGAAGGTCGAAGTAGTCGGCGCCCTTCGACCGGTACGCGGCCCAGACCAGGCCGGAGCAGTCGAACGTGTCCGGCCCCTCGGCACCCCAGACGTACGGGTCGCCGCGCTGGGCCAGCGCGTACCGCACCGCCGCCATCGCCCGGGGGTGCGCGGTCGCTCCGTCGCCGCTGCCCGCGTTGACGTACTCGGTGCCGAGCCGCTGCTCGGCGGCGTCCTGCTGGCGCTCGATCTGGACCAGCTGGGCGGCGTTGTCCTTGCGCAGCTTGAGCAGCTGCGTCTCCTGGGTACGGCGTTGCTGCTCGACCGTGGCGAACTGGGTCTGAGCGCCCTTGGCCCGGGACTCGGCGGCGGTGAAGGCCTCCACGGCCACCCGCTCGCCGTTGCGGGCCCGGGTCAGCTCGCCACTGGTGGCCGTGCTGGCCCCGGTCACCTTGTCGCCGCGGGCGATCCGTTGGAGCTGGCCGAGCTCGTGCAGGTCCTGCCCGAACTCGCCGGACGGCAGCGCGGCGGCGGCCTTGAGGGTGTCCGCCGCGGCGACGTCGACCTTCCGCTGGGCCTCGGTGAGGGCCTGGCGGGCCAGCTCCAGGTTCTGCGTGGCGGTGGCCAGCTGGGACTGCGCCTCGGTCCGCTGCTGTTCGAGGGTGAGCAGTTGGTCACCGAGCAGCCCGAGCTGGGTCTGGGCGGTGTTGATCTGCATCGCCAACGGGCCGGTGGCGAGGTTGACGACCGGCGTGGCCGGTGCGCCCGGGGCCCCCGGCAGGACCGGGGTGCCGGCGCCCGGCTGTCCGCCCGGCAGCTGCAGTCCGCCGGCGGCGACCGGGCGGGACCCGGAGTCGGGCACCGTGGTCGGCAGGGCCGGCTCGGCGTATGCCGGTGCGCTCAACACGGCTGCGGCGACGGCACCGAGTAGGGCAGCCCAGAGCCTCGGCCGCAGCACCGGCGAGATCACCGGGCTGCTCCGTCGCCGTCGTCGCCCGTGCCCGCTGTCGACCATTCCGCTCCTCGTCCCGCGCTGGTCGCGCCGGTGGGCGCGCCGATCGGGGGCGCTGCGGCCGGTGTGCGCAGCCAGTGTGTGTCGCCCCCCTAGTTTTCCTACCGCACCACGCTGCCGATGTCGATGCGTGCGGGGGTAACAGGATCCTGAGAGTGCGGTGAACTGCGTCGCTGATGGCCGACCGTACTGCCGGCTACTCGTCCGTTCGACGTAGGCTCGACCCGGACCGCAGTGGAAGGGACGTGGCTTTCGATGGACGCCGGACTCAAGCGTGAGCTCGAAGCGAAGGTGTACGCGGGCGAGCGGCTGACCCGCGAGGACGGGATCGCCCTCTACGACAGCGACGACCTCGCCTGGCTGGGACGGTTGGCCCACCACCGGCGCACCGAGCTCAACGGCGACCGGGTGATGTTCAACGTCAACCGGCACCTCAACCTGACCAACGTGTGTAGCGCGAGCTGCGCGTACTGCTCGTTCCAGCGCAAGCCGGGCGAGAAGGACGCGTACACGATGCGCATCGACGAGGCGGTCCGCAAGGCCAAGGAGATGGAGGACGAGCAGCTCACCGAGCTGCACATCGTCAACGGCCTGCACCCCACCCTGCCCTGGCGCTACTACCCCAAGGTGCTGCGGGAGCTGAAGGCCGCGCTGCCGAACGTCAAGCTCAAGTGCTTCACCGCGACCGAGGTGCAGTGGTTCGAGAAGATCAGCGGGCTGACCGCGGACGAGATCCTCGACGAGCTGATGGACGCCGGCCTGGAGTCGTTGACCGGCGGCGGCGCGGAGATCTTCGACTGGGAGGTCCGGCAGCACATCGTCGACCACGCCTGCCACTGGGAGGACTGGTCGCGGATCCACGCGCTGGCCCACGCCAAGGGGATGCAGACCCCGGCGACGATGCTCTACGGCCACATCGAGGAGCCCCGGCACCGGGTCGACCACGTGCTCCGGCTGCGTGAGCTGCAGGACGAGACCGGCGGCTTCGCGGTCTTCATCCCGCTGCGCTACCAGCACGACTTCGTCGACTCCGCGGACGGCAAGATCCGTAACCGGATCCAGGCCCGCACCACGATGGCCGCGCCGGCCGAGTCGCTGAAGACCTTCGCCGTCTCCCGGCTGCTCTTCGACAACGTCCCGCACCTGAAGAACTTCTGGGTGATGCACGGGCTGTCGGTGGCCCAGTTGTCGCTGAACTTCGGCGTCGACGACCTGGACGGCTCGGTGGTCGAATACAAGATCACCCACGACGCCGACTCGTACGGCACGCCGAACACCATGCACCGCGACGACCTGCTGCACCTGATCTGGGACGCCGGTTTCCGGCCGGTCGAGCGCAACACCCGCTACGAGGTGGTCCGGGAGTACGACCCCGCCCCGTCACTGGCCGAGCGCCGCGCCGAGCCGCAACAGGTCTGGGCCTGACCGCACCCGTACGCTGACCACGACATGAGTGAAGCTGGCGGGTTTCCCCGACGTGACACCGACGGGCGCATCCTCACCCTGGGCGACCTGCTCGGGGTGAGCCTCGCCGGGGTGGTCATCGGGGTGCTGGCGCTGGTGCTGTTCGACGCCGCCTTCGCGTCCTTCGGCGCGGGCGACTTCGGCAGCGCCAACGGCTGGCTGGCGATCATCCTGCCGGCCTGGCTGTTCTGGGACGACTTCCGGGCCTGGGAGTTCGGCGCGGCCCGGGTGGTCGCGGCGCTGGTGGCCGCGGTGACCGGGGTGCTGGCCGGGCTGCTGGTGGCCGGGCTGGCCGCCGGGCTGCCCGCGTTGGCCTCCGGCGCGCTCGCGGCGGCGGCCTTCGCCGTGGCGTACGCGACCATCTGGTTCCCCGGCGTCCGCTGGCTGGCCCGCCGGACCGGTTGACCTTCGCGCCGGGCCCGCCCGGTTGACCTTCGCGCCGGGCCTGCCCGGTGGACCTGGAAAGTGGGAGAGGGAGTGGCGACGTGAGCGCGGCGCTGAAGTACACACTGGGCCGGATCGGGCTGTTCGTCGTGGTGCTGGGGGCGCTCTGGCTGGTCGACATGAGCGTCTTCCTGCGGTTGCTGCTGGCGTTGGTCTTCTCCGCCGCGCTCTCCTTCTTCCTGCTCGGCAGCTGGCGCAACGAGATGGCCGAGGAGATGGCCGGCGCGGCGACCCGCCGCCGGACCGAGAAGGAGCGGCTCCGTTCCGCCCTGGCCGGCGAGGACCAGCCCGCCACTGAGGACCGACCCGGCGGAAACCGGCCCACCGATGGGGACCGGCCCACCGCCGGGGACCGGCCCACCACTGGGGACCAGCCCGCCGACGAGCGGCCCGGCCCGTCCGGCGGGCGGGACTGACGTGCGGGTTCCGGTCGACGGGGGCAGGATACCGCCGGGATGATGACGTGCTCGGGATGAGAGCCGCAGCGAAGGACATTGATATGACCATGTGAGTGGGTGCCGAAGGTCGCCGCAGAACGCGGCGCGCCGCACCCGAGGAGGCTCGCATGATCCGTACCCCCCTCCGTCGCCGGCTGGCGTTGGCTGTGGTCACCGGCTTGGCCCTGGTGACCGCCGTCAGCGCACCGGTCGCCGCCCGGCCCGCCCCGGAACGCGCCGCCGAGCCGGCCGCCACCGGCTACCGGGTGCTCGGTCCGCGTACCGTCGCCGACCGCACCGCGGTCGCCGGCACCGGTGCCGCCATCGACTACGTCGAGCACGGCGTGCTGCACGTCTCGGCCACCCGGGCCGAGGCCGCCGCGATCACCCGGCTCGGCTTCCGGCTGGAGGCGGTCCCCGCGCCCCCGGTCCACGAGCACGACCACGCCACCGACGGGGTCGGCACCACGGCCTTCCCGCCGGCCGACAGCAACTACCACGACTACGCGGAGCTGACCGCCGTGGTGAACAAGGTCGTCGCGGACCACCCGAGCATCGCGCGCAAGATCAGCATCGGTCGGTCGTACGAGGGACGCGACCTGATGGCGGTGAAGATCTCCGACAACGTCGGCACCGACGAGAACGAGCCGGAGATCCTCTTCAACTCACAGCAGCACGCCCGCGAGCACCTCACCGTCGAGATGGCGATCTACCTGCTGAACCTCTTCACCGACTCGTACGGCACCGACTCCCGGGTGACCAACATCGTCAACACCCGGGAACTCTGGATCGTGCCGACGGTCAACCCCGACGGCAGCGAGTACGACATCGCCACCGGCTCGTACCGCTCCTGGCGCAAGAACCGGCAGCCCAACAGCGGTACGACGGCGGTCGGCACCGACCTGAACCGCAACTGGTCCTACCAGTGGGGCTGCTGCGGCGGCTCGTCGGGCGTGAAGTCGTCGGAGACCTACCGGGGCCCGTCGGCCTTCTCCGCACCGGAGACCACCGCGCTGCGCAACTTCGTCAACGGCCGGGTCGTCGGCGGGGTGCAGCAGATCAAGGCGAACATCGACTTCCACACCTACTCCCAGTTGGTGCTCTGGCCGTTCGGCTACACGTACAACAACACCGCCACCGGCATGACCGCCGACCAGTACAACACCTTCGCCACGCTCGGCCAGCAGATGGCGGCCACCAACGGCTACACCCCGCAGCAGTCCAGCGACCTCTACATCACCGACGGCGACAGCATCGACTGGATGTGGGGGCAGCACAAGATCTGGGCGTACACCTTCGAGATGTACCCCGGCTCGGCCTCCGGGGGCGGCTTCTACCCGCCCGACGAGGTGATCCCGGCGCAGACCTCCCGTAACAAGGAGGCGGTGCTGCTGCTCAGCGAGTACGCCGACTGCCCCTACCGCGCCATCAACAAACAATCCCAATACTGCTAACCCCTGGTAAGGAAGGGCCCCTTGTTAACGCTTTCTGTATAGGAAGGGGCCCTTCCAAACACCTGGGCCGGGCACCCGGCGGGCTTCGGCGGTGGTGTCCAGGTCACCCCGCGCCACCTGCGGGAAAGAGCATCCTGCGCAGGTGCGCTACGGTGCTACCGATCGTCCGCAGCGAAGCCGGTGCGAAACCGGCGCTGTCCCGCAACTGTGATGCCCCAGCCGCGGCGTCCGGCCCCTCCGGCCGGCGCCGTTCGGCGTGCCCGGCCGTCCGGCCGGGGTCGATCGGATCGGCCCACCGGCCGGACCGGTACGGGGATGAGCCAGGTCGCCTGCGGCGCGGTCGCGATACGCGCTCTCGAGGAAGGGCGCCTCGCCCATGGGCGGCCCCGGTCCCCTGTCGGCGAAGCACCAGACTCCTCGACCGACAGGAGGCACCAGCATGTCCAGACGTACCCCCAGGTTGTTCACCGCGGCGATCGCGGTGGCCGCGCTCGCGCTCGGCGGCTGCGCCCAGGGCGGCTCCGACGAGCCCGCCGCCGGCCCCACCCCGGGCGGCGCCGCCTACCCGGTGACGGTCGGCGAGCTGACCCTCGACAAGCGGCCCGAGCGGATCGTCTCGCTCTCGGCCACCGCCACCGAGATGCTCTTCGCCATCGGCGCGGGCAGCCAGGTCACCGCCGTCGACGACCAGTCGAACTTCCCGGCGGACGCCCCGAAGAGCGACCTGTCCGGCTTCCAGCCGAACGCCGAGGCGATCACCGCGAAGGACCCCGACCTGGTGGTCCTCTCCAACGACATGAACAAGATCGTCGACCAGCTGACCAAGCTGAAGATCCCGGTCTTCCTGGCCCCGGCGGCGACCACGCTTGACGACTCGTACCGGCAGATCACCGAGCTGGGCGCGCTCACCGGCAACGTCGACGCCGCCGCCGACCTGACCACCCGGATGCGCGACGAGATCACCAAACTGGTCGCGGACCTGCCGCAACGGGCGGAGAAGCTGACGTACTACCACGAGCTGGGGCCGGAGCTGTACAGCGCGACCAGCAAGACCTTCATCGGCTCGCTCTACGCCCAGGTCGGACTGACCAACATCGCCGACGCCGCGGACGCCGACGGCAAGCAGGGCGGCTACCCGCAGCTCTCCCAGGAGTCCATCATCAAGGCGGACCCGGACTTCGTCTTCCTCGCCGACACCAAGTGCTGCCAGCAGTCGGCGGAGACGGTCAAGGCGCGCAGCGGCTGGTCCGGCCTGACCGCGGTCAAGAACAACCAGGTAGTCGCCCTGGATGACGACATCGCCTCCCGGTGGGGCCCGCGCGTGGTCGACCTGCTCCGGTCGATCGTCGACGCGGTCGCCAAGGTGCCGGCGTGACCTGGTCCGCCGTCGGTTACCGCAGGTCGACCCGGCCTTGATCCGACCGCGAGCCGCGCGACCGGCGGTGCCGGCCGGTCCGGGCAAATCGGCCGGTCCGGGTCCGTCGGCCGGTCCGGGCAAGTCGGCCGGTCCGGGTCCGTCGGCCGGCGCGGGCAGATCGGCGGGTCCGGGCCCGGCTGCGGGTTTGGGCAAAACGGCGGGGCCGGCCCGGTCGGCCGGTTCGGCCAGCGCGCCCGCCGGACTGCGGGCGCGCTGGCTGGTCGCCGGTATCGCCGCCGTCGGGCTCGCGCTCGTCGCCGGTGTCTCGTTCGGCCCGGTCAGCCTTCCGCCGGGCAGCGTCGCGGTCGAGCTGCTCAACCTCATTCCCGGGGTACGCCTGGAGAGCGGCCTGACCGAGCGCGAGATCGCCATCATCACCGAGCTACGGCTGCCCCGGGCCGTACTCGGTCTGCTCGTCGGTGGACTGCTCGCCCTGGCCGGCGGCTGCTACCAGGGCGTCTTCCGCAACCCGCTGGCCGACCCGTACCTGCTGGGGGTGGCGGCCGGGGCCGGCCTGGCGGTCACCGCGGCGATCGCCCTGCGCGGCGGCGGGGACGGGTCGGGCAGCATGCCGGTGACGATCCCGCTGGCCGCGTTCGTCGGCGCGCTCGGCGCGGTGCTGATGACCTACCTGCTGGGCGCGGCCGGCGACCGGGGCCGCTCCCCGGCGACGCTGATCCTGGCCGGGGTCGCCGTCTCCGCGTTCCTCTCCGCCGGGCAGACCTACCTGCTGCAACGCAACGCCGACAGCATCCAGCTGGTCTACTCCTGGCTGCTCGGGCGGCTGGCCACCGCCGGTTGGGCCGACGTCCGGTTGGTGCTGCCGTACTTCCTGGTCACCGTGGTCGTGGTGCTGCTGCACCGGCGGGAACTGGACGTGCTCTCCCTCGGCGACGACGAGGCCAGCAGCCTGGGCCTGCACCCGCAACGTTCCCGGTACCTGCTGGTCGCCGCCGCCTCGCTCGGCACCGCCGCGGCGGTCTCCGCCACCGGCCTGATCGGGTTCGTCGGGATCATCGTGCCGCACGCGGTACGGCTGCTCGCCGGCTCGAGCTACCGGGTGATCCTGCCGCTGTCCCTGCTCTTCGGGGGTGCCTTCCTGGCGCTGACCGACGTGATCGCCCGGACCGCCGCCGCCCCGGCCGAGGTACCGATCGGCGTGGTCACCGCACTGCTCGGCGGGCCGTTCTTCGTCCTGGTCCTGCGCACCACCCGCCGGATGCTCTCGTGACCCCGGATCCCGCCGGTCCCGCCGACCCCGCCGGCACTGTCGGCCCCGCCGGCACTGTCGGCCCCGCCGGCACTGTCGACCCCGCCGACCCCGCCGGGGCGGCGGCCGTCGAGGTGCGGCAGTTGCGGGTGGAGTTGGGCGGGGTGCCGGTGCTGACCGGGGTCGACCTCACCGTCGCCCCCGGCGAGTGGGTCACCGTGATCGGCCCGAACGGCGCCGGCAAGTCGACCCTGCTGCGGGCCGTCGGCGGCCTGCTGCCCGCGCCGGACGCCATCTGGCTCTTCGGTACGCCGAGCGCCCGCCTGCGCCGTCGCGACCGGGCCCGGGTGGTGGCCACTGTCCCGCAGTCGCCGGTCGTGCCGCCCGGAATGGCGGTGCTGGACTACGTCCTGCTCGGGCGTACCCCGTACATCCCCCCGCTGGGGCGGGAGTCAGCGGCCGACCTGGCCGTGGTGCACGAGGTCCTCCGCCGGCTCGACCTGCTCGGCTTCGAACGTCGTGAGCTGGCCACCCTCTCCGGTGGGGAACGGCAGCGGGTCTTCCTGGCCCGGGCGCTGGCCCAGGGCGCCACCCTGCTGCTGCTCGACGAGCCGACCAGCGCGCTGGACATCGGCCACCAGCAGGAGGTGCTGGAGCTGGTCGACCAGCTCCGCCGGGAGCACGGGCTTACCGTGCTGGCCACCATGCACGACCTCTCGGTCGCCGGGGAGTACGCCGACCGGCTGGTGCTGCTCTCCGCCGGTCAGGTGGCCGCCGTCGGCCCGCCCCGGGAGGTGCTCACCGAAGACCTCCTGGGCACCCACTACCGGGCCACCGTCCGGGTGATCCAGGGCGAACACGGCCCCCTGGTAGTCCCCGTCCGCCCCCGCTGAGGTGTAAGGAAGGGCCCCCTGTTAACGCTTTCGGTAGAGAGGGGTTCCCTTCTCACGATCGGGTGTTAAGAAGGGGCCCTTCCTTACCGCTGGGGGTGGAGGGTGATGACGGAGAAGAGGGCGCCGTGGGGATCGCGGAGCGCGGCGATCCGGCCGACCGGGAGGTGCCAGGGTGGCACCAGGATCTCGCCGCCCAGCTCCACGGCCTGCTCGGCGGCGGCGTCGGTGTCGGTGACCGCGAAGTACACCGACCAGTACGCCGGCAGGTCGGCGGGGTAGCCGTCACCCAGCGGCGGCATCATCCCGGCGACGATCCGGCTGCCGCACCGCCAACCGGTGTAGGGGACCGGGTCCATCGGTTGCTCCTCCGGCTGCCAGCCGAAGACCAGCTCGTAGAAGGCCTTCGCCCCCTCGGGGTCGGGGGTGACCAACTCGGTCCAGCTCAACGCCCCGGGCACGTTGAACACCTCGGCTCCGCCCATCGCCATCGGCTGCCACACGCTGAACGCCGCGCCGGCCGGATCGGCGAAGACGGCCATCCGCCCCTGGTCGAAGATCTCCAACGGGGGTACCACGACCTGTCCGCCGGCTTTGGCGACCCGGGTGGCGACCAGGTCGGCGTCGTCCGTGGCCACGTACGTCGACCAGATCGGCACCTGGTCCGGGGTGGCCGGCGGGCCGACCCCGGCGGCGGCCTGCCCGTCCAGCAGGAACGTGGTGTAACCGCCCGCTTCGGGCTGGGGCGAGACCCGGCCGGTCCAGCCGAACAGCCCACCGTAGAACCGTTTGGCCTCCGCCAGGTCCGCGGTGGCCAGGTCGGCCCAGCAGGGGATGCCCGGTGCGACGGCGTTCACGCTGACCCCTCTCGGCCGGTGACGGCTCCCTGCCGGCATCGTGGCACCGCCGCGCCGGCCGGCGCAGCCGAACCGGCCAGAAGCCCCCGCACACCCGGCGCCGACAGATCCGCGCCGCGCCGCCTCGCGCCGCGCCGCCTCGCGCCGCGCCGCCTCGCGCCGCGCCGCCTCGCGCCGCGCCGCCTCGCGCCGCGCCGCCTCGCGCCGCCTCGCGCCGCGCTACCCCGCGTCACGCCGGACCGCCCGGACCAGACCGGACGGCCCGGACCAGACCGGACGGCCCGGGCCGGCCCGCCCCCGTTGCGTTCCGGGCCGGCCCAGGGGCTACCTCACCTCGGTGCCTGGTCAGGTGAACCGACGGCCCTCGTCCCGTCGGTACGCCCAACCGGCGAGCGCGGCCAACACCGCGACCCACACCGCGAGCATGCCGACCGAGAGCGGATCGGGGCGGAAGTCGCCGACCGACGCCCACATCAGTTCGACCGCGCCCCGGGTGGGCAGGTACGGGGCGATCACCTCGATGAAGCCGGGGGCCTGACCGGGTGCGGAGAGCAGCCCACCACCGAAGGCGAGCGGGAAGAACAGCACCTGGGCGACCACGATCGCCGCCTTGCTCGGCAGGGCGTACCCGATGGTCAGCCCCATCAGGGTGAACGGTACCGAGATCACCGCGACCGTGCCGGCGGCCAGCGCGAACCCGGGCAGGCTGATCCGGGCCTCGGTCAGGGTCGCCGCGATCAGCAAAACCGGGATCAGCGAGAAGTAGCTGAGCAGCAGCCCGGCCAGCACCCGACCGGCGAAGCGGGGCGCGGAGCCGACCGGCAGGGTCCGCAGGTACGGGTCCCAGGGCTGGGCGCGGTCCTCGGCGACGCCCACGCCGTACTGGAAGATGTTGGCGCTGAGCACGGAGAAGGTGACCATGGCGGCGGTGGCGAAGGTGGCGGGGGTGGGGTCGTCGCCGGCGAACGGCACCACGAAGAAGAGCATCGCGGCGGCCGGGAAGAACGCGCTGCCCACCACCGCGATCGGGATGCGGACGGTCTCCAACAGTTGGTAACGGGCATGGACCAGGGTGAGCTTCATGGTCAACGACTTCCGATCGGTTGTTCGTCGGCGGTGATGGCGAGGAACGCCTCCTCCAGGCTGGTGGGGCGGACCTCCAGGTCCCGGAACGGCACCCCGCCGGTGACCAGGTCCCGGACCAGCCGGTCGGCGTCGGTGGTGAAGAGGTGGGTACGCCCCTCGGCCCGTTCGACCCGGGTCACGCCGGGCAGTTCCGGCAGGTCGTCGGCGGTCAGGCTGACCCGGCGTACGCCGACCACGTCGCGTACCGCCGCCACCGTGTCGTCGGCGAGCACCCGGCCCCGCCCGATGACCACGACCCGCCGGGCCAGCGCCTCCACCTCTTCGAGGTAGTGGCTGGTCAGCAGCACCGTGCCGCCGTCGGCGTGGAAGGCCCGGACGGCGTCCCAGAGGGTGTGCCGGGCCTCGACGTCCAGTCCGGTGGTCGGCTCGTCGAGCAGTACCAGCCGGGGTCGGCCGACGAAGGCCAACGCCACCGCCAGCCGGCGGCGCTGACCGCCGGAGAGCCCGCCGGTCTGCCGGCGTACCAGGTCGGTGAGGCCGAACCGGTCGAGCAGTTCGCCCCGGGGCACCGGGTCGGGGTAGTGGGCGGAGACGAAGTCGACGACCTCGCCGACCCGCAGCGTGCCGGGTAGGCCGGTCTCCTGCGGGGTGACCCCGACCGACCTGCGGTGGGCCGGGTCGCGGGGATCACCGCCGAAGAGCTGCACCCGGCCGGCGGTGGGTCGGCGCAGCCCGACGAGGAGGTTCATCAGGGTGCTCTTGCCGGCACCGTTCGGGCCGAGCAGCCCGACCAGTTCGCCGGCGGAGACGTCGAGGTCGACGGAGTCCAGGGCGAGCACGTCGCCGTACCGTCGGGTGGCCTGTTCGGCCCGGGCGAGGATCATGTGGTGTCCTTCCGGCCGGCGGTCCCGGCGGGGTCGGTGCGGACGGCGACGCCGGTCGGGCCGGCAACGTCGGCAACGTCGGCGGTCCCGGCGGTAGCAGGGGGGCCGGCAGCCGGGGTGAGCAGGGCGCGGATGGCGTCGGTGTACTCCTCGAAGGCCAACCGGCCCCGCCGGGTCAGGGCGATCAGGGTGGCCGGGGTCCGGCCCCGGTGGGTCTTGGTGACCTCGACGTAGCCGGCGTCCTCCAACTTGCGCAGGTGTACCGAGAGGTTGCCCGGGGTCATGGCGAGGATCTCCTGCAACCGGGGGAAGGCGATCAGGTCGCCCTGGCCGAGGGTGGCGAGGGTGGCGACCACCCGCAGCCGGGCCTGGGCGTGGATCACCGGGTCGAGTTCGGTCACCGGCGGTCCCGTTGGCGCAGCCAGCCGAGCAACCCGGCGAGGATCATCCCGCCGCCACCGGCGACCGCGACGACCAGCGCGTGCCAGCCGGGTCCGGCGACCGAGCCGAGCACGTTGAGCACGGTGATCCAGACGCCGAGCAGGAAGAGCCGACGGTCCAGCCAGACCGCGCCGCCGGCCATGTGCAGCACCCCGGTCAGGCCGACCGACAGGGCCGACCAGAGCAGCCCGGTCAGCTCCGGCGGGAGGCTGTCGGAGACCCGACCGGCGACCGCGAAGACGGTGAGGAAACCCAGGAACCAGGACCAGCCGTACCAGGCGCCGCGTCGGGCGGAGTCCCCGGTGACGTCCCCGTAGGCCCGCGCGCTGGCCACCCCGGAGACGATCCCGGCCGCGCCGAGCAGCACGAAGAGCACGGTCAGCGGCAGCCAGGCGGGCAGGTCGACCAGGACCCGTCCGTTCGGCGAGAAGCGCAGGAAGAAGAGGCCGAACCCGATCAGCCAGGCCAGGCCCCAGGGCCAGTAGTAGGCGCGGGGGTCGGGTTCGAGGCGGCGGGCGGCGGTGGCCTGCTGCTCACGGATCAGGCGCAGGGCGGCGGCCGGGTCAGCCGGCGGAAGCTCGTCTTCGACGTTCACGCAAAGAACTTTAAAACATAAAGTCAAGGGCCTGGGTGCCGGGGCGTGAGGGCCGGGCCGCTGCTCAGCACCGGTGCCGGACGCGGGAGTCGGGTCGGGGCTCAGCCCCGCTGCTGGACGCGGGAGTCGGTTCGGTGCTCAGTCCCCGGCGAGTGGGGCGGGCAGGGGCGCGGTGTGCAGCACGGTCAGCCGGGACACCGCCCGGGTCAGCACCACGTAGAGCCGGTGCAGGCCACGCGGCTCGGCGGCCACGATCGCGGCCGGCTCGACGACCACCACGTGGTCGTACTCCAGGCCCTTGACGTCCGTCGCGGTGACCAGGGTGACCCGCTCGGCGGCCTCGACGTCGTCGGCGGTCGAGGTCGCGACCCCGGCGTCGGTCAGCGCCGCGCGGAGCCCGGCCACCGCGTCGTCGGCGGCGATCACCCCCACCGAGCCGTCGTGCCCGAGCGCCGCGCGCACCTCGGCCACCGTCGCCCCCGGAAGATCGGTCACGGTACGCACATCGAGCGCGCCGTCGCGGCGCAACGACTCGGCCGGGGGTACGTCGACGGCGAGCGCCGGCAGCAGCCGGTTGGCGAACTCCACCACCACGGCGGGTACCCGGAACCCGACGGTCAGCGGCACCACGGCCGCGTCCGGCTTGCCCAGGTGGGCCAGGGACTCCCGCCAGTCGGCGGCGGCCCACGGCGCGGTGCCCTGGGCCAGGTCACCGAGGAGGGTGACCGACCCGTGCTCGCTGCGGCGGGCGATGGCCCGACACTGCATCGGGGAGAGATCCTGCGCCTCGTCGACCACCACGTGCCCGAACCCGGCCGGCCGCTCCAACAACCCGGCGACCTCGTCGATCAGTACCGCGTCCGCCGCGCTCCACCGGGTCGCCTTCGGCGTCCGGCCGACCCGCCCGGACCGCAGCAGCTCCTGCTCGTCCGGGCTGAGCAGCCCGTCGGCGGCGCTGGCCAGCACGGCCGGGTCGGTACGCAGCAGGTGCCACAGCCCCTCGGCGGTCAGTGCCGGCCAGACCGCGTCCAGGAAGGCGGTGACCGGCGTGGCCCGGCCCATCCGGCGCAGCCAGGCGTCCCCGGGCGACTCGGCCCGCCGGGCCTCCGCCTGCCGTTGCAGCAGCCCGACCACCCGGGCCCGGACCCGCTCCCGGCCGGTGGCGTACGGCAGCCCCTCGCGGCGGGTCTCCTCGACGATCCGGTGCAGCGGGTCCAGACCGATCCGCCACCGGAACGAACCGTCGGAGACCATCACCGGTTCGGTGGGCTCGGCGATGTGCCCGTCGACCGCCCGCCGCAGCACCTCGGCCAGCCGTACGTCATGTTTGAGCGCGGCGACCGCCGGGGCGTCCACGGCACGGACCGGAACCCGGGTCAGCAGCCCCTCGACGGTGGCCTGCGCGACCTCGACCTCACCGAGGGCGGGCAGCACCGCCGCGATGTAGGCCAGGAAGGCCCGGTTCGGCCCGACCACCAGCACCCCCGTGCGACGCAGCCGCTCCCGGTGCAGATAGAGCAGGTACGCGGCCCGGTGCAGTCCGACGGCCGTCTTGCCGGTGCCCGGCGCACCCTGCACACAGATCGACACCGCCAGGTCGGCCCGGACCAGCTCGTCCTGCTCGGGCTGGATGGTGGCCACGATGTCCCGCATCGGACCCACCCGGGGGCGCTCGATCTCGGCGGTCAGGATCCGGCTGGCCGTACCCAACTCCTCACCCCGGGCCAGGTGCTCGTCCTCGAAGCTGGTCAGCTCGCCACCGTTGAACCCGAACCGCCGCCGGACCACGACCCCCTGCCGGTCGCGGACACTTGCCCGGTAGAACAACCGGGACAGCGGCGCCCGCCAGTCCAGCACCAGCGGCTCACCCCGCTCGTCGGCGACGTGCCGCCGACCGACGTGGTACACCTGCCCGCCGTGTTCTGCCGGCCCGCCGGGCTCTGCCGGCCCGCCGGGCTCTGCCGGCCCGCCGGGCTCTGCCGGGTCGAGGGTGAGGCGGCCGAAGAAAAGCGGCGCGTCCGGCCGGTCGGCCAGCTCGATCACCCGCCGGGAGAGATGCCGCCCGAGCTGCTCTGCGGTGTACGCGTCCCCGGCGACCCGGTCACCGGTGGCGTACAGCGCCTCGGCGCGTTCCCGCATCCGCCGCAGGGCGGCCCGGGAGCGGGCCAGATGGGCCTGCTCGGCGGCCAGGTGCCCTTGTCCGGCGGCCGGCTGGTCTCGTCCGGCGGCCGGGTGGTCTCGTCCGGTGGCGAGGTGATCGGCGGGGCCGGTGGCGGCGACGTCTGCTGCGGGCACGGTGCACTCCGGGCGTATCGTCCTGTTTGCTCGCGTCTCCGGAGGCGGATGGCCGGCGTCCGGCGCGGGGACGTCCGCTTCGGTGCGTGTCACCTCGGCCGTCAAGCGAGCAACCATGCTAAGCCGGCCCGGGTCACCCCGCCACCGCATTACCGCCCCGTTGAGCCCGGTCAGGCGGCGAAGCGTTACCCGCCTGGGGTTCTCGTCGTTGCTTGTTAGTTCACTGGCCGTCGCGGGATGCGGGGTTGGCCACTCCGGGGGCCACCGGCGGGGGCGTACGACACCGGCGGGGCTACCGTCGGGGGATGGCTGAGCGCATCGCCCGCCCCCGGGTCGGACACATCCAGTTCCTGAACTGCCTGCCGATCTACTGGGGGCTGATGCGCTCCGGCGCGTTGATCGACGTCGACCTGCACAAGGACTCGCCCGACCGCCTCAGCGCCGCGCTGGTCGCCGGTGACCTGGACATCGGGCCGATCTCGCACGTCGAGTACCTGCGGCACGCCGACGAGCTGCTGCTCCTGCCGGACCTCGCGGTGGGCAGCGACGGGCCGGTGCTCTCGGTCAACATCGTCTCCACCCGGCCGCTGGCCGAGCTGGACGGCGGCAAGGTCGCCCTCGGCTCCACCTCACGGACCGGGGTGCTGCTGGCCCAACTGCTGCTCGGTGAGCGGTACGGCGTACGCCCGGAGTACTTCCGCTGCCCGCCCGACCTGACCCAGATGCTGCTGGAGGCCGACGCCGGGGTGCTGATCGGCGACGTGGCGCTGCGGGCGCACTACGAGGCACCCCGCCGGGGGTTGGAGGTCACCGACCTGGGGCAGGCCTGGCGGGAGTGGACCGGGCTGCCGATGGTCTTCGCCGTCTGGGCGGTACGCCGGGACTTCGCCGCCGCCCATCCCGGCCTGGTCAAGGAGGTGCACGAGGCGTTCCGGCGCTCGCGCGACCTCTGCCTGGCCGAGCTGGACCAGGTCGCCGAGGGCGCGGCCCGCTGGGAATCGTTCGACGCGGAGACCCTGGCGTCGTACTTCCGGGTGTTGGACTTCTCGCTCGGCGAGCGTCAGGTGGCCGGGTTGCGGGAGTTCGCGCGCCGGGCCGCGGCGTTGGGTGAGGCTCCGGCGCTGCCGCCGGACGGCCCGGCCTTCTTCACCGGCTGACGCAGTCGCACCCGCTGCCTTGCCTGCTCTGCTCACCCGCCCGGCTGCTGCTTACTGCGGATCCGGGGTGTGAGAGGGGTGCCCCGCTCTACCGAAAGCGTTAACAGGGGGCCCTTCCTTACACGCGGAGGAGGGCTTTGGTGATCTTTTCGCAGTTGTCCATGCCGTACTCGTAGCCCTTGCCGATGGGGTAGCGGACCATCACGCCCATGGTCCAGTCGTCGGCGATGGCCAGGCAGTTGACGTGGATCTCCTGCTCCCGGGTGCGGTCGACCCAGCCGTTCTTGATGGCGATCTGCTTGCGTTCGGCGGCCGGGAAGGCCTTGCGGATGCCGAAGTCGCCGGCGCCCCGGACCTGGCGCATCTCCTTGAGCAGCCAGTCGGTCCACTTCGGGCCGGCGGCGCGCCCGTCGGCGATGCAGGCGCCGAGCCGGGTGGTGTCGCGGGGGGAGAGGTTGGTCCGGCTCCAGCCCCGGTCGGCGGCCGGGCTGCTGTCGGTCATCTCGCAGCGGGAGACCATCCGCTTGATCGAGGCGGACCGGCCGACCTCGGTGTAGAACTGCTCGGCCCGGGTGTTGTCGCTGTCCCGGATGATCAGCGTGGCGTCGGCCAGCTTGCCGTCGCTCGGGGTGCGGTCGTCCTCGTCGGCCTGGCGTAGGTAGTCGGCCACGATCCAGGCCTTGATCAGCGACGCGGTGGTGCTGGTCTCGGACATGTTCTCCGAGCCGGTGATCTTGCCGGTCCGGGTGTCCATGACGCTCCAGCTGTACCAGCCGTCGATGTCCAGGTCCACCTCGGTGCTGCTGAGGTCGAAGGGCAGCGGTGGTGGCGCCGGCGGACTGGGCTTGGCGGTGGGCCGGGAGCTGCGGTCGGTGGGGTTGCCGTCGCGGGTTGCCTGCCCGGGGGCGTCCCCCCAACGGGCGGCGGCGGTCGACTCCAGCGGCGAGCCGGGCAGCAGCCGGAGCGAGACCAGGACCAACCCGACAAGTACGGCGGCGATGGCGATCAGCCGCAGTGCGGAGTTGTCCCCACCGGTGCGGCGTCGGGCCCGTCTCCTGCTGGCCATCAGAGCTTGCCGACCTGGTGCTGCGGCACCTTGAGGGCAGCGCCTGGTTGCGGGGTGACCAGCTGACTGGCGACGGTGGCGCAGGTCTGGGCTCCGTAGTTGAGCCCTCGTTTCTGCGGGTAGCGCAGCAACACGGCAAGACTCCACTTCTCGGTGACGGCAAGACAGTTCACGTGCCAGTTGCCGTCATAGTTCAATGGCGTCCAACCGTTCTTCATGCTGACCGGGCCCTGGTCGAGGATCGAATCGGGTAGCCCGTCGATGATGCCCCACCGTCCGCCGCCCTCGCGCGCCTTCTGGTCCTTCGCGGCGGTGCTGCCGCGCACCTTCGCCATCTCCGCCAGCAGGAACTCGGTGTGCTTCGGCCCGGCGGCCGTGCCGTCGGCGAGGCAGTCGCCGAGGCGGACCGCGTCCCGCGCCGACATCTCGGTGAAGCTCCACCAGCCGACGTACCCGGGCACCTTGCCCGGCTTGGTGTCGGTGAGCTTGCAGGTCTGGACCATCCGTCGGATGGTGCCCGCTCCGCCGACCTCGTTGTAGAGCGTGTTGGCCGCGTCGTCGTTGCTGTCCCGGATCGCCTCGACGATGTGCCGGCGGAAGTTGGCCGGGACCGGCTTGTCACCGAGGTCTTTGAGGTAGGCGGCGGCGAACCACGCCTTGATCATCGACTCGGTGGAGCTGGTCGAGGCCTTGTTCTTCGCGCCGGCGATCTCTCCGGTCTCCCGGTCGAGCAGGGCCCAGGAGAAGAAGTCGCCCTTGAAGCTCACGGTGACCGGGCCGGCCGCCAGGGTCGGTGGCGGCGGTGCGGTGGGCTCGGGGGTGGCCACGCTCTGCGTGCCACCACCGCTGCCTTCGGTGTCGTCGTCACCGGCCAGTTTCGCGTACGCGGTCGGCACCAGCATGACGCCGCCGAGCAGGATCGCCGCGACGGCGAGCACCATGATCACGCGAGGTCGCATGAGTGGGTGAGCTCCAGATGTCAGGGGCCGGGGGGCCGGCCTGGTTGCCGAGTGGCGGGCGAGCCGCCGAGGCCGGGGGAGGGCCTGGTCGTCGGCGGCCTTCGATGGCCGCCCGGGGTGACCGGCAAAGTTTACGTCCGGGCGGCCCGGACGGCACGACCCGACACCGCTCGATGCGCCGACAAGCCGAGGAATCGGACCACTATGCGGCTGTTGAGAGGATTCATCTTGCTTTCGTGACCTAATTCATAGCTATTCCGAGCGAGCCTCACCGGGCGAATCGGGCACGGCGTAACGGAAGGAGCATTCCGAAGTCTGTTACACCCTCTGGTGCTTCTCGTGCTGAGCTGTAACACTTGTCGGTATGTATGGCAACGACTTCTCCGGTCCTGAGGAAGCGCCCGGCGGCGGCCTGCTCGGCGAGGTCGAGGCGGCCGAGACGGCGCTGCGCGAGGCCGCCGCCCACCAGCGGAGCAGCCCCGCAGCCGAGCCCGGCGTGGACCTCGCGGCCTACTTCACCGACGTGATCGCGGCGGACCAGAAGATCGAGCCACGGGACTGGATGCCGGAGGCGTACCGGCGGACGCTGATCCGCCAGATCGCCCAGCACGCCCACTCCGAGATCATCGGCATGCAGCCCGAGGGGAACTGGATCAGCCGCGCCCCCTCGCTCAAGCGCAAGGCGATCCTGCTGGCCAAGGTCCAGGACGAGGCCGGCCACGGGCTCTACCTGTACGCGGCGGCGGAGACCCTCGGCATCAGCCGGGACGAGCTGGTCGAGCTGCTTCTCGCCGGCCGGCAGAAGTACAGCTCGATCTTCAACTACCCCACCCTGACCTGGGCCGACGTCGGTGCGATCGGCTGGCTGGTGGACGGGGCGGCGATCGTCAACCAGGTCCCGCTCTGCCGCTGCTCCTACGGGCCGTACGCGCGGGCGATGATCCGGGTCTGCAAGGAGGAGTCGTTCCACCAGCGCCAGGGCTACGAGATCCTGCACACCCTCAGCCACGGCACCGAGGCGCAGCGGGCGATGGCCCAGGACGCGATCGACCGCTGGTGGTACCCGTCGCTGGCGATGTTCGGCCCGCCCGACGGCGACTCCACCCACTCCGAGCAGTCCATGGCCTGGAAGATCAAGCGGTTCTCCAACGACGAGCTGCGGCAGCGCTTCGTGGACATGTGCGTGCAGCAGGCCGAGATCCTCGGCGTCCGCATCCCCGACCCCGACCTGCGCTGGAACGACGAGCGGCAGGCGTACGACTTCACCCAGCCCGACTACGACGAGCTGCTGCGGGTGATCAAGGGCAACGGCCCCTGCAACCGGGAGCGGATCGCGCACCGTCGCCGCGCCCACGCCGACGGTGCCTGGGTCCGCGACGCCGCCACGGCGTACGCGGCCAAGCGGGCCGACCAGAAGGAGAAGGTGGCCGCATGACCGAGTCCTCGCCGCTCTGGGAGGTCTTCGTGCGGGCCCGGCGCGGGTTGTCGCACACCCACGTGGGCAGCCTGCACGCCCCCGACGCCGAGCTGGCCCTGCGCAACGCCCGCGACCTCTACACCCGCCGTCAGGAGGGGGTGTCGATCTGGGTGGTGCCGGCCGGCGCGATCACCGCCTCCAGCCCCGACGAGAAGGACGCCTTCTTCGACCCGGCCGCCGACAAGGTCTACCGGCACCCCACCTTCTACGAGGTACCGGACGGGGTGGCCCACCTGTGAGCGGCGACCTGTTCGAGTTCACCCTCCGGCTCGGCGACGACGCCCTCGTCGCCGCGCAGCGGCTGGCCGAGTGGACCACCCGCGCGCCGGAGATGGAGGAGGACGTCGCGCTTGCCAACATCGCCCTCGACCAGCTCGGCGCGGCCCGGTTGCTGCTGAGCTACGCCGGTGAGCTGGAGGGCGCCGGCCGGGACGAGGACGCGCTGGCGTACCTGCGCTCCGACCGGGAGTTCCACAACTGCCTGCTGGTGGAGCTGCCCAACGGTGACTTCGCGGTCACCATGGCGAAGCTGTTCTTCCTCGCCGCCCACCAGCGGCTGCACTACGACTGGCTGGTCGCCTCGACCGACGAGCGGATCGCCGCGATCGCGGCCAAGGCCCGCAAGGAGTCGGCCTACCACCTCGACCACTCGTCGCTCTGGGTGAAGCGGCTCGGCGACGGCACCGAGGAGTCGCACCGGCGGATGCAGGCGGCGGTGGACGAGATCTGGCCGTACACGCACGAGCTGTTCGCCGCCGACGAGCTGACCGCCAGGCTGGACGCGCAGGGGGTGGGGGCCGCCCCGGCGACCCTGCGTGACCAGTGGCTGAGCACCGTCGAGCCGGTGCTCGCCGAGGCCACGCTCACCCGACCGGCGGACGGCTGGGCACCCGGCGGTGGCCGCGACGGACTGCACACCGAACACCTGTCGTACCTGTTGGCCGAGTTGCAGGTGCTGCACCGCGCACACCCGGGGGCCCGCTGGTGAGCCGCGCGGCAGCAGCCCCCAGCCGGAGGCGGCGGTGGTAGACCTGCGGGCGGCCGTGGCGGCGGTGGTGGACCCGGAGATCCGGGTGATCACCATCGACGAGCTGGGCATCCTGCGGGCGGTCGACGAGGAGCCGGGCACCGGCCGGGTCACCGTGACCATCACCCCCACCTACACCGGCTGCCCGGCGATGGACGTGATCCGGGCCGACATCCGCCGGGCGCTCGCCGCCGTCGGCCGCCCCGACGCCGAGGTGCGCACCGTCTACAGCCCACCGTGGAGCACCGACTGGATCTCGACGACCGGCCGGACGAAACTCGCCGCCGCCGGCATCGCCCCACCGGCCCCGGCGGGCCCGTCGACCCCGGCCGGCTCATCGGCCCAGGCCGGGCCATCGGCCCAGGCCGGCCCTCGGGGTCCGGTGCCGCTGACCCTGGCCGTACGCTGCCCGCGCTGCGGCTCGCCGGAGACCGAGCAGGTCAGCCGCTTCGGCTCCACCGCGTGCAAGGCCCTGTGGCGCTGCCGATCCTGCGCCGAACCCTTCGATCACCTGAAGGCGCTGTGACTGTCACCATCAACCGCCCGGTCCGTCGCCGGCCGGTCTTCCACCCGCTGCCCGTGGTCGCCGTCGACCGGCTCACCGCCGACGCCGTGTCGGTCACCTTCGCCGTGCCGCCGGAGCTACGGGAGACCTTCGCGTTCTCCGCCGGCCAACACCTGACGGTACGCCGCCCCGTTGCCCCCGACGACACAGCTGGAGTGGCTGGTGCCGTCGGTGCGGTCGGGGCCGACGGCGGTGCCGTTGGTGCGGCTGGTGCCGGAGACGGTGCCGCTGGTGCGGCTGGTGCCGGCGGCGACACCGCTGGCGCGGCGGGTGCGGGTGCGGACGTACGTCGGTCGTACTCGATCTGTTCGACCCCGGCGGAGTTGGCCGGGCACGGTCGGCTGCGGATCGGCGTGCGGGAGGTCCCCGGCGGGGCGTTCTCCGCGTTCGCCTGCGGGGTGCTGCGCAGCGGCGACACCGTCGAGGTGCTGCCCCCGCTGGGCCACTTCACCTCGGCGTTCACGCCGGACCGGGTGCGCCGCTACGGCGCGGTGGTCGCCGGCTCCGGCATCACCCCGGTGCTCGGCCTGGTCGGCACGGCCCTGGCCGTCGAGCCGGCCAGCACCTTCACCCTGGTGTACGGCAACCGCACGGCCAACAGCGTGATGTTCGCCGAGGAGCTGGCCGACCTGAAGGACCGCTACCCGACCCGGCTGCACCTGGTGCACGTGCTCTCCCGGGAGCTGGGCGAGTCGCCGCTACTCTCCGGCCGGATCGACGCCGAGCGGCTGACCCGGCTGCTGGACACGGTCGTCCCCGCCGAGGCGATCGAGGAGTGGTTCCTCTGCGGCCCGTACGGGCTGGTCGTGGACGCGCGGGCGGTGCTGGCCGCCCGGGGGGTGCCCGACGCGGCGGTGCACACCGAGCTGTTCCACGTCGACGCCCCGCCCGAGCCGGTCCGCCGTGCGAGCGAGGAGCCGACCGGGGGCGCGGAGGTGACGATCGTGCTGGACGGGCGCTCGTCCCGGTTCACCATGGGCGCCGGTGAGCGGGTGCTGGACGCCGCGCTGAAGGTCCGTGGCGAGTTGCCGTACGCCTGCAAGGGCGGGGTCTGCTCGACCTGCCGGGCGAAGGTGGTCGACGGCGCGGTGACGATGGCCCGCAACTACGCGCTGGAGCCGGACGAGGTGGCCGCCGGGTACGTCCTGACCTGCCAGTCCACCCCCACCACCGACACCCTCACCGTCGACTACGACGCCTGACCGCCCGGACCGCCCGGACCGCCCGGCACGGAGCGTGTCCATATCGTTCCACTATGTTCAACAATGGAATCTATGCTGCTAATGTCGCCGACGATCGATCCAGGCTTCACAGTCGAAAGGAAGCCATGCGTAAACTGACGTCGGCGGTGCTCGCTGCCGCTATGACGATCGTCGCGATGCAGACCCTGGCCAGCGCCCCCGCCCAAGCGGCGGCCGCCCAGGAGTACGTCGCGCTCGGTGACTCCTACGCCTCCGGGGTGGGGGCGGCACCGTACGACTCGGCCAGCGGTGCCTGTCTGCGCAGCCCGAAGAGCTACCCGAAGGTGTGGGCGTCGTTCCACCCGGCGTACTCGGCGAAGGACGTGACCTGCAGCGGGGCCACCATCGCGGACGTGCGGAGCAAGCAGCTCTCCGCGCTGAGCAGCCGGACCACCCTGGTCAGCATCACCGTCGGGGGCAACGACGCCCAGTTCTCCCCGGTCGCCACGGCCTGCCTGACCGAGAGTGAGTCGTACTGCGAGGCGGCCACCATGTATGCCTCGTACTACGCCCGTAACCAGATGGTCGGCGAGCTGGCCGGCCTCTACACCGACATCAAGAAGCGGGCCCCGGGGGCCAAGGTGGTCGTCCTCGGCTACCCGAGGCTGCTCGCCCCGACGGGTTCCTGCGGGGCGATCAGCCCCAGCGCCGCCAAGCGCACCTACATGAACGCCAACGCCGACGCGGTGGCCGAGGGCACCCGGGCGGCGGCCAGCCGGGCCGGCGTGACCTTCGTCGACATGCGGCCGGTCTTCGCCGGCCACGAGGCGTGCAGCGCCAAGCCGGCCATCAACGGCGTCAACCTGGCCCGTCTCACCGAGACCTTCCACCCCAACGCCACCGGGTACGAGTACTACGTCTACCTGCTGGCCGCCAACCGCACCTGATCCGCGTACCCCTCGACGGTAACCTCGGGGCCGCTCGACCGTCCGCCCCCGGACGGCCGGGCGGCCCCGTCCTCGTCGGGCTCCCGGCGCTGTCGAGCTGATGTCGCGGACGGCTCAGCGGCCGGCCAGCTCGGTGGGCCGGAGGCTGGCGGTCCAGTAGGTCAGGTCGGAGTGGTGCTCGGTCAGCACGACCGGCTCGCCGCAGGCCTCCTCGATCAGCTTGACCGCATCGTCCAGGTGCGCCGGGCAGCCGTCCCAGTCCTCGTCGCAGAAGAGCTGCAACCCGGCCTCACCCCGGTCGTCGCCGAGCGCCTGCGCTCCCTCGGGCGACACCAACACCACCGTGTACCGGCCAGCCTCCCGCTCGGCCTCGCTCGGCGGCTCCGGCTCGTCCCGCCCGCGCCGCCGGAACCGCTCGACCACCGACGGGATCGGACCGGGCGAGTCCGCCGGATCGTACGGCCGCAACCAGGCGGGCTGGGGAATCTGCATGGTGGCCTCCTTGATTCGAATGACTGAAAGCAACATTGCGATCCATGGTTGCGTGTTGCCGACTCGGAGTCAATACTCAACGCAACGACTCGCGTTCTCGATGTGACGGCGGGTCCTGGAGATCGGGAGGATCGGGATGGCCAAGACGAGTCAGCCCACGGTGGTCGGTCGAGGGCTCGGGGGTGAGCTGCGCGAACTCCGGACGGGACGAGGGCTGCCGCAACGCCGGGTGGCCATCCGGCTCGGCTGGCAGCCGTCCAAGTTGTCCCGGATCGAGAACGGGATCCAGGGCGTCTCGGCCGCCGACGTCGCCTCCCTGCTGGTGATCTACGGCATCACCGGTGACGAGCGCAAGCGGCTGCTCGGGATGGCCGAGCGGTCGGCCGAGACCGGTTGGTGGGAAACGATCGGGGGGCTCTCCGAGGAGTCGCGCACCCTGATCCGCCTGGAATCCGAGGCGACCAGCATCGTCAACTGGGAGCCGATGCTGGTGCCCGGGCTGTTGCAGACGCCGGACTACGCCCAGGCGGTGATGGTCGGGTGCGGGGTGCCGGCGGACGATTCGCAGGGTCGGGTGGCCGCCCGACTCGGTCGGCAGGCGATCCTGACCCGGCCCAACGCTGCGGCGTTGCGGGTGTTGCTCGACGAGATGGTGTTGCGCCGGGCGCTCGGTGGTCCCCAGGTGATGGCCCGGCAACTTCGGCACCTGATCGAGGCCGCCGAACGGCCGACGGTGACCCTGCGGGTGGTTCCGCTGGCGGTCGGCGGGCACACCGGCCTGGACGGGTCGTTCGCGCTCTTCGACTTTCCGCGCAACCGGTCGGTGGTCTTCATCGACCACAAGTTGACCGGGCTGTTCCTGGAGGAGGCCCCGCAGGTGGCGCACTTCCGGCGGGAGGCGGATAGGCTTAGCGAGGTGGCGCTCAGCCCCGTCGATTCGGTGGAACTCGTTGCGCGATACGCAACGGAGCACGAGCGAGAGTGAGCCTCGGATGATCACCCCTGAGCTGTCCGGCGTTACCTGGCGTAAGTCGACCCGCAGCGGTTCCAACGCCAACTGTGTCGAGGTTGCCGAGACGGCACATGTGGTGGGGGTGCGGGATTCCAAGGATCGGTCGGGGCCGGTATTGGCCTTCGACCGGCCGGCCTGGTCGGCCTTCGTCGCTGGCCTGTCGACGCGTCCCTCGTCGTGGTGATCTGAATGACCATCCCCGGGTTGTCCGAGGCTTCCTGGCGCAAGTCGACCCGCAGTGGCTCCGACACCGACTGTGTCGAGGTTGCCGAGACGGCACATGTGGTGGGGGTGCGGGATTCCAAGGATCGGTCGGGGCCGGTGTTGGCCTTCGACCGGCTGGCCTGGTCGGCCTTCGTCGCTGGCCTGTCGGAGCGACTGCCCGGGTGACAGGTGCCGCCCCGGGCAGGCGGATGTCCAGGTGCAGCAGCTGATCGTCCCGGTCGATTGATGCCTTTTGCCCGTTGGGGCTGCCTTGATCGACTCGGTTGGGCTGATCTGGCTGGGTCGAACGCCCCCGGATACCGCCATTTCGGCCCAACCGAGTCGATCAACGTCACCGGCCCCCGGAGACGGGTTCCGCCGCGGGCGATAGTCCCTCGGGCCCGGCCCCTCCGTACGGTGGTGGCGACGGTCAGGTGGCGGGCGTCCCGTCGAGCGTCTCTTTGGCCGGCGTCGAAACTTGCGTGGAAGATCACCGCGGGCAGCCCGACCCACGCCTCCACACACCCGCTACGCCCACAGGCGCAGGTCTTGGAGTCCGCGGCCCTCCCAGTCGCGCTCCGTCTTCCGAACCACCCGGCCCGTCGCCGACGTCCCGCAGTGAAGAATCGGAACAATCGCTCCAAGGCGGCTAATTTCCGCTCGGGACAACCACCCCGCCCCGCCGACCTCCCAACTCCCAAAGGCGCCGGGCCCTCCCCGTACCCGGTTGCGTGTAGATCTTGGACACTTACCGTCGTATTTGGACGGTAAGTGTCCAAGATTCACTTCGGAGCCCGCATTCGCAGTAAGGGGGTGGGTGAATCGCCGGGTTTCGGGGGTTTTCTGGCGCGGCAGAATCCGGCAGTGGGTCCGCTTGGGCCACCCGATTGGCCGTGGACGCGACCAGGTGAATATCTCTGGAACCGGGGGGCGGGTTTTTGGGGAGATTTGCGTGACCTTCCCAGGAAGGGTCACGCAAAACTGAGGAGAAACCGAGACCGGGACCCATCGACCCACGCCGACGGGGACCCGCTCCGCTGAGTCGACCTGGTGGCGGCTGTTTCCTGGATCCGGTGGCCTCCCAGGCACCGCAGGCCACCGGATCCAGGATCGAGCGGGGTCGGGCCGGGCGGGGCCGGGACGGGCCGAGACGGGCCGGGACGGAGCGGGCCGGGCCGGGACGGAGCGGGACGGAGCGGCACGGTACGGGACGGAGCGGGCCGAGACGGGACGGAGCGGGCCGAGACGGGACGGGACGGGACGGGGCGGGATCGAGCGGGGGCGGGACGGGGGCGTGGTGGGGGTGGGGGTGTCAGGGGAGGGCGAGTAGGGCGGCCATCTGGCGCATCTGGTGGTCGAAGTGCTGGTCGCGGGCCTCGATGACGTTGTTGAACTGGCCGAAGAGTTCGAAGCTGATGGTGCCGAAGCAGTGGATCCAGCCGGTCATGCCCCGGGCCAGCAGTGTCTCGGGGAGGTCGGCGAAGCTCTCGTCGCCGAGGCTGGCGAGGGTGTCGCGTACCGGGGTGAGGTCGGCCCGGACCGCCCCGGGCAACTCGTCGGGGTCGGGGGCGGTCAGGGTGCCGGCGGTGAAGCCGTCGACGAGGATCCGGATCAGGGTGACCGGGGTGCGGGCGGCCGCCACGACGGTGTCTGGCGGGGCGGCGTAGCCGGGGACCGGGCTGCCGAAGAGCAGGGCGTACTCGGCGGGGTGGGCCAGCGCCCAGTGGCGTACCGCATGGCAGGTGGCCAGCCAACGGCCGCGCAGGTCGGTGCGGTCGGTGACCTGGGCGTCGCCGGTCTCGGCGGCCTCGCCGACGGCGTCGTAGGCGTCGACGATCAGGGCGGTGAGCAGTTCGTCGCGGCTGGGGAAGTAGCGGTAGATCGCCGAGGAGACCATGCCCATCTCCCGGGCGACGGCGCGTAGCGACAGGTTCGCCCCCTCCGCGGCGAGGTGGCGGCGGGCGATCGCCTTGATTTCGTTGATCATCTCGGCGCGGGCCTTGGCCCGGATGCTGGCGGCAGGCATGCCGGTGAGTGTTGCACACATCCGAGAGCACTGCTCTTGACAAGGCCGGTGGTGATGAGTGAGCATTGGTCTCACAAGAGAGCGGTGCTCTCGCTTCTGAGGGAGGAACCCCCATGGCTCTACACCTTGTCGTCGGCGCCGGACTGGTCGGCTCGACCACCGCGCGACAGCTCGCCGAGCGCGGCGAGCAGGTCCGGATCGTCAGCCGCTCCGGGCGGGGCCCGACCCACGAGCTGATCGAGCGGATCGCCGCGGACGCCACCGACGCCGGCCGGCTCGGCGACCTCGCCGAGGGCAGCGCCGCGATCTACAACTGCCTCAACCCGGCGTACGACCGCTGGCTCACCGACTGGCCGCCGATGGCCGCCGCGCTGCTCAGTGCCGCCGAGCGCTCCGGCGCGCCGCTGGTGATCGCCGGCTGCCTCTACGGGTACGGCGAGGTCACCGGCCCGATGACCGAGCAGAACCCGCTCGCCGCCACCCACCCCAAGCTGAAACTGCGCGCCGACATCTGGCGCGACGCCCTCGCCGCCCAGCGCGCCGGCCGGATCCGGGCCGTCACCGAGGTACGCGGCAGCGACTACCTCCAGGCGCAGTCGATCTTCAGCTTCTTCCTCGGTAAGCCGCTGCTGGCCGGGCGACGCGCCTTCGTCCCCGCCCCGCTCGACGTGCCGCACACCTGGACCTCGACCAACGACATGGCGGCCATGCTGGTCACCGCCGCCACCGACCAGCGGGCGTGGAACCGGGCCTGGCACACGCCGAGCGCGGCACCGGCGACCATCCGCGAACTCGCCACCCGCTTCACCGAGGTGGCCGGAGCGCCCGCGCCGAAGCTCACCAGCATCCCCGGCCCGGTCTTCCGCGCAGCCGGCCTCGTCGCCCCGGCGGTCCGCGAGTTCCAGACCACGGCGTACCAGTTCAACCGGCCCTTCGTGATGGACAGTACGGCGGCCACCACCACCTTCGGCCTGCGCCACCAGCCACTGGACGAGGCACTGCGCGAGGCGGTCGCTCGGCACCGGTCGGCTAGCTGATCAGCCTGGTTGATCGTCCGGGAGGCCGGAGCCCTGGCCGCGGGTGAGCGGTGGTGCGGCGGTCGGCCCGTTCCTCGCCAGGTGCATCTTCAACACGATCGCCATGACCAGGGCGGCGACGAACAGGTTGCAGCCGAGGTATCCCATCCCGGTGCAGGTGGTGATCACCGCCAGGCCGAACGCGACGGACACCGCCGTCCAGCCGACGCGGGGCGGGACGGACCTGGGGGCAGGTTGCCCTCCGGTGGTGTCGCGAGGCCGACGGCAGAGCGCGAGGACGACCGCTGCCACGACGACAGCCAAGATCGTCGGGGTGAGGATGAGGAGACCTTCGTCACCGAAGACGGTCCACGACCAGAGCGGGCCCTCGTTGCCGGAGAAACCCTGGTCGGCGACGGTGAGGTAGTCCCGCACGGCGTAACTGATCAAGAATGCGGCGTTGCCGGTGGCCAGCAGGGCCAGCAGGGCCAGGATGCCGCTCGCCGTCGGATGGCGCTCGGATCGGCGGCTCGCCCAGCCGGTGAGGAACCAGCCGGACACCATCCCGAGCAGTGCGCCGGCCGCGAAGCCGACCGGCATCCCGGCCGGCTCGATCCGGCGTACGGAGACCTCGAACCAGCCGCCCGAGGTCGGCTCGGAGGAGTGGTGGTTGTTGTCGAAGGTCAGCACCCAGCCGTCCCTGGTGGCGGTCAGGGTCTCGCGCGTCGGCCGATCCGCGTGGCCGGAGTAGGAGGTCGGGCCGAGCCGCCAACCGGCAGCGGCCAGCTTCTCGGACACCTCGGCGTCGTACGCGCGCAGGTCGGGTATCGCGGCGGGATGGTCGACCTGGTACCGGACCTGACTGAACTGTGCCTCGCCGTTGCCGTTGACGAAGACCCGGTCGTGCCGTTCCAGTGGCGGGAGCACGGCACCCGGCGTGACCAGCTCGGCGATGCCGGCCATCTCCGCCGCGGTCGGCAGTGGCCGGTCGGTCTCGCCGAAAAGGCGGGCGGTCAGCGACGCGGTGACGAATCCACAGAGGACGGCGACGGCGACGGCAACGGCGACCACCATCCGGTTTCCTGGTCGCCCCAGCCGGGCCCGGGGTGCGTGGCGGAGCACGTCGACGATCTCCCGGGCGGTCGGTCCGCGACGGCCCGCGTCCTGGGCGGCCATGAGCATCGTGTCGAGGAGTTCGGCCCGGCGGGGCCCCGCCGGGTAGGTCCGGGCGAGCAGCCGGAAACGCCGGTACGGCGCAGGTCGGCCCGGGCTCATCCGAACGTCGCCGTGGCCGGTCCGGCGGGTGGGCGCAGGGCGTCCAGCAGGCGGCTCGCGGCCTGGACGTTGCGGCTGAGCCGCTGCGTCTCGGCGGTCAGCGCGGTGCTCCCCTCGTCGGTCAGCCGGTAGTAGCGGCGTAGCCGCCCGTCGACCGCCTCCTCCCGGTCGACCTCGACCAGCCCTTCGGCGGCGAGCCGGTCCAGGGCGGCGTAGAGCGTCGCGGGAAGCAGCCGCGTCTCGCCGTCGGAGAGCTTCGTGACCTGCTGCATCACCCCGTATCCGTGTCGGGGTTGGTCCACCAGGGCGGTCAGGATCCAGAACGTGGGTTCGCGCATCGGACGTGTCACGCGGCTGAATATACAAATGATCTGACTATCTGGCCAGTGCCGACGGCGTACCCGGGAAGTGGGTTCGAGATTGCTCACAGGGTGGGCCGGGCCGACTCGGCGGCGGCGTACCCTCGCAGGTGTGACGAGGAGCCGGGAGATCGACGACATCCTGCAGCGCGGCGCGGACGGCGGGCGGATCACGCCCGAGGAGGCGCTGCTGTTGTACACCGAGGCACCGTTCCACGCCCTGGGCGAGGCCGCCGACGCGGTCCGGCGGCGGCGGTACCCGGACAACATCGTCACGTACCTGATCGATCGCAACATCAACTACACGAACGTCTGCGTGACGGCCTGCAAGTTCTGCGCCTTCTACCGGGCGCCGAAGCACGCCGAGGGGTGGACCCACCCGACCGAGGAGATCCTGCGTCGCTGCGGTGAGGCGGTCGAGCTGGGGGCCACCCAGGTCATGCTCCAGGGCGGGCACCACCCGGACTACGGCGTGGAGTACTACGAGGAGCTGTTCTCCTCGGTCAAGCAGGCGTACCCGCAGCTCGCCATCCACTCCATCGGGCCGAGCGAGATCCTGCACATGGCCAAGGTCTCGCAGGTGAGCCTGGACGAGGCGATCGCCCGGATCAAGGCCGCCGGGCTGGACTCGATCGCCGGAGCCGGTGCGGAGATGCTGCCCGAGCGTCCCCGAAAGGCGATCGCCCCGCTCAAGGAGTCCGGCGAGCGCTGGCTGGAGGTCATGGAGCTGGCCCACCGCCAGGGCCTGGAGTCCACCGCCACGATGATGATGGGCACCGGCGAGACCAACGCCGAACGGATCGAGCACCTGCGGATGATCCGCGACGTGCAGGACCGTACGGGCGGTTTCCGGGCGTTCATCCCGTGGACGTACCAGCCAGAGAACAACCACCTCAAGGGCCGTACCCAGGCGACCAGCCTGGAGTACCTGCGCCTGGTCGCGGTGGCCCGGCTCTTCTTCGAGACCGTGCCGCACCTGCAGGCGTCCTGGCTGACCACCGGCAAGGACGTCGGGCAGCTCGCCCTGCACATGGGGGTGGACGACCTTGGCTCGATCATGCTGGAGGAGAACGTCATCTCCTCGGCCGGCGCCCGGCACCGCTCCAACCTGCACGAGCTGATCGGCATGATCCGGTCGGCCGGGCGGATCCCGGCCCAGCGGGACACCCTCTACCACCGGCTGGCGGTGCACCACACCCCGGCGGAGGACCCGGTCGACGAGCGGGTGGTGTCGCACTTCTCCTCGATCGCCATGCCCGGTGGCGGGGCCGGCAGGTCGCTGCCGTTGGTCGAGGTGAACTGAGCCCACCGAGATCGGTGCATCACCATCCGTGCCTGTCCGGAACGGTTGGATGATCATCTTCCCGGGCAGTGGTTGGTTGCCGAAGGCCGCGATCTCGGTAGCCGTTCGGTGGACCGGATCGACGTGGTCGACGCAACAAGAGCCATCAATCCGGACAATCCTTAAGTGACCCTTAGCCGGGCAGGTGGTGAAGGGCGAACGTACGGGGTGGCGGGGCTGATCGTGGCCCGATAGCGTGCCCGCTCGTACGTTCCTCTTACCCCACGGGGGGGCACTTTCCATGATCTTCCGTAACCGTCCGTTGGCCCGGTTCGGCGCTGCCGCGCTACTCGCCTCCGGCGTGTTCACCGGGCTCGGCGCGCCCGCGTACGCCTCGGGCACCGAGACCGACCTCGCGATCGACGTGGTCGGCACCCGGGTGGCCAGCGGCACCGAGGGCAAGCTCGCCTTCGCCAAGGTCACCAACAAGGGCAAGAACACCCCCAGCGAGCTCGCCATCCGGATGGACGTGTCGAAGGTCGACTTCGACAAGGTCTTCGCTCTGCCGCTGACCGACGGCGAGTGCGAGATCGAGGGGGAGGGCGAGCAGCCGACCCTCTGGACCTGTGGCGTGGACAAGGAGGTCCTGCCCGGCCCCGGCGAGACCATCGAGGTGCCGATCGGCCTGCTCAAGGTGGCCGACCTGAAGGGCGCGTACCGCGCGCCGATCAAGGTCACGCTGATCTCCGCCGACGACACCGACAAGTCGAACAACAGCAAGTCGGCGCAGGTCGAGTTCACCACCGAGAGCGGCCCCGACCTGACCGTGCTGGCCCCCGACGTCAAGAACGCCGTCACGGTCAAGAACGGCCAGATCGAGATCGGTGGTGACCTGCACGCCGGGGACACCGCCATGCTGGTCTTCATGGCCATCAACCAGGGCGACGCCCCGGCGGCCGGCCTGAAGGTCGAGGTGAAGCTGCCCAAGGGCGTCACCTTCACCGACACCGAGAAGGACTGCGAGTACAACCCGGCCAACACCCTGGCCAGCTGCACCTACGACAACCTCCCGCTGGTGCCGATCCAGGAAGACGACGGCGAGGACGACAAGGTCTACTCCGGCGGAAGCTTCTACCACCTGCTCTCCGTCGACGCCGACGTCAAGGCCGGCGCGCTCACCGGCGGCGTGGTCACCGTCGACCCGATCCTGCCGACCAGGGCGCTGTCCCGCAGCGCACTGCAGGTCCGGTCGCTGCCGGCCAACGTCACCGGGATCGACGGCGGCGACATCGACGCCAGCGACAACTCCGACGGGTACGCCGTCGTGGTGGCCGCCAAGGGTGGCTCCGGCGGTGGCGGCAAGGACGACGACCAGGGCGGCCTGCCCGTCACCGGCCCGCAGGCCGGCATGATCGGCGGCATCGGCGCGGCGGTACTGCTCGCCGGCGGGGCGATGTTCCTGGTCGCCCGCCGCCGTCGGGTGGTCCTGGTGGCACCGGCCGACGAGAAGACCAACAACTGAGGTACGTCCTCCATCGGCCCGCGCGGGCCGTTCACATAACGCACGGCAGGGCGGGCGGGATGGGCAACCATCCCGCCCGCCCTGTGTCGTAAGGAAGGGCCCCCTGTTAACGCTTTCTGTATAGCGGGGTTCCCCTCTCACCAGCGCGCCGCCCGGCGCGAGCCGACGCGGCCCGGATGTCGTGGCGGCCCGGCCTGGTCCGCGCCCGGCTTGGCGGCTGAGTGGCGCGGCGGGCCGGTGGTTCGGTGGCGCGGTGGTCGGACGGTGCGGTCGCGTGGGTCGGTGGTCCGGTGGGCGTGGACCCAGCGGTGGGGGGCGGGTGGTGGGCTGGCAGAGTGGAGGGGTGAGTCGTATGCCGCAGGGTCAGCGTGCCCACCTGGACAAGCAGCCGCACGAGGTCGCCGCGATGTTCGACGGGGTGGCCGCCCGGTACGACCTGACCAACACCGTGCTCTCCTTCGGGCAGGATCGTCTCTGGCGTCGCGCCACCCGGGCCGCCCTCGGGTTGCGCCCCGGTGAGCGGGTGCTGGACGTGGGCGCCGGCACCGGCGTCTCCACGGAGGAGTTGGCGCAGTCCGGGGCGTACCCGGTCGGGGTTGATCTTTCGCTCGGGATGTTGGCGGCCGGGCGGCGGACCCGGCCGGCGCTGCCGTTGTTGGCCGGGGACGCGCTGCGGTTGCCCTTCGCCGACGCCAGCTTCGACGCGGTGACCATCTCGTTCGCGCTGCGCAACGTTACCGACACGGATGCCGCGCTGCGGGAGTTGGCCCGGGTGACCCGGCCCGGTGGCCGGCTGGTGGTCTGCGAGTTCAGTACCCCGGTCAATGCGGCGTTCCGCACGGTCTACCTGTCGTACCTGATGCGTTCCCTGCCGGCGGTGGCGCGGGCGGTGGCCAGCAACCCGGACGCCTACGTCTACCTGGCCGAGTCGATCCGGGCCTGGCCGGACCAGGCCGGGCTGGCCGCGAAGGTCGCCGATGCCGGTTGGCAGCGGGTGGCCTGGCGGAACCTGACCGGTGGCGTGGTCGCCCTGCACCGTGCCACCCGCCCCTGCACCGGGCCACCCGTCCCTGACCGCAGCGCGACGGCGGTGGGCGGGGACGACCGGGTCGCAGGTGGACGATCTAAGAAACCGATTTCATGATCCGGTACCGGCGGACCGGGCGGGCGGGACGGGGCGGCGGGACGACGGTGCGTGCCGTACCGCGACGGGACGGGGGCCGGTGGAGCTTTCCCTTACCTCCAGTCGGGTGGGCAGGACCACCCGCTGTGGTTCGAGGGTCGGCTCAGCCCGCCGCCTGAGCAGCAACTCCGCCGCGGCCCGGCCGACCTCGTAGGCCGGTTGGTGGACGGTGGTCAGGGCCGGCTGGACGAGGTGGGACCAGAAGGCGTCGCCGAAGCTGACCAGCCCGACGTCGGGCGGGCTGATGCCACGTTCGTGCATCGCCTCCAGCGCGCCGGCGGCCATCAGGTTGTTGGTGACCAGCACCGCGTCCGGCGGGTCGCGCAGGTCGAGCAGCTCGACCATGGCCTGGTGGCCGCCGCGGACCCGGAAGTCGGCGTACCGCACGAGCGGGCGGCGGCGGGGCGGGTCGTTCTCGCGGCAGGCCCGCAGGAAGCCCCGGAGCCGTTCCACCGCAGCCCAGGAGACCCGGGGGCCGGTGATGCAGGCGATCCGACGGTACCCCTGGCCGAGCAGGTGGCGGGTGGCCTCGTACGCGCCCTCCTCCTCGGCGGCGCCTACCGAGTCGATTGTCGACGACTCGGGGGAGCGGTCGATCGCCACCACCGGCACGTCGCGGTCGAGCAGCACGCCGAGGTCGGTCTCGGTGAGCGAGGCCGGTGAGATGACCACGCCGGCCATGTGCTCGGCGACGGCCACCTCCAGGTAGTCGGCTTCCTTCTGCGGGTCGTCGTCGGCGTTGCAGAGCACCACGGAGAGGTTGCCGCTGCGGGCCACGTCCTCGACGCCCCGGGCCAGCGCGGTGAAGAACGGGTTCTCGATGTCCGCGATGATCAGGGCGAGCACCTCGCTGCTGCGGCGGCGCAGACCCCGGGCGACCCGGTTGGGGCGGAAGCCGAGGTCCGCGCAGGCGGCCAGCACCCGGGCGACGCGTTCCGGGGAGACCCGAGCCCCGTTGAGCACCCGCGAGACGGTGGCCGGTGAGACCTCCGCGGCCTTGGCCACGTCGTAGATGTTCGGCATTGCTCGCCTTTCCGGACCTGGTCAGCCGGTTGGCCGGGATCCGCCGCAGGGTCTTGACACGTGATTGTGGGCCGTCGTTAACTTCTTGAAACCCGCGTGAAATCGATTTCAGATCTAACCACAGCCCGGTTCCAGGAGGAAACCCTATGGCCACCACCTCCCTGACCCCGTACCGCAGGGGCCGGCGACCCGACGCCGCCGAGGTCCGGGGCGGCCGACGGTGAGTCCGACATCCACCGTCGAGCCGCCGGCCCGGCTCGACCGACCGCCGACCCCGCCGGCGGGTCCGGCCGCCGGGGGGACGGTACGCCGCCGTCGGCTCGGGCGGATCGCCCTGTACCTGCCCGCGCTGGTCCTGGTCGCCCTGGTCTCGGTGGTACCGATCGGCTACGCGTTGCAGATCAGCCTGTACCGCACCCGTGGGCTGCGGATGGTCGAGTTCGTCGGCTGGGACAACTTCGCCACCGTGCTGGGCCCGGAGGGCTGGGCCGACATCGGGCGGACCTTCGCCTACGTGATCGTCTCGCTGCTGCTGGCCGTGCCGCTCGGCCTGGGCCTGGCGGTGCTGCTGAACAAGCCGATCCGGTACGTGCGGGTGTTCCGGGTGGTCATCCTGCTGCCCTGGGTGGTGTCCCAGACGGTCGCCGCGCTGCTGTGGAAGTGGCTGCTCAACGGCCAGTACGGCCCGTTGCAGGGACTCTTCGGCGGCAGCGAGCCACTGGCCTCGCCGACCGGGTCGATGGCGGCGCTGATCATCGTCAACGTCTGGTTGAGCTACCCCCTGGCCACCATCCTCTGCCTGGCGGCGTTGCAGACCGTGCCGCAGGAGCAGATCGAGGCGTCCCGGGTCGACGGCTGCACCCCCCGGCAGTCGTTCTTCCGGATCGTGGTGCCGACCATCCGGTCCACCCTGCTGATCCTCGTGATCATGTTGACCCTGCTCTATTTCAACATGGTCACCCTGGTCTACACGCTCACCGGCGGCGGGCCCTTCTCCGGGACCCAGGTGCTGAGTCTCCAGGCGTTCCTCCAGTCCTTCCAGTTCTTCAAGATCGGCATCGGGGCCGCGTACAGCGTCGTGCTCTTCGTGCTGAACATCGTCTTCGGCGTGGCGTACATCCGGGTCCTCAAGGGGAGCAACGATGGCTGACACCCTGACCGGCCGCACGGCCGGAACCACCGGCGGCCCGGTTGCCACCGGCGCGTCCGGCGGGCGGCGGCCGGCCGATCCGGTGAAGCGACCCAGCGCACCCCGGCAGGCGGGCATCTACCTGGGGCTGGTCGCCGCCTCGCTGTTCGCGGTCTTCCCGTTGCTATGGGGGCTGAGCACCTCGCTCAAACCGGAGTCGACAGTGCTCTCCACGCCGGTGCGCTGGATCCCGGAGACGCTCACCCTGGAGAACTACCGGGTGGTGCTCTTCGACTCGCAGATCCCGCTCAACCTGCTCAGCAGCGTGCTGGTAAGCGTCACCACGGTCGGCGTCACCCTGCTGATCGCGGTGCCGGCGGCGTACTCGGCGGCCCGCTTCCGGTTCCGGGGCAAGGCCGGACTGCTCTTCTTCATCCTGATGACCTCGATGGTGCCGGGGATCGCGATCCTGGTGCCGCTCTACTACCTGGCGGTGCGGTTCGGCCTCTACGACACGTACCTGGTAATGATCATTATCTACTCGGCCTGGCAGGTGCCGACAATCGTCTGGATCCTGCGCGGCTTCTTCGAGTCCATTCCGGTGGATATCGAGGAGGCCGGCCGGGTCGACGGGACCAGCGCCTTCGGTGCCTTCTTCCGGTTGGTCCTGCCGCTGGCCAAGCCCGGTCTGGGCGCGGCGGCGATCATCACCTTCGTCTACGTCTGGAACGACTACCTGATCGCCAGCACCTTCGTCAGCGATCCGGACCTGCGACTGATCTCGGTCGGCCTCTACACCTACCTCACCCAGTACGGCACGGTCTGGGGCCAGTTGACCGCCGCGGTCATGGTCACCCTGCTGCCGATGGTCATCGCCTTCGTCCTCTTCGAACGTCGTCTGGTCGCCGGTCTCTCCGCCGGTGCCAGCAAGGGCTGAATCCCCCCCCACCACCCCCACCACCCCCTGGAGATCACCATGACCATTCGTCTCGACCGGCGTCGGCTGCTGATGCTCGGCGTCGCCTCGCTCACCGTTGCCGGCACCAACGCCCTGGCCGGCTGCGGTTCCTCGGACGCCGCCGGCGACGGGCCGGCGGAGCTCAACCTCTGGACCTTCCTCGACCCGACCGGCACCGACCCCCGGGGCAAGGCGCTGAAGGAGATCGTCGACGGCTTCAACAGCAGCCAGAGCGCCGCCCGGGTCACCGTCACCAGCATGAACTACGCCAAGATCGACGGTGAGGTGATCCGCGCGGCGAACACCGGTGGCGGCCCCGACATCGTCAACGTCTACACCCCGCAGCTGGCCCAGCACGTCGAGGGCGGCAGCATCCAGCCGATCGACGAGTACGCCACCGACTGGCTGGCCGAGACCGGCTCCGACTACCTGTTCCCGATCGACAGCGCCAAGGTCGACGGCAAGCTGATGGCTCTGCCCTGGGAGTCGCGGGTCTGGCTGTTCTGGTACCGCAAGGACCTCCTGGACAAGTACGGCATCACCCCGCCGACCACCCTCGACGAGGCGGTCACCGCCGGGGCCGCCATCCGCAAGGCCTCCGGCAACAAGGTCACCGGCTTCGCCGTCGGCCTCTCCGAGCAGTCCCTCGGCGCGGACTTCATGGAGAAGTTCGACCCGTTCACCGCCGCCCTCGGTGGCACGGTCATCGGCCCCGACGGCAAGGCGGCCTTCGCCAGCGAGGCCGGCGCGCAGGCGCTGGAGCTGATCAAGAAGTTCGCCGACGCCGGGGCGATGGGCCGGGAGGTGCTCACCATGGGCGCCGACGAGGTGGTCAACGGGGTCAAGGCCGGCACCGTGGCGATGGCCATCGAGGGCAGCTTCCGGGTCGCCTCCACCCGGGCCGCCGACGGTGTCGGCGAGAACCTGGTCACCATGCCCGCCCCGGGTACGACGGCCGGCAGCCGGCTGCCCACCGCGGTGGCCGGGCAGACCCTCGCCATGGGGGCCAACACCGAGCACCCCGAGCAGGTGTGGGACTTCATGAAGTACTACCTCAGCGGCGAGTCGCAGGCGAAGTTCGCCGCCGCCGGGGTGCTGCCGGTGCTCGGCAGCGTCTACGACGCCCCGGCGGTCACCTCGGCCGCCAACGCCGACGAGCTGCTCCAGTGGCGGGACTACCTGGCCGCCGACGGCAAGGTGTCGCGCTACCCGTCGGACTACAGCGAACTCAGCACCAACCTGGTCAAGTCCGCCCAGAAGATGATCTTCGACGGGCTGGCCGTCCCGGCTGGGCTGAGCGACGTCCAGAACCAGTACAACCAGAACAGGAAGTGAGTCCGTGGCCTTCCCCACGCCCCAACCCGAACCGAACCGCTGCTACGACGTCATCGTCGTGGGTGGTGGCCCCTCGGGGTTCATCGCCGCCATCGCGGCGGCCCGTCAGGGAGCCCGCACCCTCCTGGTCGAGAAGTACGGCTTCCTCGGCGGCATGGCCACCAGCGCGGCCCTCGGCCCGATCTCCCCCTTCCACTTCGGCGACGAGCAGGTCATCCAGGGCATCCCGCAGGAGTTCGTGGACCGGATGGTGTCGCTCGGCGGCAGCACCGGACACCTGCGCACCACCAACCCGCACGGCAGTGGCGCGTACCTGTGCTTCTACGACCGGGAGACGTACAAGTGGGCGGCGCTGACCCTCGCCCTGGAGGCCGGGGTCACCCCGCTGTTCCACTCCTTCGTCAGCGGGGCGACCGTGGACGGCGACACCCTCACCGGGATCCGGGTGACCAACAAGTCCGGCACCCTGGCGTACCGGGCCAAGGTCGTGGTCGACGCCACCGGCGACGGTGACGTCGCCGCCCTGGCCGGGGCGGAGTTCGTGCTGGGACGCGGCGGCGACGACCGGGCCGCCCAGCCCAGCACCATGATGTTCGACATGGCCGGGGTGGACACCCGGGCGGTGAAGGAGTACATGGACACCCACCCGGAGGAGTTCGAGTGGGCCTCGGAGCTGGTGGCGGTCCGGCCCTACGCGGCCCACCTGCCCCAGCGGCACTTCGTCGGGCAGGGGTTGAAGTCCCTGGTCCAGCGCGGTCTGGACAGTGGTGAGCTGTACCTCGGCCGGGACAGCGTGCTCTTCCTGACCACCACCCATCCCGGGGTGCTGCACTTCAACAGCACCCGGATCCAGGGCATCGACGGCACCGACGCGGACAGCCTGACCCGGGGCGAGGTGGACGGCCGCCGCCAGGTGATGTCGCTGTCGGAGTACCTGGTCCGGCACATGCCGGGCTTCGCCGACGCCCGCCTCATCGCGACCGGCACCCAGATCGGCATCCGGGAGAGCCGGCACATCCTGGGTGAGCACGTGCTCACCGGCGAGGAGGTGGTCCGGGGCACGAAGGTGGCCGACGTGGTCTCCCGGGGCTACTTCCCGATCGACATCCACAACCTCAAGGGCAAGCAGGGGTACGGCGACGACCCCGACGTGGGCACCTGGGGGGACCTGGACGACTCGTACGACATCCCGTACCGCTGCCTGGTGCCGCGCCGGCTGGACGGCCTGGTCATCGCGGGACGGACCATCTCCGCCACGCACGAGGCGCACGGCTCGTTCCGGACCCAGGGCGGCGTGATGGGCATCGGCCAGGCGGCCGGTACGGCGGCGGCGGTGGCCGCCCTCGACGGGGTGCAGCCGCGCAAGGTCGACGTGCCCCGGCTCCAGGCGGCCCTGACGGCCCAGGGTGCCTCCCTGCGCCGAGACCCGGAGCAGGTACGCGCCCAGCGGGAGGCGGCGGTGGCGGCGGTCCGCCGGGAGTTGGCGGCCGGACGGATCTCCACCCGGTATCTGGCCGACGCCGGCACCTTCACCGGCGCGGTGCCCCGCCTCTGACACCGACCGACACCCACCGGCCGGTGGTGCCGCCCGGGGCTGCTGGCCGGCGACGCCGGCCGGTGGATGCCGGCTGCCACCGTTCGGGCTCCGCACGGTGGTGCAGAGTCTGCGGGGCACCCTGGCGACATTCCTGAGCCATTCGAGATTCTTGGGCCATTCGAGGACTTTGTCCATATTGCCCGTTAGGCTCGTGGGGTGACCGGAGTAGACCCGTCGAGCGGCGAGCCGCCCACCGAGGACGACGCCGCCGAGTTGGTGGCCCAGCTCAGGGAGTTGGCCGGGGCGGATCCGGCGGACGCCCGGCAGGTGGTCTCCGAGGTGTTGGCGGCGCTGGACCGTGCTGCCGGGGGCGGTCTGCGTGCGCATCTTCCCGAGGCGATCCGCCGGGACGTCGACGCGGGCATCGTCACCGGCGGTCACCACTGACTCTCCGGCCCCGTGGTCGGGCGGGGTATCGCCGATGATCATTGTCCGGCACCCCTGGCACCGGAAACCGGTCGGAAACCGAAGAGAAACCGTCGTGGCCGGCGCGGGGCGCCGGTCTCTGCGGCTCGCCGAACCCGGTGACCGGCCGTCACCTCGGGAACTTAGGATGTCCTAACCAAATCGGCGGGTCGCGCCGGTCCTAGACTTTCCCCCGTCTGGCTTGTGAAGCATTTCACGAGCGTGCGGGAGGAGGCGCGGATGACCGCGGTGGAGAACGACGCCGATGTGATCGTCGTGGGCGCCGGCCCCGGCGGCTCGGCGACCGCTTACCACCTGGCCCGACACGGCGTACGCGTGTTGTTGCTGGAGAAGACCGAGTTTCCCCGGGAGAAGGTCTGCGGCGACGGGTTGACGCCCCGCGCGGTGCGGCAGCTGATCCGGATGGGCGTGGACACCTCCACCGAGGCCGGCTGGCTGCAGAACCGTGGCCTGCGGGTGATCGGCGGCGGCGTACGGCTCGAACTCGACTGGCCCGACCTCGCCAGCTTCCCGAACTACGGCCTGGTCCGGACCCGGCTCGACTTCGACGATCTGCTCGCCCAGCGGGCCGTCGCGGCCGGGGCCAAGCTGCGCACCAGCGTCAACGTCATGGGTCCGGTGCTCGACGCCGACGACCGGGTGATCGGGGTCGAGGCCGAGGTGGGCCCGGACAAGGCGCCCGCGGTCTTCCACGCTCCCGTGGTGGTGGCCGCCGACGGGGTCTCCGGTCGGTTCCCGCTCGCCCTCGGCATGACCAAGCGGGAGGACCGTCCGATCGGCGTGGCGGTGCGCCGCTACTACCGCTCGCCGGCCCGGCACGACGACAACTACCTGGAGTCCTGGCTGGAGCTGCGGGCCAAGGGCAGCGACACCCTGCTGCCCGGGTACGGCTGGATCTTCGGCCTCGGGGACGGCCGGGTCAACGTCGGCCTGGGCATCCTCAACTCCTCCAAGGCCTTCGGTAAGACCAACTACCGGCGGCTGCTCACCGACTGGCTGGCCAACACCCCCGAGGACTGGGGGATGACCGACGAGGCCAACGCCGAGGGCCCGATCCTCGGCGCGGCGCTGCCGATGGGCTTCAACCGGGTCCCGCACTACAGCCGGGGTGTCCTGCTGGTCGGCGACTCCGGCGGCATGGTCAACCCCTTCAACGGCGAGGGCATCGCGTACGCGATGGAGTCCGGCGAGTTGGCTGCGGAGATCGCGGTGCAGGCGCTGGCCCGGCCGGCCGGCGCCGAGCGGGAGCGCGCCCTGCTGGCGTACCCGCAGGAGCTGAAGGCCCGGTTCGGCGGCTACTACCGGCTCGGCGGCATCTTCGTGAAGCTGATCGGCAAGCCGGAGATCATGCGGTTGGCCACCAAGCACGGCATGCCGCACCCGCTGCTTATGCGCTTCGTGCTCAAGTTGCTGGCCAACCTGACCGACCCCCGGGGTGGGGACGCGATGGACCGGGTCATCAATGCGATGACGAAGGCGGCCCCCGCCGTGTGAGCCCCTGACCAGCGGGTCAGCCCCGCACCGGGCCGAAAGGTCGACCCCCGGCGACGGTCGCCGAGCGGGACGTGAATAGTGTGATTTCGCCAACCATCGAGGGCAGGGAAGGACGAGCAGGAGAAAATCATGTCGCTCTCGCCTTACGCACCCATCATCGGGCTGTTTGCCCTCGCCGCGGCGTTCGCGCTGTTTTCCGTGGCCGCCGCCCGTCTCACCGGCCCCCGTCGGCTCAACAAGGCAAAGCTCGAAGCGTACGAATGTGGCATCGAGCCCAGCCCGCAGCCGGTCGGCGGCAGCCGGTTCCCGATCAAGTTCTACCTGACCGCGATGCTCTTCATCGTCTTCGACGTGGAGATGATCTTCCTTTACCCGTGGGCGGTCTCGTTCGACGCGCTGCCGATGTTCGGGTTCACGGCGATGCTCATCTTCATCGGTGCGATCTTCGTCGCGTACGCCTACGAATGGCGTCGCGGCGGCCTGGACTGGGACTGAGGGAGGACCGCTAGATGGGTATCGAGGAGAAACTTCCCGCTGGTGTCCTGCTCACCTCGGTGGAGAAGCTGGTCAACTGGTCCCGCAAGTCGTCGGTCTGGGGGGCCACCTTCGGCCTGGCCTGCTGCGCCATCGAGATGATGGCCGCCGGTGGCCCGCACTACGACATGGGCCGGTGGGGCATGGAGGTCTTCCGCGCCTCGCCCCGGCAGGCCGACCTGATGATCGTCGCCGGCCGGGTCAGCCAGAAGATGGCCCCGGTGCTGCGCCAGATCTACGACCAGATGGCCGAGCCCCGCTGGGTGCTGTCGATGGGCGTCTGCGCCAGCAGCGGCGGCATGTTCAACAACTACGCCATCGTGCAGGGCGTCGACCACGTCGTACCGGTCGACATGTACCTGCCGGGCTGCCCGCCCCGGCCGGAGATGCTCATCGACGCGGTGCTCAAGCTGCGCGAGAAGATCGGCCACGAGCCGCTCGGCCCGAACGGCCGCAAGATGCTGGAGGCCCGTCAGGCCCGCGGTGACGTGCCGGTCGTGCCGTACGGCTCGATGCCCTCGTCGTACCGCAACGACAAGGCCCGCCGCGCCGAGTGGACCAAGGCGGTCCGCGAGGGGCGCGAGGAGCAGCTGCGGATCGAGAACTGGATGAAGGCCCAGAACCACCTCCAGCCGCATCGGGGGATCAAATAAATGAGTGCCGCTGACGAGAAGCGTGGTCCGGCGAACGTGCCGGTGCCGGTGACGCCGGCCGGGACGAGCAGCACCGCGTCGGCCGACTACCCGCCGGCCAGCCCGGCCGGTCGGGGCATGTTCGGCATCCAGGGCTCCGGCGACACCTCCGGCTTCGGCGGCCTGGTCCGCCCTAAGCAGCCGATCGAGGAGTCGCCCCGGCCGTACGGCGGTTACTTCGACGAGGTCCGCGACGCGCTGGAGGAGGCGTACCCGGCCTTCGCCGACGCCATCGAGAAGGTCGTGGTCGACCGGGGCGAGCTGACCCTGCACGTCCGCGCCGAGCGGATCGCCGAGGTCTGCCAGGTGATGCGGGACGACGCCGCGCTGCGCTTCGAGCTCTGCGCCTCGGTCTCCGGGGTGGACTACCTCGGTGCCGACGAGCGCCGGCTGCACGTGGTCTACCAGCTCACCTCGATGACGTACCGGCGGACGGTCCGGCTGGAGGTGGCGGTCAGCGCCGAGCAGCCGCACGTACCGTCGGTCACCGCCGTCTACCCGACGGCGGACTGGCAGGAGCGCGAGGCGTACGACATGTTCGGGGTGGTCTTCGACGGCCACCCGGGCCTGACCCGCATCCTCATGCCGGACGACTGGGAGGGTCACCCGCAGCGCAAGGACTACCCGCTCGGCGGCGTGCCCGTCGAGTACAAGGGCGCCGAGATCCCCCCGCCGGACAAGCGGAGGTCGTACCAGTGAGCGCCTACCGCGTAGCCGTGAACGGAGGGCAGGCACTGTGAGCACGTCCAACTACGCCACCGAGCGGGAGACCACCGAGGGGCGGGTCTTCACCGTCACCGGTGGGGACTGGGACGAGGTCGTCTCCGGTGTCGACCCGATCAGCGAGGGCCGGATCGTCGTCAACATGGGTCCGCAGCACCCGTCGACGCACGGCGTGCTCCGGCTCATCCTGGAGCTGGAGGGCGAGACGGTCCGCGAGGCCCGCTCGGTCGTCGGCTACCTGCACACCGGCATCGAGAAGAACCTCGAGTACCGCAACTGGGTGCAGGGTTCGACCTTCGTGACCCGGATGGACTACCTCGCGCCGATCTTCAACGAGACGGCGTACAGCCTGGCGGTGGAGAAGCTGCTCGGCATCACCGACGACATCACCGAGCGCGCCAACACCATCCGCGTGCTGATGATGGAGCTGAACCGGATCTCCTCGCACCTGGTCTGGCTGGCCACCACCGGCATGGAGTTGGGCGCGATCTCGATCATGCTGTACGGCTTCCGCGAGCGGGAGTACATCCTCGACATCTTCGAGAGCATCACCGGCCTGCGGATGAACCACGCGTACGTCCGGCCGGGCGGGGTGGCCCAGGACGTGCCGGACGAGGCGATCGTCAAGATCCGCGAGTTCCTCAAGATGATGCCGAAGAAGCTCAAGGAGTACGAGGACCTCCTCTCCGGGCAGCCGATCTGGCTGGAGCGGACCAAGAACGTCGCGGTGCTGGACGTCACCGGCTGCCTGGCGCTGGGCGTCACCGGCCCGGTGCTGCGCTCCGCCGGGCTCGCCTGGGACCTGCGCAAGACCATGCCGTACTGCGGCTACGAGACGTACGAGTTCGACGTGCCGACCCACCCGGACGGCGACGTCTGGGGCCGCTACCTGGTCCGGATGGCCGAGATGCGGGAGTCGCTGAAGCTGGTCGAGCAGGCCCTGGACCGGTTGAAGCCGGGCCCGGTGATGGTGGCCGACCGCAAGATCGCCTGGCCGGCGCAGCTGGCCATCGGCGTCGACGGCATGGGCAACTCGCTGGAGCACGTCGCCAAGATCATGGGCCAGTCGATGGAGTCCCTGATCCATCACTTCAAGCTGGTCACCGAGGGTTTCCGGGTGCCGCCCGGCCAGGTCTACGTCGGCATCGAGGCACCCCGGGGCGAGTTGGGCGTGCACGCGGTCTCCGACGGCGGCACCCGGCCGTACCGGGTGCACTACCGCGAGCCGAGCTTCGTGAACCTGCAGGCCCTCCCGGCGATGGCCGAGGGCGGCCTGATCGCCGACGTGATCGCCGGTGGCGCTTCGCTGGACCCCGTGATGGGCGGTTGTGACCGATGAGTGCTTTCACCGAAACTACGCGGGTACGGGCGCGGGAGATCATCGCACGCTACCCGGCCGACCGGTCGCGGTCGGCGCTGCTGCCGCTGCTGCACCTGGTCCAGTCCGAGGAGGGGTACGTCTCCCCGGCCGGGGTGGCGTTCTGCGCCGAGGTGCTCGGGCTGAACAAGGCGCAGGTCGGCGCGGTGGCCACCTTCTACACCATGTACAAGCGCCGGCCCACCGGTGACTACCTGGTGAGCGTCTGCACCAACACGATGTGCAACGTGCTGGGCGGCCAGGAGGTCTACGACACCCTGACCGAGCACCTCGGGGTCGGGCACGACGAGACCACCGCCGACGGGAAGATCACCCTGGAGCACGCCGAGTGCCTGGCGGCGTGCGACTACGGGCCGGTGATGACCGTCAACTACGACTTCTTCGACGGCGTGGACCCGCAGTCCGCCGTCGGGCTGGTCGAGGAGCTGCGCGGCGGGGGTCGTCCGGCGCCGTCGCGGGGCGCCCGGCTCTGCACGCTCAAGGAGATGTCGGTGCAGCTCGCCGGCTTCGCCGACGAGCGGGACGGCGCGGTCGCCGACGGCGTACCCGGGGAGCCGACCCTGCGTGGGCTGCGGCTGGCGGCTCAGCACGGCATCTCGGTGCCGGACTTCGATCCGAACACCCCGATCCGCAGCAAGGCCGAGGCGGACCGCGAGGCGGCTGCGGCCAAGGCCGCCGCCGAGGCGAAGGCCAAGGCGGAGGCGAAGCCCGAGCCGGCCCCCGCGCCCGCCGAGCCCAAGCCCGCCGCGAAGCCCGAGCCGGCCGTGAAGCCCGAGCCCGCCGCGAAGGCGGAGCCGGAGTCGGGCAAGCCGGGCTTCTCGACCGGCAACGTCGGGGTGGCCGAGGCGGCCCGGACGGCCGGTTCGACCGACAGCACCGCACCCGACGTGAAGGCCCCCGACGACAAGTCGCCGCAGATCCGGGCCGCCGAGACCCGCCAGCCGGACGCGCGGACCGCCGCTCCGGACGCGCCGGGCACCAGGGTTCCGGTCGACGGGGCACCCCCGGCGTCCCGGGACGCCCAGCAGGCGGAGGCCGCCGGCGCGGCGGCGAACACCCCGGCCAGCGACGGCAAGCCGGCCGGCGACGACGCCGAGGCGCAGGACCGCAACCTCAGGGAGGCGGAGGCGGCCGAGGGCTCCGCCGCCACCAGCGACAGGGGGGCCCAGAAATGACTTCTCCTCGACCGGAGACACTGGCCAAGCTGACCCCGGTGCTCACCAAGCGCTGGCTCTCGCCGGACGCCTGGCGGATCGGCACCTACGAGCAGTTGGACGGCTACGCCGCGCTGCGCAAGGCGCTCAAGGCCCACCCGGACGACCTGATCCAGCTGATCAAGGACTCCGGCCTGCGCGGCCGGGGCGGCGCGGGCTTCCCGACCGGCCTGAAGTGGGGCTTCATCCCGCAGGGCGACGGCAAGCCGCACTACCTGGTGGTCAACGCCGACGAGGGCGAGCCGGGCACCTGCAAGGACCTGCCGCTGATGACCCACGACCCGCACGCGCTGGTCGAGGGGGTCATCATCGCCTCGTACGCGATCCGGGCCAGCCGCGCCTACATCTACATCCGGGGCGAGGCGGTGCACGCCGCCCGGCGGCTGCGCAACGCCGTGCAGGAGGCGTACGCCAAGGGTTACCTGGGCCGCGACATCCTGCGCTCCGGGTTCGACCTGGACCTGGTGGTGCACTCCGGGGCCGGGGCGTACATCTGCGGTGAGGAGACCGCGCTGCTGGACTCGCTGGAGGGTTTCCGGGGTCAGCCCCGGCTGCGCCCGCCGTTCCCGGCGACCCACGGCCTGTACGCCAGCCCGACCGTGGTCAACAACGTGGGCACCATCGCCAGCGTCCCGCCGATCGTGCTCGGCGGCCCGGCCTGGTGGAAGTCGATGGGCACGGAGAAGTCCGCCGGCCCGATGATCTACTCGCTCTCCGGCCGGATCGTCAACCCCGGCCAGTACGAGTGCGGGCTCGGCATCACGTTGCGCGAGCTGATCGAGCTGGCCGGCGGGATGCAGCCCGGACACAACCTGAGGTTCTGGACCCCGGGTGGCTCGTCGACCCCGCTGCTCACCGCCGAGCACCTGGACGTGCCGCTGGACTTCGAGGGGGTCTCGGCGGCCGGCTCGATCCTGGGCACCACGGCCACCCAGATCTTCTCCGACCAGGACTGCCCGGTCTACGCGACGTACCGGTGGCTGGAGTTCTACCACCACGAGTCGTGCGGCAAGTGCACCCCGTGCCGGGAGGGCAACTACTGGATGGTCCGGGTGTACCGGCGGATCCTCGCCGGCCAGGGCACCCCCGAGGACCTGGACACCCTGCTGGACACCTGCGACAACGTCCTCGGCCGCTCGTTCTGCGGCCTGGGCGACGGCGCGACCAGCCCGGTGACCTCCTCGTTGAAGCACTTCAAGCAGGACTACCTCGACTACATCGAGGGCCGGACCGCACCGAGGCTGTCCGACAAGGCGCTTGTGGGGGCCCACTGATGAGCGCGCGGAACGAGCTTGCGAGTGGGAGGCCAGCCCGATGACCGACGTAGCGAAGCAGGTCGAGACCGTCACGCTCACCATCGACGGGGTCGAGGTCACCGCGCCCAAGGGCGCGCTGCTGATCCGGGTCGCCGAGCAGATGGGCATCGCGATCCCCCGGTTCTGCGACCACCCGCTGCTGGCCCCGGCCGGCGCGTGCCGGCAGTGCCTGGTCGACGTGGAGGGTCAGCGCAAGCCGGTGGCCTCCTGCACCCAGACGGTGGCCGAGGGCATGGTGGTCAAGACCCAGCTCACCTCCCCGGTGGCCAAGAAGGCGCAGGAGGGGGTGATGGAGCTGCTGCTGATGAACCACCCGCTGGACTGCCCGATGTGCGACAAGGGTGGCGAGTGCCCCCTGCAGAACCAGGCGATGTCCACCGGCCGCACCGACTCCCGCTTCCACGAGCACAAGCGGGAGTACCCGAAGCCGCTGCCGATCAGCACCCAGGTGCTGCTCGACCGGGAGCGGTGCGTGCTCTGCCAGCGCTGCACCCGGTTCTCCGAGGAGATCGCCGGCGACAAGTTCATCGACCTGATGGGCCGGTCGTCCGCCGAGGAGATCAACATCTACCGCGACGAGGAGTACGGGGTCGACCCGGACGAATCCGAGGGCAGTGCCGACCGCACCGGCTTGGCCTCCGCTGGCGCTCCGGCTGGCGCCGGTGATGTCCCGTTCAACTCCTACTTCTCCGGCAACACCGTGCAGATCTGCCCGGTGGGTGCGCTGACCGGCGCCCAGTACCGCTTCCGGGCCCGCCCGTTCGACCTGGTCTCCAGCCCGAGCGTGTGTGAGCACTGCTCGGCCGGCTGCGCGCAGCGCACCGACTGGCGGCGGGGCAAGGTGCTGCGCCGGCTGGCCGGCGACGACGCGCAGGTGAACGAGGAGTGGAACTGCGACAAGGGGCGCTGGGGCTTCCAGTACACCCGCGCCGCCGACCGGCTGACCACCCCGCTGGTGCGCGACCGGGAGACCGGTGAGCTGCGCGAGGCGTCCTGGAGCGAGGCCTTCGCGGTCGCCGCCGAGGGGCTGCGCGAGGCCCGGGACTCCGCCCGGGGCACGGCGGTGCTGACCGGTGGCCGGCTCACCGTCGAGGACGCCTACGCGTACGCCAAGTTCGCCCGGGTGGCCCTGCACACCAACGACATCGACTTCCGGGCCCGGCCGGTCTCCCGCGAGGAGGCCGACTTCCTGGCCAGCAGCGTCGCCGGGGTCACCGACGTCACCTACGCCGACGTGGAGAACGCCCCGGCGGTGGTGCTGGTCGGCCTGGAGCCGGAGGAGGAGTGCCCGATCCTCTTCCTGCGGCTGCGCAAGGCGTACCTGAAGAAGAAGCTCAAGGTGTACGCGATCGCGCCGTTCGCCACCCGCGGCCTGGAGAAGCTCGGGGCCAAGCTGGCCCGGGTGGTGCCGGGCGAGGAGGCCACCGTGCTCGCCGAGCACGCCACGGTCGCCGAGGCGCTGGGCACCCCGGGTGCGGTCCTGATCGTCGGCGAGCGGCTGGCCGGGGTGCCCGGTGGGCTCTCCGCCGCCGCGGACGTGGCCCGGCGCACCGGGGCGAAGCTGGCCTGGGTGCCGCGGCGCGCGGGTGACCGGGGCGCGGTCGACGCCGGCTGCCTGCCGAACCTGCTCCCCGGTGGCCGGCTGGTCACCGAGCCGGGGGCCCGTGCCGAGCTGGGCGAGGCGTGGGACATCCCGGCCGGGGTGATCCCCAGCCAGGCCGGCCGGGACACCGACGGCATCCTGTCCGCCGTGCTCTCGGAGCGGGTCGGCGCGCTGGTGGTGGCCGGGGTCGACCCGGCCGACCTGGCCGACCCGCGGCTGGCCGAGCAGGCCCTGGACGCGGTGCCCTTCCTGGTCAGCCTGGAGCAGCGGCTCACCGCCGTGGCCCGCCGGGCGGACGTGGTCTTCCCGGTCGCCCCGGTGGTGGAGAAGGCCGGCAGCTTCCTGGACTGGGAGGGTCGGCTGCGGCCCTTCGACGCGGTGCTGCAGACCACCGCGATGACCGACGGCCGGGTGCTGGACGCGCTCGCCGCGCAGCTCGATGTCCGGCTCGGCACCGCCGACGTGCTCAGCGTCCGCCGGGAACTGGGCGGCCTGCCGGCCACCCGGACCGAACGGCCGAGCCCGCCGGCGGTGGAGCCCGGTCGACTGCCGCAGCCCGGTGCCGGCGAGGCCGTCCTGGCCACCTGGCACCAGCTGCTCGACCTGGGCAGCCTGGTCGACGGCGACGAGCACCTCGGTGGCACCGCCCGACCACCGGTGGTCCGGCTGGGCAAGGGCACCGCGGAGGCGCTCGGCGTCGCCGACGGTGACGCGGTCACGGTGGGTACCGACCGGGGGGCGCTGACCCTGCCGGCGGCGATCACCGAGATGCCCGACGGGGTGGTCTGGCTGCCTACCAACTCACCCGGTTCGACCGTCCGGCGCAGCCTCGGTGCGACGTCCGGCACGGTGGTACGGATCTCCGTCCCGGCCGTGGCCGCCGACCTGACCGACCGCCCGGGTCCGCTCCTCAACACCGGGGGTGTTTCCCAGTGAACGCGCTCTACCTGGCGCAGGACCCGTCGCTTGCCGACTTCGGCAACGACCCGTGGTGGCTGGTCCTGATCAAGATCCTCTTTGCCTTCGTCCTCGCGGTGCTGGCCACCCTGCTCGGGGTCTGGTTCGAGCGCCGCGTGGTCGGCTACATGCAGGTCCGGCCCGGCCCCAACCAGGTGGGTCCGTTCGGTCTGCTGCAGACCCTCGCCGACGGTCTGAAGCTGGCCTTCAAGGAGGACATCCTCCCCAAGGCGGCGGACAAGGTCGTCTACTTCTTCGCCCCGGTCATCTCGGTGATCTGTGCGGTCACCGCGCTGTCGGTGATGCCGTTCGGCCCGATGGTGAGCATCTTCGGCCACCAGACGCCGTTGCAGGTCACCGACGTGCCGGTGGCGGTCCTGGTGGTGCTGGCGCTCTCCTCGCTTGCCGTGTACGGCATCGTGCTCGGCGGCTGGGCCTCCGGCTCGACCTACCCGGTGCTGGGCGGCCTGCGCTCCACCGCCCAGCTGATCTCGTACGAGGTGTCGCTGGGCCTGTCCATCGTGGCCGTGTTCATGCTCTCCGGCACGATGTCCACCAGCGAGATCGTCTCCGCCCAGGGCAGCGGCCCGGAGGTGGAGTTCTTCGGTCTGACGGTGCCGATGCCCGGCTGGTACGCGCTGCTGCTCTTCCCCAGCTTCGTGGTCTTCTTCATCTCCATCGTCGGGGAGACCAACCGCGCCCCGTTCGACCTGCCCGAGGCGGAGTCGGAGCTGGTCGCGGGCTTCCAGACCGAGTACAGCTCGCTGAAGTTCGCGCTCTTCATGCTCAGCGAGTACGTCGCGATGGTGGCCATGTCGGCGTTCACCGTGACGCTCTTCCTCGGCGGCTGGCACGCCCCGTGGCCGATCACCATCTGGTCCGGCGCCAACTCCGGCTGGTGGCCGATGCTGTGGTTCTTCGGCAAGGTCGTCGCGCTGGTCTTCGTCTTCGTCTGGCTGCGGGGCACCCTGCCCCGGATGCGCTACGACCAGTTCATGCGGCTGGGCTGGAAGGTGCTCATCCCGGTCAGCCTGGTCTGGATCGTCGGCCTGGCCGCCTTCCTGAAGACCCAGGGCTGGGAGCGTACCGACAAGCTGGTCGCCTACGGCGTGGTCGCCGGGGTGCTGATGCTCGCCGCCATCTTCTGGCCGAGCCGCCGGCCCGAGCCGAAGCCGACCGTGCAGGAGCAGGTCGACAACCGGCCGTACGGCAGCTTCCCGCTGCCCCCGATGGACCTGCAGGTACCACCGAGCCCGCGCACCAAGCGCGTGGTCGCCGAACGGGAGCCGGCCAACGTCTCCGCCGGCCCGGACTCTCAGGAGGTGTGACGTGGGCGCGATTACCGGAACGTTCAAGGGCTTCGGGGTCACCTTCTCGCACATGTTCAGGAAGGTCGTCACCACCGACTACCCCTTCAAGCCGCCGACCCCGGCGCCGCGCTACCACGGGCGGCACATCCTGAACCGGCACCCGGACGGCCTGGAAAAGTGCATCGGCTGCGAGCTGTGCGCCTGGGCCTGCCCGGCGGACGCGATCTACGTCGAGGGTGGCGACAACACCGACGAGCAGCGCTTCTCGCCCGGTGAGCGGTACGCCAGCATCTACCAGATCAACTACGCCCGGTGCATCTTCTGCGGGCTCTGCATCGAGGCCTGCCCGACCCGTTCGCTGACGATGAGCAACGAGTACGAGCTGGCCCGGGACAACCGGCAGGATCTGATCTTCACCAAGGAGCAGCTGCTCGCACCCCTGCTGGAGGGGATGGAGCAGCCGCCGCACCCGATGCGCCTCGGTGACAGCGAGAAGGACTACTACGTCGGCGCGCTCACCAACCCGGGCACCTCGGCCGGCGCGGAGACCTCGCCGATGGGCCCGGGACGGTACCGGGTCGAGGAGCACCCGGGAGTCACCTTCCCCGGTGCCGAGCAGGCCGCCGACCGCGCCCAGGCGGCAAAGGGAGAGAAGGCATGACCGCACAGACGGCGCTCGCCGCGTCGGTCTCCGGCGGCGAGGCGGTGACCTTCTGGATCCTCGCCCCGCTGGCGCTGCTCGGCGCGTTCGGCATGGTGCTCGCCCGCAACGCGGTGCACTCCGCGCTCTGGCTGGTGCTGACCATGCTCTGCCTGGGCATCTTCTACGTGCTCCAGGCCGGCCCGTTCATCGGGATGACGCAGATCATCGTCTACACCGGCGCGATCATGATGCTCTTCCTCTTCGTGCTGATGCTTGTCGGTCGGGAGTCCTCCGACTCGCTGATCGAGGTGCTGCGCGGCCAGCGGGTCGCCGCGATCGGGCTGGGCCTCGGGTTCGCGCTGCTGCTCGGCAGCGGGGTGTACCGGGCCACCGAGGGCGGCACCCCGGTCGGGCTGGAGGAGGCCAACGCCGGTGGCAACGTGCAGGCCATCGCCCGGCTGCTCTACACCGACTACGTCTTCGCCTTCGAGCTGACGGCCGCGCTGCTGATCACCGCCACCATCGGCGGGATGCTCCTGGCCCACCTGGAACGGCGCAAGGAGGACCGGCGCGACCAGGTGGCCACCATGAAGTCCCGCTTCGCGCCGGGCAACTACCCCGGCCCGAAGCCCGGCCCGGGCGTCTTCGCCACCTCGTCCTCGGTGGCCACCCCGGCCCGCCTGCCGGACGGCCGGCTGAGCGACCGGAGCACCCCGGACATCCTCCCGGTGCGCGAACTGACCGCCGAGGAGACCACGCTGAAGGGGACCGAGAAGTGAGCGTGCGCCCCGCACTCGCCAACGGAAGGGCTGTCCGGTAATGGAAGGCTTCTTTTCGGTCGAGCCGAACTACTACCTGGTGCTCTCCGCGGTGCTGTTCACCATCGGCGCGGTCGGGGTGCTCATCCGGCGCAACGCGATCGTGCTGTTCATGTGCGTCGAGCTGATGCTGAACGCCGCCAACCTCGCACTGGTCACCTTCAGCCGGATCAACGGTGACCTGAACGGCCAGATCATGGCGTTCTTCGTGATGGTGGTGGCGGCGGCCGAGGTCGTGATCGGTCTCGCGATCATCATGGCGATCTTCCGGACCCGTCGCTCGGCCAGCGTCGACGATGCCAACCTGCTCAAGTACTAAGAGGGGCCAGCGGTGGAGCAAATTCTGACGTACGCCCAGGCCGCGCCGGCCGGGACCGTCGCCTACGCTCCGGCGGACGGACTGCTCGGCAGCGTCTGGCTGCTGGTGGCGATTCCGCTGGTCAGCGCGGCGATCCTGCTGCTGCTCGGTCGGCGGGCCGATCGCTGGGGACACTGGCTCGGGGTGGCGGCCATCGGTGCCGCGTTCGTGCTCGGGCTCACCGCCTTCCTCCAGCTGCGGGGCCTGGAGAACAAGTCGGTCGAGCTGAGCCTCTGGGAGTTCCTGGCGGTCGGCGAGTTCCGGGTGGACTTCGGTCTGCTCTTCGACCCGCTCGCCGCGGTCTTCGTACTCCTGATCACCGGCGTCGGCTTCCTGATCCACCTGTACGCGGTGGAGTACATGGCGCACGACGAGGGCCGGCGACGGTTCTTCGCGTACTTCAACCTGTTCGTCGCCGCCATGCTGCTGCTGGTGCTCGGCAACAACTACGTGATGCTCTACTTCGGCTGGGAGGGCGTCGGTCTGGCGTCGTACCTGCTGATCTCCTTCTGGACCGAGCGGCCCGCCGCCGCGACGGCCGGCAAGAAGGCGTTCCTGATGAACCGGGTGGGCGACGCCGGTCTGGCCATCGCCATCTTCATCATGTTCGCCACCCTCGGCACCACGCAGTACGACGAGGTCTTCAACGGCGTCGGCAGCCTGACCGCCACCACCGTGCTGGTGATGGGTCTGCTGCTGCTGCTCGGCGCGGCCGGCAAGTCCGGTCAGTTCCCGCTGCAGGCCTGGCTGCCGGACGCGATGGAGGGCCCGACCCCGGTCTCCGCCCTGATCCACGCGGCCACCATGGTCACCGCCGGCGTCTACCTGATCGCCCGCTCCAACCCGGTCTTCTCGGCCAACTCGACGCTGCAGCTCGTGGTGGTGAGCGTCGGCGCGCTGACCCTGCTGATCGGCTGTGTGATCGGCGCGGCCAAGGACGACATCAAGCGGGTGCTTGCCTGGTCCACGGTCAGCCAGATCGGCTACATGTTCCTCGGCGTCGGGCTCGGCGGTGGGGCGTACGCGCTGGCCATCGTGCACCTGCTGGCGCACGGCTTCTTCAAGGCCAACATGTTCCTCGGTGCCGGCTCGGTCATGCACGGCATGAACGACCAGGTCGACATCCGCCGCTTCGGCGGTCTGTCGAAGTACATGAAGGTCACCTGGCTGACCTTCATGATGGGCTGGCTGGCCATCATCGGCATGTTCCCGTTCTCCGGCTACTTCTCCAAGGAGCCGATCATCGCGGCGGCCTTCGAGCGGGAGGGCTGGACGGCCTGGCTCTTCGGCGGGGCGGCGGTGCTCGGTGCCGGGCTGACGGCGTTCTACATGACCCGGCTCTTCGTGCTCACCTTCCACGGCCCCAAGCGGTGGACCGAGGACATCGAGCACCCGCACGAGTCGCCGAAGCTGATGACCATCCCGCTGATCCTGCTGGCGGTCGGCTCGGTAGGCGCCGGTTTCCTGCTCGCCACCTCGGTACCGGACTGGCTGACCGCCACCGCCGGACTGGGTGCCGTCGAGGAGGAGGCGCACAGCGCGGTCCTCTCGCACACCGCGGTCACGGTGATCTCGCTGCTGGTCACCGCGCTCGGTGCCGGGCTGGCCTGGTTCCTGTTCCGCGCCGGCACGGCCACCACGCCGCAGCCGGCCGGGGTCCTGGTCACCGCCGCCCGGCGGAACCTCTACACCGACACGGTCAACGAGGCGGTCTTCGAGAAGCCGGGCATCTTCCTCACCCGGGCGCTTGTCTACCTCGACAACCGGGGCATCGACGGGCTGGTCAACGGGCTCGCGGCCGGTGTCGGTGGCACCTCGGCCCGACTGCGGCGACTGCAGACCGGCTTCGTCCGGTCGTACGCGACGTCCATCCTCGCCGGTGCGCTGCTGGTGGTGGCGGCGTTCCTGGCCGTGCAGGCGGGGTGGTTGGCGTGATCGACCTGAACACGACCGGCCCCGCCGGCGGACCACGCATCCACGACGGAGGTAAGGCCGCATAATGTCCAACTTCCCGTTCCTCTCGGTGCTGACCGTGGCGCCGCTGGTGGGTGCCCTGGTCGTGGCGCTGCTGCCGCGCAGCCGGCCGGTCCTGGCCAAGCAGGTGGCGCTGGGCTGGTCGCTGCTGGTGCTGGTGCTCTCGGTGGTCATGTGGGTCACCTTCCAGGTCGACGGCGACCGGTTCCAGTTCCGCGAGTCGTACCCGTGGATCCCGAACTGGGGGGTCAGCTTCACCTTCGCCGCCGACGGCATCGCGCTGGTGATGCTGATGCTGATCGCGATCCTGGTGCCGCTGGTGATCCTCGCCTCCTGGCACGACGCCGAGGCGTCGAAGCGCTCGATCCCGGTCTACTTCGCCCTGCTGCTGGTCCTGGAAAGCACCATGATCGGCGTCTTCGCCGCCGCCGACGTGTTCCTGTTCTACGTGTTCTTCGAGGTCATGCTGGTGCCGATGTACTTCCTGATCGGCAGCTACGGCGGCCACCAGCGGCAGTACGCGGCGGTGAAGTTCTTCCTCTACTCGCTGGTCGGCGGCCTCTTCATGCTGGCCGCGGTGATCGGCCTCTGGGTGGTCGGCGGCAAGACCTTCGACTGGCAGACGCTGAGCCAGGTGGACATCTCCACCGGCACCGAGCGCTGGCTCTTCCTGGGCTTCTTCGTCGCGTTCGCGATCAAGGCACCGTTCTTCCCGTTCCACACCTGGCTGCCCGACGCCGGTGGGGCCGCCCCGGCCGGGGCCGCCGCGCTGCTGGTGGGGGTCCTGGACAAGGTGGGCACCTTCGGCATCCTGCGGTACTGCCTGCCGCTCTTCCCGGACGCGGCCAAGTGGTTCGCCCCGTACGCGCTGGCGCTGGGCGTGATCGGCATCATCTACGCCGCGCTGCTGGCGATCGGACAGAACGACCTCAAGCGGCTGGTGGCGTACACCTCGATCGCGCACTTCGGGTTCATCGGGGTCGGCATCTTCGCCTTCACCACCCAGGCCGGCACCGGTGCGGTGCTGTACATGCTCAACCACGGGCTCGCCACCGGCCTGCTCTTCCTGGTGGTGGGGATGCTGGTGACCCGGCGCGGCTCGGCCCTGATCACCGACTTCGGTGGGGCCGGCAAGCTGGTGCCGCTGCTGGCCGGGGTGCTCTTCTTCGCCGGTCTGGCCTCGCTCGCGCTGCCCGGCACCGCGCCGTTCGTCTCCGAGTTCCTGGTGCTGATCGGCACCTTCACGGTGAACAAGCCGGTCGCGGTGATCGCCACGCTGGGCATCATCCTGGCCGCCGCGTACGTGCTCTGGATGGTGCAGCGCACCACGCAGGGCACCCTCAACCCGGCGCTGACCGAGGTCGAGGGGATGCGCAAGGACCTCAACCTGCGGGAGAAGGTAGTCGTCGCCCCGCTGATCGCGCTGATCATCGTGCTCGGGTTCTACCCGAAGCCGGTGACCGACGTGATCAACCCCGCCGTCCAGGCGACCATGAACGACATCGGCAGGACCGACCCCGCACCGACGGTCGGCGGCGTCCAGGAGGCCTCCCGGTGAGCGTGCGGACCGAGCTGGCGAGCTCCGCAGTCGCGGATGAAAGGACTGCCCGATGAACGAGCTCACGCTGCCGTCGATCGACTACACGGCGCTGGCTCCGATCCTGATCCTGCTGGGCGCTGCCGTGCTCGGCGTACTGGTCGAGGCCTTCGTGCCCCGGCGGGCCCGGCACACCACCCAGCTGGTGCTGGCGCTGCTGTCGGTGCTGGCCGCGCTGGTGATGGTGGTCCGCAACGCCGACCTGCGGATCATCGGTAACGCCGACGACCGGGTCATCACCATCGGCGGCGTGATCGCCGTGGACGGGCCGACTCTCTTCCTCCAGGGCACCATCCTGGTGTTGGCGGCGATGGCGCTGCTGCTGATCGGCGAGCGCGCGGTGGAGCGGGGCGGTGCCTTCGTCGCCCAGGCCGCCATCACCGCCGAGTCGCCCGAGGACCGGCAGCAGGCGGAGCGCAGCAACGGGGCCACCGAGGTGTACCCGCTGACCACCTTCGCCATCGCCGGCATGATGATCTTCGTGGCCGCGAACGACCTGCTGACCATGTTCATCGCGCTGGAGGTCTTCTCGCTGCCGCTCTACCTGCTCTGCGCGCTGGCCCGTCGCCGGCGCCTGCTGAGCCAGGAGGCGGCGATGAAGTACTTCCTGCTCGGCGCGTACGCCTCGGCGTTCTTCCTGTTCGGTCTCGCCCTGGTGTACGGCTTCACCGCCGGCATCCCCGGCCGGCCGGCCGGCGTCGACTTCGCCACCATCAACGCGGCGGTCAGCGAGTCGCCGGCCAGCGACGTGCTGCTCTTCGCCGGGATGGCGCTGGTCTCGATCGGCCTGCTGTTCAAGGCGGCGGCGGCCCCGTTCCACGTCTGGACGCCGGACGTCTACCAGGGCGCGCCGACGCCGGTCACCGGCTTCATGGCCGCCTGCACCAAGGTCGCCGCGTTCGGGGCCCTGCTGCGGGTCTTCCACGTGGCCTTCGCCGACGCCGCCTGGGACTTCACCCCGGTCATCGGGGCCATCGCGGTGCTGACCATGCTGGTCGGCGCGGTGCTGGCGGTCACCCAGACCGACATCAAGCGGCTGCTGGCGTACTCGTCGATCGCCAACGCCGGATACCTGCTGGTCGGGGTGCTCGCCCCGAGCCGGGAGGGGCTCTCCGGCACGATGTTCTACCTGGCCGCGTACGGCTTCTCGGTGCTGGCCGCGTTCGCCGTGGTGACCCTGGTCCGGGACGCCGACGGGGAGGCCACCCACCTGTCCCGCTGGGCCGGGTTGGGCCGTCGTTCGCCGTTCTACGCGTCGATCTTCACCTTCATCCTGCTGGCCTTCGCCGGTATCCCGCTCACCAGCGGCTTCACCAGCAAGTTCGCGGTCTTCGGCCCGGCGCTGGAGGCCGACCAGGCCTGGCTGGTGATCGCCGGTGTGCTGACCAGCATGGTGCTGGCCTTCCCGTACCTGCGGGTCGTGGTGATGATGTGGCTCTCCGAGCCGGGTGAGTCCACCCCCACGGTGACCGTGCCGGGCGGCCTGACCTCGGCGGCGCTCGCGATCGGCGTGGTCGCCACCCTGGTCCTCGGGGTGGCCCCCGGACCGCTGCTCGACCTGGCCACCGGGGCGGCCGAGTTCGTCAGGTAGCCGACGACCGCACGACGGCGGGGTCGCCTGCGCTTCGGCGCGGCGGCCCCGCCGCTGTGTTGCGGCTTGTCGCGGCGGCGGGGCCGCTGCGCGTGCGCGGGCTGTCGCGGCGGCCCCGCCGCTGCGTCGGGGCTGCGTCGCGGGCCACGGTGGGGCTCCCCCGACCAGAGCAGGTGGCCCGGGTGTGGCATGGTTGGAGACGTGGTGAATCCGGCTGGCGAGCGTTCAGGTGCCACCGGCTCCGGCGGTCGTCGGAGCCGGTCGAGCACGAGTCAGTTCGGCACGCTCGGCCTGCACATCGCCGATCCCCGCGTCGAGAGCTCCGTGCTGGGGCTGCTCGACTCCGTCGAGGCCGAGCTGCGCTCCAGCGTGGCCAGCGCCGACCCGTTCGTCACCGAGGCCGCCCGGCATCTGGTGGAGGCCGGGGGCAAGCGGTTCCGGCCGCTACTGGTGGCCCTGGGCGCGCAGTTCGGTGACCCGGCGGGCCCCCAGGTGGTGCCGGCGGCCGTGGTGATGGAGCTCACCCACCTGGCCACGCTCTACCACGACGACGTGATGGACGAGGCCGCCGTGCGGCGGGGCGCGCCCAGCGCCAACTCCCGCTGGACCAACTCGGTGGCCATCCTCGTCGGTGACTACCTCTTCGCCCGGGCCGCCGACATCGCCGCCGACCTCGGCCCCGAGGCGGTACGCCTGCAGGCGCGCACCTTCGCCCGGCTGGTGCAGGGTCAGATCGCCGAGACCGTGGGGCCCCGGGCCGGTGACGACCCGGTGGAGCACTACCTGCGGGTCATCGCCGACAAGACGGGTTCCCTGATCGCCACCTCCGCGCGCTTCGGCGGCATGTTCGGCGGCGCGGCCCAGGAGCACGTCGAGGCCCTGGCCGGGTACGGCGAGACCGTCGGGGTGGCCTTCCAGCTCTCCGACGACCTGCTGGACATCGCCAGCGAGTCCACCCAGTCGGGCAAGACCCCCGGCACCGACCTGCGCGAGGGGGTCCCCACGCTGCCGGTGCTCTACGCGCTGGCGGCCGACGACTCCGACGCCGCCTCGGTGCGGCTGCGGGAGATCCTGGCCACCGGTGCGCTGAGCGACGACGCCCTGCACGCCGAGGCGCTCGGCCTGCTCCGGGAGAGCCCGGCGTTGAAGCGGGCCCGGGAGACGGTCCGCAGCTACGCCGAGGACGCCCGGGCCCGGTTGGCCCCGTTGCCGCAGTCGCCGGCCCGGCACGCGCTGGAGTCCCTCTGCGACTTCGTCGCCGACCGCACCAGCTGAGCCCGGCACGGCTCAGCGGGCTGGCAGTTCAGCGGGCTGGCGGCTCAGCGGGCTGGCGAAGGGCCCGTGGCCGGGGTGCGTAGCAGGCGGTGGGCGGCGAGCATGAGGGCGGCGGCCAGCAGCATGGTCAACGCGGCACCGGTCCACATGGCCGGATAGTCGATCCGGCTGGCCAGGGCGCCCAGCGCCAGCGGGCCGAGGCAGCCGCCCGCGTACACGCCGGTCTGGGTTATCGAGGTGGCGGCGGCCGGGGCCGTCGGGTGTAGCCGGACCACCGCGAAGTTCATCAGCCCCGGCCAGGCCCAGCCCAGGCCGAAGCCGAGCACCACGCCCACCACCAGCGGCACCGGGCCGTCCACCGTGAGCAGGCCCAGCCCAACCCCGCCGACCAGCAACATCCCGGCGATCACCGTGAGCTGGCCGTTGGCCCGCCGGTCGGCGAGCCAGCCCGCCCCGACCCGGGCGGCCACGCAGACCGCGCTGCCCAACGTCAGGGTCAGCCCGGCCAGCCCCGGGGCGAGGCCCCGGGACACCGAGGCGTCGACGACGAAGGTGCCCAGCGAGTTGGCCGCCCCGGCGGCCAGGGTGGCGGCCACCCCGACGACGACCAGCCCGGCGGTGGCCCGGCCGGCCCGACTCGCGGCCGGGCGCCGGTCCGGTGCGCCCTCCGACGCGCCGACGGCGGGCAGCACGGTCAGCGCCGCGGTGGCGGCGACCACGAACGCCCAACGCCAACCGGCGGTCAACGCGATCGTCGGCACCGCCGCGCCGGCCAGCAGGGTGGAGAGCGGAATGGCGGCCTGCTTCACCCCGAAGGAGAGCCCCTGCCGGTGGCCGGGCACGTGCCGGGCCAGGGTGGCGTTGCTGGCGATCTGGCCGAGGGCGTTCGCGGCGGCGCTGAGCCCGAGCAGGGCGACCAGCACCGGGTACGACCGGGCGAGCAGCGCGATGGCCAGCAGCGCGGCGGCGGAGAGCAGGATGCCGCAGCGGGCCACCACGGCCGGACCGTACCGTCCGACCAGCGCGCCGGACGGTACCGAGGCCAGCGCGCTGATGCCGAAGTACACCGACACGGCCAGGCCCAGGCCGGCAGGGGAGAAGCCGAGTTCGTCGCCCATCTGCACGGCGAGACCACCGACCAGGAAGACCGGGAGTACGCAGGCGATCGTGACGGAGACGGCGACGGCGTTGGCCCGGACCGGGTGGGTGGGCGTGGGGCGGAGGGCGGTGTCGGACATGATCCGCTCAACCTACGCGAACGACTCTCACGACACGGATCGTCGTGGGCGGAGTACGCGCTGTGGAGCATGATCTGGCATCCTCGACCCGTACAGGCGTTTCGCAGCGAGCCGGTTTTTCATATGGTGTAAGTCCCCGGCGACGGAGGTGGTTGTGCGCGACCCCCTGGCGGAGCCTTCGGACCTCATCCGGAGTGTGTCCCGCGCGCTACGAGTGCTCGAAGCGGTCGGCCGTGCCCCGCGCGGGTTGACCGTCAAGCAGATCGCCCGGCGCTGCGAGCTGACCGTGGCGACCACGTACCACCTTGTCCGCACCCTCGCCTACGAGGGGTACGTGATCCGCCGCGAGGACGGCACGTACATCGTCGGGTTGGAGATCGCCGACCGGTACCGCGAGCTGGTGACCGCGTTCCGGGGCCCGCCGGCGGTGGGCGAGTGCCTGCGCCGCGCCGCCGCGGACAGCGGGTACAGCCACTACCTGGGACGGTTCGTGGGCGGCCAGGTGGCGATCACCGCGGTCGCCGAGGGACACCGCTCGCCGTACCTGGAGGACCTGGTCCCCGGGTTCGACGAGGGGGCGCACGCCACCGCGCTCGGCAAGGCGCTGCTGGCCACCCTCACCACCGAGCAGCGCCAGCGTTACCTGCGGGAGTACGGCATGCGCCCGTTCACCACCGCCACCCTGACCAGCCCGGAGGCGTTCGAGTCCGACGTGGCCGCCGGTGACCGGCGGGGCATGCAGCTGGAGTTGGGACAGTTCCGTCAGGGGGTGGCCTGCGCCGCGGTGCTGGTCGCCCCGGACAAGGACATGGAACGCCGGGTGGTGCTGGCCTGCGCGCTGCCGGCGAGCGAGATGATGACCTCCGCCCGGGTGGTACGGGCCAAGCTGCTGACCGTGGCCCGCACCATCGCCGACGGCCTGATCCTCGAACCCTAGGTGTAAGGAAGGGCCCCCTGTTATCGCTTTCTGTTGTACAGGGGACCCTTCCTTACACCTCAGGTGCCGATCGGGGCGCCGTCGAGCCGCCAGGCGACCACCACGCCCGGCTTGGCGATGTCGCCGTCCGGCCAGTTCGACGCCGGGTTCTCGACCGACGCGCCGGTCAGCTCGCCCGGGTGCTGGACGGCGACGAAGACCGAGCGGTTGTCGGCGGTGATGAACGGGCCACAGGTCTCCGCGCCGACCGGCACGGTCAGGAACTGCTTGAGGTGACCCCGCTCCGGGCCCTCCACCGGCGTGGCGAAGAGGCCGTCGTTGCTGCCCAGCGCGTTGCCGTCGGTAGAGATCCAGAGATTGCCGGCGGCGTCGAAGGCGACGTTGTCCGGGCAGGAGACCGGTGACACCTTGGTCTTGTCGTACCCGGCGAAGTAGGTCGATGGGTCGGCCGGGTCGCCGCAGACGATCGGCAGCGACCAGGCGAAGGCCTCGGCGGTGTTGTCACCCGAGTCCTCGACCAGCTCCAGGATCTGGCCGTGCCGGTTGGCGTTACGCGGGTTGGCCTCGTCCGCCGCCGGCCTACCCGCCGCGCCCCGCTCGCTGTTGTTGGTAAGTGCGACGTACACCTTGCCGGTACGCAGACTCGGCTCGACGTCCTCCGGCCGGTCCATCTTGGTCGCACCCACCTGGTCACCGGCGAACCGGGTGAAGGTCAGCACCTCGGCGGCGGTCATCCCGGGCACGTACGAGCGGTCGCCGCTTACCAGCTTGATCCAGCTGCCCCGGCCGTCGAACGCCCCGTCGGCGGGGAGCCTGCCGGAGCCGTCGATCTCGGCGGCGCTGGTCTGGTCCAGTTTGGCCACGTAGAGGGTGCCGGACTCCAGCAGCGACAGGTTGTGCTGGCGGGCCGCCCGCGAGTCGCCCGTGCGGTACTTCTTCTCGCTGACGAACTTGTAGAGGTAGTCGAAGCGCTCGTCGTCACCCAGGTACGCCACCACGTGCCCGTCGCGGGCGACGATCACGTTCGCGCCCTCGTGCTTGAACCGGCCCAGCGCGGTGTGCTTTCGCGGCCGGCGCTCCGGGTCGAACGGGTCGATCTCGACGATCCAGCCGAACCGGTTCGCCTCGTTCGGGTGTTTGGCCAGGTCGAAGCGCTCGTCTGCCCGTTCCCACCGGCGGCTGCCGCTGGGGTACCGGGCGGTGGTGGAGATGCCGTACCGGGCCAGCTTGGGCTTCACCTCGTCGGCCACCGCGTCGCCGCCGACGAAGTACTGGTTGAAGTTCTCCTCGCCGGAGAGCACGGTGCCCCACGGGGTGACGCCCCCGGCGCAGTTGTTCAGGGTGCCGATCACCACCCGGCCCCGTGGGTCGGCGGCGGTCTTCAGGAAGGCGGAGCCGGCGGCCGGTCCGGTCAGGTCGAACCTGGTGCCGTGCGCGGTGACCCGCCGGTTGTACGGCCGCCGGCCGGTGCGTACCACCTGCCACTGCCCGGTCCCGTCGACCCGCTCGATCTCCACCACGGACATGCCGTGCGCGGCCATCGCCACCCGCACCTGCTCCACCGAGAGGGCGTCCTGGCTGGTGAAGCCGGGGAACATCAGGTCCTCGTTGGTGTACTCGTGGTTGACCACGAGCAGGGCCCGCCGGCCCTGCCGGTCCAGCGGGAGCACCCCGACGTAGTCGTTGTTGTAGCCGAACTGCTTGGCCTGCCGGGCGGCGGTCTGCCGGTGCAGGTCGAACCCGGGGCCGTCGGGGACCACCGGGTCACCCCAGCGGATCACCACCGAGTGGTCGTACCCGTTCGGCACGACCAGGGTGTCCAGCTTGTTCGGCGGGATCGCCTTGAAGGTCAGCGCACCGCTGCCGGTGCCGCGCTGCGGGGCGGCGAAGTCGCTGATCTCCGGTACGGCCGGCACCGTCGGCGGGCCGGCCGCATCCGGCGCGGCGGCGGCCGGGGCCGCGCCGGATGCGACGGCACCACCGAAACCGAGGACCAGCGCGCCGACCGCACCGGCCCGGACCACGCCCCGCCGGGAGACCTCGGCATCGACCAGATCACCGAAGTACGGGTTGTCGGACCGGTTGGGCACCGGGTGGTCACAGGCGTTGCCGCAGCGGTACAGGCAGGTCATCGGGGACCGGCTGCCGTGGCGGTGGGTGGTCAACAGTGGGAGCAGCCGGGGGCGGTCGCTCATGGGAGAAGCCTCCTGGTCAGGGGGGAGAGGCGCGGCGGAGCACCGTCCGGCGCGTACCGGCGGGACGTTTCCAGCCGGTGGTGAGCGCCCGTCGGCCTCGACGTGAATCAGATGTGAACACCTTTGTCACGCCATCGGGCTGAGCTGGGCTGAACCGATCGCGGTGCCGGGACGTACTTCCCGGAGAACGCACCGCCGGACGCGCCGGAGCGAGGAGACCGCCATCAGCGACCACGAAGCACATCTGCTCCGCGCGCTGCACGACGAACACGCGGAGGCACTCTTCGCGCACTCGCTGCGACTGGTCAACGGAGACCGGCAGCGGGCCGAGGACCTCGTCCAGGAGACCCTGCTCCGGGCCTGGCGGCATCCGGAGTCACTGGACCCCAGGCGGGGATCGGTGCGCGCCTGGCTGTTCACCACCGCCCGGAACCTGGCAATCGATGCCTGGCGGCGGCGCTCCAGCCGGGTCGGCGAGGTCTACCCGGACGAACTGCCCGAACCGCCACCGGCGGTCGACGAGACGGAGCGTGCGGTGGAGGCCTGGACGGTCGCCGAGGCGCTGAACCGGCTCAGCCCGACCCACCGTGAGGTGCTGGTCGAGTGCTTCTACCAGGGGCGGTCGGTGACCGAGGCCGCCTCCCGGCTGGGGGTGCCACCGGGGACGGTGAAGTCCCGCACCCACTACGCGCTTCGTTCACTGCGGTTGGTCCTGGCCGAGATGGGGGTGACCGGATGACCGGTTGCGAGTTCGCGTTCGACGACGGCGCGTACGTGCTGGGTGCCCTGCCGCCGGGCGAACGCGCGACCTACGAGCGGCACCTGTCGACCTGCCCGGCCTGCCGGGAGTCGGTGGCCGAGATCGCCGTCCTGCCGGGCCTGCTCAGCCGGCTCGACCCGAACGCCCTGGACCAGTTCCTGCCCCCACCGACGGAGCCCTCCCGGGTGCCTTCGCTGCTGGACACCGCGAGTCGGCGACGGCGCGGCGAGCGCCGCCGCAACCGCTGGCGGTACGCCGGCGTCGGGCTGGCCGCCGCGGCCCTGGCCCTGGTGGTCGGCGTCGGGGCGGCGAACGTGCTGTCGGAGCCTGCCGGGCCGCCGGAGGTCCGGATGGTGGCGATGCAGCCGGTGGCGGGCACGGTGCCGGTCTCCGCCGAGGTCGGGCTGACCGCCAAGGGCTGGGGCACCGAGGTCGCCATGCGGTGCGGGTACGACCAGAACGCCGGCCACGGCAAGGCGTTCACCTTCCGGCTGGTGGCGTACGGCCCGGACGGCGCGAAGGAGCAGATCGGCTCCTGGCTCGCCGCTCCCGGCGACGACCTGCGGCTGACCGGCGCCACCCGGTTCACCGGGGCGGAGCTGGTCCGACTGGAGCTGCTCCGCGCCGACGGGACCCCGGTGCTGGGCTACGACATCCGCTGAGGCTGCCCGACGGTGACGTCCACCGGCCCGTCGACGGTCACCACGGGCTGGTCGCCGGCGGTGGACCGGTCGGCGACGGGCCCGCCGGGCCGACGTCGGGCGTGCCGTACCGCGTCCACGGTGAAGGCGATCAGCGCCACCCAGACCAGCACGAAACCGGCCAGCCGGGCCGGTGGCATCGGCTCGTGGAAGATCAGCACCCCGACGCCGAGCTGCAGGATCGGGGCGAGGTACTGCAGCAGGCCGAGGGTGGTCATCGGCAGCCGGTTGGCCGCGCCGGCGAAGAGCAGCAGCGGGATGGCGGTGATCACGCCGGCCAGCACCAGCAGCGTGGTGTGCCCGACGGAGACCTGCCCCAGGGTCAGCTGCCCGCCCCAGGCCAGCCAGCCCAGGTAGGCCAGCGCGGGCAGGGTCAGCGCCGCCGACTCGACAAGCAGCCCCTCTGCGGCCGGCAGGCCGAGCCGCTTCTTGACCAGGCCGTACCCGGCGAAGCTGCCGGCCAGCAGCAGTGCCAGGTAGGGCAGCCGGCCGTAGTCGACGGTGAGCACCACCACGGCCAGCGTGCCGAGACCGAGCGCCACCCACTGGGCGAGCCGCAGCCGCTCGCCGAGCGAGGTGACCCCGAGCAGCACCGCCACCAGCGGGGTGATGAAGTACCCCAGGGCGGTCTCCACCACCCGCTCGGTGTCGACACCGTAGATGTAGGTGCCCCAGTTGACCGCGATCAGCACCGCCGCCAGGAAGATCCCGGCCAGGGTACGCGGCCGGTGCAGCAGCGACCGGAGGAAGCCGAGGTTGCGCAGGGCGGCCAGCAGGAGCGCGACGAAGAGCGTCGACCAGACGATCCGGTGGGCGAGGACCTCCAGCGGCCCGGTCGGGCGCAGCAGTCGCCAGTAGAGCGGGAAGAAACCCCAGCAGAAGTACGCGGCGACACCGTACAGGTAGCCCAGGCGGAGCTCGGTCACCTCGTCACCGTAAGGGGTCAGGCCGGCTTTTGCGCCTTTCCGGTGACCGGCTTCACCCGCTGGTCGTACTCCATCCAGTGCGCGGGGTTCACCGGGTCGAAGCCCAGCTTGGCGTACACCCCGTGGGCGTCGAGGGTGGCCAGCACGATCCGGCGTACGCCGAGGTCGGACAGGTGGTCGCGAACCGCGCCGGCCAGCCAGCTGCCCAGCCCGCGACCCCGCTCGGCCCGGTCCACGTAGACGTCGCAGAGCCAGGCGAAGGTGGCGTGGTCGGTGACCACCCGGGCCACCGCGACCTGGCGGTGGTCCCCCGGGCGGTACACGCCGAACCCCAGCGAGCCGGCGAACGCCCGCTCGACGAGGTCCCGGTCCCGCCCGAGGGCCCAGTACGCGTCGGTGCTGAGCCACCGGTGCACCAGATCCAGATCGATGCGCTGCGGATCGGCGCTGAACAGGTAGCCGTCGGCTCGACTCGACTCGATCACCCAGGCACGCTAACCGACCTAGTCCTTACCGGTCGCGTTATTTCCCGGCCGGCTGCGGTCGAGGACCGCGGACCAGCCGCCGTCGACGCGCGGGGGATCAGTCGCGATCGAGGATCGCGCGGGGGATCAGTCGCGGTCGAGGATCGCGCCCAGGATCCAGGTCACGACGCCGACGAAGAGCGCGCCCAGTACCGACGCGGGCCAGAAGTTCGCCACCTCGAAGGGCAGTCCGGCCTGGCCGGCGAGCCAGCCGGTCAGCAGGAAGAGCAGGCCGTTGACCACGATGGCGATCAGGCCGAGAGTCAACAGGTAGAACCCGCAGCCGACCACCTTGATGATCGGTTGGAGCACCGCGTTGACCACACCGAAGATGACCGAGACGAGCAGTACGGTGACGACCGTCTCGGTGGTCGAGGCCGACTCCAGCTCGATGCCCGGGATCAGCAGGGTCGCCAACCAGAACGCCAGCGCCGTGGACGCCAGCCGGATCAGAAGACCTTTCAGGGAATCCATGGCCGCGATGGTGCCACGGAGCTGCGAGTTTGCCGAGTCGCGCGCACCGTCGGGCGGTTGGGCCGCGGTCACCGTCGGGCGGGTGGTCCGATCAGCTGGGCCTCGATCGGGGTCGGGGAGAGCAGCGCCCAGCGCAGGGCGCGCCGGTTCACCACCGCCACCATGTCGTGGCGGATCCGGGTCAGCCAGTCCGCCGATCCGCCGAGCCCCAGCGCGGTGCCGGCCAGGGTCGCCTCGCCGGGGCCCAGTGGTTGCAGGACGGCCAGGTCGGCCCGACCGAGCAGATCCGCGTCGGCCGGGGTCAGCTCGTCGCGTACCACCAGGGTGGTCTGCCAGGCCGGTGCGGGCGTGCGGTCGACCGGTACCGGCCCGGCGTCGATCACCACCAGCGACGGACGCAGCGGTGAGCCGGCCACCCCGTCAACCGACCGGCCGGGCGGCAGCAGGGGGATCGTGCCACCCGGCGAGCCCACCGCCCGGACGAACGGCTCCCACAACCGGGGGCGGGCCGTCCGCACCACCACCCGGGCACCGAGCGCCATCGCCCGCAGCACCACCAGCTGCGCGCCCCGGATCCCACCGACCAGCACGATGCGGGTGTGTTCGGCCCGGAAGACGCGTACCGTCACCGCGCCGCCGTGCCGGTTGGCGCCCACCATCAGGCCCGCGTCGTCGAGAGTCGGCGCCAACCGGCCGGCGTCGGGCCCGCCGCTGGCCGCGCTGCCATGGTTCCGGCCGCTGGCCGTCCCGCCGTCGGTCCGGTCGCTGGCCGTCCTGACGCCGGGCAGCGCCAGCGGGAGCGTCCCGGCCAGCCCGGTCAGGTGCTCGCCGTCGAGCCGGTCGACCGCACCGCCGAGCGCGTCGACCAGGCGTCGCAGCGCCTGCGCGGCCACCGCGAGCTCGGCCGGCGTCCACCCGGCCAGGCGTACGGTCAGCTCGGTCGATGCCGTGGTGACCCCGGGGTGCGGGCCGGCGCAGAGCGACACGGTGCACGCCGTGGCGGGCAGCGCGAGCAACCGGGGCACCAGGTGGCCGCCGCCGTCGGCGGGCGGGTCCGGCCACCGGCGCAACCGGAAGGTGGCCTGCGTCAGCGGTCCGGTGTGCACCGCCGACCAGCTCTCCCGCGTCGACAGCTCACCCTCGTGGTGGGCGTACTCCCCGAGCAACCGCAGCGTGGCCTGCGGGCCGAGCGGACGGGCGGTCACCGGCTGGAACCGACGGACGAGCCGGCGGACCACCCCGGACAGTGCCCGCCGTAGCTGCTGGTCGGACCAGCCGTCGGTCCGCAGCACCCGGACCACCAGCACCGCCCGTGCCTGCGCCGGCAGCCGCCCGTCGGTGAGCTGCCGGTACGAGGTGGCCACCGTGCCCCCGCCCGCGTCGGTGGCCGGCGCGGGCACGCCGGTGAGCAGGAGCTGGATCCGTACCGGAGGGTTGTCGGCGGTGGCCGGGGGCAGCAGGTCCGGCGGTACGGGCAGCGGTCGGGGACCGTCGGCGAACAGGTCCGTCGGATCGCCCAGTTCGAGCAGGGTGGCCAGGCCGGTGGCGTCGTCCACCACGGCCGCCGGGCCCCCGGCCAGCTCGGCCGGCCGGACCGTGGCGCCGGGGGAGACCAGGTCCAGCAGGGCGGTCGGGCCCGCCGTCGGGTTCAGGGCGCGGCGGCGGCCCAGGTAGCTCAGCCCCACACCCAGCCACTCGAAGAGCCACCGGCCGCGCAGCCGCCACCAGGTGCCGGGCAGCAGCGCCGCGGTCAGCGTCAACGCGACCGCCATCGGCAGGGTCCCCCGGCCCAGGGCGGCGACCGGCAGGGCCACCGCCAGTTGGGTGGCGACGAGCTGACCGGCGCGTACCCCGGCCGGGCGACGCGGGCCGGTGGAGATCCACTGTGGTGGTAGGGGCTGTCTGGCGGCTGTCCGGGCGGGCGGGCCGGTCGTGGTGGTCGTCACCGGTTCGCCTCCTCCGCCGATCGTCTCGTCTCCGGTGGTGCGGTCATCGTAGGGGCCGGAACCCGGCTTCGTTGTCCACAGGGGAGAAGCTCGGGGTAGCACAACCGGGATCGGCCGGCTACCGTCAGCGACGACAACTCCACTGACCCGCGCACCGCCACCGATGGCGCGGTGCGACCGGCCCGACCGCCCCGGACGGGCCGCCGGTCAGCCAGGACCGAGGAAACGAGGTGACCTCCGGGTGTCCCAGACCCAGGCAGAAGCCGCGGTGATGCAGACGACCGCCACGAAGTTCGAGCAGGCGGACCAGTCGTTGCAGACGATGCTGAGTGGCCTGCTGGCCGAGCTGGAAGTGTTGCAGCAGGCCTGGCGTGGGGCCGGTGGCCGCTCCTTCGAGCAGGTCAAGCAGCAGTGGTCGCAGGACCAGGCGGCGTTGCAGCGGGCGCTGCGGGAGACCGCCCAGGCGATCCGCACCGCCGGCCAGCAGTACGACGTCTCCGACACCGAGGCGTCCAGCCGGGTCGCCGGCACCAACCGCGGCGGCATCAAGCTCCCGCTCTAGCCCGGACCGAAAGGGGAACATCCGATGGACCATGGTGTGCTGGTCGTCAACTTCGCCGCGTTGCAGCAGGCCAGTGTGGACATCCAGAAGGCGTTGAACACCCTCGACTCGCAGCTCGGCCAGTTGGAGAAGGACGCCGCACCGCTGGTCGCCACCTGGAGCGGTGACGCGCAGCAGGCCTACCAGGTGCGCCAGTCCCGCTGGCGGTCGGCCTCGCAGGACCTCCAGGGCATGCTGCGCGACATCAGGCTCGCGGTGGACGACTCCGCCACCGACTACCTCAACACCGAGAAGCGCAACGTCGGCCTCTTCCAGTGACGGTCGGCCGTGCCCGGTGCCGAACGGCGTTTCGCGCCTGACGGCGGTGGGCCTGTCGGCTGAGCGCGCCTGACGACGGTGGTGCCGGTCCGGACCATGGCCGGCACCACCGGTGCGGCTGTGTCCCGTTGCCGGTGAGGGCGGTGGCCGCTGCCGACGAGGGTGCGGTGGCCACTGCCGGCGGGGGTCAGGTCGGGTCCGCCGGTCGCCAGCGCCGCCGCCGGCCCCGCGGCAGGACCAGCACCACCAGAACCACCACGAGTACGACACCCGTGGTGGCCGCGGCGACCAGCACGGCCCGTTCCCGCGCCTGCGCCCGGCGGGCCCGCTGCGCCAGCTGCGCCGGCTCGGGTCGGGCGTCGGCCAGGGCCGGCACCGGTGCGGGCTGCCCCACCGGTACGCCGCCGGTGTCGGCGACGGCCCGGTAGGGGTTCAGTACCCCCGCGCCGTAACCGCCGTCCGGGTCGCCGCCCGGCGCCGGATCAGCGGTGGCGACGATCCGCTGGCGTACCTCGGCGGCGGTCAACCGGGGACGGTACTGCCGCACCAGGGCCGCCGTGGCGGCGACGAAGGGCGTGGCGTAGCTGGTCCCCTCGGCCCGATGATGGCCCCGGACGGGGGCCGCCAGCAGCACGTCGCCGCCCGGCGCGACCAGGTCGACGTACGGGCCGGTCTGGGAGAAGTCGGCACGCCTTCCGGTCGCCCCGATGGCCCCGACCCCGAGCACGCCGTCGTAGGCCGCCGGATAGGGCAGCGGGTCGCCACTGTCGTGCAGGTTCCCGGCGGCGGCCACCACGACCACGTCCCGGTCCACGGCGTGCGCGACCGCCGACCGGACCGCCGGCTCGTCGGCGTACAGCACCACGGAGAGGTTGAGCACCTCGGCTCCCCGGTCCACCGCCCACCGGATCGCCTGGGCGAAATCGGTCGCGCTGACCGTACGCCCCGTCTCCCGTCCATCGATCACCTGCTGCTCGCTGACGCGTACCGGCAGGATCCGGGCGTCCGGTGCCAGGCCACGGAAGGCGACGTCGGGGTGCGGGGCGGCGGCGATGATGCTCGCCACCGCCGTGCCGTGACCGGCGCAGTCGTGCGTACCGTCGCCGCCGGGATCGAGGAAGTCGCTGCCGTCGAGCACCTGACCGGCCAACTGCGGGTGTCGCCGGTCCACCCCGGAGTCGACCACCGCCACGGTGACCCCGACTCCGGTGGCCAGCGCCGACAGCCGGTCGTGGGCGTACCGCTGCTGCGGCCAGGGTGCCTCGGCGACCGGCCGGGCCGGTGCCAACGGCGAGGCACAGGCCGGCGCCGCCCGACCCGTCGCCGGCCCGGCGGCGACGGGCGTCGGAGGTGCTGCGAGGGTCACCGCCAGAGCCACCACCCCCACCCGGGCAACGGACCGGGACATCGATCGCCTCCGCATCGTGTCGGCTCCGGAACAGGATGTTAGCGGCTGGCCGTTCGCCGTACCGACCGCTGCCGGCCTTGCCATTGTGATCTTGTTACTACCTTGTAGGTTGTAGGCGATGCCTATGGCCTGTACGCGGGAGGAGAGGTGGCCGTGACCGGATGGGAACCGGCCACTGAGGCCGAGGTGGCGATGCGGGACGCGTTGCGCGCCAACGACCAGGAGTTGTACTTCCGGGTCCTGGCCCGCACCGAGCTGCTGTTGCCGGTCTCGACCCAGTCGCCCGCCGGTCAGGCACCGGTAGGCTGGGGCACCTGGACCACCGGTGGGCGTACCCACGTGCTGGCGTTCACCTCCGCCGCCGCGATGCGCGCCTGCCTCTCCGACGACGCCGGCTCCGGGCGGCGTACGCCCTATGCCGACCTGGCCAACGGTTGGCCCAACCACGAGTGGTGGCTGGCGGTCAACCCCGGTCTGCCCATCGAGGGCTACCTGCCGGCCTGGTTCGTCGCCCAACTCTCCCGGGGAGACGTCCGGCTGCCCGGCCGCACGATGGGTGCGCGGGCCCGGCTGGAACGGGTGGAGTCCCTGTCCCGGGCCCGAGCCGGCGCGGCCTGGGCGGGCACGGCCTCGGCGGGTGGTGGACCGTCCGGCGGCGGCACCCCGTTCTCCGGAGCCTCGCCGGGCACCGAGCCGGTTCCTCCGGTGCCGTCGGCGGCCGAGCCCACGACGCGGTTCTCTCCGCCGGGTGCCCCGTTCGACGACGGGGCGACGCACCGGCCGGCAGCCGGCTTCGAGCCGTACCCGGAGGACAGTCGAAGCCCGGCGGAGAACGGGCACGGGCCGCTGCCGACCCGGACCCCGCCACCGCGCCCCGATCAGCCGTCCCCACCACCGCGTTACTCGCCCACCGGCCAGTCGGGCGGAGCCGGCCCGTCCGGCGGTCAAGCTCAGTTCGGCGGCCGTGACCAGCTTGGCGGTCGTGACCAGCTTGGCGGTCGTGACCAGTTCGGCGGTCGTGACCAGTTCGGCGGGCGTGATCAGCTTGGTGGGCGTCCGCACCGGCCGGGCACGGAGGCTGGCGAGCCGGCCGGGACTGTCGGTGCACCATCGCTCTTCACTCCCGCTGCCGACGCGCACCGCCCCGCAGCGACACCCCCACCCGCGAACGGTTGGTTGACCAGACCCTCCGCGCCAGCGGCCGACCGTGTTGCGGCTGCGCCGGCGGATGCGGGTTCCGGTGGGCCGGGGGCCGACGGGCTGGGCACCGGTGGGCCGGGGTCAGGCAGGCTGGGTGCCGGTGGGCTGGGTGCCGGTGGGTTGGGCACCGGTGGGCCGGGGTCAGGCAGGCCGGGCGCGGGTGGCTCGGGATCCGAGGTCCCGAGGCCCGAGGGGCAGCGCTCCGGCGCCGAGCCGTCGCTCTTCGAGCCGACCAACCGGCGGGTGCCGGCCGCTGACCCGCCGCAGCGGTCGACGATGGCCGACGCCCTGCGCCGGACACCGGCGGCTGATCCGCCCCGCCCGGGTAAGCGGCCGATCCCGCCGGCCCGTACCGGCCTCGGTAGTCAACCGTTCCCGCGTCGCCGGCCGGCCGGCCCGACCGCCGCCGGTGATGCCAGCCGGGCTTTCCAGTTCGGTCCGGCGGACGAGGAGGCCACCCGGGCGCTCCCCACCGACTCGTCGCAGGAGGCCACCCGGGCCTTCCAGGCGGGCCCGCCGGAGCCCTTCCGGGCTGGTCCGGCAACCTTCCCGCGCTCGCCCGATGCCGTCCGGGCCGGTGACACGGGCGAGGAGGCGACGCGGGCGCTGCCACTGCCGTCGCGGCGTCCGACGGAGGAGGTCACCCAGGCCATCCCGACGGGCAGCCTTGCCGAGGAGGCCACCCGACCGTTCTCAGCGCTGCACCACCCCGAGGCTGCGCCCCGCCCGGAGGGAGCGCTGCGCCCCGAGGCTGCGCCGGGTCCGGAAGGAGCGCTGCGCCCCGGGGCTGCGGCCCGCCCGGAAGGAGTGCTGCATCCCGAGGCTGCGCTGCGTCCGGAAGGATTGTTGCGCCCCGAGGCTGCGCGGCGTCCGGAAGGGGCGCTGCGTCCGGAAGGGGCCCTGCGGCCGGCGGTGTCGGCCGGGCCGGAAACGCCGGCCGAGGCGGGGCTGCGGCCCGGCCCGGCCGGTTGGCAGCCGCCGGTGACCTCGACCGATCAGGCCGCAGGACGTACGCGCTGGGCGGGAGGGCAGGCCACGGCACATTCGGTGCCGACTCCGACGGCGGACCCGGAGCCGGCCCGACCGGTCGAGGCGGACCCGACCGAGCCGGTCGGCGTGATGCCGATCTCACAGGTAGGTGCACAACCGGATCTTTCGACCGGCGCGGCGCTTCCACCGGTGGGCATGCGGCAACCCGGCCCCCGGGAAACAGCCGTGGACCCGGGTACGTCGATCGCGGAGCCGGTGTCCGGGCCGCCCGCGTCCCGCCAGGGTTTCACCCCGATCGTGATCGAGGGCACGATCATCGCGGCCCGGGAGTTCCCGGTCGACGAGCGGGCACCGGCTGCCGATCCACCGTCGCCCGCGTCGGCCCTGGCCGACCCCGACCTGACGTTGTCCCCGGCAGACTTCGCCGATCCCGAGCTGAAGTTGTCCGCGGCGGACTTCGCGCCCGCACCGCCCTTCGCGCCCGCACCGCCCTTCGCGCCCGCACCGCCCTTCGCGCCCGCACCGCCCTTCGCGCCCGCACCGCCCTTCGCGCCCGCACCGCCCTTCGCGCCCGCACCGCCCTTCGCGCCCGCACCGCCCTTCGCGCCCGCTGCGGACGCCGCCGTCGGCCCGGACGCCGCTGTGAACTCGGACGGCACCGTGGGCTCGGACGCCGCTGTGGGCTCGGACGGCACCGTGGGTTCGGATGCCGCTGTGGGCCCCGTCGGCCCGGGCGGCACCGAGCCGGTGGTCCACCACGACCACGCGGGACACGACGACACCGGGCAGAACGGCACCGAGCCGGCCGAGCGGGAGGGCGGAGCCGACCGGGTCGACGCCGGTGACGTACCGGTCGCGGTCGAGTTTCAGCCCGCCAACGAGGTCGAGCAGGACCTACTCGCCGCCACCAGCACCGGCAGCACCGACACCTTCCTGTCCACCCTGCTCCTGGCCCGGGTGCTGCTCCCGGTCGCGGTGGACTCGGCCCCCGGCAGCCGTCCCGGCGAGCCCGGATTCGTCTGGCGGACCGAGCGCCTCGACGGTGAGCGGTACGTGGTGGTGCACACCTCGCCGGAGCGGTTGACCGATCACCACACGGTGACCGTGGAGACGGTGCTGGTCAAGTTCGTGCAGCTGATCCGGTGCTGGCCCGAAGAGGACTGGTCGTTCGCGGTCAACCCCGGTACCCCGATCGGGGCGAAACTGCCCGGTGAGCAGATCGTCGGGCTGGCCAACTGGGCCGCCGAGGTGGGTCTCGGTGACGACGCCGGGGCCGAGGAGCCCGTCGCCGTCGAGGAGCCGGCCAGCCGGCCACGCAACGCGGCACCGCCGGTCGACCCCAACGCGCCGGTCGTCATGCAGAAGGCGGTCGCCCCGAGCCAGCTCGCCTACTACCTGGAGCGCGGCTACGACCGGGTGTCCGGCTTCGTGCACCGGGCCCCCGAGCTGGCCCACCTGACCACCCCCGCCCAACTCCACGGTGGCCTCGGGCTGGGCTACCCCGACTCGCCCTTCGCCCGGGACGCCGACGAGATCTACGTACTGCGCTGGCCGGCGCACCGGCCGAGCCTCTACCGCATCCCGTACGGCGGGCAGAACGAGGACGCCATGCGGGCGATGGAGGGCTGGGTCATCGAACGTTTCCCGTTCCGGGGCAACGGCTTCGCCCCCGGGGAGAGCAGCGACGTGATCGCCGAGTTCAAGGTGGACAGTGCCCGGCTGCCGCACGGCTCGCAGCTCCTGCGGATCAGCGCCGACGGCACCGAACGGGTGATCGCCACGCTGGACACCGACGCCCTGGTCTGGCGTCAGGTCGGTGGGTCCTGATGCGGGACGGCTACGTCGCCCGGTGGCGTGGACGGGAGTACCAGGCCAGCCCGGACGGTAACGACATCCGGCTGTACCAGCCCGAGCCCGGCGACGGGTTCACCGAGGTCCGGCCGGGGCGGTACGTCCGGGTGCTGCCGGCCCACGAGGTGGACGACCTGGCGTACGTGCGGACCACCTGCACCTGGCAGGGACAGCCGTTCATCGTGCTGGCCGAGCACGACGGCTGGCTGCGGGTCGAGTACACCGGCGGGCGGTGGCCGGTCGCCCGGGCGCTCGGCCTGGAGGTGTTCGACTTCGGCGTCTACCAGGGCTGGGCACCCACCAACGAAGTCGCCGACCTGCGCGAGCAGCGGCTCTGAGCCGACGCGCGGGCAGTGGGGCAGCGCATCCGGGGCCGGGCAGCCGGTCAGGACTTCGCCCAGCGCAGGATCTCGCCGAGTACCAGGTCGGCTGCCTCCAGGTGGGGGAAGTGGCCGACCTCGTCGAGCAGCCGCCACTCGTACGGTGCGGTCACGTACCGGCCGGAACCCTGGGCGGTCCGGGGCAGGGAGGCGGCGTCCAGCGCGCCGTGCAGTTGCAGGGTCGGGGTGACCAGGGGCTTCTGCATCAGCCGGACGAACCGGTACCCGTGCAGACGCAGCACCGAGCGGAACGCCCACCGGTAGCCCTCCAGCGCACAGAACGCGGCCTGGGGGATCTGCATGGCGTCTCGGCAGTGTCGGGCGTACGCCGGGAAGTCCGGGCCGTCGGCCCAGCGTGGGCCGCTCCACCGGTGCAGCACCTCCCCGACGGCGGCGGCGTCGTCGCGGGTCAGCACGTGCTCGTACCGTGGGATCTGGAAGCGCAACGCGGGCGTGGAGGCGGCGAACTGCCCCCGCGGGTCGGCGAAGATCGCCGCGCGTAGCCGCAGCGGATGCGGTGCGCCGAGCACCACCAGCCGCCGGACCAGCGACGGGTGGAACGACGCCACCGTCCAGCCGATCATGCCACCGGCCCCGGTGCCGACCACCGTCGCCGAGCGTTCACCCATGCCCCGGATCAGGCCGGCGATGTCGGCGGCGAGCGTGTAACCGTCGTACCCCCGGGGTGGTTTGTCGCTGGCGCCATAGCCGCGCAGATCGACGGCGACCGCGCGGAAGCCGGCGTCGGCGACGGCCGGCAGGATGTCGTGCCACGCCCACCAGTACTCGGGGAAGCCGTGCAGGAAGAGCACCATCGGCCCGGTGCCGGCCTCGACGACGTGGAACCGGCTGCCGTTGGCACCGACGAAGCGGTGGGTCCACGGCCCTTCGGTAAGCACGCAGGACTCGTCGAAGGGGCCGCCACGCTGCTCGGTCATGGTTGACAGCCTAGGCCCCGCCGTCCGCCCTCCCCCTCCCGGCGAAAGGAAGGGCCCCCTGTTATCGCTTTCTGTTGTATAGGGGGCCCTTCCTTACACCTCAGGGGGAAAGGGGGCCGCCCGGGCAGGTGGACTGCCCGGGCGGCGGGTGGTGCGGGATCAGCGGTCGGTCAGGAGAAGCGGACCTTCAGCGAGGTGCCGTTCTCCTCGACGACCCGGATCTTCGTACCGGTCGCGGGGAGCTTGACGCCGTGGTTCGGCAGCTCGGCGAACCAGTACTTCTTGGTGTCGTCGAAGAGCGGCTTCGCCGCCTTGCCCCGGATGTACTGCGGCTGGCTGTTCACGTGCAGCGTGAACGAGTCGGCCTTGCGCAGGCTGAACGGTGCGTCGTACACCTGGATCCGGGCCCGCCACGGCTGGCCGGTCAGGTTGTAGATCGGCTCCGGCCGGGAGTCGATGATCATGTTCCGGCCCTCGCCCGGGTGGGCGAAGGTGTCGTTGTCGGCCCACCTGGTGTTCCAGTAGGAGATGAGCAGACCCTCCTGGTACGCGTAGTGGTCCACCCAGTCCGGCTTCGTGTTGGCGTAGCCGAAGAAGTACGGGCCGGTTTGCAGGTACTTGTCGTACGAGACGTACGACCGGTGACCCGCGATGTAGTAGTTGTCGAAGAGCCGGGTGTACGTCTCCTCGGCGATGGTCCAGCCGTCGAGCGTCCACTCGCCGGGGCCGTCCTCGGCACCGTCGGTGGCCAGCACCGCCCCGTCGGCGGTCACCGTGACGGCGTCACCGTAGAAGCCGCCCTCGGAGACCCCACCGTCGGTCTGGTACCGGAGCCGGAACTGGGCGACCTTGCCGGCGGCGAAGTCCAGCGGGATGTTGATGTCGACCCACTCGCCGCCGCTGCTGCCGTCCAGCGCCGGACGCGGGTCGTCGGGCGAGATCGGCGGGATCGGCTCACCGTCGACGGTGCCCGGCAGCATCGTCCAGGTCGCACCGCCGTCGACCGAGCCCTCGAAGAAGAGGTAGTCGTAGTCTTCCTCGATGCTGTAGCGGCCCTTGAGCGACACCGCCGCCGTCGACTTCCCGGTCAGGTCGATCGTCCGGGTCATCGTGTTGTTCAGGTCGTCGGCGTTGCCGGAGAAGAACTGCTTGTCGCCCTCGAACGGCTTGCCGTTGTCGAATTCGTACTCCCGTTGGGGGAGTACCACCACGGCGGCCTGTGGCTTGTCGGAGTTGTACTCCTGTGGGCCGAGGTTCAGCGTCTTCTTCTGCCCCGCGACGACCACCTCGTAGTCGAGCCAGCCGAGCTGGAGCTTGTTCCACGCGCCCAGGTCGCCACCGCGCTCACCGATGCCGCCGTCGTTCTTGCCGCCGAGGCGGCTCTGGGCCATCAGCGTCCAGTGCTCGTTGTTGTTGTCCCCGCCGCTGATGACGTTGTAGTCGTCCGGCAGGCCCAGGTCGTGGCCGTACTCGTGGTAGAAGACGCTGCGGCCACCGTTCTCCGGCTGGATGGTGTAGTCACCGATCCAGACCCCGGTGTTGCCGATCTGGGTGCCGCCGGCCGGGAAGTTCGGCGGGCCGGTCAACCCCTGCTGGGTGGCGTAGGCGTACCAGCGGTGGCTCCAGATGGCGTCCTCACCCTGGATCGGGTCGCCGTCGGCCATGTCGCCGCCTGCGTGCACGATCTGGAAGTGGTCGATGTAGCCGTCCGGCTCGTTGAAGTTGCCGTCGCCGTCGTGGTCGTACCGGTCCCACTTGTCCATCGCCTTGACGTCGGCGGCGATCTCGGCGTCGCTGCGGCCCTGGGCCTTCTGGTCGGCGACCCACTGGTTGGCGGCGTCGCGCACCAGCGCCCAGACGTTGTTGCAGACGTTCGAGGCGCAGACGTTCGGGTCGGTGTCGGCCTCGTCGAGCGAGCGGCCGTAGCGGGCCTCGTTGAACGGGACCTTCACCCAGTTGGTGACCTGTCCGTCCACGCTGTAACGACCCGAGGACTGGGCCTCGTAGTACTGCTTGAGCGACTCGTCGCCCCGGCCGGTGCCGAAGTACAGCTGGCGGAAGTACTCCGGGCTGTAGTCGGCCTGCCAGACGGTGGAGTTGTCCACCGAGCGGTTCGGCTCCGGGATCTCGTTGTGCTGCGGACCGTCGAACCTGGTCGGGCCGGGCCAGTCCGGGTTGAGGTCCTTGTCCGGGTAGTCCGGGTGTCGCTCGTTGCCGAACTCGGCCAGGATCACGAAGATCTGGTCGGTCTTCTCCCGGGACAACTCGACGTACTGGTCCGTTTTGGTGGCGCCGCCGACCCGGGCGGAACGGGCGTTGGCCCCGGCCGGGCCGCCGGCGGTCTCGCCGACCTTGACTACCGTGCTGCCGTTGATCCGCTGAGGCTTGGTCCGGCCGGAGAGGACGTCGGTGAGCCCCTCCTGACGCATCGCGCGCCGCTTGTCCTCCAGCGGGTTGGGCAGGTCGTGCTCGGCATGAGCGGGTTCGGCGACCGACGGGGCGGCTGCCGGCGGGTCCGCCTGCGGCGCGGCGCTGGCGGACGACGCCGCCACGAATCCCGTCGCCGTCAGGGAGAGCCCGAGCAGACCCACTGCGACTTTGCGCACGTGGTACCTCCGGTGTTGGGGAACCGGCCCACGGGGACAAGGGCCGGTAGTAGTGATCCCACGCGTGGGACCACTGGTGAACATAGACACTGGTGGGACGGGTGGGAAGATGCGTGCGCCGATTCGTGGCAAGAATTTGTGTCGGCTGTCCGTCGCCGTCACACGCCCGTGTCACATCCGGGCAACAGAAAGGGTGGCGGTCCGTCCGGACCGCCACCCTTCGATCTGGGGTACGTCGTCGCGTCAGTCCTCGTCCGACTTCCCACCCTGCATTCCGGAGGAGATCAGCTCCATCACCGAGGAGTCCTGCAGCGTGGTGACGTCACCGAGGGACCGGTTCTCCGCCACGTCCCGCAGCAACCGCCGCATGATCTTGCCGGACCGGGTCTTCGGCAGCTCCGGTACCAGCATGATCTGCCGGGGCTTGGCGATCGGGCCGAGCGACTTCGCCACGTGGTTGCGCAGCTCGGCGATGAGCCGCTCGCCGGCCTCCCCGGCGACGTCGGTGCTGCCCCGGGGGATGGCGAACGCGACGATCGCCTGCCCGGTGGTCGGGTCGGTCGCGCCGACCACCGCCGCCTCGGCCACCGACGGGTGGCTGACCAGCGCGGACTCCACCTCCGTGGTGGAGATGTTGTGCCCGGAGACCAGCATCACGTCGTCCACCCGGCCGAGCAGCCAGATGTGCCCGTCGGCGTCCTTCTTGGCACCGTCGCCGGCGAAGTAGACCCACTCGTCGCCGCTGCCGGCCCCCGCGCCGAACCGGGACCAGTACGTCTCCAGGAACCGGTTGTCGTCGCCCCAGATGGTGCGCAGCATCGACGGCCACGGCTCGCGCAGCACCAGGTAACCGCCGCCGCCGTCGGGCACCGACTGGCCCTGGTCGTCCACCACGTCGGCGACCACCCCCGGCAGCGGGGTCATCGCGCTGCCCGGCTTCGCCTCGGTCACCCCCGGCAGCGGGGAGATCATCATCGCTCCGGTCTCGGTCTGCCACCAGGTGTCGACGATCGGCAGCTCACCGTGGCCGACGTGCTGCCGGTACCACATCCAGGCCTCGGGGTTGATCGGCTCGCCGACGCTGCCGAGCAGGCGCAGCGAGGAGAGGTCGTACCCGGCGGGGATCTCCTCGCCCCACTTCATCATGGTCCGGATCAGCGTCGGCGCGGTGTACAGGATGCTCACCCGGTACCGGTCGACGATCTCCCAGAACCGGCCCTTGTGCGGGGTGTCCGGGGTGCCCTCGTACATCACCTGGGTGGCGCCGTTGGCCAGCGGGCCGTACACGATGTAGGAGTGCCCGGTGACCCAGCCGATGTCGGCGGTGCACCAGTAGACGTCGGTCGCAGGCTTCAGGTCGAAGACCGCGTGCGTGGTGTACGCCGCCTGGGTCAGGTAACCCCCGGTGGTGTGCAGGATGCCCTTCGGCCGGGCGGTCGTACCGCTGGTGTAGAGGATGAACAGCGGGTGCTCGGCGTCGAACGGCTGCGCGACGTGCTCGGCCGGGGCGGTCTCGACCGTCTCGTGCCACCAGTGGTCCTTACCGGTCCAGGCGACCTCCTCGCCGGTGCGCCGGACCACCAGCACGTGCTCCACCGACGGGCAGGCCGTCACCGCCTCGTCCACGGTCGGCTTCAACGCCGACGGCTTGCCCCGCCGGTAACCACCGTCGGCGGTGATCACCACCTTGGCGGTGGCGTCCTGGATCCGGTTGCTCAGCGAGTCGGCGGAGAACCCGCCGAAGACCACGCTGTGGGTGGCCCCGATCCGGGCGCAGGCCAGCATCGCCACCGCCGCCTCCGGCACCATCGGCAGGTAGATCGCCACCCGGTCGCCGGCGACCACCCCCAGGTCGGTGAGCGCGTTCGCCGCCTGGCAGGTCAGCCGGTGCAGCTCGGCGTAGGTGATGGTCCGGGTGTCACCCGGCTCACCCTCCCAGTGGATGGCCACCTTCTCGCCGTGGCCGGCCTCGACGTGCCGGTCCAGACAGTTGTACGCCACGTTCAGCTGCCCGCCGACGAACCACTTCGCGAACGGCGGGTTCGACCAGTCCAGCACCTTGTCCCACGGCTTCGCCCAGGCCAACCGCCCGGCCTGGCGGGCCCAGAAGTCCAGCCGGTCGGCGCCGGCCTGCGCGTACGCCTCGGCGGTCACGTTCGCGTTCGCGGCGAGTTCGGCCGGGGGCGGGAACTGCCTCGTCTCGTTCAGCAGGTTGGCCAGTGCCTCACCACTCATGCCGGACTCCTTCTCCACTCACGTGACCTGCATCTCGATGAGCCGAGGCTAGTCGGGTACCCCGCCCGCGGCGACCGCAGTCGCCCGGATCGCGCCCAACGGCCCCCACCACGCGCCCAGCTGTAAGGAAGGGCCCCCTGTTAACGCTTTCGGTAGAGAAGGGCACCCCTCTCACCGCCCCGGGCGGCGGGGGCGGTCCGCGGGGCGGCGCCACGGGCGGGGGCGGTCCGGGCGGCGCCGTGGGCGGCGGGGGTGGTGCGGGCACCGCCACGGGCGGCGGGGGTGGTGCGGGCACCGCCACGGGCGGCGGGGGCGGTCGGCGGGTTCGCTAGCGTGGCGGGGTGACCGACGATCCGCTCGCCCCGCTGCTCGGGCTCGCCGACATCGCACCCGCCGTCGACCGGGCCCGCGAGCGGTTCGACCAGGCGTTGGGCCACCGCGCGCTACGCCGGCACGGCGGCCAGGTCGCGGCCGAGGTCAGCCTCCGGTCCGCGGTGGCCAGCGCCGCCCTGCAGGGGTACGCCCACGAGCGCGAGGCGGTCCGCGCCGGTACGGTCACCGACCCGGTGCTGCAGGGCGCGCTCCGGGTGGCCGGGGCGCTGCCTACGCTGAGCGAGCGCTGGTCGACGGCGCCCCGACAGGTGCTGGCCAGGCTGCACGTGCTTGCCGCCCGGGACGTCGTACCCGAGCAGGAGCTGGGGCGGCCGGTGGCGGATGCGGCGCTCGGGGCGCGACTGGACGCGTTGGCCGGCCTGGTCGCCGGCGGTACGAGGGTGTCGCCGTTGGTCCTGGCCGCGGTGGTGCACGGGGAGCTGCTGGCGCTGCGGCCGTTCGCCGGGCCGTCGTCGGTGGTGGCCCGGGGCGCGGCCCGGCTGGTCCTGCTGGCCAGCGGTTTCGACCCGCGCGGCCTGCTCGCGGTGGATGTCGGCCATCACGACCGGGAACCCGAGTACGTCGGCGCGGCCGGCGCCTTCGCCACCGGTACCCCGGACGGGCTGCGGTCCTGGCTGCGGCACTACCTGACGGCCGTCGAGGTGGGGGCCGACCAGCTCACCGCGATCGGCGACGAGATCCTCGCCGCCGCCTGACCGCTGCTGCCTGACCGTCGATGCCCGAGCTGACACCTGACCGCTGGTGCCCGAGCTACATTCGGCCGCGGCGGCGGCCGTAGGGCACCCCGACCAGTACGACGGCCAGGCCGACGAGGCCGACGGTGAGCAGCAGCCCCTGATCGGTTTTGGACACCATCGCGAAGAGCACCATCACCATGCTGAACATCGCGGTCACCCCGGCCAGCATCCACATGACCGGCGGCGGATAGTGCCCCTGGCTCTGATTCTCCCGAGTCGCCATCGGTTCTCCCTCCCGCGCCCTGGAATCTGCCGCGTCGTGAAGACTTGTACCTGATGTTCCCGGTGTCGTATTCGGTAAACCGATCGTCGAGTTGTTCGCCCGACATCGGTCGCTCAGGTCGCCGCGACCCGGGTCCGCCGGTGCCGGCCGTACCAGGCGATGCCGATCGCCACGCCCACCCCGACGCCGAGCGCGGCGGCGGCCACCGGCACCGCGGGGCGCTCGCGCAGCCGCCGGCCCAGCGGCACCGGGTGCCGGAACTCCAACACCGGCCAGGCGTTCTCGGTGGCCAGCTTGCGCAGCGCCCGGTCCGGGTTGACCACCGAGGGGTGACCGACACACTCCAACAACGGCCGATCACTGTACGAGTCGGAGTACGCGTACGACTCGGCCAGGTCGTACCCGCGTTCGGCGGCCAGCTCACGGACCCCGTCGACCTTGCTCGGCCCGGCCGCGTAGAACTCGACCTCACCGCTGTACCGGCCGTCCACCACCGCCATCCGGGTGGCGATCACGTCGGTGATCCCGAGTAGCTCGCCGATCGGCCGGACCATCTCGTCACCGGAGGCGGAGACCAGCACCACGTCCCGGCCGTCGGCGCGGTGCTGCTCGATAAGCGCGGCGGCCTCGGCGTACACGTAGGGGTTGATCAGCTCGTGCAGGGTCTCCGCCACGATCTGGCGGACCTGCTCCACCGGCCACCCCTTGCAGAGCGCGGCGAGGTAGTCCCGGGTCCGGGCCATGGTCTGCTCGTCGGTGCCGCCCAGCCGGAACATCAGCTGCGCGTACGCCGACTTGACCACGTCCCGCCGGGTGATCAGACCGTCCCGGTAGAACGGCCGTCCGAACGCCAGGGCGCTCGACTTGGCGATGACGGTCTTGTCCAGATCGAAAAAAGCGGCACTTCGGCCCACGGCGCGAAAGTCTAGCCCGATCGTCTATCGTCGGCGGGTGCCCGGGGGCGGCAGTACCTCCCCACCTGCGTACCGCGTCACGATATCACTCCTACCAGTGATCGTGGTCACACTCCGCGAGCGGGATTTTGCAGTGAGTGGAGGTAACGCCACTCGACGTGCACACGGTCCCTCAGGCATGCTTGTCCTCACGGCAAGTATCCGCACCTTGTGCCGCACACAGGCCCCTGGCGGTCGCACCCCCCGTGACCGCCGGGTGGGTTCGGCTCAATCCCCCCGGAGCCGGACCATCGACGACCCCCGTCTCCCCCCGACGGGGGTCGTCTCTTACCCCTGGGAGCGCGACCGTACGGGTCGCAGGGCCTCGTCCACGCCATCGGGGCGTTCCGGGCCGGGCCCCTGAGCTTCCCCGGTAGCCCGGAGGACGATCTGCGCGGCGGCTTGGGCAGGAGTCAGGTGCGTGGTGTCGATGACCTCGGCCTCGGCATGCAGCCACGTGCGGGCCGCCTCGGCGTAGGGCTTGAGGTGCGTCTCAGCCGGTTGTGACGCATATGTGCCGCCACGGTGAGCTGCCGTCATAGATGCTCGCAACTTCCAGGATCTTGTCTCCAAGACCCCACCCCGGGAGCACCACAACAAGGAAGTTGTCGCCTGCCGGTCGGTTGCTCGGGGCGGGATGTGGTGGCGTGCCCCGTAGGCAACCGGGCATCGGGGCGGACTTTGTCGGGGCCCTGTGCTCGTGGCCCCATAACCCACTGCGCGTTTTCGGCCGGCCGCCAATTCGGTGGTGGTCGGGGCCGACGGCGGGGAGGATGCGTCAATGGCTCGATCGGCTGTGTCACAACGCGTCGAGGAACTCTGGGTCAGCCTCGCCGGTGTCACGACCAGCTTCCCGGCCGACGGCGTACAGGTGGTTGTCGCGGCCGGGTCGCGGCTGTGCCCACCGGCGTGGGTCGGCATCGTGGTGTTGGGAAACTCGGGCCTCGCCACCGCGCCGGACGCGGTCACCGCCCGGTTCCTGCGTGAGTCGCTGGCCGGTAGACCGCTCCGGTCGGCTGTCGGGGCTGGGCGGTGGAGCGGGAAGCCGGGCGTGGTGGACGTGCTCGGCCCCGCCTCGTTGGCGTACCTCGACGAGCAGGAGTTCCGGCCAGCGGCGGAGGCCCGCGGCGTGGTCCATCTGCCGCCGGGGCACCTGGACCTTGCCCGGCTGGTAGCAGAGGTGTCCGGGGAGGACATGGCGGAAAGTGGAATCGGCGAGATCTCGTCACCGGCGTTCGTCGTCCGGGATCGCGCACGGGTGGTAGCTGCGGCAGGCTACCGCGAGTGGCCAGGCGCGGTCGCGCACATCAGCGTGCTGACCAGTGCCCGCTTTCGGGGTCGTGGACTGGCCCGTGCGGTGGCTTCCGCTGCGGTGGCGGAGGCACTGGGAAACAATCTGCTGCCGCAGTGGCGCGCCCGGAACGAGCCCTCCCGAAGGGTCGCCCGCCGACTCGGCTTCCGCGAACTCGGCGGCCAGGTGAGCATCAGATTCGCGAGCTACCAGGTACAGCGCAACGGTGACAGGAGACCACCACCCCGTCAGTAGGGTGACATCGTGCGGAACGGCTGAGCTCCCGATTGATCTTCGGTGACCGCTCGATCTGGCGGGGTCGGCACTTTGGGGGCGGTGCTTCATCTCGTTGCCGGGTTGTCGCAGCGACCATCGAATTCCGGCCAGCCCGGGCAGTGATGGCGGTTACCGCCGATCAGTCCTCGTTGTACCGTCGGTAACGGTGGCTGTGGACGGGCACCGGGGCTGGCTGCTCCTTCCTGCGGAAGGGAGTGTCGTTGTGTCGTACGTCGATTCGCGTTTCGGGGCTCAGTTGCGGGCTCTGCGTACCGCTCGGGGTTTGTCGTTGCGCGCGCTCGGGCAGCTCGCCCACCGGGGGAAGAGCCACCTGCACGACCTGGAGACGGGGGTCAAGGCTCCCGCGCTGGAAACGGCGCGGCACCTCGACGAGGTGCTCGAAGCCGGTGGTGCGCTGGTGCGGCTCGTGGGGCAGCCGGTCGATCACGACGCCGAAGCCGACGAGTTGCTTGCGCGGGTACGCGCCAGCGATGTGAGCGCCGAGACGCTCACCCGCATCGAGGCGAGCGTCGACGATCTGGCCAGCGCGTACGCGACCAGCCGGCCGGTGGATCTGCTGCCGCTGGTGCGTAGGCGGTTGGCGTACGTGGGTCGACTGCTCGACGGGCGGGGGACGCTGGCGCAGCGGCGGCGGTTGATCGTCGCCGGTGGCTGGTTGACCGTGCTGCGGGTGACGGTACACATCGATCTGTTGCAGCGTTCGGCGGGCAGCGCTCATCTGGTCGCCGCTGCCAGGCTTGCCGAGCATGCCGAACACCGGGAGATCCAGGCGTGGTGTCTGGAGACTCAGGCCTGGGACCGGCTGACCCAGGGCGGGTACCGGCAGGCGATCGACCTGTCCCAGCAGGCGCAGCGGGTGGCACCTCGGGGAAGCTCGGCGCACCTCCAGGCGACTGCTCAGGAGGCGCGGGGGTGGGCGCGGGTGGGTGACGTGCGGCGGACTCGTGCCGTGCTGGACCGCCTGGAACAGTCGACCTCTAACCTGCCGGTGCCGGAGCGGGCTGAGCACCATTACCGGTACGACCCGACGAAGGCCCTGGCGTACACGGCCACGACGCTGTCCTGGGCGGGCGATCCGGCTGCGGTGCAGGTGGCCCGGGTCGCGCTGGCGGAGCTGGATCCGCGCGGTGACGGGGGTGAGCGGCCCCGACGGTCCGCCTCTGCCCGCCTGGACCTGGCCTTGGCGTTGGTGGCCGCCGGCCAACCCGACGAAGCCAGCGCGGTCGCCGCTGAGGCGATCCGGTCCGGACGGGTGGTCTCGTCGAACTGGTGGCGGGCCCGCGAGGTGCTGGAACGGGTCGAGCAGATCGACGCGGCGGAGGCGTCGGTGCTGCGTGCGGCCTACCAGGTCTACCGGCCGGTCGACTGACAGCGGACAACCGACACGACCAGCGGACACCCAACTTCTTTGGGTAGCCGTGTGCTCGCTCAATGCTGTGACCAGGGCGGGTGTGTCACGGTCACCGCGACCGGACGCGACCCGCGCACAGCCGGGCGCGGCGGTGGCGGTCCTCCCACGAGCACGCCGCCGCGCCCCCTTCGAGCGGGAGTGGCGATGGGTGACGACAAACCGCAGCAGAGCCTGGGCGAGCAGCTCCAGTCCGCCGAGCACGAGGCGGCCCGCCAGCGGATTCTGGATCTGGCGGAGGCGGAGCGGATTCCGGTCGAGGAGACCACCCGCGTCGTCCCGGACCGCCATAGGCGGCGTGGTCGTGGGTGAGCTGCCGGTGGGCCGGCGGGTGGCGTACTGGCGGGCTCGCCGCCGCCTGTCGCAGCAGGTCTTCGCCGATCGGCTCGGTAAGTCCAAGAGCTGGGTCGACAAGGTGGAGCGTGGCGTCCGTGCCCTGGACAAGCTCTCCACCCTCCAGGACATCGCCACCGTCCTGCGGATCGACGCCGCCATCCTGTTCGGCCGCGACGCCCGACCCGTCGAGGTGACCACCCGGGCCGACGAGCTGGAACGCGTCCGGGCGGCCCTGTCCCGCTACGAGATCCCGTTCGGTCGGCCGCCGGGTGCCCGGCCGGTGTTGCCGGCCGACCGGATGGCCCGGCAGGTCGCGCACGCGTGGACCACCTTCCAGTACGCCCGCTATCCCCACCTGGTCGGCCTGTTGCCCGGCCTGTTGACCGACGCGCACCACTGCCACGCCGCCGATCCGGTCGGTGGGCGGGTGCCGTTGGTGCAGGCGTACCGGGTCACCGCGGCCGTACTGGTCAAGCTTGGTGATCCAGACCTGGGTTGGTTGGCCGTGGACCGGGCGATGAACGTCGCCAGCGGTGACCGGTACCTCGTCGCGGCGGCTGCGGTGCAGCTCGGGCAGGTGTTACGTGCCGCCGGGCGGGCCCGGGTGGCGAAGTCGGCGATGCTCGCCGCCGCGTACCGCATCGCCCCGGCCGAGCACGGCGACGGGCCGCAACTCTCGCTCTGTGGCACCCTGCTGGTCCAGGCGGCCCTGGCCGCCGCGCGGGACGGTGACGACAGCGCGGTGGCCGACCTCCTCGACGAGGCCGGGGCCATGGCCGCCCAGGTCGGCGACGGCCTGGACCACCAGTACACCGGGTTCGGGCCGACCGCCGTCACCCTGGCCCGTGCGGCGGCGGCGGTCGACCTCGGTGATGTCGGCCAGGCCATCGCCTGGCATCAGAGCGGCGTCCGCCGCGACGGCTGGCGCTGGCTGCCTGCCGAACACCGCGCCGCGCACCTGGTCGACACCGCCCGCGCCCACCTGCACGCCACCGACCCGCGTACCGCCGGGCGCATCCTCACCGAGGCGGACCGGATCGCGCCCGCCGAGGTACGCCGCCGACCTGCCGGCCGTGACCTGCTGGCCCGGATCGCCCACGACCCTGACGCGCCGGCCACCATCACCCACCTCGCGACCTGCCTTGGCGTCGGCTGATGACCGGCCCGTTCCTGAGCCTGGCCCAGATCCACAACCGGCTGGTCCTCACCGCCCGCCAGGTCCTCCGTCAGCACCGACCCGGCACCGACGGCCGCTGCCCGGTGTGCCGCACGGCAGGCTGTCCGGTCGCCGACGCCGCCCGCGACATCATCCGGACGGTCAGCCAGGTCCGCCTCTGGCGGGTCACCGGGCAGGACCGGTGAGGGTCAGCCGATGACGGCGGTGGCGGTGCGGGCCTCCGGCTGGAAGCAGGCCAGCGCGTACCCCCGGACCGTGGTGACCACCCACGGGTGCCCCACGTAGGTGTGCTGGCGGCGGGTCTGGCCCGGGTCCAGCACCGCGTACTGGCGTCGGCGGCCGTCGTAGCCGATCCAGTGGATCACCACCGGGTGCGCGCGGGTGTTCCGGAACTCCACGTACGTCTGCGCACCGCCGCCGACCGAGCGGAGCCGCCGCTCGGCCGAGGCGGGCAGCGGCGTGAGTTCCGCCGGCCGTGGTGAGCTGGACGGTTTCGGTGGTGCGGTCGACGGACGGGGCGAAGGCGGTGCCGTGCTGGGGCGTACCGACGGGGTGTTGGCGGGCTTCGGGGCCGGCGGTCGGGTCGAGGGCCGGGAGGTGCTGGGCGTCGCAGTGGGGGTGGCCGTGGAGGTGGGCGGGGGCGGGCTCGTCGCGGTCGCACGGGCCGACAGCGAGCCCGACGAGGTCGCGCCGGTGCCGGTCGGCGGCGGGGCCGGCTGGAGGCTGTCCGCCCCGACGATCGCGATCGGCGTCTCGTCCATCGGCTGGTATTCCGACCGCTGCGGCCCGGTGAGGTAGGGCAGCAACCCGATCGCCAGGGCCGCGAGCAGCCCGACGGCGACCAGACCCGGCACGACCGCCGCCCCGCCCCGGCCGGTCGTCCGCCGTCGCGGCCCGTCGTGCTCCGACAGACCCACGAGGGGTACGCCGGGAGTATCCGTCCCGGTCGGGTAGGTGCTGAGTGTGATGCGCGGCTCGCCGCGAGTGTGGTCCGGTGCGTCCGCCATGAACCCCTGATCCCGAGTACGCGGGTGCCACCGGCGTTGTCGCCAGTGGCACGGCCACGATTATGCGGCCAGGACCGGTGGATTCGTCAATGGTGCGCTCGATTGATCTTCATCCGGGGTGCTTCGGACATAGCAGATCCACCGCGTTCGCGGGCGTTATCCACAGTCCACAGGGTTATCCACAGGCGACGGTCGGTGAGCGGTCGGGTGTGTCCCGGTGACGGCAGGGTGGGGCCTCAGTCATCCCGTACCCCTGGAGGCCGCGATGCCGCCCCGTACCTCCGTTCCGACCGGCCGACGACGGCCGCTGATCGTCACCGCCGACGGTGAACTGCTCGACGACCTGCTCCGGCTCGCCGCGGCCGGGGGCGTCGAGGTCGACGTGGCGGCCGATCCGGCCGCCGCGCGGGCCCGCTGGCTGCCCGCACCCCTGGTACTGGTCGGCAGCGACCAGGCTCAGGCCTGTCTGCGGGCCCGGTTGCCGCGCCGGCCACGGCTGGTCATCGTGGGCCGCTCCGGTCAGCTCGACCCCGGCTGGGAGATCGCCGAGCTGGTCGGGGCCGAGCACGTCGCCACGCTGCCGGCCGCCGAGCCGTGGTTGGTCGACCGGTTCGTGGAGTGTGCCCCGGACCAGCCGACCTCGACCGCCCGGATGGTCGCGGTGCTCGGCGGGCGGGGTGGTGCCGGGGCCAGCGTGCTCGCCGGTGGGCTCGCGGTCACCGCCGCCCGGTCCCGGCTGCGTACCCTGCTCGTCGACGCCGATCCGCTCGGCGGTGGCCTCGACCTGGTGCTCGGGTGGGAGCAACTGGAAGGGTTGCGCTGGCCGGCGCTCAGCGACACCGACGGCCGGGTGGACCCGCCGGCCCTGGTGCGCGCCCTGCCCAGCCGGGGCGACCTGGTGGTGCTCTCCTGGGACCGGGGTGAGCTGCTCAACCTGCCGGCTCCGGCGATGGCCGCCACGATGGACGCGGCGCGGCGCGGCCGGGACTTCGTGGTCGTCGACCTGCCCCGACAGCTCGACGACGCGGCCGTGATCGCGTTGCAGAGCACCGACCAGGCCTACCTGGTGGTGCCCGCCGAGCTGCGCGCCACCGCGGCGGCGGCCCGGGTGGTCGCCACCGCCGCCGCGCACTGCGCGCAGCTGTCGGTGATCGTCCGCGGCCCGGCGCCGGGCCGGTTGAAGGCGGCCGAGATCGCCCGCTCCCTCGGGTTGCCGCTGGTCGGCACGCTGCGCCCGGAGCCGGGTCTCTGCCGGGGCCTGGAACGGGGCGAGGCACCGGCCGCCGCCGGGCGGGGGCCGCTCGCGGTGCTCTGCCAGCGGCTCGTCGCCGAGGTGACCGGCCGGTCGACGGCGGGTGCGGCGTGACCGCCCGCGCGGACACCGAGGCGCTCTCCGCCCGGGTCCGGCAGCGCTTCGCCACCGCGGCCACCCCGGTCACCGCCGCCGCCATCGTCTCCGCCGTACGCGCCGAGCCGGCCGCCGCGGTGCTCGGCGACACGGCGCTGCTGCGGATGGCCGACCGGGTGCACGACGACCTGGTGGGCGCGGGACCGCTCGCTCCGCTGCTCGCCGACGAGCAGGTGACCGACATCCTGGTCAACGGCACCCGGGTCTGGGTCGACCGGGGCCGGGGCCTGCACCAGGTGGCGGTCCCGATGGGCACCGTCGAGGACGTCCGGCGGTTGGCGGTGCGGCTGGCGGCCGGTGCCGGGCGACGCCTCGACGACGGTGTGCCGTACGCCGACGCCCGGCTGCCCGACGGGACCCGGCTGCACGCGGTCCTGCCGCCGGTGGCGACCACCGGCCCGTACCTGTCGCTGCGGACCTTCCGGCAGCGGCCGTTCACCCTCGACGAGCTGGTCCGCCAGGGGACCGTGCCGGCGGCGGTGGCCCCGGTGCTCGCCGCCGTCGTGGCGGGTCGGCTGGCGTACCTGGTCACCGGTGGTACGGGCTCGGGCAAGACCACGCTGCTCAACACGCTGCTCGGCCTGGTGCCGCCGACCGAGCGGATCGTGCTGGTGGAGGACGCGGCCGAGCTGTACCCGGTGCACCCGCACGTGGTCGGCCTACAGGCGCGCACCTCCAACGTGGAGGGCTCCGGCGCGGTCGGGCTGAGCGACCTGGTCCGGCAGGCGCTGCGGATGCGTCCCGACCGGCTGGTGGTGGGGGAGTGTCGGGGCGCGGAGATCGTCGACCTGCTGGCCGCCCTGAACACCGGCCACGACGGTGGCGCGGGCACCCTGCACGCCAACGCCCCGGTCGACGTGCCGGCCCGGTTGGAGGCGCTCGGGCTGCTCGGTGGGCTGCCCCGGGCGGCCCTGCACGCCCAGGTGACCGCCGCCCTCCAGGTGATCCTCCAGGTCCGCCGGGGTGCCCGGGGCCGGCTGCTGGAGTCCATCTGCCTGCTACTGCCCGAAGGGCCGGAACGCCTGGTCGGCGTGGTTCCCGCCTGGACCCGGGGGCAGGGGCCCGGCCCGGCCGCCGGTGCCCTGGCCGCGTTGCTGCACACCCGCGAGGTGCCGCCACCGGCGGTGCTGGCCTCGACCGGGGAGCGGAGGTGACCGCCCTGGTCTGGTCGCTGGTCGTGGCGGTCCTGGTGGTCGCCGGGCTGCTCGGGGCGATGGCCCGACGGCAGGCCCGTCGCGTCGTGTCGTCCCGACCGGATCCGCTGGTCACCTGGGTCACCGAGCTGAGCCGTACGCCGGAGCACGACGCACCCCGTCCCGGCCGGTCCGGCACCGGGTCGGTGCCGCCGGGTGCCGGGGCGGGGCGGCCCGAGATCGGTGGGTATCACCGCCAGGTCCGGCCGCTGCCGTCCCGGCCGCCCGGCCGCCGGGAGTCCCTCCGACCGCCGACGGTAGCGACGCTGGCGCACCCGGCGCTCGACGAGCACCCCGATGCTCTCCCCGACCCGCACGACGACCCACCGGACGCGGCCCACGCCGGCTGGCGGGTGCGGATCGCGCGGCTACCGGGCCGGATCGCCGACGTGCCCCGGCGGGCCCTGTTCCTGAGCGGCCTCGCCGCAGCCGTGGCCGGTGGTGTGTCGGCCGGTCCGGTGGCGGCGGTGGCCTGCGCCGGGTACGCCCTGCTGGGCAGCGGTGCGCTGATACGACGGCAGAGCACCCGGCGGGCGCAGCGCGCCCGGCGGCGGCGCCTCGACCAGCTCTGCGCCCTCGCCGCCGACCTGCGGGCCGGGCTACCGGCACCGACGACGATGCGGCTGACCGGATCGGGCCCGACCGCCGCCCGGATCGACAGGCCGGATCGGATCGACAGGCCGGACCGGATCGACAGGCCGGACCGGATCGACGTGCCGGAGCGGGGCGACGTGCCGGACCGGGGCGACGTGCCGGACCGGGGCGACGTGCCGGATCGGATCGAGCAGCTGACCGTGGCCGCCGTACGCCTGGCCGAACGTACCGGTGCACCCCTGGCCGAGCTGCTGGAGCGGATCGAGGCGGACCACCGCGCCGGTGACCGGGGGCTGGCCGCGGCGGCAGCGCAGGCCGCCGGCGCCAGGGCGACCGCCTGGTTGCTCGCCGCGCTGCCGCTCGGCGGGATCGGACTCGGCTACGGCATCGGCGTCGACCCGATCGGCATCCTGCTGCACACCCCCATCGGGGCCGCCTGCACCCTCGCCGCCGTCGCCCTGCAGGCCGTCGGGCTGGCCTGGGCCGACAAGCTCACCAGCGGGCCGGGAGGAGTCGGCTGATGTCCCAGGCATCCCTGCTACTCGCCGGTCTGGGCACCGTGGCGGTGGCCGCGCTGGTCGCCCTTGCCACCCGCCGTCCGCTGCGTCGCCTGCGCCGGCTGCCGGCCGCCCCGGCCGGGACGTCGAGGCCGCGACGCACCGGGCCGGTCGACTCCGCCGGGCCGCAGGCCGGTGTCCGTCCCCGGCCGGGCTGGCGGCCGGACCGGATCCGCTGGGCGGCGGCGTTTGGCGGGCTGGCCGTGGCGGTCGTGGTCGGCGGCTGGGCCGGGGCGATCGGCGCGCTGCCCACGGCGGTGCTCGCCGACCGGCTGCTCCGACGGATCGAGCCCCCGGCGGAACGTCGGCGCAGGCTGCGGGAGGCCACCGACCTGCCGCTGGCCGCCGACCTGTTGGCGGCGGCCCTGCGGGCGGGTGCCCCGGTGGACCGTTCGGTGCTGGCCGTGGCCGAGACGCTCGACGGTCCACTGGGTGCGCGACTCGGTCAGGTCGGCCGGACGCTGCTGCTCGGTGGTGAGCCCGGCGAGGCGTGGGCGTACCTGACCCCGGTGTCCGGGGCGGACCGGCTGGTGGCCGCCGCCATCCGGTCGTCGGCCAGCGGCGCGGCGCTGACCGGTGCGTTGACCCGGCTCGCCGACGACCTGCGGGCCGACCGATCGGTGGCCGTGGAGGCCTCGGCCCGTCGGGCCGGCGTGCTCATCGTGCTGCCGCTGGGGCTCTGCTTCCTGCCGGCCTTCATTCTCGCCGGCCTGGTGCCGGTGATCGTCGCCGTCCTCGGCGACGTGCTCTGACAACTCCTTCGAGAAGGGAACGACATGCGCACACTCCTCACCCGGTTACGAACCCGGCTACGCAGCCGCCTGCGCGGCGACGCCGGGATGAACACCGCCGAATACGCGGTGGGCACCCTGGCCGCCGTGGCCTTCGCCGGCCTGCTGCTCAAGGTGCTGACCTCCGACAGCGTGCAGGCGGCGCTGGCCGGGGTCGTCGACCGGGCCCTGCAGTGACCCGGCGCCGGTGGGCCGGTGACGACCGGGGCTCGTTCACCGCCGAGTTGGCGGCCGGCCTACCGGCGCTCCTGCTGCTCCTGCTCACCGGGTTGACCGCCGTCGACTCGGTGAGCACGAAGGCCAGTTGTCTGAACGCGGCCCGGGAGGCGGCCCTGGCCGCCTCCCGGGGCGACGACGGCGAGGCGGCGGCCGTCGGTGTCGCGCCGGTCGGTGCCCAGGTCACCGTCGGCGTCGATGCCGGCCGGGTCACCGCGACGGTGCGGGCTCCGGTCCGGGCCCTCGGTGCTCGGTTGCCCCGGCTCAACGTCTCCGCCACCGTCGTCGCCGCCGTGGAACCGGGCCTACCGGAGCCGTCCCGGTGAAAAATGCGCCCGAGGACCGGGGTGGGGCCACCGTCTGTGTGTTCGCCGCGGGATTGGTGCTGCTCACGTTCGCGACCTTCGCCGCGGCGGTCGCCGCTGCCGGGGTGGCCCGACAGCGGGCCGGCGTCGCGGCGGACTTCGCGGCGCTCGCCGGCGCCGGTGCGGTGGCCCAGGGCGACGAGGCGGCCTGCCGATCCGCCGCGACCCTCGCCGAGGCCAACGGCGGGCGGCTTACCGGTTGCCGGGTCGACGGCCTCGACGTGCAGGTGACGGCGGCGGTCACCGTGACCGCCCTGCCCGGCCTCACCCGGACCGTCACCGCCACCGCCCGCGCCGGCCCGGTACGCGCGTGACGGGAGTGGTGAGCGTGCTGTCGTGGACGGTCCAGCCCGGCCGGGGCGGTGGAGGGAGGTGCCGACCTTCGGCGGTCGGCACCTCCGGCGGGTCACCGGCCCTGGAGCGCGTCCAGGGCGATCGACATGGCGATGACCAGCCGCCGGTCGATCTGCGGGTTGGGGATCTCGACGACGTACCGGTCGCGCAGGCCCCACTTCTTGATCACCGAGAAGACCGGCTGACCGTTGGCGGCGAAGTCGAAGTGGTACGGCAGCCAGGAGAGCGAGTCGACGAAGCGCCGCAGGATCGCCACCGGCATGCTGCGTTCCTGGCCGACGACCGCCGGCAGGCCGGGCTGCTCGACGTGCCAGGTCGAGCGGAGCAGGGACTGGCCGAAGTCCTTACGGAACAGGCCGATCGGGTTGCCGGCCGCGTCGGTCACGTCGTACGTGGCGGCGAGGTCGAGCCGTTGCCGGGCCTTGAAACCGAGCAGCGGCTGCTGCTTGGTGTCGTCGGTGTAGATGGTCACCTGCTCCTTGAAGGCGAGCCGCTTCTGCTGCGCGAACGCGAGCAGCCCGGCCTCACCACCGTCGGGCCCGACGGCGTGCACCTCGTACTGGTTGACCATCAGCCGGATGCGCTGGCGGATGTGGAACTGCTGCTGGCCCTGCAGAACGTCTGGCTGCATGAATATCTCCTTGGAAGGGTGCGCCGGAGTGTTGCACAATCCGGCAACCCGCTGGTGCCTGCTCCCGCCCGGACGACCGGCACCGCGCCGCCCGGGTCAGCGGGTCAGCGTCCGCCGTCCACCGGTACCCGCATCACCAAGGTGTTGAGCACCTGGTGGATGCTGCGCAGCCGCTCACTTATCTGGTCCAGTCGTTCGGCCTGGGCCAGCGCGGCGAGCGCCGAGCCCAGGGCGATCTGCTGGTCGGGGGTGAGGTGCTCCTGGTTGATCGTGTACAGCAGGTCGACAGTTTCGGCGATGGTGTCGGCCACGACTCCTCCTCCGGCGGAAGGGCAACGAGCTAAGGGCTGCGCCAACGTCGATGGAAGCGCTCCCACGCCCCCCATTTCCCAGACTGACCGCGATCTATTCCTGCCGCCGGCCAGCCAGCTCGGCCAGCACCACGTCGAGGACCCGGACCGCCTCCGGCTTGGCCAGCGGGTTGTTGCCGTTGCCGCACTTCGGGGACTGGACGCAGGACGGGCAGCCGGACTCGCAGCCGCACTGGTCGATCGCCTCCCGGGTGGCCCGCAGCCACTCGGTGGCCGTCCGGTACGCCCGTTCGGCGAAGCCGGCCCCGCCGGGGTGCCCGTCGTAGACGAAGACGGTCGGGGCCTCGGTGTCCGGGTGCAGCGCGGTGGAGAGTCCGCCGATGTCCCAGCGGTCGCAGGTGGCGATCAGCGGCAGCAACCCGATCGCGGCGTGTTCGGCGGCGTGCAGGGCGCCCGGGACGTCGGCCGGCTCCACCCCGGCCAGCGCCAGCGCCTGCGGCGACACGGTGAACCAGACCGCGACGGTGCGCAGCTCACGGGCGGGCAGGTCCAGCGGGCGGGTGTCGATGACCTCGCCGGAGGCGATCCGTCGCCGCTGGTACGAGACCACCTGGCTGGTCACGTCCACCTCGCCGAGGAAGAGCCCGACCGGGCCGGCGTCCACGTACGACCTTACGGAGACCACCGACAGCGAGGTGACGTCCCGGGCGTGGGTGGACCAGTCCGGCTCCTCCGGGTGCACCAGCGCGCAGCCGTCGGCGAGGTCCAGCTCGTCCACCACGTACGACACGCCCTGGTGCAGGTAGACCGCGCCGGGGTGGATCAGGAAGTGCGACGAGCCGCCGTCGACGGTGCCGAGCAGCCGACCGGTGGCCGACTCGACCACGCAGACCGGTGCGCCGCCGGAGCCCCGCAGGTCCACCTCGGGGCGTTCCCGGTGCCGCCAGTACCAGCCGGTCGGCCGGGCCCGCAGCGCGCCGGCGGCGACCAGCGAGTCCACCGCCTCCTTCGCCCCGTCGCCGAAGAGCTCCAGGTCGGCGGGGGTGAGCGGGGACTCGGCCGCCGCGCAGGCCAACTGTGGGGCGAGCACGTACGGGTTGGCCGGGTCGAGCACGGTCGCCTCGACCGGGCGGCCGAACAGCGCCTCCGGGTGGTGCACCAGGTAGGTGTCCAGCGGGTCGTCCCGGGCCACCAGCACCGCCAGCGCCTCCTGCCCCGAGCGTCCGGCCCGGCCGGCCTGCTGCCACAGCGACGCCCGGGTGCCCGGCCAACCGCAGATCAGCACGGCGTCCAGCCCGACCAGGTCGACGCCGAGTTCCAGCGCGTTGGTGGAGGCGAGCCCGAGCAGGTCGCCGTCGAGCAGCGCCCGTTCCAACTCCCGGCGTTCCTCCCGCAGGTAGCCGGCCCGGTAGGCGGCGACCCGGTCACCCAGCCCGGCGACGGCCTCGTCGAGGGCCCGTCGGGCGTTGGCGGCGACCACCTCGGCACCCCGGCGGGACCGGACGAAGGCGAGCGTGCGTACCCCCTCGGCGACCGTGTCGGCGAGCAGGTCGGCGGTCTCCCGCAGCGCCGACCGGCGGACCTGGGTCAGCTCCGCGACGGCGGCGTCCACGGCGGAGTCCGGCGGGAGCAGTGGCGGCTCCCAGAGGGCGAAGGTGACCCCGCCGCGCGGCGAGGCGTCCTCGGTGACGGCGGTTACCGGCACCCCGGTGAGTCGTCCGGCGGTCGTCGCCGGGTCACCGGAGGTGGCCGACGCGAGCAGGAAGACCGGCCCACCGGCCGCCCCCGCCCCCACCTGCCGGGGAATCCGACCATCACCCGCGCCCGCCGAGCCCGCGCCCGCGCCCGCGCCCGAGCCCGAGCCCGCGCCCGCCGAGCCCGAGCCCGCCGAGCCCGTGCCCGCGCCCGCGCCCGCGCCCGCCGAGCCTGCGGCCGCCGAGCCCGCGCCCGCCGCGCCCGAGCGGCCCGGGACGCCGGCCGAACCCCGGCCGGACGGCGCGCAGCGGCGGCGGAGCCGGCGGAGCACGTGTGCGACGTGGGAGCCGAAGACGCCCCGGTAGGTGTGGCACTCGTCGACGATCACGTACGTCAACCGGCGCAGGAACCCGGACCACTGGGCGTGTCCGGGCAGGATGCCGTGGTGCAGCATGTCGGGGTTGGTCAGCACGAACCGGGAGTGCCGCCGGATCCACTCCCGTTCGGTGCGCGGGGTGTCGCCGTCGTAGCAGGCGGGGCGTACCCCGGGTAGTTCCAGGGCGGCGACGGCGCGCAACTGGTCGGCGGCGAGGGCCTTGGTCGGGGCCAGGTACAGCACCGTGGCGCGCGGGTCGGCGAGCAGGGTGGCCAGGGCGGGCAGCAGGTAGGCCAGGGACTTGCCGCTGGCGGTGCCGGTGGCGACCACCACGTGCCGGCCGGCGTACGCCAGGTCGGCCGCCTCGGCCTGGTGCCGCCAGGGCGCGTCCACGCCGCGCCCGGCCAGCGCCGCCCGTAGCTCCTCGGGGACCCAGTCGGGCCAGGGCGCCGGTACGCCGATGCGGGCCGGCACCTGCTCGACGTGGGTGACCGGGTCACCGGCGGTCCGGGCGCGCAGCCGGCGTAGCAGGTCGGCGGGCGCCGCCACCGGCGTCCGCTCGCGGCCGGCTCGGGTGGCTGCGGAGGTCACGTCCTGCACTCTCGCACTGGTGTTCGGAGATGAAAACCGGGGGTGCTGGGTATGGGGTGGAGCGGTCGACGCTCCACCGGGGGCTTCGACCGGGGATGGTTAGATGCCCCAGAAGAGTTTACGGCTCTTGCGAGGAGGACCGATGGAGCTGTCGCTGGCGACCCACACGGTGGGGGAGCACACGGTGCTCTCCGTCGGCGGCGAGGTGGACGTCTACACCGCCCCCCGGCTGAGGGAACGGCTGCTGGAGTTGATCGACGGCGGGGACCGGCGGATCGTGGTGGATCTCGGTCGGGTGGACTTCCTCGACTCCACCGGCCTGGGTGTGCTGGTCGGGGCGCTCAAGCGGCTGCGGGCCGCCGGTGGTTCGTTCGCGCTGGTCTGCGACAAGGAGCCGCTGCTCAAGATCTTCCGGATCACCGCGCTGGACCAGGTCTTCCCGTTGCACCCCACGGTCGACGCGGCGGTCGAGGCGGACCCGACCGGCTCCGGCGCGTGATGGCGACCGTCAAGCTCTCCTTCTCGCCCGCTCCGGTGCACGTGCGCACCGCCCGCCTGGTCGGCGTCGCGGTGGCCCGTCGGGCCGGGGTCCGCGAGGACCTGCTCGACGAGGTACGCCTGGCCATCGGCGAGGCCTGCACCCGGGCGGTCGCCCTGCACCGGCAGTACGGGGTGCCCGATCCGGTGCTGGTGGAGATGTCCGACGGCGGGACGTACGCGGTCCGGGTGGTGGACCGGGCCCCGATCGAGGCGAGCATCGGCCTGGCCGCGTTGCCGCCGGACGCGCTGGCCAACGAGTCGCTCACCGATGAGGCGCTGACCACCGGCGTGGGCTTCGCCCTGCTCGCCGGGTTCGTCGAGGACCTGCAGGTGCGCCCGGTCGACGAGGGCGTCGGCACCGAGGTCCGGATGGTCTGGCCGGTGTCCCGCTGACCCCGCAGCGGCGGCGACAGGTGCTCCGCTAAAGCGGAGTCGACGACTGCCTATATCAGATTTTTCCTCGTAACACAGCGACGAAGATCATCAGCTGTGGGTGCACCCTCCGTGTGACCTCCAACACGACCGGCGGCTACAGTACCCGGGTTGTCAGCAAGTGATCCGCCCCGCAGCCAGCGGGTACGTTCGGCGCTGGTCTGCCCCGACGGGCCGGCGCACTTGCTTTTCCGCATCCGGGCGCCGGTCGGTGCGTCTCCACCGTCGGCGCGAGTGCACGGTTCAGGAGGACATAGATGTCCGGGACTCTGGCCGCCCAGGGTGGCGAGCTCTCCCTCACCGGTGCCAATCTGACGTATGTCGTCATCGCGGCGGTCGTCGCGCTGGTGGCCCTCGTCTTCGCCGCCACCCTCACCAAGACGGTCCTGGCGGCCGGTACGGGCACCGAGAAGATGCAGGAGATCTCCGGAGCTGTCCAGGAGGGTGCCTCGGCGTACCTGACCCGGCAGTTCCGGACCCTGGCGATCTTCGTGGTCATCGCGGTGGTGCTGCTCTTCCTGCTGCCGGTGCACGACACCGACGGCAGTGAGCTGCTGGTCAAGATCGGCCGTTCGGCGTTCTTCGTGGTCGGCGCGCTGTTCAGCGCGTTCATCGGTGGCGCCGGCATGTGGCTGGCCACCCGCGCCAACCTGCGGGTCGCCGCCGCCGCCCGGGAACGTGAAGGTGGCCGCGAGGCGGCCATGAAGATCGCCTTCCGGACCGGTGGCGTGGTCGGCTTCCTCACCGTCGGCCTCGGCCTGGTAGGTGCGGCGGCGGTCGTGCTGCTGTACCGGGGTGACGCGCCGACCGTGCTGGAGGGCTTCGGCTTCGGTGCCGCCCTGCTCGCCATGTTCATGCGGGTCGGCGGTGGCATCTTCACCAAGGCCGCCGACGTCGGCGCGGACCTGGTCGGCAAGGTCGAGCAGGGCATTCCCGAGGACGACCCGCGGAACGCGGCCACCATCGCCGACAACGTGGGCGACAACGTCGGTGACTGCGCCGGCATGGCCGCCGACCTCTTCGAGTCGTACGCGGTCACCCTGGTCGCCGCGCTGATCCTCGGTCGGGCCGCGTTCGGCAACGAGGGCCTGGTCCTGCCGCTGATCATCTCGACCATCGGCGTACTGGTGGCGATCATCGGTGTCTTCATCACCCGGCTGCGCGCCTCCGACCGCAACGGGCTGACCGCGATCAACCGGGCCTTCTACCTCTCCGCGGTGATCTCCGCCGCGCTGGTGGCTGTCGCCTCCTTCGGCTACCTCCAGCCCAGCTGGGCCGACCAGCTCGGCGACCAGTGGCGGCAGGGGCTGGGTGTCGACGGCGGCGACCCGCCGTTCGGCCCGCGCGGCACCGTCATCGCCGCGGTGGTCATCGGTATCGTGCTGGCCGCCGCGATCCAGGCGCTGACCGGCTACTTCACCGAGACCAACCGGCGGCCGGTGCAGGACATCGGCAAGAGCTCGCAGACCGGGCCGGCCACCGTCATCCTCGCCGGCATCAGCATCGGCCTGGAGTCGGCGGTCTACTCCGCGCTGCTGATCGGCGCGGGTGTCTTCGGCGCGTTCCTGCTCGGCGGCGGGTCGATCACGCTGTCGCTGTTCGCCGTGGCGCTGGCCGGTACCGGCCTGCTCACCACCGTCGGCGTGATCGTCGCGATGGACACCTTCGGCCCGATCTCCGACAACGCCCAGGGCGTGGCGGAGATGTCCGGCGACATCGACGAGCACGGCGCGCAGACGCTCACCGAGCTCGACGCGGTAGGCAACACCACCAAGGCGATCACCAAGGGCATCGCGATCGCCACCGCCGTGCTCGCCGCGACCGCGCTGTTCGGCTCGTACACCGACACGCTGCGCACCGCGTACGCCGACGCGGGTGTCGGTGACGTCGGCGCGGAGATCCTCAACGCGCTGAACGTGGCCAACCCGCAGAACCTGGTCGGCCTGATCATCGGGGCGGCGGTGGTCTTCCTCTTCTCCGGGCTGGCCATCAACGCGGTCTCCCGCTCGGCAGGTGCCGTGGTGATGGAGGTGCGCCGGCAGTTCCGCGAGCTGCCCGGGATCATGGACGGCACCCAGCGCCCCGAGTACGGCAAGGTGGTCGACATCTGCACCCGGGACGCGCAGCGGGAGCTGCTCACCCCGGGGCTGCTCGCCATCCTCGCCCCGATCGCGGTCGGTTTCGGTCTCGGTCCGGGCGCGTTGGCGGCGTACCTGGCCGGCGCGATCGGTGCCGGTACGTTGATGGCGGTCTTCCTGTCCAACTCCGGTGGGGCCTGGGACAACGCCAAGAAGCTGGTCGAGGACGGCGCGTACGGCGGCAAGGGCTCCGAGTCGCACTCCGCCACCGTCATCGGCGACACCGTCGGTGACCCGTTCAAGGACACCGCCGGCCCGGCGATCAACCCGCTGCTCAAGGTGATGAACCTGGTGTCGCTGCTGATCGCCCCGGCCGTGGTGGCGTTCAGCGTCGGCGACGACCGCAACGCGCCGCTGCGCATCGGCATCGCCGTGGTGGCGACGCTGATCGTCGTCGCGGCGGTGGTGTTCAGCAAGCGCAAGGGCGTGGCGATGTCCGACGCCGACGACGGTGACGCCGGGCGCTCGGACCAGCGTCCGGAGACGGTGAACGCCTGAGTCGTACCGGATGACGGGACCCCGACCGATCACCTTCGGTCGGGGTCCCCGCCGGGGTCCGGTCGGCAAACCTGACCGGTGGCATGCGTGGCCTGAGGCCGTACCCTGCAACGCATGCGTACCTGCCGGGCGAGCGCCGCCGGAAAGCTGACGGTCGTCCTGGCCACGCTCCTGCTCGTCGCCGGTTGTGCCAGCGGGCCCAGCCCCCGGGCCTGGGCCGCCTCGGTCTGCGAGGCGCTCACCCCGTGGCGGGCCGAGATCAGCAAGCTGACCAGCAGCACGCAGCAGCAGATGACCGCCAAGACCACCCCGCCCCAGGCGAAGGAGAATCTGGTGCGTCTGTTCGCCGGGGCGGAACAGGCGAGCGAGACCGCCCGCCGGACGGTCGAGGAGGCCGGAGTGCCCCAGGCCGACCAGGGCGAGCAGGTTGCTGCCGGCTTCCTCGCCGCGCTGGGCAAGGTGCGGGACGCGTACGGCCGGGCCCGCGACACCATCGACGGACTGGGCACCGGCGAACCCGCCGCCTTCTACGACGGGGTCCGGGCCGCCGTGACGAAACTGAACGAGGAGTACGACGCCGGCGCGCTGGACACCAGCCGGCTGCATTCGGAAGAGCTCAAACAGGCCTTCGACGAGGTCCCGGAGTGTCGCTGACGCCACCCGACCCGACCACCGGCCCACCCGGGGCGGCGGTCCGGCAGCTCTCGCTCTTCGGCGCGGAGGTGGCCGAGCCGTCGGTCGCCGACCTGGCCGGGTTGCTCGCCGGGCCGGGCGAGGTGGTCCGGATGGGCGGCACGGCCCGCCTGAGCATCGTCGTGGACGCCGCCTGGCGGGTACACGCCCTGGTGCGTGAGCTGGCCCGCCGGGGACTGGCCGCGGCCTGGGAGCCCACCGCCGACCAGCGGCACACCGTGCGTACCTCGTACGCCAGCACGCTGGCTCCGCTGGCGGTGGCCTGGCTGCGCGGCGACGTCCAGTGCCCACCCGCCCGCTTCCACCTCGACGGCCGCCGGTTGCGGCTCTGGCTGATGGCCGCCGGTACCGCCGACCCGTCCGGTTTCCGGTTCGGGCTGGGCGGGCACGAGGCCGGTTGGGAGCCGGTCGGTGCCGCGCTGGCCGCCGTCGGCCTGCCCGGGATCCTGCTGGACCCGGCGGCGGGCGGCCCGGCGTACCGGATCACCGGCCGCCGTCGGCTGGCCCGCCTGGCCGAACTGGTGGGCGATCCGCCGCCGACGGTGCCCGGGACGCACTGGCCGGCCCGGGACCCCTGACGCGGTGACGTCCGTCGCTGTAACGTTCGGTGTGCTGTCCGATGGGGGACAGCCGCACGGGTCGTTTCCGGCGGAGGATGGGCTGGTCCCGCCTCGACCGGTGAGGCGGGTTCGTCACGGTCGACGACTGACCGGCCTACCCACGGTGTACGGTCGTGCCGTCCGGGTCGACCGGCGCAGCGGTGGTGTCGACCGCCGTCGCCGGGGCGGGACGGGTCGCCGCCTGCGACACCGAAACGCGGGCGAGGCGTTACGTTGGACGTCCGGACCGCCGTGGGCCGGTGGGGCCCGGAGCGGGTCCGTGCCGGGCCGGTCGGCGGGGACACGAGCAGGAGTGAGGTCGGGGAGTAACGTGCCGAGCAACGCCAGGACCACCCGTCTGGTCATCGTCGAGTCACCGGCGAAGGCCAAGACGATCTCGGGCTACCTCGGCCCGGGGTACGTCGTGGAGGCCAGCTTCGGTCACGTCCGTGACCTGCCGCGCAACGCCGCCGACGTGCCCGCCAAGTACAAGGGCGAGTCGTGGGCCCGGCTCGGGGTCGACGTGGACAACGGCTTCCACGCCCTCTACGTGGTCTCCGCCGACCGCAAGCAGCAGATCAGCAAGCTGGTGAAGCTGGCCAAGGAGGTCGACGAGATCTTCCTGGCCACGGATGAGGACCGCGAGGGCGAGGCGATCGCCTGGCACCTGGTGGAGACCCTCAAGCCCAAGGTGCCGGTCAAGCGGATGGTCTTCCACGAGATCACCAAGCCGGCGATCCAGGCCGCGGTGGCCAACCCCCGGGAGATCGACCGGGACCTGGTCGACGCCCAGGAGGCCCGGCGCATCCTCGACCGGCTGTACGGCTACGAGGTCTCCCCGGTGCTGTGGAAGAAGGTCATGCCGAAGCTCTCGGCGGGCCGGGTGCAGTCCGTGGCGACCCGGATCGTGGTCGAGCGGGAACGCCAGCGGATGGCCTTCCGCACCGCCGAGTACTGGGACATCCTGGCCACCCTCGCGGTGACCGACGCCGGCGAGGGCCCGCGAAACTTCAACGCCACCCTGGTCGCGCTGAACGGCGACCGGATCGCCACCGGCAAGGACTTCGAGCCGACCACCGGCCGGGTACGCCCCGGCGCCGGCGTGGTGCACCTCGACTCCGACGGGGCACGGGGGCTGGCCGCCCGACTCGAGGGCCGGCCGTTCACGGTCACCCGGGTCGAGGAGAAGCCCTACCGCCGCCGCCCGTACGCGCCGTTCATCACCTCCACCCTCCAGCAGGAGGCGGCCCGCAAGCTGCGGTTCTCGTCCCAGCAGACGATGCGCACCGCGCAGCGGCTCTACGAGAACGGCTACATCACCTACATGCGTACCGACTCGGTGAACCTGTCGGAGACCGCCATCGCCGCGGCCCGCCGGCAGATCGTCGAGCTGTACGGCGAGCGCAGCGTGCCGCCGGAGCCGCGCCGCTACACCGGCAAGGTCAAGAACGCCCAGGAGGCGCACGAGGCGATCCGCCCGGCCGGGGACAACTTCCGCACCCCGGGCGACGTGGCCAACGAGCTCTCCGGCGAGGAGTTCAAGCTCTACGAGCTGATCTGGCGGCGGACCATCGCCTCGCAGATGACCGACGCGGTCGGCTCCAGCGTCTCGGTCCGCATCCGCGCGGTCTCGGCCGCCCAGGAGGAGGCCGACTTCGGCGCGACCGGCAAGACCATCACCGACCCGGGCTTCCTGCGCGCCTACGTCGAGTCCAGCGACGACGAGAACGCCGAGGCCGAGGACGCCGAGCGTCGCCTGCCCAACCTGGTCAAGGGCCAGCCGCTGACCGCCGACGAGCTGGCCGCGCAGGGCCACCACACCCAGCCGCCGTCGCGCTACACCGAGGCCTCGCTGGTCAAGGCCCTGGAGGAGCTGGGCATCGGCCGCCCCTCCACCTACGCGTCGATCATGCAGACGATCCAGGACCGGGGGTACGTCACCAAGCGCGGCCAGGCGATGATCCCCACGTTCCTGGCCTTCGCGGTGATCGGGCTGATGGAACGGCACTACCCCCGCCTGATCGACTACGACTTCACCGCCAGCATGGAGAACGAGCTGGACGAGATCGCCGGCGGTGACCACGCGGCGGTCGACTTCCTCACCGCCTTCTACTTCGGCGGCGCCAACGGCGCGGGTGACCAGGACATCGCCCGCTCCGGTGGGCTGAAGAAGCTGGTCACCGAGAACCTCAGCGAGATCGACGCGCGCAGCGTCAACTCGATCCCGCTGCACATCGACGACGAGGGCCGCGAGGTAGTCGTCCGGGTCGGCCGGTACGGGCCGTACCTCCAGCGGGAACTGCCCGGTGGCGAGTCGGCCACGACCGCCGGTGCCGGTGCCGGCGGTGCTGGTGCTGAGGGTGCCGCTGGTGCCGGTGGTGCTGGTGCTGGCGGTGCCGAGGGCGGTGCTGCCGACGGCGGTAGCCAGGGGGACCGGGCGCCGATCCCGGAGGGGCTGGCCCCCGACGAGCTGACCCCGGAGAAGGTGCACGAGCTGTTCCTGGGCGGCGGCGGCGAGCGCAAGCTCGGCGACGACCCGGCCACCGGAGAGCCGATCCTGCTCAAGGCCGGCCGCTTCGGCCCGTACGTCGCCAGTGGCGAACGCAAGTCCTCGCTGCTGCGCTCCCAGTCGCCGGACTCGCTCACCTTCGACCAGGCGTTGCGGCTGCTCAGCCTGCCCCGCCTGATCGGGGTGGCCCCCGACGGCGGCGAGGTCTTCGCCAACAACGGCCGCTACGGCCCGTACGTCAAGCGTGGTGACGAGTTCCGCTCGCTTGACTCGGAAGAGAAGATGTTCACCGTCACGCTGGACGAGGCGCTGGCCCTGCTGGCCGCCCCGAAGACCCGCCAGCGTCGCGCCGCCGCGCCGCCGCTGCGGGAGATGGGCGTCGACCCGCTGACCGAGAAGCCACTGGTGATCAAGGACGGCCGGTTCGGCCCGTACGTCACCGACGGGGAGTTCAACGCCTCGCTGCGGCGCGGCCAGACCCCGGAGGAGCTGACCGTCGAGCAGGCCTCCGAGATGCTCGCCGAGAAGCGGGCCAAGGGGCCGGCCCCGAAGAAGAAGGCCACCGCCAAGAAGGCCCCCGCCAAGAAGACCGCCACCAAGGCCGCCGGCGCGACGAAGGCGGCTGCCACCAAGGCGGCTGCGGCCAAAGCCGGTGCGGCGAAGGCGGGCGCGACCAAGGCGGCTGCTACCAAGGCGGCTGCTACCAAGGCCGGTGCGGCGAAGGCCGGTGCCGGTGGTGCGGGTGCGGGTGCGGCGAAGGCGACCGCCGCCAAGAAGGCGGCCCCCCGCAAGGCCGCCCCCAGGAAACAGAGCAGCACCTCAACCTCCGAGTGAGCCCGACGGTCTGACCGGAGACGGAACCACCTTGGACCGGCCTGCCCTGTTCGACGGCCTGCCCTGTTCGACGGCCTGCGAGGCATCTGCGGCAGACAGGGTGACTGGGAAACGAAGCCCAAGGGCTCTTCTACCCATCACCTGGACTGCTGCCGACGCCTCGCTGGCCCGAGCGGACAGGTGGGTGCAAGGTGGTTCGATTTCTCGGTCACCCCCACCAGCCCCGACCCGTCGATCATCCCGGCTCCCGCCCTCTTCCGCCGCCGATGCGCCTCGCCCTCTCCGTGCCCGACCGGGGTGTAGATCTTGGACACTTACCGTCCAAATAGAACGGTAAGTGTCCAAGATTCACTTCGGGGCCCGCTCCGGCGGTGACGGGGTGGGTGGGTGGGTGGGTGGGGAGATGGAATGGGCTTGCGTCGAAGCCGAGGGCCGAGGGCCGAGGGCCGACAGCCGAGGGCCGAGGGGTAGGGACAGTTCTCGGTCAGGGGCCGAGGAGATGGGTCAGGTGGGGGTTGGCGAAGACCCGGTGGGGGTCCAGGCGGTCGCGGAGGCGCTGGAAGTCGGCGAACCGCGGGTAGGCGGGGGCGAGGGACTCCGCGTCGCGCCAGTGCAGCTTGCCCCAGTGCGGCCGGCCGGCCAGGTCGGTGGCGACCCGTTCGAAGGCCCGGAAGTACGGCTCGTACGGCATTCCGGCGTACTGGTGGATGGCCAGGTACGCCGAGTCCCGCCCGTGACCGTGCGACAGCCAGATGTCGTCGGCGGCGGTGAACCGTACCTCGGCCGGGAAGAGCACCCTGGTCGGTAGCGTGTCGACGATGCGGCGCAGCGCGTCGAGGGCCTCGGGCAGGGCGGCGCGTGGCAGGGCGTACTCCATCTCGGTGAAACGGACCCGGCGCGGTGAGCAGAAGACCCGGTCGGAGCGGCCGGTGTAGCGGCGTTCACCGAGCAGCCCGGCAGCGGTCGCGCTGATCGTCGGGGCCAACGCCGGTACGGCCCGGCCGAGCCGGCAGGCGGCACCGAAGACGGTGTTGGCGAGCAGGTCGTCGTCGAGCCAGCCGCGCCACCGGGACAGTGGCCGGTCGTCGACAGGTACCCGGTCGTTGGTCTTGACCTGCACCCGGTCGGTGTAGGGGAACCAGAAGAACTCGACGTGGTCGTGTGCCTCGACCAGGGCCGGCAGGTCGGCCAGTACGTCGCCGAGCCGGGCCGGTCGTTCGTGGGCGTGTAGCACGAACGCGTCGACACACTGGAGGGTCACGTCGACCAGGATGCCGAGCGCGCCGAGGGAGACCCGGGCGGCGGCGAAGACGTCGGGGTGCTGGTCGGCCGAGCAGCGCAGCACCTCACCGGTGCCGGTGACCAGGGTCAACGCGGTGACGGCGGTGGCCAGGCAGCCGAGTCTCGCGCCGGTGCCGTGGGTGCCGGTGGAGATCGCGCCGGCGATGGTCTGCGCGTCGATGTCGCCGAGGTTGGGCAGCGCGAGGCCGTGCCGGTCGAGCAGTCGGTTGAGCGCCCGCAGGGTCGTCCCGGCCGGCACGGTGACCTGCCGCCGATCGACATCCACCCGGACACCGGCCCCGCCACCCGGCCCGGCAAGCGGCCCGTCACCCGGCCCGGCAAGCGGCCCACCACCTGGCCTGTCGGCCAAGCCATCGAGCGGCCCGGCAAGCGGATCGCCACCCGGCTGGAGGTGGTATCCGTCGGTGACGGCGAGGGCGGTGAAGGAGTGGCCACTGCCGACCGGTCGGATCCGTCGACCCTGGGCCGCGGCGGCCCGGACGGCGGCGACGGTCTCGGCGACGGTGCCGGGTCGGATCACCTCGGCGGTGGTCCGTTGGTTGCCCGCCCAGTTGGTCCAGAGGACACGCGGTGTCACCGGTTCGGCCATCGACCCTCCTCGAAACATAGGTGAACGAACTTCGCAACAGGAACGTTGTCCCTGGTAGATACCGCAATCGAGGTCGGCTCGTTAGTACCGGTAGTCACGCATTCGTGACGGGCAGATATGTTCATCCGTCGAAGGGGGGTGGCGCCGAGTGTCCACACCAGCCGCCACGACCGGGCCACTGCGCCGGGTACCGGTGCAGGGTCGAAGCGTCGCTCGGGTCCAGCGGATGCTGGACGCCTGTGCCGAACTCGTCGACGAGGTGGGGTACGAGGGCCTGACCACGACCCTGCTCGCCGAGCGCGCCGAGGTGGCGATCGGGTCGGTCTACCAGTTCTTTCCGGACAAGCGGGCGATCGTGCAGGCGTTGACCCTGCGCACGATCGAGTCGTACCTGCAGCGACTCGACGAGCGGTTCGCCGTCGACGACCTCGCCCACTGGTGGGACGGGGTCGACGCGGGCATCGACGAGTACATCACGATGCACCGTACGGTCCCCGGATTCCGTACCCTCCACTTCGGCGACGTGGTCGACCTGCACCTGCTCGACGAGCAGCGGGACAACAACGGCGTGATCGCCGACCAGTTGGCCCGGGTGCTCATCGAGCGTTTCGGCATCGCCGACGAGCCCCGGTTGCGGTTCATCCTGGAGATCGCCGTCGAGGCCGCCGACGCCCTGATCAAGCTGGCCTTCCGCCGTCAGCCCGACGGCGACGAGCGGGTGCTGGTGGAGGCCAAGGCGCTGATCCGGGAGTACCTGCACCGCCAGGTCGACGCCCCGGCGGTCAGCAACCAGCCCGGCTGACGCCAGGTCGGCGGCCAGCCCGGCTGACGTCGGGCCGGCAGCGGCCAGCCTGGCTGACGTCCGGGTCACAGGAAGGCCCGTCCCTCGCCCCGGTAGGTGGGCACCGTGGCCACCACCGTGTCGTCGGCGACCAGGTGTAGTTCGTTCACCCGTTCACACAGCTCACCGGCCTTGGCGTGGCGGAACCAGACCCGGTCGCCCAGCCGGAGTCCGGCCGCCGCCGGGCCGGTGAGCGGGGTCTGCACCTCACCGGCGCCCTCCGCGTTGATCAGTTTCAGTCCCTCGGGTAGCCACGGGGTGGGCAGTCGGCTGGGCGCGGCCGACCCGGAGGCGATCCAGCCGCCGCCGAGCACGGTGACCAGCCCGGGGGCCGGGTGCCGGACCACCGGGCAGGCGAAGAACGCGGCCGGGGTGGGGCGCCAGGTCCGGTAGGCGTCGAAGAGCGTCGGCCCGTACAGCCCCGATCCCGCGGTGACCTCGGTGACCGCGGGATCGGCGCTGGTCGCGGCGATGCTGCCGGTGCCGCCGCCGTTGACGAACGCCAGGTCGGCGTGTTCGCGTACCGCGGCCACCGCCGCACCACGACGGGCCAGCAACTCGCGGTACGACCCGCGCTGGGCGAGCCGGATCGCGGCGGCCAGCGCGGCCCGGCCGGGCGGGGCGTCGCCGAGGCCGGCGATCTGTGCCTCGTACGCCATCAGCCCGACCAGCCGGAAGCCGGGCCGGGCGGTGATCGCGGCGGCGAGCGCGCCGGCGGCCCGTGCGCTGTGCACCGGCGATCGGCGTACCCCGAGGTGTAACCGTCCGCGTAGGGGTCGCCAGGAGGCGTCCAGGTCGAGGCAGATCCGGACGGCGGGACGCCGGGTGGCGGGGCGGACGGCGTCGACGAGGTCGAGTTGCCCGGTGGCGTCCACCATCAGGGTGACCCGGTCGGCGAGGGTGGTGTCGGCGGTCAACTCGGCAAGCGCCGCCCGGTCGGCGCTGGGGTAGGCCACCAGCACGTCGTCGGTGAGTCCGGTCCGGGCCAGCCAGATCCCCTCGGCCAGGGTGAAGGCGAGTACCCCCCGCCAGCCGGGCCGCGCCAACGCCCGGCTGGCCAGGTCGCGGCAGCGCACCGACTTGCTGGCCAGCCGGACGGGCTTGGCCCCGGCCCGGTCGGCCAGGGCGGCGGCGTTGGCATCGAAGGCGGTCAGGTCCAGGACCGCGTACGGCGGGTCGAGGTGGGCGGTCGCCCGGTCGAGGCGTTCGCGAAGTTCGTCACGTTCGGTGGCCACTGGTGCACGCTAACTGTCCGGCGAAGAATGCGAAATAGCCTCACCTCTGTCGGGGCTGCGGTCGGTGGCTCCGGCCACCTAGGCTCGACGAGCAGGCGATGTCGCGGCGGGGTGACTCCCCTCCGGGGCTAGAGTGTTCCACCGGGGGTGCCCAGCGATGGGCCGGCACGTGGAGGTACGGCCATCGAAAGCCAGCAGCACGGCGAGTCGCCCGGCGTGTCGTCGAACAACGATCCCGCCACCGGCGGAAAGGACCCGACGGGTGCCGGCCAGCCCGGTGGCCAGAGCGACCGCTCCGGGTACGCGGGGATCCGCTCGGTGCTGCGCATCCAGCCGTTCCGCCGGCTCTGGATCGTGCTCGGCGCGGCCTCCTTCGGCGACTGGCTCGGCCTGCTCGCCACCTCGGTCTTCGCCGCCGCCCAGGTGCAGGGCAGCACCGCGCAGGGTGCCGCGTTCGGTGGCGTGATCGCCATCCGGCTGCTGCCGGCGTTGCTGCTGGGGCCGATCGCCGGTGTCTTCGCCGACCGCTTCGACCGGCGCTGGACGATGGTCATCTGCGACCTGCTGCGGTTCCTGCTCTTCGCCTCGATCCCGATGGTCGCGCTCCTGGGGGCCCGGGGTGCGGTGGTGGTCGGCTGGGCGGCCGTGGCCACCTTCCTGATCGAGACGATCACCCTGCTCTGGATCCCGGCCAAGGAGGCCGCGGTCCCGAACCTGATCCCCCGGGCCCGGCTGGAGGCGGCCAACCAGCTCACCCTGATCACCACGTACGGCTTCACCCCGGTGCTCGCCGCGCTGGGCATCGCGGTGCTCGACCGCAGCGTGCGCGCGGCGACCGGCGGCGAGATGCCCAACTGGGCCGAGCCCGCCCAGTTGGCGCTCTGGTTCAACGCGTTCTCCCGGCTGGCCACCGCGCTGGTGGTGGCCTTCGGGATCAAGGAGATCAGCCGGACCCAGGCCGCCGAGCGGGACCGCACCGAGCAGAGCATGATGCGCCAGTTCACCGAGGGGTGGCGGTTCATCGCCAAGACGCCCCTGGTCCGGGGCCTGGTGCTGGGGATCTTCGGCGCGTTCGCCGGCGGCGGCATCGTGATCGGCACCGCCCGGTTCTTCGCCAACTCCCTCGGTGCCGGTGACGCCGCCTTCTACCTGCTCTTCGGCGCGATCTTCATCGGTCTGGCACTCGGCATCGGGCTCGGCCCGATGATCGTGCGGGACATGTCCCGCCGCCGCTGGTTCGGCATGAGCATCGTGCTGGCCAGCGCGGCCGTGATGACCCTGGCCTTCGCCATCCACCTGTCGATGGCGATCGTCGGCGCGATCGTGGTCGGCGCGGGCGCGGGCATGGCGTTCCTGGCCGGCACCACCCTGCTCGGTGGCGAGATCGCCGACGAGGTACGCGGCCGGGTCTTCGCGGTGGTGCAGATCGGCACCCGGATGGTGCTGATCCTGGCCATCGGCCTGAGCAGCCTGCTCGCCGGGGTCGGCGGCTCGCGCGAGCTGAACATCGTCGACCTGGGCATCTCGATCTCCTCGACCCGGCTGCTGCTGCTCGCCGCCGGTGCGGCCGGCATCTTCGCCGGGATCAGCGCCTTCGGCCAGATGGACGACAAGAAGGGCGTGCCGGTCCTGGCCGACCTCTGGGGCTCGATCCGGGGCCGCCCGCTGATGCCGGCCGAGCCGTTCGTCTCCGCCGGCCTCTTCGTGGTCTTCGAGGGTGGTGAGGGCGCCGGCAAGTCGACCCAGGTCAGCCAGCTCGCCGGGCGGCTGGACGGTCAGGGCCGGGAGGTCCTGGTGACCCGCGAGCCCGGGGCCACCGGGGTCGGTGAACGGATCCGCGCGCTGCTGCTGGGCACCACCGAGGCCGACGCGCCGTCACCGCGGGCCGAGGCGCTGCTCTACGCCGCCGACCGGGCCCACCACGTCGCCACCGTGGTCCGTCCCGCCCTGGTCCGGGGCGCGGTGGTGATCAGCGACCGGTACGTCGACTCGTCGCTGGCGTACCAGGGTGCCGGACGGACCCTCCCGGTGGACGAGGTCTCCTGGCTCTCCTCCTGGGCCACCGGTGGGCTCAAGCCCGACCTGGTGGTGCTGCTCGACGTCGACCCGCGCACCGGGCTGTCCCGGGTCACCGCCCGCGGCGCGGACACCGACCGGTTGGAGGCCGAGTCGGTGGCCTTCCACGAGCGGGTCCGGTACGCCTTCCTCGACCTGGCCGCCACCGATCCGAAGCGCTACCTCGTGCTCGACGCCTCCCGCCCGGCCGAGGAGCTGGCCGAGCTGGTCGCCGCCCGGGTCGACGAGCTGCTCGTCGCGCCCGGTGACCCGGCGCGGCCCCGGCCGACCGGGACGTCGGAGACGCCGGGCCGCCCGGAGTTATCGGACGAGGAACTGGTGGGCGTGAGGCGCCCGGGCTGATGTCGGACGTCTTCGTCGATCTGGTCGGCCAGGACGACGCGGTCGACACCCTGCGCCGGGCGGCCGCCGCCGCGGCCGACGTGCTGCGGGGTACCGCCGACCCCGGGGCCGGGATGACCCACGCCTGGATCTTCACCGGCCCGCCCGGTTCGGGCCGCTCGGTGGCGGCGCGGGCCTTCGCCGCCGCCCTGCAGTGTGCCCACGGCACCGGGTGCGGCCGGTGCCCCGGCTGCCACACCACGCTGGCCGGGACCCACGCCGACGTCCGGCTGGTCGTGCCGGAGGGGCTCTCCATCGGGGTCACCGAGATGCGGGCGTTGGTGCTGCGGGCGGCGAGCACCCCCTCCGGGGGCCGGTGGCAGGTGGTGGTGGTCACCGACGCCGACCGGCTCACCGAGGCGGCGGGCAACGCCCTGCTCAAGGCGATCGAGGAGCCGCCGCCGCGTACCGTCTTCCTGCTCTGTGCGCCGTCGACCCACCCGGACGACGTCTCGGTGACCATCCGGTCGCGGTGCCGGCTGGTCCAGCTCCGGCAGCCGCCGGCCAGCGCGGTGGCCGAGGTGCTGGTCCGCCGGGACGGGACCGCCCCGGACGTCGCCGAGTGGGCGGCGGCCGCCGCGCAGGGGCACGTGGGCCGGGCCCGCCGGCTGGCGGCCGACCCGCAGGCGCGCGAGCGGCGGGCCGCGGTGCTGGCGGTGCCGCGTCGGTTGACCGGGGTGGGTGCCGCCTTCGACGCCGCCGCCGCGTTGATCGCCGCCGCCGAGGCGGAGGCCGAGGCGGCGGTGGCCGAGAGCGACGCCGCCGAGCGGGCGGCGCTGCAGACCGCGCTCGGTGCGGGTGGCACCGGCCGGGGGGCCGCCGGGGCGGCCCGGGGCAGCGCCGGTCAGCTCAAGGAGCTGGAACGGCGGCAGAAGTCGCGGGCCACCCGGGCCCAGCGGGACGCGCTGGACCGGGCCCTGGTCGACCTGGCCGGCTTCTACCGGGACGCGCTGACCATCGCGGTCGGTGCCCCGGTGGCCCCGGTGCACGCCGACACCGCCGAGCTGGCCGGGGCGGGGGCGCAGAAGTGGTCGGCCGAGGGGGCGTTGCGCCGGTTGGAGGCCGTACTGGCCTGCCGGTCGGCGATCGAGGCCAACGTCAAGCCCCGGATCGCGGTGGAGTCCATGATGCTCACTCTCTGGCGGGGCTGACCTGCCGCTCAGGCAGGCCCCCGCGTAGGGCCATCGACAGTCGCAACCGGGTGCGGTACGGTCCCGGTGATGTCACCGTGACCCTGGTGGCACGCTGCGTGAGGCAGCGCGGTCGGCCCGACCAGGCGACCGTGGCGAGCACTGCCGGGAGGAGCCGCCGATGCCGCGGGGGGAGATCGACGAGGCCTGGATCGAGGAGGCGGTGCGCAGATACCGCCGGATCGAGACCCTGCAGGCCGAGTTCGACCGGGCGGTGGCCACCGTCGAGGTGACCGTCCGGTCGCCGGACGGGCTGGTCGAGGTGGTGGTGACCGCCGACGGGAAGATCACCGACGTCCGGTTCCTGGGCCCGCTGCACTCCCGCAACCCGCGCGCCGTCGCCGGCAGCGTACAGGCCGCGATCGCCGCCGCCGCCGACGCCGCGCAGTGGGCCCGGGAGAAGCTGCACAACGAGACCTTTTCGGCGTACCGCACGTTGGCGGGGGCCTGAGATGGACCGGTTGCCGGCGCTCGCCGCCCGGCTGGACGAGGCGAGCGACACGCTGAGCACGCTTGCCCGCTCGGTGACCGCCACCGACCCGGCCCACCCGGCCTTCGGCGCCGACGCCGCGGGCCGCCCCGGTGAGGTGGGGCGGGCCCTGCACCGGCAGTGGGTCGCCGCCACCGAGCAGCGGGCCCGCGAGGCCACCGCCGCCGCCGCGCGACTGGCCGCCGCCGCCACCGCCGTGCGGTCGGCCGCCGAGCGGTACGTCGACACCGACGCCGCCGCCGAACACCGCCTGCGCGGCCTCGACCCTTCCGCCCACCGCACCGGCGGGCCGCGGTGATGGACGCGCTGGACCGGCTCGCCGAGCCCGGCCTGGACCTGCTCCGCCGGGTGGACACCCTGCTCGCCGGCGGCGCGCCGGAGGGGCACCCGGTCTGGCCCCTGCTGCGCCGCCTCCAGGTGCTGCCCGCCGAGGCCGTCCGCGGCTTCCTCGACCTGCATCCCGCGCCGTTGACGACCGCCGGCGACGAGGTGCGCCGGCTGATCCGCTCCTACGACCAGGCCTGCGCCCCGTTGACCGATCCGGTCGCCTGGTCGGGGCCGGCCGCCGCGTCGTACGGGCAGGCGCGGGCGGCGTTGCTGCGCCACCTCGACGAGGGGCCGGAGAGCCTGATCGGCCGGCTGGAGTCCACCGCGGGGTACGCCGACGCGCTCGCCGACTGGGTGGAGCGCAGTCGGATCGCGCTGGCCCGGACCCTGGCCGAGGTGCTCGGCTCGACCGAGGCGGTGACGGTGGTCGCGGCCACCACGACCGCCACCGGCGCCGGCACCGGCCTGACCGCCAGCGGCACCGGCCTGACGGCCACCGGCGTCGGCGCGGGCGTGACTGCCACCGGCGGCACCCCGACTGCCGGCGGTGCCGTCGACCAGCAGCCGGGGGCCGGCCGGCGGGGTCACCGCGAGGCGGCCGAGATCGCCCGGCGGGTGCTGGCGGTGCTCTGTGTGGCCTACGACGGCGCGGAGACCCTGCTGCGGCAGTGGTCGCCGAGCCTGGCCGTCGCGCCCTGGCGGCCGGCGGTGGACGCCCCGCCGCGCGTCGACGCCACCACCCGGCTGGGTTGGTGACCGTGACTGCTGACGGTGATCCTCCGGTGACCGCCGGCCGGACGCCGCCGGCCGATCCGTCGTAGGGTGGGGCCATGGGCATGCTCTGCGCGGTCAGCTTCAACCGGTACGGGCGTCTCTACTACCTGGACCCCGGCGAGTTCAGCCCACAGGTCGGCGACAAGGTGCTGGTGCCCACCGACGACGGCCCCGAGGTGGCCGAGTGTGTCTGGGCCGCCCAGTGGGTCACCGAGGACACCGACGGTTTCCCCCGGCTGGCGGGGCTGGCCCAGGACGACGACCTGCGCCGCGACGAGACGCTGCGGCGGCGTAAGGCCGAGGCCAAGGTGGCCGCCAAGCGGCTGATCCGGGGGCACGGCCTGCCGATGAAGGTGGTCGCGGTGGACCACGTCCTGGCCGCCGCTGACGGCAGCAGCGACCGGACCACCATCTACTTCACCGCGCCGCACCGGGTGGACTTCCGGGCGCTGGTCCGGGACCTGGGGGCCACCCTGCGGTGCCGGGTCGAGCTGCGGCAGCTCTCGGCCCGTGACTCGGCCCGGGTGCAGGGCGGCATCGGCTCCTGCGGCCGGGACCTGTGCTGCGCCACCTTCCTCAACGACTTCGAGCCGGTGACCATCCGGATGGCCAAGGACCAGGACCTCCCGCTCAACCCGCTGCGGATCTCCGGGGCGTGCGGCCGGCTGATGTGTTGCCTCAAGTACGAACATCCGCTGTATGCCGGAGGCGGCACCTCCTATCCGAACCCGGGCCAGCGGGTGGAGACCCCGGAAGGCCAGGCCAAGGTGATCTCCCGGCACCCACCGAGCGAGACCGTCGTGGTCCGGCAGCTCACCGGGGGCGAGACCAAGCGGTGCGGCCTCGCCGAGGTCTGTGGCTCCCGCCAGGCGTACGAAGCAGGGGGCGATCCCCTTCCTCTCCGGGCGGAGTGACGGTCAGTTGGATGCCCGGGCGTCGGCCGGGACGACGGTCGGCGGCTCGGCCAGCCGGGGGCGCAGCGGCTCGGCGGGAGCCAGCCAGGAGGCGTCCGGACCGGGATCGGGGTTGACCTGCCAGCGGCGGCCCACCCGGTCGATCGCGACCGGATAGATCGTCAGCGTGCCGTCGGGGTCGATCCGCATCCGCAGGAAGGCCTTGGCGTCCTCGATGCCCTGACCGGCGAAGAGCTCGTTCAGGTTCACCCCGAACGCCCCGGCCAGCAGCAGGTACCCGGCCACCAGCTGGGTGGCCACCAGCCCGGCGACCGGGCCGTACAGCGCCGCGGCGGCGACCGCCGGCAGGGGCCAGGGCCAGTCGTGCGGGGGCAGGCCGAGCCAGGCCCAGGTGCCGAGGGCGGCCAGCCCGACATGCGCCAGCCCGTGGCCCACCCCGAGCAGCCAGTGCCGCACCTGCCGGTTGCCGCTGGCCGTGGGTGGCTTGGCGAAGAAGGCCGCCCCGAGCAGGGTCACCACCACCATCATCACCAGCGGTACGCTGAACAGCCGCTGGTCGGTGCTGTCCACGTCCTGGGTGGCGACCCCGGCCATGGCCAGCATCAACAGCGTGTGCAGGGTGCCGAGCAGGGTGACGAAGCCCGGGTTGCGCCAGGGCAGCCGGGCGAAGACCCCGAAGCCGTACCGTCGGGAGCGGCCCGCCGTCGGATAGCGCCCGGCCAGCGCGTACTCCCGGGTGCGGCTGGCCCGCCGGGACAGCGTCTCCCGGGGCGGCACCTCGATCCGTTCGGGCAGCTGGTGGGTGGGGTAGAGGTACGCCCCGCCGCCGCCACAGGTGATCAGCTGCCGGTCGCCGCTTTCGTACCGGGAGTAGTGGTGCAGGTCGCCGGAGAGGATCACCCGGACCCGGGCCCCGGTCGGCGCGACCACGGTCCGCACGAAGTAGTCGATCGAGTCGTACGCGGTGGGGTCGTCGACGGCCTTGACCCAGGTCGGCTCCGGCACCACCAGGATCACCCGGGACTGCGGCCCGAGCCGCCGGGCGACCTGCTCGAAGTAGGTAAGCTGCGGATCGTCGAGGTACGAGCCGGACTGGTCGTCCAGGCCGAGCAGCCACCAGTCGGCCGGCAGTTCGGCGGCGAAGTACGACCGGGTCTGCCCGGTCAGCCAGCCGCCGAAGTGCCGGTCCCGGGTCCGGGCGAAGATCCGCAGGAACGCGGTCAGCCCGTCGTACCAGTCGTGGTTGCCGGGAATCGCGAAGAGGGTGGGCCGCTCGGGCGGGGTGACCGGCAGCGCGGCCTGGTAGGGCCCCTTGCACCGGTCCTCGTACGCCGCGTAGCTCGCCGACGGGTAGACCTGGTCGCCTCCCATGATCAGGGTCTGCGCCCGGGGCAGCCGGTGGCCGTCGACGGTCAGCTCCCGCTGGGCGAGCAGGTACGCCACCGAGTACGTGGCGTCGAAGCCGTCACCCAGGTCGGCGACGTAGTCCAGCCAGAGCCCGCCGTCCGGTCCCACCTGTCGGGGCACCTCGTCGGCGAAGGCCCGCTGCAACTCCCGCTTGTCCAGGTACGCCCCGAACAACATCGCCAGCAGCGTACGCAGCCCGGTGCTGATCAACAGCAGCGGCGCGAGCCACGGCACCGGCCGGCGCGGCGTGAAGCCCAACTCGTGCGGCTTGGTGGAACGCGGCCGGTGCGCCTCGCGGCCGCCTGCGGCCTCGCTGGCGTGGGTGTCGTCCGGCTCGACGACGGGGGCGGAATCGTCGGTCACCCGGGGCAGCGTAGTGCTCCCGGCCCGGTGGCGCTGTCTGGCGACCGACGCTGGGCCGGTCGGGGAACCCGTGCGGGCGGAGGGCTGCCGGTGCCGTACACTTGCTGATCGTTGCCGCCTTAGCTCAGTCGGCTAGAGCGACGCACTCGTAATGCGTAGGTCGACGGTTCGATTCCGTCAGGCGGCTCAGAGGATGCCCTGACCAGCGGAGACGCAGGTCAGGGCATCGTTTGTATCGATGAGGATTCGAGTCACCCCCCCCGGAAGCCAGGTCAGGTGGCCGATGTGAACTCCGCTTCTCAGCTCTGCAGGTAGGCCAGGACCGCCAGGATCCGGCGGTTGTCGTCCTCGGAGGGCTTGAGACCGAGCTTGGTGAAGATGCTGTTGCTGTGTTTGCTGACAGTCTTCTCGGTGACGAACATCCGGGTGGCGATCGCAGCGTTCGACCGGCCCTGGGCCATCAGAGCGAGGACCTCATGCTCGCGCTGGCTCAGCTTCAGGAGCTTGGGGTCGGCGGCGCGGTGGGTGAGCAGTGCACTCACCACGTCGGGGTCCATGACGACGCTCCCGGAAGCGACCTGCCGGACGTTGTCGATGAACTGGCCGACGTCCGTGACCCGATCCTTCAACAGATAGCCCACCGCGCCCGCGCGATCCGACATCAGCTCCCGGGCGTAAATCTGCTCGACATACTGTGAGAGCACCAGAATGGGAAGCCCTGGAATCTGCCGGCGGACTTCTACGGCGGAACGCAGTCCCTCGTCGGTGAAGGTCGGCGGCAACCGCACGTCGACGATGGCGACGTCAGGACGGTGCGTCATCAGCGCCCGGATCAGGGCGGCCCCGTTGTCAACGGCTTCCACAACCTCGAACCCATTGGCCCGCAAGATCCTGATCAGGCCCTCGCGGAGCAGGGCGAGGTCCTCGGCTATCACGATACGCACGGCAGCGACATCCTCACCTCGGTAGGTCCGCCCGGCGGACTGTCAACGGTCAGCGTGCCGTCGAAGGCCGCCAGCCGACGCTGGATGCCACGCAGGCCGGTGCCGGAATCGATCGAAGCACCCCCACGGCCGTCGTCGGACACCAGCATCGTCAACTCTCCCGCAGCGCCGTCCCGATGGGGTGCGAACTCCACGGTGATCCGGATCTGCCGGGCCTGGGCGTGCTTGATGGCGTTCGACAACGCCTCGGCGACGGCGAAATAGGCCGCGGACTCGACCGGGGCCGGCAGCCGTCCCGGTAGGCGGGTCACCACCGTGGTCGGGATCGGATTCACCAGGGCCAAGGCCTTGAGGGCGCCGTCCAGGCCACGGTCGGCCAGTACCGGCGGATGGATGCCCCGCACCAGCTCACGCAGCTCGGTCAAAGCGCTGGCGGTCGACTCGCGGGCCTCGGCCAGCAACTGTCGGACGGTCTGCGGATCCTTGGGCAGTAACTGTTCGGCCAAGCCCAGGCTCATGCCCAGCGACACCAGCCTTGCCTGCGCGCCGTCGTGCAGGTCGCGTTCGATTCGGCGCAGCTCGTGGGCCTGGGTGTCGACGGTCTCAGCGCGCGTGGTCGCCAACTGTTGGACGCGGGCCCGCAGGCGCGCCTGCTCGGTGGGGCCGAGCAGAGCGCGGATCATCCGAGCGTTGAGGTTCGCCAGGCGCGCCGCAGTGGCGTACCAGAGCAGAAGGAAAACCGGACCGAGCGGTACCAGCGCGAAAGACTGCGCGACGCTGTGCAGCCGGAAGGACTCCCCCATCGGAGTGCGGAATACCTGAGGAGGCGTCAGTTGATAGATGAGCGGATAGGTCAGGTAGACGACTCCGAAGGCGAAGAACAGCAGCGACAGTCCGCAACTCCACCATATGGTGATCGAGTTGACCACCAACCAGATCCAGTCCCGCCACGTCGCCGGATCGCGCAGGATCGTCCAGAGCCGCACCAGCCAACCGGCGTCCGGTGTGGGCTGATAGGGGTGGGCGGGCACCGGTACGCCGAGCCGGTCGGCGGCCCACTGGCGGTGCAGGTCGGCAAACCAGCGCACCAGCGCGGTGGTGAGCAGAATCAAGGGGATCCCGACGCCGAGAGCGGCGACTGACATCGAGGTGATCCAGACCGTGGCCAGCACGGCACCCAGGGCCGAACCCGTCAGCAGCACCAGCGACCAGCCCAACAGGCTCATCCGCAAGCCCAGCGCGGAGCGCGGAGCTGGACCGCTGCGTGCGACGGGACCAGGCCCGGAGCGTTCCCGCGAGGGCGAGGAGCCGCCGGGAAGGGTGGTTCCGCTGGAATCGGTCATTTCACTCCCTCATCGCGCATCGTGCCGAATCGACGGGACTGGCGGTCGGTCCATATCGGCCCCCGGGCGATCCGCAATTTCCGCGCGGTGAGGTTTCTTCACTTCCGCCGGTAGACGACTCAGCCGGCTGAGTCGTCTACCGGCGCACACCTTACCCGCCGCGCAAGCAGTGTCGGCCCGCTCCCGGAATCTCTGCCGCCACCTCGCCGTCATCGAGATCCGGGCCCCTGTCACCCGCTGGCACGATGCCGTTACTTGACGGTGGCGGTCATCTGTGCGATTTCGTTGAGCACCAGGACGGGCTCGTCCTGGGGAACGTCGTGCGAGCTGCCCTTGGCGGTGACGAGGGTGCGGTCGGGCCCCGCCTTGACGAACGCGGCGGCCGCGTCGCGCCAGGCCTGAGCGTCCTGCGGAGATCCGTCGAAGGGTGTCTTGTCCGACACGACATAGATGACGGGGATGCTGTCGGGCCAGGAGACCTTGTGGTACGCCTGGTGCGTGGGACCGAAGTTGTCGGCCGTGGCAATGAGCTGGCGGTTCGCCTTCGTCGACGGCGCCTTCTTGAGCTCTTCGATCTGCGGCGCGGTCAGCGTGACAATTCGTTGGATCTGGGTGTCGGTGAAGAATTGCGGCACGTTGGCATCGATCAGCACCGCCCCGGAGACAACGCCGGGGTTCGCGAGGACGAAGTAGTGGGCCACCTCTCCTGCCTGCGAGTGGCCCGCGAGGATCACGTTCTGGGTGACGCCGAGTTCACGCAGACCGGCCTGCAGGTCGGAGGCGGCGGCCTGGGGGTCCCATGGTCCCGTCACCTCCTCGCTGGCACCCATGCCGGCCCGGTCGTAGGTGATGATCTGCGATCCGGTGGCCTGCGACAGCTGCGGCACCAGGGCATCCCAGTACGAGGAGTCCTCGCCGCCGCCGGCGTCCAGCACGATGGTGGGAGAACCTCCGGGCGTGACGTGGAAGGCAAGCTGATGCCCGTTGTTGGCGATCATATGCAGGCCCGCTGCGGGCGCCGCGCTTGTCGAGGTCGAGGGAACCGCGGCTTCCGGACCAGCCGCGGGCGCGGCCTGCGACGCCGCCGAGTCATCACACGCGGCGAGGGCCCCTATCACGGCGACGGGAAGGACGAGGGCCACGGCGGCCCGATGGAACCGTGAGATTTTCTGTGTGGTCATGGAAATGAGCTTCCACGGTTTCTAGATCTTGTGCAATCATGCTATCCCCCCAGTCGGGTTGGGAGTTATCTCCACGCTTTCCGGAGGCGAGTCAGAACCCGTCAGGTACTGCTGGACGCGCATTTTCCAGGATCCGTCCGGGTGATAACGGGGGCGCTGGAGCTACCGCTCCCGCCACGCCAGGTGCGCCCGGTCCTAGGCGAGAAGCCCGGCCCCGACGCCGTCGGCGTTCGGGTCGGTGCGATTGTGGAAGGGGCGTTCGGCGGTGGGGCTCAGCGAAGGGGTGCGGGGACGGTGAAGCTGGGCTTGCCGATGGGCATCTTCTCGGTGGTGGAGAGAGCGGTGTAGATGTCGAGGAACACGGCGCGTTCGCCATCCGTCGGGCGGTCGTCGCGCGGGTCGTCCAGGTCGAGGTCGAGCCGGACGTTCTCGACGGTGATCTTCCGGTTGGAGGGTGTGTCGGTCCAGTCGCTGAACAGTCCGGGGGCCTGGATGGTGCCGATCTGCACGGCGAGGCGGTGGCCGGCGGCGAGGGTCCAGTCGTTCGACTTGAGGTCGAAGGCGAGCTTGCCGCCGTTCACCAGTGCCACCTGCTCGTTGAAGAAGACCCCGGTGCCGTCGGGGGCGACGTCGTAGAGCCGGACCATCAGGTTGCCGTGGCCCCGGGCGGTGAGGGAGAGGCGAGGAGTGCCGGTCACCCGGGTGGCCTGGCGCAGCGGCTGTGACCAGCGGTAGAAGCTGTTACCGGTATCGACCTTGGGGTCGCCTTCGGCGCTGTCGTCGAGGTATCGGCCGCCGGGCAACGCGAGGGTGGGCGAGCTGTCCACGACCGGCCAGTTGTCCTGGGCGCGCCACCGGCCGTTGTTGTCCTGGATGGCGTACGCGGGGTAGTCGACCGTCGGCGTGACGCCGCGCAGGTACTGGTCGAAGAAGGAGATGGTCTCGGCGAACCAGCTGTCGCGGCCCATCTCCAGCCGGCCGTCGGCGGCGCGTTCGTTGCCCCGCTTGTGGTCCCACGGTCCGAGCCAGCCCCGCTGCGGACCATGGTGGTTGGTGAGGTATTCCTCCATCCCCTCCGGTTCGGTGTTCCACTCGGTGAAGCCCTGGGTGAAGAACAGCGGGGTGTCGCTGCCCTTGGCCTGCCGGGCCAGGTCGCGCGTCTGCCAGTACTCGGACTCGTAGTCGGCGGTCAGGTACTGGATCGAGTTGACGGCCACGCAGGGATGCTTCTCCTCGTACGCGGCATTGGTCCGGTATCGCTCGTCGTCGTCGGGCAGCTGGGGCAGGGTGGCGATCCGGTTGTAGCTGGTGGCCACGTTGCCGATGGTCGAGCGGGGTACGCCGTTGGAGCGGATGTTGCGGTACAGGTCCCAGATGGGTTCCTGGGCGACGACCGCCTTGAGGGCGTCCTGGTTGAGGTTGTTGCCGATCAGGCCGGTGATGGCGTCGTAGGACTTGCCGTACATGCCGACGGCGCCGGTGGACCAGGGCTGGGTGGCGGCCCAGTCGATGGCCGCCTTCACGTCGGCCTGCTCGCCGGGGCCCTGGAAGTCGAGGCATCCTGTGGAGCCGCCGAAGCCGCGTTGGTCGACCATCACGAACGCGTAGCCGCGGGAGAACAGGTCGGTGCCCTCGATGAAGTCGTAGAAGCGGTTCGAGGGGCCGGTGTGCGGGTGCTTCTCGTCATCGAGCTGCCCGGAGTGCCCGAAGTAGGCACCGACCGACAGGATCACCGGTACTTTCTTGCCCTCGGGCAGGTTCTCGGGCAGCAGGACGTCGGCGTGCAACTCGACGTCCGACCCGTCGGAGGAGGGGAAGTAGTGCTGGGTCCACCGGGCACCCTTGGCCACCCGCTTGTTCTCGGCATGGGTGACCGCATCTTCGGCGGTGGCGACCGCTGGCGCCGCCTGGACTGACGGCGTGCAGGCGCCGAGGCCGACCAGCAGGGACGCCGCGGCTGCGGTAGCGACAAGGCGGGCAGCGGTCTTTCCCGAGACGAGCGGCCTTTCCCGGTGGGTGGTGCGCGGGTCGGGTATGGCGGGCCTGTACACGAGTGGCTCCTTGAGTTCGTAGGCAGCAAGTTGCCGACGACCCGAGCGAGTCGGGTGCGGCTGGAAAGGACCGGCAGCGCCGGTGCCCCGGCGGCCGGCAGGGCAAAAGGCGGACGAGGGCCCGGTCAGGTCGACGAGCCCCGATAGGCGCGGTCCTCAGCCCGTACCCCGAAGGAGGTCCTTGACGGCGTGGAAGTCGCCGTACGTGAGGTTCAGCCGGTCGACGTCGATGACGGGTGAGGCGGACATGCACCCATCACAGCGCGGACGACGCCGGCCCGGCAGTGGCGCCGCGTCACCGCCGAATGTGACGTGGTGTCACTGTCCATGGTCCATGGCCACCTGCGCTGACGCCGTCCGCCCATGCGCTGACGGGCGTGTCACTATCCTTGTGGATATTGGCATTGCTGCCACTGGAGGGTGTGGATCGTGCGCGCGACGCTGGGCGGGAAGCACCGTCCCGGCGCGTCGCGCGCCCCGAACCACGATGAGGAACGTCGATATGACGGATTCGATGAAGGCCGTTGTGCTCGCCCGTTTCGGCGGGGCCGATGCCTTCGAGCTGCGCGATGTCTCCGTACCGCGGGTCGGACCCCGCCAGGTGCGGGTGCGCGTCCACGCGACCGCGGTCAACCCGCTCGACTACCAGATCCGTCGCGGAGACTACGCGGATCAGGTGCCGCTCCCGGCGATCATCGGGCACGACATCTCCGGCGTGGTCGAGGAGGTCGGATCCCACGTGACCGAGTTCCGCGTCGGCGATGAGGTGTACTACACGCCCCGGATCTTCGGCGGCCCCGGCTCCTACGCCGAGCAGCACGTCGCCGACGTCGACCTGGTCGGCCGGAAGCCTGCGAACCTCAGTCACCTGGAGGCGGCGAGCCTGACTCTCGTCGGCGGCACGGTCTGGGAGGCCCTGGTGACGCGGGCCCAGCTCGCCGTGGGGGAGACGATCCTCATCCATGGCGGCGCGGGCGGTGTCGGCACGATCGCGATCCAGATCGCGAAGGCGATCGGCGCCCGGGTGATCACCACCGCGAAGGCCGGCGACCACGAGTTCGTACGCTCTCTCGGGGCGGATGCGGCGATCGACTTCACGTCGGCGGACTACGTCGACGCGGTGGCCGAGCTGACCCGGGGCAGGGGGGTCGACGTCGTCTTCGACACGATCGGCGGCGACGCGCTCACCCGGAGCCCGCTGACGCTCGCCGACTTCGGACGCGTCGTCAGCATCGTCGACATCGCGCAGCCGCAGAACCTCATCGAGGCGTGGGGTCGCAACGCCGCCTACCACTTCGTCTTCACCCGGCAGAACCAGGGAAAGCTGAACGCGCTCACCACGCTTGTCGAGCGTGGCCTGGTGAAGCCGGTGATCGGCGCGACTCTTCCGCTGGCCCGGATGGGCGAGGCGCATGAGCTTCTGGAGAACCGGCGGTCGTACGCCCTGCACGGCAAGGTCGCGATCGACGTGGCGGGCGAAACCCTCGCGCTTCCCGCGCGCGTCTCGTAGCGGGGCGCTCGGGGGGTGGCCGGACGATGACCGCGGTGGTCAGCTCCGCCCGGAGAAGGTGGCGCGGTACTCCGAGGGGGACACGTCCAGGAGCCGGCGGAAGTGCAGGCGGAGGTTCGCTCCGGTGCCCAGGCCGACCTCGTGCGCGATGCGGTCGACCGACAGCGTCGTGCTCTCCAGGAGTCCACGGGCGGTGTCGACCCGCGCCCGCAGGATCCACTGCAGCGGGGTGCTGCCGGTCTCCTCGGCGAAGCGGCGCAGGAACGTGCGGGGCGACAGCTTCGCGTGTGCGGCGAGTCCGGCGATCGTGAGCTGCTTGTCGAGCCGCGTCAGGGCCCATTCGCGCGTCGCCGCGAGGGTTTCGCCGTGGGCGGCCGAGCTGCTCTTCGGCAGGTACTGGGCCTGACCCCCGGTCCGGTAGGGCGCGGTGACGAGTCCTCGGGCGATCTCGTTCGCCGCGCCCACGCCGAGATCCCGCCGGACGATGTGCAGGCACAGGTCGAGACCGGCGGCGGCCCCCGCCGAGGTGAGGATGGCTCCCTCGTCGACGAAGAGCACGTTCGGCTCGACCGTGATCCGCGGATGCCGCCGGGCGAGCTGCTCCGCCGCATCCCAGTGCGTCGTCGCCCGTAGACCGTCGAGCAGACCGGCATCCGCGAGGGCGAACGCGCCGTAGCAGATCGACGCGATGCGCGCCCCGCGGGACGCGGCGTTCCGCAGCGCTTCGCGCACCGCCACCGGTATCGGCCGACCCGCCGGGGCGTACCCCGGTACGACGATCGTGTCCGCGTCGGCCAGGGCGTCCAGGCCCCGCGGGACCGCGTAGCCGAAGTCCCCGTGGGACGGCACCGTTCCGGCGGTGACCCCGCAGGTCGACACCGCGTAGGGGAACCCCGTCTCCGGATGGAACACCTCCGCCGGGATCCCGACGTCCAGCGGGAGCGCCCCGTCGAGCACGAGGGACACCACCCGGTGCGGTCGCTGCATCACCCGACTCCGATCCGACCGACGCGCCGCCGACCGTGTCATGATCCTTGCGCGTACGCGCATTGCCGCCATCTTCGAGGAAAGTTCCGGTTGGCGGCAACCTGTGGCCGGCGGATCGCATGTACCCGGATGTACGCAACGACCGCCACGATCCACAGGGGTCCGGAAATGTCTGCACGTCGTCTTCTGCTGCTGCTGCCCGCTGCCGCCGCCCTGGCCGCACTCACCGCCTGTACCGTCACGGCGGCACCCGGTCCTGACTCCACCGCGTCCGCTCCGTCGCCGGCCGCCCCGGCGGACGGCACCCCCGGTGCTCCGCCCACGGCGGCCACCGGGGCGGCCGGGGATGTCGCAAGCGCCGCCTGCCCCTCGGGGGCGACCCTGCAGAAACTGGTCGAGCTGCCGGAGGGCGTCACCTTCGGCGGGGTCGAGTGCGTGCAGGGCTGGGCGGGAGCCGACCCGCAGGGGCCGAACGTCGGTGACGGCGTCTACCTGTTCCGCCACACCGCCGGTACCGGCTGGAAGTACTACGGCGAGGGCAGCGGATACGACTGCGCGGACCTCGGCGTCACCGAGCCGGCACCGTTCTGCATCTCCGGCTGACCGGGTGACCGCGGTCGCGCGCGGTGGTGTACACCAGCTACGGTGTGCGCCACAGTGGACGGCCTCGTCGACGCCGCCGCGCCCTGACTGGCAACCTGTGCGGTACGTGGGGGCACGAGCGGGGCATGGCGGATTCGATCGACGACCAGTTCCGGGAGTTCGTCCGGACCCGCTCGCCGGCGTTGCTCCGGACGGCGTTCCTGCTGACCGGCGACCGGCACCTCGCCGAGGACCTGGTGCAGGACGCGCTGGCCCGTACCCATCGGGGCCGGCGGCGGCTGGACGATCCGGGGCACTTCGAGGCGTACACCCGCACCGCCATGTACCACCAGCAGGTGAGCTGGTGGCGGCGCCGCAGGGTGGCCGAGTCCCTGCCCGGGGAACTGGCCGACGTGGCGCAGCCCGGCAGTGACCACGCCCGCCGTACCGATCTCAAGCTCGCCCTGCACCAGGCACTCGCCCAACTCACCCCGCGACAACGCGCGGTGCTGGTGGTCCGCTTCTTCGAGGACCGCAGCGAGGCCGAGGCCGCGAACCTGTTGCAGTGCTCGGTCGGCACGATCAAGAGTCAGACCAGCAAGGCACTGGCCCGGATGCGGGAGATAGCGCCCGAGCTGCTCTCGGCCGTGATGGAGGAGGCCTGATGACCGACCACTTCGGGCCGCTGCGTCAGGCCATGTCCGACCTGAGCGAGCACGGCGGCAGCGCCGACCTCTACGAGCGGTCCCTGCGCAGGTCGCGGCAGTCGCAACGGCGGGCGACCCTCGTCACCGGCACCACGGCCGCAGCGGTGGTGTTGGCCCTCGGCGGTACGGTCGCCTTCGTTACCAGCCACCGGCCCGATCCGTGGGCGACACCCGCCGCCGCCCCCAGCGGTGCCGGATCCGAAGAACCCGACTGTCCATCGGTCGAAGCCCTCGGTGACCTGGTCGAACTGCCCCAGGGCTGGTCCTTCGGGTCCGTCGGGGTGCAGTGCGCGCAGACCTGGGCGGCGGCCGACGTGCAGCGCCCGGGCGGCGGCAGCGTCCGCTACCTTTTCCACTACACGGCCGGTACGGGTTGGCGGTACCACGACCAGGGCACCGAATGGGACTGCGCGGAGCTCGGCCTCACCGAGCCGGCGCCGTTCTGCACCTCCTGACCGGCTGCCGTCCGCACCGTCGGCCGTCCTGTCCCGGGCCGAACTGCGGCCTCAGCGTCCCCGGGACAGGCCCGCCAGAGGAGTCGGCCCGCCCCGGGGTGCGGGACGGGCCGGGGCGCGCAGGTCAGTTGGCGGTGGTGGCGGCCGGGTCGGCGTTGGCCATCAGCACGACGAAGATCACGAAGAAGAGAACCGAGAGGCCGGTGAAGAGGTAGCTCAGCACCAGGCCGGCCTTGGCCAGCCCGGCACCCTGCTCTCCGGTCTGCCGGATCTGCCGCTTGGCCAGGTGACCCAGCACGATGCCGACCGGGGCGGCGACGAAGGCGAAGACCAGCGACAGGATCGCCAGGATGTTGGTGCCGCCGGCCCCGCCGGTGGGGGCGGCGGCGGACTTGTGGCCTTCGTGAACGGTGGCCTGGCTCACTGGAACCTCCCGTGTGGACCGTCGTCGGTGGCGGCACTGGTTTCCGCTCCGCCGCATCCATAAACCTGCCAGGTGCGGATCGGCCCGGCCCGTTGACCGTCACTGGGACCCACCCGTCCCCGTTGATCTCGGTGACGGCGTCCGCGCGGCCCCACCGCGCGCGAGCGCCGCGGTCAGGTCAGGAGCGCGCCGGACGCGAGGTTTGCCCCCGAAACAACGGGGTACGGCCTGAGCAGCAGATCCCGGACGCCCGAGGCAGTGGAGAGGCGCACGATGGAGAGCCGACTGAAGGTGCTGGGCCATCCCGTCCATCCGATGCTGGTGATGTTCCCGGTTGCCCTGCTGGTCACCGCCGTACTCTTCGACGTGGTCGACACCGTCGGCGGGCCGGACTTCCTCGGCGAGGTGGCGTACTGGAACATCACCGTCGGTCTGGTCGTCGGTCTGCTGGCTGCGGCGGCCGGGGTGTTCGACCTGCTGGCGATCCCCGCCGGCACCCGCGCCAAGCGGGTGGGCCTGACCCACGCCGCCGCGAACATCGCGGTGATCCTGCTCTTCGCCGCCGTCTGGGTGGTCCGGCTCAACGCCGAGTCCCGGGCCGCCGGAGGCGCGTTGATCGCGATCGAGGTGGTCGGCGTGGCCATCCTCGGCATCAGCGCCTGGCTCGGCGGCGAGCTGGTCGACCGGCTCGGGGTCGGGGTGGACCGCGACGCCGACCTGGACGCGCCCAGCTCGCTGCGGCCCGCCGCCCGGTCGGGGGAGCCACGGTGACCGAGCCGGAGCGCGGCTGGTGTTCGCCCGGCTGGGACCCCGTCGGCGAACTCCAGGCCCTGCGCGCCGAGCTGAGCCGGCTGATCAACGGCCGGTCCGGGCCGCCGGAGGTCGAGCTCTCCGAGGTCGCCGAGGGCTGGGAGGTCGTCGTCCGGCTACCCGGGGTGGCCCCCGAGGAGGTGGCCGTCGAGCTGGACGACCGGGAGCTGTGCGTACGGGCCCGTTCGGAGGCCGAGGTCAACGCCGACCAGGGCATCCCGGGCGGCTTCGAGACCCGTGGCTTCGAGTACCGGGTGGACCTGCCGGCCCGGGTCGACCCCGACTCGATCGACGCGGTGATGGACCACGGACTGCTCCGGATCCGGTTGCCCCGAGCCTCCCGCCCGCGACCGCGCACCATCACCATCGGCGGCACCAGTCGCCGGCCGCCCGGCCGTACCGCGCCACCGAGGGCCGGCGGCGGCGCGCCGCGACCGGTCGACCCGGCCGCCGACCGGGAGCTGCACCACCCGGACACCCGACCCGACGACGACCGGCGATGACGGACCGCCCGGCCACCCCGTCCCGGTTCACACCCGTCGGCAGTCCGCCGGTCGGCGGTGCCGCCCCGGGCCTTCCGGCCGACGGTTCCGGGCTGGGCCTTCCGGCCGGCGGTGCCGCCCCGGGCCTTCCGGCCGACGGTTTCGGGCTGGATCGGGACCGGCCGGTCGACGGGCCGGGCCCGCTGGGTGAGACGCGGGGTCGGGGGTTGGTGCCGGAGGTCGAGCGGATCGCCGTACTGCGGGCCAACGCACTCGGTGACTTCATCTTCATCCTGCCGGCGCTCGACGCGCTGCGGGCGGCGTACCCGGGGGCGGAGATCGTGCTGCTCGGCGCGCCGTGGCACGCGAAGCTGCTGCGCGACCGGCCCGGCCCGGTCGACCGGGTCGCGGTGGTGCCGCCGGCCCCGGGGATCCGGGCGGCCGAGCCGGGCGAGGCCGAGGGCCGGTTGGCCGCCTTCCTGACGGCGGCCCGTACCGAACGCTTCGATCTGGCGTTGCAGCTGCACGGCGGCGGTGCGAACTCCAACCCGGTGGTCAGCGGGCTCGGCGCCCGGGTCACCGCCGGTCTGCGCGCCGAGGACGCCCCGCCGCTGGACCGTTGGGTCCGTTACGTCTACTACCAGCACGAGGTGCTGCGGTACCTGGAGGTGGTCACGCTGGTCGGGGCCCCGGCCACCACCATCGTGCCGAGGTTGGCGGTCACCGACACCGACCGGGCCGAGGCCCGCGCCGTGCTCGGCGAGCCCGGCCGGCCCCGGGTGGCGCTGCACCCGGGGGCCACCGACACCCGCCGCCGCTGGCCCGTCGAACGCTTCGCCGAGGTCGCCCGGGAGCTGGCCACCGCCGGGTACGAGGTCCTGGTCACCGGTACGCCGTCCGAACGCGCCGTGGTGGACCGGCTGGTCACCCTCGCCGAGGCGCCGGTCCGGCCACTGGTCGGCACGCTCGGCCTCGGCGGGCTGGCCGCCTGCTACGCCGAGTGTGCCCTGGTGGTCTCCAACGACACCGGTCCGCTGCACCTGGCCGCAGCGGTGGGCACGGCGACCGTCGGCGTCTACTGGGTGGGCAACCTGATCAACTCCGGCAGCCTGGTACGCGACCGGCACCGGCCGATCGTCTCGTGGACCGTGCACTGCCCGGTCTGCGGCGTCGACTGCACCCGGGGCCTCTACCCGCACCGCGACGGCAGCGGGGAATGCCCGCACCGGGACTCCTTCGTGGCGGACGTACCCGCCGCCGAGGTCCTGGAAGCCGCCCACGAACTCCTCACCTGACCCGCCGCCCCGTCGCCCGCGCTCGCCGCGCGCTCTCCGCGCCGCGCGCTCTCCGCGCCGCGCGCTCTCCGCGCCGCGCGCTCTCCGCGCCGCGCGCTCTCCGCGCCGCGCGCTCTCCGCGCCGCGCGCTCTCCGCGCCGATTCGGGTGTGAGAAGGGGACCCTTCTCGACTGTATGCGTTAAGCAGGGGCCCTTCCTTACAGGAGTTGCCAGGCTTCGACGGCGCGGTCGGTGACGGTGGTGGGGGACTCCAGGTGGTAGGCGCCGCTGGGCAGGACGCCGGCGCCGCCGTGGGACGCCAGCACGGACAGTTGGGCGGCGACGTCCTCGCCCTGGTGGTTCGGCGGTAGCCGCCGCCAGAAGTCGAAGCCGCCGGAGTCGACCAGTTTCGCCCGGTCGTACAGCACGCAGCCGCCGATCCAGGAGACCCGGTACGCCCGCCAGCTCTCCGGCGTGAGGTCCAGTCCGGCGGTGACGTGCAGCAGGTTCGCCGCCGAGTGGATCTGCGCCCGGTCCCATTCCGGGCTGCCCGGCCGGATCCGCTCCGGCACCGGCGGGCCGTCCCACTCCCGGTAGTGCCGGTGCGTCTCGGGCCGCACGTCGTCCAGGTACGACAGTCCGTGTACGCCGTTGCCGACGAACCCGCAGCCCAGCTCCTCGATGGCGGTGACCAGCCGGTGTACCGCCCCGGGTTCCAGCCAGACGTCGTCGTCGAGGCAGAGCACGTACCGGGCGGTCGAGGCGGCCAGCAGGTACGCCCGGTGTTCGGCCAGGCCGCGCCGGGGCAGCCGCCGGGTGAGCAGCACCGGGTGACCCCGGTGGCGCAGGGCCCGGACCATGGTGGCCGCCGCCGGGTGGGCGAAGCCCGGCGGGTCGTCGGACTGGTCGCTGACCACCACCCCGAATCCGGGTACGCCCTCCTGGGCGGCCAGCCCGGCCAGGGTGACCGCCAGTTCGGCGGGGCGGTCGCGGGTGGGGATCAGCACGTCGAGCAGCCGGTCCCGGCGGAACTCCTGCACCGAGCCGGTGGCCAACGGCCGGTTCACGACGGCGTGCTCGGCACGGTCTGCTCAGGACCGGGCCGGGACGCGGCCGGGTCGGCCGGCGAAGCGGCAGGGCCGGGCGGGGTCGTGGCAGGGCCGGGCCGGGTCGCGGCGGGATCGGGTTCGGTCGGTAGGTGGTGGGCGCGGATCCGGTCGATGATCGCCGAGGTGGACCGGTCCGGGACGTACCCGAGGGTGCGCACCTGACCGCCGAGGCGGCGGACCAGCGGTGCCTCGGGCACCATCTCGGGCGGGTAGTCGCCGCCCTTGACGTACACGTCGGGGCGGAGGGCTCCGATCAGCCCGGCCGGTGAGTCCTCGGCGAAGACCACCACGTGGTCCACGCAGGAGAGTGCGGCCAGCAGGGTGACCCGGTCCTCGACCGGGTTGACCGGCCGGTCCGGGCCCTTGAGCCGGCGTACGCTCTCGTCGGAGTTGACCGCCACCACCAGCAGGTCACCGAGGCCCCGGGCCTGTTCCAGGTAGCGGACGTGGCCGGGGTGCAGCACGTCGAAGCAGCCGTTGGTGAAGACCACCGTCCGGCCCGCCCGTCGGTGTTGGGCGACGATGGCGCCCAGCTCGTCCGGGCCGACCAGCACCGGTCGTACCGTGCTGGTCGGTGCCTCGCCGCCGAGCGCGGCGAGCAGGTCGTCGCGGCGGCACACGCAGGTGCCGGTGTCGGAGACCGTGCTGGTGGCGGCGAGTTGGGCGAGCTGCGCGGCGACCGGCAGCGGTGCCTCGGCGGCCAACGCCAGGGTCATCGCGGCGAGGTACACGTCCCCGGCGCCCACCGCGTGGCTGGCCGGCACCGGGGTGCTGTGGCTGCGCCGGGGGGTGCCGTCGGCCCCGCCGACCACCGCGCCCTCGGTGTCCAGGGTCACCGCCACCACGTCGGCCCCGGTCTGCTCCCGCAGCTCGGTCAGGCGGGACTCGGCAAGTACGGCCCGGTCCACGCCCTCGCCGACGGTGGCGTTGACGGTCACCCCGGTACCGGTCACGCTCGACCCGTCCACGGTCATCGCCACCCGACCCTCAGCCGCCGTCGGCTCCCCCCGCGGCCCGGGTGCACCGGCCGGCGGGTAACCGTCGGTGGGCGCGGACCGGGCGGCCGGCCCGGACGAGTCGGTCGGCCCCGATCCTGCGGCGGCCGGTAGTGGCCCGGCGCGGCCGGGGGCGGCACCGACGGTCAGCTCGGACGGGCCGTCGGAGGGGTCGCTGCCCGCGTGTTCCAGGTGCAGGTCGCTGCCGCCGGAGCCGGCCGCGCCGGGGGTGGCCCGGGCGAGCAGCCGGGTCGCCTCGGCGAAACTCGGGGTCACCACCGTGGGGGCCAGCCCGTGCCAGTCGGCGAGGTCGTGCGCGTCCAGGGCCACCGTGGTGAAGCGGTCCCGGGCGGCGATCAGCCAGGCGCGTACCGGTGCGGGCAGGGCGCCCAGGCCGTAGTCGCAGACCACCAGGGTGGGGCGCTGCCCACCGGCGGCGGCCCGCAGCTCCTCGGTGGCGCAGTCCATGGCGGTGAGCAGCCGGGCCACCCCGTCGGCGGTGAGCGCGTCCTCCGGGTCGCCGGAGTCCTCGCGCAGCAGGATCTGCCGGTCGGCGAGCATCCGGCGCTTCACCGGGGTCGGCCGGCCGGGTTCGTTGACGGTACGGTCCCAGACGCCGGCCCGGTCCAGGCAGTCGTGCAACTCGTCACCGGCGACGTCGCCGCCGACCGGGGCGACGAGGACGGCCCGCCCGCCCAGCGCGGCGATGTTCACCGCCGTGTTGGCCGCGCCACCGGCGGCGGAGATCCGCCGGCGCAGGGTGAGTACCGGGGCCGGTGCCTCCCGACAGAGGCGCTCGGAGTCGGCGAACCGCCACTCGTCGAGCATCGCGTCCCCGATGACCAGTACGGGCCGTCCCAGCCAGCTCTGCACGACGGTGGCGAGCCGGTGCTGTTCCGCTGCTGCTCCTGCCATGCCCTGCCGGGTCCCCCGGGCGACCCCGGTCAAACCTGGCTCCGGACCGGGCTCCCGCCCGTCAGTTCTCCGGTTCCGCCGGACGCACTGACTGAAGAGGCATAATCCGGGCCAGGCGGGAAACCGGCTACCATGACGACCCATGCGGCCCGCCCGGTGTTGACCGCACGACAGTTGCGCCTGCTGATGGCCGGGTTGATGACCGGCATGCTGCTCGCCGCGCTGGACCAGACGATCGTGGGTACCGCGCTACCCACGATCGTCGGCGAGTTGGGCGGGATCGACCACTACTCCTGGGTGGTGACGGCGTACCTGCTGGCCTCCACCGCCTCCACCCCGCTGTACGGCAAGATGGCCGACCTGTACGGGCGGCGGCCGGTGTTCCTCTTCTCCATCGGCACGTTCCTGCTCGGCTCCCTGCTGGCCGGGTTGTCGCAGGACATGACCCAGTTGATCGTCACCCGTGCGGTGCAGGGGGTGGGGGCCGGTGGGCTGATGACGCTCGCCTTCACCATCATCTCGGATGTGGTCTCGCCCCGGGAGCGGGGCCGCTACCAGGGGGTGTTCGGCGCGGTCTTCGGCGTGTCGTCGGTGGCCGGGCCGCTGGTAGGCGGTTACTTCGCCGAGACCAACTGGCGGTTGATCTTCTACCTGAACGTGCCGCTGGCGATCCTGGCCATCGCGGTCTGCTCCCGGGTGCTGCGGCTGGTGCCGTTCACCCGGCGGCGGCACGCGATCGACTGGCTGGGCGCGACGCTGCTGGTCGCCGGGGTGAGCTGCCTGCTGCTGGCGCTGAGCTGGGGCGGCACCTCGTACCCGTGGCGCAGTCCGGTGATCGTCGGACTCTTCGCCGCCGGTGCGGTGCTGGCGGCGGCCTTCGTCTTCCAGGAGTCCCGGGCCCGCGAGCCGATCCTGCCGTTGCGGCTGTTCCGGGGCCGAACCTTCACGCTTGCCAACGTGGCCGGTTTCGTCCTCGGCCTGATGATGTTCGGGTCGATCATCTTCATCCCGCTGTACCTGCAGATCGTCAAGGGCGCCTCGCCCACCCGCAGCGGCCTGCTGATGTTGCCGATGATGGCCGGCATCATCGTGACCTCCATCGTGACCGGCCGGGCGATGAGCCGGCTCGGGCGGTACAAGTGGTTCCCGGTGGCCGGTTCGGCGGTGCTGCTGGCCGGGATGCTGCTCTTCACCCGGCTGCGGGTGGAGACCTCGCTCTGGATCGCCTTCGGTTTCATGGTGGTGATCGGGGTCGGGCTGGGGCTCAGCATGCAGTCGCTGGTGCTCGGCGTGCAGAACGCGGTGGACCCGCGTGACCTGGGTGCCGGCACCTCCTCGGCGACCTTCTTCCGGTCGCTGGGCGGCTCGTTCGGGGTGGCCATCCTCGGCGCGGTGCTCGCCGGCCGGCTCGACACCGCACTCGCCGACCGGCTGCCCGCCGCGATCGCCCAACTGCCGCCCGACCAGGCCGCCGCCGTCACCGCCCAGGGCGGCACCGACATCTCGATCAACGCGCCGGGTGCGATCCTGGCCCTACCCGAGCCGGTACGCGCGGCGATCCAGGCCGCCTTCGTCGAGGCGCTGCACCTGGTCTTCCTGACCACCGCGTTGATCGCGGTGCTGGCGGTGCTGGTCACCCTGGCCCTGCCGAACGACCAGCTCAAGGGGGCCGCCGACGACGACCCGCGGACCGGCGACGCCCCAGCCCCCGGCGGCCGGCCACTGGCGAAGGAGTCCAAGGAGGAGGCGGCGACCAGCATGGAGGCCAAGAGCCAGACGATGCTCTGAGCGTCGGGCCCGCGCCGCGGTCAGCGGTGGGTCACTTCAGGATCAGGCGGTTGGTCTGCTCGAAGACGGCCAGGTCGGCGAGGGTCTCCGGGACCGAGGCGGAGAGCGGGCCGGGGAACTGCCCCGGCCGGAAGAAGCCGGCGTCGGTGGTCTCGTCGGTGGTCCGGCTCAGCTGTCCGGACCACTCGTCGATGCGGAACGCGGCGGTGAAGATCTGGTACGTGTGGCCGTACATGTTGGTGTGGGTCCGGTCCGGGCCGGTGTAGAGGGCGAAGGCGCTTACCCGCAGGGCGCGTAGCCCGGTCTCCTCGCGCACCTCGCGTACCGCGCAGTCGGCGATCGACTCGCCCAACTCCATCGCGCCGGCCGGCAGCGCCCACTGACCGTTGTCGGAGCGCTGGATCAGCAGGATCCGGCCGGCGCTGTCGCGCACCACCGCGCGGGCGCCGACGAACATCAACGTCCGGTCACCGGCGAGTGCGCGTAGTTGGCCCACGTACGAGTCAGCCCAGGAGATGCTCACCCGGACAATTTACGAGGGTTCGCCGCTGCGGTGGGGCGTTCCGGGGTTCCCGCCGTAACGTTTTCCGGTGGGTCGTCGCCTTGTGGGGTAGGGGGCAACACTCCTCGATCCCTCCCCACAAGGGGCGGCCCCGGCGTTCGCACCGCGCCGGGGCCGCCCCGCCCTCCATTGTCGCGAAACTTATTCGCTTTCGCCCTGGTGACCGGAAATTCCGGACAACCCGGATCTCACTCGGTGGTGGTGACCAGCACCTTGCCGACCACCGAGTTCTCCACCGCCCGGTGGGCGGCGGCGGTCGCGGCCAGCGGATGGTGGTGCAACGGCAGTCCGGCCGCCGCGCCGACCCGTAGTGCGCCCTGTGCCGCCGCGGCGGCCACATCCGCGACCCCGTGCGCCTTGGCCGCCCGAGGCGCGGTGTAGACCAGCACGAACTGCCAACGGGCGTTCTGGGCCATCAGCGGACGGATCGGCAGGGTGACCTCGGCACCGCCGTCGTCGGCGTACACGCAGACCACGCCGCCGGGGGCGACGACCTGGACGTCGGTGGCGGCGTTGCGCGCGGCGGAGACCTCGACGACCGTGCGCACACCCTGCGGCGCGACGGCCCGGACCTCGGCCACCACGTCCTGCTCCCGGTAGTCGATCACGTGGTCGGCCCCGGCCGCCGCCGCGAGCTGCGCCTTCTCCGGGCTGCTGACCGTCGCGATCACGGTCGCGTCGGCCCAGCGGGCCAACTGGATCGCCGCGTTGCCCACCGCGCCCGCCCCACCCTGCACCAGCACCGTACGGTCGGCCAGCGCGCCCGGGTGCAACCGGTCCGGCATCGTCTCGCCCACGGTCAGGCACCGGTGCGCGGTCAGGAACGGGATGCCCAACGCGGCACCCAGGTCGAAGGAGGCGTCGCCGAGGCGTACCGCCTGGGTCACCGGGACCACCGTGTACTCGGCGGCCGTGCCCCAGGGCCGCTGCCAGGCGGCCTCCCAGAGCCAGACCCGCTCACCCGTCAACGCCCGGTCCACACCCTGACCGACCGCCTCCACCACCCCCGCGCCGTCCTGCCCGGGGATCTGCCAACCCGCCGACAACCAGCCCTGCTGGCGGGCCTTCCAGTCGGTCGGGTTGACCCCGGAGACGGCCACCCGCACCAGCACCTCACCCGGGCCGGGCTCCGGCACCGGCCGGTCGACGAGCTGCAGCACCGAGGCGTCCCCGGCGGATTCGTACACGATCGCCTTCATCCGGGGACGGTACCCGCCCCACCGAAGATCATGCCGTTCGGCGCGCTCAGGCCGCGGGCTTGAGCACCACCTTGGAGTAGCCCGCCTCGCGCTTGTCGAACCGTTGGTACGCCTCGGGCGCGGCATCCAGCGGCAGCTCCTTGCTGACCACGAAACTCGGCGTCGCCCGCCCCGCCACGATCAGGTTGCGCAGATACTCGTTGTACGCCTTGACGTTCGCCTGCCCACTGCCCATCCGCAGGCCCTTCTCGAAGAACCTGCCCATCTTGACCAGCAGCTCACCCCGACCGGAGTGCTCATCCGGCGCGCCCGGGTCATGCGCCAGGTAGAGCCCGACCACCCCGATCATCCCGGTCGCCCGGACCACCTCGATCAGGCTGTTCAACACCGCCGCCGGCTGCTCCTGCCCACCCGCGCCGTGCGCCTGGTAGCCGACCGCGTCCACACCCCGGTCGGTGCCAATGCCGTCGGTGCGGTCCAGGATCTGCCCGACCGGGTCACCGGCGGAGAAGTCGATCGGGGTGGCCCCGATCGACTCGGCCAGCCGGAGCCGGTCGGCGACCCGGTCCACCACGAAGACCTCCGCCGCCCCCATCAACAGCGCCGAGTACGCGGCCATCAACCCGACCGGCCCACCACCCATCACGGTGATCGTCTCGCCGGGGCGCAGCTCACTCATGGCCACCCCGTGGTACCCGGTGGGGAAGATGTCGGCCAGCATCGCGAAGTCGTTCTCGAACCCGGTGCCCGGCGGCAGCTTCAGACAGTTGAAGTCGGCGAACGGCACCCGCAGGTACTCGGCCTGCCCACCCCGGTACGGGCCCATCGACACGTACCCGTACGCGCCACCGGCGAAGCCGGGGTTCACCGTCAGACAGAACCCCGTCTTACCGGCCCGGCAGTTGCGGCAGAACCCGCAGGCCACGTTGAACGGCATACTGACCCGGTCACCGACGCGCAGGCTGACCACCCCCGGACCGGTCTCCACGATCGTGCCCATGTTCTCGTGACCGAAGACGATGCCCGGCTCGGCGTCCGTGCGCCCCTCGTACATGTGCAGGTCAGACCCGCAGATCGCGGTCGTCGTGACCTTGACGACCACGTCGTTGGGATCCTCGATGCGCGGATCGTCGACCTCGGTGACCGTCACGTCGTGCGGCCCCTGGTACACCACAGCCCTCATACCCCGACCGTAGGCCCACCCCGCCCCCACCACCCCCCACTCCGGTAAGGAAGGGCCCCCTGTTAACGATTTTTGTATAGCGGGGCACCCCTCTCACCGGCTGCGGGAGGTGAGACGCCGGCGGCTCAGGTGAGCTGGTCGACCACCTGCGGGGTCAGGTCGGCCACCGTGCGCAGGACCACCGCGGCGAGCGCCTCGGCGTCCGGGTCCAACGGGTACGCCCCGTGCGGGATCGCCACCACCCGCATGCCGGCGGCGGCTGCCGACCGTACCCCGTTGGAGGAGTCCTCGACCGCGGCGCAGCGGGCCGGATCGACGCCGAGCCGCTCGGCGACGGCCAGGTAGACGTCCGGAGCGGGCTTGCCCCGCGCGGTCCGCTCGGTCGACAGCGTCGCCCCGAAGGCGTCGGTCAGCTCGGTGGCGACCAGCGCCGCCTCGATCAGCCGGGTCGGGGAGGAACTGGCCAACCCCAGCGGCCACCGCGCGGCCAGCCGGCGCACCACCCGGTCCGCGCCGTCGATCACCGGCACCCGGGCGGCGTACCGGCGGGCCATCTGGTCGACGACCTCGGCGGCGACCTGCTCGGCGCTGCGGTCCACCCCCAGCTCACCACTGAGGTACGCGGCCCACTCGCCGGTGCTCATCCCCATCAGCCGCCGCTGGGTGTCCGGTTGCCAGGTGCCGTGATGATCGGCCACGTACGCCCGGCGGACCTCCTCCCACACCGGCTCGGAGTCCACGATCACGCCGTCCAGGTCGAAGATCACTGCGTCTACCACGCCCCCATCCTGCCCAACCCACCCCCGACCGAAGGAAGGGCCCCTTGTTAACACCGCGGAGTGAGAGGGGAACCCTTCTCTACCGAAAGCGTTAACAAGGGGCCCTTCCTTACCCGCGGGGGGCTAGGCCGGGGGTGGGAGGCCGATCGGGTTGTCGGTGGGGATGACGCTGTGGCAGCGGCGGGCGATCGGGCCGAGCAGCTCCCGCAGGCGGGCGGTGTGTGTCGCGCCCAGCGCCTCCCACGGCCGGGCGGCGGCCAGATCGGTGGCGTCCTCCACCGCCTGGAAGGCGGCGTGACCGTCGGCGGTCGGCTCGCCCTCGGCGGTCAGCCAACCCCGCTCGGCCAGCCGCCGCTTCGCGGCCTGCCACTGCTGCTCCGACCAGCCGCGCCCGAGTAGCCCCTGGGCGGACAGGTCCACGGCGGCCCGCCAGGCGAGCGTCTCGACCGGGTCCAGGCCGGCGCTGACCAGAGCTGCGACGTGCCCGTCTCCCCGGTGCTCGCGCAGGGTGGTGGCCGCCTGCCAGAGCCGGGCCAGCGGGTACTCGGCGGTCGGCAGGGCCGCGTTGGCCGCCGCGAGCACCCGGCCGGCGCAGTCAGCCTCCCCGGCCGCCGCCTCCAGCAGCGCGGCGGCCTCGGCGAGGTACGTCTCGGGCAGCTCGTAGGTCAGCTCGGCCAGGGCCTGCACGGCACCGGTCAGCCGGGCCCGCAACGCCTCCTGCGGGCCGGCCAGCTCCCAGACCGCCGGCAGCGCCCGGGCCACCATGTGCGGCGCGAAGGCGAAGAACGCGGCGGTGACCGGTGCCGCGTCGACCGGCCCGAGCGGCGCGGCCCGGCCGGCGAAGTAGCCCCGCCAGTACCCGCGCAGCCCGACCGACTCGTAGGCGGCCCGCGACCGGGGGTGGAAGTAGGTCACCGCGTGCACCGGCTCGACGTGGGTCCACATCGACCGGGCCGGGTGCCCCGGCTGGGTCACTGGGCGGCGAGCACGTCGACGACGAAGCGCAGCGGGCCGGTCGGCCGGCCGCCGGAGGCGTCGTCGCCGTACGCCAGGTCGGACGGAAGGTCGAGCTGCACGCGGCTGCCGACCTTCACCCCGACCAGGCCCTGGTCCCAGCCCTTGATGACCTGGCCGACGCCGATCGAGAAGGTGGCCGGCTCGCCCCGCTCCCAGGACGAGTCGAACTCCTTGCCGTCGGCGTAGAAGACCCCCACGTAGTTGGTGGTGATGCTCTGGCCGGACTTGACCTCCGCGCCGGTGCCCTCGATCAACGGGGTCACCTTCAGCTCTTTCAGCTCACCCTGGCCCGCCTCGACCTTCGGCTTGCTGCCCAGGGCCGGGTCCGCGCCCTCGGGCAGCTGCGGCGCGGGCGGCGCGCCCGGCGCGTTGGGGTCGGCGGCGGGGGCGGAGGCCGAAGGCTCGCTGGCCATGGTGTCGGCGGGGTCGTCGTCGCCCTGGCCGACGACCACGAACACCCCGATCAGCACCGCGGCCACGGCCAGGCCGGCGAGGCCACCGGCCCACGCCTGCCGGCGTCGCTTGGCCTCGGCCGCCTTCTGCGCCGCCAGTTGGGCGGCCAGTCGGCGCTGGGACTTGGAGGCCTGGGCCTGGCCACCCGTACGCTCGCTCACGTCGTCGACTCCCTGCTGGAGAGGTGGTGTGCGTCGGCGCCGGACACCGTCGCCGACGCACACGGTACCTGGTAGGTGGCGCGCTGCCGACGATCGATGTTGTCACGAGTGACTCCTGGGGCGGTTCGTGCCGGTGATCCCACCGGGTTCGGGGGTACTTTCAGCCCCATGACGATCCTCACCGACGAAGACCTGGCCCTGCTCGCCGAGCCGCAGTTGGCGCACGTGGCGACCATCGAGCCCGACGGCAGCCCGCACGTGACCCCGGTCTGGGTGGACACCGACGGCGAGACCATCGTGTTCAACACCGCCAAGGGTCGGCAGAAGTACAACAACATCCTGCGCAACCCGGTGGTCGCGGTCAGCGTGGTGGACAAGGCCGACGACTACCGCACCCTCTGGGTCAAGGGCAACGCCGAGTTCGTCACCGAGGGCGCCGACGCGCACATCGACAAGCTGGCCAAGAAGTACCTCGGCCAGGAGACCTACCCGTTCCGCCAGCCCAACGAGGAGCGGATCATCGTCCGGATCACCCCCACCCAGAAGCTCGGCCGCGGCTGAGGTGTAAGGAAGGGCCCCCTATTATCGCTTTCTGTTGTATAGGGGACCCTTCCTTACACCTGGGAGGGGTTAGCTGGGGGATCGACCTTGGCGGGGGGCTGCGGTCGGAGTGCCGTGCCAGGCGGGGTTGGTCGCCGACGGCTGTTGGTAGGAGGCGCCGGCAGAGGTCAGGGCGGCGGCGTTCGCCACCAGCGCCTGCGGCGCGGCTCCGGCGGCACGGATCGCGAAGGCCTGCTCGACCAGCGGTTTGACGGCAGTGGCCAGCTCCATTTTGGCCTGGCTGGCCACCGCCTCGGCGTGCCTCACCTGGTTGATGTCCGTGTGTGTCCCGGCGGCCGAGAGCGCGTCGATGAGCTGCTTCTCCTGCTGGCTGAAAACCCCCCGGACCTCGGTCAGGTAACTCACCGCAGTAGACTTCTGACCCTCGGGAGTGAACTCTGGTCTTGGCGGTGGAATGACGATGTGATCCGGGTTCCGGTAGATCATCGACTCCGGTTGACCGAACGGGCCGGGTACGGCCTCCTGGTAGCTGGAATCCTCCTTGCCGTAGGTCGCTCGGTACTGCTGGGCGGCGTCTCGAATGCCCAGCACCCGGCCGGCTTCCATCAGTTTGTCGAGCGGCCTGGCGACCGCCGGATTCATGACGATCGCGCGGCGTTCCGCATCGGTGAGGCGGGTCGTGGCTTCCTGGAGGGGACCTTCGTCCAGGTATCGGGCGAGTTGTGTTGCTCTGGCGTCTGTGTGTGGATCCATGAGGTGCTCCTGAGGGGCAAGAGGGCGGCTGGTGGCACCGGGGGGGCGGTCAGCGGACCAGACGTGACAACGATGATGTCCGAACTCCCGAGCCGCCAGCGGAACCGGTACCTACGTACTACGGCACCACCCGTGACCTGGTTCACTCGGTCACGGGCTGACTGCCACCCGGTGCCGGACGGCGGTGGCTGTTCAGGCCGACTTGCGCGGGGCGGCCTTCTTCGGGGCGGTCTTCGTCGTCGCCTTCTTCCCGGCTGCCCCGCCGGAGCGGGCCTCCTTCGCCGAGGAGTGCTCGGCGGTCTTCTTCGCCGGCGCCTTCTTCCCAGCCGACTTCGCCGCACCGGACCGCGCCGGCTCGGACTTCGCCGCACTGGACCGCGCCGGCTCGGACTTCGCGGCCCTGGACCGCGCCGGCTCGGACTTCGCCGCACTGGACTTCGCGGCCCTGGACCGCGCCGGTTCGGACTTCGCGGCCCGCTCGGACTTGGTTCCCGTACCCGACTTCGCGGCCTTGCGGGCCGAGCGAGCCGAGGTGATCGGCGTCGGCTCACCGGCCCCGCCACCCCGGCCGGCCCCGGTCCTGCCGCCCCCGAAAGCGGCGGCCCCGCCGCTTTCGCCCCGGGCGGCCTTGGCGCGTTCCACGGAGGCCTTCAGCGCGGCCATCAGGTCCACGGCGGCGGCCGGGGCCTCCTCGGCCTCCTCCGGCTGGACCACCTCGCGACCCTCCACCTTGGCGTCGATGACCTCCTGCAACGCTGTCCGGTAGTCGTCGGTGAAGGCCTCCGGCTGGAACTCGCCGGCCATCGAGTCGATCAGGGAGCTGGCCATCGCCAGCTCCGGCGCGCGGATCTTCAGGTCCTCGTCCAGGAAACCGAAACCGGGGGTACGGACCTCGTCCGGCCAGAGCATCGTGTTGAGCAGCAGCACGCCCTCGCGTACCCGCAGGGTGGCGAGCTGTTCGCGTTGCCGCAGCGCCACCTTGACGATGGCCACCCGCTCCGAGTCGGTCAACGCGTCGCGTAGCAGCACGTACGGCTTGGTGGCGGTCCCCTCCGGCTCCAGGAAGTACGCCTTGTTGTAGAGGATCGGGTCGACCTGCTCGGCCGGGACGAACTCCAGCACGTCGATGGCGCGGGAGGAGGTCAACGGCAGGTCGGCGAAGTCTTCGTCGGTGAGGATGACCAACTCGCCCCCGCCCAGGTCGTACCCCTTGGCGATGTCGTCGTAGCTGACCTCCTCGCCGCAGATCTGGCAGGTGCGCTTGTACCGGATCCGGCCGCCGTCTTCCCGGTGTACCTGGTGGAAGCGGATGTCCTTCTCCTCGGTGGCGGAGTAGAGCTTCACGCCGATCGAGACCAGACCGAACGAGACGGCCCCCTTCCAGATGGCCCGCACGCTGCGCTCCTCCCGCCGGCTCCGCCGCAGGTAGCCGGTACTTCTCAGGATGGCAAAGGATCGAAGCCCAGGTGACCGGTTCGGCGGGCAATTAATGTCGAAAGGTGCCAAAAGCGCCGCTCACCCCGATGCTCGCGATGACCGGCCCGCTGCCCCGCGGTGCCGGCTGGGCGTACGAGTTCAAGTGGGACGGCATCCGCGCGCTGGCCGACATCCGCGCCGGCCGGCAACACCTGTACGCCCGTACCGGCGTGGAGATCACCGCCGCGTACCCGGAGCTGGCGACCCTGCCCGGTCAGCTCGCCGCGCGGCCGGTCGAGGAGGGGCCACCGATCGACGACGCGTTGTTCGACGGTGAGGTGGTGCTCTTCGCCGGCGACTCCGGGGCACCCTCGTTCACCGCGTTGGCCGAACGGATGCACGTGCGGGACCGGGACCGGGCGGCGCGGCTGGCGGCGGTCGCCCCGGTGACGTACATGATCTTCGATCTGCTCCGGCTGCGGGGTGCGGACCTGACCGGCTGGCCCTACCACCAGCGGCGGGCGACCCTGGCCGGGCTCGGGCTCGGCGGCAGCCGGTGGGCGGTGCCGCCGGACTTCGCCGACGGGCCGGCGACCTGGGCGGCGGCCGGCGAACACGGGCTGGAAGGGGTGCTGGCCAAGCGGGTCGGCTCGGTCTACCGGCCCGGGGTCCGCTCGCCGGACTGGGTGAAGGTCAAACTGGAGGTCACCGGGGACTTCGTGGTGGGCGGCTGGCGACCCGGGGCCCGTCGGATCGGCGGCCTGCTGGTCGGGGTGCCCGGCCCGGATGGGCGGCTGACCTACCGGGGACGGGTCGGTGGGGGCATCGGCGCGACCATGGAACGACAGCTGCTGCGGGAGTTGGAGCCGCTGCGGACCGGCGCGTCCCCGTTCGCCGGGGACGTACCCCGAGAGGACGTCCGGGGCGCGATCTGGGTGACCCCGACGGTGGTGGTGGAGATCAAGTACGGCCAGCGGACCCCGGACGGGCGACTGCGCTTCCCCCGGGTCCTGCGGCTACGCCCGGACAAACCGGCCGAGGAGGTCACCGATGCCCAGTGAGCGGCTCCGGGTCGAGGTGCAGGGGCGGGCGCTGGAGCTGTCCAACCTCGACAAGGTGCTCTACCCGGCGGCCGGATTCACCAAGGGCGAGGTGATCGACTACTACACCCGGATCGCCCCGGTGCTCCTGCCGCACCTGGCCGACCGGGCGCTGACCCGGATCCGGTACCCCAACGGCGTCGACGGCGGCTCGTTCTTCGAGAAGAACGCCCCCGCCGCCACCCCCGACTGGGTACGGGTGGCCACCCTGCCCGCGCCCGGCTCCCGCAAGGGCCGGGACACCATCGACTACGTGGTCGCCGACGACCTACCCACCCTGGTCTGGCTGGCCAACCTGGCCGCCCTGGAACTGCACACCCCGCAGTGGCGGATCGGCGCGCACCCGGACCTGCTCGTCGTCGACCTGGACCCGGGCGCCCCGGCCGGGCTGCGCCAGTGCTGCCAGGTGGCGCTGCTGCTGCGCGACCGGCTGGCCGCCGACGGGGTACGGGCCTTCCCGAAGACCTCCGGCAAGAAGGGCATGCAGCTCTCCTGCCCGATCGCCGGCACCCAGTCCGCCGAGTTGGTCAGCTCCTACGCTCGCCGGGTCGCCCAGGAGTTGGAGGGTGAGCACCCGAAGTTGATCGTGTCGAAGATGGCGAAGAACCTCCGCCCCGGCAAGATCTTCATCGACTGGAGCCAGAACAACGCGGCGAAGACCACAGTCGCGCCGTACTCGCTGCGGGCCGCGCCGACGCCTACCGTCTCCACCCCGCTGACCTGGGACGAGGTCGAGGCCGGCGCAGCCGGCAAGGGTCCGGCCCGCACCCCGTACGGCCCCCCCGAAGTCCTAGCCCGAGTCGATTCCCACGGCGACCTCCTGGTAAGGAAGGGCCCCTTCTTAACGCTTCCGGTATAGCGGGGCACCCCGCTCACCATCGAGGGTGCCGGTGAGCGGCGGACTACGGCAGCCGGGGACCACGGCGGGCGGGTCAGGGGGCGGTGGTCAGCGCTTGAAGACCGTGCGGGCGAGGTTCCTGAGATCGTGGTGGCCGGTGGAACTGCTGGCCTGACCGGCCGCCGGGCCACCGCCCAGGTTGGCTGCCGCGGCGACTCCGGAGTTGCGCCCTCGAACGATGTCCCGGGCCGCGCCGGCCACCACCGGAGTCAGTTCTCCCAGCCGGTTCTCGTACCGCTGACGGGCTTTCAGCAGCAGATCTTCGGAGGTTGCCAGTCCACTCCTGAGTGCGGCCTCGTAGGCGGTGGCCTCGGGATGGGGGATCCTGTTGGCCCACTCGTACCCCATCGCCTGCATGTTGATGTCGTCGTGGGCCTGGCGCGTCGTGTAGTGCACGACCTCCCCGGCGTCGTCATACCCGACATGGTGTCCGGGAGTCTGGAACGAGCCGCCCCCGAGCGCCTTCTCCTTGATCCCCTCGTGCCGCAGCCACTCGACAAGGTCGGCCTTCGCGGCCGCGAACGCGCCGGCCGCCGCACTGTCCTGGAACAGGGTCTGCCGCTCAGTGTCGGTCAGTTTGTCGAGCTGCTTCGCATCTCTCCTCGGAAGTCGCTTGCCGAGATCGTCAAGGATCTGCTGGTCGTTCTCGTCCATCTCCGTCACTCCACATCGGCCTGAGTAGGGGCTGCCCCGTCTACGGCCGCGGCTTCGTCCCGGTTCAATCGGTTCCCGGCGACGTCGAGTGACACCGACGCGTCACCCGGCGGCACCGTAGCGGCGCTGGTTGCCACGGCTGGTGCAGGCCGCGACGTGGTCGGTGGGCAGCCCGCACCGCGCGCCGCCGGGCAGTCGCCGGTCACAGAAGACCCGATGATGTACGCCCTGCTCGTCCTCCCGCGACACGGTCACCTCCCCGACGTCGACCGCGCGGCTGAGCCGCACCAACACCCGAGCGGCGGTACGGGCGAAGATCCGCGCCCGGAGCAGATCCGGTACGCCGACCGGCAGGTGGATCACCCACCGGTCCTCGGGTCCGCCGCTCACCGGCGCGCCAACTCGGGTAGGCCGGCGGCCTGGGCGGACTGCCACGAGCGCAGCGTCCGCTTGATCCGGGCGTTCTCCTCCCGGAGCGCCCCGAGCGCGGTCTGGGCCACGGTCAGCTCGTCGGCCACCAGGTGCAGGAACTCGGTCACCTCGACCGGGTCCAGCCCGTGTCGGCGTACCGTGAACCAGCGGTGCCGGACCTGCCACGGCCGTAACGGCATCCGGTGGGCCGCCGCCCGGTGGCGGCCGGGCGGTTCGGCCAGGTCGGCCGGGCTCGGCGCGGGTCGGAATCGGCGCAGCAGGGATCGCATCGGTGCCGCCTTTCGCAGGTCGGTGGGGGTGGACCGGCCGGCGCAGCCTTCGATCGGCGGTACGCCGGCAGGGCACATCACGGGGGCCCGGGGCGGCCGGACCGGGGGATGGCCCGGCCGCCCCGGACCGGGGGGAGTAAAGCCGACGCGACGGGCCACCACCACGGCAAGCGCCAACCGACCGCAGGCACCCCATCACTAAAAGCAACGGTACGGCTGTACGCGCAGCAGTGTCAAGAGGGCACGCAGTGTCTTCATTGGCTCCACCTATGTCACCAGTTTCAAAACCCTTAGCTGTGTTGATCCTGCCAACCCGCGCGTCGATACTGGCGGTGCCAACCGACTGCAAGGGGCCCTGCTGTGCCTATCCCGCCGACCATGGCCGAGCTCGTCGACGATCACATCAGGCGTATCGAGGAAGGTGAGTGGTCGCCGGGCACCCAGTTGCCTGCCGCGCACGTGATGGCCGACGAGTACAACGTGTCTCTGTCGACCATCAACCGGGCGTGGGCGACGTTGCGCAAGCGCGGCGTACTGGTTGGGCGGCCTGGTCGGGGGGTTTTCGTCGCCGAGCGGTAGCCGAGGGCTGCCGAGCCGGGCTCAGCACTCAAAGCGTGGACGCGACCATGCGGGCTGATCGCGTCCACGGTAGGGGTGTGTCGTCGCTGGGCGGGGAGCGGGGCTCAGGCGGGCCCGGTCACCGACCCGATCGGCGCTGCTGCGGCGGTACGCCGTCCTTGAAGAAGTGGTCGGCCCCGGGCCGACTGGCCGCGCTGGTCCGGCCCGGCGCGGCCGGGTCCTTCAGGTACTGGCCGGGCCAGGCACCCGTCGTCCGGGTCTGCTCCGCGAAGTCGTCGGCCGTCGGCCGCCGCGGACTCGGCTCGCTGTCGACCCCCGGTACGACGTAGAAGTAGCCCTTTCCGCCCTGGCTGGTTGAGGTCGACGGAGCCGGCGCGGTCGGGTCCGGCCCGCCGTACTGCGGTGCCCGTGCCTGGGCCGCCCACGCCTGGGCGGGGTCGAAGCTGGGCTGCGCCGGGGAGGTCGTCGGCGCTGCGGTCCGGTGCGAACCGTTGGCCCACGCGCTGACGAAAGCGTTGAGCATCGGCTCTCCAGTCTCTCGTCGTCCGTGCCGATCCGATCGAGTCCGCCCAAGGGTCTGCTGCGGGGATCGATGGGTACCCACCCTGACGGCTGCCGAGGTGACGCGGTTCACTTTTCCGTCCGATCTGGACTTCAACCTGGATGCCGGCTTCGACCTGGTCACCAGCCGGCACCCGGTCGCACCCGACTGGCCGGAGATCGCCCGGATTCTGGTCGACGGCGGCACCTACCTGGCCCAGCACGTCGGGCCGGCGTCGGTCTTCGAGCTGATCGAGTGCTTCCTCGGGCCGCAGCCGACGCATCGGCGGGACCGGGACCCGGCCCAGGAGTCGGCTGCGGCCGAGGCGGCCGGGCTGCGGGTGGTGGACCTGCGCAGCGTCCGGTGCCGGATGGAGCTGTTCGACGTCGGGGCGGTCGTCTACCTGCTGCGCAAGTGCGTCTGGTGGGTGCCGGACTTCCAGGTCGAGCGGTACCGGGACACGCTCGTGCGGCTCGATGGGCACATCCGCGAGCACGGCTGTTTCGTCGCGTACTCGACCCGTACCCTGATCGAGGCGCGGCGGGTGGTCGGGGGCTGACGGTTACCGGCGGGCGGGTCCCTGGGGCGTCGGTGCGCCGGGCCAGCCGAAGAACTGTTGACCGTAGGGGCCCTGAGGGGCCATGGGTGGCGGCGGCTGGTGTGGGTTCGACGGCGCGTACTGCGTTGCCCGGGCCTGCGCGACCCCGGCCAACGCGGTCTGGTCTTGGGCGACCGGTCCGGCTGACCACGACGACTGTGCGGGCGGCGCGGTCAGCTCCTGAATCTTGCCACTGACGACGGAGTTCACACCATTTTGGAGTGTTTGGATCTCCTGTTCGCAGCTCTTCGTCTCGTCGGTGCTGCCGAGGATTCTAGCCTGCTTGGCGCGTTCGATCTGGGGCGGCTCACCGGGGAGGTTCGGCATGGGCCAGTGACCGCCGAGCAGGTAACTTCCCTGCATCCCCGTCTCCGCATCGCGGAAGACGATGTGGGTGCTGTTGCTCAGCGTCTCACGGCCCGGTTCGGAGTAGTAGTTGCCCTTCCCTTTGTCGATCGCATCCATGGCCTTCGCTCGCACCGATTGGTTATGTCCCACGACGCTTTCGAGATAGGTCAGCTGCTCAAGCGCGTATGCCGCATCGTTGGCGATGGGCGCTTGCTGGTCGCGGCTGAGCTGCTCGAAGTTCGCTCGAATTTCCGGATCCAGGCGGTGCCGCAGCTGTTCGATCGCTTGGTCTGTGGTCAGGGGCATGGCGGTTACTCCGTTCGGTCGTCGCGCTCCGCTGCCTTGACGGCTGGCGGCCCCGGCTGGTTCAACCCGGACGCTTCTGAAAGGCGAGGATCCGGTGCCCGGCGATGTCTGGTACGTCCCTTTCGCCGACTACCTTCCAGCCCGTGCGCTCCACTGACTCCCGTGACCGCACGCCGCCCGGCCCGTACGTGTTGACGACGAGGTGGCCGCCCCCTCTGGTAATGCGGTGCAGTTCCTCGAAGGCGCGTACCGGCAGCGTGAAGTGCAGGACGAAACAGGCAACTGTGAGGTCCATCCGGGAGTTCCCGATGGGAATGTCACCGTCGGTGGAGATCTGGAACACCCGTCCCTTCGGCCTGGACCGGCGCAGCGAAGCGAAGCTTATGTCGCACCCGAGCACGTGGGCGTTCGGCAATCTGGTGGCAAGTGTCCGGGAGAACCTGCCGTCACCGGTTCCGAAGTCCAGCACGACCGGCCCTGCGTCGGCGGCCGCGATCCTCTCCGCCGCCGCCTCGCGGAGCTGGTGGGCCACCTTCGCGTAGATCGTCTCGTCGATCAGTTCGTCCATGAACTCAAGACGCAGTTCACACAGCTCGGCAACCATCGAAGGATCGAGATCGTGCACCGGTAGCGGGCTGTACAGGCGATCCATGAACCGGAACCACGGCCGGCCGTCGATCATCAGTTGTCGCGGTCCTCGGGGTTGGCCAGGTGCCAGGAGCAGGAAGGAGCCGTGCCGGGTGAGGTCAAACATCGCTCCAGGAACCTATTCTCACGCCCCGGTCGAGCTGCCACCGCACTTCCTCGGCGATGCTGTCGGCGAGGAGCGGGTGTCGGCGCTCGGCGAGCGGAACATGAAACTGTACGGCCTGCCAGAGCCAGCGGGGAATCTTCCGGTAGGCCTGGTGTCGGTCGTCGACGAACCGACACGAGATCAGATTGTCCAACACATCGACCAGATGGACCAGCAGGGTGATCCCGCCCTCGGCGGAGACCCGCTGCCACTTCTCCTGCTTCCGCTGCGAGCGGGCCGTTGACGACTCGCCGACAGTGGCCGGAGCGGAGAGCAGCACGACCGACCGGGCGACCTGCCCACCGTAGTCGCGGGCCAGCTCGGCAGCGGTGACGCCGCAGTCCTCGACGACGTCGTGCAGCAGCGAGATGAGGACCGTCTCCACCGGGCCGGCCGGGCGGTAGGCGAGACTCAGCAGGGCGACGCGTCGGGGATGGACGATGTACGGCGACCCGTCCCCCCTGGTCTGGCCGCGGTGCCACGTCTCGGCCTGGCGGTCGCAGCGCAGCACGGTCTGGGCCCCGGTTGGCTCGTACGACGCGTCCTGTGTCGCCTGGGCGAGCAGGTTCCGGTAGGACTCCGCAGGCTCGATGGATTCGCGGAGTCGCGTCACGGTCCGCCCGAAAGCAGGCGCGTCAGAGGTGGATGGACTTGAGGACTTCAAGCTTTATCCCCTTCGGTCCGCTTCTGGCGATGTCGATCGTGCTGACGGTGGCTGGCGGAATCGGGGGAGCGGTGTTGATTATCCCGTCCAACTGCGCCCCGGACTGCTCCGTGCACGAGATGGTGAGGTGCGGGGTGGCGCTGGTGCGGGACGGTTCCGCGTAGATGTCCACCAACCGCGACTGGATCAGTGACCGCCAGTTGGCCACCCGGTCGGGGAGCACCACGTCGAGGAGGATGTAGCGGCCGGTCTCCGTTTCACGGTAGGCGGGACCAAACGTCATGTCGAATGGCCCGCCGAGTTCGGTCAGCAGGCTGCGGGTCGCTTCCTCGACAGCGGCCACCCTGCTGCTCGGCAACAGTCCCATCGCCACCGTCACGTGCGGTTCGGAGTTGCCGGCTGCTCCCAGCCGCACCTGTACCGGCACCTCGGCCGCCACCGCGTCACTGAGCCGTACGCAGGTGGAGCGGGCCGAACCCCCCACCGGAAAGCTGACACCTACCTTGATCAGGTCGGTCACGCCTGCTTCCTCCTTATGTCCTCGATGATGTCGCTGGTGGACCGTTCCTGGGGTCGCGGTAGCTGCATGAGCCTGATCTCCAGTCGCCGCAGTTCCGCGATGTCAGCTGTCGAGAAGTACTCGAAGTGGGTCGCGCAGAAGCAGGAGGGGCGAACCGCGAGGATGGTCGAGCACGGGTTCGTGTCGTCGTAGGGGACAATGTAGTCGATCATTGTGAGGCTCGACAGGATGCCGACCCGTTCACGAAAGGTCAGAATCGGTCGACCCGGACCCTTGCGTCGCCTGACCGATGTGTCGGTGGCAAGCGCCACCACCAGGGAGTCTCCGTGTTCCCGGGCCATCCAGAGAGATTCCACGTGACCGAGGTGGGTGAGGTCGTAGACACCCTTGGCCATCGAGATCCGCCCGAGCCGGTTCCGGATCTCGGTGCTCTGCAGATGAGGCAGGTCGACCAGTCGTGACCTGGGTGACCGGTTCACGGGGCTGATCCTGGAGTTGGTCCGGCGGTCAGGTCGGGGAACTCCCCGATTATGTGGCGGAGCACGGTGTGTGCGGTGTCCACCACCCGGCCGTTCAGTTCGGCGGTGTCCACCAGGACGACCTTGCTGGCCATGCCGATATCGGCTCGCGTATCGGCGACCGCCCGCGCGGAGAACTCAAGCTCGTGCAGGAAGGATCTGTTCATAACTCGGCCGGCACCGGTCGAGAGCTTGTTTCTGGTCTCCCGGTCGAGGCTCAACTCGGGAGTGGTGACGAAGATGAAGCAGAGGTCCGGGCGCGGGACATCAGTGCAGCCGAGCAGCGCGGTGACAAGCGCTTGATGGGAGTCTGAGACCCGGCCCATGCGAGTAAGTGCATCGGTGAAGATGAATCGGTCGACCGGTCCCCGGTCCATCAGGTGAATCTGGGGAGACCTTCTGCGGCTGTTCCCCTCCAGCAGGTACTGGACCGCCTGGCAGGCGAGGTAGACGTTCAGGGCGCCAAGATCCTCCTTGCCGACCGGAGCGTAGCGTCCGCCGCCGTGGAACTCCGCGATGTCCGCGCCGGACCGGCGCAGATAGTGGCTGATGACGTCCACGATCGTCGTCTTGCCGCTTTTCGGCATGCCGGCGAACTCGATGTAGGTGTTCCCCGCACGGATAGCCTGGGACATCAGTTTCCTTCCCTGAGCACTCGTTTTCGAGCGGACACGACGTCGGCCTCGGGAAAAGCCTGAAGAGACGCTTCGGCATCCAGGTCGATGCCTTTTGCCGCGAGGTAGAAGGTCATGTGGCCGAGGACCGCCTGCCGGTCCCGCGCCTCGTGGCACGCCACGGCGAGAAGTGCCACGATCTTGTTTGCCGCGTCCTCCTGCTCCGGAGTGTCGAGGCTGCGGCGATACGTCCACTCGATGGTCATGCACCAGATTTCCTTGATCCTTCTGGCACTCCTGAGCGTCTCGGCGTCGGCGTGGGCGTCGCGCAGCACGGGAATCGCGGCCCGGTCGTCCTGGAGCTTGGTGAGGATGAGGGCCTGATAGAACTTTCCGAACGGCTCTCGCGGGGCAACCCTCGTCGCCTCCCCGAAGGCCGACAGCGCGTCCTCGTACCGTTCGCTGTCTCTGAGTAGCAGCCCCAGGTAGTTCCAGTTGTCGCTGGACTTCGGATCGAGGTCGACTGCCCGCTCGGCAAAGTCGATGGCCTCGGTCAGGTTGACGTAGCGACGACAGGTGGAGAGCGCCCGCCAGGCGTCCGCGTTCAGGGGATCCCGGGTCGTCGCCGCACGCAGCACGCGTTCGGCACGGCTGTTGAAGCCCTTGTTCACCAGGGCCCGCGCGAAACGGACCTGAATCCGCGGATTGTCGGGTTGAAGCTCCAGCGCCTGCTGGTAGGAGGAGATCGCTCGATCGTAGTCCGCTTTCGCGTACGCCACCTGTCCCTCGTGGAACAGATGTGCGGTCATCACGAGCGCCTCAAGGTCGACGTGGAGGCTCTTGAGCTTGCCCTCGATCTCGTCACGGGTCTCCTGGGCCGCGGCCAGGGCCCTACTCAACTCGCGTTGCCGTCGCCTGATCGTCGCCATCTCCCGCAGGCCCAGGAACGCCAGCAGGGCGAGGAAGAGGGTCAGCACCGTGACGACACCGACGCTGATCTGAAGGGCCAGGTTGGCGGTGTCGAGATAGGTCCCGGGGTCCAGTGCGGGGGGTGGTGCGTCCCCACCGGGCGGCGCAGTCCCGGGTGGCGGCAGGCTGATCAGGGGAGAAAGCGGTGTGCGGCCGGATCCGAGCGGCACCGTTGATCTCCTTGCTGCTGGGCCAGAAGATTCATCGACCCCGATTATGTGGGGTGGGTGCACGCGCGTGAAGGTGTGGCGTTGGCGCAGCAGTTTTCTGCCGGTCGGAGCGGCTTGTGGCGGAGGCTACCGCTGGCCTCGCAGCTGGGGTGGCGGTGCGTTGCCCGGGCCGCCGCTGAACTGCTGCCAGGCCGGGGGCGGCGGGAACTGGGTGGTGGGGTGCTGGCTCGACGGCGGGTACCCGGCTGCCCGTGCCTGCGTCACCTCCGCCAGGGTGGCCTGGTCCGGCGGAGCTGGTGTCGGTGGTCGCACGCGCAGGATCGCGTCACGCACCCTGGTGTCCAGTGTCGACGTGGCAAGTTCCAGCTGGTCGGTGTGGTACATGATCTCGTTCGTGCTGGAGTACCGGCCGTTGGCCTTGGCGTGTTGGATCTGTTCCGCCTCGCCGGCCTGTACAAGGTGGTGGTTCTGGAGCAGGTGACTGCCCTGCCGGTTCGCCCAGACGACGTGATCCCGGTTTTCCTCGGGCTGGCCGGCTGCCCGGTAGAAGGACGCCTTTCCTGCCGCCACCGCCGCACAGGCCTGGTCCTTCACCGCTTCGCTCGGTCTCTGCTGACGGTGGCGATGACGGATGCCGGATGCCTGTCGGTTCAACCCAGACCCCGCCTGACCTTGCCGATCGTGGCTTTCTCTGACTATGGTCAGAGAATGGACGGGGTGTTGGTGGGGCAGGTGCGGCGGTTCAACCGTACGGTCACCCAGCGGATCGGGGTGCTCACCGACACGTACCTGGCGCGTGGGCGGTCGCTGGGGCAGTGCCGGGTGCTGTGGGAGGTCGGTCCGGAGGGGATCGAGGTCCGCGCGCTGCGCGCCCGCCTCGACCTGGACTCCGGCTACCTCAGCCGGTTGCTGCGCGCCCTGGAGACCGAAGGGCTCGTCGTGGTCGAGGCCGACGACGACGACGCCCGGGTACGCCGGATCCGGCTCACCCCGGCCGGCGTCACCGAACGGGCCGAGCTGGACCGGCGCTCCGACGAGCTGGCCGCCTCGATCCTGACGCCGCTCGACGGGCGGCAGCGGGACCGGCTGGTGGCGGCGATGGCCGAGGTGGAACGGCTGCTGCTCGCCTCGATGGTGGAGGTCACCGCCACCGAACCGACGCACGCCGACGCCCGGCACTGCCTGCGGGCGTACGCGGAGGAGTTGAACTCGCGTTTCGCGGCCGGCTTCGACCTGACGCGGGCCCAACCGGCGGACCTGACCCCGCCGGCCGGGCTGCTGCTGGTGGCCCGGTTGCACGCCGCGCCGGTCGGCTGCGGCGCGCTGGTCTTCAAGGGTGACCGGGTGGCGGAGATCAAGCGGCTCTGGGTGTCCACCTCGGTCCGCGGGCTGGGCCTGGGCCGTCGGTTGCTCACCGAACTGGAGACCACCGCCACCGACCACGGGGTACGCCTGCTGCGGCTGGACACCAACAGCGCGCTGCCGGAGGCGACCGCCCTGTACCGCTCGGCCGGCTACCAGGAGGTGGACCGGTTCAACGACGACCCGTACCCGGAGCTGTTCTTCGCCAAGCAGCTCGGCTGACTCGGGCGCCGCTCGCCGGGCACCCCCGGCCGGCCTGACCGGGTTAGGGTGAGGACGATCGTGCTCACCCTGCGTATCCGGCTGGAGAGTTCTTCGTGGACGCTGCCCTTCCCGTGCTGGTCCCCGGCGATGTTCCCGGGGGCGAGCAGCCGCTGCTCACCTACCTCGACGGGACGACCGGGGAACGCACCGAGCTGACCGCCGCCGAGCTGGGCGGCTGGGCGGCCCGCAGCGCCGGGTTGCTGCGCGACGGGTGCGGGCTGGCCCCGGGCAGTCGGGTCGCGGTGCTGCTGCCGCCGCACTGGCGTACCGCGGCGGTGTTGCTCGGGGCGTGGTCGGTGGGGCTGACGGTGTCGTTCCGGCCGCGCGCCACGGCGGGCCTGCCGGTGCTGGAGCCCGGCGGCGACCGACCCTACGACGCGGTCTTCGTCACCCCGGCCCGGCTCGACGACTGGCTGGAGGAGGTGCCCGCCGGCACCCACCGCTACCTGGTAGGCACCGGGGCGCAGCCGCTGGTCGAGCCGCCGGCCGGCTGGCTGGACTGGTCGATCGAGGTGCTCCGGCACGGCGACACGCCACCCGCGCACCACCTGATCCACCCGGCCGATCCGGCGAGCCCCGACGGCACCAGCTACGGCGCGTTGGGGCGGATCGCCGCCGAGATGGCCGGGCAGCTGGACCTGCGGGCCGGTGACCGGTTGCTGGTGGACGTGGCCGAGCACGAGCAGCCGTTGAAGTGGCTGCTCGCGCCGCTGCTCACCGGGGCGTCGGTGCTGCTCGTCGCCGACCTCGACCCGGACCGCCGGGCTGCCCTGATCGACGCCGAGCAGATCACCCGCACGCTCTGACCCCGCGCCGGCCCGGACCCGCCGCGTGCCGGGTCCGTGGTCGGTGGGACCGCGCCGGCTCAGCGGCCCGGTGGGGAGACCCGGCGGGACAGGGTGGCCGCGTGGTGCTTCGCCGGGGTGGTGTGGCCGTACCAGCTGCTCGGTGTGCTGGTATTCTCCCACCGGCGGGCCTCGCCGACGCTCTTCGCGGCGAGTCCGACCGCCTGGAGGCTGAGGCCGGCGTACCGGGCGACCGGGTTGGCGGTGGCGACCCCACCGGCGATGGTGGCCGCGCCCACCGCGCTGAACAGGCCGCCCATCAGCTTGGGCACGTTCACCCCCTTGCCCTGGACTCCCCGGACCACCTCGCTGGCGAACTCGCCGGCCGCCGTACCGCCGGCGAACAGGGCGGCGGCCACCGCCGTCGGGATCGGTCCGGCCGTTCCGGTGCCGCCGGTGTCGAGGCTGCGCTGCTCCAGCTGGCGCTGGGTGCGTAGCGCCACGGCCTGTAGCACCGGGGCGGCGGTGGTGACGAAGGCGCCCACCATCTTGGCGATGTCCCCGCTCGGCGTACGGGTCAGAGCGGGGGTGCCGTCCTCCCACCGGTACCCCTCGCCGATGCCCTTGAGGACCAGGCCGACGTCCTGCACGCCCATGCCGGCGTACCGGGTCGGATCGACCCGGTTGGCCATGCCACCCACGTTGACCAGCAGCCCACCGGAGGTGAGGACGCCGCCGAGCAGCTTCGGCACGTTGATCCGGCCCTCCTGGAGGTACTTGACCACCTCACTTGCCGCGTCGCCGATCGCGGTGGCGATGGAGACACCGACCCCGGCGGTGGCCAGCTGCTGGCCCTGACCGGCCACGTTGGCGATGCCCACCCCGGGCACCGCCAGCGCGACGGCCGCCCCGATCGACTTGGCCAGGTCCCCGTCCAGGTACGACCGCCGGACCGGCTCGTACCCACCCGACTCCGGCGAGCCGGGTGGGCGGTGTCCCGGGTACGGCGGCGGGCTGGGTTGCCGGGAAACTGCCGGGCTGGATTGCGGGGAGACCGCCGGGCTGGGCTGCCGGGAGACTGCCGGGCTGGAGTCGCGGGAGGGGGGCAACGGGATCTGCGCGGGGTCGACGGGCTGTCGTACCACGGGAGGACTCCTCGCCTCGGAACCACTGGCGAGGCAAGGCTAGGAAGCCGAAACGGCCGGATCCCTACCCGAAGGTGAACGGAACGGGTCCCGGAGGCGGCAGGCGGGTCACCGCCGCTGACCCGCCCCGGGACGGCCCTGGGCCTGGCTCGATCCGCCTGCCGGCGGTGAGTACCCGGAGGGCGCGGACTGCGCGGTCTGATGTCGCCAAGACTCGGGCATCTGCTGCCACAGCGGGGCGGACGGGCGCGTCGGGGACGCTCCACCCTGCCCGTGTAGTCGTTGCAGGTCCGTCGCCGCCCGGTACAGCGGGCCGCTGACATGACCTGCCTCCACCATCATCCCCACGACGGTGGCGGCGGCTGCCGCCTGCTGATCGGGGCCAATGTTCGCCATCCTCGCGATCTGGTAGTTGAGTTTCCCGGTGAGCTCCGGTGCGAGATGGGGGCGCTCGTTCAGAAAGGCCCGTTCCAGTGACCGCCTGCTGTCCTGAAAGGATGGTGCCGGATTGGACATCGAGTGCGGCAGGGTGGCTGCCCTGGCCGGTGCGGGCAGGGAACTCTCCGATGCGTTCCCCGCCACCGGGTGCGTCGCCCGTCGAACGGCCGGACGCGGGGGATCCGTGGGGCCGGTCCGTGAGGCGGGAAAGGCCGCGGCAATCGCCTTGAAGGTCTCCTTGGCCTGCGAGGCGGCTGTGTAGAGTCCCCAGTTCGACCCGTCGACGCGGCCGTCCGGTCTGCGGAGGGCCGCCAGCACGCCGCGGACCGCGGACAGGTTCTGCCGCACGTCGTTCGGGTCCGGCTCCGGTCGCCAGGACGCCCGCTGCCCGAGGAGGCCGTCCACCTGGCTCAGGGTCTCGTTCGAGATGGGGGAGACCCGCTCGTGCAGAGTCTGCCAGAGGCTGGTCATCGTGTCGTAGGCGAGTTTCCTGGTGCCCTCGGGGAGAGGGTTCCGTGGTGGCTGTCTGGCCGGCGGCGGGGACTGCAGGGCGGCGGCACTGCTGGTCACGGCGGTCTCCGAGCCGTACCGCACCCTCGGCAGGGTGACCTCGGGAGCCGACCAGGTGTGACCGGTCGACCTGAAATCCACCACGGCGGCGTCCTGGTACTTGCCGATCACCTCATTGGTGAGCAGGTACGCGTAGTCTGTCTTGTCCAGGCCGGACTCGATCAGGTGCCGCTTTGCCAGCTTGGCCAGGGTCAGGTTGACTGACCGGACGCTCTCCAGGCTGTCGCTATTCGCCTCGCGCCACGCATTTGCCTCGTCGAGGACAGGCGCGACACGCGACCAGTGGCTTCGGTCGGTCAGCCTGCGCAGATCGCGAAGCGCCTCGGTGAGCTCAGTGAAGTCCCGCTCGCTTCGCTCCTTCGCGGCCTGTTGGGCACCGCCGAGGGAAGCGGGCCCACGGCCGGGGTAGTCGTACATGTCGCCTCCTCCTCACGGTCAGCGGACCCGCTACGGTCGATGCGACTGGTTGCCGGAGCGGCGGTGGTGCTCGCGGCCGTGGTGCTCGCGGGTGGCGCTGCTGGTCGGCGCGGCACCGCCGGTGGCTCCGCGCCGGCTCCGCCCGGCCGCCGCCTCGGCGACGGACATGCTCGCCCGGACCGAGGCCAACTCCTCGTCGCTCAGCGGTTGCGCACCCGGGGGCAGCGGGGGGAGCGGAAGGGGCGGTCCGGCCCAGGGCCGGGGAGCCTGGGGCGGGGGGAAGGTCGGATCGAGGTGGGTGGACCAGAACGGCGACGTCCCCGCCGGGCTTCCCCAGCCGGCCGCCTCGCTGGTCAGCGCCGGGCCCCGGTAGTCGGCCGGGTCCCAGTTCGTGCGCGCGTCGTGCTCCGCGACGAGCCGCTGCCGGACCCCCGTCGCCTGCTGGTAGAGGGGGTCCCCGGTCAGGTTGTGCCGTTGCAGCGTCGACAGGACCTGGTCGAGGCCCAGTCGGTTGTCCTCGTATCCGTAGGCCTGGCCCGTGTAGGCCAGGGCGTTCGTGAGCATGTTCCGCACATTGGGGTCGAGGTCGGTGCGGGCGCGGACGGCGTTGTCGAGACTGATCAGCGCCTGCTGTCCCCTTGACGGTGGCAGGCTGTCGACGCGGGCCTGGGCCACTGCGGCCTGGTCTGCCAGGAAGTCCATGTACTCGTCGTACCCGGCATCACTCATCGTCGACCTCCTGGTGTCTGGGCGTGGCCGGTGCTGCCCGGCCACGTCGCACTACGGCCCAGGAGGGCCACCGGTTCGCCGTCGAACCGACTTTTCGCTGGTCGCCGTATCGCCTGTCGTCGCTTTTCGTGCTGACCCGCGTAACTCAGTCGACCGAGGGTAGGGGCGGGCCGAGGACGTCGTCGGCGTCGACGATGGTGTAGGCGTACCCCTGCTCGGCGAGGAAGCGTTGCCGGTGGGCGGCGTACTCGGTGTCGATGGTGTCCCGGGAGACCACTGTGTAGAAGTGCGCCTGCCGGCGGTCGGCCTTGGGGCGCAGCACCCGGCCGAGGCGTTGGGCCTCCTCCTGCCGGGAGCCGAAGGTGCCGGAGACCTGGATCGCCACCGCCGCCTCCGGCAGGTCGATGGAGAAGTTGCCCACCTTCGAGATGACCAGGGTACGGACCTCACCCGAGCGGAACGCGTCGAAGAGCCGCTCCCGCTCCTTGTTGGTGGTCGACCCCTGGATGATCGGCGCGTCGAGGTACTCGCCGAGCTGGTGCAACTGGTCGATGTACCCGCCGATCACCAGCACCTGGTCGTCGGCGTGCCGCCGCACCAGGGCCCGGACCACCGGCAGCTTGGTGCGCGCGGTGGCCGCCATCCGGTACCGCTCCTCGGCCTCGGCCGTCGCGTACGACATCCGCTCGGCGTCGGTGAGGGTGACCCGTACCTCGGTGCACTCGGCCGGGGCGATCCAGCCCTGCTGCTCGATGTCCTTCCACGGCGCGTCGTACCGCTTCGGGCCGATCAGGCTGAACACGTCGCCCTCCCGGCCGTCCTCCCGGACCAGGGTCGCGGTCAGGCCGAGCCGGCGACGGGCCTGCAGGTCGGCGGTGAACCGGAAGATCGGCGCGGGCAGCAGGTGCACCTCGTCGTAGACGACCAGCCCCCAGTCCCGGGCCCCGAACAGGTCCAGGTGGGTGAAGGCGCCACCGCGCCGCGCGGTGAGCACCTGGTACGTGGCGATGGTGACCGGCCGGATCTCCTTGCGCTCGCCGGAGTACTCGCCGATCTCCTCCTCGGTCAGCGAGGTGCGGGCGATCAGCTCCCGCTTCCACTGCCGGCCGGCCACCGTGTTGGTCACCAGGATCAGGGTGGTCGCCTTCGCCTCGGCCATCGCCGCCGCCCCGACCAGGGTCTTGCCCGCGCCGCAGGGCAGCACCACCACACCGGAGCCGCCGGCCCAGAACGCCTCCACCGCCTCCCGCTGGTACGACCGCAGCGTCCACGGCTTCGACCCGTCCCCGCCCGCCTCGGCCAGCTCGATCGGGTGCGCCTCACCGTCGACGTACCCGGCCAGGTCCTCCGCCGGCCAACCCAGCTTGAGTAGCGCCTGCTTGAGCCGGCCCCGCTCGGAGGGGTGCACCGCGATGGTGTCGTCGTCGAGCTTGTTGCCGAGCATCCCGGCGAGCTTCTTGCTCTTGGCGACCTCGATCAGCACCATCCGGTCCAGGCCGCGCAGGACCAGGCCGTGCGCCGGGTCGTTGGCCAGCTGCAGCCGGCCGTACCGGTCCATGGTCTCGGCCACGTCGACCAGCAGCCCGTGCGGCACCGGGTAGCGGGAGTACTTGATCAGCGAGTCGACCACGCCCTCGGCGTCGTGGCCGGCGGCGCGGGCGTTCCAGAGCCCCAACGGGGTCAACCGGTACGTGTGCACGTGCTCCGGAGAGCGTTCCAGCTCGGCGAAGGGCGCGATCGCCATCCGGCAGGCCTGCGCGTCGGGATGGTCGATCTCCAACAGCAGGGTCTTGTCGGACTGCACGATCAGTGGTCCACCGCTCACCCGGGTGTCCTCTCTGCGCTGTGACGTCGCCGGCCGACCGTGGCTGACCTGCCCCGGGCCGACCTACCAGTGTTACACGCCGAAATACCGTCCGGACCTGTCACTTCGCCCGTACCGGTGCCACCCTGGTAGGGCCGGTGCCGGACGAACGGGGAGGCTGAGGCGATGACCGTCGACCGTGAGGCGATCTCCGGGGAGGAACGGACACCGGTCGAGGAGGTGTCCACGGCCACCGTGATGGCGTACGCGTTCGCCGCGATCGTGCTGTTCGGGTGGTTTCTCTTCGGGTGGCTGGTGCTCCAGCAGGGCTTCGTCGCCTCGGTGGGTGAGGCGGCCGGTGCCGGGTTCGCCCTGCTGCTGGCCGTGACGATCATCGGCAGCGTCCGGCGCAGTCGCCGCTGACCGGTTACTTCTCCCGGACCGCCGCGGTGATCCGGTGCAGGGCGAAGGTGTGCAGCATCTCGGTGCGCTCGTCCTCGGCCCGCAGGTAACCAGCGCCTATCGACACCGGCCGCAGCAGCCGCGACGCGGTCGCCCCGTGCGCGTCGACGTAGCCCACCCAGACCAGCGCCTTCTCCCGTACCGCCTGCTGCAACACGGCGATGGCGTCGGCGTGGCCGGTCACCGGCACCGGGCCGGTCCGCTCGGTGGGGGTGCCGCCGCGCACCGACACCGGTGCCCGGCGGGCCGCCCGCGACGCCGCCTCGCCCCGCCGGATCTGCTCCACCACCCCCAGCAGGCGTGGCATCGCCAGCCTCGGCGTGGCCAGCGGATCGACCGCCCGGCTCGCCGCCGGCACCCGGGTCGGGGCCCGCCGGGCCTTCGGCCGGGACAACACGATCGCCCCGGCCGCGTCCTCCGGCACCGGGGCGTACCCGGCGTCACGCAACGCGGTCAACAGCCGGTTGATCTGGTACGGCGTGACCAGCACCGTCGGGGCCAACCGGCGCAACGCCAACGCCTCCAACCGCCGGTCCACCAGCACCTCGGCCAGCAACGACTCGTCGTCGCTGCGCAGGTACCCGCCGGCCGAGCCGGCCCGCAGGCCACCGTGCTTGCGGGCCACGTCGTCGATCAGGTACGTCAACCCCTGCGGCACCGGGGTACGCGACCGGGCGGCGAAGAGGCCGTGCAGGTCGTCGGCGGAGTACCCGGAGTCCAACGCCCGCCGGACACTCGCCGGGCTGACCCGGTGCACGCTGGCCCCACCGGCGGACTCGTGCTCGGCCACCACCTCCAACTCGGCGGCCAGCGCCGGATCGGGTGGACCGGGCACCACCACGCTCAGGTCGGCCTGCACCAGGAAATGGTCGACAGGTGCCGGCAGCAGCGCGTCCAACGCCCGCACGACTGTCGACGCCTGGCCCGGATCGGCCTCGGTGAGCAGCCCCAACGGATCGGTGTCCCGCTCGTCGGCGGCGGTGACGTCGTCCAACAGCAGCCGCCCGTACGAGGTGAGCGCCCCCAGCCCGGTCACGCCCAGCGTGGCCGCCTCGGTGAGCACCTGCCGGTGGGCGGCCTCCCGGCCCCGGCTGCGGCGCGGCGCCCGCCACTCCAGCAGCGCCAACACCTCCTCGGCGGTGGGTGCGGTGGCCGGCACCAGATCGGCCAGCACCCCGAGCACCGCCCGCCGGGCGGCCGGCGCACCGGCCCGTTCCGCCTCGGCGGAGAGCACCGGGATCGGGCGGTCCCGGTCGTCGCGCTGCCCGACCAGCCCGGCCTGCCGGGACATGGTCAGCCAGGCGCGGGCCAGCTGCTCCCACCGCTGGGCCAGCGAACCGGCCCGCCACACCTCGTACCCGGCGGTGGCCAGCACCTGCTGGTCGGCGCCGTACCGGCCGCCGGTGGCACCGGGCAGGTCCAGCTCGCCGATCAGTCCGGCCGCGTGCGCCACCTCCAGCAGCAACGCCGTCGCCGACTCGTCCACCCCGACCGTACGGGCCAGCCGACGCAGGTCACGTACCCCGATACCGCCCGAACGCAGCATCGGCGCCGGCTCGGCGATCAGCTGCTCCACCAGCGCCTCGGTCTGGCGTACCAGCTCCATGGTCTGCCCGGCCCCGGCGGAGTCGGCGGCCTTCGGCTCGCGCGGCGCGGCGGCCACCGGCGGCGGCGCGGAACGCAACGCGCCGAGCGGGCCGGTGTCCCGGCGCAACAGCAGCCCGACCTCCCGGGGCAGCTCCACGGTGCCCGGGGTGCCGGCCCGACCGCCGGCCACCACGGCCAGCAGCCGGTTGTCGACCAGCCACCGCACCGGCGAACCGGTCGGGGTGCCGCCGTTGGTCGGATCCGGCGGCAGGCTCTGCTCGGCCCCCGCCGCCGGTGCCTGCAACGCCCCCGGCGGGACGCTGCCCACCGGCGGTCCGGCGGCCAGCCGGTCCAGGATCGCCCGGGCCGAGGGCGGCGCGGCCAGCAGCGTGCGCCGTAGCTTCGCCGGGTCCGCGCAGAGCGCCGCCGTCGCCGGGGCCAGCTCCGCCGCCGGTCGACCCAACCCCGCCGGGTACGGGGCCAGCTCGTCGACGGACTCGACGACCCGCAGGTCGCTCTCCGGGCCGTACAGCAGGAACCGGGCGCGCAGCCGCTGCACCGCCGAACGGACACTGGTCGGCGCGGGCGGGTGCGCGCCGGCGGTGGCCATGGCGAGCACCGCCTCGACGGAGGTGGTGCCCTCCTCGGGATGCCGGGTCAGCCGGGCGGCGTCGAGAATCAGGAGGGTGAACTGGTCCAGCCCGTCCAGGGCGCGGGCCACCGAGACCCGGGAGTTGGCCCGGGTGGCGAGCGCGCCGAAGTCGGCCGGCACCGGTACGACCAGGTCCGGCCGCAACTGGAGCAGCGCGGCGAGGGCGTCGTCGGGAAGCGACCGCAGGTGGTCCGCGAGTGAGGTGGTCATCGTCGTTCCACGCTAGCCCGCGGGGTGGCCCTCGCGCCCCTCGGACGTCCGGCTGGGGTGCGGCGTCCCGGGTACCGTCGCGGGATGCCCCTTCTGACGGTCGGCTTCGACCTCGACATGACCCTGGTCGACTCGCGTCCCGGCATCGCCGCCACGTTCCGCGCGCTGAGCGCCCGTACCGGCGTGTACGTCGACACCGACGCGGTGGTGTCCCGACTGGGACCCCCGTTGCGTACCGAACTCGCCCGCTGGTTCCCGGCCGACCAGGTGGAGGCGGCGGTGCTGGTCTACCGGGAGCTGTACCCGGCGTACGCGATCACGCCCACCGTGCCGATGCCCGGCGCGGAGGCGGCGATCGAGGCGGTGCACGCCCGGGGCGGCCGGGTGATGGTGGTCACCGCCAAGATGGGCCCGCTGGCCCGGCTGCACCTGGACCACCTCGGCCTGGCCGTCGACGAGCTGGCCGGCGACCTCTTCGCCGAGCAGAAGGCCACTGCGCTGCGCGAACACGGTGCGACCCACTACGTCGGCGACCACACCGCCGACATGGTGGCCGCCGACACGGCCGGGGTGCCCGGGATCGCGGTCGCCACCGGCCCCTGCACGGCGCAGGAGCTACGCGACGCGGGGGCCGCGCAGGTGCTCGACGATCTCACCGGATTCCCGGCGGCACTCGACGCCATGATCCGGCTAGCCTTGACGGAGTAGTCGTCTCGAGCGAAGCAGGGGTCTGAAGGTGCCGACGGGTCGAGTGAAGTGGTACGACGCGGCCAAGGGATACGGGTTCGTCACCAGTGACGAGGGTGGCGACGTGTTCCTGCCGAAGGGCGCGCTACCGGCGGGTGTCACCGACCTCAAGGGTGGTCAGCGGGTCGACTTCAGTGTGGTGGACAGCCGCCGTGGCGCCCAGGCGATGGGGGTGAAGCTGCTCGACGCCCCGCCGTCAATGGCGGAGCTGCGGCGACGCCCGGCCGAGGAGCTGCACGGCCTGGTCGAGGACATGATCAAGGTGCTGGAGGCGAAGGTCCAGCCGGACCTGCGGCGGGGGCGTTTCCCCGACCGCAGGACCGCGCAGAAGATCGCTCAACTGGTCCACGCGGTCGCCAACGAGCTGGAGGTCTGAGGGACCAGCCCGGCCTCGGTGGCCCGACCCAACAGCGCCCGTACGGCGGCCAGCCCCGCGTCCCCCAGGTTCGCGGTGAACTCGTTGACGTACAGGTCGATGTGCCGGTCCACCACGTCGGGCTCCATCTCCTGGGCGTGTGCCAGCACGTACGGTCGGCTCACCGCCGGGTCGGCCCAGGCCTGCCGGACGGACTCCCGGATCCACCCGGCGGCGGCCTGCGGGTCGACCACGCCCCGGCGGGCCAGGATCGCGCCGAGCGGGATCGGCAGGCCGGTGTCGGCCTCCCACCACTCGCCCAGGTCCACCAGGGCGGTCAGCCCGTGCCGGTGATAGGTGAACCGCGCCTCGTGGATCACCAGACCGGCGTCGTACCGCCCGGCCGCCACCCCCGGCATGATCTCGTGGAACGGGACCACCTCGATCCGCGCCGGTGGCCGCTGCGCCGACCAGAGCCGGAACAACAGGTACGCCGTGGTCCGGTCCCCCGGGACCGCCACGGTGGCCCCGGTCAGGTCGCCCGCCGGGGTGCTGCCCCCGGTCCTGCCCGTCGGGGTGCTGCCCCCGGTCCTGCCCGTCGGGGTCGGGTGGTCCTGCCGGGTGAGCACCAGCGGGCCGCAGCCACGCCCGAGGGCACCACCACAGGGCAGTAGGTGGTAGTCGTCGAGGAGCCAGGGCAGCGCCGCGTAACTCACCTTGACCAGGTCGTAGGCCCCCCGCTCGGCGGCGGTGTTGGTCACGTCCACGTCGGCGAAGGTCACCTCGACCGGTGGTGCTCCCGGCACCCGCCCGTGCACCAGGGCGTCGAAGACGAACGTGTCGTTGGGACAGGGCGAGATCGCCAGGGAGAGCGCCACGCCCCCACGGTAACCCGCCTAGCTCCCCTCCCCGCGCCGCCCTGCTCCCGTGCCCCTCGCCCTGCTCCCCGCGCTGCCCTGCTCCCCGCGCTGCCCTGCTCCCCGCGCTGCCCTGCTCCCCGCGCTGCCCTGCTCCCCGCGCTGCCCTGCTCCCCGCGCTGCCCTGCTCCCCGCGCTGCCCTGCTCCCCGTGCCCCTCGCCCTGCTCCGCCGCCCGGCTCGCGTATGCGATCCGGGTGTAGATCTTGGACACTTACCGTTCTATTTCGACGGTAAGTGTCCAAGATCTACCTCGGAGCCCGGCTTTGGGCGATGGCGGGGGGCGTGATTGGGGGATTTGCGGGGTTTGGGGTGGCTGGTTTGGGTGGCGCTGCTTCGTGTTGGTGGGGGTGCCGTTCGCAGTCAGCAGCCCGGCGGCGTAGCTGCTTGATCACCGGTCGGGCCCAGCGCCGCCGCCGCAGCGGTCAGGGCGGTCAGCGCGGTACCGAGCTGCCAGGCAGCCCGGTCACGGGGGCCGATCGGGTTGGAGATGGTGCGCAGCTCGACGAAGGGGAGCCGGGCCTGGTCGGCGGCGACCGCGACGGCGTACCCCTCCATGGCCTCGGCCACGGCGGTGGGGTGCCGGGCGACCAGGGCGGCGGTGCTGGTGACGGTGCCGGTCACCGTGCTTACCGTCAACACCGGCCCGACGGTCGCCCCGGGCAGCCGTTGGCGTAGCCGGGTCAGCAGGGTCGGGTCGGCGGCGAGCACGCTCGGCGCACCTAGTAGTTCCGCCGGCATGCCCAACTCCTCGACGGGGAGGAACCCCTCGGGGGACTCGGCACCCAGGTCGGCGGCGACGCTGTGGTCACCCAGCACGGTCCCGCCGACCGGCACCCGACCGGGGAAGCCGCCGGCGACGCCCGCGCTTACCACCCCCTGGTACGGCCGGCCGGCAGCCTCGGCGAGCGCGAGCAGCCGGGCGGTGGCGGCACCGGCCACGGCGGGGCCGACTCCGACGGGTACCACGGTCACCGTCGTCGGATCGGCGAGTCCCTGCCGGACCGCCTCCGCCTCGGCGGGCACCGCGGTCACCACCAACAGCCCAGTCACCGACGGCCTCCCGGCCCGGTCCCGCCCGGCTTCGTGCGGCCGGTGGTGCCGGTCCCACCCGGCTTCGTGCGGCCGGTGGTGTCGGTTGCGGTCGGCATCGGGTCTCCGGTCGGGTCGGTCACGGCAGTGAGCCGGGTGACTCACGGCGACCGCTGTCGTCCTTGCCCGCGGCACCGCCGACGGTGGAGGAGGGGCGGTAGATGTGGTAGCCCGGTGGTGCGGTCCGGGTCGCGTCGGCCGGTGCCGGGCGTGGGCCGGCGGGTGCCGGTGACGTGGGGGTGGGATCGTCGGCACCACCGGTGTCGCCGGTGTCGATGGGCTTTCCGGCCGGGCCCGGCCCGTCGGTGCCGGGTCGGTCCGGGCTGGGGTGGTGGCCCGGCTCGTCGGCGGGCGGCGAAGTGGTCGACAGTTCGTCGTCGGCCAGCGGGCGTCCGACCAGGCGTTCGGCGCGCAGTCGACCGGCCACCAGTACCCCCCGGGCGGCGGCCAGCACGGCGACGGCGGCGGCGACGGCGATGCCGGTCCGGCCGGTGAAGGGGACGAGTCCCAGCGCGCCGCCGGCCACGAAGGCGAGCATCAGCGCGGTTTCGGAGTGGGCGAAGGAACTGGCGCGCAGCCGTTCCGGAATCCGCTCCTGGATCGAGGCGTCCACGGCGAGTTTGGCGATGCCGCTGAAGAGGGCGGCCACCACGCAGAGCAGGGTGACCATGGCCAGCGAGAACTTCAGGGTGGCCAGGATCGCCACGCCGGCCACGATGACCAGGCCGCTGGACTGCAGGGCGGCGGGCCGGTGGATACGCAGTCGGGTGCCGATCGCGGTGGCCAGGAAGGTGCCGACGGCCAGCGCGCCGCCGACCACCCCGAGCGCCAGCTCCGGGCCCAGGTCCCGGCCGAAGAAGGTGGTGTCCAGGTCGCCCTTCTTGAGGGCGAACGCCAGGAAGAGCAGCAGGAAACCGTAGACCGCGCGGAGGGTGGCGGCGCCGGTCAGGGTGGCGATGACCAGGCGGCCGGCCGGTCGGCCCCGGCCCAACGGTCGGTCGCCGTCGCGGCGCCACAGCGCCCGTAGTGGACGGGGGACCCGCTCCGGTGGCTCGGAGTCGGCCTTCGGTGGCAGCCGTAGCGCGACCACCATGCCGATCAGGAAGATCACCGAGGCGACCCGCAGCGGCCACTGCGGGCCGAACCAGAAGGCGGCCAAGCCGATCGGTGCGACCAGTGCGCCGGCGATCGTGCCGTAGACACTGGCCCGGGCGCCGGCCTGGGACAGGCCGAGGCCGTCCGGGAGTAACCGGGGTACCGCCGCCGAGCGGGCCACCCCGTACGCCCGGGAGAGCGCCAGGACACCGAACGCGGCCGGGTAGAGCCCGAAAGCGTGGATGTAGTCGGAGATCAACCAGGCCAGGAAGGCCCGGCCCAGCATGGTGACGGCCAGCGCGTACCGCCGGCCGTGCCGGAAGTGGTCGAGCAGTGGACCGACCACCGGTGCCAGCATGGCGAACGGCACCATCGTCACCAGCAGGTAGAGCGCTACCTTGCTGCGCGCCTCACCAAGCGGAACGTTGAAGAAGATCGTCCCGGCCAGGCCGATCGCGATCAGGGTGTCCCCGGCACAGGAGACGGCGTGCAGGTCGAAGAGCCGGACCATGCCGGTCTCGCCACCGGCGCCCCGGGTCCGGGCCTGCCCGGCCTGCCGGGTGACCCAGCGTCCGCTGCGGGCCGAGCCGCGGAACAGCAGCCGGGTGGCCCGGATGCCGGTGCCGACGGTCCGCCCGAGTGCGGACCGCCCGGAGCGGGAGAACAACGGCATGTGCACCATCCTCACCCATCTGCTGCGCCCGTGCCCACCACTGTGGCAGAAGGTTGGCGGGGAGCCCCTGTCGCCGGTCGGCGGGCATGGGGAACAATGGTCGGGTGACCAGGCCCGCCTCCACCCGCGCCGCCCGCCTCGACCAGGTCTGTGCCGCCGCCGTCGAGGTGGCCCGCGCCGGCATCACCGAGGTGGGTGCCGACGACGTCGGCGAGCACCTTCAGGTTCTCGCCGAGGCGGACCGGCTCGTCACGCACTACTTCGAGTGTCGGTTGGCCGGTTACCGGGGCTGGCGGTGGGCGGTCACCGTCACCCGGGTGCCCCGCAGCCGGCAGGTGACCGTCTGCGAGACGGTGCTGCTGCCCGGCCCGGACGCGCTGCTGGCCCCTGGCTGGCTGCCCTGGCAGGAGCGGCTCAAGCCGGGTGACCTGGGCCCGGGTGACCTGCTGTTCACTCCGCACGACGACGACCGGCTCGCCCCCGGGTACGTCCTCTCCGACGACCCGGCGGTCGAGGAGACCGCCTGGGAGCTGGGTCTCGGTCGGCCCCGGGTGCTGTCCCGGGAGGGCCGGGCCGAGACGGCCCAACGGTGGTACGACGGCGAGCACGGCCCCAGCGCGCCGATCGCGATCTCCGCCCCCGCCGCCGCCCGCTGTGGCAGCTGTGGTTTCTACCTGCCGTTGGCCGGTGCGCTACGGCAGTCCTTCGGGGCCTGCGGCAACTTCTACGCCCCGGACGACGGTCGGGTGGTCAGCGCCGACCACGGATGCGGCGCGCACTCGGAGGCCCTGGTCGACACGGCGGAGACGCCCGTCGACGAGCTGCCCACGGTCTACGACGACAGCGCCGTCGAGGCGATGACGGTCAACCCCGCGCCGGGGCCGGCCGGGTCGGGCGACGTCGACCTCGCGGCGGCCGAGTCGGCGAGCCCCACGTCCCCGGCGGCGGAGTCAGTCGAGCCGGTGGAGTCGACCGACCCGGCGGAGTCGGCGAGCTAGGACTGCCGAGTCGGCCGAGTCGGCGAGCTAGGACTGCCGAGTCGGCCGAGTCGGCGAGCTAGGACTACCGAGTCGGCCGAGTCGGCGAGCTAGGACTACCGAGTCGGCCGAGTCGCCGATCTAGGACCGTCGGATCGGCCGCGTTGCGCTGACCGGGCCACGAGGTCAGGACAGTCCGGCGGCCGCGCGGCGACGGCGGCGTTTCGCGTCGTGCCGCATCATCACCGCCAGACCGGGAAGGCCCCACAGAAAACCGGCCAGGCAGGTCCAGAGCCAGTGCTGGTGACCGTTGGCGGTGAGCCAGTCCGACCGGACGAGCAGCACCACCCCGGCCAGTGCCCAGGCGGCCATCCCGGCGAGCACGAACGGCACCATCGGCGGGTCGAGCGGCTCGGGGCGGGGCATCGGCTGCGGGGCCATGACCCCGAGGGTACGCGATCCTGCTTCCCAGCCCGTCGTTGATCTGCGACGATGCCGGCGACCAGTCGATGATCCCTGTGAGGTCCCGATGGCAGTAGCGCCGCCCGAGAACGGCACGCCACCCGAGCCCGCTCGACCACGTAACGGCTTCGACCGGTACTTCGAGATCTCGGCCCGGGGCTCCACGCTGAGCCGGGAGGTACGGGGTGGCCTGGCCACCTTCTTCACGATGGCGTACATCGTGGTGCTCAACCCGTTGATCCTCGGCGCCGCGCTGGACGGGGACGGGCAGAGCCTGGCCATCCCGGCGTTGGCGGCGGCCACCGCCCTGCTGGCCGGGTTGATGACCATCCTGATGGGCGTGGTGGGCCGGTTCCCGCTGGCGGTCGCTGCCGGGCTCGGTGTCAACGCGCTTGTCGCGTACGAGATCGCCCCGGAGATGACCTGGGCGGACGCGATGGGCCTGGTGGTGATCGAGGGTGTGATCATCGGGGTGTTGGTGCTGACCGGCCTGCGGACCGCGGTGTTCCGCTCGGTGCCCACCCAGATGAAGACCGCTATCGGGGTCGGCATCGGGCTGTTCCTGACCATCATCGGTCTGGTCGACGCCGGTTTCGTCAGGCGGATCCCGGACGCGGCGAACACCACCGTGCCGGTCGGGTTGGGCATCGGCGGCAAGCTGGTGAGCTGGCCGATGCTGGTCTTCGTGGTGGGGCTGCTGCTGACCCTGGTACTGGTGGTACGTCGGGTGCGCGGGGCGATCCTGATCGGCATCCTGGTCTCGACCGGGTTGGCGATCGTCATCCAGGCGCTGTTCAACGTCGGCCCGTCCGTGGTCGACGGGGTGGCCAACCCGAAGGGCTGGTCGCTGAGCGTCCCGGAGTTGCCGAGCACGATCGTGGACGTGCCGGACCTCTCCCTGCTCGGCAACTTCAACGTGTTGGACTCGTGGGGCCGGGCCGGCTGGCTGGTCGTGCTGATGTTCGTCTTCACCCTGCTGATCACCGACTTCTTCGACACCATGGGCACGATGGTGGCGGTGGGGCAGGAGGGGAGCATGCTCGACGAGCAGGGCACCCCGCCCCGGGCCAAGGAGATCCTGCTGGTCGACTCGATCGGCGCGATGGCCGGTGGCGCGGCGAGCGTCTCCAGCAACACGGCGTACGTGGAGAGCGCGGCCGGGGTGGCCGAGGGGGCCCGTACCGGGGCGGCGAACCTGGTCACCGGCGCGCTGTTCCTGCTGGCGATGTTCTTCGCCCCGCTGGTGCTGATCGTGCCGTTCGAGGCGGCCTCGACCGCCCTGGTGGTGGTCGGGTTCCTGATGATGACCGCGGTACGCACCATCGACTGGTCGGACTACGAGATCGCCGTGCCGGCGTTCCTCACCATCGTGCTGATGCCGTTCACTTACTCGATCTCCAACGGTATCGGGGCCGGTCTGATCACGTACGTGGTGGTCAAGCTGGCCAAGGGCAAGGCGCGTGAGGTGCACCCGCTGCTGTACGGGGTGGCCCTGGTCTTCGTGCTGTACTTCCTGCGCGGGCCGATCGAGTCGGCCCTGCTGTAACCGCCGGTGAGCATGGTCATATCGCACCTCGTTAGCCATGCTCATTAGTTATGCTAACTATCGTGACGGAGCGGACGGTGACGGCGAGACGCGTGCCACCGGCGCAGCTGGCTGGCCAGTTGCGTGATGCGATCACCAGGTTGAACCGACGGGTCCGCCAGGCCCGGCCGGTTGGCGACCTGACGGCGACCCAGCTCAGCGCGCTCACCAGTCTCCGGCTGGCGGGTGCGCTGACGCCCCGGGAACTGGCCGACATCGAGCGGGTGCAACCGCCGACCATGACCAGGATCGTCGCGAAGTTGGAGGGGCGCGGGCTGGTCCGGCGTACCCCCCATCCGACCGACGGTCGCCAGGTGATCCTGGCGGCCACCGAGGGCGGCCAGCGGGTGCTCGACCAGTTCGAGCGGGCCCGCGACGAGTGGCTGGCCCGCCGGCTGACCGAGCTCGACGAGGAGGAACGCGACACGCTGCGGCGTGCCGCCGAGATCCTCCAAGCCTTGGCCCGCGACTGAACGGCCCGCGACCGATCTGGTCGACGACCGATCTGGGTCCGCGCCAACCGCGCCGCGCCGTCCGCTGTCGATGACGCGTACCACGGCGAGGAGGCGCACCAAGCGTGCAAGCCACGTTGAGCACGATGTTCCAGTCCCTGAACGTCCGTAACTACCGGCTCTTCGCGTCCGGGCAGCTGATCAAACTGATCGGCGTCTGGATGATGTTCGTCGCCCAGGACTGGCTCGTGCTCGAACTCACGGACAACTCGGCCACCGCGCTCGGCGTGGTGGTGGCCCTCCAGTTCACCCCGGTGCTGCTGCTCACGCTGCTCAGCGGGCGGCTCGCCGACCGGTACGACAAGCGGATGCTGCTCTTCGTGGCCAACGCGTTCTGGAGCGTGCTGGCCCTGGCGATGGCCGTACTGGTGATCACCGGACTGGTCCAGCTCTGGCACGTCTTCGTCTTCGCCGCCCTGCTGGGCGTGGCCAACGCCGTGGAGACCCCGGTCCGGCAGTCCTTCGTCTCCGAGCTGGTCGGCACCTCGCTGCTGCCGAACGCGTTGTCGCTCAACGCGGCGGTGTTCAACTCGGCCCGGATCATCGGCCCCGCCGTCGCCGGTCTGGCGATCGCCGCCGTCGACGTCGGTCCGGTCTTCCTGGTCACCGCGATCAGCTCGATCGCCCCGCTGGCCAACGTGGTCCGGATGCGACCGGAGGAGCTGTACCGCAAGGACCTCCCACCGATCGCCGACCGGGACTCGGCCAGGGTGATCGACGGCCTGCGTTACGTCGCCCGCCGGGCCGACCTGGTGCTGCCGATGGCGCTGATGTCGGTGATCGGCATGACGTTGTTCAACTTCCAGCTCACCCTCGCCGCCCTGGCCAAGACCGTCTTCGAGACCGGTGCCGCCACCTTCGGTCTGTTCAGTACCGCGCTGGCCGTCGGCGCGTTGGGTGGGGCGTTGGCCGGTACGGGCCGGCGCAGCCGACCCTCGGTCTGGGTGGTGCTCGGTGCCGCGGTCGGCTGCGCGGTCTTCGGCACCCTGGTCGGGCTGGCCCCGGCGTACTGGCTGGTGGTGACGCTGCTGGTGCCTACCGGTTTCTTCATGGTCTACTTCGCCCAGGCGGCCAACCAGCGGGTGCAGCTCGGCGTCGACGCCGCCTTCCGGGGCCGGGTGATGGCCCTCTGGGTGCTGGTCTTCCTCGGTACCAACCCGGTCGGCGCACCGCTGATCGGCTGGGTCGCGGAGACCTTCGGCGCGGGGGCCAGCATCTGGATCGGTGGGCTGATCTCGTTGACCGTCGCCCTGCTCGCCCTGGCCTGGCAGCTGCGCCGGGAGGGGGCCCGGCTGCGGGTGCGGATGCTGCCCGTCCCACGGTTCTACGTGGTGTCGCCGGACTGCTGAGTACGGTCGAACCCGCCTGACTGCGAAGAGTGACAACGTCAAACCTGAGCGTGTCGATCGTGCGGATGGCGCGGATACCGGGAAACCGGTGGCGGCCCGGGTCGGCCGGGCCTTAGCGTCGATGCGTGGGAGTCGATCCAGCGCTGCCCGTGACGCTCGTCGCCGCAGCGGGGCTGCTGGCGGCGGTCGCCCTGCTGCGCCGCTCCGGCCGGATCACCGGCCGAGTCACCGGCCGGGCCGCCGGCGGGATCACCGGCCGGGCCACCGGCGGGATCACCGGCCGGTACGCCGGCGGGATCACCGGCCGGTACGCCGGCGGGATCGCCGGCGGGATCGCCGGCCGGTGCGCGCGGTGGCGTGACCGGCGGCGCGAACGGCGGACGATCGCCCGGCTCGACCGGGCCTTCGAGGCCGACGCGCTCACCCGGGACATCGACCTCACCGAGTTCGACCGTCCCGACCGGCGTCCGGTCGAGCAGGCCGTCGCCCACCTGCGGCGGCTCGGCGAGAACCGGGTCGCCCCGGTCGGGCGGACGGTGGTCTGGAACGTCGCGGTGGTCGAGGCGTACGACACTCAGCTGCGGACGGTCTGCCGGGCCCTGGGCATCGCCGAGCACCTCGGCGAGCTGACCGGCTTCGACCGGGAGATCGAACGGGTCCGCGTCGAGGGCCTGCTCCACCGAGCCGGCTTCCCCCTCCCCGCGACCCAACCCGAACACCACCAACGCCACCACTGACACCCACCCTCAACCTGGACGCTGCATCGTGGATCCGGTGGTGTCCGGGGCGGATGAGGCCACTGTTTCCGCGATCCTGCGCGCGGGTTCGGGTGGTCGCGGCACGGGCGCGGAGTACGGGCGCGGAGTTCGGGCGCTCGCAGGGCGCGAGTTCGGGTGCCCGTGCCCTGTGCGGGAGGGGCGTGGGTCAGGAGGACTCGCGGGCGGCGGGGCCGCTGCCGAAGAGCACGTCGTCCCAGCTGGGCAGCCGCTTGCGGGGCTTACCGGTGGCGTCGGTCGGCTCGGCGGCCGGCGTGCCCGTGCGACGCGGCCGGAGCACCGCCAACGACGGCACGGCCGGCACCTCCTTGGGCGCGTCGGAGTCGTCCTCGAAGGCGGAACCCTGACCGCCACCGAGCAGCGCGGCGGCCCCACCGGTGACCGCCCGCTGGCGGGGCGAGTCGGAACCGGCCAGGGCGGCCGGTGAACGGGGCTCCAGGCCCCGGCCGGAGGTCGAGCCGAGCGGCCGGTCGAGGGAGGCGAGCAGGGCGTCCCGGCCGGCCCGGATCGGATCCCGCCCGGAGCGGCTCTGCTCGCTCGCCGCCGGCACGCCGTGCCCGCCACCCCGGCTCGGCTCGCCGCGCGACGGGCCGGGCAGCGCGTGGCCGCCCCGCTCCGGTGCCGGCTCCTGGCCGAGGATCGGCATGGGACGCTCGGCGCACAGGTACTGCGCCATGTCGTCGTGCGGGATGACGTTCTGCCGGGTCTTGTCGAGATCCCAGACCGCCTGGGCGGTGGCCTTGCCGGAGGGCCAGGTGGCCACGATCCGCCAGGTGCCGTCGTCACGCCGCCAGGCGTCCCAGGAGATCTTCTCGGTGTCGATCCCGTGCTGGGCCAGCCGGCCGTTGACCACCTCGGCGAGGGGGGTCGGCTTGTCCGCGCCCTTGAGCCGGGTGCGGCGGGCGTGCTGGGCGAGCATCGCCCGCTCCTGGAGCACCGGACCGGCGTACCGCAGGACGCGGTCGACCGGGACCCCGGCGATCCGGGCGACGTCCTCGGCGGACTCGCCGGCGCGGATGCGGGCCTGGATGTCCCGGGGGGAGAGCGACGGCACCGGGTCGACGTTGCTCGCGGCCACGGAGAGCGCGGGGGTGCCCGGCTCCGCGTGCAGCGCGGTGGCGATGCGTTCGTCGATGGGCAGGGCGAGCAGTCGACCGACCTCGTCGGCGAGCACCATTGCCTGGCCGTCCTCGGAGAGGGCGACGAAGCGTACTGGGCGCATGACGTTGCCTCCGTCCCACTCCGCTGGCCGCACGCCGCGAGTCGGCCACCCGGGCGTCTTGACGACCACCGTACGCCCCTCGGCCCACCGATGGGGGATGCCACGCCCGCATGTTGCGGATGACCAGCCTGATCAGTCAGTCGGGGTCGCCGCCGAAGTCCGGCGACGACCCCTCGACGGAACCGGTCAGAGCCGCTCGACGACGTAGTCGATGCTGGCGGTCAGCGCCTCCACGTCGGCCGGCTCGACGGCCGGGTAGAGCGCGATCCGCAGCTGGTTGCGACCCAGCTTCCGGTACGGCTCGGTGTCGACGATCCCGTTGGCCCGCAGCGCCTTGGCGATCGCCGTGGCGTCCACCCCGTCGGCGAAGTCGATGGTGGCGACCACGTTGGAGCGCAGCGCCGGGTCGGTGACGAACGGGGTGGCCACCGCGGAGCGCTCGGCCCAGCCGTACACGATGCCGGCGCTCTCGGCGGTGCGCTTGGCCGCCCAGGCCAGGCCGCCCTGGGAGTTCATCCAGTCGGTCTGCTCGGCGGCGAGGAAGATGGTGGCCAGCGCCGGGGTGTTGTACGTCTGCTCCAGCCGCGAGTTGTCGATCGCGGTGACCAGGTCGAGGAAGGCCGGGATGTAGCGGCCGGACGCCTTGATCTCGGTGGCCCGCGCCAACGCGGCCGGCGACATCAGGGCCAGCCAGAGCCCGCCGTCGGAGGCGAAGCACTTCTGCGGGGCGAAGTAGTAGACGTCGGTCTCGGCGACGTCGACCGCCAGGCCACCGGCGGCGGAGGTGGCGTCGACCAGCAGCAGCGAGCCCTCGTCGGCCCCGACCACCCGGTTGATCGGCACCGCGACGCCGGTCGAGGTCTCGTTCTGCGGCAGAGCGTAGGCGTCCACGCCGGCCTCGGCCTGCAACGCGGGGGCGCTGCCCGGCTGGGACTTGCGGACGGTCGGCTCGCCGAGGAACGGCGCCTGGCTCACCGACTTGGCGAACTTCGCGCCGAACTCGCCGAAGCTGGCGAACTGGGCCCGGTCCCGGATCAGGCCGAAGGTGGCGACCTCCCAGAACGCGGTGGTGCCGCCGTTGCCGATCACCACCTCGTACCCCTCGGGGAGGGAGTAGAACTCGGCGATGCCCCGGCGCAACCGGGCGACCTGGTCGCGGACGGTCTTCTGCCGGTGCGAGGTGCCCAGGAAGCCCGTCGCCGCGTCGGCGAGAGCGGACACGGCCGCCGGACGGATCTTGGACGGCCCGCAGCCGAACCGGCCGTCGGCGGGCTTGATCTCGTCGGGAATCCGGATGGTCGGTGCGTCAGCCACGGTCCTGAAAGTCCTTCCGCATGGGGCACTGCCGGCCTTCATCCTCGCACCCGGGGCGGGTCGCCAGCAGGCTTGACCCGACCCGGGTGCTGAGGTCTCCAACACACCCTGAGGCCTGCACCACAGCGCCCCGGCGGCGTGCTGCGGGCTGGCTCACACGTCGTGCGGTACCGCGCTCCAGCCCTCGACCTGTGAGGGCTTGCGGGTGGCCGGCCCGACGTAGCGGGCGGCCGGCCGGACCAACCGGCCGAGCTTCTTCTGTTCCAGGATGTGCGCGCTCCAGCCACCCATCCGGGCGCAGGTGAACATCGAGGTGAACATGTGCGCGGGCACCTCGGCGAAGTCGAGGACCACGGCCGACCAGAACTCGACGTTGGTGGCGAGCACCCGGTCCGGACGGCGGGCCTGCAACTCGGCGAGCGCGGCCTTCTCCAGCGCCTCGGCGATCTCGAAGCGCGGCGCGCCCAGCTCCTTGGCGGTGCGGCGCAGCACCCGGGCGCGCGGGTCCTCGGCCCGGTAGACCCGGTGGCCGAAGCCCATCAGCCGTTCGCCCCGGTCCAGCACGCCCTTGACGTACCCCTCGGCGTCGCCGCTGCGTTCGACCGCCTCCAGCATGGAGAGCACCCGCGAGGGCGCGCCGCCGTGCAGCGGGCCGGAGAGTGCGCCGATGCCCGACGAGATGCAGGCCGCGGCGTCCGCGCCGGTGGAGGCGACGATCCGGGCGGTGAAGGTGGAGGCGTTCAGGCCGTGCTCGGCGGCCGAGATGAAGTACGCGTCGACGGCCTTGACGTGCCGGGGGTCCGGCTCACCACGCCAGCGCTTCATGAACCGCTCGACGACGGTGGAGGCCTTGTCGATCTCCTTCTGCGGCACCGCCGGCAGGCCCAGGCCACGCGCGGACTGGGCGACGAAGGAGAGCGCGGTGACCGAGACCCGGGCCAGGTCCTCGCGGGCCTGGGCGTCGGAGATGTCGAGGAACTGGTCGAGCCCCCAGTACGGTGCGAGCATCGCCACCGCGGACTGCACGTCGACCCGGATGTCGCCGGAGTGCACCGGCACCGGGAAGGGCTCGGCCGGTGGCAGGCCGGGGCCGAACCGGCCGTCGACCAGCAGGGCCCAGACGTTGCCGAAGGAGACCTGACCGATGAGATCCTCGATGTCGACCCCGCGGTAGCGCAGCGCCCCGCCCTCCCGGTCGGGCTCGGCGATCTCGGTCTCGAAGGCTACGACGCCCTCCAGCCCAGGTTTGAAGTCGGCCATGTCGCTCTCCTGACTCTGGTCCGTGCGCCCGGCTGGGCGCGGGGGCCCGGCCCGGCCGGACGAGCGCCTCAGGCGACCCTCAGGGATGTGTTCGTGACATCTTGCCTGCTGGGTAACCCGGTTTGCGACCCATCGCGGCTGTGCTACGTACGACATTCATGGCGGTGTCCGTCGATGACACCCGGGAAATACCGGTCGGTAGCCGCTGAACAGCGCGGCAGGGGGCGGATCCGACCGGGCAGGAGGAGGGGAAAGTGACAGGCGACACAGTGGTGCCGGCCGCGATGCGGAACGAGTACGCCGAGGAGAAAGCGTTTTCCCCGGCGGATCTGGCGGCCGACTGGGCCACCCAGTTCGATCACTGGTTCCACGACGCGGTGACGGCCGGTCTGCCCGAGCCGAACGCCATGGTGCTCGGCACGGCCGACGCCGCCGGTCGACCGAGCGGCCGTACCGTGCTGCTCAAGGGGTACGACCCGACCGGGTTCGTGTTCTTCACCAACCACGACTCGCGCAAGGGCACCGAGCTGGCCGGCAACCCGTACGCCAGTCTGGTCTTCCCCTGGTTCGCCATGCACCGGCAGGTGGTGGTCGTCGGCCGGGTGCGCCGGCTGGCCCGGTCGGCGACCGAGGCGTACTTCGCCAGCCGGCCGCGCGGGGCGCAGCTGGGCGCCTGGGCCAGCACCCAGTCCCAGGTGATCACCGACCGATCGGTGCTGGACGAGCGCTACCGGGCGGCGGCCGAGCGCTTCGCCGACGTCGAGCCGATCCCCGCCCCGCCACACTGGGGCGGGCTGCTGGTCTGCCCGGACACGGTGGAGTTCTGGCAGGGCCGGCCGAGCCGACTGCACGACCGGCTCCGCTACCGGCGGACCGGAGCGGACGACGCCGGGCCGGACGACGCCGGGCCGGACGACGCCGGGCCGGAGGGGGCCGGGGGCCCCGAAGAGTGGATCATCGAACGGCTCGCCCCGTGACCACTGCCACCTCGCCCCGGGCGCCGCGCGTCGCGCGCCGGGGACTGGCCCGGCGGCTCGCCATCGACCTGAGTCCGCTGCGGGTGCCGGCGTACCGGCGACTCTGGCTCGGCAACACGGTGGCCATGTTCGGCTTCCAGGTCACCGCGGTCGCCGTACCGGTGGAGATGTACGCGCTGACCCGCGACTCGCTCTGGGTCGGCCTGCTGGGCGTGGCGTCGTTCGTACCGTTGCTGGTCTTCGGGCTCTGGGCCGGCGCGGTCGCCGACGCCCGGGACCGACGGCAGGTCCTGTTGACCGGCTCGGTGCTGCTCTGGCTCTCGATGCTGGGGCTGCTGGGCCAGGCGCTGCTCGACGTGGGCAGCCCGGTGCTGCTGCTGACGCTGGTCACCCTGCACTCGGTCGCCTTCGCGATCAGCTCGCCGGCGCGCAGCGCGGTGATGCCCCGGATCCTGCCGCCGGAGCTGCTCCCGGCGGCGATGACGTTGAACTTCACCACCTTCACCGCCGCCTCCGTGGTCGGGCCGCTCGCCGCCGGCGTGATCTTCGCCGCCTGGGGCACCGGGGCCGGCCTGCCGATCGCGTACGGGCTGGACGTCGTGCTCTTCCTCGGCCTGATCGTCGCGACCCTGCGGCTGCCGGCCATGCCACCGGCGACCACCACCGCCGGCGCGGCGGTCCGGTCCGGGCTGGCCGGAGTCCTCGACGGGCTGCGCTACCTGACCACCACGCCGGTCCTGCTGCTCTCCTTCGGCATCGACCTGATCGCGATGATCCTGGCCATGCCCCGGGCCCTCTTCCCCGAGATCGCGGTGGAGCGCTTCGGCGGCGGTGCGGCGGTCGGTTGGCTCTACAGCGCGATGGCGATCGGGGCGATGTTCGCCGGGCTCACCTCCGGCTGGATCGGCCGGATGCAGCGGCAGGGCCGGGCCCTGGTGCTCGCCGTGCTGGCCTGGGGGGCGGTGATCGCCCTGGCCGGGTTGGCCCGGCAGCTCTGGCTGATGGTGCTGCTGCTCGCCCTGGCCGGGATGGCCGACCTGGTGAGCGCGGTACTGCGGCAGTCGATGCTGCTGGTCCACGCCCCCGACGAGATGCGTGGCCGACTGCAGGGGGTGAACCTGGTGGTGGTCGCGGGCGGGCCGCGCCTGGGCGACCTGCGGGCCGGCGCGATGGCCGGGGCCGGCGGCGCGGGGTTGGCCTGGATCGCCGGTGGGCTCGGCGCGGTCGTGCTGACCGCACTGCTCGCGCTGACCTTCCCGGCCCTGTGGCGCTACCGGCCCGGCACGGTCGGCGAACCACGGCCATCCGGCAAGCGGGACGGTGGGTGACGTGTCCAGCGCGCAGCGGCAGCCACCCGTTAAGGTCGCCGGCATGCAGAACGTCGAGCCGCGCCCGCCGTCGGGCGCCCAGTGGACCATCGCCGCCGCGGGCCAGGAGGCCGTCATCGTCGAGGTGGGCGGTGGGTTGCGGAGTTACCGGCACGAGGGGGTCGACTACCTCGACGGGTACGCCGCGGACGAGATCAGCCCCGGCGGGGCGGGGCAGGTGCTCGCCCCGTGGCCGAACCGCATCCGGGACGGCCGGTACACCGTCGACGGTGAGACGTACCTGCTGCCGCTCACCGAGCCGGAGCGCGGGGTGGCGCTGCACGGGCTGGTCAACTGGGCGCGGTGGCGGCTGGTGGAGCAGTCCGACGACTCGGTCACCGTCGAGTACGACCTGCCGCCGCACCCGGCGTACCCGTGGGCGTTGCGGGTCCGTGGCCGGTGGAGTCTCGGCCCGGAGGGGCTGCGCGCCGAGCACGAGACGACCAACCTGTCCACCGAGGCGGCACCGTTCGGCTTCTCGGTCCACCCGTACCTGCAGTTGCCCGGGGTGGCCGTGGACGATCTGGTCATGCGGGTGCCGGCGCGCAACCGGTTGGTGGTGGACAGCCGGCTGCTGCCGGTGGGCGCCACCGCGGTGGCCGGCACCGAGCAGGACTACACCGCGCCGCGGCGGATCGGTGCGGCCCAACTGGACATGACCTTCGGAGAGGTGATCCGGGACGCCGACGGTGGTTCCGCGGTGAGCCTGACCGCGCCCGACGGCGCGACCGGGGTGCGGATCTGGGCCGACCAGCAGTTCGGCTGGTGGCAGGTGTTCACCGGGGACGCCCTCACCGGCGAGCGGCACCGCCGTTCGGTGGCGATCGAGCCGATGACCTGCCCGCCCGACGCGTTCCGGTCCGGCCGGGACCTGATCAAGCTGGCCCCCGGCGAGACCTGGCGGGGTGCCTGGGGCATCCGACCGGGCGTCTGAGCGGACGCGGCCGCCAGCATGGAGTTCGCCGAGGTGATCCGGCGTCGCCGGATGGTACGCAACTACGACCCGGACCGGCCGGTGCCGCCCGAGGTGGTCCGGCGACTGCTGGACCACGCCACCCGCGCCCCCTCGGCGGGCTTCGCCCAGGGCTGGGGTTTCCTGGTGCTGGACACCGCGGCCGACATCGAGCGGTTCTGGGCGGCGACCACCCCGGACGGCGGGGGGCGGGAACGCTGGCTGGCCGGCATGCGCCGGGCCCCGCTGATCGTCGTGCCGCACGCCAACCGCGCCGCCTACCTGCGACGGTACGCCGAGGCGGACAAGGGCTGGACGGACCGGTCGGAGGCCCGCTGGCCGGTGCCGTACTGGTACGTCGACACCGGCTTCGCGTCGTTGCTGATGCTGCTCACCGCCGTGGACGAGGGGCTGGGTGCCTGCTTCTTCGGCATCCCGGCCGCCCGGACCGACTCCTACCGGGCGGCGTTCGGGGTGCCGGCGGAGTACGAGCCGATCGGCGCGGTGACGGTGGGTTACCGGGCGGCCGACCACCGGTCACCGTCGCTGCGCCGGGGCCGCCGCCCGGTGACCGAAGTGATCCACCGGGGACGCTGGAGCCAAACGTGATGTGGCGGGGCCGGTTAGGCTGGCATCGCCAGGTTCCGGGTCGGTCCGGTCAGGGGGAGGGGTGCGTGCCGTCGTGATCTTCAGAGCGGTCCGGGACGGGCGTCCCTACCCGGAGCACAACCTGACGCTCAAGCAGTGGGCGGAGATCCCGCCCCGACCGGTCAGGCTGGACCAGCTGATCACCACCAAGCGGGAGCTGGCGTTGGACAAGCTCCTCGCCGAGGACTCCACCTTCTACGGTGACCTGTTTCCGCACGTGGTGCAGTGGAGCGGTGGGCTCTTCCTGGAGGACGGGTTGCACCGGGCGCTGCGCGCCGCCCTGCAACAGCGCAACCAGATCCACGCCCGGGTCTTCGTCTTCGCCGGTCCCGAGTGAGCGGTGCGCCGGGCGGCTGTCGTACGGAGGACGTACCGTCATCGGCAGGAGGTCATCGACCGTGGTGGCCTGTCGCAGGAGGACGGTGAGGGCCATGTCGCGCAGGAGTAACGACCAGCCCACCAACGAGTTCCCCGGGGACGACCCCGGTGCCCGACCGGTCGCGCCACCGCCGGCGGCGTCCCGTGGCCCGGTGCGCGGACTGCTCGTGGTGCTGGGCGGCGCGGCGGTGGCGGTGGTGGTGCTGCTCGGGGTGCAGACCACCGGGCTGCTGCCCAGCTTCCGCAACCCGTTCAGCCAGGAGCAGACCGACCGGAGCCAGCCGCCGCTGCTCAAGTCGATCCAGGACCTCAGCCGCTACGTGGCCGCCGAGGGTAACTTCCAGGTGGTGGTCGACCTGCAGAACGACCGCCGCAACGTGCCGGACTTCCTGCTCAACGAGCGCACCCTCTTCGTCGGCAGTGGCAGCGTCGAGGCGTACGTCGACTTCGGCAAGATCGCCGAGGGGGCGATCGTCGTCTCCGACGACGGAAAGACGGCCGAGATCAAGCTGCCGGCGCCGCAGCTCGGCCAGACCAACCTCGACATGGAGAAGAGCTACGTCGTCGCCCAGGAGCGCGGCCTGCTCAACCGGATCGGTGACCTGGTCGAGGGCGACCCCAACCGGCAGCAGCAGGTCTACCGGATGGCCGAGGAGCGGATCACCACCGCGGCCCGCGACAGCGGGCTCGGCGAGCGCGCCGAGGAGAACACCCGCAAGATGCTGGCGGGGCTGCTGCGCTCCCTCGGCTACGAGCAGGTGACCGTCACCTACGTCGCACCCTGAACGCCGCAGCGCCCGCCCCGGAGGTCCGGGGCGGGCGCCGGCGGGACGGTGTGGATCAGTAGCCGGTGGCGGCGGGGTAGCGGTCCTCGTTGGGCATCAGCACCCAGAGCACCAGATAGATGATCACCTGGGTGCCGGGCAGCAGCAGGGACAGCAGGAACAGCAGCCGCACCATGGTGGCGGACATGCCGAACCGCTTGCCCAGACCGGCGCAGACGCCGGCGAGCATGCGCCCCTCCCGGGGCCGGACCAGTTTGCGACTCATCGTCGTCTCCCACTCTGCGGCGTCGTGCCGCCTCTGCCTCCACGGTAGGAACGGGCCACCTGCGCGCCCTCGCTCGTAGGGAGGAACCGTTCGTCCGGTACCCGTAGGTGCATACCCCGGACCCTCCCGCCCGACTCCCCCCGACGCCGGCCCGCCGCCGACCCCGGCCCGCCGCCGGCCGGGCGGGGGCCGCACGCCGGGCCGCCACCCGGTCGGGGTACCGCAGGCGGCGAGCGGGCCAGCCGGCGGCAGCTGGCTGTTAGCCTGTGCGCGGTCAACGAGGAGGCGACGGTGACCTCTGGCGTCGGGGCGTTGTGGTCGCACCGCGACGCGCTGCGCATCCTGGTCAAGCGCGACCTCGCGGTGAAGTACCAGCAGTCGGTGCTCGGGTACCTCTGGTCGTTGATCGAGCCGCTCGGCATGGGCGCGATCTACTGGTTCGTCTTCGGGGTGCTCTACTCCCGCGACACCGGCCGGCACCTGGGCGACGCGGCCGACTCGTACCCGTTGTTCCTGGTCACCGGGATCTTCGCGTGGATGTGGACCAGTTCGGCGTTGAGCGAGGCGACCAACGCCCTGACCGGGCAGGCCCGGTTGATCACCACGATGAACGTGCCCCGGCAGGCGTTCCCGATCGGCCGGGTCGTCGGTCGGTTCGCCGAGTACGCCGCCGGGCTGCCGATCCTGGCCGCGATCGCCGCCTGGTACGCCAGCCAGGGCCGGATCGACCCCGGGTGGTCGCTGCTCGCCCTGCCGCTGGCCGTCGCGGTGCAGGCGACCCTGCTGATCGGGCTGGCGCTGCTGCTGTCGGCGTGCAACGTGCTGATGCGCGACATCGAACGGTTCATGCGGCTGGTGATCCGGGTGCTCTTCTACGCCACGCCGATCATCTACCCGCTCAGTCTGGTCCGCGACTCCGACCTGCCCGGTTGGGCGAGGACCGGGTACGAGCTGAACCCGCTGGTCGGCATCTTCCAACTGCACCACGCCATCTGGTACCCGGACGAGTTCCCCCCGGTCGGCCTGCTCTCGGCCACGGTCGCCGGCAGTCTGCTGGTGCTGGCGGCCGGCTGGTGGGCGTTCGGCCGGCTCGAACCCGCAGTGCTCAAGGAACTGTAGATGACCGGTCCGCTGATCGAGGCCGACCGGCTCGGCATCCGGTTCGTCCGCAACCGCCGGCGTCAGTTGCGCCTGCGTGACCTGCTGATCCGCCGCAACACCACGCCGGCCGGGCAGTTCTGGCCGCTGCGCGACGTGTCGTTCGAGATCGCCGCCGGTGACACCGTCGGGGTGGTCGGGCGCAACGGCACCGGCAAGAGCACCCTGCTGCGGCTGATCGCCGGGGTGCTGATCCCCGACGAGGGGCGGATCCGGGTCCGGGGTGAGGTGGCCCCGCTGCTGGAACTCTCCGCCGGTTTCTCCAACGACCTGACCGGCCGGGAGAACCTGTACCTCGTCGGCGGGCTGCACGGGTTGGACGCCGGCTACCTGCGGCGGCACTTCGACGAGATCGTCCAGTTCGCCGGTGAGCAGGTGGAACGGGCCATCGACACCGCGGTGCGGCACTACTCCTCGGGGATGAAGGTGCGGCTCGGTTTCGCGATCATCTCCCACCTGCCGCACCCGATCCTGTTGATGGACGAGGTGACCGCGGTCGGGGACGCGGAGTTCCGGCAGAAGTGCTATGGCACGATCGACCGACTGCTTGGGGAAGGGCGCACACTGGTGCTGGTGTCACACAACGAAAAGGACCTGACCCGGTTCTGCCGTCGAGGGCTGTATCTCGACGCGGGCCGATTGACCGTCGACGGGACGGTCGCCGAGGCGCTGGGCGCGTACCACGACGCGGTCCAGCGGTGACGCTCGCGATCGTGCTCGCCGCCGGTAGCGCGGGAGCCGAGCGATCCGCGCCCGCTGCGCCGCTGCCCGCGGCGGGCCTGGCAGCTGGGGCGCCGCCGCCCGCGGCGGGCTCGGCAGCTGGTGTGCCGCTGCCCGCGACGCGCCTGGCGACCGATGCCGGGGCGACGCTTGCCGACCGGCTGGCCGACCAGTGGCGGCGGGCCGGCGCGACCGAGGTGCGGCACGCCGCCGACCTGACCGAGGTGGCCGCCCTGGCCGACGCGGCCACCGGACCGGTGATCGTCAGCGGCGCCGACCTGGTCGCGCACACCGCCGTGCTGCGGCACCTGCTCACCAGCCCGGTCGGGCCGACGGTGGCGCTGGTGCTCACCGACCCGGCCGGGGCCGGGCGGGCAGCGGTCCGGGAGGAACGCGGCCAGGTGGTCGCCGCCGGCACGCCGACGGAGCTGACCGACGCGGCCACCGGGATCTTCGGTGGCGCGCTGCGGGTCGGCGTCGCCGACCTGCCCGCGCTCGCCGCCGCCGCCCGCGCCACCGGGGCCGACGGCCTGCCCGGGGCCGACGGCCTGCCCGGGGCCGACGGCCCGGCCGGGGCCGACGGCCTGTCGGCCGGGCCCGAGGTGGATCGGCTCTTCGTGGGGCTCACCGCGCTGGGCACGCTCACCTTCGCCCACCGGGTACGCCTGCTGGTGGCGCACCGGGTGACCGATCCGGCCGAACTGGCCGCCGCCGAGGCCGCCGTGGCCGGCGTCGACGAGGACCGGGCCGAGCTGCGGCTGTCGGTGAAGGAGAAGGACGACTTCTTCACCACGTACTTCGTCAGCACCTGGTCGCCGTACGTGACGAAGGCCTGCGCCCGGATCGGGCTCGGGCCGACCTCGGTCACGATGATCTCGGTGGCCTTCGCGGTGGCCGCCGCGGTGTTCTTCGCCGTCGGCGGGCGACCCGCGCTGGTCGCCGGTGCGGTCCTGCTCTACCTCGGGTTCGTGCTGGACTGCGTGGACGGGCAGCTGGCCCGCTACACCCGGCACTTCAGCGCCTGGGGTGGCTGGCTGGACACGATGGCCGACCGGGCCAAGGAGTACGTCGTCTACGCCGGTCTCGGCTTCGGCGCGACGGCAGCCGGGTTCCGGTACGGCTGGGCGCTGGCCATCGCGGCGATGACCCTGCAGACCGTGCGGCACATGACCGACGCCTGGTACGGGGTGCTGCACGACGAGGCCGCCCGGCGACCGAAACCGGCCACCGGCGGCGGGGACGGCGGGATCGGTGACCGGCTGAACGCCGCCTCGACGAGGGTGCAGGCCGACACCGGGTCGCTGTCGTACTGGCTGAAGCGCACGGTGGTCTTCCCGATCGGGGAGCGGTGGGCGTTGATCGCGCTCGCCACGGCGCTCTTCTCGCCGCTGGTGGCGCTGGTCGCGGTGCTGGTCTGGGGCACGTTGGCGTTCGGCTACACCGGTGCGCTGCGTACCCTGCGGGCCCGCTGGATGTGGGTGCCGGTGCTGGACACCGTGGATGCCACCCTGCACCGCGACGACGGCCCGTTGGCCGGCCGGCTGCCGGCGCTGCGTCCGGTGGGTCCGCTGGTGCTGGCCGTGGTCGGCGCGCTCGGCGCGGCCGGGTTGCTGGCGGCGGCGTTGCTCGCCGACCCGACCGGGCTGGCCGCCGACCCGACCGGGCTGCGCTGGGCGGTGCCGGTCGGGCTGTTGGTGCTGCTGGTGGCCGGGCTGGGGGCGGGTGCGGCGCACAACGGCCCGCTGGACTGGCTGGTGCCGGCGGTGCTGCGGGCGGCGGAGTACCTCTTCGCGATCGCGGTGGGGGTGGTCGGCGGCGTACCCGCGTGGTTGATCTTCGCTTATGTCTTCGTGCTGACCGTGCACCACTACGACCTGGTGGCCCGCTTGGAGAAGCGGCAGGCGGCTCCGCCGCTGCACGGGGTCACGCTGGGCTGGGAGGGCCGCTCGGTGCTGCTGACGGTGGCGTCGATCGCGGGAATTGCGGGCATTGGTCTGGCTACACTCGGTTCGTACCTCTTGGTGGTTTTCGCGGCGAGTGTGGTCCTGGCCTGGGTCGTCCTGCCGGCCCGCGCGGCGCGGACGCCGGCCGACGCGGTGCCCGTGGGAGGCCGCTCGCCGCTCTGACGGAAGGGGCCGGCCCGATGACGCTGATCAGCTTCGTCGTGCCGGCCTTCCGCGTGCAGGGCTACCTGCGCGAGTGCCTGGACTCGATCCTCGGCCAGCCGTTCGCCGACTTCGAGGTGATCGGCGTCGACGACTGCTCGCCGGACGACAGCGGGGAGATCCTGGCCGGGTACGCCGACCGGGACGCCCGGGTCCGGGTGCTCCGGCTGGCCGAGAACGTCGGGCTCGGTCCGGCCCGCAACGCCGGGCTGGACCGGGCCGTCGGCGAGTACGTCTGGTTCCTCGACTCCGACGACTGGCTGGCCCCGGACTGCCTGCCCGAGGTGGCGGCCCGGCTGCGCGAAAGCGGGCCGGACGTGCTGATCGTCGACCACGTGCGGCGGCACTGGAACGAGACGGCCAGCCCCAGCGCGCTGGCGGAGGTCTTCCCCGCCGGCGTCGAGACGGACACCTTCGCGCTGGTCGAGCGGCCGGAGACGCTGCGGCTGCTGCACACCGCCTGGAACCGGCTGCTGCGGCGGGAGTTCCTGCTCACCTCGGGGCTGCGCTTCGCGTCCGGCTGGTACGAGGACGTCTCGTTCACCTACCCGACGCTGCTGGCCGCCGAGCGGATCTCGGTGCTGGACCTGGTCTGCGTCAACTACCGGCAGCGGCGGGCCGGGGCGATCACCCGGACCCGGGGGGAGCGGCACTTCGAGGTCTTCGACCAGTGGGACCGGGTGTTCCGCTGGCTGGACGGGCAGGGGCCGGAGCCGCAACGGCTGCGACCGGTGGTCTTCGAACGGATGCTCTGGCACTACCTGACCGTGCTCGGCAACGGTGAGCGGATCGCCCCGGCCCTTCGTCCGGCCTTCTTCGACCGGATCACCGCCGAGGTGGCCCGCCGCCGGCCGGCCGACGCCCTCCCGTCGCCCGGCGGGACGGCCGGGCTCAAGCAGCGGCTGGTGGCCGGCGGGCACTGGCACACCTTCACCGCGCTGCGCCTGGCCCACCAGGCCACCGACACCGCCCGCGCCCGGCTGACGGCGACCCGCCACCGGATCCACCCGGTGGCGCGGGCCACCCGCGACACGCTCTGGCAGCAGTACTACCGGGCCGAGCTGCGCCGGCCGGTGGACGAGACGCTGGCCGTCTACGCCGCCTACTGGTACCGGGGGTACGCGTGCAACCCGGCCGCCGTCTACGAGGCGGCCCGCCGGCTGGTGCCGCAGGTCCGGGGGGTGTGGATCGTCCGCGCCGACCGGGTGGGCAGCCTGCCCGACGGGGTCGAGTACGTGGTGGCGGGCACGCCCGCGTACCACCGGGTGCTGGCGCGGGCCCGGTGGCTGGTCAACAACGTCAACTTCCCCGACTTCGTCCGCAAACGGCCGGGCACGGTGCACGTGCAGACCCACCACGGCACCCCGGTCAAGGTGATGGGGCTGGACCAGCAGCGGTACCCGGTAGGCGCGGTCGGGATGGACTTCGCCGGGCTGCTGCGGCGGGTGGACCGGTGGGACTTCAGCATCACCGCCAACAGCTTCTCCACCCAGATGTGGGAGCGGGCGTACCCGGCGGACTACACCACCCTGGAGTACGGCTACCCCCGCAACGACCGGCTGGTCACCGCCACCGCAGCCGAGGTACGCCGACTGCGGGCCCGGTTCGGCGTCACCGGTGCCGAGCCGGTGGTGCTCTACGCCCCGACCCACCGGGAACACCTGCCCGGATACCGGCCGCCGTTCCGGCCGGTGCAGCTGCTCGACACCCTCGGCCCCGGCGGGCGGTTACTGGTGCGCAGCCACTACTTCCACGACCGGGATCCCGCCCGCCGGTCGGCCTCGGCGGAACGGATCCTCGACGTGAGCGGCCACGACCGGGTGGAGGATCTCTATCTCGCCGCCGACGTGCTGGTCACCGACTACTCGTCGGCGATGTTCGACTACGCGGTGCTGGACCGGCCGATCGTCGTCTACGCCCCCGACCACGAGGCGTACCGGCTGGCCCGGGGGGTCTACCTGGACGTGACCGCCGAGCCGCCGGGTGCGGTGGCGACCGACTTCGCCGGGCTGGTGGAGCTGTTCCGCAGCGGTGCGGTGGACGCGCCCGCGGCCCGGCAGGCCCGGCAGCGCTTCCGGGCCCGGTACTGCGCCCTCGACGACGGCCACGCCGCCGAACGGGTGGTCCGACGGGTCTTTCTCGGTCAGCATCCGGAAAACAGGTAATAAACCTGTCACGAGTCGAACATGGCACGTTTACCCGATGTGCGAAGCCGATGATCCTGGTCACAGTCATTCGGACCCGACCGCGCTGCCTGGGGGAGGAGACGGTGACCACCGTCGCGCTGAAGGACGTCAGCAAGGTGTTCCGCAACGGGACGCTCGCGGTCGACAACGTCACCCTCGACGTGCACGACGGCGAGTTCATGGTGCTGCTCGGCCCCTCGGGGTGCGGCAAGTCGACGGTGCTGCGGATGATCGCCGGGCTGGAGGACCCGACCCGGGGCGCGGTGCTGCTCGACGGGGACCTCGCCAACGACCTGCCACCGCAGGACCGCCGGATCGCCATGGTCTTCCAGGACTTCGCGCTCTACCCGCACATGACGGTGCGGGAGAACATCTCCTTCCCGCTGCGGCTGGCCGGGATCGAGCCGGCCCCGCGCGGCGAACGGGTCGCCGACGTGGCCAGCGCGCTGGGCATCGGTGACGTGCTGGGCCGCAAGCCGAGCCAGCTCTCCGGCGGGCAGCGGCAGCGGGTGGCGATGGGCCGGGCGATCGTCCGCCGGCCCGGGTTGTTCCTGATGGACGAGCCGTTGTCCAACCTGGACAGTGGGCTGCGCGCGGAACTCCGGGCCGAGATCTCCGCCCTCACCCGGGAGTTGGGCGTCACCACCATCTACGTCACCCACGACCAGGCCGAGGCGCTGACCATGGCCGACCGGGTGGCGATCATGCGGCGCGGTGTCCTGCAGGACGTCGGCACCCCGACCCAGGTGTACGGCCGACCGGCCACCCTCTACGTCGCGGCCTTCCTCGGCAGTCCCCGGATGAACCTGCTGGAGGCCTCGGTCTACGTCCACCTCGACCGGTACGTCCAGCTCAAGTTGGGTGAGCAGTCGCTCTACCTGCCCTGGACCGACATCCGCAGTCGGGCCGTGGCGCACTACCACGGTGAGCGGATCGTGGTGGGGATGCGCGCCGAGGCGTTGACCCCGGTGGTGCCCGACGACCCGGGCGACGTGCTGCGCGGGCGGATCCGGTACCTGGAGCACCACGGGCACGAGTCGCTGGCCTTCCTCGACATCGGGGCCACCGCGGTCGTGGTGGACGAGATGGGCGCCCCGGTCGAGGTGACCGAGCCCGGCCAGCGTGGGCTGCGTCGGCTCGGGCGGGTCGTGCAGCGGCTGGCCGGTCGGCCGGTGGAGCCGGCACCGCCGCCGGCACCGGCCACCGACCGGCGCGGCGGCAGCGTGCTCAGCGACCCCGGCCGGCACCACCGGCGGCCGGCGGAACTGGCCGTGCGTCTGGCCCCGTACCCGACGGTCACCGCCGGCCATCCGCTGACCGTCTCGGTACGCATGGACGCCCTGCACTTCTTCGACGAGCGGGGCGGCCGGATCGACATCGGTTGGCGTTGACCTGCATCGATGTGATTGTGGGTGGCTGCCACGACACCCCGGGTGATCGGGCTTCGATAGGCGTTTGCCGGGCCCGGCGGGTGGATAGTGTCGTAGCCGTGCTGGGCCTACCTGCTCATGTGACCGCCTGCCTCTTCGACCTGGACGGTGTGCTGACACAGACCGCCCTGGTGCACAACGCCGCCTGGAAGCAGACCTTCGACGCGTTCCTGCGCGCCCACTCGGCAGCCACCGGTGAGCCGTACCGGCCCTTCGATCCCGGGCCGGACTACCACCGCTACGTCGACGGGCGACCGCGTGCCGACGGGGTGCGTTCCTTCCTCGCCTCCCGGGGCATCGTGCTGCCCGACGGTGGCCCGGACGACCCGCCGGAGGCGGAGACCGTGTACGGCCTGGGCAACCGCAAGAACATCGTCCTCAAGGAGCGGATCCGCACCGACGGGGTGCAGGCGTACCCCGGCTCGGTGCGGTACCTGAAGGAGACCGTCGCCGCCGGGCTGCGCCGGGCGGTCGTCTCGGCCAGCGCCAACTGCCAGGAGGTGGTCGCCGCCGCCGGCCTGGCACCGCTGCTCGAAGCGCGGGTGGACGGGGTGGTCGCCCGCGCCGAGGGGCTGCGCGGCAAGCCGCACCCGGACACCTTCCTGGCCGGCGCGAAGCTGCTCGGGGTCGCCCCGGCCCACGCCGCCGTCTTCGAGGACGCCTTCGCCGGGGTCGCCGCCGGTCGGGCCGGCGGATTCGGTTACGTGATCGGCGTCGACCGGGGCGGTCAGGCCGACGAACTACGGGCCCACGGCGCCGACATCGTCGTCGACGACCTCGCCGACCTACTCGACGCCGATCGGGGTGACCAGCGATGATCCGTGAACGGGCCTATCCCGTCGAGCCGTGGCACGTCCGGGAGACCCGGCTGGACATGGACGTCCTCGCCCAGTCCGAGTCGGTCTTCGCGCTCTCCAACGGCCACGTCGGACTGCGCGGCAACCTGGACGAGGGCGAGCCGCACGGCCTGCCCGGGACGTACCTCAACTCCTTCTACGAGCTGCGGCCCCTGCCGTACGCCGAGGCGGGCTTCGGCTTCCCGGAGTCCGGCCAGACCATCGTCAACGTGACCAACGGCAAGCTGATCCGGCTGCTGGTCGACGACGAGCCCCTCGACGTGCGCTACGGCGAACTCCTCGACCACGAGCGCATCCTCGACCTGCGCGCCGGCACCCTGCACCGCCGGCTGCACTGGCGTTCGCCGGCCGGCCGGGAGGTCAGGGTACGCAGCACCCGGTTGGTCTCCTTCACCCAACGCTCGGTCGCCGCGATCAGCTACGAGGTCGAGGCGGTGGACGGCCCGCTGCGGCTGATCCTCCAGTCGGAGCTGGTGGCCAACGAGTCGCTGCCGCCGCAGAGCCGGGACCCACGGGTCGCCGCGGTGCTGGAGTCACCGCTGCTGGCCGAGGGGGAGCTGACCACCGGCGACGGCGGGCTGCTCATCCACCGGACCAAGGTCTCCGGCCTGCGGGTCGCCGCCGCGATGGACCACGAGGTGTCCGGTCCGACGCGCACCACCGTCGAGTCCGAGGGGTACGAGGACTGGGTGCGTACCACCGTGGGGTGCGTGCTGGCCCCCGGCGAGACGCTGCGGGTGGTCAAGTACCTCACCTACGGCTGGTCCAGCCGGCGCTCCCTGCCGGCGCTGCGCGACCAGGTGGGCGCGGCCCTCGCGGCGGCGAAACTGGACGGCTGGGACGGGCTGCGCCGGGCCCAGCGGGAGTACCTCGACGAGTTCTGGGACGCCGCCGACGTGGTGGTCGAGGGGGACCCGGAGGTGCAGCAGGCGGTCCGGTTCGGCATGTTCCACGTGCTGCAGGCCGGCGCCCGCGCCGAACGCCGACCCATCTCCGCGAAGGGACTCACCGGTCCGGGGTACGACGGCCACGCGTTCTGGGACACCGAGATGTTCGTGTTGCCGGTGCTCACCTACACCCAACCGAGCGCGGTCCGGGACGCGTTGTTCTGGCGGCACTCCACTCTCGACCAGGCCCAGGACCGGGCCCGTACGCTGAACCTGCACGGCGCGGCGTTCCCCTGGCGCACCATCGAGGGGGCCGAGTCGTCGGCGTACTGGCCGGCCGGGACGGCGGCCTTCCACATCGCCGCCGACGTGGCCGACGCGCTGCGCCGGTACGTCCTGGTCACCGGCGACGAGCAGCTGGAACGGGAGATCGGCCTGGAGCTGCTGGTGGAGACCGCCCGGCTCTGGCGTTCGCTTGGCCACCACGACCGGCAGGGCAACTTCCACATCGACGGGGTGACCGGCCCGGACGAGTACACGGCGGTCAAGAACGACAACATCTACACCAACCTGATGGCCCAGCGGAACCTGGCCACCGCCGCCGACGCGGCCATGCGGCTGCACGACGAGGCGCTCGCCCTCGGGGTCACCGAGGAGGAGGCGGCCGGCTGGCGGGACGCGGCAGAGTCGATGTCGCTGCCGTACGACCCGGAGATGGCCGTCCACGAGCAGGTGGAGGGCTTCACCCGGCTCCAGGAGTGGGACTTCGAGCACACCCCGGGGGGGAAGTACCCGCTGCTGCTGCACTACCCGTACTTCGACCTGTACCGCAAACAGGTGGTCAAGCAGGCCGACCTGGTGCTGGCGATGCACTGGCGGGGTGACGCCTTCACCGGCGAGCAGAAGGCCCGCAACTTCGCGTACTACGAGCGCCGGACGGTACGCGACTCGTCGCTGTCCGCCTGCACCCAGGCGGTGCTCGCGGCCGAGGTGGGCCAGCCCGAACTGGCGCACAGCTACCTGCGCGAGGCAGCGCTGATGGACCTGCACGACCTCAACGAGAACACCCGCGACGGGGTGCACATGGCGTCGTTGGCCGGGGCCTGGATCGCGCTGGTGTCCGGCTTCGGTGGGCTGCGGGACCACGACGGCTCGCTGTCCTTCGCTCCCCGGCTGCCCAGTCGGCTCACCCGGCTGGAGTTCTCCCTGCAGTGGCGGTCCATGCGGCTGCGGGTGGACGTCCGACCGCACCAGACGACGTACGCGCTGCGCAACGGTGGGCCGGACACCGTGCTGGAGCTACGGCACCACGACGAGACCGTCACGGTCACCTGCGCCCAGCCGACCACGCTGCCCAACCCGCCGGCCGAGCCGAGCGGCCCCAACCCGGAGCAGCCCGCCGGCCGGGCACCCCTGATGCACCCGCCGCCCGTACCGGACAAGTGACCTGAGAGGTCCCGGCCCGCTCGGGCCCGTTCGGGACGTCCCGGCCCGCTCGGGTCCCGGGCGGGCCGGGTCAGCGGTCGCCGGTGGAGGGGGTGCCGGTGGCGTCACGGGGTGCCCGCGCCCGCGGGTCGTCGGCGGTGCGGGCCCGCGCGGCCTCGTCCGCCCAGTCCCGCTCCTTGTCCGGTTCGCTCCGGTCCGGCCCGCTCTGCCGGGACTTTTCGGATCGCTCGCCCATGGTGGTCCTCCGCCCGCCTCGCGTCGACTTCCGACGCCCGCCGGCTACCCGTCGGCGTAGCCGACAAACGGCCTGCCCGACCGCGGTGGCCGAGCCGTGGTGACCGTCTACGCGGGCCGGCCGGCGATGCGGGCCGGCGGTGTCGGGCCGGCCGGTGGTGTCGGACCCGCCGGCCGTCCCGCTTACCCGCCCCGGCGGTGTCGGACCCGCCGGGGCGGGTAAGCGGGACGGCCGGTGCCGGTGCCGGCGAGGGCGGGGAGGTCGCAGATGGAGACACTCAGCAGCGCGGTGACGATCCCGGTGGCCGGAGCTGCCCTCGCGGCCGATCTGGTGGTGCCCGCCGAGGCCAACGGCGTGGTGCTGTTCGCCCACGGCAGCGGCAGCTCCCGGCACAGCCCGCGCAACACCTCGGTGGCCCGGGTGCTGCACCGGCGGTCGCTCGGCACCGTCCTGGTCGACCTGCTCACCCCGCAGGAGGACCGGGTGGACGCCCGGACCGCCGAACTCCGCTTCGACATCGGTCTGCTGGCCGACCGGCTGACCGCGATCGTGGACTGGCTGCGCACCGCCTCGGGGGTCGCCGCCCTGCCGCTGGGGCTCTTCGGGGCCAGCACCGGGGCCGCCGCCGCCCTGGTCGCCGCCGCGGCCCGTACCGCCCAGGTGGGCGCGGTGGTCTCCCGGGGCGGGCGGCCGGACCTGGCCGGCCGCGCCCTGTCCCAGGTACGCGCACCGACGCTGCTGCTGGTCGGTGGGGCGGACGAGCAGGTGCTCACCCTCAACGAGGAGGCCCTGGGCCAGCTGCCCGACGGGGTGGGTGAGCTGCGGGTGGTACCCGGCGCGACCCACCTGTTCGAAGAGCCCGGCGCCCTCGACGAGGTGGCCGACCAGACCGCCGGGTGGTTCGCCAACCGACTGCACTGAGCGCCGCGGCACCGCGACCTTTCCCAGCAGGTACATCCCGGCCGCGATCACCACCAGGCAGGCGCTCCACAGCACCGCCGTGCGGACCAGCCACGGCAACGCCGCCCAGCTCTGACGGGGCCCGGTGGTTGCCGCCCCGGGTGTCCGCCCGGATTCGTCAGGTGTCACGTCGGTCCTCCTCGGTCGCCGGGCAGTCCGTTACCCGTGGTACGTCACTCCGACACCCGGGGGTGGTGGCGATCGACAACTCTCGCTACCATCCGCAATCATGGCATAACTCACCGTCCAGTCATGATCCGCGGACCGGCGTCGCCCTGACGTGGCGCCGGAGACGACAGGGAGTCCTCGTTGACCGCTGCGACCCACGCGACGATCCCGCCCCGCTATCCCTTCAGCGCCCCGGACCGCCTCACCCTGGATCCGCGCTACTCCCAGCTGCGCCGGGACGAGCCACTGATCCGGGTACGTCTGCCCTTCGGCGAGCCGGTGTGGTTGGCCACCCGGCACGCCGACGTCAAGACGGTGCTCGGCGACGCCCGGTTCAGCCGGGCCGCCGCCGAAGGGCGCGACGAACCGCGCAACACCGAGCGACAGGTGCAGACCGGCATCCTCGGCCTGGACCCGCCGGAGCACACCCGGCTGCGGCGACTGGCGGCGAAGGCGTTCACCGCCCGTCGGGTGGAGCAGCTGCGCCCCCGTACCCGGGCGGTGGCGCACGAGTTGGTGGACGGCCTGATCGCCGCCGGTGCCCCGGCGGACCTGGTCGAGCACGTCGCCACGCCGCTGCCGATCCGGGTCATCTGCGACCTGCTCGGGGTGCCGGTGACCGACCAGGACAGGTTCCACACCTGGGCGGAGGCGATCGTCTCGACCACCTCGCTCAGCGACGAGCAGGCCCAGCGGTACCTGGACAACCTCTTCGAGTACATCGGAGGTCTGATCGCCCAGCGCCGCCGCGACCCGGCCGACGACCTGCTCACCGCGATGGTGGAGGCCCGCGACGCCGACGCCGACCGGCTCACCGAGGAGGAGGTGGTGCGGCTCGCCGCCGGCCTGCTCGCCGCCGGCCACGAGACCACCGTCACCCAGATCCCCAACTTCGTGTACGTGCTGCTCACCGAGGCCGGTGCCTGGGCGCGGCTGTGCCGCGAACCGGAGCTGCTGCCGGGCGCGGTGGAGGAGCTGATGCGGTTCGTGCCGCTGGGCGCGACCGCCGGCTTCCCCCGGTACGCGCTGGAGGACGTCACCGTCGGCGGGGTGCTGGTACGCGCCGGCGAACCGGTGATCGTCTCCATCGCCTCGGCCAACCGCGACGAGCGGGTCTTCGCCGATCCGGACACCCTGGACCTGTCCCGGGAGACCAACCCGCACGTCGGGTTCGGTCACGGGGTGCACCACTGCATCGGCGCCCAACTGGCCCGGATGGAGCTTCAGGTGGTGCTCGAAACACTTGCCCAACGGCTGCCGGGACTCCGGTTGGGGGTGCCCGAGGCGGAGCTGAGCTGGAAGAGCGGGCTGCTGGTCCGGGGCCTGACCGCGCTACCGGTCAGCTGGTAGGGCGGGCATGGCGACGACGGAGCACGGCTGGCGGATCGAGGTCGACGCCCTTCGCTGCATCGGCGCCGGGATCTGCGCCGGTGTCGCACCGGGCCACTTCGCGCTCACCGACGGGCTGTCCCAGCCGCTTACCGACCGGATCGAGCCGGACGACGCGGTCCGGGACGCCGCCGACTCCTGCCCGATGGAGGCGATCACCGTCTCCGACGCGGCAACCGGCAGCCAGATCGCACCGGACCTCTGACCGTCGGCACCCGGCTGGGCCGGGCTCGGGCGCGGCCGGGCTCGGGCGCGGCTGGGGTGGGCGCGGCTGGGCTCGGGGGCCGCTGAGGTCGGGCGCGGTCAGAGACTGCCCAGCAGCCGGGTCACGGTGATCTCGATGACCACCCGGTCGGGGTTCGGTCGTGGCGGACGGTACCGCTCGGTGTAGCGGCGCTCCGCCTCCCGTACCGCGGCCGGGTCGGTCCGGACCACCGCGCGGCCCTCGATGGTCAGCCACCGTCGGCCGTCGACGTGGCAGACCGCCACCGCCGTGCCGGGCGCGGCGGCGACGAGCCGGGCCTTGCGCGAGGTGCGTGAGGTGATCACCCGGGCCAGCCCGGCTCCGGCGTCGAAGGTCACCCCGACCGGTACGACGTGCGGCGTGCCGTCCGGCCGCACGGTGGTCAGCGTGGCGAGATTGCGTTCCCCGCAGAACCGGGCGACCCGGTCGTCCCGCGGGTCCAACCGGTGGTCGACCGGGGCTCGTGACATGCCCCGATCATGACACGGGCCGGTGCTCCGGCGCGGTGACCGCCGGCCTGCCGGCGACCCGCCGGCGGTGCGCCAACCGGGTCAGGTAGATCAGGGCCGCCGCGAGCACCCCCATGTCGTCCAGGTAGATCGGGTCCGGCAACAGGTCGACCGGCAGGACGGTGTAGGCAAGCGCCCCGTAGAAGGCGACCCGGCCACCGGCGCCCAGGCTGCCGAGCATGCGTCGGGTCCGGATCACCCGGACGGCCAGCACCACGGCACCGGTGAGGGTCGCGAGGGCCACGACGGCGCCGGCGACGACGAGCAGCCAGGTCTCCTGGGACATGGCTAGACGCTAACCCACCGTCGGGGCGTACGCCGCTTCCCTCGGCGGCCGGGGCGCGTGGCGCGTCCGCCAGGCCCGCCGAGGCGGCCAGGAGCTTGCCCCGGGACATCCGGGCCGGATCAGAAGGCGGGCACCGCGGCGCGTCCCCGGGCCACCGGTGCGGCCGGCAGCACCGGCGCGGTGACCTCCACCGGGTCGACACCGGGCAGGAGCGAGTGCTCCGACTCCGGGGCCGGCTCGGTCGCGGCGAAGGCCTCCTGCCGCAGGCTGCCGGCGGCGGCGACCGCCAGCTCGGCGGCCTGCCAGGCGGCCCGCTCCCGCTCCTGCGCCGTCCGGTGCCGCTCCTGCAGGTTCGCCAGCACCGCCCGCCGCAGGAACAGCTCCTGCTCGACCGGGTGCCGCCGTGGGTCCCAACCGTTGCGGTGCGCGAAGACGTCACTGAGCTGCTCCACCGACAGCTCCCGACGCCAGTACGCGTCCAGGGCGGTCCGGTGCAGGAAACGCTCGCGGTCGGCGTACTCGGCCGGGGTCCGGACGGTACACGGCAGCGGCAGCGCGGCGGCTACCGAGAGCCGCTGGACGTCCGCCTCGACGTCCTGGTACGCCTGCCAGGCGGCCTCCACCTCGTCCTGGGCGGCGAGCCACTCGGCCCGGTGGCGCTGGGCGGTGGTGACCGCCCGTTCGGCGGCCACCGCCACCTCGGCCGCGTACCGTTCCCGGTCGCGGTCCTCCTCGGCCCGTTCCAGGGTGCTCGGCAGGGCGGCCTCGCGGATCCGGCGGGCGACGTCGACGCCGACGCCACCCGGGCGGAGCACCAGCACGGCGACGGTGGTCGCCACCACGGCGATCAGGGCCAACCAGATGGCGGCGGCCTGTGGCACGTCGATCAGTACGGCGGAGAGGACGGTCTGCATCACCAACACCTCGTGATGGTCGAAGGAGGAACTGCCGATCGGGGTGCCCGGGTGCGCGGGGGTCGAACCGCTCGCGGCCGGGCTGGGCACGAGGGGTACGGCACCGACGGATCGTCGCGGGTGGGCCGACGGTGGGCGCAGCGGCGGCTGCGGGGGCCAACCGGGACGGGTGCCGGTGCGGCCGGCCGCCGGTCGGCGGCGTCGGCCGGTCAGGCCAGCGGGGGACCGCGCCGGGCGGGCAGACCCCGGACCGGCTCCGCCGCGGGCACCCGCACGGGCACCGGCACCACGGCCGGGGCGGTGCCGTCGACCCGGGGGGACGACGGCTGCTGCGGGAGGGCCACCTCGGTGACCCGATCCAGGCCCGGGGAGTCCGACCACGACTGCGCCCCGCCGTCGACCGCGAGGTGGTCGACGGGTCCGGTGCGGCTGTGGACCGGGCCGCGGTGGCCGGTCCCGAAGGGACCGTCGAGCACGAGGCGGCTGTCGGTCACGAGGCGGCCGTCGAGCACGAGGCGGCTGTCGGGCGCGGTGGCGCTGCCGGACCCGGCGGGTGCGGCGGACGCGGGCGGACCGGAGAGCGCGAGGGCCGCGCCACCGAGGCCGAGGGTGAGCACCAGGAGGGTCACCGCCAGGCGGGTCAGCTCCCGCAGCGTCACCGGCCACAGGGGGCGGGTGGACGTCACGGGCGGCATCCCACCAACCTAGCGCCCCGGCCCGGCCGGGACCAACCACGTGACCGGACCCATTCACTCCCTTGTGGACGCCGGCACCGGATGGCCCTTTGTCAACCGAGGTGGACGTACCTGGTGGGTCGGCCCGCACCCCGGGGTACGCCGTCAGTTACGACCGTGGGGTTGCCGTGGCCCGGAGGCGCCCAGTTGCTGATCGGTGGCAGCCGGCCGGGTGGCGGTGGTCGGCGGTGTCTGTCCAGGGTCCGGCGCGGCGGCCGACCGAAGGGCGGCGATCTCCGCGGTCGGTGCGGACGGCGACTTCCGAGCGATGAGCTTGTCGATGTGTGCGTCCGTGCCGAACGAGCCGACGTCGATCGCACCCACCCGCAGGTAGTTGTTGATCAGATCCTGGGTCTGCGGGGGGCAGGCCGGCGGGTAGGAGCCATGGTTCAGGACGTTCTTGATCGCGGTGTCCGGGTGGAGCGTCGTCCCGTCCGCGCTGGTGGCCGAGGCGGGCAGGGGCTTCTTCCAGTTCGCGGGTTCATCCAGGTGCTTCATGATGAACTCGCCGAGGTTCTCCCAGTACGTCGCCGGAGACGCCGGGTTGCTGTCCGCTTTTCGTGGCATGGCAGGCACGACGTGTCACCCGGGTTCCGGGTTCAGCCGCGGTGCCGACTTGTTCGGTGACCGGCGGTGAGGCTGGTCACCCGGTGGCGGTCCGGATCCGGTCAGGAGGGCGGGGCGGCGGGGGTGGATCGGGGTGCGGCATCGGCGGTGAAGAGGGCGAGCAGGTCACCCACCTGGCGGTCCGCCTCGGCCGGGTGCCGGAAGTGGCCGTCCGGATTGACGGTGTACTCGTTGCGCCGGCCCACCCGGGTGCGCCGCAGGTAGCCGCCGGCCTCCAGGTCGGCGACGATCGCCTGGGCGGCGCGCTCGGTGACCCCTACCTCGTCGGCGACGTCCCGGAGCCGGGCGGTGGGGTTACGCGCGATGGCGAGCAGGACGTGCGCGTGGTTGGTGAGGAAGGTCCAGTGCCGGGTGCTCCCGCTTCCGCGTGGTGTCGTCGCCATGTCCGTCAAGATACGACCAGCCTTCACGATCGTCGTTCGCGAGCCGGTCGACGTGAACCGTCGTCCCGACACCTGAAATGCATATCACGTATAGCTTGACGTGTCTTGCGCTGCGTGTGAACGTGGTGGCGGACCGCGTCCGTGGCGGACGGGGTCGACCGGTCACCTTCCGAAGGGTGAGGACGTTGATCTCCACTCCGTCGACCGGGTCGCAGTCGGACCCGGAGCTTCCTCCCGCCCAGCCGCCGTCGGCACAGCCCGATCCGCCGCAGACCCCGGAACAGGCGCTCGCCGAGCTGTACGCGGGCAACCGCAGGTTCGTCACCGGTACGCCGCGGCACCCCAACCAGGACGTCGGACACCGCACCGCGGTCGCCGGTGAACAGCACCCCTTCGCGGTCATCGTCGGGTGCTCCGACTCCCGGCTCGCCGCCGAGATCATTTTCGACCGTGGGCTGGGTGACCTCTTCGTCGTGCGGACCGCCGGCCACACCACCGGGCCCGAGGTGCTGGGCAGCGTCGAGTACGCGGTGACGGTCCTCGGCACGCCGCTGGTGGTGGTGCTGGGGCACGACTCGTGCGGTGCCGTGCAGGCGGCCGCGACGGCGGTCAGCACCGGGGCCCGGCCGCCGGGACATCTCGGCGCGGTGGTCGACGCGGTGGTGCCCAGCCTGCGCCGGGCCGCCGCCCAGGGAGTCGACGACCCGGCCCGGATCATCGACATCCACATCGCCCAGACCGTCGAGGAGCTGTTGGGCAACTCGGCCGTGCTGGCCGCCGAGGTGGCCGCCGGCCGCTGCACCGTGGTCGGCATGTCCTACCAGCTGGCCGCCGGAGAGGTGCGGACGGTGGCCGCCGCCCCGGCCGCCGGCTGACCCCGCCCACACCGGTCAGGACAGGCGAACGGGCCGCCCCCGCGTGGGGGACGGCCCGTTCGGTGTCTCGGGGTGGTCAGAGCAGCGAGACGTGTACGTGGTCGGTGTGGTTCGACGGTCCGCTGTAGGAGCTCCAGCCGGTGGCCGGGAACCAGATCTGCCGGTTCCAGATGACGTAGTAGATGCCCAGCCGGTCGGCGTTGCGTACCAGGAACGCGGTCAGGTTGTTGCCGTACATCCGGGTGTCGTTGTTGTGCCAGGGCGCGAAGCCGCTGTTCTGCAGCGACCAGTCACAGGCCCGGCCCTTGGGGTGCTCCCACGGGCCACCGGGGCGGTAGCAGCCGACGAACCGGTCGAAGCCGGCCCGCTTGACCTCCTTGTACATGTGCAGCGTGCGCGCCGTGATGCAACCGGAGGTGGTGGGGTCGTTCTCGGTACAGCTCATCGGGCGCCAGTTGCCGTTGGCGTCGCGGCCCGGGGCGATCTTGGCCACCGGTGACGTGGCCACCACCAGGCCCCCGGTCAGGCCGGTGCCGCCGACGAGGGCGAGCGACTTCTCCGCCTCCCGCTTCTGCTTGGCCATCACCGAGGCCTGCTTCTGCTGCTCGCGTACCTCGGCGTCCAGGGCCTGCTTGGCCTGATCGGCCTTGTCCTTGACCGTCTGCACCTCGGCCAGCTTTCGGGCGTTGACCATGTTCAGCTCGTCGAGCGCCTGGGCCCGCTGGACGAACGAGTCCGGCGCGTTGCTCTCCAGCAGCATGGCCATCCCGCCGATCCGGCCGCTGCGGTACGACTGGGCGGCGATCCGACCGACCTGCGGGGCCAGCTCGTCCAGCTCGTTCTGGGCGCGGCGCACCTCCATGTCGAGCTGCAGCTGCCGCTTCTTGGACTTCTCCAGCTTGGACTTGGCCTGGGTGTAGCTGCGGTTGGTCGTCTCGATGACGTCGTTGAGCAGCTTCGAGTCGCCGTCCTCGTGCCCCGAGGGCTGGGCGGGCTGAGCCATGGCCGGCAGCGGGCCGGAGAAGATGGCCAGTGCGGTGAGCACGGCCGCCGCCGGCGTCAACCAGCGGCGTAGGAGTGCCGTCACAGTCGTCCCTTCCGTCGGCCGCCGACCGGGTTAGCTGACGGGTTCGGGACGGAAGTGGCCCCTACCGCTGGTGCGGATTCACCCCATGTACCTGGTTCCCCGGCTCGCCGTTCGGCGATTGGGCGGCGGTACCGCTGGCGCGGGTGCGCGCCTTCGGCGGTGACCGGCAGCGAGGTTACCCGAGAGTCGGCGCTGGGATCTACGTCCGGATGCCGACTCAACGCGTAATTTCTCCGCGATGTCGCGTGACCAGTGATGTGCTTCTCATCAATGGAGTCGTCGGCGGTCACGCTGAGGAGTGTCACCATGCGGTGTCGGTGCTCCTTTCTTGGTCGGGCCACCTCGCGGGGGCGTCGGGGGACTGACTGGCGGCCCGGGGTGCGCTCAGTGCCTGGAGCGCGTCGTCCCGCGGTGCGGGCGGGCGGGCCGAGCCGGTGCCGCCACCAGGCGGGGTGGGGGCTCCGGCGGTGGTGGCGGCCCGGTCGGTGGCGGTGCCCCGACCGGCGGCGGTCACCAGCGCGGCGAGCGCGGTGGTGAGCGGTACGGCGGCGATCAGCCCGAGCGTGGCGACCGCGCTACGGACGATCTCCTGGGCCAGGAACTCGCTGGTCAGCACCTGACTGACCGGTCGGGAGTCGGCGACCAGCAGAAGCAGCAGAGGCAACGACGCGCCCGCGTACGCCAACACGATGGTGTTGACGACGGACGCGATGTGCGCCCGGCCGACCCGGGTGGCCGACCGGTAGAGCTGGAGCCGGGACAGTCCCGGGTTCGCGTGGGCCAGTTCGGTGACCGTGGCGGCCTGGGTGACCGTGACGTCGTCCAGCACCCCGAGGGAACCGATGATGATCCCGGCGAGCAGCAGCCCGTGCAGGTCGACGTTGCCCTGGAACATCGACAGGGTGGTGGCCTCCTCGGTGCCGTACCCGGTCAGGTGGGTGGCGGCGGTGGCCGCGCTGCCGAGCAGACCGGTGACCACCAGGCTGCCCAGCGTGCCGAGCACGGCCACCGAGGTCTGGGCGCTGATGCCGTGGGTGAGGTACAGCACCACGAACATGATCAGTGCGGCGCCGACCACCGCGACCAGCAGCGGTGACCGGCCGGCGCTGATGCCGGGCAGCACGAAGGTGAGCAGGATGGCGAAGCTCGCCACCAGGCCACCGAGCGCGGCCAGGCCGCGCCACCGGCCGAAGGCCACGATCGCGGCAGCGAAGAGGACGGCCAACCAGATCAGCGGCTTGCCCCGCTGGTGCTCGGCGATGTTGTAGCTGCTCGACTCGGGGTCGGCCGGATCGGTCAACTCCACCAGGACGATCTCGTCACCGACGGCGATGGTCGGCGCCCCCGGACCGTCCGGGATCGGCGTCTCGACCTGCTGCCCCTCGTCGGGTCCCTGCTCGACCCGGACGGTGGCGGTGCCGCACGGGCCCTCGGGGGCGGACGCGGGGCCCTCCGGGGTCGGCGCGGCAGGTGGGCACGCCTCGGTCACCACCCGGGTCACCGTGCCGTGGTACCGGGGCACGTCCCCGCCCCCGTCGACCTGCGGTGCCCGGTCCGGCCAGAGGATCAGCGCGGCGACCAGGGTGACGAGGAAGAGCGGCACCACGGTCGCGACGAGGACCCGCCGTACCCCCGGCGGGGTGGGCGGGGCGGGACGGCTGTGGTCGGCACCCATCTGCGACTCTCTCCAAACGATCCACGACGGATTACGTGTCGCCGCGCCGGTCGGTTCACTCGGCCGGCACACCGGTCCGGTTCGCGGCGTTGCGTGCCGGAGTGGTCACGGACTGCGAACCGGGGGCGGCGGTGGGACCCGGATGCCCGTCGCGGGAATGGTAGCCACTCGGCCGACGGGTGCGGAGGTTGTGGGTCAGCCGCGCTTCATCAGCCGGCCGACGGCGGCCATCATCTCGGTGGCCATCTCGTCGGCGTGCCCCTCGGCGGCGCCCTCCTGCATGCAGTGCCGGGCGTGCCCGTCCAGCAGGCCGAGAGCGACCTTGTCCAGGGCGGCCTGGATCGCCGAGATCTGGGTCAGCACGTCGATGCAGTAACGGTCCTCGTCCACCATCTTCTCGATGCCCCGGACCTGACCCTCGACCCGGCGCAGCCGAGCGAGAAGCTGGTCCTTGCTGGCGGTGTAGCCCCGGGTGGGGGGCGTCGAAGTGGTCATGTTCGCCAGGGTACGCCCTACCCCCGGCGGGTATTCCAGGACAAATTACCCCTACCCGGTAGTGGTTGAGATACCCCCCATGGGTATATGGTGGGCTCCGGTCGAGAGGAGTACGGACATGGTCACCGACATCTACCAGGTGCAGGGCATGACCTGCGGGCACTGCGTGCAGGCGGTGAGCGCCGAGGTCGGCGCGCTGGCCGGGGTCGACGAGGTCCAGGTGGACCTGGCAAGTGGTCAGGTCACCGTCACCAGTGCGGAGCCGCTGGACCCGGCCGCCGTCCGGGCCGCCGTCGACGAGGCCGGTTACGACCTCGTGGACCGGTGAACACGGCGGCCAGGCTGGCCGGGTTCCTGCTCGGCCTCGTGGTGGTCTTCGGTGCGGCGTACGGGGTCGGCCAGGCGGTCGGCCCCCGCACCCCCGGCACCCCACCCCCGGCCAGCCCCAGCCTCAGCCCTTCGGGTTCACCCGGCGTGCCGGGTCACGGGCACAACTGACGGGAGCGGAGTGTGACCACCACCGGCAAGCCCCTGGAGTCGGCACCCCACCGGATCGAACTGGCCATCGGCGGGATGACCTGCGCCTCCTGTGCCGCCCGGATCGAGAAGAAGCTGAACCGGATGGACGGGGTCACCGCCACGGTCAACTACGCCACCGAGAAGGCCACTGTCGACTACGGCGCGGCGACCACCCCGGACGACCTGATCGCCACGGTGCGCAGGACCGGCTACACCGCCGCCCTGCCGCCCCCGCCGGCCCCCGCCGCCGAGCCGACCGGCACCGGCCCGACCGCCGCAGGATCGACCGCCGCCGCCGCTGGGCCGGCCGATCCGGTGCGTACCCGGTTCTGGGTGTCGGTGCTGCTCAGCGTCCCGGTGGTGGTGCTGGCGATGGTGCCGGCCTGGCAGTTCACCTACTGGCAGTGGCTGTCGTTGGTGCTGGCCGCACCGGTGGTGGTCTACGGCGGAGCGCCGTTCCACCGGGCCGCCTGGGTCAACCTGCGCCACGGCGCGGCGACCATGGACACCCTGGTCTCGCTGGGCACCCTGGCCGCGTTCGGCTGGTCGGTCTGGGCGCTCTTCCTCGGCACCGCCGGCGAGCCGGGCATGACCCACCCGTTCAGCCTGGCCATCTCCCGCACCGACGGCGCCGGCAACATCTACCTGGAGGCGGCGGCCGGGGTGACCACGTTCATCCTGGCCGGCCGCTACTTCGAGGCGCGGGCCAAGCGGACCGCCGGGGCGGCGCTGCGCGCCCTGCTGGAGCTGGGTGCCAAGGACGTCGCCGTGCTGCGTGCCGGGGTGGAGACCCGGGTGCCGGTGGGCCAGCTGGTGGTGGGTGACCGGTTCGTCGTCCGCCCCGGCGAGAAGATCGCCACCGACGGCGTGGTCGACGAGGGCACCTCCGCCGTCGACGCGAGCATGCTCACCGGTGAGTCCGTACCGGTGGAGGTCGGCCCCGGTTCGGCCGTGGTCGGTGCGACGGTCAACGCGGGCGGCCGGCTGGTGGTCACCGTCACCCGGGTCGGCGCGGACACCCAGCTCGCTCAGATGGCCCGGCTGGTGGAGCAGGCCCAGACCGGCAAGGCGGCCGTGCAGCGGCTCGCCGACCGGATCTCCGGCGTCTTCGTACCGATCGTGATCGCACTCGCCGTCGGCACCCTCGGCTGGTGGCTCGGCGTCGGCGCCGGACCGGCGGCGGCCTTCACCGCCGCGGTGGCGGTGTTGATCATCGCCTGTCCCTGCGCGCTCGGCCTGGCCACGCCGACCGCTCTGCTGGTCGGTACCGGCCGGGGCGCGCAACTCGGCATCCTGATCAAGGGGCCGGAGGTGCTGGAGTCGACCCGACAGGTCGACACCGTGGTGCTGGACAAGACCGGCACCGTCACCACCGGCCGGATGACGCTGGTGGATGTCGTACCCGCCGCCGACCAGGACCGCGCCGAATTGCTGCGGCTGGCCGGCGCCGTGGAGGCCGCCAGCGAGCACCCGATCGCCCGCGCCATCGCCACCGCCGCCGAGCGGTCCACCGCCCCGGAGCCCGCCGCAGCGGCCGAGCAGCCCACCGCCGAGGGTTCCGCCCCGGCCGCCGAGCAGCCCACCGCTGCGGTTCCCACCGCGGCGGCCGTCGGGAAGCCGGGGCCGGCCGGGTTGCCGCCGGTCAGCGGGTTCGCCAACGTCGAGGGGCTCGGTGTCACCGGGACGGTGGAGCGGCGGCAGGTGCTGGTCGGTCGGCTCCGGTTGGTGCGCGAGCGCGAGGTCGACGTACCGGTGGAGGTGCGGCGGGCGGTGACCGAGGCGGAGGCCGGCGGCCGGACGGCGGTGGTGGCGGCCTGGGACGGCCGGGCCCGGGGCGTCCTCGTGGTGGCCGACGTGGTCAAGCCCACCAGTCGGGCCGCGATCGACCGGCTGCGGGCGATGGGCCTGCGGCCGGTCCTGCTCACCGGGGACAACGCCACCGTCGCCCGGGCCACCGCGGCCGAGGTGGGCATCGACGAGGTGATCGCCGAGGTGCTGCCGGCCGGCAAGGTCGAGGTGGTCGAGCGGCTGCAGGGCGAGGGCCGGGTGGTGGCCATGGTCGGTGACGGGATCAACGACGCCGCCGCGCTCGCCCGGGCCGACCTGGGCCTGGCCATGGGTACGGGCACCGACGTGGCCATCGAGGCGAGCGACCTGACCCTGGTCCGGGGTGACCTGACCGCCGTACCCGAGGCGATCCGGCTTGCCCGGCACACCCTGCGGATCATCCGGCAGAACCTGTTCTGGGCCTTCGCCTACAACGTGGCCGCCCTGCCACTGGCCGCCGCCGGCCTGCTGAATCCCATGATCGCCGGCGCCGCGATGGCCTTCTCCTCGGTCTTCGTGGTGGCCAACAGCCTGCGCCTGCGTGCCTTCACGCCCTGACCTGCCGACAAAAGTGTGCCGGCCGGGGGTTGGCGGCCGGCACCGAGGGTAAATCAGAGCCAACAGCGATGGCTTTGATGACGGTAGGAGTTGATAACGATGGGTTTCGACGACAAGGTTGACAACACTGGTCAGAACGTGGCTGGCAAGGTCAAGGAGGGCGCCGGTCGCGCCACCGACAACGAGCGCCTGGAGGCCGAGGGTCGCAGCGACCAGACCGGCGCCAAGCTCAAGCAGGCCGGCGAGAAGATCAAGGACGCCTTCAAGAGCTGAGCCAGCCCCAGGAGTACGCGCACCACTGTGCCGGGTCGATCACATCGACCCGGCACAGTGCTAACGTCGCCCGGCAGCTCGGTCGGCACGGAGTCCTGGCCACGTACGACGGGTGGGGACACGGCGTCTACACCCGTGGCTGGCAGGACCCCGACACCCAGGGCTGCATGACGACCGTGATCGACACCTACCTGATCACCACCACCCCACCCACCCACGACACCCACTGCCCCGCCATCGAGCCGCGTTGAGATCGTGGACGGTTTCCGCCCGTGGGACCGTCCACGATCTGTTCGGTGCCGGGGTCGTTAAACCTTTTGCTGGTGGGGTCCGTCCTTATGGGTATGGGTGTGGGGGCGGCAGGGCGGCGTGGTGGCGGGCGACAGCGGGCGGCCACAGGGCGGCGCGGTAGCGGGCTGGAGCGGGCGGCGGGGTTGCCCCGGTCGCACCGGCGGCGGCGTCGCAGGGCCGGTGGGCTGCCGGTGGCGGTGGTGGCGGCGCTCGTCCTGGTCACCGGTGGGGTCTGGACGGCGGACAACGGCGGGTTCGACGCGTTGCTTGTCGACGGGGTCGCCACCGGCCGCCCGGTGGCCGGGGCCGCCGCTGATCCGGCCGGCGCGGTCGGCAACCCGGTCCGTACGGCGGCGACCGCCCCTCCGGAACCCACCCGGGCCAGCCAACCGGGGCCCACCTCGGGCGCGACGGCTGCGACCAGCCAACCGGTACCTGGCACCCCACCCGGGAGCGACCAGGCCGGCATCAGTTTCCCGCAGCGGGGCACCGAGCGGTGGAGCTTCGCCACCGTCCGGGGCGAGGTTGCCGGCAACGCCGGTGAGCTGCTGCGTTACCGGGTCGCGGTCGAGGATGGCATCACCAACCTCGATGTGGAACTGTTCGGCCGGGAGGTCGCCACGATCCTCGCCGACGAGCGGGGTTGGACCGCCGACGGGCGGTGGCGGCTGCAGCGGGTCGGCGCGGGCAGCGCTGCCGACTTCACCATCCACCTGGCCACCCCGGTCACCCGCAGCCGGCTCTGCGGCGACCTCACCGACCGCTACACCTCCTGCCGCAACGGCGACCGGGTGGTACTCAACGTGGCCCGCTGGGTCAACGGGGTGCCGCACTTCGGCGACGACCTGGAGACCTACCGGCGATATCTGGTCAACCACGAGGTGGGGCACCGGCTCGGGCGCGGCCACGAGTTGTGCCCGCGCGCCGGCGGGCCGGCCCCGGTGATGCAGCAGCAGACGTTGGGGCTGCACGGCTGCCTCCCCAACGCCTGGCCCCAGGTCGCCGGCCGGCAGCTCACCGGCCCCTCCGGCCAGTACGACGACCCGATCCCGAGCGGAAGCTGACCCCCGGCCTGGCCTCGGCGGCCCGGCCTGGCCTCGGCGGCCCGGCCTGGCCTCGGCGGCCCGGCCTGGCCTCGGCGGCCCGGCCTGGCCTCGGCGGCCCGGCCTGGCCTCGGCGGCCCGGCCTGGCCTCGGCGGCCCGGCCTGGCCCCGGCGGCCCGGCCCGGCGCCGGCGCTGCCGTTGTGGAACCGGCGGAAGCTGACCCCGCCCGGCGTGGGTCGGTCAGGCCAGCGCCGCCACGGCGGCGTCGGTGCCGCCGCGCCAGAGCGTGCCGACCTCGCCGAAGCCGGCCGCGCGCAGGGCGTCCAGGTGCCAGGTCGCCGGGGGCAGCCATTCCTGGCGGTGCTCGGCGGGGTAGATCCGCTGGCGTTGCTCGGCCAACGGGCCGAGGGTGGGATCGGCCGCGACGTGGGCCCACCAGTCCGGCCAGGAGAGCACGGCACCGGCCTGGTACCGGGTCGCGCGGCGGCTGGTGGCCCAGTCGGCCAGCCGCTCGGAGAGGGTGGGCAGGCCGTCGTCGGGCATGTGGTCGGCGTTGACGAAGAGCCCGCCGGGGCGCAGGATCTGGCGGATCTCGGCGTACAGGGCGGTCACCCGGTCCGGGGGCAGCCAGTGCAGGGCGGTGGCGGTGAAGACCGCGTCGTACCCGGAGTGGGGTAGTGCGCTCGACCACCGCGGGTCCCGCAGGTCGGCGCGGACGACGGTGGCCCGCCCGGCCAGCGACGCCTCGGCGATGCCGAGCAGGACCGGGTCGATGTCGGCGAGGGTCAGTTGGGCCTGCGGGAGGCGGGCCAGGGCGCGCAGGCTGATCGAGCCGGTGCCACCGGCCAGGTCGAGCAGGCGTGGGGTGGCGGAGTCGGCGACGGCCTCGACCGCGTCGAGGAGCGTGGCGAAGCGGTGCTCGCGGTCCGGCATGAACGCTTCCTGCTGCCGATCCCAACTCTCCTGCCAGGCGGTTGCTTCGTAAGGAGTCACGAGTCCGAAGGTAGTTACATCGGGGGGTCAAGTCCAGGGCTTGTTGCAAAGTGTTGGCAATTGCTCCGGCCTGCTCGCCGCCGGGGGTGCTTGCGTCCCGGGCCGACCCTCGCTAACGTACAACCGCATGGTTGTAGGTGAGCTGGGCGAGGCGGAGGTCGACCGCATCTTCCACGCCCTGGCCGACGCCACCCGGCGCGACATCGTCAACCGGGTGCTGCACACCGGACAGTCGGTGTCGGCGCTCGCCCGGCACTACCCGATGAGCTTCGCCGCGGTGCAGAAGCACGTCGCGGTGCTGGAGCGGGCGGCGCTCGTTACCAAGGAGAGGCGCGGAAGGGAGCAGGTCGTGCACGGCAACCCGGAGGCCCTGCGTAAGGCGGCCCACCTGCTTCAGGCGTACGAGCGGATCTGGCGCGACCGGGTGCACGGCATCGACCAGATCCTGAACGAGGACCAGGAAAGGTGACAATCTGATGCCCGTGGTGAGTTCACACCGCGACGAACAGGCGCTGACGCTGACGGTCGTCTCCGAGTTCGCCGCCAGCGTCGAGCGCGTCTGGCAGGTCTGGCAGGACCCGCGCCAACTGGAACGCTGGTGGGGCCCGCCCGGCTGGCCGGCGACCTTCGACCGGCACGACTTCACCGTCGGCGGCCAGTCCCGCTACCACATGACCGGCCCGCAGGGGGAGAAGTCCCGCGGCTGGTGGACGATCACCGCGATCGAGGCGCCGTACCGGCTGGAGTTCGACGACGGCTTCGCCGACGACGACGGTGAACCGGTGGCCACCGACGTGCCCACCCACGCCAGCGTCACCCTGACCGCGACCGGGTCGGGCACCCGGATGACGAGTGTCACCCGCTTCGCCAGCCTCGAACAGCTCGAACACGTCCTCGCCATGGGGGCCGAGGAGGGCTTCCGGCAGGCGCTCGGGCAGATCGACGACCTGTTGGCCGCCGCGGCGCGCTGAACCGCGCCCCGGCATCTGGAATCGGAGGGATCCACCCGGTGAGAAAACTGATCGTGAGTACGTTCCTGACCCTCGACGGGGTCATGCAGGCACCCGGCGGGCCGGGTGAGGACGACGACGCCGGCTTCGCCCACGGCGGTTGGTCGGTCAACTACTGGGACGACACGATGAACGAGGCGATGGGGGCGGCGATGGGCAAGCCCTTCGACCTGCTCCTCGGCCGTCGGACCTACGACATCTTCGCCGCGCACTGGCCGCACGCCCCGGAGGACGAGGCCAAACCGCTGAACGACGCCACCAAGTACGTCGTGTCGCGGGGCCGGCCGTCGCTCGCCTGGCGCAACTCCGTACTGGTCGAGGGGGAGGCCGCCGCCGGGATCACGGCGCTCAAGCAGACCGACGGGCCGGAGCTGCAGGTACACGGCAGCGGGGACCTGATCCAGACCCTGCTGCGCCACCAGCTCGTCGACGAGTACTTCCTGTGGATCTTTCCGGTCGTGGTCGGTGCGGGCAAACGCCTCTTCGCCGGGGGCACCGTGCCCGCCGGGCTGAACCTCGTCGACAGCACGGTCTCCAGCACCGGCGTGCTGATCGGCAGGTACGTGCCGGCGGGCGAGATCGTCACCGGCTCGTTCGAGCTGCCGTGACCGTGGGCGGGCACCCCGCTCACGGTCACGTGACCCTGGGCGGGCACCCCGCTCACCGGCGATCCGGTTGAGCGTCCGCCCCGTCGAGGTGCAACAACGATCGGCTCAACGGCTGTCGGGCCGAGGTCAGCAGGGTGGTGGCCGGCCCGTCCTCGATGACCCGACCGTCGTGCAGCACGGCGACCCGGTCGGCGAGCCGGGCGACCACGTCCCGGTCGTGGGTGATCACCAGCAGGGCGAGCCGCTCCACCCGGCGTAACCCGTCGACGAGGGCGAGGATGCGGTCCCGGGTGACCGCGTCCAGCCCGGCGGTGATCTCGTCGCAGACCAGGACCCGGGGCTCGGCGAGCAGGGCCCGGGCCAGGGCGGCCCGATGCAGCTCACCGCCGGAGAGCCGGCCCGGATCCCGGGTCACCAGGGAACCGGTCAACCCCACCCGCTCCAGAGCGGCCCGCGCCCCCTTCCGGGCCGCCGCCGTCGACCGACCGTGCAGTCGTACGGCCGGGCGGGCGACCTGGTCGACGACCGGCCGCCAGGGGTCGAAGCTGGCCCGGGCGTCCTGGAAGACGTACTGCACGGCGGCCAACTCGGCGAGGCGCCGCCGGTCCACGGTGGCGGCCAGGGGACGGCCGGCGAGGGCGACGGTGCCCGTACGCGGTCGGTGCAGGCCGACGACGCAGCGGGCCAGAGTGGTCTTGCCACTGCCGGAACGGCCGACCAGGGCGAGGCACTTCCCGGCGGCGAGGTCGAGGCCCACTCCTTCCAGGACGGTTCGCCGCCGCCCGGCGGACGAGTGCTCGGCGACCAGCCCGACAACCGCGAGCACAGCCTGTCCGTCGACGGTCCCCGCTTGGCCGGTGCCGGTCCCGGCCTCGACGACGACGGTCCCGGCTTGGCCGGTTGCGGTCCCGGCCTCGACGGTGGTCCCGGTCTGGTTGGTGGCGCTGTGGGCCTCGACCGGCCGGGTGGCGAGGAGCCGGCGGGTCCACTCGTGGCGGCCGGCGGCGAAGACCTCGCCGGTCGGGCCGTACTCGACCGGCTCGCCCCGGTGCAGCACGAGCAGTTCGTCGGCGACCATCCGGACCAGGTCCAGGTCGTGGCTGAGCAGGACGACCGCGATCCCACCCCGGGCCAGGCCGACCAGCTCGGTCGCCACGTCGCGTCGGGTGAGGTTGTCCTGCCCGGTGGTGGGTTCGTCGGCCACCAGCGACCGGGCCCCGGCCAGCAGGGCGTGGGCGATGACCAGCCGCTGCTGCTGACCGCCGGAGAGCTGGTGCGGAAAGCGACGCAGCAGGTCGCGGTCGTCCGGCAGGGAGACCCGCCGCAGGGCGGCGCGGGCCGCGGCGTGGACCCGGTGCCGCCGGGCACGTCGGGTACCGCCCGGTGGCATGTGCCGGCCGGCGATCTCGTGCAGCACCGCGCCGACCCGGCGGACCGGGTTGAGCACCGCCGCCGGTTGCTGCGGCACGTAGGAGATACTGCCCGCCGGTGGCGGGGTCTCGGGCGTGACGGTACGACCGGCGACCTCGATCCGGCCGGTGAGCCGAACCCCCGGGCCGGCCTCGCCGAGCAGGGCCCGGCCGAGGGTGGTCTTACCGCTGCCGGAAGCCCCCACGACAGCGAGTACCCGCCCGGCCGCCAGGGTGAACGAGACATCGTCGAGCAACCGGTGCCGCCCGGCCTCGGCCCGCAGCCCGGCCACCCGCAGCACGGTCCGGCTCACCGGCCCGCCTCCGCGTCGCCCCGACCACCGCGCTCCCCGGTAGGCCCGCGCTCTGCGGTAGGCCCGCGCTCTGCGGTAGCGCCGTGCTCTGCGGCGTGGCTGCGGTCCGCGTCGAGCCTGCGGTCCGCGTCGAGCCTGCGGTCCGCGGCGCGGTTGCGGTCCGCGTCGAGCCTGCGGTCCGTGGTGAGAAGGGGACCCTTCTCTACCGAATGCGTTAACAAGGGGCCCTTCCTTACAGAGAGGGTGTCGGTTAGGAGGTTTAGGCCGATGGCCAGGGCGATGAGCAGGGTTGCCGGGGCCACGACCGCCCAGGGTTGCAGGGCGAGGCCGGCCCGGTTGCGGTCGACCATCACCGCCCAGTCGGCGGCGTCCGGGGCCACCCCGATGCCGAGGAAGCTGGCGGTGGCGACGAGGTAGAGGGCGCCGATGAAGCGGACCCCCGCGTCGGCCAGCAGCACCCGCCGGACACCCCGGCCGACGTGGCCGACCGCCCGTCGCCACCAGCTCTCCCGGTACAACCGCAGCGCCTCCATGCCGGGGCCGTGCGCGAACGGCAGTGCGGCGGCGCGGCTGATCCGGGCCACCTCGGGCAGGCCGATCACGGCGACGATCACCACCAGGGTCGCCGGTCCGCGCGGCGCGGTGGCGGAGAGCAGGATCAGCAGCAGCAGTGACGGGATCGCCAACAGCAGGTCCAACGGCCGCATCAGCAGCTCGTCCAGCCAACGTCGGCGGGTCGTCGCGGCCCACAGTCCCAGGGGCACACCCACCAGGTACGCCAGCGCCGTGGCCGCCACCGCGACCCCGACGACGGACCGCCCGCCGAGCAGGAGCTGCCCCCACACGTCGCGCCCGACGAAGTCGGTGCCGAGCGGTCCGTCGCCGGTGAACGGCCGGCCCCGGTCCGCCGGGTCGCCGGCCAGCACCGGCCCGACCAGGGCCACCAGCAGCGGTACCGCGAGCAGCACCGCCCCGGCCACGGCCCGCGACCGGCGTCGCCGGGATCCGGCGGAGTCCGGGTCGCCCGGGGAGGCCAGTTCAGCGGGGTGTGGCCCGGGGCCGGTGCGGTCGTCCTCCGGCGCGGTCACCGCAGCGCCCCGGTGCGTGGGGCCAGCCGGAACGCGACCAGGTCGGCGACGAGGTTCACGGTGACGGTGGTGGCGGCGACCAGTACGCAGAGTGCCTGAATGGTGGGGACGTCCCGGGCGGTCACCGCGTCGACCAGGGCGGTGCCCAGCCCGGGGATGACGAAGACCGCCTCGACGACGATGACCCCGCCGAGCAGCCAGTCGGTGGTCCGGGCGAGTTGCTGTACGACCGGGGCGAGGGCGTTCGGCAGGGCGTGTACCAGCCAGAGCCGGTGCCCCGGCACCCCGAGCCGGCGGGCGTGCCCGACGTACGCCGAGCCGGCCGCCTCGATCATCCCGGCCCGGGTGAGCCGACTGATCGAGCAGATCGGCCGGGCCAGGAGCACGACCAGCGGCAGGATCAGCACGGCGGGCCGGGACAGCAGGTCGCCACCGGTGCCGACGGCGGTCGGCGGGAACCAGCCGAGGCCGACGCCGAAGACGGCGACGAGCAGGACCGCCAGGGCGAACTCCGGCACCGCGTACAGGCCGACGACCACTGCGGACAGGGCCCGGTCGAGTCGACCGCCCTCGCGTCGGGCGGCGAGCACGCCGATCCCGATGGCCAGCGGCACCAGCAGCGCCAGGGTCAGCGTGGCCAACAGCACGGTCGGGCCCAGGTTGGCCACCAGCACGCCGGAGACCGGTCGCTGGGAGACCAGCGAGACGCCGAGATCACCCCGGAGCAGGCCGGTCAGCCAGCCCAGGTACCGCTGCCAGGCTGGCTGGTCCAGCTCCAACTGGGCGCGGACCAGTGCGATCCGTTCCGGGTCGGGGTGGTCCCCGGCGATCACCACGGCGGCGTCGCCGGGCAGCGCCTCGGTCAGGACGAAGACGACGGTGGCGACCCCGACGACCTGACCGAGGCCGAGCAGCAGCCGTTGGGTGGCGTACCGGGGCAGACTCAACCGAGCCAGACCTTGTCGAAGCGGGCCCAGTCCAGCGTGTTGGCCGGGGCGTCGGCCGACACCCCACCCACCTGCGGCGCGGCGGCCACCAGGAAGTCGGCGAAGCCCCAGATCAGGAAGCCGCCCTCGGCGTGCAGCATCCGCTGCATCTGTCCGTACGTCTGTCGTCGGGTGGCCTCGTCGGGGCTGGAGACGGCGCGGGCGTACAGGGCGTCGAAGTCGGGTCGGGTCCACCGGGTGGCGTTGGTGGTGCTGTCGGTGAGCAGCCGCTGGGAGATGTGCGTCTCGATCGGCATCGCCCCGGAGCGGTAGCAGGCCAGTACCCCGTCGGTGAGGATGTCCCGCCAGTAGGTGTCCTTGTTGCCGGTGGTCGGCACCACCGTCAGCCCGACCTTGCCGGCCTGCTCGGCCAAGCCGCTGGCGGCCTCGACGAAGCCGCTGGCCACGGCGGCGGTGTCCAGTTTGACGGTAAGTCCCCGGGCGCCGGCCCGGTCGATCAGGAAGCGGGCCCGGTCCAGGTCCGGCGTGCGTTGCGCGATGTCGTCGGCGTAGTACTGGTAGCCCTTGCCGAACAGGTCGTTGCCTACCTGTCCAGAACCGGAGAGCACCGTCTCGACCAGTTGCTGCCGGTCGGTCAGCAGGAACATCGCCTCGCGCAGGTCCCGGTTGTCGAACGGCGGCCGGTCGACCTTCATGGTGAAGCCCTGCATGGTGCTGTTGGGCATCCGGGTGATCGTCACCCGGTCGTCCCGCTGGTACGTCCGGGCGGTGGTGGGGGTGATGTCGTGCGCGTACTCGACCTGCCCACCGAGCAGGGCGTTGATCCGGGCCGACTCCTCGTTGGCGAGCACGTACTCCAACTCGTCGAGGTACGGCGCGCCGTCCCAGTACCCGTCGAAGCGGCGCAGCAGCAGGGAGCGTCCCGGCTGGAAGGAGTCGAAGCGGAACGGGCCGGAGCCGACCGGTTGCGCGAAGTTGTCCGCGCCGGCCGGCACCACGTACGCGCCGAAGGCGGCCAGCAGGTTGGGGAACTCGGCGAACGGGCGGGTGAGCGCGAACTCGATGGTGCGGTCGTCGACCGCCCGGCTGTTCGGCAGGTCGAGCAGGGCCAGGCTGGCGCGGGCCCGGAAGGCGCGCTTCGGGTCGGTGATCCGGGCGTAGCTGTGGAGCACGTCGGCGGAACGAACCGGCTGCCCATTGTGGAAGGTCGCCTCGCGCAGGCTGACCCGCCAGCGGGTCAGGTCACCGTTGGGCTCCCAGCCGCTGGCCAGCCGGGGCCGGATCGACACGTCGGGGCCGTAGTCGGCGAGTTTGTCGAACATCGCCTTGGCCCGGGACGCCTCGACGAAGAGGTTGGCCAGGTGCGGGTCGAGGGTCTCGTTGGCGCCGCCACCGGCGAAGGCCGCGCGCAGTCGGCCGCCCCGGCGGGGGGTGCCGGCGGCGTCGGGTGCCGGTTCGTCGCCGCCGCAGCCGGTCAACGCGGCGGTGGAGAGGGCGACCGCGCCGCCGAGCAGGGCCCGCCGGCTCAGCGCCGGCAGGTGGGTGGTCGAGGGGTACATGCGGAATGGTCCTTCCTGAGCAGGGTGGTTCGGGCCGGCGGCGGCCTCGGGCGGCGCCGCTCGGGCCGTGGATCGGGCGGGAGTTGAGGGCAAGCCGGGCCGTGGGTCGGGGCGAGGCGGGCGTTGGATCGGGGCAGGTCGGGCGGGAGGTCAGGGCAGGTCGGGCGGTGGGTCAGGCCGGGTCCGGTCGGCGCGGCGGCGGGCGACCAGGTGCAGCCGGTCGCCACGCAGGTCGGTGCCGAGCGCGGCGTCGGCCCGCCAGGGCGGGTCGGTACGCGGGCCGGGGTGGTCGAAGAGGGCCAGCACCTCGAAGCCGGTGGTCTCCAGCAGGTGCCGCAGCTCCATCGGGAAGAGCAGCCGCCAGGCGGAGGTCTGCACCAGGGGGTCGGCGCATTCCGGCCAGGTCCACGTCCGCCTCCGTCGCAACAGCTGCTCAGCGTGATCTATCCACAGCAGAGTGTGCGATGTGTACGGGGTTCCGCGCCAGAGCACGGTGCGGGTTCGTACCCCGTCGAGCAGTTCGGTGTTGCCGAGGAAGAACGCGCCGTTGCGCGACTCGGTCACCAGCAGCCCACCCGGGGCCAGCTGGGTGTGGCACCGTTCGAGGAAGGCGACCAGGTCGGCGTTGGTGTGGCAGTAGAGCAGCGCGCTGTCCAGGCAGCTGACCACGTCGAAGCGTCCGGGCAGGGCGAACGAGCGCAGGTCCGCCTGGACGAAGTCGACCCCGGGGTGCCGGGCCCGGGCGTGGGCCAGCATCCGGGCCGAGGTGTCGATCCCGGTGACCGTCCAACCCCGCCCGGCCAGGTGACCGGCGTCCCGGCCGGTGCCACAACCGGCGTCCAGCAGCCGCCACCCGACCCCCGCCGGGCCGGCCGCACCGGTCCGTCCTGACGCCACGCGGGCCACTCCGGCAGCCGTCGGTTCGCTGTCGGTCGGGGCGGCGAAGCGGGTCACCAGGTCGGCGACGAAGCTGGCGGCCAGGTGGTCCGGGTCGGGGAACTGGGCCTCGTACAGCTCGGGGTTGTCGGTGAGCAGGTTGGCGGTGGCGACCGTCGGTCCGGTCATGCCCGGCCCTCCCCGGCGACGGCGGGGGCGGGGGCGACGGCCGGCGCGGCCGGGGTGGGGGCCGGGGCGAGCCGGCCCGAGCGGTGCAGCAGCCAGACCGCGCCGGCCGAGGCCAGCCCGAGCGCGGCGCAGCACAGCCAGGCCACCGCCGGTACGCCGGTCGCACCGCCGCCGCTGTCCATCGCCCGGCCGACGGCGGCGGTACCGGCCGCCGCGACCACCCCGGAGACCAGGTAGAAGAGGCCGAAGTAGGTTCCGGTGAGCCCGGCGCGGGCGAACTCCGGGATCAGCTCCAGCACGAACGGCTGGGCGACGAGCACCCCGACGGCGAGCAGCAGGGCCGCGCCGAGCACCGGCAGCAGCCGTACCGGGGCCGGGCCGGGCAGCGACACCAACGGCAGGAGGAAACCGCCGCCCAGCACGGCCAGGCCGAGCGCGATGGCCGGCCCCCGGGCCACGTGCCGTTGCAGCCAGCCGGTGACCGGCACCTGCCAGGCCAGGGTGGCCACGGTGGAGACGACGAAGAGCGCCGCCACCGCCGCCGGGTGCCCGCCGACCTGCTCTGCCTGCACCGGCAGCACCAGGTAGAGCTGGTTCTGTGAGGCGTACAGGGCGCTCAGTGCCAGGGTGAAGAGCAGGAACCGGCGGTCGGTGACGCACTCCCGCCAGTCGCCGAGCACGCTCTGCCCGCTGGCCACCTTCGGCTGCGCCGGCAGGACCAGGGCCTGGGCGACGGTGAGCACCGCGAAGACCCCGGCGGCGGCGAGCGCGGCGGCCCGGAAGTCGACGAGCAGCAGCGCCCCGCCGAGCAGCGGGCCGACCAGCGCCCCGGCGCTGGCGAAGACGTTGAACAGGGCGAACGCCTCGGCCCGCCGCTCCGGCGCGGCCTGGGCCAGGTAGGCCCGGACCGCCGGGTTGAACAGCGCCCCGGCCAGCCCGGAGAGCACCGACGCGGCGAGCAGCACCGGCAGCGACATCCCGACCGCGAACAACCCGAACCCGACGGTACGCAGCGCGCAGCCGGCAATGATCACCCCGCGTGAGCCGAGCCGGTCGGCGGCGGTGCCGCCGAGCAGGAAGAGCCCCTGCTGGCTGAGGTTGCGCACACCGAGGATCAGCCCGATCAGCGCGGCGGAGAGCCCCACGTCGTCGGCGAGGTACCCGGCGAGGAAGGGCAGCAGCAGGTAGAAGCCGACGTTCACGCCGAACTGGTTGACCACCAGCAGCTGGATCGCGGCCGGGAAACCGCGCAGGGTACGCCAGGTGGCGCTCACCGGATCACCTCCGCGGCCGGCTGGATCGACGCGGCCGGCTGGATCGACGCGGCCGGGTGGGCCGACGCGGCCGGGTGGGCCGACGCGGCCGGCTGGGCCGACGCCGTCGGGTCGGGCGGCGGTGCCGACCCGGCCGGGTCCAACGGGTCGGGGCGGCGGGGCGTCACGCCCAGACCGGGCGTGCCGGTCGGGCGTAACGTCCCGTCGTGGCCACCGAGGCCGGTCCACGGGTCGTCGGCCAGCAGCAGGTGCCCGTCCAGGTCGACCCAGCGGGCGTACCCGGCGAGGTGCAGCGCCGGGGCGATGCCGAGCGAACTGGCGACCAGGCAGCCGAGCATGACGGCCAACCCGTGCTCACCGGCGGCGGTGACCATCCGGGTGGCGGCCCGGATCCCGCCGCACTTGGCGAGCTTGATGTTCACCCCGGCCACCACGCTGGCGAGTCGGGGCAGATCGGCCTCGGTGGCCGCGTCCTCGTCGGCGACCACCGGGACCGGGGTCCGGGCGGCCACCCAGGCCAGCCGGTCGAGCTGACCGGCGGCGATCGGTTGTTCGACGGCGTCCAACCGGTACCCGGCCAGCGCGTCGAGCCGCCGGACGGCCGCCTCGGCGGTCCAGCCGCCGTTCGGGTCGAGCAGCAGCCGGGCATCCGGGGCGGCGGCCCGGACCGCCGCCACCCGGGCCACGTCGTGGTCGTCGCCGGCCTTGAGCTTCAGGATCCGGAACCCGGCGGCGACCAGCCGCCCGGCGACCCGACCGGCCTCGGTCGGGGAGACCAGCCCGATGGTATACGCCGTCGGCACCGCACCCGGCGCGGGTGCCCCGACCAGCCGGTGTACCGGTCGACCGGCCAGCCGGCCGAGCAGGTCGTGCAGGGCGGCGTCGAACGCGGCGGCGGTCCCCGGGTGCAGCCCGGCGACGACCGCGGGTAGTTCGGTGTGGAGCGCCTCCGGGGTGGCGTACCCGGTGGTCCGCGACCGCAGCACGGTCAACCCGGCGTGGATCCGGTCGAGGCCCAGGCCGGCGAAGACGCTGGTCACCACCTCGCCGTACCCGGTGTGGCCGGCGTGGTCGAGGCGGACGGTGACCGCGTCCCGCCGGTCCATCGTGGAGCGGGAGATCCGTAGTGGTTCCCGCAGCACCAGCGGAGAGCTGCGCCAGGACATCGTCACGCCCATGCCGCCACCTCGTGCCTCGTCCGGCGGGGGCGCTCCCGGGTCGGATCGACCACCGTGCGGCAGCGGCTCCACCGGGTCACCTCGACCGCCCTGGGGTGCGGGATCTCCACCGGGTGACCCCGGGTCGGGCCGAGCAGCCCGTGCCGGACGCACCAGTCGTCGTCGAAGATCGTCTCCAGGTACCGGTGCGGGCCGTCGGGGAAGACCGCCAGCACCCGGGCCGCCGGCTCGGTACGGGCCACCCAGGCGGCGACCCGGGCCACCGCGCCGGTGCTCCAGCCGCCGGTGACGAAGGCGTGACGGGCCAGCGAGCGGCAGCTCTGCACCGCCTCGTGCGGGCCTACCCAGTGCACCTCGTCGAAGGCGGCGTGGTCGACGTTGCCAGGATGGATGCTGCTGCCCAGCCCGCGCATCAGCCGGGGCCGGGCCGGCTGGCCGAAGATGGTCGAGCCGACCGTGTCCACCCCGACCAGGCGCAGCCGGGGCCAGCACCGGCGCAGCCGTCGGGCCAGCCCGGCGCTGTGCCCGCCGGTGCCGACGCTGCACACCAGCACGTCCGCCTCGTCGACCTGGCCGAACAGCTCCTCGGCGAGGCCGGCGTACCCGGTGGCGTTGTCCGGGTTGTGGTACTGGTCCGGCCACCACACCCCGGGCGTGCCGGCCCGGATCGCGGCCAGCCGGTCCAGCCGGGCCTGCTGCCAGCCGCCGACCGGATGCGGTGCGTCGACCACGTCCAGCTGTGCCCCGTACGCCCGCAGCAGCGCCCGCATCGACGGCTCCAGCTCCCGGTCCACGACCAGGCGTACCGGGTGCCCCAGGGCCTGCCCGGCGAAGGCCAACCCGATGCCGAGGGTGCCGCTTGTCGACTCGACCACCGGTGCACCCGGGCGCAGGTCACCCCGGGCGCGGGCGGCGGTCAGCATGGCCACCGCCGCGCGGGCCTTCATCCCACCGGGGCTGGCCCCCTCCACCTTGGCCCGGAACCCGCCGTGCCGGTACGGCAGTGGCGTGTCCACGACCACCACCGGCGTCCCCCCGACCAACCCGAGCAGCTGCGGCGCGCTCACGCGCTCGGCATCGGCGTAGCTCATGGCTCGCTCGCGTTGCCCGCTCACGCCGTCACCCGGTAGCGGTAGAGGGTGGTCGGGCCGCCGTCGAGCCAGAAGAACGGGTACGGCTCGGCCGACACGGCGGTCAGCCCCGCGCCGAGGAAGCACGGCAGCACCGCGCTGCCGGTCTGGGCGAACGCGACAAGCGGCTTCCCGGTGTCCCGGGCATGGTCGAGCAGCGGTTCGAAGGTGCCGTTGCCAAGCGTCATCCCGGAGACCAGCAGCGCGTCGGCCTCATCGAGCAGCGGCATCGGGTCGGGCCGGCTCGGCTCGCCCCACTCGGTACTGCCGCCCGCCCGGTCACAGGGCAGGTACCGCAACCCCCGCTCGCGCAGCGCCGCGAGCAGCGAGTTGACCACCCCGACCACCAGCACCGTCGCCCCCGGCCCGACCGGCAGCAGATCGACCACGGCCGCCGCCCGCGCCGTCGACTTGGCAAGCGACGACCCACCGGGCAACGACACCCGCTCGGCCTGCGACGCCCGCTCGGCCTGCGACGCCCCGCCGGGCAGCGACGCCGACTCGGCTCCGTTGTGTGGCCGGACCCCCATCAGGTACGCGTCCAGCACGGCCACCCGGACCGGTGGCAGCGGATGGGCGAGCAGGTCGGCGACGGTGTGCCCGACGCAGTCGTACGCCACCTCGTCGGGCAGTTCACCGGGCTCGACGGCGCAGGAGCCGACCGCCGCGCCGACCCGCAGACTGAGTACGTGATTGCGGTACGCCCGACCGCGCCCCGGATGCCGGGCCCCCTGCCGGGTGACGAACCCGACGCTCACCCGCTGGCCGGCCGGATCCACTCCGAACCGCCCGGCCACCACCGCCGCCACCACCTCGTCCACGGACCGGTACGCCGCCGTGGTCGCGGCCCTCATGCCGGGGCCCCGGTCAGCTCGTCGGCGTACCGGACGGCCAGCCCGGAGACGAGTTCCTCGGCGGCGGCGAGCGCCCCGGCACCGGTGGTGTCCACCGTCGACACGTGCCCGAGATACTCGTTGTTGCTGCTCGCGTCGCCGGTGCGGTGCCCGGCCGGCTTCACCGAGTGGTCGACCACCCGGGGGTCGTCGGTCAGCCGGTCGGTGCCGGTGATCCCGGCGACGGTGCCGGCCCGGGGTGGCAGCAGGAACGAGATGGCGGCGCTGCGTACCCCCGTGTCGGTGGGGGTGAGGTCGGGCCGCTCACCGAGGGCGAGCTGGGCGTACACCATGGGTAGGTCGATGCCGGTGACCCGGCGGACGAGTTCGGTGATCTGGTTGCCGGCGGGCCGGGGGTTGATCTCGATGACCCGGGGCCCGGCCGGGGTGAGCCGCAACTCGGTGTGGGCCACGCCCCGGTCGAGGCCGACGGCGGCGAGCGCGGCGACGGCGGTCTCGGCGGCGGCCCGGCTGGTCTCCGCCGGCAGGTCGGCGGGGAAGAGGTGCCCGCTCTCCACGAACCACGGCGCGCCCGCGAGCCGCTTCCCGGTCACCCCGACCACGGTCGTCACCGACCCGGTCGCGGCGGCGGGCACGGTGACCGTCTCGACGCTCACCTCCGGACCGGTGAGCAGCTCCTCCAGCAGGACCAACGGCACCCGGGGCTGCCGGCGGGCGTTGACCGGGAACCCGGCGAGCGCGTCGAAAGCGGCCCGCAACCCGGCCCGGTCGTCGACCCGCCGGACGTGCATCCCGGCGCAGAGGTCGACCGGCTTGACCACCAGCGGGTACCCGATCTCCTCGGCGGCGTCGAGGGTCTCGGCCCAGCCCTGCGCCACGGCGAACGCCGGCCCCGGCACCCCGGCCCGGCGCAGCGCCTGGCGGGCCAGGTCCTTGCGGTACGCCCGCTCGACCGCCCCGGGCGCGGCACCGGGCAGCCCGAGCCGCTCGGCGATCCGGGCCACCGTGCCGAGGTAGTAGTCACAGGAGGTGAGCACCCCGTCGAAGGCGAGCGTCTCGTGCAGCTTGGCGACGTGAGTCAACAGCGCCGGTACGTCGTTGGTCTCGGTGGTGAGCACGTTGTCGGCGGCGAGCAGCGGGTGGACCGTGCCGGGGGGTGTGGCGCGCAGGTAGTGGTGCAGGTCCCGGGTGAGGAACGTGAACCGGTGCCCGCCCTCCCGGATCGCCCTCGGCAGGAGGCCGCTCATCGCGCCCACCCAGCTCTCCACCACCAACAGATGACCCATCCCGACTCCTCACCCGTGCTCCCCTGGACACTCCCATCTTGTTGGAAACGGTTTTCGATTGCAAGAAGCTCGGCGTGTCGCCCGCCCCCGCGCCGCCCGCTTTGCGGCAAAGATATTGGAAGAAATCGGCCCCTATGGGGGCACATTTCTTCCAAGATCTTTCCCGGGGGAGCGGCCCCGCCGCGCCGCACGAACGACGGGCGCGCGTTCGCCGCGCTGCGTGGGCGATGGGCGTGCGTTCGTCGCGCTGTGTGGGTGGCGGGCGTGCGTTCGCCGCGCCGTCTGAGCTGTCGCAGACACCTTGCAGGCATCAAAAAGGGCAAATAGGAAATAAAACCGTTCTACTTCTCAGCCAACCCCACCACCCCCGCCCCGATGCCCGCCCCGATGCCCGCCTCGGCGGGCATCGGGGTAGATCTTGGACACTTACCGTCGTATTTGGACGGTAAGTGTCCAAGATCTACCCACTGGGTCGGGTACGGAGCGAGCGTGCCGGGGGAGGGCGGGAGTCGGGCGTTCGACGGGTCAGGTCTTTGGCCCGCCGCAGGCGCCTGAGCTGTCGCGGGTGCCCGGCGGGGGTAGGCGGGGCAGGTGGTTCGTGCTCCGGTCAGATCTCTCCGCGTGGTCCAGGCTCGGGGTCGCCGGGGTCGCCGGGGTCGTCGGGGTCGTCGGGGTCGTCGGGGTCGGGGTCGTTGGAGTCGACTCGGGGGGCGGCGGAGGTCAGCCGGGCTGCGGTGGATCGACGGAGTCGTCCGGTGGGGGCGTGGTGGCCCAGAGTCGTACCCGGGTGGCGGTGTGCAGGACGTCGCGGGCGGCGTCGGCTACCGGGCACCCTGTCGTGCGGCAGGTGGGGCAGCGTCCGTCGGGACCGGGCCGGTGTTGGCGGAGGACCTGGCGGGCGGTGAGGATCAGCCGGTTGTGGATCTGGGCCAGGCTCAGGAACGGGCCGGTCATCAGCCGACGCCGAGGGTGATGGCGAGGTGGGTGATGGTGGTCGGGGTGCGTGGGTCGCGGGCGAGGTGGGCGAGGAGGTCGCGGCCGGCGGGTCGGTGGCGTACCTCGGCGGGTGCGGTCCGGTCGGCTTCGGCCAGGAGCCGTCCGGCTGTGAAGGCGTCGTCGGTGTGCAGGTGGGCGCGGGCGGCGTCGAGGAGGTGGGCGGCGCGGTGTTCGGTGGCCAGCCAGCGCCAGCCGTCGCGACGGATGCCACTGTGGTGCCAGGCGATGGCCTGTCCGGCGTCGCCGAGGTCGACCGCCGCCGCGGTGCGGGCCAGCGTGACAGCGGTCGGCCCGAACCCGGTCCAGTGGTGATCAAGGCCGTCGCCGACCTCGGCGGCCAGCCCGGCGGCCTCGTCGAGCAGCTCCGCCACCGCACTGTCGTCACCGTCCTGAGCGGCGGCCAGCGCCGCCTGCACCAGCAAGGTCCCACACAACGACAGGTCCGCACCCCGCCCGGGTACGCCCGCGGTGACCCGGTACGCGGCGGCGAGCATCGCCGACTTCGCCACCCGTACCCGACCGGCGGCGCGTAGCACCTGCCCGAGCTGCACGGCGGCTGCCGCCACCAGGCTCCGGTCCCCGGTGGCGGCGATCATCGCCCGGTCGGCGGCCAGCCATGCCGACTCGGGATCGCCGAGCTTGACCAGCAGGGCTGCGGTGAGCCGGTAGGTGTGCACCAGTGGCACCCAGCCGGCGGCGGGATCGGCGGCGTGGGTGCGCTGGGCATCACCGAGCAGATCGGGCAGCAGACCGACCAGAAGCGGGTACCGGGCGTACTGGAAGGTCGTCCACGCGTGCCCGACCTGCCGGGCCAACCGGCCGGCGGACAGCACCGGGCGGCTACCCGGCGGCCGACCGAGCGGAACCTCGTAGCGCGACAGGGCAACCCGGATACGTTCCACCTCATCGACCCGGGTGCTCACCTCGACGGGCCGGGCGTCCCGACCGAGCAGCACCGCCGGGTCGATCCGCAGCACCGTGGCGATCTCCTGAAGGGTGGAGACCTTGTCCAGGGCCCGGACCCCGCGCTCCACCTTGTCCACCCAGCTCTTCGACTTGCCGAGCCGGTCGGCGAAGACCTGCTGCGACAACCGACGCCGACCCCGCCAGTACGCCACCCGCCGACCCACCGGCAACTCACCCACGACCACGCCGCCCGGCCCGAACTGCGACCACCCGGGTCGTCTCCTCGACCGGAATCCGCTCCGCCTCGGCCAGCGCGAGTATCCGCTGGCGGGCCGCCTCGTGCTCGGCCGCCTGGATCTGCTCACCCAGGCTCCTGGCCGGCTTGTCGTCACCCACTGCCACCCCCACGGGAAGGGGCGCGCCAAGGTGCTCTTGGAAGGATCGCCGCCGGCGCGCCCGGCTTCGGTTACCTGCTGAGAAACAGCAGGTAACCGCTCCGCCACAGGTTGCAATCACAGAGAGTTGGCGGACAGGTGCGGAAAGTGCGATTCGAAGATCCGGATTCAGCGACTCGGACGTGGCGTACCAGTCAGCGTGCGCAGCCCATCAGCTCAGTCAGGTCCGCCAGCTCGTCCGTCATCGCTCGACGGCGACCCAGCGCGATGGCGTTCACGATGTCCCGCGCGTACCGCTGCTGGCGCAGCCAGGTAGGTGCCGTGCCGCTCAGCTGTGTCAACACCGCAGTTGCCTTGCCATACCGCCGCAGTTCCGCGTACGCCCACGCCAGATCCAGACGATGCCGTCGCCACGCAGACTTGCTGATGGTGGGTACGGGCGGGATCAGTGCCGACAGCTCCAGCACCCGCCCTGCGTCACCGGCCACGGCCGCCGCCTCCGCCCGCTGCATCTGCACCTTGGCGGTGTCGAACCCGCCCACCAGCATGAGGTGGTCGGCCGCCGGCACCCGTTCACCGATCCGGACCGCAGCGGCAGCGGCGACGCCCACCAGATCGGCCACCTCGTCTGGCCGGTTGTCCCTGGCCTGGGCTGCGGCGGCGCTCAACAACAGCCACCCCCACGCGGCAAGATCGGCCGGCGTCGCCCGAGACAACCGTGGCTCGACCTCGTCGGCGGTGACCACCGCCAGCTCCGCTGCCTCACCGATGCGGCCTTGGCGCATCAACAACCAACACATCGTCCGGATGACGGTCGCCGCCACGACCTGATCCCCGGACCGCTGCGCCCCGTCGAGCGCTCCAGAAAGCGCGATCTGTGCCAGGTCGTCCGCCCGCAACTGGATCAGCAGTCCACCGGCCAGGTGGTGGGCGCGGGCGAGCAGGTCGTACGCCTCGCACTGTCGCTCGTCATCGGCAAGACCGACGGCCGCACGCGCGTTCACTAGCAACGATGGCACGACTCGCAACGCGGCGGCGTAGTCACCAGCGCTGTAGACCCGGTCGGCAGCGTGGAGGTTGCCGCGCAATACGTCGAGGCTGGGCGGCTCGGCCGTCGGCACGACGAGCGGAGCACCGCTGATCCCTCGCACCGGGGCCACGACCCGGCGGATCTCCGCCAACGACAGCTGCCGGTGGCCGGGTTCCCCACGTGCGGCGGCCTGCGATGCGTCACCGAGCAACGCGGACGTCGACACACCCAGAGCACGGGCAAGTGAGTGCAGCGTTTCGAGCCGAGCCGCGCCACGGCTGCCCTGCTCCAGTTTCCGGATCACCTCGACGCTGATCCCGGACCGCTCGGCAAGCTGCTCCTGCGTCAGCTTGCCCTCACGACGGATCGCCCCGAGGCGATCACCGACAGTGGGCTGGGTCATGCCATCTCCCGCAGACGCGATGAGCAACCACCGCCCGACCCGACGGGCTGCTACTTCGGACGGTACACCTGAAGCCGGGCGCAGAGAGTACCCGAACGCATGCCCTCGGTTGAGGCTTCCCTACTCGCTAGGAAGTCCGCGCCTCTGTTCTTGACGCCTCGACCAGGAGCCGGCCGATGTCCGCCACCCGCTGGACCGCCCGGTGAGACTGCGCCCGACGAGCCAGCTCCAACGCCCGCCCGGCCGTCTCGGCCGCCTGCTCGACCTCCCCGGCCTGAAGCAGGCTCTCGGCCAGCCAGGTGAGATACAGCGACGTCTCGCGAGGTGTGTCCGGGCCGTAGTGAGCGGTCACCCGGGCCAGGATCGGCACCGCCCACAGCGGCCGACGCAACTCCGTCCACACCCGGCCCGACATGATCTCCACCTCGTCGGGAGTCAGCCAGTACGCCCATGGCGGCACAACCTCCGGGTCACGGCCCGCGTACGCCTCCTCCACCATGCCCAACGCACGCTCGGCCAAGTCCCCCTCACCGACACGGGCGTGCGCCCACGCAACCCGTTCCAGCAGCAACGCGCGGCCGGTGGCCTCAGCCGCCTGCCGGCCACCGGCGTACGCGGAACGAGCTAGGGTGACCGCCTCGCGCCGATCCCCGACGTTCGCTTCGAGATAGCTCAGGGCGCTGAGACAGTTGGCCGCGCTGGCCGGGTCCCCCGCCGCATGCGCGGCCCGCATGCCAGCCAGGTAGAAACGGCGGGCGTCGACCAGCCGGCCGGTATCCGCAGCGACGAACCCGGCAAGCTGCCCCAGGTCCGCGACCGCTCCGAGCAGCCGACGCCCGACGGCCTCGACGTGGTTGCCCTCCCGCAACAGCACGGCGGTGGCGTCCAACTCGGCGACGACCATCGCGTACGTCTCGGCACCGCCGACGTGATCGTCCAAGCGGCGCAACTGCCGGACCCGACGCTCGACCCGGTCCACCGTCTCGGCACCCACTCGCCGGCCGGCGTTCAGTTCGTAGCGCTGCGGCGGGTCGGCGATCAACCACTGGTGCGCCAACTCGACAGCGTTCTCCGGGGTCGGTAGAGCGGTGACCAGCAAATCGGCAAGCTCTTCGGCGTCCTGCTGCCGCCACCGCGTGCCACAGCCGATCGTCCACCGTCCGCCCTCGCCCAGAACCGCCAGCGCGGCAAGCTCCCCGTTGCCGTCCAGCGCGGTGTCCAGCGCCTGGGCGGCCTCCGGCGTGGGCAGTTTCCGGCCGTGTGCCAGATCGTGGAGGTAGCTCTTGCCGTAGTAGGTGCGGGCCGCGAGCGCGCGGTAGGTGACGCCCTGTTCGTTGAGCAGCTCACGCAGACGCACCGCGAAACGCGAAGACGCCGACATGTCGAAAGCTCCCGGGTACGGGGTCGGGACGGCGGCGGCAACCAGCCACCACCTCGACGGTAGCCCGGTCACCTACCGGAGACTGACCCCACACACCGTCTTGCGGACAAGAGCGGACAGCCGGCCGGATCGGTTCCGCGCAGCGATGGCCCGGACCCACTCCACCGACTGCGCCGCGCCGTCGCGCTCACCGATCGCCAACTGCGCGGCGGCAAGCTGACACACGTACGTGCCGGTCCAGTCAGCCGACGCCGAATCGGCGTCCAGCCCGGCAAGCCCTGCGGTCAGCAACTCCACCGCCCGCTGATGCTCACCTAACACCGCCCGGGTGGTCCCGGATTCCAGATCGAAGAACGCCCGGTCCCGGTAGTAGTCCCACGGCGGCATTTCCCCCTGGTACTCCAGCGCGGCAATCGCCCGATCATCGGCCGCCACCGCCGTACTGACCGCCGCCTGCCGGTCACCAACCAGGACGTACGCCCGAGCCAACTGGTAGTGGTCGTACGCGATCTGCCCCGGCGACATACCCGACCTGCCCAACGCCGCCCGGGTGACCCCAAGCAACGCACCCACGTCGCCGGACTGCCCGGCCAGATCCGCCCGGAACGACAGCACCGTGCCCAGCAGCGCGTCATGACCGCTCTCCACGGCCCACTCCAACGCCTGATTCAGCCAGTGCCGCGACCACACGTGATCACCAGTGGCGATGCCCAACCACCCTGCGAACTGCGCCCACTGCGCCGCCTGGCCGATCAACTGGATGCGCATCTCATCGTGTGCCTCGCTGACCATCCGGCTGACCAGATCCAGGTTGGCCTGCACCGCTGGCATGACCGCCGCCGCACCGAGAACGTCATCGAGCCGACGGTGACTGGCCAACAGCGCCGCCAGCGCGTCGACCGTCGCCGGATCGGTCCGGGTCGGATGGCCGGCAGCGAAGGCGATCCGGTAGGCACCATCGTCCGGCAACCTCAACGGCCGAGCCAACACGGCCAACCGACCATCCGCACCGAGGGCATCATCCAGCCGTTGCGCCACGTCCGCACTCGGCTGCCGCCGTCCGGCTTCCAGATCATGAAGTTGACTCTTGCTCTGGTACACCACAGGCGCCAACGCGCGCAGCGAGAGCCGTGCACCGGAACGCAACCGACGCATCTCGGCACCGAAACGAGGATCGGCGATGGGCGACACGACACCCTCCATTGGACCGCTCGAACGGTGGCCCATCGAATTATTCCAGCGGGCCCACCACTTCGGACGCTACACCCAGAGCATCCGCAACGTCACGCCGCGCATTTCGCCGAGCCGAGCCCATGCGCTGTCGTAAATCCACCGCTCGTCGAAGATCACGAATGGCGGCATCGCTTGCCCCTCGCCATGCGCGGGGCCATCTTGCCCGCTCCCGTGAGACAGGAGTGTCTGCGATCTTCCTTGCGGCCGAAACCATCGGAAGTCGATCTTGAGGCGGTTGTTCAGGTGGGCCAGGAGAGCGGCATGATCGACTTGCAGGTCACTGTGCGATTCGCTTCCTCGATGACATACGAGCACACCACCACCTCGCCGTCGGAAATCGAGAGCGGTACGTGGCCCCACCACAGGTTCGAGAAGCCGGGCTCCCTTCGGACTCCCTGGTACGGGTCTTCGAAGCGGGACAGCACCCATGCCGTCACCAGGTTGATCAAATCCTGATCGGGTTGCTGGGTGCTGATCCACAGATCAAGGTGCTGCTCGAAACCACGGAGGTGCCATAGTGATGGATCAGACACTGCTGGTGAACCTCGCCCGGAGTGAATCGAGGTTGTCCGGGTTGGCGGGCCGCTCATCGGTCACCGATTCAGCGAGCCACTCGTGCAGGCGCTCGCTGTCGAACACCGGTTCCTCCGCGTCGGAAGTCGGAGCACCGGTGGTGGCGAAATAGTCCCGGATCCACTCGTTACGGATGGTGGCGCTGGCCTGAGGACTCCGGTTGCTGTCGGCGAGTTGCCAGGGGCGCTCGCCGTGGCTGAGGTTCTCCAGATCGTTGCCGGTCAGCTTGCCGTACCGGGAGATCACGTACCCGATGGTGTTGAGCTCGGCCTCGCCCAGCCCTCGACGAGGTGGTGGGGGTTGCTGGTTCTTCTCGTCGCGCCACAGGGCGGCGACGACCGGGCCCATGTCCCAGGCAGCGATCGTCTCACCGAACAGCGGTCGGTCGAAGGTGGCGAGATGGTGGCCCTGGCAGTAATACAGCAGCTTGTGCAGCTTCTTGGCCCCGAGGCCGGGAAGGCGGCGGCGAAGTTCGGCGGCGATGTCATGGGCGGAGGCGGCCATGCGTCCAGTCTACGGACGGGTCTGACATCGGGGTGCCAACGAAACGAGGGAGTTTTGCGATCGACATGGCCTCTGAGCTGGCAATTCATGAGTTTTCCTCGGCTGTTGCCGGGCCGGGGCAGGCCGGGTAGCGGGTGGCGGGATCGAGGAAGAGGAGTTGGGCGCGTTTCTCGGGCAGGTCGATCTGCGGGCCGGGGACGAAGCCGGCCCCGACCAGCCGGGCGATGGCCCGCTCGTTGCGGGCGTCCGGTTCGGCGAGGATCCGGGTCCGGCCCGGGGTGCTGAGCACGAAGTCGAGGAAGACGCGCAGCAGCGTGCCGGTGAAGCCGGGCCGCACCCCGTCGGGCGGCGGCGGGCCGATCATCAGGTGGATGCCGAAGTCACCGGGGCGGACGTCGTAGCACTCGCCGACCGGGTCGTGCTCGGGCTGGTACGTCTGGAAGAGCGCCACCGGCACCCCGTCGAGCCGCAGCAGGTACGCGTGGTGGGTGTCGAGGGAGTCCAGGTACGCGTAGATCTCGCCTACCCGTTCCCGGTCCAGGCCGCGCATCCCCCAGAACCGGGCCCGTTCCTGGCCGACCCAGGAGTGGATGGTGTCGAGGTCGGCGACCGGGTCGACGGGGCGGATGGTGACCCGCCCGAAGCCGGGCACGTCCGTGGTGGAGCCGAGCCGGCCGGCGTCGGTGACCACGGGCAGCAGGTCGCCGACCGCCCAGTGCGGGAGTTGGTCGCGGTGGTGCGGGTCGCCGGGGACGCCGCTGGCCCCGAACGGCACCACCCACCGGCTGGCCGCCCGGTCGTGCAGGTCCCAGGCGTACCGGGCCACCGGCACCCGGAACGCCAGGTCGGTGACGCCGGGGACGCTGGAGGTGGAGAGCACGCAGTCGTGGTCGCCGGCGAGCCCGGGGAACTCCTCGGCCGGCCCGGCCGGCACCCGCCACGGCGCGGGCCGGTGCCGGTCACCCCAGACCACGCTGGGGTCGAGGTCGGCGGCGGCCTGCTCCAGTCCGGCCCGCAGCGCCGCGTCCCGGTCCAGCTCGGGCAGCGTCGCGCTGGCGAGCAACGGGTTCAGCGCGAACCCGACCCGCGAGGTCAGCGCCAACCAGGGCCGGAACACCTCCGGGTACGGCAGCGGCCCGGCCAGCCCGGCCAGTGGCGGTTGGGCGGCGAGATGGCGTACGACGGCGTGCCGGAGGGTCGCGTACGCGACGGCGTCGGTGCTGTCGGCGGTCATCCGCCGGTCCCAGTTCAGCAGTCGGTCCCGGAGTGCGGCGACTGCGGGGGTGAGCCCGTCGAGGCCGGCGAGGCGGGTCAGCAGCGGCTGTGCCGAGGGCAGGTACGTGTCGGTGTGGATCTCGGCCATCCGCTCGGCCGTCCAGCCGGTGCCCGCGTCGAGCAGCTCGGCGATCCGGTCGGCCCGGTGTGGTGGGGCGAACTCCACCCCGTACGGCGTGGCCAGGCCGCGCTGGTTGGCCATCACGGCGAACCCGTCGACCTCGGCGCGGGCGATCGGGGCGTGCCAGCCCTGCCAGGCGTACCGGGGCTCCCAGGCCGGCACCACCCGTCGGCCGTTGTCGCGGTGTCGGCGCGGGACCGCCCCGGCGACCCGGTGCAGCAGCCCGCCCTCGGTGTCGGCGGCGAGGACCACGTTTACCGGTTCCGCCCAGCCGTCGAGGGCCCGGTCGACGTCGGCCACGGTCCGCGCCCGCAGCAGCGCCGGCAACACCGCGAAGCCCAGCTCGCCCCGGACCCGGGGTGGGTAACGGAGACTGATCGCCGCCGGGCGGTCGCCGGCCCCGCCGTCGAGACCGCCGCTATCCGCCCCTTCGGAGCCGGTGGACGCGCGATCGAGGCCGCCGATGATGATGGGGCCGCGTTCGGTTTCGAGCACTTCGATCTGGACCGGGTCGGCGTCGGCCACCTCGATCGTCTCGACGTGGGCCGTCGCGTCCGCCCAGCCGTCGGGGCCGAGGGCCTGGACGCCGGTGGGGGTGCGGCGCAGCCGTTCGGCGTACAGGTCCTGGTAGTCGGCCATCGCGTTGGTGATCGCCCAGGCGACCGGGCCGGCGTGGCCGAAGTGGGCGATGCCGGGCACCCCGGGCACGGCGAGGCCGAGCACGTCGTACTCCGGGCAGGTGAGCCGGACCTGCTGGTAGACGTTGGGGTCCTCGGCGATCCGGTGCGGGTCACCGGCGATCAGCGGGCCGCCGGTGGCGGTCCGCGTGCCGGTGATCAGCCAGCCGTTGCTGCCGGCGGTGGCCGGCCCGTCCAAGGCGAAGAGGTCGATCGCGGCGTCGCCGAGGTGGCGGGCGACCTCGGTACGCCAGAGCTTGCCGGGGAAGCCGGCGAAGAGGATGTGCGCCGACAGCCAGAGCGCCAACGGCACCCACGGTTCCCACCGTCCGGGGCGGAGCCCGGTGGCGGCGAACTCGGGGGCCCGCTCGGCACCGGCGGTGAGCCCGGCGTTCACCCCGTCGACGTACGCGCCGACCCAGGCGGCGGTCTCCGGGTCGAGGTTGGCGTGGCAGCGGCGGGCGGTGTCGGCCAGCCGGGCCCGGCGGGCGAAGGTGTCCCATTCCACAGCGGTCACACCGAGGAAGGTGGCGCTGGTGCCCTGGGCCCGGTGCCGCTCCACCTCGAGCTGCCAGGCCCGGTCCAGGGCGGTGGCCCGACCCTGGGCGTACGCCAGGGTGAGGTGGTCGGCGGCGCGCAGCTGCGGGATGCCGTGCGGGTCCCGCAGGACGTGCGGGACGCCGGGCGCGTCCGGGGGCAGGTGGTCGGCGGTGACGGACAGTGTTAGCTCCCGTGCCTCGGAGTGTCGGATGGCCTTGACAAGGCCTTAGGTTAGGTTAACCTAAGTCGCTGTCGCCGGCTGCCCCTGGTCGGAACGCGTGTCGAAGTCCCGGGCTCCGGGTCGGCAACCAGGGGTGACGCCGGCCGACGTATGTCCACTGTAGATCGTGGAGGAACTTTCATGACCGTTTCCGGGCAGCCCGTCGGGGCCACCACGGCCCGCGCGCACCTGTTCAACGACGGGTCGGTGGCGCAGTACCGGCGGATCCTGGCCAGCGGCGTCGACCGGGTGGCGACCCGGGTGGCCGGCGTCGACCGGCCGTTCACCGGGATCAGCCCGGACCGGTTGGCCGGCGAGGTCGACGCGGTGGACCTGGACACCCCGCTCGGTGAGCCCACGGCGGCGCTGGACGAGCTGGAGGAGCTGTACCTGCGCGACGCCGTCTGGTTCCACCACCCCCGCTACCTGGCCCACCTGAACTGCCCGGTGGTGATCCCGGCCCTGCTCGGCGAGGCCATCCTGAGCGCGGTCAACTCCTCGGTGGACACCTGGGACCAGAGCGCCGGGGCGACCCTGATCGAGCGTCGCCTGATCGACTGGACCGCCGGCCGGATCGGCCTCGGCCCGGCCGCCGACGGAGTCTTCACCAGCGGCGGCACCCAGTCGAACCTGCAGGCCCTGCTGATCGCCCGCGAGGAGGCCATCACCAGCGCCATTGCCCGCGCCGGCACCGGCCCGGCCCGCGCCGGTGCCGCCGGCCCGGACCGGAGCCCGGCCACCCTCGGCCCGACCGTCGGCCCGGCCACGGTCGGGACGGCGCGGGCCGAGCTGCTGCCCCGGCTGCGGATCCTCGCCTCCGCCGCCGGGCACTTCAGCGTGCAGAAGTCGGCCACCCTGCTCGGCCTCGCCCCGGACGCGGTGGTCACCGTGCCCACCGACGCCACCCGCCGGATGGACCCCGCCGCCCTCGCCCGCGAGGTCGAGCGCTGCCAACGCCAGGGCCTGGTGGTGATGGCCGTGGTCGCCACCGCCGGCACCACCGACTTCGGCTCGATCGATCCGCTGCCGGCAATCGCCGACGTCTGCGCCACCACCGGGGTACGGCTGCACGTCGACGCCGCGTACGGCTGCGGGTTGCTGGTCTCGCCGACCCGCCGGCACCTGCTCGACGGCATCGAGCGGGCCGACTCGGTGACCGTGGACTACCACAAGTCCTTCTTCCAGCCGGTCTCCTCCAGCGCCCTGCTGGTCCGCGACGGTACGACCCTGCGGCACGCGACGTACCACGCCGACTACCTGAACCCGGCCCGCGCGGTGGCCGAACGCATCCCCAACCAGGTCGACAAGAGCCTGCAGACCACCCGCCGCTTCGACGCGCTCAAGCTCTGGCTCACCCTGCGGATCATGGGAGCGGACGCGCTCGGCGAACTCTTCGACGAGGTGGTGGATCGGGCCGCCGAGGCGTGGCGGATGCTCGACGCCGACCCCCGCTTCCAGGTGGTGACCCGCTCCCAGCTCAGCACCGTCGTCTTCCGCTGGCAGCCGACCGGGGAGACCGACGAACTGGTCGACGGCCTCGACGGTCCCGACGCGGCCGGGGCGGAGCTTGTCGACGCGGCCAACCGGTACGCCCGGCAGGCGCTGGCCGCCTCCGGCGCCGGGATGGTCGCCGGCACCGTCGTCGACGGTCGGCAGTACCTCAAGTTCACCCTGCTCAACCCGGAGACCACCGGCTCGGACATCGCGTACGTGCTGGACCTGGTCGCCGCCCACGCCCGCCGGTACGTCCGCGAGCACCGGCCCGCCGCGCTCACCTGCCCCGTCGGATGACCACCCGTACTCGCCTGGAGCACCCCATGTCCCGCCACGACTTCGTCGCCATCGGCCTCGGGCCGTACAACCTGGGGCTGGCCTGCCTCACCGAACCCCTCACCGACCTGGACGGGGTGTTCCTGGAGGCCCGGCCGGACTTCGACTGGCACCCGGGGATGCTGCTGGCCGGCACCCGGCTGCAGACCCCGTTCCTGGCCGACCTGGTCACCCTGGCCGACCCGACCTCGCCGTACTCCTTCCTGGCCTACCTGAAGGAACGCGGCCGGCTCTACCCGTTCTACATCCGGGAGAGCTTCTACCCGCTGCGCAACGAGTACAACGACTACTGCCGCTGGGCCGCCGGGAAGCTCTCCACTGTCTTCTTCGGCCACCGGGTGACCGACGTGCGCTACGACGCCGCCGAGGAGTGCTACACGGTGACCGCCACCGTGGTGGCCACCGGGGAGACCACCACGTTCGCCGCCCGGCACCTGGTGCTCGGCACCGGCACCCCGCCGTACCTGCCGCCGGCCGTCCGGGACCTCGGCGGGGACCTGGTGCACAGCTCGGCGTACCTGCCGAACCGGGCGGCGCTGCGGGCCCGGCGCAGCGTCACCGTGGTCGGCAGCGGCCAGAGCGCGGCGGAGATCTACCACGACCTGCTCACCGACCAGGACGAGTACGGCTACCAGCTGAACTGGGTGACCCGCTCGCCCCGGTTCTTCCCGCTGGAGTACACCAAGCTCACCCTGGAGATGACCTCACCGGACTACGTGGACTACTTCCACGCCCTGCCCGAGCCGACCCGCTACCGGCTGGAGGCCGAGCAGAAGAACCTCTTCAAGGGGATCAACTCCGACCTGATCAACGACATCTTCGACCTGCTCTACGCCCGCAGCGTCACCGGGCCGGTGGACACCCGGCTGCTCACCAACACCGAGCTGACCCGGGCTGAGCACCACGACGGGCAGTACACGCTGCGCCTGCGGCAGACCGAACAGGACCGCGAGTTCACCCTGGACACCGAGGGGCTGGTGCTGGCCACCGGCTACCGGCACGAGGTGCCGGAGTTCCTGACCGGCATCGCCGAGCGGCTCCGCTTCGACTCGCACGGCCGCTTCGACGTGGCCCGCAACTACAGCGTCGACCACACCGGGCGGGAGGTCTTCCTGCAGAACGGCGGCACCCACACGCACAGCATCACCTCACCGGACCTGGGCATGGGGCCGTACCGCAACTCGTGGATCATCCGGGAGCTGCTCGGCCGGGAGCACTACCCGATCGAGCAGAGCATCGCCTTCCAGGAGTTCGGCGTACCCGGTCAGGCGGCGTCGTGACGGCGGAGACCTTCCGGCGGGTCGACCGCCGGCTCGGCGCGTTCGCCCTGCGCCCGCTCGACCCGGTGGCCGACGCCCCGGTGCTGCACCGCTGGGTGACCCACCCGAAGGCCGCCTTCTGGCTGATGCAGGAGGCCGACCTGGCCGCCGTGGTGGCCGAGTACCGGCGGATCGCCGCGCATCCGCACCACGAGGCGTACCTGGGGCTCTGGGACGGCCGGCCGGCGTTCCTGGCCGAGCGGTACGACCCGGCGCACGTCGAACTGGTCGGCCGCTACGACCGGCAGGAGGGTGACGTGGGGATGCACTTCCTCTGCGCACCGGCCGAGCAACCGGTCTCCGGCTTCACCCTGGCCGTGATCACCACGGTGATGGCCTGGCTCTTCGCCGACCCGACCGTGCGGCGGGTGGTGGTCGAGCCGGACGTGCGCAACACCGCCGTGCAGGCGCTGAACGCCGCCGTCGGGTTCACCGTCGTCGGCACCGTCGCGCTGCCCGACAAGGAAGCCCTGCTCAGCACCTGCACCCGCGCCGACTTCCAGGCCCGCCACGAAGGAGACATGCCCGCGTGAACCCCGTCGACGCCGTCGCGCACCTGACGCCGGAGCACTGGGCCACCGCCAACCGGCACCTGGTCCGCAAGGCCCTCGCCGAGTTCGCCCACGAACGCCTCATCACCCCCACCTGCAAGGAAGGGCCCCTTGTACAACAGAAAGCGATAACAGGGGGCCCTTCCTTGCAGTACGAGGTGGGTGGTGACGACGGGAGCGTGACGTACCGGTTCGCGGCCCGACGGCTGGCGCTGGAGCACTGGCTGATCGATCCGGCGAGCATCACCCGCTGGCGGGGGGACGAGGAGCTGCCGCTGGACGCGGTGGAACTCTGCACCGAGCTGCGGGGCGCGCTCGGGCTGACCGACGAGATCCTGCCGGTCTACCTGGAGGAGATCAGCGCCACCCTGGCCAGCGCCGCGTTCCGCCTGCACCGGCCCGCACCCGACGCGGCCACGCTGTCCCGCGCGGACTTCCAGGCCGTCGAGGCCGGCATGACCGAGGGCCACCCGTGCTTCGTGGCCAACAGCGGCCGGCTCGGCTTCGGCAGCCACGACCAGCACCGGTACGCCCCGGAGGCCGCCGCCCGCGTCGAGCTGATCTGGCTGGCCGCCCAGCGCGAGCACTCCACGTTCAGCTGCGCCGCCGACCTGGACTACGACAGCCACATCCGGGCCGAGCTGGGGGAGCCGACGCTTGCCCGGTTCGCCGCGTCCATGGCGGGGCTCGGGTTGGACCTGGCCGACTACCACCTCATCCCGGTGCACCCCTGGCAGTGGTGGAACAAGCTGTCGGTGACCTTCGCCGGTGAGGTGGCCACGCGGCGGCTGGTCTGCCTCGGCGCCGGGGAGGACGAGCACCTCGCCCAGCAGTCGGTGCGTACCTTCTTCAACGCCACCGCCCCGCACCGGGACTACGTCAAGACGGCGATCTCGGTGCTGAACATGGGCTTCATGCGGGGGCTCTCGGCGGCGTACATGGCGGCCACCCCGGCGATCAACGACTGGCTGGCCGGGCTGATCGCCGGCGACGAGGTGTTCCGGGCCACCGGGTTGTCGATCCTGCGGGAGCGGGCCGCCGTCGGCTACCACCACCGGCAGTACGAGGCGGCCACCGACCGGTACTCGCCGTACCGGAAGATGCTGGCCGCGCTCTGGCGGGAGAGCCCGGTGCCGGGCCTGGAGCCGGGGCGGCGGCTGGCCACCATGGCCTCCCTGCTGCACGTCGACTCCGCCGGCGGCTCGTTGGCGGTGGCGTTGATCGAGGAGTCCGGACTGACCCCGGCGGAGTGGCTGCGCCGCTACCTGGACGCGTACCTGACCCCGCTGCTGCACGCCTTCTACGCCCACGACCTGGCGTTCATGCCGCACGGGGAGAACGTCATCCTGGTCCTTGAGGACGGCGTCGTGCAGCGGGTGATCTTCAAGGACATCGCCGAGGAGATCGTGGTCTTCGACCCGGACGCCGAGCTGCCGCCGCTGGTCGGGCGGATCCAGGTACGGGTGCCGGAGTCGGAACGTCTGCTGGCGATCTTCACCGACGTCTTCGACTGTTTCCTGCGTCACCTCGACGCCGTGCTCACCGGGGCCGGGGTGCTCACCGGGGAGGAGTTCTGGCGGACCGTCGCCGAGTGCGCGCTCGCCTACCGCGACCGGGTGCCGCACCTGGCCGAGCGCTTCGACCGGTACGACCTCTTCGTCGAGGAGTTCGCGCTCTCCTGCCTCAACCGCCTCCAGTTGCGCAACAACCGGCAGATGGTGGATCTCGCCGACCCGTCGGCCGCGCTGCAGTTCGTCGGCACGCTGCGTAACCCCATCGCGGCGTACCGTCCGGCACCGGCACCGGCCTGACCGGGGCGCGTCGCGGACCCGACGGTCAGCTCGTGGAGTGGTCGGCCCGGCGGGGGAAGGTGGCCCAGATGTGCTTGGTGGTCTCGGTGGCGTACCAGCCGACGTCGACGGAGAAGCTGCGGGCCAGCAGCAGTCCCCGGCCGCCCGAGCCCTCGGGCAGGGTGTCGGAGAGCTCCGGCAGCGGGGTCAGGTCGTGGTCGGCCACGTCGAGGACCAGGCAGTCGTCGGCGCGCAGCAGCCGGACGATGGTCGGCGGCAGCCCGTGCCGCAGGGCGTTGGTGGCGAGTTCCGTCGCCACCAACGCCATCTGCTCGGGCACCTCGTGCATCTGCTCGCCGTCGACCAGGGCGTTACCGGTCAGCTCCCGGTGGATGGCCACGCGGAGGTCACGTAGTTCGGCTCCGCTGGTCAACGTCCAGCGTTGCACTTCGACCGCGTCGGGCGCGGGAGGAGACGTGCGGAGCGGCGTCATGGTCCAGACTTACCCTGGGTAGTCGGAATCCATGCCTGCTCCGCGCCGTCCCCACCGAGACGTGGGTAACTCAGCTCAGCGGCTTGCCGCCGGTGACCCCGAGCACCTCACCGGTGATGTAGCTGGACTCTCCGGCGGCGAAGAAGACGTACGCCGGCGCCAGCTCGGCCGGCTGCCCGGCCCGGCCCAGCGGGGTGTCGCCGCCGAACGACTCGACCTTCTTCTCCGGCATGGTGGCCGGGATCAACGGCGTCCAGATCGGCCCCGGTGCGACGCAGTTCACCCGGATACCCCGGTCGGCCAGGTTCTCCGCCAGCGCCTTGGTGAAGTTGACGATGCCCGCCTTGGTGGTGGCGTAGTCGAGCAGCTGGAACGAGGGCTGGTACGCCTGGATCGAGGCGGTGTTGATGATCGTCGCGCCCTCCTTCATGTGCGGCACGGCGGCCTTGCTCAGCCAGAACATCGCGTACAGGTTGGTCTTGAAGACCCGGTCGAGCTGCTCGGTGGTGATGTCCAGCAGACCGCCCTCCTGGGCCATCTGGTACGCGGCGTTGTTGACCAGGATGTCCAGCCCGCCCAGCTCGCTCACCGCCTGCTCGATGACGGCCTGGCAGTGTTCCTCGTCACGGATGTCGCCGGCCACCGCCACCGCCCTACGGCCGGCCTCCCGCACCAGCCGTACCGTCTCCCGGGCGTCCTCCTCCTCTTCGGGCAGGTACGTGAAGAGCACGTCGGCGCCCTCACGCGCGTACGCCAGGGCGACCGCCCGGCCGATCCCCGAGTCGCCGCCGGTGATCACCGCGCGTCGATCGGTCAACTTGCCCGTGCCCTGGTACGACTCCTCGCCGTGGTCCGGCTCGTCCGGCATCCGGCTGGTCTTTCCTGGGGGCTCCTGCTGCCCGCCTGACTGCTCTTCCGGGGAACGGTACTGCTCCTGCGGATCCTGCGACTCGTACTGGTTCTGGCTCATCTCTGGTCCTCTTCCGGGGCCGGGTGCGTACCGGCTATCCCTTCCCCGTCAGGGCGCGCTCAATCCGGTCCGGTGTGGGGCAACGGGCGCCGCGCGGTGGGTCTACCATCACCCAGGGCCGCGCGCGTCGTGACGCGCGCTACCCGGTAGGTCGGAGTCCCGTCCACTCCGGATCGCACCCCGTGGCGACACCCGCAACCGGTCGCCCTCGTTGAGCGTCCGACCCGGTGAAGACGATCACCGCTCAGAAAGAGAGCATGACCATCGCTACGAACGCGCCCAAGATCAGTGTCGTGGTGCCGGCCTACAACCCGGGACCGCACATCGAGAAACTGGTCTCCTCGCTGCTGCGCCAGTCGTTGCCGGCGGAGGAGTTCGAGGTGATCGTCGTCGACGACGGCTCGACCGACGAGACGCCCGCCCGGCTGGACGAGCTGGCGGCCGAGCACCCGCACTTCCACGTGGTGCACATCGAGAACTCCGGTTGGCCGTCGCGCCCGCGCAACATCGGCATCGAGCGGGCCCGCGGCGAGTACGTCTTCTTCGCCGACGACGACGACTGGTTCGGCGACGAGGCCCTGGAGCGCCTGTACGCCTGCGCCACGGAGCACGACAGCGAGATCGTGGTCGGCAAGATGGTCGGTCACGGGCGGGGCGTGCCCCGGGAGCTGTTCCGGAAGAACCGGTTCGGGGTGACCCTGGCCGACGCGCCGCTTGTCGACAGCATGACCTGCCACAAGCTGTTCCGGCGGTCCTTCCTGCTGGCGCACGAGCTGCGCTTCCCGGAGGGGCGGCGACGGCTGGAGGACCACGTCTTCGTCATCCGGGCGTTCCTGCTGGCCAGCCGGGTCTGCGTGCTCTCCGACTACGCCTGCTACCACCACATCCGCCGGCAGGACGCCGGCAACGTCACCGCCGTGCGGATGGAGCCGGCGGGCTACTACACCAACCTGCGCGAGGCGCTCGACATCGTCGACAGGTACACCGAGCCCGGTGCGCTGCGCGACCGGCTGCACCGGCGGTGGCTGCGCAACGAGATGATCAGCCGGCTCTCCGGCAAGCCGATGCTGGAGGCCCCCGAGGACTGGGTGGCAGAGGTCGCCCGCGAGGTGCGCGACATCATCACCAAGAGGTTCGCGCCCGGGGTCGCCGCCGGGCTGCCGCCCCGGCAGCGCGCCGTGGCGTTCCTGGCCGAGCGGGGTCGCCTCAGCGACCTGCGGACCCTGGCCGAGTGGGAGACCGGGGTACGCGCCAGCGCCACCCTGGACCGGCGGGACCTGGCCGGTCACGTCCTGTCGGTGACCGTCTCCGGGCACCTGCTCTCCGGTGACCGGCCGGTCACCTTCGTCGAGGCCGACGGGCGGGACCTGCTCGCGTTGCCGGTGCCCGAGATCGACCCGGACCGGGTGGACTCCACCGTCGAGGTGGGGCGGGCCAAGATGGATCTGCTCGCCTGGCGCAAGGAGACCAAGGAGGAGATCTTCCTCCCGGTGGAGACCCGGACCGAACGCGTCGGTGTGCCGGACGGCCCGCCCGGGGCGTTCCAGCTCGTGCACCGCAGCACCGCGACCATCGACTTCGGCACCTTCAACAGTGGCCGGACGCAGGGCCAGTGGGTGCTGAAGGCCCGGATCCACAACTGTGGCTGGACCATGGACGTCAAGCTGCCCAAACCGGTCCGGATCCCCGCCGACGGCGCCGCTCCCGTGGTGCCGGCGGCCCCGAAACCGGTAAGCCTGCGCCAACGGATCCGGAGCCGCCTACGCAGCCTGATCAGCCGCTGACGTGAAAGGAAGGGCCCCTTCTTAACGCTTTTTGTATAGCGGGGAACCCCTCTCACCGGCCGGGCGGCTAGGCCGTCACCCTGGCCGCGGTGGCGAGACGGGGCACCCGCGCCGGGGTCAGCCGGCCTGCCAGCCCGCCGGGTCGACGCCGCCGGGCACCGGTGCCGCCGGGTCGTAGGGCTGCCGGGTGAAGACGAAACTGCCGAGGTCGAGGTGGGTCACCTCGCCGGTGGCGTCGCGCTCCACCCGCAGCCGCTCGCCGGCGAAGTAGCCGCTGAGCCCCTCCCACCGGCCGTCACCGGTGGGGCGCAGCCGGGTGCCCCGTCCCTGCCGGCCGCTCAGCGGCATCAGCTCCAGGAAGCCGTCGGCCAGCGGGCGCAGCACGTACGGCGAGGGGCCCCAGTACCAGGGCCCGGCCAGCGCCAGCACCTGCGGATCGACCGAGGGCAGGGGTCGCCAGGGTGCCGGGATCCGGGGCTCCCGCTCGGCGACCGTCTCCAGCAGCTCGGCGGTGAGCGCGCCGACGGCGAAACCGGCGGTCACGTTGGCCAGGGCGACCGCGCCCAGCCCCTCGTCGACGCTCACCCAGATCGTGGCCACGAAGCCCGGCATCGAGCCGCCGTGGCCGGCCAGCAGCCGACCGTTGCGGCGCAGCAGCTGCACGCCGAGCCCGTACCCGCCGTCCCAGTCGTGGGCCTCCGGCGGGCTTGCCGGGCGACGCATCTCGGCCACGGTGTCCGGGTGCAGCACCCGCTCGTCCCCGTCGAGCAGGAACGCGGCGAACCGGGCCAGGTCCGTCGCGGTGGACCAGAGTTCACCGGCGGGGGCCATCCGGCCGGTCCGCTCCGCCGGCTCGGGCAGCAGCACGTCGGCCCAGGGGTGCACCGCCCAGCCGGTGGCGTGCGGCGCGACCGGCAGCAGGGTGGTCCGGGTCATCTCGAGCGGCTCCAGCACCTCCCGCCGCAGCACCTCATCCCACGCCTGCCCGCGCAGCTGCTCGACCAGCGCGCCGAGCAAGGCGTACCCGGGATTGGAGTAGTGGTGGCGTCGCCCGGCGGGGTGGAGTTGGGCGTCATCGCCGAGCAGGTCGGTCAGCTCGGGGCGGAGCGAGCCCGGGGTGCGTTCCCACCACGGGCCGGGGGTCTCGGCGGCCAGGCCGGCGGTGTGCGACAGCAGGGTGGCGATGGTGGCCTGGCCGGCGGCCGTGCCGGGCAGGTGGGCGTCGAGCGGGTCGGTGAGGGCGAGCCGCCCCTCGTCGCGCAACCGCATCACCAGGGTCGCCACCATGGTCTTGGTGATCGAGCCGATCCGGTACTGGGTGTCGCCGTCCGGCTCTCGGCCGCCCCCGCCGACGCCGCCCCCGCCGACGCCGCCCCCGCCGACGCCGCCCCCGCCGACGCCGCCCCCGCCGACGCCGCCCCCAGCGGCGTCGCCCCCAGCGGCGTCGCCGGCCACGCTGCCGTACCCCCGCACCCAGGCCGGGCCACCGTCGCGCACCACGGCGGCGACGACCGACGGCGCGCGGCCCTGCACCTGGCCGGTGGCCAGCCGGTGCAGCAACGCACGTCGGGTCTCGGGCAGCAGCTCGGTTCGCAACGTCGACATGCCGGCAACCTACCGGCTGACCGGACGGTTCGGTCACCCGTTTCCCTCCCCGGCGTCCCCGTGGCCCGGCCGGTGGTGAACCGCCCGGGTAGCACCCCGCGCGGGTCGTGATTCCGGAAGAATGTGGTGGTCCCGGGGAGTCGGGCGGCGCGGGTGTCCCGACGGCTGGCCGCCGTCGGCGAGACCGGCGCGGGGGCCAAGGGCGAGGGACGGCGTACCGGAGAGGGGGCGCCCTGATGACGGATCTGCCGACGGGTGGCTTCGGGCGTCGGCTGGACGAGCACGGTGCCCAGGGTGATTCGCCGGCCGGGCCCGGTGCCCCGGGGGAGCCGCCGGCCGGGCCCGGTGACGGGCTGGTCGACAGCGCCGTCTACGCCGCCGGCCGCCGGCTCGCGTCGCCGGGCAGCCTCGCCGAGACGTACCGGTGCATGCAGGAGCGGGCCGGGTCGATGGCCTGGATCGGCCTCTACCGGCCGGGGGCCGCGCAGATCGCGTCGCTGGCCCGGGAGTTCAAGCTGCACGAGCTGGCCGTCGAGGACGCCATCTTCGCCCACCAGAGACCCAAGCTCGAACGGTACGGCGAGACGCTCTTCGTGGTGCTGCGGGCGGCCCGCTACGACGACGTGCACGAGGTGGTCGAGTTCAGCGAGCTGCACCTCTTCCTGGGGCCCCGGTTCGTGATCACGGTCCGGCACGGCGAGGTGCCCGACCTGGTGGCGGTCCGACGGCGACTGGAGGCCGACGCGCAGGTGCTGGCCCGGGGCCCGGAGGCGGTGCTGTACGCGGTGCTGGACCAGGTGGTCGACGGGTACGCCCCGGTGGTGGCGGGGCTGGAGAACGACATCGACGAGATCGAGACCGAGGTGTTCGGCGGCGACCCCAACGCCAGCCGGCGCATCTACCAGCTCAGTCGGGAGGTGATCGAGTTCCAACGGGCGGCCCGCCCGCTGCTCGGCATGATCGGCGTGCTCGCCGCCGGCAGCGGGGCGTACGGCGCCGACGAGGAGTTGCAGCGGCGGTTGCGGGACGTCTCGGACCACCTGACCCACGTGGTGGAGCGGGTGGACGGGTTCCGGCACCTGCTGCAGAACATCCTGACGGTGAACGCGACCCTGGTCTCCCAGCAGCAGAACGAGGAGATGCGCAGCCTGACCGCGGCCAGCTACGAGCAGAACGAGGAGATCAAGAAGGTCTCGGCATGGGCGGCGATCCTCTTCGCGCCGACCCTGATCGGCACGGTCTACGGGATGAACTTCGAGCACATGCCCGAGCTGGGCTGGCGCTTCGGGTACCTCTTCGCGGTGGTGCTGATGGGACTGGTCTGCGGCACCCTGTACCGGATCTTCAGACGCCGGGGCTGGTTGTGACGCCGAGTAACAACCGCGTGAACAGACGTGAATTCGACTACGGCGAGTACGCGTCGACGGCCCGACGCCGGGTAGGATTCCGCCCGGCGCACCCGGATCCGGCCGGGCTGCGCGCACCGGGAGCGACGGGCGAGGGAGGTGGTCACCGCCATGGGTAGCGAACCTCCGAGTACCAACTCGACGACCATCGCCGCCCCCGCGGTCACCACCGGCTGAGCTGTCGCCGGCCCGAGGGGCGTGCCTTCCGCCCACCGGAGCCGAGGAGCCCCTCATGCCCGCGAAGCTGCGCGCTTTCGCCCTGACCAACGCCATCGGACGCTGGACCAACGGCTCGGCTGCGGTCCGGCCGCGTCCCCGCCCGCCGGCACCCAACGGGATCCCGGCGTCGACCAGCCGGCTGGTCGACAGCGCCGTCTACACCGGCGGCCGGCGCTACGCCTCCCCGGCCAGCCTCGCCGAGACGTACCGGTGCCTGCACGAGCAGGACGCGGCGATGGCCTGGATCGGGCTGTACCGGGCCGACGCGGGCCAGATCGCCTCGCTGGCCCGGGAGTTCAAGCTGCACGACCTGGCCGTGGAGGACGCGATCACCGCGCACCAGCGGCCCAAGCTGGAGCGGTACGGCGAGACGCTCTTCGTGGTGCTGCGGGCGGCCCGCTACGTCGACTCCCGGGAGCACGTCGAGTTCAGCGAGCTGCACCTCTTCCTCGGCCCCGGATTCGTGATCACCGTCCGGCACGGTGAGGCCCCCGACCTGGCCGCCGTGCGGCGCCGGATGGAGTCCGACCCGGCGATGCTGGCGATGGGCCCGGAGGCGGTGCTCTACGCGGTGCTGGACCAGGTGGTCGACGGGTACGCCCCGGTGGTGGCGGGGCTGGAGAACGACATCGACGAGATCGAGACCGAGGTGTTCGGCGGCGACCCGAAGGTGAGCCGGCGCATCTACGAGCTGAGCCGTGAGGTGATCGAGTTCCAGCGGGCGGCCCGTCCGCTGCTCGGGGTGCTGGAGAACCTGACCGCCGGCTTCGCCAAGTACGGCACCGACGAGGAGCTGCAGCGCCGGCTGCGGGACGTCTCGGACCACCTGACCCACGTGGTGGAGCGGGTGGACGGGTTCCGGCACCTGCTGCAGAACATCCTGACCGTCAACGCGACCCTGGTCTCGCAGCAGCAGAACGAGGAGATGCGCAGCCTGACCGCGGCCAGCTACGAGCAGAGCGAGGAGATCAAGAAGATCTCCTCCTGGGCGGCGATCCTCTTCGCGCCGACGTTGATCGGCACGGTCTACGGGATGAACTTCGACGCCATGCCGGAGCTGCACTGGCGGTTCGGGTACCTCTTCGCGGTCATGATGATGGGCCTGGTCTGCGGCACCCTCTACCTGATCTTCAAACGCCGCAACTGGCTGTAAGGAAGGGCCCCCTGTTAACGCTTTTGGTAGAGCGGGGCACCCCTCTCACCGACCCCGCTCGGCTGGGGCTCGCGCTGGGCGGATGCCCACCGCGGTTGCCCGCTCGGCGCGGCCCGCGCTGGGTGGTGGAGCCGGACCTGCGGCCAGTGGCGGCACCGTGACCCGGCGGCGCCCTGTTGCGTGCCGCCGGTGCACCCTCGCCGATGGGGCGTGTCGGGTCCTGAGCTTGATCCACCCTGCGTCGCGGATGGTGTGGTATCGATCCCGGCCGGCGGCCCCGGTATCCCGGATGGTGAGTGGATCAAGCTCGGGAACAGTCGCCGGCTGGCCTCGGGAAACGCCGTTGGCTTTCTTGTTCTGGCGGCCTATGGTGGTCCGATGTCGCTCCTGCGCCCTGGCTGCACCGCCGTCACCACCGTGACGGCGGGCCAGCGCGTGCGCGCCTCGGCGGGCAGTGTGCGGGGCCTGGTGCCTGCCGGGGTCAACGCGGGCGGATTGCCGAGCCCGGCTCGGTGTGGCCGCGGGCCGCCGGCAGGTCGTTCCTCCTATCGACGACCGCCAGGGCGAAGCTTCCGAGCTTCGGCCTTTTTCTTTTTCCGGACAACCCGAAAGGACCAACCATGAATATCGATGATCCTGCCGTCGACCAGCGCCGGCTGGCTGACCTGCGAGCGTCACTGACCGCCGGGTACGCGGCCCAGAGCGCCCGCCTCAGGGAACTGACCGAGCTCACCGCGGACACCGGCGACCCGGGCGCGGCGTACGACCACTCGGCGTTGGTGGCCGCGACCCGGACCAGTATCGAGCAGATCAACGGCGCGTTGCGCCGGATCGCGGACGGCAGTTACGGCGTCTGCGAGAAGTGCGCGGTCCGGATCCCGGTGGCCCGGCTGGAGGCGCTCCCACATGCCCGCTTCTGCGTGCCCTGCCAGTCGAAGCAGCACGGCTGACCGGCCCGGCCGTCGCCGTGCGAGGCCCGGGTCGGGCGGTGCGGCGGCGGCCGGGTGCCGAAACACCCGCCACCCCTCGGCCCGGGTGCCGGACCGCCCGCCACCCCTCGGCCCGGGTGCCGAAACCTCGCGGCGGATTGTCGGTGGTCGGCTCTAGAGTGCGGGGATGGCCGAGATCGATGTCAACCAGCTCCGGGTCGTGCTGACCGTCGACGACTTCGACGCCGCGGTGGCGTACTACCGGGACACGTTGGGCCTGCCGGAATCCGCCGCGTTCGCCGGCCCCGACGGCGCCCGGGTGGTCATCCTCGACGCCGGGCGGGCCACGCTGGAGCTGGCCAACGCCGCCCAGGCGCGGTTCATCGCCGAGGTGGAGACCGGGGGTACGCCCACCGGGGCGGTCCGGTTGGCCTTCGAGGTGACCGATGTCGGGGCGGCCACCGACGCGTTGACCGGGGTGGGGGCGCGGTTGGTGGCCGCGCCGGTGCGGACCCCGTGGGGTTCGCGCAACGCCCGCCTGGACGGGCCTGCGGGCGTACCGGTGACGCTCTTCGAGGAGCTGGCGGCCGGCGACGGGCCGGCGGCGTTGGTGGGGCAGCGGGTCGCGGAGCTGGGTGGGGAGGCTGGGGTGCTGGCGCGGACGGTCGACCTGGCGCAGCGGCACGGGGCGGCCGGGCAGCTGCCGTTCGTGGCCGTGGTGGCGCGGGCCGGCACGGTGGTGGGTGCCGGGCTGAACACCACGTTGACCGATCATGATCCGTCGGCGCACGGTGAGGTCACCGCGATCCGGGACGCCACCCGACGGACCGGGTCGGCGGATCTCGGCGGCGCGGTGGTGTACTCCAGCTGCGAGCCGTGTGCGATCTGTCGGACGGTGGCGGCCGCCGCCGGGGTGCGGGAGATCGTCTTCGCCGCCGGCCGGCACGACGTGCCGGCCGCCATCGACGCGACGCCGGAGGCCACCGGCGGGTTGATGGACGCGGTGACCGCGCGACTGCCCGGGATCGCCCGGCGCGGCGAGGCCGGCCTGTCGTCGGCCGAGCTGGTGGCACCCGTCGAGGCCTACCTCGCCGCCCGTGCTGCCGGGTGACAGGCCCTGGTCAGGGCACCCAGACGCTGTTGGGTCGGAAGGTGCCGAGGTCCGCGATCCCGCTGTTGGCCGCCACCTGGTACGGGCCGCCGGCGCAGTTGTCCAGGGCGAACAGGGCAGCCGAGGAGTTGCCGCCGTTGAGTACCGAACGGGCCCGGTCGCCGAAGCCGTGGCTGACCAGGCTGACGCAGGTGCCGCCCGAGGTGGTCGACGAGGCGGTGAACCGGGTGCCCTGGTAACCGGTCTGGTCGAACAGGCACACGGTCCTGCTGAACGGACAGTCACCGGCGGCACGTGCCGTGTCGGCAGCGTCGGTGGCCGGAGCGGCGATGACCACAGCGCCGGTGGCCGGAGCGGCGGTGGCCACAGCGCCGGTGGCCGGAGCGGCGGCGGCCGGAGTCGCCGCCGCGACCACCGCCGTGCCGGTCAGGGCCAGCGTGGTCAGGGCCAGCGTGGTCAGGGCGTACCGCACGCCGTTGCGCATCGACATTCCGATCCCCTATCGAGTGGCTCGCACAAACCGACCGCCGGAGATTAGCACTCGTCGATGGAGGTGGGGGATTGGTCGGGCTCGACTGCGGGGCACATCGCGACCAGGCAGGATCGGGGAATGACCGAACTCTTTCCGCCCATTCCGTTGTCCGCCTGGCAGCCGACGAAGGAGACCCTGCACCGCTTCATGCAGATCGTCGGCAAGATCCGCCTGGACCAGGCGCCGTCGCGCAACCACTGGTGGCACGTGCCGTTCCACGTGACCGGACGCGGCATCACCACCCGGCCGATGGGGCGGGACAAGGTCTTCGCCGTCGACTTCGACTTCGTCGACCACCGGCTGGTGGTCAACACCCTCGCCGGGGAGTCGGTGTCGTTTCCGCTGGTCGGGCTCTCGGTGGCGGCCTTCCACGAGCGGCTCTTCGCCGCGTTGGCCTCGCTCGGCATCGACACCGAGATCTGGGCCGTGCCCTTCGACCTCGGCGACAGCACCCCGTTCGCCGAGGACACCGGGCACGACGCGTACGACCCGTTCTGGGTCACCCGGTACTGGCAGGTGCTCAGCCAGGTGGGGCTGGTGCTGGAGGAGTTCGCCGGTCATTGTTATGGCAAGACCAGCCCGGTGCACCACTTCTGGCACACCTTCGACCTGGCCGTCACCCGGTTCTCCGACCGGAAGGTGCCGCAGCCGGCCGAGGCGGATCCGGTGACCCGGGAGGCGTACTCGCACGAGGTGATCAGTGCCGGGTTCTGGTTCGGCGACGACAACGTGCCCGAGCCGGCCTTCTACTCGTACACCGCGCCGGAGCCGGGCGGGCTGACCGAGGAGCCGCTGCGGCCGGCGCAGGCCCGCTGGGTGGCCAGCCGGGGTGCGCACCTGGCCCTGCTGACCTACGACGACGTCCGGGCCGCGGCCGATCCCCGCGCGGCGGTGCTGGACTTCCTGGAGAGCGCCTACCAGGCCGGTGCCCGCCGTGCCGGCTGGAACGTCCCCGAGTTGCGTACCCCGCGCGCCCCGGAGTGACCGGAGGGTAGGCGAGCAGCACTCATATCCGATAGTAGTTGTCCGACTGCATTCAGCTATCTCTCAGTTTCCGGTGCTAGCTTCCCCGGCAGACCCGATCCACTGAGGACGTGCTCGATCTCCTTTGCTGGCAAGGGTTTGGCGTGAATTCGGTTCACGTCACGTTCGTCTGATCGTCGTCGAGGGAGAAGTGCGTGGTCTTCAAGAAGATGCTGGGTGCCTTCGGAGTCGGTGCGCCCAGCGTCGACACGGTCCTGTCGAATCCGGACACCCGGCCGGGGCTGCCGCTGGACGGGCAGGTGAACCTCACCGGCGGCAGCCACGATGTCGAGATCGACCAGATCGTGGTCGGGCTGGTCACCCGGGTCGAGGTCGACGGTGCCGAGGAGGGGCACGACGCGGTGCTGGAGTTCCACCGGGTGCCGGTGGCCGGCGGCCTCACCCTGCGCGAGGGGCAGCACCTGTCCCTGCCGTTCCAGGTGCCGATGCCGTGGGAGACCCCGGTGACCGCCCTGTACGGGCAGCGCCTGCACGGCATGACCATGGGTCTGCGTACCGAGGTCGCCATCCGTGGTGTCGTCGACAAGGGTGACCTGGACCCGGTCCAGGTCCACCCGCTGCCGGTGCAGGAGCGCATCCTGGAGGCGTTCGGCCGGCTCGGTTTCCAGTTCAAGGGCGCCGACCTGGAGTACGGCCGGATCTCCGGCCTGTCCCAGGCGCTGCCCTTCTACCAGGAGATCGAGTACTACACCGCCCCGCAGTACGCGGACGGGATCAACGAGGTCGAGTTGACCTTCGTGGCCAACGAGTACGGCGTGGACGTGGTGCTGGAGTTCGACAAGCGGGGTGGCCTCTTCACCGGCGGGCACGACTCGTACGGCCGGTATCAGGTGGCGCACGCCGACGCCGACCGGGTCGACTGGGCCGCCCAGGTCGACGGCTGGCTGCGGCAGGCCCTGACCCAGCGGCAGGGGTTGCTCGGCGGCCCCGCGCCCTACGGCATGCCCCCCGCCCAGCCCGGCTACGGCCAGCCCGCCTACGGCCAGCCCGGCTATGCCCAGCCCGGTTACGGCCAGCCCGGTTATGGCCCCGGGTACGGCCAGCCGGGACCTGCCCCCGGGTACGGCCAGCACGTGGAGCACCACGAGCAGCGCGGGCCAGGCATGGGCGCGGTGGTGGCCGGCGTGGCCGGCGGTGCGGCGCTCGGTTTCGCCGGAGGCATGATCGCCGACGAGGTCTTCGACTCCTTCGGTGACGACGAGGCCGAGGCCGAGGCCGGCGAGGCCGACGAGGACGAGGGCTAGGCCCGGCCCGGCGCTCTGACCGGCTCTCTGTGGCCTGTGGCGCGGCGGGCCGGGTTCATCCCGGCACGTCGGTCCTCAGTGGACCGGGTGCATCGCAAGATGATCTAATTGAGTAGGTTTAACCGGATCCGGTCGGTATTGCGCCGATCGGTGACTCAGAAGGAGTTGTGCATGCCCGTCACCGCCGACCTCACCAAGCTTGTTGACAAGGCGTACCAGGACAAGACCCTCGCCGAGCTGGTCGACGCCCCGGTTGCCGCCCTCGCCGGGGTCAGCGAAGGCGACGCCAAGCTGCTCAAGCAGGCCTTCAACATCACCACCGTGGGTGACCTCGGCCGCAACCCGTACTTCCGGACCGCCGAGGCGCTGGTCGCCCTCACCGGTAACTGACCCGGACACGCAGGCGGGTGCCGGGGCGGTTCGCGCTCACCGGCATCCGCCGCGCCGTCGGGGGTGTTAGCTGCTGCCGTGTCGAGCATCTATGGCGCTCTTTAGGTTGCTATGATGCTGGCGTGAACCTCAAGGAGTGGGCGGCGTCGACCGGCATCGCGTACATCACTGCTCGGCGGCAGTACGCTGCCGGGACGCTGCCTGTTCCCACCTATCGGATCGGCCGGCTGATCATGGTCGGTGAGCCGGTCACCGGCACGTCGGCCGAGACTGGGCAGACCGTGGTGTACGCCCGGGTGTCATCGGCCGACCAGGAACCTGACCTGGATCGGCAGGTTGCCCGGGTGACGGTGTGGGCCACCGGGCAGAGACTCGCCGTTGACCGGGTGGTGACCGAGGTGGGATCCGCGTTGGACGGGCACCGCGAGAAGTTCCTCGCGCTGCTGCGCGATCCGGCGGTGTCAACGATCGTGGTCGAGCATCGGGGCCGGTTCGCCCGGTTCGGGGCCGAGTACGTCGAAGCCGCCTTGTCCGCGCAGGGCCGGCGTCTGCTGGTGGTCGACCCGGCTGAGGTCGACGACGACCTGGTTCGGGACGTGACCGAGATCCTGACCTCGCTGTGCGCCCGCCTGTACGGCAGTCGCGTTGCCGCGACCCGTGCCCGCCGGGCGGTCGAAGCCGTCACTGAGAGTGACCCGGTGTGAAAACGTTCCAGGCGTACCGGTTCGCCCTCGACCTCACCTCGCGCCAGGAACTCGACGTCCTCGCGCACGCGGGGGCGGCCCGGGTCGCACACAACTGGGCGCTCGCGCGGGTCAAGGCCGTCATGGACCAGCGCAGCGCCGAACGCTCATACGGCGTGCCAGACGAGTTGCTGACGCCTTCACTGCACTGGTCGCTGGCCGGTCTTCGGAAGGCGTGGAACGCCGCGAAACCCGCAGTCGCGCCGTGGTGGGGTGAGGTGTCGAAGGAGGCGTTCAACACGGGCCTCGACGCGCTCGCTCGCGGGTTGAAGAACTGGGCCGACTCCCGTCAGGGCGTGCGGGCCGGACGCCCGGCCGGTTTCCCCCGGTTCAAGTCCCGCCGCCGTACGGCACCATCCGTGCGGTTCACCACCGGGGCGATCCGGGTCGAGCCCGACCGGATGCACGTGGTGCTGCCCCGACTGGGCCGGTTGAAGTTGCACGAGTCCGCACGCAGACTGGCCCGCCGGTTGGACAACGGGACCGCCCGGATCATGTCCGCGACCGTGCGCCGTGACGGCGGCCGGTGGCACGTCTCCTTCACGGTGGAGGTCGAGCGCGCCGAGCGCGTCCCCGCCCGGCCGCAGTCGGTCGTCGGTGTGGACGTCGGGATCACGCACCTCGCGGTCCTGTCCACCGGTGAGATGGTCGGCAACCCGCGTCACCTCCTGGACGCGCAGCAGCGCGTGCGCTCGTGGGGCCGGGCACTGCCGCGCAAGACCGGCCCGGATCGGCGCACCGGACGACGAGCCTCGAAGCGGTGGGAACGAGCGGCGGCCCGGCTCGGCCGCGCTCACGCCCGGGTGGCGAACGTGCGCCGCGACGGCCTGCATAAGCTCACCACCCGACTCGCCCGCGAGCACGCCACGATCGTGGTGGAAGACCTCAACGTCGCCGGCATGCTGCGTAACCGCAGGCTGGCCCGGAACATCGCCGACGCCGCATTCGCGGAGATCCGCTGGTATCTGACGTACAAGACCCTGTGGAACGGTGGCCGGCTCGTGGTGGCCGACCGCTGGTACCCGTCATCGAAGACCTGCTCGGGTTGCGGCGCGGTGAAAGCCAAGCTCGCCCTGTCCGAGCGCGAGTACGAATGTGAGGCGTGCGGTCTGGTCCTCGACCGGGACCACAACGCCGCGCTCAATCTGGCCGCTCTGGCGGCTGATCTCGACACCGCCGGGAGTGGCCCGGTGGCAGCACGTGGAGCCGACCAGAAGACCCGCATACGCGGGCAGGTGGCGAAGAAGCGTGAACCCGGCACGGCATCCGTCGGTCAGACCGGGACCGTCCTACCGCAAGGCAGGACTACCAACCGTGTGCTCACCAAAACGCACTGAGAGGTAACGGTACGACGGGACACCCACGGTTCTGTGACGGTTGCGTGACGTTTACCCCGACGACCGGTCCATGGGTTTCGCCGGAGTCGACGCACGGGAACCAGTACGTCCGACGACAACTGTTGAAGGGACGGCTCTGGTGGAAGTTTCCGGCATCTTGACCGCCATCATCTTCGGTCTGATCATCGGCGCGCTGGGCCGGCTGGTCGTACCGGGCAAGCAGAACATCCCGATCTGGCTCACCATTCTCATCGGTGTGCTCGCGGCACTCCTCGGCACGATCGTCGCCGGCGCCTTCGGGGTGGCCGAAACCCCGGGCATCGACTGGATCGAGTTGGCCCTCCAGATCGGCTTCGCCGCGATCGGCGTCGCCGTCGTCGCCGGGACGTACGGACGCCGTCGCCACTGACCTACCGCTGACCTCCGACGGCCCGCCCTGCTCAGCAGGGCGGGCCGTCGTCGCGTTCGGGGCGTCGTCAGCTGCCGGGCCGGCCCGCCGGGGGCGAGCCGGCGTCGAGGCGGCCGGCAGGCGGGGTGGAGCCGGCGTGGTCACCGCCGGGCGGTTGCCGGGGGGCAGATCCGGTCCAGCCAGTCCAACTGACGTCGGGTGTGCAGCGCCTCGCCGCCCTCGTGGCCGTTGAACGGGTAGGTGTGCAGCTCCCGGACCGGCGGGGCCGGCAGCCCGGACGCGGCACCGTACTGGTTGTAGGCGGCGAAGCCGGTGCTCGGCGGGCACACGTTGTCCCGTAGGCCGATCCCGAAGTGGGCCGGCGCGGTCGCCCGGCGGGCGAAGGTCACGCCGTCCACGTACGACAGCGTGTGCCGGACCGCGGCCTCGGCCTCCCGGTGTACGGCGAGGTAGCGGGCGATCTCGCCGTACGGCACGGCGTCGGTCAGCTCGATGGCCCGCTGCACGTGGCAGAGGAACGGGGCGGTGGTCAGCACCGCCGCGAGGTCACCGACCAGGCCGGCCACCGCCAGCGCCAGCCCGCCGCCCTGGCTGTTGCCGGCCGCGACGACCCGGGTGGCGTCCACCCCGGGCAGGGCTCGTACGGCGTCGACGGCCCGGACCGCGTCGGTGATCAGACGGCGGTAGTGGTAGTCGTACGGGTCGAGGATTCCCCAGGTCGCCGGGGACGGGCCGCCGGCGGCGCCGTGCGGGTCCGGGGTGTCGCCGACGCCGTACAGCCCGGACTGACCCCGGCTGTCCATCAGCAGGTGGGCGTAGCCGGCGACCGGCCAGGTCAGCCGCTCGTGGGGCAGGCCACGCCCGCGTCCGTAGCCGACGTACTCGATCACGGCGGGCAGCGGCGTCGCCGCCCCGGCCGGGCGGGTGTACCAGGCCCGGACCGGATCACCGCCGAAGCCGGCGAACGTGACGTCGAAGGAGTCGACCAGGCGCAGGCCGGTGTGGTGCGGCCGGACGTCGAGCAGGACCGGTCGGGCGGCGGCCTCGGCCAGGGTGGCGCGCCAGAACCCGTCGAAGTCGACAGGTTCGGCGACGGTCGGCGCGTACCGCCGGAGCTGGTCGAGGGGGAGGTCGAACGGCACGGCACACCTCGCAGGCTCGGTGCGGGTCAGCGCGGGTCAGCGCGGGTCAGGGCAGCGCGGGTCAGCGCGGGTCGGTGCCCGTCGGGTCGGCGGGTGGCGCGGTGCTCTCCCGGACGATCAGCTCGGTCACCAGGTCGATCCGGCTGGTCGACAACTCGGCGCCCCGGGCCAGGTCGAGCAGCATCTGGGTGGCGGTGCCGGCCATGTCCCGCAGCGGCTGGTTGATCGTGGTCAGGGCGGGGCCGATCCAGGCGGCGAAGGGCAGGTTGTCGTACCCGATGACGGAGAGGTCCTCGGGGACCCGCAGGCCGAGCTGGCGGGCGGCCCGGAGCACCCCCATGGCCTGCATGTCCGACCCGGCGAAGATCGCGGTCGGCCGGTCGGGTCGGCCGAGCAGTTCCATGCCGTACGCGTAACCGGAGTCGATGTAGAAGCTGCCGTAGCGCACCAGCTCGGGATCGACCGGCACCCCGGCCTCGTCGTGGGCGAACCGGAAGCCGGCCGCGCGGGCCCGGCTGCACAGTACGTCCTGTGGGCCGGAGATGATCGCGATCCGCCGGTGCCCCAGCTCCAGCAGGTGGCGGGTGGCGAGCAGGCCGCCGTTCCAGTTGTTGGAGCCGACGGTCGGCACGGAGGCCGAGGTCGCGCTGTCGGTGTCGACGACGACGAACGGGATCAACTGGCGCTGGAGCTGCTGCTGCTGGAGCTCGGTCAGGTGGCAGAGCACGAAGAGCACCCCGAGGGGCCGGCGGGCGAGCGCCGCGTCCAGCCACTGGGCCGACGGGCTGTGCTCCCCGCCGAGCTGGGAGACGGCCACCCCGAGCCCGGCGGCGGAGGTCACCGCCTCGACCCCGCGCATGATCTCCATGGCCCACTCGGAGTCGAACTCGTGGAACACCAGGTCGATCTGTCCGGCGCTGGTCGGCTGCCGTCTGTTGCGGCGGCGGTACCGGTGGCGTTCCAGGCTGGCCTCGACCCGCGCCCGGGTCGAGGCGGAGACGTCGGAGCGGCCGTTGAGGACCTTCGAGACGGTGGCCACCGAGACCCCGACCTCACCGGCGATGGTCGCGATGGTGGCGGTGGCCGGTGGGCCGGACGACTGGGGGCGGGATGCTGTCATCGGAGCCTCATCCGCATCGAAAGTTTCGGAGACCTTAACACGCCCCTCGGCGACGCGGTGTCGGGTGTGGACGGTACGGGAGTGCGGGCCGATGACCCACCGAGACATCGATGCCCTTGACACGGTTTGACGCGGACCATAGGTTGCCGAAAACGGTAACGCCGCGATTACCGAAATTATCGGGCGCCGGTATCGGCTCCACGGGTCCTGCCCCGGCAGGCCGCACCACCCGGTCAGACCTAAGGGGTTTGCGTATGACAAGTCAGGTGTCCGTCGACAGTGGTCCATCGTCGGGTGCCATCGCCGACTGGCGCGATCCGCAGCTGTTGCCGGCCGAGCGGGCCGAGGCCCTCCTCGCGCTGATGTCGCTGGAGGAGAAGATCGCCCAACTGGTCGGGGTCTGGGTCGGCGCCGAGGCCTCCGGGGAGGGCGTCGCCCCGCACCAGTCCGACATGATCGACGGTACGCCGTCGTGGCCCGTCCTCATCCAGCACGGGTTGGGGCAGCTGACCCGCCCGTTCGGCACCGCACCCGTCGATCCGGTGCTCGGCGCGCGGTCGCTGGCCGCCTCCCAGGCGCAGATCGTGGCGGCGAGCCGGTTCGGCATCCCGGCACAGGTGCACGAGGAGTGCCTGACCGGCTTCGCCGCCTGGCGGGCCACCGTCTACCCGACCCCGCTGAGCTGGGGCGCCTGCTTCGACCCCGAGCTGGTCGAGGAGATGGCCGGGCGGATCGGGCGGTCGATGCGGGCCGCCGGGGTGCACCAGGGGCTGGCCCCGGTGCTCGACGTCACTCGGGACTACCGCTGGGGGCGTACCGAGGAGACCATCGGCGAGGACCCGTACCTGGTCGGCACGACCGGCGCGGCGTACGTGCGGGGCCTGGAACGGGCCGGCATCGTCGCCACCCTGAAGCACTTCGCCGGATACTCCGCCTCCCGGGGTGGCCGCAACCTGGCCCCGGTGGCGATGGGCCGGCGGGAGCTGGCCGACGTGATCCTGCCGCCGTTCGAGATGGCCCTGCGACTCGGCGGGGCCCGCTCGGTGATGAACTCGTACGCCGAGATCGACGGCGTGCCGGTCGCCGCCGACGAGGAGCTGCTCACCGGGCTGCTGCGGGTGCGGTGGGGATTCGCCGGCACGGTGGTGGCGGACTACTTCTCGGTGCGGTTCCTGCAGACCCTGCACGGGGTGGCCGGTCGCGGCGAGGACGCCGCGCGACTGGCCCTGCGGGCCGGGATCGACGTGGAGCTGCCCACCGTGGACACCTTCGGTCCGGAGCTGGTGGCGGCGGTGCGCGCCGGTGCGGTCGACGAGGCGTTGATCGACCGGGCGGTGCGCCGGGTGTTGCGCCAGAAGGCCGAGCTGGGCCTGCTCGACGAGGGTTGGCAGGCGCTGCCGCCGGAGGTCGACCAGCTCCGCCTCGACGACGAGGCCAGCCGGGAGGTCGCCGTACGACTGGCCCGGCAGGCCGTCGTGCTGCTGCGCAACGACGGGGTGCTGCCGCTGGCCGCCGGCCGGCGGATCGCGCTGGTGGGTCCGGTCGCCGACGACCCGACCGCGCTGCTCGGCTGCTACTCCTTCCCCAACCACGTGGGGGTGCAGCACCCCGGGCACGGGATCGGGCTGGACCTGCCCTCGCTCCGCGCCGAGCTGGCCGACCTGGTGCCCGGTCTGACCTACGTGCCCGGCTGCGCGGTCACCGGCGAGGACACCTCGGGCATCGCGGCGGCGGTCGCCGCGGCCACCGAGGCCGACGTCTGCGTGCTGGCCGTCGGCGACCGGGCCGGGATGTTCGGCCGGGGCACCTCCGGTGAGGGCTGCGACGCCGCCGACCTGCGCCTGCCCGGGGTCCAGGCGGAGCTGGTCCGGGCGGTGCTGGCCACCGGTACCCCGGTCGTGCTGGTGCTGATGACCGGGCGGCCCTACGCGCTCGGCGCGGAGTTCGACGCGGCGGCCGCCGTGGTGCAGGCCTTTTTCCTGGGCCAGCGGGGCGGGCAGGCGCTCGCCGAGGTGCTCACCGGCCTGGTCGACCCGTCCGGGCGGCTGCCGGTCAGCATTCCCCGCGACGCCGGTGGCCTGCCGGGCACCTACCTGACCCCGCCGCTGGGTAGGCGTACCGAGGTGTCGTCGGTGGACCCGACCCCGGCGTACCCGTTCGGTCACGGGCTCGGCTACACCACGTTCGAGTGGTCCGACGCGGCCCTGCTCGGGCCGGCCGACCAGCCGCGCACCGACCCGGAGCCGGCCGAGTGGGCGGTCGACGGCGAGGTGTCGGCACGGATCACCGTGCGCAACACCGGCTCCCGGGGCGGTACCGAGGTGGTCCAGCTCTACCTGCACGATCCGGTGGCGCAGACCACCCGGCCGGTGGTCCGACTGATCGGGTACGCCCGGGTGCCGCTGGCCGCCGGCGCGGCGGCCGAGGTGACCTTCCGGGTGCCTGCCGACCTGACGTCGTTCACCGGGCTGCGCGGGCGGCGCATCGTCGAGCCCGGCGAGGTCGAGCTGCGTTTCGGCCGGTCCAGCGGCGACCCGGTGGCCCGCCTGGCGCTGCGCCTGACCGGTGCCGAGCGCGAGGTCGATCACCACCGCGAACTGCTCAGCGAGGTACGGGTGGCACCCGTCGGGCAGCACGGTCAGGCCGAGCGGTGACCTCCGGGACACTGCGGCCACCCCCGCAGCCGCCCGCCCCGCTCCCGTCGGGGCCGGTCGTCGGCCGTCCGGCGACGCGTCGTCGGAGCTGGCGGCAGGCGTTGCGCCGGGACTGGCAGCTCTACTCGCTGGCCGTCCTGCCGCTGCTGTTCTTCCTGGTCTTCCGGTACCTGCCGATGGTCGGCAACGTGATCGCGTTCCGCCGGTTCCGGCCCGGCGGCAGCATCTTCGGCGACTACTGGGTGGGCCTGCGGTACTTCCGGATGTTCCTGACCGACCCGACGTTCTGGGAGGTGTTCACCAACACCCTGGTCCTGGGGACGCTCACCCTGCTGTTCTGCTTTCCGCTGCCGATCGTGCTGGCGTTGCTGCTCAACGAGGTACGCGCCCGCCGGCTCAAGCGGTTCGTCCAGTCGGTGTCGTACCTGCCGCACTTCCTGTCCATCGTGATCGTGGCGGCCATGGTGATGCAGCTGACCTCGATGGACGGCACGGTCAACCAGCTCGTCCAGGCCACCGGGGCGGATCCGGTGCCGTTCCTGCAACGGCCGGAGTGGTTCCGTACCGTCTACGTCTCCTCCGAGGTCTGGCAGACCGTCGGCTGGGGCACGATCCTCTACCTCGCCGCGTTGACCACCATCGACGACAACCTGTACGAGGCGGCCCGGATCGACGGGGCGAACCGGTGGCGGCAGACCTGGCACGTGACCCTGCCGGGCATCCGGCCGACCATGGTGACCCTGCTGATCCTCAACATCGGCACCTTCATGGCGGTCGGGTTCGAGAAGATCCTGCTGCTCTACAACCCGCTCACCTACCCGACGGCCGACGTGATCTCCACGTACCTGTTCCGGATGGGCTTCGAGTCCAGCAACTTCAGCTACGCCGCCGCGATCGGGCTCTTCGAGGCGGTGATCGGGTTGGTCCTGGTCCTCTCGGCGAACCTCATCTCCCGGCGCACGGTGGGGACGAGCCTGTGGTGACCGTGACCGTGACGCGGGGGCGCCGGGTCTTCCAGCTGGTCAACGGGATCGTGCTGACCGGCGTGGTGATCGTGACGCTGTACCCGTTCGTCAACATCGTGGCCCGGTCGATGAGCGAGGAGGCGTACCTCATCGCCGGGCAGGTGAACCTGGTGCCGCGCGGGTTCGACCTGACCGCGTACCGGCTGGTGATGGCGGACGCGATGTTCTGGACGAACTACCGCAACACGGTGGTCTACACCGTGCTGGCCACCGCCATCGCGCTGGTGCTGACCACCTGCTACGCGTACGTGCTGTCGAAGCCGCAGCTGCGGGGCCGGCGGCTGCTGGTCGGCGTGGCCCTGTTCACCATGTTCTTCTCCGGCGGGCTGATCCCCAACTACGTCCTGATCACCAGCCTGGGGATGAAGAACACCGTCTGGGCGGTGGTGCTGCCCAACGCGATAAGCGTGTTCAACCTGCTGGTGATGAAGGCGTTCTTCGAGAGCCTGCCGACCGAGCTGGAGGAGGCCGCCGCGGTCGACGGGTTGAACACGTACGGCATCCTGCTGCGGATCGTGCTGCCGCTGTCCAAGGCGATCATCGCCACGATGGTGCTGTTCTACGCGGTGTCGTACTGGAACTCGTGGTTCACCGCCTTCCTCTACCTGGACCGCCAGGAGCTGTTGCCGGTCACCGTCTACCTGCGCAACCTGATCGCCGGGGCGACCGGGGCCAACTCGGCCGGCGCGGTCGCCGACGCCGACGCGGTCCAGGCCGCGGCCACCGTCCAGGCCGTCACGGTCGTGCTCACCACGCTGCCGATCCTGGCCGTGTACCCGTTCGTCCAGCGGTACTTCGTCTCCGGCGTGATGCTCGGCGCGGTCAAGGGATGAGCCGACCGGACCGCCGCACCCCCACCCACCCCACCTGAGAAGTGAAAGGACGAGCCATGCTCCACAGATCGTGGCGGGCAGTGGCGGTAGCCACCGTCGGTGTGCTCGCGCTCAGCCTGGTCGCCTGCTCCGAGGAGACCGCCGAGCAGACGGACCTGTCCGGCAACCGGGTCGGCGCGATGGCCGAGTACGGCACCGGAGACCAGTTCAAGGCGACCGAGGCGGTCAACTTCTCGATCCTCTACAACAACCACACGTTCTATCCGCTGAAGAACGACTGGCTGTTCTGGTCGGAGCTGACCAAGCGCACGAACGTGACGTTGTCGCCGGTGGCGGTGCCGCTGAGTGACTACGAGCAGAAGCGCAGCCTGCTGATCGGCGCGGGGGACGCTCCCCTGATCATTCCGAAGACGTACCACCCGGCGGAGAACGCCTTCGTCTCCTCCGGGGCGATCCTGCCGGTCAGCGACTACCTCGACCTGATGCCGCACTTCAAGGAAAAGATCGAGAAGTGGCAGCTCCAGCCGGAGCTGGACACACTCAAGCAGTCCGACGGCAAGTACTACCTCCTCCCCGGCCTGCACGAGAAGCCCTGGCACGAGTACTCGCTGCTGATGCGCAGCGACATCCTCGACGAGCTGAACCTCGCCGTCCCGAAGACCTGGGACGAGGTGTACACCGTGCTCAAGGCGATGAAGGCGAAGTACCCGGACTCCTACCCGTTGTCGGACCGGTTCGGCAAGCCCACCCCGGGTGGTGCGCTGATGTCCTACCTCGGCGCGTCGTTCGGGACCCAGGCCGGCTGGACCTACCAGCACGCCACCTGGGTGCCGGCGGAGAAGAAGTTCGTCTACACCGGGGCCAGCGAGCAGTACAAGCAGATGCTGCAGTACCTCCAGAAGCTGGTGGCCGAGGGGCTGCTCGACCCGGAGAGCTTCACCCAGACCGACGACCAGGCCCGGCAGAAGCTGGCAAACGGCAGGTCCTTCGCGATCAGCGGCAACGCGCAGACCCTGGTCAACGAGAACCGACCGGACCTGGCCAAGACCCAGCCGGACGCCAAGCTGGTCAAGATCCCGCTGCCGGTCGGCCCGGCCGGTGAGGTCAACCCGGCCAGCCGGCTGGAGAACGGCGTGATGATCAACAGCAAGGCCCGGGAGAGCAGGAACTTCGTGGCCATGATGCAGTTCATCGACTGGCTTTACTACTCCGACGCCGGCCAGGAGTTCGCCAAGTGGGGGGTGGAGGGCACCACCTACAGCAGGGACGCCGCCGGCAAGCGCACCCTCGCCGCCGACGTGGACATGATCGGGCTCAACCCCAAGGGCAGCAAGCACCTGCAGAAGGACTTCGGCTTCGGCAACGGGGTCTTCGCCTACGGCGGCAGCACCGAGCTGTTGCAGTCCTTCTTCAGCCCGGAGGAGATGGAGTTCCAGAACGTGATGAACGCCCGGCCGGCGAAGCCGGTGCCCCCGCCGTACCCGTTCACCGACGAGGAACGGGAACAGGTGTCGCTCTGGGAGAGCCCGCTGAAGGACTTCGTCACCCAGAACTCGCTGCGATTCATCCTCGGCCAGCGGCCCCTCACCGAGTGGGACGCCTACCTGACCGAGCTGAAGGGCAAGAACATGGACGCCTACCTGGAGTTGGTGGAGAAGGCGTACCAGCGTTTCCAGCAGGAGAACGGCTGACCCGCCACTCCGGTCGGGTCCGCGCGACGGCGGGCCCGACCGGGGAGCGGCCGTGACCGCCGAGGCCGGGCAGCGGTTCGGCACCGGTCCGCTGGCCCGGGCCGCCGCGCTGGTGCACACCCTGCTCGTGGTGGAGGTGCTGCTGCTGGTCGGCACCCTGCCCGGCCTGCTGCCGCTGGTCCTGCTCGGCCACGACGCCAGCAACCTGCCGTTGCTCGCGGCCTGCCTGGTGCCGGCCGGCCCGGCGTTGGCTGCCGCCCTGTTCACCCTGCGGCACCAGCGGCTCGACCTGACCGAGCTGCGCCCGGCCGCGCTGTTCCGGCGCGGGTACCGGGTCAACCTGCTGCCGGTGCTGCGGATCTGGGTGCCGATGCTGGTCTGGCTGGCCGTGATCGGGGTGAACCTGGCCAACCTGCGCGCCGCCGGAGTCCCGTCCTGGTGGGCGGTGCTGCTGGTGATCGTCGCGTTGGCGGTGACCCTGGTCGGGGCGAACGCCCTGCTGGTGACCGCGCTGTTCCGCTTCCGGGCCCGCGACGTGCTCCGGCTGGCCGGTTACTTCCTGACCCGTACCCCGAGTGTCCCGGTCGGCACCCTCGTCCTGCTGGCCGCGGCGGCCGGGATCACCGCGGTCTTCTCCGAGGCGGTGCTGGTGCTCCTCGGTGCCCCCTTCGTCCTGGCGTTCCTCCGGATCGGCGAACCGATGATCGACAAGATTCAGAAGGAGTTCACCACGTGAGTGTGCACGCGGCCTGGCTGCCGGCGGAGTCGTTCGTCGCGCTCGGCTCCCGACGGGTCCTGGTGCACGGCGACGGGGTGGACGCCGTACTCGACGAGGTGACCCGGGCCTGTGCCCGGCACGGTGGGCGGGTGCGCCGCTCGCCGTGCGGGGACGCCGACGTCGACCTGGTGCTCGCCCTGCGCCAGGCGGTCCCGCTGCCGGTCCCGGCCGCCCAGGCGGCCCGCCAGGCCGCCGGGGAACCCCCGGGTGACGAGGGGTTCGTGCTGACCCGCTCCGGGGACGTGACGGTGCTGCTCGCCGACACCCCGACCGGCCTGCTGTACGGGCTGTTCCACCTGGTCCGGCTCGGCGCGGCGGCCTTCGCCGCGGACCGACCGACCCGGCGGCACCGCCCGGCGCTGCGCCGACGGATGCTCGACCACTGGGACAATGTCTCGGTGCACCCGGTGATGGGTCAGGTGGAGCGGGGCTACGCGGGCGGCTCGATCTTCTGGCGCGACGGGGCGGCCCGGCACGACCTGGCCCGGATCCGGGAGTACGGCCGGCTGCTGGCCGCCGTCGGGATCAACGCGATCTCGGTCAACAACGTCAACGTCGGCCCGGTGGAGGCCCGGCTGTTGACCGACCGGCTCGACGACGTGGCCGAGATCGCCGACGTGCTGCGCCCGTACGGCATCCGGGTGCACCTGTCGGTGACCTTCGCCGCCCCGGTGGTCCTCGGTGGCCTGTCCAGCGCCGACCCGCGGGACGAGCAGGTACGCGCCTGGTGGGCCACCACCACCCGCCAGGTCTACGAGCGGATCGGCGACTTCGGCGGGTACGTGGTGAAGGCCGACTCGGAGGGGCAACCGGGCCCGTTCAGCTACGGTCGCAGCCACGCCGACGGGGCGAACCTGCTGGCCGAGGCGCTCGCCCCGCACGGCGGAGTGGTCCACTGGCGGGCCTTCGTCTACAACCACCACCAGGACTGGCGGGACCGCTCCACCGACCGGGCCCGTGCCGCGTACGACCACTTCGTCCCGCTGGACGGCGACCTCCGTACCAACGTGGTGCTGCAGGTCAAGCACGGCCCGGTCGACTTCCAGCCCCGCGAGCCGGTCTCCCCGGTGCTCGCCGCCATGCCGGCCACCCGGCTGGCGATGGAGCTGCAGGTGACCCAGGAGTACACCGGTCAGCAGCGGCACGTCTGCTACCTCGGGCCGTGGTGGAGCGAGCTGCTCGGCTTCCGCCCGTGGCAGACGCCGGAGCGGACGGTCGCTGACGTGGTCACCGAGCTGGTGGCCGTGGCCAACGTCGGCGACGACCCGTTCTGGTGCGGACACCCGCTGGCCCAGGCCAACCTGTACGCCTTCGGCCGGCTCGCCTGGGATCCCCGGCTCGACCCGACCGCCGTGCTCGACGAGTGGATCGACCTGACCTTCCCGCCGGGGAGCACGGGGGACAGCGGGCGGGTCCGGGCGACCCTGCACGCGATCATGGACGACTCGTGGCGGACGTACGAGCGGTACACCGCCCCGCTCGGCGTCGGCTTCATGGTCGACCCGTTGCGCCACCACTACGGACCCAACGTCGACGGGTACGAGTACAGCCGCTGGGGCACCTACCACTTCGCCGACCGGGACGGGGTGGGCGTGGACCGGACCCGAGCCACCGGCACCGGCTACGCCGGCCAGTACCCGCCCGGCTGGGCCCAGGTGTACGAGTCGCTCGCCGACTGCCCCGACGAGCTGCTGCTCTTCTTCCACCACGTGCCGTACGACCACGTCCTGCACAGCGGCAGCACGGTGATCCAGCACATCTACGACACCCACTTCACCGGGGTGGCGCAGGTGGAGACGATGCGGGAGCGCTGGCGGCAACTGGCCGGGCTGCTCGACCAAGCGCTGTTCGAGCGGGTCGCCGAGCGCCTGGACGAGCAGGTCCGCAGCGCGACCGAGTGGCGCGACCAGATCAACACGTACTTCTTCCGCAAGTCCGGGGTGCCGGACGCGCACGGCCGCCCGATCCACTGACCGTCCCACATTTCGGGAAGCGGGATCTGGTGGTCGAACCGCCGACGGGCGGCCACGTAATGGCGACTGGCCGCAACCGAGGCAAGGAGACGCAGATGCCGGAGAAGAAGAAAAAGAAGAAGGAAAAGTCGGCGATGCCGGCGTCGGTCAGGGATCTTGAGGCGCACCTCGACGGCCCGGTTCTGGACAGCTTCCAGAGCATGCCGAAAGCCCGGCGGAGGCGTTTTTCGGAGGAAGCCAGGGTGCTCGATTCCCTTCAGAGGTTGAAGATCCACGAGGATGTCCTCAACAGCAAGGACGCCGACCTGCGGAAAGTCCTCGCCCACAGCAAGCCGACGGCCGAGGAGATCTACCAGCGCCGCCGGCAGCAGCTCAACGGCGCCGCCCAGGAGTACTACCAGCAGTACGGCTCGAAAGCCACCGCGAGTGCTGCGGCGATGAGGGGAGCGGGCGGATCCGCCGCGGGCAGTTCCAGCGCCAGCTCGGCGTCCGCCAGCGGACGCAGCGACAGGAAGGCCCGCGCGCCCCGCCCCTGACCGGGCGAGCATCTCGGGCAAGCCGCCGAGGTGCCACGGGCGAGCGGACCCGTTCCATCTCCGGTGCGGGTTCCGCGCGCCCGGCCGTGGGTGACCGGCTCGCTGGCCGTACCGTTTCCCGGATGGGAGAGGACCGGGTCACGGTACGGCCGGCGACCGCGCACGACGTCGACGCCCTGGTGGCGCTCCGGGTGGCCAACGCCGACGTGCATCTGGCGCTGGACCCGCTGCTGTACCGGATGCCACCGGAGGCGGCGCTGTTGCGGCACTTCACGACCGTGCTGGCCGACGCCCCGGGGCGTAACGCCGTGTTCGTGGCCGAGTGGGACGGCCGGATCGTCGGCATGGTCGAGGTGCTGCGTGATCCGGACCCGCCGGCGCACCGGCTGCTGCGTCCCGAGCCCTCGGCGCAGATCCACACCGTGGTCTCGCCCGAGGTTCGGGCGCGGGGCGTCGGGTCGGTGCTGGTGGCGGCGGCCGAGCGGTGGGCGGCCGCGGCCGGGATGGTCCGGCTCTCCGCCGGCATCCACCACGCCAACGACCGTGCGGTGGGCTTCTACCAGCGGCACGGCTTCGTCGACGCGGAGATCTCCCTGGTCCGCCGCCTGGATGGCTGAAATCTGACCCTCATCACTTCGAACCGTGGTGGGTTCTTGTCCGTTGATGCCTGTCGAAGCACCTTCAGCGGACGGAGTGCGCGATGGCTGACGAGTGGTACAACAACTACGACTACGGGGATCTGCGGGAACCTGACAACTACACCGCGTTCATGAACGCCCGGGCGGCATGGCAGGCCGAGCTGAGGGAACACACCGCATACAGCCCAGCGGGGGTGCGGGCGAATATGGAGCTGACTCAGGGGAAGAATGCCGCCGACATGGCGAGGGCATATCACCAGTCGAAGGCCCAGGGCCCATTGCCCGGTGCCGAAGCACTGGGAAAGGGCGCTCCTGCCGAGGCCGGAAGGTCACCGGCCGCCCCGGCCCCGCGGATCGATGTGCTGGCCGCGATGAGTCTGTCCGAACTTGACCGGGTCGTCCTGCCGCCGCCGCAGGACCCCGGCCGTCTTCGGGTGCCCGGGTCGGCCACCACCCCGGCCCGGGACGGGCAGAACCAGGCGGCCGCCGGCGCCGGGCGGGCCAAGTAGCACGGGTGCGGTTCAGCGGGTGAGGGTGCCGGCGCGGGCCGGTGGCGGGGTGCCCGGGGTCACCAGACCACTCTGGTACGCCGCCACCACCGCGTGCGTCCGGTCCCGCAGGCCCAGCTTCATCAGGACCCGGCTGACATGGGTCTTCACGGTCGCCTCGCCCAGCACCAGATGCTCGGCGATCTCCTGGTTGGACAGCCCGTACGCCATCAGCACCAGCACCTCGCGTTCCCGGGGGGTGAGCTGACGCATCCGGGTGGGGGTGGGCAGACCGGGGTCGGGGCGGGTGGCGAGGTCGTCGAGGAGCCGTCGGGTGACCGCCGGGTCCAGCCAGGCCTCACCGGCGGCCACGGCGCGTACCGCGGCGACGAGCTCCTGCGGGGCGGCGTCCTTGAGGACGAAACCGGACGCGCCGGCCCGCAACGCGGCGTAGACCGCCTCGTCGACGTGGTAGGTGGTGAGGATGATGACCCGGACCGGTCGCTGCGGGTCGTACTCCTCGGCGAGCCGGCGGGTCGCCTCGACCCCGTCCGTGCCGGGCATCCGGACGTCCATCAGCACCACGTCGGGGTGCAGGCGGCGACTCAGCTCGACGGCCTGGGCCCCGTCGTCGGCCTCGCCCACCACCTCGACGTCGGCCACGGCGGCGAGCAGCATCGCCAGCCCGGCCCGGATGAGCGGTTGATCGTCGGCGAGCAGCACCCTGATCTGCATTCGTGCCCCCTGGTCCCACCGGGCCGGCGCGACGGTCGACCCTGTCAGAGAACAGTTATGCCCGGCCCGGCCCGGATTGGAAAGGGAGTTGTCAGAGAGCGGACGCCAGTGATCAAAGCCGGTCAGCCGTCCACCGGGTGCTGGGAGATCGGCAGGCTGGCGGCGACCCGGAAACCACCCTCGGGCCGGGGCCCGGTGCTGAGCCGTCCGCCGGCCCGGCGGATCCGCTCGCCGAGGCTGGCCAGACCGTGCCCGGCGGAGAGCCCGACCGCCGGACGGGCCGAGGCGGCTGGGCCGTCGTCGTCGATCCGCAGCAACAGCACCTGCTCCTCCCAGGTGAAGTAGATCCGGACCCGGCTGCCGGCACCGGCGTGCTTCAGGGTGTTGGTCAGGCTCTCCTGCACCGTCCGGTACGCGGCCAGCTCCACGCTCGGGTCCAGCGGGGCGGCCCGGCCCGAGGTGTGCGTGCGTACCGTCAGGCCGGTACGGCGCATCGAGGCGAGCAGCACCTCGATGTCGGCGAGCCGGGGTTGTGGCCCGAGCCGGTCGGCTCCGCCCGCCGGGTCGGCGTCGGCGGTCATCACGTCGAGCAACCGGCGCAGCTCCGCCATCGCCTGCTGGCCGGCCTGCTGGATGTGCAGCAGCGCCTGCCGGGCCCGTTCCGGTTCGGCGGTGGCGACCTGGGCCGCGCCGGCCGCCTGGAGCACCATCACGGTCACCGAGTGGGAGACCACGTCGTGCAGCTCGGCGGCGATCCGCTGCCGTTCCCGGGTGACCGCCTCGTCCCGGGCGGCCTGCCGGTCGGTGTCGAACTGCCGGACCCGGGCCCGGTGGCCCCGCACCACCAGCCCGGCGGACCAGGCCGCGCCGTACACCAGGGCGAACATCAGCGCGGTGACCAGGAACTCGCCGAACCGGGCCCCGACGACCGGTTCGATCCGGTACGAGTCCAGCGCGTTGAGCAGCCCCCGGCCGCAGGCCGCCGCGTACGCCCCGGCGGAGACCGCGAGCGGACGCAGCACCGCCACCGAGTACAACGCGACGACCAGCGCCACCCAGGGCCGGTAGTCGTGCAGCAGGAACCACACCACGACGCCGTGCGCGCACTCGACGACGAAGACCGTGACCGGCGCCCGGTGCCGCCAGGCCAACGCCCCGACCGAGACCAGCGCGGCGAGCAGTTGCAGGAGCCAGGCGGTGGTGCTGACCGGCCGGTGCTGGATCACCACCGACGACGAGGTGAAGAGGTCGAGCAGGCCGAACGCCGGCAGCAGGACCGCGTCCCGGGGTAGCCGCCGGTGCCAGGGCAGGGTGCCGGTCACCGCTGCGTCCCTTCCGGTGCTACTGGTCGGAGTCCGGGCAGCCGATGCCGAAGAGCCGACAGGTCCAGCTCAGCGGGGTCTCCGGCGGCTCGTCCCCGCCCGGTACCCGGGCCGGTGCCGCGAGCTGCGGCCCGTCTCCGTCCGCGCGGCCGGGCCGCCGTTCACCACCGGCCGCCGCCGGGGCGTCGGCCACCGCACCACCGGCCGCCGCCGGGCCGTCGGCCATCGCGCCACCGGCCGCCGCCGGGGCGTCGGCCACCGCACCACCGGCCGCCGGGCCGTCGGCTACCGCCGGGCCGTCCGGCGCGGTCGGCGGCCAGAGCGGGTGGTCGTCCCGATCCAGCAGGGCGATGACCTGCCGTACCTCCTCGGTCGTGGTGCCGTGGGCGGCCGAGGCCGCCGGGGCGTACCCGTGGGTGGGGGTGACCATCACCAGGTCCGGCCGGCCGGCGGCGGCGCGGGCCAGCAGGCTCACCTCGTCGGCGGCCAGCGGCGCGGGCGCGCCGTCGCCGGGCCCGCCGGCCGGGTCGTCGCCGGGCCCGCCGGCCGAGCGGAGCCGCAGCTGCCCGGCGGCGGTGAGCAGGTCGGCCGCGCTGGCGCGCAGCAACAGGTGCCGGTCGTCCAGGGCCACGCCATGCGCCACCGTCGTCCACCGGTCACCGTCGGAGCTGTGTTGCAGGAGTACGACGAGCTGCGTGTCGATCGCCATCGGAGGTCCTTCGCCGAAGTGTGCACGCGGCGCTGTGCCGCGTACCCGCAGATTCTCGTCGGGGCGACCCGGCCGGCGGGTCCGTCCCCAGGGTGACTTTCCTCGTCCCCCTGTGGACGGAGGCGGACCGGGCGGCCTGCGTCCGGTCGGGGAGTCGAAAGCTCAGCCTGCGGCCGGACGGCGGCGACGGCCGGTTCGCCCAGGATGGTGGATGTCCGAAGCGCCCCGCCGACCGGCAACGACGGCGGAGCGGCGGCGGACACCCCGCCCGTATCCCGTCGTCGCAGAGGTGTGCCATGCCCACGCCAGGTGCCTTCCTGATCGCCGATCCGATCTTCGTCGACTCACCGGCGAACGTCGACGACACCGCGAGCCGCTTCCCGCTGGCCGCCGAGGTGCCGCCGGCCGGTTGGCAGACGGTCGCCGAGGGCGGCTGGGTGATGTGGTTCCCGACCGGGGTTAGCCTGCCCCGCCAGGGCTGGAAGGTGCACGTCTCGGTGGAGCTGGACGCCGCCGCCGAGGTGCTCGGCGAGGTCCGGGACTTCTGCGTCGAACGGGGCGTCGCCTTCAAGTTCCTGCGCAGCCGCCGACTGGCCCTGGCCCACAACGAGAAGTACGCCCACCGGGGCGGCAGCGGCAAACTCGCCGCCCTGTACCCGCCCGACGAGGCGACCCTGCGGCTGGTCCTCGACGAGCTGGGCGACCGCCTCGCCGGCCACCGGGGCCCGTACGTCCTCAGCGACCTGCGCTGGGGCGACGGCCCGCTGTACCTGCGCTACGGCGCCTTCGAGCAGCGGTACTGCCTCGACGGCGACCAGCCCGTCCCGGCCGTGCAGCGCCCCGACGGGACACTGGTGCCCGACGAGCGGAACCCGGTGTTCACCGTCCCCGACTGGGCGCCGGTGCCCGACTTCGTCGCCGCCCGGATGCGGGCGCTGGCCGAGGAGGCGGTCGCCGAGCAGCCGTACCGGATCGACGAGGCGCTGCACCACTCCAACGGCGGCGGCGTGTACCGGGGCACCGACCTGCGCGACGGACGGCAGGTGGTGCTGCGCGAGGCCCGCCCGTACGCCGGACTCGACGGCGCCGGCACCGACGCGGTCACCCGGCTGCGACGGGAACGCGACGCGCTGACCCGCCTCGCCGACCTGGACTGCGTACCCCGACTGGTGGACTACTTCACCTGGTGGGAACACGAGTACCTGGTGGAGGAGTACGTCGAGGGCGGCACCCTCCAGCACGAGGTGGCCCTGCGCCACCCGCTGATCTACCCGGACCCGTCGCCGACCGAACTGACCGGGTACACCGACTGGGCCCTCGACGTGGTGGACCGGGTCGAGCGGGCCCTGACCCAGGTGCACGAGCGGGGCATCGTCTTCGGCGACCTGCACACCGCGAATGTGATGATCCGCCCGGACGGCGGCGTCGTGCTCATCGACTTCGAGCAGGCGTACGGGATCGACGAGGACTTCACCCCCACCCTGGGCGACCCGGGCTTCGCCACCGCGCGGGTACGGCACGGCCGGGCGGTCGACGACTACGCCCTGGCCTGCCTGCGCCTGAGCATCTTCGCCCCGGCCACCCCGCTGCTGTCGCTTGCCGACGGCAAACTCGACGACCTGCTGGCGGTGGCGAGCCGCTTCCCGCTCCCGGCCGGCTGGCCCGAGCGGATCCGCGCCGACCTCCGACAGGCCCTGGCCGCCGGCTCCACCGCGACTTCGGATGTGGGCCCGGTTTCCGGCGCGGGCCTGGCGTCCGGCGCGGGCCTGGCGTCCGGCGCGGGCCCGGTTTCCGGCGTGGGCCTGGCGTCCGGCGTGGGCCTGGCGTCCGGCGTGGGCCCGGCTGCCGGCGCGGGTACGGCTGCCGGCGTTGGTCGGGCTGCCCGGCGGCTGCGGGCGGTCGATGCGTCCGGTGCGGTGGCGCGGCGGGTCGGGCGGTACCCCTGGCCGGTTGAGGCCGGGCCGGCCGAGCACGCCGGGCTGCTCGACTCGCTCGCCGCCGGTATCCGGGCCAGCGCCACCCCGGAACGCACCGACCGGCTCTTCCCCGGTGACCTGGGCCAGTACCCGCACGGCGGGGCCACCGTGGCGCACGGCGCAGCCGGCGTCATCCACGTGCTCACCAGCACCCGGATGGCGTACCCGGAACGGGAGGAACACCTGGACTGGCTGATCCGGGCCGCCGACCGGCTGCCCGGGGAGTACGTCGGCCTCTACGACGGCCTGGCCGGCATCGCCACCGTCCTGCACCGCACCGGACGCGGCGACGCGGCCCGCCAGCTGATCGCCAGGTGTCGGTCCCGACTGACCGAGGTACGCGGTGTCTCCCTGCACAGTGGACTCGCCGGCATCGGCCTGGCCCTCGCCGGACTGACCGTTCCGGATCGGGCGGTCGAGGACGACCTGCTGGTCATCGGGGAACGGCTGGTCCGGGCGCTCGCCGACCCGTCGGTGCCGGATGTCGTCGAACCGTCCCGCCCCGGCCTGCTGCGCGGCTGGTCCGGACCGGCGGTCTTCCTCTCCCGGCTCTACGACCGTACCGGCGACCCCCGACACCTGGCCGCCGCGTACGCCGCGCTCGACCGCGACCTGGCCCGCTGCGTGACCGACCGGTGCGGCAACCTGCAGGTCTCCGACGAACCCCGGTTGCTGCTCTACCTGGACGAGGGCAGCGCCGGGGTGGCGGTGGCCGCGCACGAGCTGCTCCGCCACGGCGAGGTAGCCCGCCTGCGCGAAACACTTACCGGGGTACGCCGGGCGCTCGGCGCGGAGTTCGTCCTGCTCCCCGGGCTGTTCCACGGCCGAGCCGGGTTGCTGGCCACCGCCGCCCGGTTGGCGACCAGCCCCCAGGCGACCACGAGTTCCCGGTTGGCGACCAGCCCCCGGGCGACCACGAGTTCCCGGTTGGCAGCCAGCCCCCGGGTGGCTGATGACCGGCCCGACCGGATCACCGTCGGCCGAGCCTGGCCGGGGGAGTCGGACCGGCAGGTCCTGGCTCACCTGGACCGGTTCGCCCACCACGCGTACGCCCTCGACGGTCAGCTCGCCTTTCCCGGCGACACGATGATCCGGCTGTCGATGGACCTGGCCACCGGAAGCGCCGGGGTGCTGTCCGCCCTGCACGCCGCGCTGCACCGGACCGGGGTCACCCTGCCCTTTCTCGACCTCCCACCGAGCCCCGCGTCCACCGACCACCCCCGTCCGGCTGGCGCCGACGAGCGAACCGTGTCGGCTGGTGCCGGCGAGCGAACCGTGCCGGCTGGCGCGGGCGAGCGACCGCTGTCGTCCGTGGCCTGATCCGCCGCGATCGACCGCCCCGACCACCGCCGGACCGGGTGGCCGACGGCCACCGCCGATCCAGGTAGGGCCGACGAGCACCGGCCAACCCGGGCCGTCCCCGACCACCGCCACCCCGGCGGTTGACCGAACGCCACGACGAAGGAGGTGACCCCCATGACCGCGATCCTCGGCTTCCAGGCCCTGTCGCCCCAGAACCCGCAGGCCGTGCCCCCGATCTCCAGCACCCTGAGCTTCGGCTGCAACTGCCGCTGATCCCCTCGCACGTCCCCGCTCCAGCCGGGCGTGCCGAGGCCCCCGTCCCCTTCGACACCCGCAAGGAGGTGAAACCGACATGAGCATCCTCAACCTGCAGGGCATGCGGCCGGAGGCCGCCCGCCAGGTGCCCCCGGCGCTCTCCAGCACCGTCAGCGTGCTGTGCAACTGCAACTGATCCACCAGGGTTCCGGGGCGGGCGTGACCTCACGCCCGCCCCGGCGGCCTTCGACTCGTCTGTCCAGCCTTGCGCTGCTTACCCGTCCCGTCCCGTCCCGTCCCGTCCCGTCCCGTCCCCGTTCTTCTTGATCGACTCGGTTGAGCGGAAATGGCGGTAACCAAAGCCGTTCGACCCAGCCATATCGCCCCAACCGAGTCGATCAACGCCGCCGACTAGAAGATCTAGGAACAATTCGGCCCTCATGGGTGCCCTCTCTTTCCAAGATTCTCTAACCGGTGGCCGGGCTGCAGGGCGACCGTGCGGCAGGGCGCTAACCGGCGGCAGGGCGTGGCCGGCGACCGTGCGGCAGGGCGCTAACCGGCGGCAGGGCGCTTACCGGCGGCAGGGCGCTTACCGGCGGCAGGGCGTGGCCGGCGGCCGTGCGGCAGGGCGTTAGCCGGCGGCAGCACGGCAGCGCGGTAGCTGGCGGTAGGGCTCCAGCCGGCGGGGGCGGCGAAACCAAATCCGTTCGCGTTCACTCGACGACCTGTATCTGGGGAGAATCCGATGTCGTCCACCGGTCTGCGCCACAACCGAGACTTTCTGCTCCTGGCCGTCGCGCGTACCTCGTCCAAACTGGGCGGTCAGATCACTGCCGTCGGGCTGCCACTGTTGGTGCTGGCGCTCACCGGATCGGCGACCGCCGCCGGTCTGGTCGCCCTCGCCGAGGGGATCGCACTGGTCGTCGTCCTGCTCCCCGCAGGTCTGGTCGCCGACCGCTGGGACCGCCGGGGCATCATGCTCGTCACCGAGGCCGGTTCGCTGGCCGGGCTCGCCGCGATCGGCGTACTCGCGCTCACCGGGCATGCCTCGGTGCTGACGGTGGCCGCGCTGGCCGCGGTCGTCGCGGGCCTCGGGGCCGCGCTGCAACCGGCGGCGGCCGCCGCCACCCGGGCCGTCGTGGCCGACCGTGACCTGCGCGCGGCCACCGTCTTCAACGAAACCCGCAACGGTACGTTGCACCTGGCCGGTCCGCCGTTGGGTGGCTTCCTGTTCACGGTCAACCCGGCGCTTCCGTTCGTTGTCGACGCGATCACCTCGGCCGTCGCGCTGGCCGCGGTGGCCCTGCTGCGGGGCCCACTCAAGCGACCAGGTGCCGGGCGATCTCGTCGGGAGGGTGGGGAGTCGCTGCCCCGGCAGGCGGTCGCCGGTATCCGGTTCCTGTGGGGGCGGCCGGCGCTGCGGTACACCCTGATCAGCAGCGCGGTGCTGAACTTCGCCTTCTCCGGGGTACTGCTGGCGATCCTGGTCGTCCCGGTCCGCGACGGCGCGTCGGGGCTCTCCGCCGGCATGATCATCTCCTGTGTCGGGCTCGGCGCGGTCATCGGCTCGCTGGTCGCCTCCTGGCTGACCGCCCGGATCGCCACCCGTACCCTGATTCTTGCCGTCTTCTGGGCCTGTGGCCTGCTCACCGCCGCGATGACCCTGACCAGCAACGGGTACGTCCTCGGCGCGCTGGCCGGGGTCTCCGCCCTGCTCGTGCCGGCGGCCAACATCGGGATGCTCACCACCCAGGCCCTGCTCACCCCCGACCATCTTCAGGGGCGGGCGAACGCGGCGATCAGCTTCCTGGCGATGGTGGTGTCACCGTTCGGGCCGGCGGTGGCCGGACCCCTGATCGACCGCGCCTCGGCACCGGTGGTCTTCGGCTTCTTCGCCGTGCTGATGCTCGGCCTGGCGGCGGCCACCACCGCCAGCCCCGCCGTGCGGAGCCTGCCCGACCTGCGCCACCTCGACCGGCCGGAGGCTCCCGGTCACGCCGCCGAGGAGGTCACCCCGCAACCGGCCTGACCAGTCACACGCCATCGCTGCCCCGGATCGATCAATTATCCCCAACAGAGTGCCACGAGCCGGTTCGTATTACACTGTCTTACGTGCCGGAGCGCGAGTATGTCTGGACCGAAGAGGGCCTTGCCAACGCCCGGAGCAACGCTGTGAGCGTCGAAGAGGCGACCGACGCTCTCTATGCCCCAATGGGCCTACGCTATGAACGTACCCTCGGTGACCTGCTGCTTCTTGTTATGGGCATGGCGGGCAGCGGGCGAGTTGTGGCGGTCCTGTGCGATCGGATCGGTGGTACCCAGACCCACAAGATCATTGGGGTGCGCGCCCTGCGGGGCGGCGATCTTGACGAGTGGAGGAGGCGAGTCCTGTGAGTGAACCCGAATTCGACCGGATGACCAAGGCTGAGGTCATCGATTGGTTCCAGAGCACCGACAGTCTGGCGCCGGTGTTCGACTCGATGACGCCCGGACCGGCCGCTCCCGCCGCACCAGAGGCACCCTTGATGCTGGTGAGCATCCGTCTCCCCGTCGCAATGGTCGAGCGGCTCGATCACTTGGCGGAGGAGTCTGGCGTTCGCCGGTCCGAGGTGATCCGAACGGCTCTGCACGAGTACGTGGCTACCCGGAGCACGCCGATCGGCCGGGACGAGGCGGAGCATGCCCTCGACGTGCTGCGACGCATCGTCCGGTCGCACGCCCCGGAGGGGCATGCCGACGCCGCGTAACCCGACATCGATCGTGCGACGTCCATTCCGACTGGCAGACGTGGGGCGGCACTGAACACCGGGGCAGCGCTGAACCCGGGGCGGCTGGTGTCCGTAGAACGATTGTCGACGATCCAGCCGGCCGACGGAGAGTGGGATGACGGCAGAGCAGCTACCCGAAACGGCGGGGCAGGCGCCAGCGATCGACCCGGCGCAAAGGCGCAACCCCAGGCGTACGGCCGCTGACGACGGTCGCGCCGAACGGCTGATGACCGCCCTCGTCCGGCAGCGGGACGACCAGGTCACCGGGACCGGATACGGCTCCGACCTGCCCAGCTACCGGCCGGACGTCCGGTCGGGTCACTTCGCCGCTGAGCACGGGTCGGACCCCGCCCCCAGCTATCTGATGCCGGGTCAGCCTGGCTTTGCCGAGATAGCTCGGGCGACCGTCCCGTCGGGACCGGCCACCGCAGCCCGCGGGCCGCAGGAACCGCCGTCCTACTCGGCCGCCACCAGGCCCGCTTCGCCAGCACTCGGCACGGCTCCGCCCGGCGGCCGGAGCACGGGGCCCGCCCGTGGTGGAGCCGGCTGAGTGGCCAGACGGGGTGAGCGAACTGGTGAGCAGAGCCGCTCCGAGCCCGTGGCCGGATCCAGGGCACCGACCACGATCTGAGTTTGCTCAGACGGGTCGCCGCCGATGTGTCTCCGGCCACGCACGCCGAGCCGGTGGGACGTGGATCGAACCGAGACGCTTCACATCCGTAGAGCCATGGTCGATGACCCTGACCAGCGGACGGAGACCCACCGTGCCCGACGAAGCGACGACGCCCAGCAGCGGCCGCCAGACCCCCGAAGATTCGGGATGGTACAGCTACAAAGAGGAGAAGTACGGCACCCTGTTCGAAGAGGGCAACTTTCGCCAGTTCGCCCAGGAGTACCTGAACCTGGATGCTCGGCAGCGGCAGAATCCCCGCCGGGATCGGGCACTGAGCGACAAAGTGGCAGAGATGCGCAAGGTCTACCTGGAGGGACGCGAGTTCCACTATCCGGAGGTGGTGCAGGCCGAGTGGGTGCAGAAAGGTCAGCAGAACCTTCGTGACTGGGACCTGACGGAGCAGTTCCAGAAAATGTCCCTGAAGGGCCAGGCGGAGCAGGGGCAGGCGTCGTTCCAGTCGCTGGGGGGTGCGCTGGCGACGTCTTCGGCCTCGCCCGGGCCACAGCCCGGCACGTCTGTCGCTGCCGGTCTGACGTCACCCGGGGCCTCCAGTTCGGCCGCGCCGCGACCTCAGCAGAACCCGTCCGACCCCTCCGCCCCGGCCAGCCCGACGCCGCATGGCGGCCGTCCCAGCAAGCGCGCCAAGAAAAGCTGATCCGGCGGCCACCGTTCCCTGGTGCCGGAACGGCCGGTCGGTCGCGGGTGGCCGTCGTGGTCCACCCGCGACCGACCGGGCCGCGACGAACAGGTACCCGCCCCGGCGAGTCACCTCCCTGGCTGGGCCCGCTTCAGGTCGGTGACGAAGGAGCGCCAGGCGGAGGGTACGAAGGTGAGCGCCGGGCCGGCCGGGTCCTTGGAGTCCCGTACCGCGACGACCCCGGGCAGGTTGCCGGCCCACTCGACGCAGTTGCCCTCGGCACTGCGGCTGCTCTTGCGCCAGGCAGCGCCGGTGAGGTCAGTCATCGTAGCTCTCCTTGATGATGGTGCCGATCAGGTCTTCCGACGCCCGTTCGTCCAGGGCGCGGTCCCAGAGCAGTTGCCAGGCCTCGTTGTAGTCGGCGATCTCGTTGGGCCGGTCCAGGTAGAGGCTGCCGGTCAGCGACTCGCAGTAGACCGTGCTGGGCTCGGCGGGCCGAGTGCCAAACGCCGGGAAGTCCAGCAGGACGAACGCTCCCGCTACCGACACCAGGTGCGGCGGGGCCGACAGGGGCAGCACCCGCAGCCGCACATTGGGTGCCTGAGCCGCGTTCACCAGGTAGGCGAGCTGATGCCGCCATGTCTCGATGTCGGCAAGCGGACGGCGAAGGACCGCCTCGTCGACAACGGTTTCGAACAACGGGGCAGCCGGGCTGCGCCGGCTCAGCAGCTTTTGGCGTTCCAGTCGCAGGGCGACCTTGCGGGCGACCTCCCGAGGAGAGCGGCCAGGTCGGGTGGCGAAGAGCGCCTCCATGTACTCCGGTGTCTGTAGGAGGCCCGGTACCAGGGACGGTTCGTGGTAGCGGATCTGGTGGGCGGCGGCTTCCATGCCGACGTACAGCTCGAACCAGCTCGGGATGGCCTCGCCGTACGCGTGCCACCAGCCCTTGCTCTTGGTTTCCCGGGCCAGGGAGACCAGGACCTCGGTCAGCTCCGGGGAGGTGCCGTACTGCTGGCACATCAGGGTGACGTCGTGGGTGCGCAGGGCGACCTGGCCGCCTTCGAGCCGGTACATCTTGGCGCGGGACCACTCCAGCGCGTCGGCCGCCGCCTCCAGGTTGATCCCGGCCTCCTCGCGGGCCTGACGGAGCAGGCGGCCGAGTTGGCGGCGCGGCACGGAGGAACCGGTGTCGGGCATGGCACCTCGTCTCGGGTTGCCGGTGCGGATGTCTCAACTGAGACACCATGCCAGCGACAATAACGCAGCGTCAATATCGGACCACGAATTGTGGTTGAAGACGTTGCGTGTCGCCGTGCGGCTGCCGGATGGTCACTGGCAGTGAGACTTCTGGTCGATTCTTCGGGAGGCAACGGTGGCGCGGTGGAAGTGGTTCCAGCGGCGGGAGGAGCCGGTCGACGTGGTGGGTCCGGCGACCCGGTACTCCAGGCAGGACGGACAGCCGCGTGGCCGCCTGGTGGTGAAGGCGAGCCATCCGGTCGTGGACCAGCCGACGGCGGTGTACCCGCAGGCGCGGCCCCTGCTGACCCGGGCCGGCTGGTGGCGGTCGAGCCGCTGCGTGGCCACCGCCCGACGCGACGGCGGCACCACCCGACGCGGGGACGGCACCGCCCGACGCGACGGCGGCACGGCCCGGGAGGAGACCGGTGAGCGCTGAGCCCGGCGTGACCGGAGTCGACGGTGGAGCCGCAGCCAGCAACGAGCCCGGGGCCGACGGTGCGGCCGAGCGGATCCGGGCGGTACTGGCCGAGCTGCCTTCGGTCGAGGTCCCGAGCGTGCCGGAGGTGCTGGTGCTCGACGGCGACGCGGGGCCGCTTGGCTGGGCGGTCGTGCTGCCGGAGGGAGACATCTGGATCATCAGGGACTCCCCTCGGGTGTTGACCCACTGTTCGGACGTGTCGGTGCTGGTGAGCTTCTGGGCGGCGGTCTTCGACTGCGAGGTGGGCCGGCCGACCGTCCGCCGCTGATCGGCCGGCCCACCCGGGTCAGGTGGTGGCGAGTGCGGTACGCAGGCGGCGGGCCTCGGTGACCAGTCGGCTGGAGCCACCCCGGGCGGCGACCTCGGCCAGGCCGGGCACGTCGAGACGTACCCCGGTGGTGGTGGCCGTCTCGGCGGCCAGGGTGAGCAGGTCGGGCAGGCCCCGTGGGGCCTTCTGCGCGGTGAGCAGCGCCGGCAGGGCGGCGGCGAGCAGCCGCCACACGGTCAGCGGGGCACCGGCCAGGACGGCGTCGCGCAGCGGCTCCACCGCCCGGGAGAGCTTCACCCGCTCCCCGGCGACCAGCCGGCCCAACTGTTCACCGGTGCCCACCGGGTCGAACTGCCCGGCACCGGCCAGGGTGAGCAGGGCGTCCAGGGTGGCCACCCGGTCCGCGCCGTGCCGCGCGCCCAGGCCGTAGGCGACGGCGAGGTCGAGGGCCACCCCGCCGGGGCCGGTGCTCTCGGCCAGCAGCGGCAGGACGGCGGTGCCGTGCTGCTGGTCCATGTCGGCACAGGCGGCCACCATCGGCAGGGCGGACGCGGCGACGACGCCCCGGTGGCCGGGCAGGACCGACGGCCACAGGTTCGGCCAGCCGAGGTCGTCCGCCTCCACCACGATCGGCGCGGGGTCGGCGGTGAGCAGCGCGTACGGGTCGGCGTACCCCTCGGGTGGGCGCAGCTCGACCAGGGTCCGTCGGCTGGTGAGCTGGTCGTGCTCCCAGTCGTGGCGCTTCTGGCGGTCCCGGCGCACGGCGGTGGCCTCGCGCATCGTGGGTTGGGGCAGTCCGCCGCCGCGCAGCCAGCCGGTGAGCCGGTCACCGGCCGGGGTGCCCAGCGCGGCGGCCTTGGCGGCGACCGCCTCCTCGACGTCGGTGGGCAGCCGCAGCAGGGCCTGGGTGAGGTCCCAGTGCCCCGGCTCCCGGTCGCCGAGCGCGGTCAGCCGTTCCAGCAGGGCGAGCGGGTCGAGGCTGCCGTTGGCCGAGGTGGGGGTGGCCAGCAGGCCGGGGTGCCCCGGATCGTTGACGTGTACGCCGATCTCGGTGATCCGGGCCCGCAGCAGCCGGTGCACCGCCGGCACCCGGGGGTTGGTGGCGACCAGCTCCGGCGTCCCCCGGTCGGTACGGCGTACCGCGGCGAGCAGAGCCTCCCACCGGCTGCGCCGTTGCGGTTGCTGGTCGGTGCCGGCGGTCTGGAACACGTCCACCACCACCTCGCAGAGGCAGAGCGGGTCCCACTGGTGCAAGCCGCTCCAGGACCAGTGCCGGCGTTCGATCACCGGGGCGAGGGTGGCGTGCACCCGGGGCGCGTCGGCGGCGGTGAGCCGGACCAGTCCGTCGAGGACCCGGTCCAGCGGGGTGCCGTGGGCCCGGGTGCCGAGCAGGGCGGCGACCTCCTCGGCCAGCTCGTCCACGTCGGTGATGGGTGCCGGGGCGGGAGCCGGCGGCGCGGGCGGCGGCAGGTCGTCACCGCGCGACCGGAGCATCGCCGCACCGCCGGCAGCCTCGGCACCGGCCGCGCCACCCGGGCCGGAAGCCGCACCCGGACCGGAGAGCCCGCCCAGGGCGGAAGTTCCACCCAGGGCGGCTGCCGGATCGAGGCCGTGCCTGGTGGCCAGGGCGGTCGCCCGGTCCCGCAACTCGACGGCGGGATGCTCGACGGCGACCGTGATCACCTCGGCGATCTCGGCCGACCGGTCCCGGTGCGTCTTGCGGGCCAGCTGGTCCAGCCAGGTGAGCTGCGCCTTGACCAGGGATTTGTCCGGGCGGTGGAGCACCTGCCGGGAGGCGTCGAGGACCGACTCCAGCGGCAGGTCGGGCAGCTGTCGCAGCGCCTTCTGGGCCATCGTGGCGACCGGGGCCGGTGCGTCGGTGAGCAGCCGGAGGTAGTCGGTGCTGCGGGCGGTCACCTCGGCGGCGGTCGGCTGTAGCTCGCCGAGCAGGATGACGAAGGCGCGCAGCGCGCCGGGTCGGTCGCCGCGCAGCAACCGGCCGAGGGACCCGTCGACCAGCAGGGGCCGGTCGAGCACCCCCTCGGCGGCGAGGGTGGCCAGGGCGGTCGGCAGGGCGTGCCGCTCCTCGGTCTCCCGGTCCCGACCCACCAGGTCGTAGGCGAGCTGCGTGCCGAGACCGTCCACCTCGAAGATCCGGGGCAACATGGCCGGCAGGAAGGGATCCTGGCGCAACCGTTCGACCAGGGGTGCCCGGTGGCCTCGCTGGCCCCGTTCGGGGAACTGCACGCTCTGCAGCCAGAGCTGCACCGACCGCTCGTCGGTGGGTGGCGCGAGCCCTTCGGCCCGCAGCAGGGTGGCGACGAACCGCCAGCGCTCGACCCAGGTCTGCTGAGTGAACCGGGCGGCGATGCGCTGGGCCAGGTCACCGAGCCAGTCGATGCCCCGTTCGGTGGCGACCTCGCGGACCAGCGCGGCGTTGCGCTCGCCGTCGAGCGCCACCGTCCGCCGGCCGAGGATCGCCGCCGCCTTGGCGGCGGTGGGCAGGCAGCCGACCACGGCCACCGCGAGCGCACCGCCGGTGCCGCTGCTCCACCACTGTGACCGGTCCCGTTCGCGCTTCTTGACCCAGCCGGTCAGCTCCTCGCCGATCTCCCGTCGGCGCTGCTCGGGCAGGCCGGCCAGGGCGTCCACGATCGGTCGGGCGGCGGCCAGGGTGATCAGTTCGAACAGGTCGGCGGTGCCACCGGCCAGCAACTGCCGGTGCCGGCGCTCGGTGGACATCGTGGCGGCGCTCATGCCCGCTCACCCATCAACTCGGTCTCGGCCTGCTCGTGGTCGGCCCGGTCGGCGGCGGGGCCGTTGGTGAGCAACATCCGGGTGGCCAGGGCGTGCCGGCACGGGCCGCGCTGCCCCCGGTGCTTGGCCCACCAGGGACAGGTGCAGGTCAGGCTGCCGTCGGGCAGGTGCCGCACCCGGTAGACGTGCTCACCACTGCGGACGGTCGCCGCCGCCAACGCGGCGGCACTGCCGGCGGCGTCGTCGTCAAGCGTCACGGCACCGGCTTCGAGCAGGGCCCGCGCGCCGACCAGGCGGGGATTGTCCCGCTCGGCCCGGCCCGCGTCGTAGGGCATCACCCGGTGGAAGTACGCCGCCTCGGCGACGTCGTAGCCGACCCGGCCGGCGGTGCCGAGCTGGGCCAGGGCGCCCCGGACCCGGGTGGGGTCGAGGCCGGCCTGGCCGGCGAGGTGGTCCACGTCGACGGTCGGGTCCCAGGAGAGCAGGGCGGAGATCAGGTCGGCGTCGTCGACCACGTCGTCACCGGCGAGCGCGGTCAGGGCGGCACCCTCACCGGAGAAGCCACGGTACGGCTCGGGGGAGAGGGTCAGTGACAGCCGCAGCGCGTCGGTGTCCAGCTCCCAGGTGCTCGGCACCGGGGCGGAACCCGGGGCCACCGTCGGCCCGTACACCCGGAGGATTTTTGCGAAGCGCAGCATCGGGCGCAGCGCGACGAGCCGGCTCGCCCCGGCCAGGCAGACCGCGCCGGGAACCGGACGGGAGGTCAGCCGCAGGCTCCGCCCGGCCGGCACCACCCAGAGCATCGCCCGGTCGTTGCCGGAAGGTAGCCGGCGCAGGAACGCCGCCGCCTCGGTCGCCGGGATCTCGGCGCGGGGCTCGAACCGGGCGGCGAGCACCTGCACCTCGGCGAAGCCGCGCAGCCAGCGCACCGGCAGCGGAACCTTCTTCTCCACCACCGGACCGTCCAGCGTGGACATCGTTAGGTCGTCGGGGCCGACCGACAGGTGCAGCGGGTCGAGGCCGCCGACCCGGGCCAGCGCCTCGCGCAGCGGATTGTTCACGTCGACGTTCGTGGTGCCGTGCTCGACCACGTCACCGTCGAGCCCCTCGGGCAGCGCGTCCATCCGGGCGTACACCCCGCAGCAGCCGGAGAAGGACTCGAACCGCAACCGGTCGCGGCTGCCGGTGACCACCGGGTCGAGGCTGGCCGGGCTGACCGGCCGGTGGTAGCGGATGCGGGCCACCTCGGCCACCGCCAGCAGGCCGACCGCCGCCGCGTGTGGGGTGGTCAGGAAGCCGTCGAAGAAGCGGGGGTTCGGCGCCGGGCCGCCGCTGGTCTGCAGGGCCAGGCCGTCGCCCGACAGGGCCGAGGACCCGAGATACCGGTACGTCTGAACTGCGCTCACGTCCGCAGAAGCTAGAGCAGACCCCCGACAGAATCAGTCCGCGGCGGTCAGCCGGTACGCCAGCGCGGTGTGCCGACGGCCCGCCCCGACGGTACGTACCGCCGCCGCCAGCGCCCGCCGGGAACCGACCAGCACCACCAGCTTCTTCGCCCGGGTGACCGCCGTGTAGAGCAGATTGCGTTGCAGCATCATCCACGCGCTGGTGGTCAACGGCACCACCACCGCCGGATACTCCGAACCCTGCGACCGGTGGATGGTCATCGCGTACGCGTGGGTCAGCTCGTCGAGCTCGTCGAAGTCGTACTCGATGGTCTCGTCCTCGTCGGTGCGGACGGTGAGGGTCTGCTCCTCGGTGGAGAGGGCGACGACCACGCCGAGGGTGCCGTTGAAGACCCCGGCCTGCCCCTTGTCGTAGTTGTTGCGGATTTGGGTGACCTTGTCGCCGACCCGGAACACCCGCCCGCCCATCCGTCGTTCCGGCTGCCCCTCGCGGGCCGGGGTGAGCCGTTGTTGCAGCAGCGTGTTCAGCGCCCCGGCCCCGGCCGGACCCCGGTGCATCGGGGTGAGCACCTGTACGTCCCGGCGCGGGTCCAGGCCGAACCGGGCCGGGATCCGGGTGTACGCCACGTCGACGGTGAGCGCGGCGGTGGCCTCGGTGTCGTCGCAGGCGAAGAGGAAGAAGTCGGTCATGCCGTCGAGGGTCGGCGGCCGGCCGGCGTTGATCCGGTGCGCGTTGGTCACCACCCCGGACTCCGCCGCCTGCCGGAAGATCCGGGTCAGCCGGACCCGGGGGACCGCCTCGGCGGCGAGCAGGTCCCGCAGCACCTCACCGGCGCCGACCGAGGGTAGCTGGTCCACGTCGCCTACCAGCAGCAGGTGCGCCCCCGGCGGGACCGCCTTGACCAGCTTGTTCGCCAGCACCAGGTCGAGCATGCTGGCCTCGTCGACCACCAGCAGATCGGTGTCGAGCGGGTTGTCCCGGTCGTGGGCGGCGTCCCCGCCGGGGCGCAGCTGCAGCAGCCGGTGCACGGTGGCGGCCGGGTGTCCGGTCAGCTCGGCGAGCCGTTTCGCGGCCCGGCCGGTCGGCGCGACCAGGGTCACCTTCGCCTGCTTGGCGGCGGCCAGCTCCACGATCGACCGGACGGTGAAGCTCTTGCCGCAGCCGGGCCCACCGGTCAGCACCGCCACCTTCGAGGTCAGCGCCAGCCGTACCGCCTGCTCCTGTTCGGTGGCCAGCTCCGCGCCGGTGCGGGCCTTCAGCCAGGCCAACGCCCTGGTCCAGTCGACGGCGGCGAAGTGCGGCAGCCGGTCGGCGGTGCCGCGCAGCAGCCGCAGCAGTGAGTTGGCCAGGGACTGCTCGGCGCGGTGGAACGGCACCAGGTACACCGCCTCGACCGGCCCGCCGTCGCCGGCCCGGCCGGTGGGGACCGCCTCGGCCGGCAGCGTCTCGCGGACCACCCCGTCGGTGTCGGCCAGGTCGTCCAGGCAGGCCGTGACCAGCTCCGCCGGCACCTCCAGGATCTTCACCGCGTCCGCGATGAGCTGCGGTACGGGCAGATAGCAGTGTCCGTCGTCGGTCGCCTCGGACAAGGTGTACGCCAGTCCGGCCTTGACCCGTTCCGGGCTGTCGTGCGGGATGCCGACGCTGCGCGCGATGGTGTCGGCGGTCTTGAAGCCGATGCCCCACACGTCGGCGGCGAGCCGGTACGGCTCCCGGGTCACCACGTCGACGCTGGTGTCGCCGTACTGCTTGTAGATCCGTACCGCCAGCGAGGTGGAGACCCCGACGCCCTGGAGGAAGAGCATCACCTCCTTGATCGCCTTCTGCTCCTGCCAGGCGGCGGTGATCTTCGCGGTGCGTTTCGGCCCCAGCCCGGGGACCTCGACCAGCCGGGCCGGCTCCTCCTCGACGATCCGCAGGGTGTCCAGCCCGAAGTGGCCCACGATCCGCTCGGCGAAGACCGGCCCGATCCCCTTGACCAGCCCGGATCCGAGGTACCGCTGGATGCCCTGGACGGTGGCCGGCAACACGGTGGTGTACGAGTCGACCTCGAACTGCCGCCCGTGGCGCGGGTGTGACGACCACCGTCCGCGCAGCCGCAGACTCTCCCCGGGCTGCGCCCCCAGCAGTGCGCCGACCACCGTCAACAGGTCGCTGCCGCGCTCGGTGGCCACCCGGGCGACGGTGAAGCCGGTCTCCTCGTTGACGTAGGTCAACCGCTCCAACACCGCGTCCAGTACGGCGGTCGACGGGCGGGCGCTCACCCGCCCATCCTGCCGCCCGACCGTCCGCCGGCCCCGCCCGGGTGCAGCTTTGGCGACAACTTCCTTGTTGTAGTGGTCTCGGGCGGGTGGGTGGGGACAACATCCAGGAAGCTGCGGAACAACTGTGACGGCGGTTGCCCGTGGCGTCAGGTAGGTGTCACGAAGGGAGACGGTGCCGGGGGGCGTGAGCGGAGCGGGCTCAGGTGGTGGTGCAGGTGGCGCCGTTGAAGGTGAAGGCCGACGGTCGGCCGGTGTTGCCGGTGTGGGTGGCCTGGAAGCCGAAGCTGACCGAGGCCCCGGGGGCGAGCGCGGCGTTGTAGGACACGTTGCGGGCGGTCACCGCGCCGCTGGTCGGGGCGATGGTGGCGTTCCAGCCGCTGCTGACGCTCTGCCCGGCCGGCAGGGTGAAGGCCAGGGCCCAGCCGTTGACCGCGGTGGCGCCGGTGTTGGTGACGGTCACCTCGGCGGTCAGGCCGCTGTTCCAGGCGTTCACCGCGTACCCGACCCGGCAGGCACCGGCCGACGGCGGCGTGGTCGGCGGCGGCGTGGTCGGGGGCACCGTCGGCGGGGTGGTCGGGGGCGTGGTCGGCGGCGTGGTCGGGGGCACCGTGGGCGGCGTGCTGCCGTCGAGGCCGAAGAAGCGGATGGCCTGGGCGGCGTCGACCGGCAGGTTGTGCCCCACGCCCTGCATGCTGATCGCCTCGACCGGGGCGGTGCCGCCGGAGCCGCCGTACCGGGTGCGGGTGTAGCCGGCCTGCGGGGTGTCGGTGTACGTCGGGGTCTGGCTCAGGCCGTGCAGGTTGGTCCACTGCTTGATCTGCTCACCGAAGTTCGGGTACCGCAGGGTGTCGTCGTTGGTGCCGTGCCAGGTCTGCATCCGCGGGTGGGGGCCGGTGTAGCCCGGGTACGCGTTGCGGACCAGGTCGCCCCAGGCCTGCGCGGTCCGGGTCACCTGCCCGTTGGCGCACTCGCTGTTCCACTCCGAGCCGTTCGTGGTGGCGAAGCAGCCGAACGGCACCCCGGAGAAGGCCGCGCCGGCGCTGAACACGTCCGGGTAGAGCCCGAGCAGGACGTTGGTCATCATCGCCCCGGAGGAGATGCCGGTGGCGAAGATCCGGGTCGGGTCGACGGCGTACCGCTGCCGGACGTGATCGATCATGGACTTGATGCCGACCGGATCGCTGCCACCGTCGCGGCGCAGTGCCTGCGGCGAGGAGACGTCGAAGCACTGGCTGCTGCGGGTCACCGACGGATAGACCACGATGTAGCCGTACCGGTTGGCCAGCTCGTCGAACTGGGTGCCGTTGTACATCGCCGGTCCGGTGCCGGTGCAGTAGTGCACGGCGACCACCAGCGCCGGCCGGGGCGCGACGTTGTCCGGCACGTACAGGTACATCCGCAGGTTGCTGGGGTTGGTGCCGAAGTTGGTCACCTCGGTCAGGGTGGCCGCCGAGGCGGGCGCGGGGACCGTCACCGCCACCAGCGCGGTCAGGACGGCGGCGAACACGGCAGCACACAGCACTCGGGCTTTCACATCCATGAGTGTGGATACGAGTGTCGGGTTTGGCAAGGGCCCGCGTGGCCGGGGGGCGGCAGTTGGCCGTCGAGCTGGCGGCGGCTAGGCGTCCAGGCGGCGGCGCAGCGTGGCCAGTGACCGGGTGATGAGCCGGGACACCTGCATCTGGGAGACCCCGACCTGCTCGGCGATCTCGCTCTGCGTCAGGTTGCCGTGGAAGCGCAGGTCGAGGATCCGGCGCTCGCGGGGCGGCAGGGTGGCGAGGGCCGGGCCGAGCGCGATCCGGCTCTCGGCCCGCTCCAGCTCGTGGTCGTCGACGCCGATCGTGTCACCGAGCTCCTGCGTGCTGTCGACACCGGTCGGCGTGGACAGTGAGGTGGCCCGGTAGGCCATCGCACCCTCCAGCCCCTCCAGGACGGTCTCCTCCGACACGTCGAGGTAGGCCGCGATGTCGGCCACGGTGGGCGAACGCTGCAACCGGTGGGTAAGGGTGCTGTTCGCCTCGGAGATCGACAGCCGGAGTTCCTGTAGCCGGCGGGGCACCCGGATCGCCCACGTGCGGTCGCGGAAGTAGCGCTTGACCTCGCCGAGGACGGTCGGGATGGCGTACCCGGCGAAGTCGATGCCCCGGGCGGGGTCGAAGTTGTCCACCGCCTTGATCAGCCCGACGGCGGCGGTCTGGTCCAGGTCGTCGTCGGGGACCCCGCGCCCCGAGTAGCGGCGGGCCAGGTGGCGGGCCAGTGGCAGCCAGGCCTCGATGGCCCGCTCGCGCAGCGCCGAGCGGCTCGACTCGTCGAGACCCGGTGCGGCCATCGCGGCCAGGATGTCCTCCGGGCGGTCGGTGGTGGGGACGGCTGGCTGGGTGCTCGACTTCTGCGTGCAGGTGGTGACCATGGTTGGTCCCTCCGCAACTGCCCGTGGCGGATCGACCGGAGGATCTCCGAAACCGGCGTTGGCCGGAAGCGCACCGACGGGCGGGGTGCGCTTGTCGCGGTCACGATCGCGGGCGGCGTCACCGCGTCATGTCGTGCACTGCGCACGCTACCCGAAAAGGTGGCAACCGGATAGCCGAAAGGGTGAGTTTGAGCAGGTGGATGTGGTGGGCCCGGTCACTCCGTGGCGGGTCCGGTCGGTCAGTTGCCCCGGTCCCGGCGCTTGCCGGTGGCCGTGGCCGGCAGCTCCGGGCCGACCGCGAAGGGGTGACGCAGTCGACGCATCGCCTCCTCGCTGCCGTCGAAGCTCACCTTCGCCTCGTCGGCCCCGTCGAGGGTGGGCGCGGAGAGGAACAGTGCCGGCACCTGATCGCCGTTGAGAGTCATGCAAGTCCTTTGCTGGGAAGCGGAAGCGCTTCGAGGTGCGGGAGGAACCAGCCGCCCGACATGGTGCGGCGCGGCGTGCGAGCCGGACCCGCAGGCCTGGTCGTGGTGTCCCGGTAGCGGGCGACTGCCCGTCGACACCGACCATACCCGCCCGCCACCACCCTTGATCGCCCCGGCACGACACGATGCGAAGTCGTCAGATGTCCGTCCACGTGCAGGAAACATGCTCGAGGCGGCGAGGGACGGCCGGTGGCCAGATCCCGTGATTCTTCCGGCATTCACGCATTGACGGCAGGTATCGAAAGCCTTTAACGTCTGATGTCTGGACTGCCGGGTACCACCACCCACCCCCGGTAAGTACCACCACCAACCCCCGTACTGGAGGGATTGCCATGTCCCGTCCCGCGATCTCCCGACGTTCGCTGCTGGCCGCCGCCGGCGCGACCGGTGCCGCTGCCGCCGTCGGCGGCCTGATCCGTCCCTTCCCCGCATCCGCCGCCATCCCCGGGCCGACCAGCTACTCCGAGAACTGGGCGTCGGTCGGTCAGCACCCGGCCGCGGCGGAGTGGTTCCAGGACGCCAAGTTCGGCATCTACTACCACTGGGGTGCGTTCAGCGTCCCGGCGTTCGCCAACGAGTGGTACCCGCGCAACATGTACAACCCCGGCTCGGGCGAGAACAACCACCACCGCAACACCTACGGCGACCCGGCGTCCTGGCCGTACCACAACTTCATCAACGGGGCGAACGACCGGTCGGGGCGGTTCGTGCAGTTCGCCCCGCGGCTGCGGTCGGCCGGCGGCAACTTCGACCCGAACGAGTGGGCGCAGCTCTTCGTCGACGCCGGCGCCCGCTTCGCCGGGCCGGTGGCCGAGCACCACGACGGCTTCTCGATGTGGGACAGCCGGGTCAACGAGTGGAACTCGGTGGCCCGGGGGCCCCGCCTCAACCTGCTCAAACTGCACACCGACGCGATCCGCGCGCGCGGGATGAAGGTGTTCGTGTCGATGCACCACGCCTTCAACTTCACCGGCTTCTACCAGTGGGCGCCGCAGCAGTCCGACCCGAGCCTGCGCAAGCTCTACGGGCAGCTCGGCACGGCGGCCCAGGAGCAGCTCTGGTACGACAAGCTGCGCGAGGTCATCGACCAGTCCCAGCCGGACATCCTCTGGCAGGACTTCGACCTGCGCCGGATCAGCGACGCGCAGCGGACGAAGTTCCTGGCGTACTACTACAACCGGGCCGTGGCGTGGGACAAGGAGGTCGTCGCCACCTACAAGGACGGTCTGGAGCTCGGCGGCGCGGTCTACGACTACGAGCGGGGCGGGCCGGCTGAGATCCGCCAGCCGTACTGGCTGACCGACGACAGCATCAGCAGCTCGAGCTGGAGCTACACCAACGGTCTCGGCTACTACTCGCTGCCCCAGATGCTGCACTCGCTTATCGACCGGGTGAGCAAGAACGGCACGATGGTGCTCAACATCGCGCCGATGGCCGACGGCACCATCCCGTCGGGTCAGCAGACGCTGCTGCGCGGCATCGGCGACTACCTGCGGCGTTTCGGTGAGTCGATCTACTCCACCCGGGCCTGGAGCATCTTCGGCGAGGGTCCGACCAAGATGGGTGGTGGCTACTTCGTCGCCCCGGTGGTCGGCACCCCGCGGGACATCCGGTTCACCCGCAGCAAGGACAACCGCGTGCTGTACGCGACGATCCTCGGCTGGCCGGGCAGCACCGTGAACATCACCACGCTGGCGTCGAACCGGATCAACCTCTCCTCGCTGACCGGCGTCCAGCTGCTCGGCTCGACCGCCGGCAGCTACGTGAACCTGCCGACCCGTACCCAGGACAACGCCGGCCTGCGGATCACCCTGCCGTCGGCGAACGCGCCGTTCAGCGCCACCGCCTACGTGGTGAAGTTGACCTTCAGCGGTGCGATCCCGTCTCTCGGTGGTGGCCCCGCCGTCCCGTCGACGTACCAGCGGATCACCAATGTGGTCAACGGCCTGGCGCTGGACAGCGGCGGCAACGTCGCCTCGGGTTCGCCGCTCAAGCAGTGGAGCTGGGACGGCAGCGTCAACCTCCAGTGGCAGCTCGTCGACCTGGGCAGCGGATACTACCGGATCGTCAACCGCGCCAACGGCATGGTCATCGACGGATTCGGCCAGACCGGCAACGGGGCCGCCGCCCAGCAGGCCGCGTGGAACGGTGGCAACAGCCAGCAGTGGCAGCTCACCGACCAGGGCAGCGGGCGCTACCGGATCGCCAACCGGGCCACCGGGCTGGTCCTCGACGGCGGTGGGCAGGTCGCCTCCGGCTCGACGGTCAAGCAGTGGAGCTGGGACGGCAGCAACAACCTGCTCTGGACCCTCACCGCGGTCTGATCCTTCGCCGATTCCAGGAGTGTGGCAATGAAACGTAAGGCTCTGCTGAGCGCGGGACTGACGCTGGTGCTCGGTGCGACGGCCGTCCTCGGCGCCGGCTGCGGCGAGGACGCTGGCGGCTCGACCGGCTCGGGCGGTGCCGAGCTGCTGGCCGGAGTGGACTACCCCCGCTCCGACACGGACTTCTGGAACTCGTACATCGGGTACGTGCCGCGGTTCGCCGACGAGATGGGGGTCGAACTCAAGACCACCAACTCGCAGAACGACATCGCGAACCTGATCTCGAACGCCCAGACCTTCATGAGCCAGGGTGTCAAGGGCGTGGTGATGGCCCCGCAGGACACGGCCGCCATCGCGCCCACCCTGACCCAGCTCGAAGACCGCAAGATCCCGGTGGTCACCATCGACACCCGGCCGGACACCGGCAAGGTCTTCATGGTCGTGCGCGCCGACAACCGCGCCTACGGCACCAAGGCCTGCCAGTTCCTCGGCACCAAACTGGGCGGTCGGGGCAAGGTCGTGATGCTCCAGGGCGGGCTGGACTCGATCAACGGCCGGGACCGCACCGAGGCGTTCAACGAGTGCATGCGCAGCAACTTCCCCGGCATCACCGTCTTCGGTGAGGCCACCGACTGGAAGGCCGACGTGGCGGCGTCGAAGCTGCAGACCAGGTTCGCCTCCGACCCGGACATCAAGGGCGTCTACATGCAGTCGTCCTTCGCACTGTCCGGCACCCTGCAGATCCTCAAGCAGCGGGGCCTGCAGGTGCCGCCGAGCGACCCCCGGCACGTCTTCGTGGTCTCCAACGACGGCATACCGGAGGAGCTGAAGAACATCGGTGACGGTCTGATCGACGCCACCGTGAGCCAGCCGGCCGACCTGTACGCCCGGTACGGTCTGGAGTACGTCAAGGCGGCGATCGAGGGCAAGACCTTCCAGCCCGGCCCGACCGACCACGGCAGCACCATCATCCAGGTACGCGAGGGGATGCTGGAGGACCAGCTGCCGGCGCCGCTGGTGACGGCGGACGGCGCGCCGATCGCCGGCGAACCCACCGTGAAGTTCGACGACGCCTCGCTCTGGGGCAACAACGGATGAGTGTCGGCGCACACCACCCGTCCGGCGGGCCGGTCGGCGACGACCGGCCCGTGGTCGAGGCCGTCAACATCAGCAAGCGTTTCGGGTCGACGGTCGCCCTGGCCGGGGCGGGCATCACGGTCCGCCGGGGCGAGACGCACGCCCTGGTGGGGCGCAACGGCGCCGGCAAGTCGACGTTGGTCAGCATCCTCACCGGGTTGCAGGCCGCCGACGACGGCTCGGTCCTCTTCGACGGGCGTCCGGCTCCACCGCTGGGCGACCGTGACGCCTGGCGGCGGCGGGTGGCGTGCGTCTACCAGAAGTCGACGATCATCGACACCCTCACCGTGGCGGAGAACCTCTTCCTCAACCGGCACGCCCGGGGCCGGGCCGGGTTGATCGGGTGGTCGAGTCTGCGTCGCGAGGCGGAGCGGTTGCTGGCGGCGTGGTCGGTCGAGGTCGACGTGCGTCAGCCCGCGGCGACGCTCTCGGTCGAGCAACGGCAGTTCGTGGAGATCGCCCGGGCGCTCTCCTTCGGGGCCCGGTTCATCGTCCTCGACGAGCCGACCGCCCAGCTCGACGGCGCGGGCATCAACCGGTTGTTCGCCCGGATCCGCCACCTGCGGGCCCAGGGGGTGACGTTCCTGTTCATCAGCCACCACCTGCAGGAGATCTACGAACTCTGCGACCGGGTGACGGTGTTCCGGGACGCGCGGCACATCGTCACCGCCCCGGTGGCCGAGTTGAGCAAGCCGGCGCTGGTCGCCGCGATGACCGGCGAGGACGTGACGATGCCGGTGGCCGACCACCGATCGCTGCCGACCGACGCGCCGGTGCGGCTCGCCGTGCGGGACCTGGTCACCTCCTCCGGTGCCGAGGTGTCGTTCCAGGCCCGCGCAGGTGAGGTGGTCGGGATCGCCGGCGGCGGTGGCAGCGGCAAGGTCGAGGTCGCCGAGGCGATCGTCGGTCTGGCCCGCCGGGTGGGCGGCACCGTGGTCGTCGACGGTCGGGCGCTGCGGTCGGGCAGTGTGCCCGACGCCCTCGCCGCCGGGGTCGGGCTGGTGCCGCAGGACCGGCACCGCGAGGGGCTGGTGCCGTCGCTGTCGATCGCGGAGAACGTCACGATGACCGTGCCGGGCCGCATCGAGTGGCGCGGCCTGATCTCGCCGGCCCGGCGGGACGCCCTGGCCCGCCGGGCCATCGCCGATCTGGCGATCAAGGCGGCCGGCCCGCAGGTGCCGGTCGCGGACCTCTCCGGCGGCAACCAGCAGAAGGTCGTCATGGGCCGGGCACTGGCCAGCGATCCGAAGCTGCTGGTGCTCGTCACGCCGACCGCCGGCGTCGACGTGCGCTCCAAACAGACCCTGCTCGGTGTGGTCGAGGACGTCCGCCGCCGGGGCACCGCCGTGCTGGTGGTCTCCGACGAACTCGACGACCTGCGGATCTGCGACCGCGTGCTGGTGATGTTCCAGGGCCGGGTGGTCGCCGAGATGCCGTCCGGCTGGCGTGACAACGAGCTGGTAGCCGCGATGGAAGGGGTGGATCTCCACCATGTCTGAGACGCTCTCCACCACCACGGCACCGGCGGCGGCACCACCACCGCCGCCGGCCGGGTCACGGAGTCTGGCCCTGGCCCGGCTGCGGGACCTGGCGCTGGTGCCGGCGATCGTGGCGGTCGCGATCGTCGGGTCGATCGTCAACCCGGTCTTCCTCAGCTCCGACAACGTCATCAACGTGCTGCAGAGCATGTCGGAGATCGCCGTCCTGGTGCTCGCCCAGACCATCGTGCTGATCACCGGCAAGATGGACCTGTCGCTGGAGTCCACCTTCGGACTGGCGCCCGGCATCGCGGCCTGGTTGGTCGTGGATCCCGCCCTCACCCGGGGACTCGGGCTCGGTGCCCTGCCGGAGGCCTGGGCGGTCCCGGTCGTGCTGGCCGTCGGTGCCCTGGTCGGAGCCTTCAACGGGCTGCTCATCGTCCGGTTCGGGCTCAACGGCTTCATCGTCACGCTGGGCATGCTGATCGTCCTGCGCGGGTTGCTGACCGGCATCTCCGGCGGCCAGACCTTCTTCGCGTTGCCGGAGTCGATGACGTACCTCGGCTCCGCGACCTGGTTGCGGGTGCCGGCCTCGATCTGGGTGTCGTTGCTGCTCTTCGCGGTCGGCGTCGTGGTGCTCGGCTGGACCCGGGCGGGCCGTGCGCTGTACGCGATCGGGGGCAACGCGGACGCGGCCCGCGCGGCGGGCATCCGCACCGACCGGGTGCTGTGGATCGCGTTGGTGGTGGCCAGTCTGCTCGCGGCCCTGGCCGGTCTGCTGATCAGCGGCCGGTTGGCGGCGGTGCCGGCGGCCCAGGGCAGCGGCGCGATCTTCCAGGTCTTCGCGGCTGCGGTGATCGGTGGCGTCAGCCTCAACGGCGGCAAGGGGAGTGTCTTCGGCGCGTTCACCGGCGTCCTGCTGCTTTTTATGATCATCAACGTGTTGACCCTGGCCGGGGTGCCCGCGCAGTGGACGAACTTCCTCAACGGCACCGTCATCCTGGTGGCCCTGGTGGTCTCCCGAATCACCGGAGGCAAGTCGCAGAACTGAGGTGGACCGGTCCAACGGTAAGCAGCTGTTCGATTCTCCAGGAGTCTCGGTGACTGAGCGCATCTCGTCCGTAGAAACGATCGACGTACGGTTTCCCACCTCGCGGCACCGCGACGGGTCGGACGCCATGAACCCGTTCCCGGACTACTCCGCCGCCTACGTGGTCCTGCGGACATCGGCGGGCGCATGCGGGTACGGCCTGGTCTTCACGGTGGGGCGGGGCACCGAGATCCAGGTCGCGGCCGTGCGGTCGCTGGCGTCGATGGTGATCGACCGGCCGGTCGACGAGCTGACCGCCGACCCGGGGGCGTTGGCCCGGCGGCTGGTCGGCGACAGCCAGATCCGCTGGCTGGGGCCGGAGAAGGGGGTCGTGCACATGGCGGCCGGCGGTCTGGTCAACGCGGTCTGGGACCTCGCCGCGCGGCGGGCCGGCAAGCCACTGTGGAAGCTCCTCGCCGACCTCACCCCGGAGCAGCTCGTCGCGCAGGTCGACTTCCGCTACCTGCGCGACGCCCTGACCGAGCAGGAGGCGTTGGCCCTGCTACGGGCCGCCGTCGACGGGCGGGCCGAGCGGGAGCGGCGGTTGCGGACCGAGGGATACCCGGCGTACACCACGACCCCCGGTTGGCTGGGCTACGACGACGAGAAGCTGGCCCGGCTCTGCGCGGAGGCGGTGCGGGACGGGTACCGGTTGATCAAGATCAAGGTCGGTGGGAACCTGGCCGACGACGTACGCCGGATGGGGATCGCCCGGCGGGCGGTCGGCCCGGACGTCCGGATCGCGGTGGACGCCAACCAGATCTGGGGCGTACCCGAGGCGATCCGGTGGATGCGTGAGCTGGCCCCGTTCGACCCGTACTGGATCGAGGAGCCGACCTCGCCGGACGACGTGCTCGGGCACGCCGCCGTGCGCAAGGCCCTCGCCCCGGTCCGGGTGGCCACCGGCGAGCACGTGCACAACGCGGTGATGTTCAAGCAGTTGCTCCAGGCCGACGCCGTCGACGTGGTGCAGATCGACGCCTGCCGGGTCGCCGGGGTCAACGAGAACCTGGCGATCCTGCTGCTCGCGGCGAAGTTCGGGGTGCCGGTCTGCCCGCACGCCGGCGGGGTCGGGCTCTGCGAGCTGGTGCAGCACCTGGCCATGTTCGACTTCGTCGCGCTCAGCGGCAGCACCGAGGACCGCGCCATCGAGTACGTCGACCACCTGCACGAGCACTTCACCGACCCGGTACGGGTAAGCGGCGGCAGGTACCACGCGCCGACCGCCCCGGGTATGAGTGCCGAGATCGTGCCCGCCTCGGTCATCGAGTACCGCTACCCTGACGGGCCGCAGTGGATGCCGGTGTCGGCCGTGCCGGTCGGGACGGGAGCACCGACGGCGTGATCATTGACGCGCACCACCACCTGTGGTTGCCGGAGCGTGGCTACGACTGGCTCGACGCGCCCGAGGTGGCCGCCATCCGCCGCCCGTTCACCCCGGCGGACCTGACCGCCGAGCTCACCGCGGCCGGGGTCACCGGCACCGTGCTGGTCGAGGGCGGTCGTTGCCACCCCGACGAGGCGGCGGAGTTCCTCGGCTACGCCGCCGACACCCCGCCGATCCTCGGGGTGGTGGCCTGGCTCGACGTCGCCGCCGGGGACGTGGCCGCCACCATCGGGCGCTACCGCCGGCTGCGCGGGGGCGAGCTGCTGGTCGGGGTACGCGCCCAGGTGCAGGGCGAGGCGGACCCGGACTACCTCGACCGGCCCGACGTACGGCGTGGGCTGGCCGAGATCGGTGCCGCCGGCCTGGTCTTCGACCTGGTGATCCGGGCCGACCAGTTGCCGGCGGCGGCGCGGGCGGCGCGGGCCGTGCCCGAGCTCCGGTTCGTCCTCGACCACCTGGGCAAACCCCGCATCGACGAGGGTGCGGCGGGCCTGCGCCGGTGGCGGGACCCGTTCGCCGCGCTGGCCGCCAACCCCAACGTCACCGGCAAGCTCTCCGGGCTGGTCACCGAGGCCCGGCCGGACTGGACGCCGGCGGACCTCCGGCCGTTCGTCGAGGTGGCGGTCGAGGAGTTCGGCGCCCATCGTCTGATGTTTGGCTCCGACTGGCCGGTCTGCCTGCTCAGGTCGGACTACCCGGGGGTGCTCCGGACGCTGACCGCCGCGTTGCCGGCACTGCCGGCCGAGCAGCGGCACGAGATCTTCGCCGGCACCGCCGTGCGCACCTACCAGCTGCGGGTCGACCGGCCCGCCCCGGTGGCATCGGAATGACGGTCACCGCCGTGCGGTCAGCCACCGGCCGCCTGCGCGGCGAGCACCGTACGCAACCACGCCTCACTGGTGTTGACGTGCATCAACGCGGTGGCGTGGGCGAGCAGCTGGTCGCGCGAGCGCAGCGCGAGGTAGATCGCGTGGTGTTCGTCGATGGTCTTGTGCGCCGCGTTGCCCTCGATCAACCCGCGCCAGACCCGGGCCCGCAAGGTACGGCTGGACAACCCGTCCAGCAGCGAGGTGAGGGTCTCGTTGCCGGTGGTCGCGACGACCGTGTGGTGGAAGGCCGTGTCGAAGCGGATCAACTGCTCGGCGTCGTCGGCCGCGGCCCGCATGTCCTCCAGGATCCGGCTCAGCTCGTCCAGCTCGACGTCGGTCATCCGCAGCGCCGCCAAGCCGGTGGCCACCGGCTCCAGCATCCGGCGGACCTCCATCACCTCCAGCAGGGTGTCGTCGCGCAGCAGCTCCACCGCGACGCCCAGGCCCTCCAGGAGCAGCCGGGGGGCGAGGCTGGTGACGTACGTCCCGTCACCGCGGCGTACGTCGAGCACCCGGGCCGACTCGAGCACCTTGACCGCCTCCCGGACCCCGCTGCGGGACAGCCCCATCTGGGCGGCCAGCTGCGGCTCCGGTGGCAGTCGCGTGCCGGGTGGCAGCTCGCCGCTCTGGATCATGCTGCGGATCCGCGCGATCGCGTCGTCGGTCAGTGCCATCCGGGCCCCCTTCTCCGCGGGCCGTCGAGCGCCGTCGCGACGGGCCCGCCGCCAGTGACCGGCAACGGCGGCCCTGACCAATATAGAGACATCGGACGTTTGTTGTCGTCAGGGATGTCCCGCGACCTGACCGAGGAGCCCAGGTGAACCGCAGCGCGCACTACGTCGGCCCGCACACCTTCGTCGTCGAGGAGACCGCCGAGGTGCCGCCCGGCCCCGGCCAGGTACGCATCGACGTGGCGTACACCGGGATCTGCGGCACCGACCTGCACATCGCGCACGGCGCGATGGACCAGCGGGTGACGGTGCCGGCGGTGATCGGCCACGAGATGTCCGGCCGGATCGCCGAGCTCGGCCCGGACGTCCAAGGCCACCGGGTGGGTGATCCGGTGACCGTGCTGCCGCTGGACTGGTGCGGCGAGTGCCCCGCCTGCCGCGCCGGCCACACCCACATCTGCCACCGGCTCAACTTCGTCGGCATCGACTCGCCCGGCTCCATGCAGCACTCCTGGACGGTGCCGGCCCGGATCCTGGTGCCGTTGCCGGCGGAGCTGCCGCTGGCCCACGCCGCGCTTGTCGAGCCGACCGCGGTGGCCGTGCACGACGTACGACGTTCCCGGCTGGCCGCCGGCGAACACGCGGTGGTGATCGGGGCCGGCCCGGTCGGCCTGCTCATCGCCACGGTCGCCCAGGCCACCGGTGCCGTGGTCACCGTGCTGGAGCTCGACAAGGGTCGCCGGGACCTCGCCGCCGACCTCGGGCTGCGCACCCTGGACCCGGCGGCGGTCGACGTCGCCGAGCAGGTCCGGGAGGCCACCGGGGGTGCCGGGGCCGACGTGGTCTTCGAGGTGTCCGGCTCGGCGGCCGGGGTCCGGACCGCCACCGACCTGCTCGCCGTACGCGGCCGGCTGGTCGTGGTGGCGATCCATCCCACCCCGCGCGAGGTGGACCTGCACCGGGTCTTCTGGCGGGAACTGGAGTTGATCGGGGTACGGGTCTACCAGAGCGAGGACTACACCGAGGCGGTCCGGCTGGTCCACGGTGGTCAGGTGCCCGCCGAGCGGCTCATCTCCCGGATCGTGCCGCTGGACGACGTGGCCCAGGCCTTCGTGGCCCTCGCCGCCGGTGGTGACGTGAAGGTGCTCGTCGACTGTGGAGGTAATCCGTGAACCCGTTCGACCTCAGCGGCCGGTTGGCCGTGGTGACCGGCTGCCGGCGGGGCATCGGCCTGGCGATGGCCGAGGCCCTGGCGACGGCCGGCGCCGACGTGATCGGGGTCAGTGCGGAGCTGGAGGAGGAGGGCAGCGAGGTCGCGCGGCGGGTGGCCGCCCAGGGGCGCACGTTCGTGGCGTACCGGGCGGACCTGTCGGACCGGGCCGCCGTCCGCGCGCTCGCCGGCTGGCTCGGCCAGCGGGACCGGCCGGTCGACATCCTGGTCAACAATGCCGGCACGATCCGTCGGGCACCGGCGGTCGAGCACACCGACACCGACTGGGAGCACGTCCTGGAGGTCGACCTCACCGCGCCCTTCGTGCTCTCCCGCGAGATCGGCCGGGACATGGTCCGGCGCGGCACCGGGAAGATCATCTTCACCGCGTCCATGCTGAGCTTCCAGGGGGGTGTCACCGTGCCCGGTTACGCCGCGGCCAAGTCCGGGATCGCCGGGCTGACCCGGGCGCTGGCCAACGAGTGGGCACCGCACGGGGTGAACGTCAACGCGATCGCGCCCGGCTACATCGGCACCGACAACACCCGTGCCCTGCGGGACCAGCCGGACCGCAACCGGGCGATCCTGGAGCGGATCCCGGCCGGGCGGTGGGGTAGCCCCGAGGATCTGGCCGGGGTCACCGTCTTCCTCGCCTCCGACGCCGCCGCCTACGTGCACGGCGCGGTGATCCCGGTCGACGGCGGATGGCTCGCCCGCTGACCCACCCCCCGACGCCCCCGGCCAGACCGGCCGAGGGTGAGGGAGGTAAGGAAGGGCCCCTTCTTAACGGCCGACGGTGAGCGGGGTGACCCGCTCTACCGAAAGCGTTAACAAGGGGCCCTTCCTTACGCGGGGGCGTGGCGGTGGCGTCGGCGGGCGAGCAGACCGAGGACCACGTCGACGACGAGGAAGCCCAGCAGGGTGACGCCGAACCAGGGCAACGCCCACCCGAGCGCCGCCACCACCGGTACGCCGACCAGCAGCGCCCACCACGGCAGATCCCGTACGCCACCCCGGGCGGGCGGGGTGCCGAGCGCGGCACGGCGGTCGGACCGGGTGGGCCGGCGCTGCCACCACATGCGGTAGCCCCAGACGATCACGCAGAGCAGACCGATGGCGAGCGCGGCCAACAGCACCTGGTTGACCGGGCCGAACAGCTGACCCATGTGCGCCTGGATGCCGAGGCTGCTGAGCTGGGCCAGTAGCGGCCAGTCGGCGAAGTCGCTGCGGTCGACCACGGTGCCGGTGGCCGGGTCGACGGCGATCCGGTCCAGCCTGACCGGCCAGGTGTTGTCGTTCTGGTTGACCACCCACGCGCTGCCGGACTCCTCGGCCGGGGTGATCTCCACCGGACCGTTCAGACCGGTGTCCCGGGCGACCGCGAGGACCCGTTCGTAGCTGGCCGGCTCCGCCGCCGTCGTCGGGGCCGGACCGCCGTGCCCCTGGTGTTCCCCGCCCCCGGCGGCCGGCGGGACGCCGTCGAGTCCGGTGGCGACGGCCGGGCGGCTGGCCGACAGCGCGTCCAACCCGGCGCTGAAGTTCGCCCCGGCGAAGCGGGACCAGGTCAGGCCGGTGACCGACAGGAAGAGCAGCCCGACGGCGAGCCAGACGCCCGTGGTGGCGTGCCAACCCCGGGTCCGTCGGACCCCCTTGCCGGCGGAGAGGTCCGGCACGAGCAGGTGCTTCATCCGGGTACGGGAGGTGGCGCGGCGACGCCACCACAGGACCACGCCGCCGAGGGCGAGGACCCACAGCCAGCTGGCCGCGATCTCGGAGTAGTGCCTGCCGAACTCGCCCAGCTGCAGGTTGCGGTGCAGGTCGTCCAGCCAGGTGCTGGCCGGGGTGTACCCGAACCAGGTGGTCAGCTGCCCCTTCACCTCGCCGGTGTACGGGTCGACGTAGACGGTGTGCTGCCGGTCGTCGGTCAGGTCGGGTTGGGAGAACGTGACCCTGGTGGTCTGCTCGTCGGTGCCGATCGCCACGGTGGCGATGGTGCCGTCGGGGTGCGCGGCGCGGGCGGCGGCGACCTGCTCGGCCAGCGGCTTCGGCTGCTCACCGACGGCGGCGACGGTGAGCTGGTCGCCGTAGAGGATCCGGTCCACCTGGGGGCTGACCGTGTAGGCCAGCCCGGTCAGCGCGGCGACCACCAGGAACGGAGCGACCAGCACCCCGGCGTAGAAGTGCAACCGGACCAGCAGGGCCGCCCACGGCGCGGGCCGGCGTACCGGGCGGGCGGGGTCGCCGTTGGCGGGCGGGTTCGGGGTGGGATCGACCAGTTCGGTCACGGACATGGACTACTCCGATCGGAAGGCGGTGCTGCGCAGGTGGCGGTGTCCAGCTGCGGGCACCGTCTCCCGGTCGAGTAGTCGGGCACGGTCCCGGACAAGTTCCCGTCCCGGTGCCGCCACAACGGGAAACCGCCAGACATCGACGCAGCTCAGGCCGGCTCTCTGGCGGCAGGCCCCGGTTCTGCCCTGGCGATGCCGGGCGGTGTCGGGCAGACTGGCGAGGCCCTGACATTTACCGGCGACGATCAGACGACGCGTGCGTACATTGAGGTGAATCGGTGGGGAGAGTCCTCCGCTTGGCGTTGGTGACCGCAACTACGAACCGGCGGGTGGGGGAACCGGAGTGACCCGGGGTGCCGCCGGGTCCCGACAGCTGGCCCTCTTCCGGGCGCTGGTCGTCGGCACCTCGGCCGCGACCTTCGGCAGCTACCTGAACATGGTGGCGCTGAACCTCTTCGTCTACCAGGCGACCGGCAGCGCGTGGCAGACCGGGGTCTTCATGGCCCTGCGCCTCGGTGCCGGCGTCGTCGCGGGTCTGGTCGGCGGGCTGGTGACGGTCCGGCTGCCCCGCCGCCCGGTGCTGGTCCTGTGTGACCTGGGTCAGGCGACCACGCTGCTGGTGTTGGCGCTCGCCGGGCAGCAGACCCGGATCGGTCTGCTGCCGGTGGTGGCCGTGCTGACCGGGCTGCTCAGCACCACGAGTTCGGTGCTGCTGCGCAGCAGTGTGCCGGACCTGGTGGGTGACGAGCACCGGATCGAGGCCAACGGGCTGCTGGTGACCGGCCGGGCGGTGGCGACGGCGTTGGGGTTCGCCGCCGGTGGACTGCTGGTCGGCTGGCTCGGTTACGGGCCGGTCTTCCTGGTCACCGCCGGCGCCTTCGCCTTCTCGGCGACGATGCTGGGCGTCCTGCCGCTGCGGTTTCCCCGTCGCCGCAGCTCCATCGTGGAGGGTACGTCCCCGCCGACCGGCAAGGCCGACGGCGGAACCGGCCGGCGGTGGCGCGGGCAGGTGGTCGTCGGGGTGCTGGCCGCCGCGCCGACGGTGTCGGTCATCCTCGCCGTCCGGGCGGTCGACGCGTTAGGGTCCGCCTCGCACAACGTCGGCATGCCGGTCTACGCCACCCAGATCCAGCCCGCCGACCCGGCCGGCTTCGTCGGCAACTTCTTCGCGGTCTGGGCGGTGGGGCTGTTCGCCGCGCACCAGGTGATCAAGGGGATCCGGCGGCGTACCAGCGGTCTCGACGATCCGCACCGCAGCGAACTGGCCTTCATCGTCGGTACCTGCCTGATGTCGGCGGCCTTCGTGGCGGCCTTCGCCGGCATCGGGCAGCCGTGGGTCCTGGTGGTGGCCCTGATCGCCGGCCTGGCCGACGGCTTCACCGAGATCACCTACACCACCCGGGTGCAGGCGGAACCCGATCCGCGTCGGGGCTACTTCTTCGGGCTCACCGCGATGGCCGAGAACGGTGGCCTGGGGCTGGGCATGCTGCTGGCCGCCGCACTGCTGGAGGTGTGGCGGCCGATCCAGGTGGCCGGCGTCATGCACGGCGCCGTCGTGCTGCTGGCCGTCGTCGTGGCCGTGGGCGTCACGGTCGGCCGACGTGGGGCGGGACCCGCCGCCGAACAACCGGACCCGGCCGTGCGGCCACAGCAGAGCAGGAGGTGACCGGTGGACGAGCTGTCCGAGGCGTTGGCCCGACGTACCGAGCTGATCGACGTGGCGGTGGTCGACCGTACCGGCTTCGACGGCGTCCGGTACCGGGTGGCGTACGTCGTCCCCGCCCCCACCGGCACCCCGGCGCAGGCCCGGCGGGCGGCGCAGGCGGCGGTGGCGGCGACGGGTGACTCCGGTGGGCCGGTACCGGTCGCCGTGGTGTCGGGCATCCCGCGCGACGCCGACGGCGTGGCGGACCCGGCGGCGCTGCGGGCGGTGCCGGTCGCCACGACCGCCGGCGGCACCCTGGTCCGCCGGCCCGACCGGAAACCGGACCGGATCCACCTGGCCGACGTGCTGGAGCTGCCGCCGCGCTGGGGATCGGACCTGGTCGCGCCGGCCGCAGCATCCGGCGACACCCCGAAGGATCCGGGTACGCCGACCGAGGCTGGGGTGTCGGCGGTTGAGTCGGATGCGCCGCTGGCCGAGGCGGTCGGGGGCGTACCCGAGGTCGGTGGTGACCTTCCGGCGACGCTGCCGGAGGCGTTGCGGCGGGCCGCCCGGGACCGGCCCGACCGGGGGCTGCGGCTGGTCGAGGCCGACGGCACCCGGACCCTGCGCTACCCGGAGCTGCTCGACGCCGCGCTGCGGACGCTGACCGGGCTGCGGGCGGCCGGGCTGACCACCGGCGACCCGGTGATCCTGCATCTGCCGTCGCTGGCCGACCACTTCGTCGCGCTCTGGGCCTGCCTGCTGGGTGGGCTGCGGCCGGTGGCCGTCGCGCAGGCCCCCGGGTACCAGGCCCGCAACGCCACCCTCGACAAGCTGCAGCACGCCTGGCGGAGCCTGGACCACCCGGTCGTGCTCACCAGCGGCACCGTCACCGCACAGCTGGGGACCTACGCCGACCGGGCCGGGTGGGGCGGCCTGCGGGTGCTCGACCTGGCCGACTGCCGGGCCCACGAGCCGGCCGGGGAGCTGCCCCGGCCCACCCCGGACGACGTGGCGATGCTGCAACTCTCCTCCGGCAGCACCAGCGCGTCCAAGGTGATCCCGCTTACCCACCGGGGCATCGTGCGGTACGCCCGGGACGCCTGCCAGGTCGCCCGGGTACGCCCCGACGACGTCATGCTCAACTGGCTGCCGCTGGACCATGTGGCCGGCCTGGTGATGATGCACCTCGGTCCGGTCGTGCTGGGCTGCGACAACGTGCACGTCGGCACGGCGCTGGTGCTCACCGACCCGCCACTCTGGCTGGACCTGATGCAGCGGTACCGGGTGCGGCACAGCTGGTCGCCGAACTTCGGCTTCAAGCTGGTCACCGAGGCGTTGCGGGCGCAGCCGGACCGGCGGTGGGACCTCAGCGGGGTGCGTACCCTGATCAACGCGGGCGAGCAGTGCACCGAGCCGGTGATGCGCGGCTTCCTGGCGGCCACGGCCGACAGCGGGCTCGCCCCGGACGCGTTGGTGCTGGCCTGGGGGATGGCCGAGACCTGCACCGCGATCAGCTACCAGACCTTCGGCCCGGACGCGGTGCAGCACGCCGAGCTGCACGCCGACGGCAGCCGGGTCCGGCTGGCGCCGGCCAGTGCCCCGGGGACGACCACCTTCCTCAGCATGGGCCCACCGGCGCCGGGCACCCGGTTCCGGGTCACCGCGCCGGACGGCCGGACCGCCCTGCCGGAGCTGCGGATCGGCCGGTTGCAGGTCCGGTCCGAGCGGGTCACCCCCGGCTACCTCAACCATGACGAGGCGAACCGGGCGGCCTTCCCGGACGGACCGTGGTTCGACACCGGTGACCTCGCGTACCTCCACGACGGCCGGCTCACCATCACCGGCCGGGGCAAGGAGGTGATCATCGTCAACGGGGTGCACTACTTCTGCCACGAGATCGAGGACCTGGTCGGGGCGGTGCCGGGGGTGGCACCTACCCAGGTGGCGGCGTTCGGGGCCCCGGGACCCGACGGCATCGAACGCATCGTGGTGCTCTTCTGCGCGCAGGAGGCGCTGGATGCGGAGCTGCTGACCCGGATCCGGCAGCGGCTGGCGCAACGGCTGCAGGTCGGCTCGGCCCACCTGGTCTGCGTGCCGCCGGAGCAGTTCGAGAAGACCACCAGCGGCAAGATCCAGCGGACCAGCATGCGTAACCGGCTGCTGGCCGGCGGCTACGAGCCGGCGTCGCGCCGGGTCGACCTGCTCGACGCCGCCCCCACCACGGTCGCCGACTGCGTCTACCGGCCGGTGTGGACAGCCCGCCGGTTCACCCGTGCCACCCCGCCGGCCGGGCCGGTGCTCGTGGTCGCCGACACCCTGGGGCTGGCCGCCTGCCTCGGCCGGGACCTGCCCGACGCCGTACTCGTGGACCCCACCGGCCGCCCGTACGACGATCCGGATCGGGCCGGCCGCCCGTACGACGATCCGGATCGGTGGGTGGAGCTGCTGCGGTCGTTGGCGGCGGGCGGGCGTACCCCGGGACTTGTCGTGTTCGCGGCCAGTTACCTGCCCACGCCCGACCTCGACGACACCGACGCCACCCGGCGCGCCGTCGAGGTGTGCGGCACCGGTCCGCTCGGCCTGCTGCGTGCCCTGGCCGCCCTCGACTGGACGGGCACCCTGCTCACCCTGAGCCGGGGCCTGTACCGGATCCGGGGCGACGAGGCGGGTTGCCCGCCCGCCGCGTTGACCGCCGCCCTGGGCGAGACCCTCGGGGTCGAGCAGCCGGGGGTCCGCGCCTGGCATCTGGACCTGCCCGGCGACGAGGTCGCCGGGGACGCGGCCACCGTCGTCGCGGCCTGCGGCTGGGCGCACCGGGAACCACTGGTCGCCTGGCGCGGCCGACCCCTGGTCCGCGCGGTCGAACGGGTCGAGCCGGCAAAGGGGCCGGCCGTGCTCCGGCCCGGCTCACGGTGGCTGGTCACCGGCGGGCTCGGCGGGGTGGGCCGGGTGATCCTCGGTGACCTGCGCGCCGAGCTGGACCTGCGGGTGCTGGTCGTCGGACGGAGCGAACCCGGTCCGGCCCTCGCCGAGCTGGCCGCCGCCGGCCCCGACCGGGTCCGCTACGCCCGGGTGGACGTCACCGACGGCACGGCGTTGGAGGCCGCGGTCGTCGAGGCCGAACGCGCCTGGGGAGCACCGCTGGACGGCGCGCTGCACCTCGCCGGCCGGTACCGGACCGTGCCGCTTTCCGCGCCACGTGCCGGACAGTGGCGTCCGGAGACCGACCCTAAGGTGGCCGGCTCGATCGAGGTGGCCCGGCTGCTCCGGCGTCGACCGGGCAGCCACCTGGTGGCCTTCTCCTCCCTGCTGTCGCTGACCCCGGTGGTCGGTGCGGGCGGTTACGCGGCCGGCAACCGCTTCCTCGAAGCTCTCTGCGCACAGCTCGGCGACGCCCACTGCCTCAGCTACGGGATGTGGCGCGGGGTGGGACTGAGCGAGCAGGGTGGCGTGGAGGCGGCCACCCGGCGGCACATGCTCAGCTTCTCGGTACCGCAGGGACAGGCGTTGACCCGGCTGGCGCTGCACCAACCCGCCGGCCACCTGCTGGTCGGCTTCGACACCAACGCCACCCGGGTACGACACCTGGTGCGCCCGGTGTGGGCGCTGGAGGGCGTCCGGGCCACCGCCGGCTCCGGCGCTGCCGCCGGCAGCGGGACGTCCGGCGCTGCCGCCGGCAGCGGGGTGCCTGGCGCTGCCGCCGGCAGCGGTGTGCCCACGGACGTCTTCGGTGTCCCGGTGCCGGTGGTGGCCGACCCGGTCGGATCCATGCCGGACGCCGTCGACGATGCCACCCCGGCCAGCACCGCGCCGGCTCCGGGCGGCTCGGCGACGGCCGGCCCCGACCCGGTCGGGGTCGCCAACGCGGTACGGCAGGCGCTGCGCCAGACGGTGCCCGGCGGGGTGGACGAGCACACCGCCTTCCACGACGCCGGCCTGGACTCGGTGCGCCTGCTGCGGCTGCACACCCTGCTGCAGCAGTCACTCGGTAGGCAGTTCCCGCAGACCACCCTCTTCACCCACGGCACCCCCGCCGCCCTCGCCCGGCACCTGGCTGAACGGTTCACCCCGTCGGGTGGGGAGCTGGCGGCAACCGGGTCCGCCGACAGGCCGGGTGAGCAGCGGATCGCGGTGATCGGCCTGGCCGCCCGGCTGCCCGGCGCGGACACCGTCGAGCGGTACTGGCAGAACCTGCTCGCCGGCCGGGTCGACGTACGCCGGTTCAGCCGCGCCGAGCTGCTCGCCGCCGGACTGCCACCGGCACTGGTGGACGATCCGGCGTTCGTACCGGTGAGCGGCGCGCTCGCGGACATCGAGGGCTTCGACGCCGAGTTGTTCGGCATCAGCGCCCGGGAGGCGGCGCTTGTCGACCCGCAGCAGCGGCTCTTCCTCCAGGTCTGTCTGGAGGCCCTGGAGGACGGCGGACAGGCCGGCACCGACCGGCGGGTGGGGGTGTACGCCGGTGCCGGCATGCACCTCTACTCGCTGCGGAACTACCTGCTGGACCGGTTCGCCGGGGCGGACCCCGCCGACCAGGTGGCGGCCCTGCAGGTGACCATCGGCAACCAGCCCGACTTCCTGGCCACCCGGGTCGCGTACCGGCTCGGGTTGACCGGGCCGGCGATCAGCGTGCAGACCGCCTGCTCGACCTCGCTGGTCGCGGTGCACCTGGCGGTGCGGGCGCTGCTGGCCGGGGAGACCGACCTGGCGCTGGCCGGGGCGGCTGCGGTGCACGTGCCGCAGGCGGCCGGCTACCGGTACGAGGAAGGGTCGATCCTGTCTCGCGCCGGAGCCTGCCGGGCGTTCGACGCGGCGGCGGACGGCACCGTCGGCGGCAACGGGGTCGCGGCGGTGCTGCTCAAACGCCTCGACGACGCGCTCGCCGACGGCGACACCGTGTACGGCGTGATCATCGGCTCGGCGGTCAACAACGACGGTGCCACGAAGACCGGCTACACCGCTCCCAGCGTCACCGGGCACGCCGAGGTCATCCGGGCCGCCCTGGCCCAGGCCCGGGTCGACGCCGACTCGATCGGGTACGTCGAGACGCACGGCACCGGCACCCGGATCGGCGACCCGATCGAGGTGGAGGCGCTGCGTACCGTCTTCGGTGGGCGCGGACGGCCGCTGCCGCTCGGCGCGGTCAAGGCGAACATCGGCCACCTCGACACCTGCGCCGGAATGGCCGGCCTGATCAAGGCGATCATGGTGGTCCGGGACGGGAAGGTCCCCCCGGTCGCCGGCCTGCGCCGACCCAACGCCGAGCTGCGGCTCGACGAGGGGCCGTTCGAGCTGCCGACCGAGGTACGGGACTGGACCGGTCCCGGTCCCCGGCGGGCCGGTGTCTCGTCGCTCGGCGTCGGCGGGACCAACGCCCACGTCGTGGTCGAGGAGCCACCGGCACCCGTGGCGGCCCGGCGGAGTCCACCGGCCGGGCCGGTCGTGGTGCCACTCTCCGCCCAGCATCCGACCGCGCTGCGCCAGCTGGCCGAGCGGTTCGCCGACCGGCTGGCCTCGGCGGACGCGCCCCGGCCCGACGACGTACTGGTCACCCTCGGCGCGGGCCGGCGGGCGTTGCGCCACCGGCTGGTGGCCTGGTCGGACTCGCCGGCCGGGGTGGCTGACGTACTCCGGCGGGCGACCTCGACCCCCGCCGGGGCCGGGCTGGTGGCCGGGAGCGTGCCGGCTGGTGGCCCCGGGCCGGTCGTCTTCGCCTGCTCCGGACAGGGCAGCGACCTGACCGGCGCCGCCGCCGGCCTGTTGGCACACGAGCCGGCGCGCGAGGTGCTGGAGCAGTGCGCGGGGTGGTACCAGCGGACGTGGGGCGTCGACCTGCTCGCCGCACTGCGCGGCGAGCCGCACGAGTGGACCACCGCCACCGTCCAGCCGGCGCTCTACGCGGTGCAGGTCGCCTTCGGCCGGCTGCTGGAGTCGGTGGGGGTGCGGCCGGACGTGCTCATCGGCCACAGCGCCGGTGAGTACGCGGCGCTCTGCCTGGCCGGTGCGCTCCCGGTCGCCGACGGGCTGCACCTGGCGGCGGTACGCGGGCAGCTCATGCAGAGTCGTACCCCCGAGGGGGCGGCCCTGGCGGTGCTCGCCGACGCCGCGCAACTGGCTCCGGTGCTGGCGCGGGTGCCGGGGGCGGAGCTGACCGTGCGCAACGGGCCGCGCCGGTACGTGCTCTCCGGCACCCCGGAGGTCGTCGCCCGCGCCGGTGAGCTGCTGCGGGCCGCCGACCTCGACCACCGTCCGCTGGCGGTACGCCGGGCCTTCCACAGTGCGCTGATGGAACCGGTGCTGGCCGAACTCGGCGCGCAGGCCGCGACGCTCGACTGGCAACCGTTGGGCACCTCGCTGGTCAGCAGCCTCTCCGGGGTACGCCTCGCGCCGGGGACCCGGCTCGACGCCGAGCACGTCCGCCGGCAGACCCGGCAGCCGGCCGACTACCACGCCGGGGTCGAGGGGCTCGTCGCCGACGGCTGCACGACCTTCGTCGAGATCGGACCGGACGCCACCCTGACCCCCCTGGGGCGGCAGTGGCCGGACACCAGCTGGATCCCGGTCCAGCGCGGCCGCGACCGGGCCGGGTCGGTGCTGACGGCCCTGGCCACCCTCTACGCCCGGGGCGTGCCGGTGGACTGGGCCGCCCTCGCACCGACCGGCCGCCGGATCCCGCTGCCCACCTACCCGTTCCAGCTCACCCGGCACTGGGCCGCCCCGACGCCCCCGCCACCGCTCACCCCCGAAGCACCGCACACCCCCGAAGCACCGCTCACCCCCGAAGCAGGAGGTACGCCCAGGATGTCCCCGGCCGTCCCGGCGAACCCCGCCGCCGACATCGTGCTGCGCCAGGTCCGCGAACTCACCGCCCGGCACCTCGACGAGGACCCGGACCGCATCGCCGCCGACGCCGCCTTCTTCGATCTCGGCGCCGACTCGCTGCTGATGATCAACCTGCTGCGTGACCTGGAGGCGACGTACCGGATCCGGGTGACGATGCGGGAACTCTTCGAGGACCTCGACACTCCGCAGCGGCTCAGTCAGGCGGTGCTGGAGCGGATGACGCCCGAGCGGCTGGCCGCCCTGACCCGGGACGAGGCGACCCCGGACGACGTGATCGCTGCCGCCGCGACGCCGGACGGCGTGATCGCTGCCGCCGCCCCATCAGCGGGGACGGTCCCGTCGGCGGGGACGGTCCCGTCGACGGCGGCCGTCGCGCCCAGTGTGCCGTTCGAACCGGCCGCCGTGGCGGGCAACGGCAACGGGACGCGCCCGCACCCGGCCGGGCCGCCGGACCAGACCTTCACCGGTCTGCCGTCTGTCGCACCCGCCGGTCCGCCCGCCGTAGGCCCGCCGCCCGTCGCCGGTCCGTCCGTCGCCGGTCCGTCCGTCGCCGGTCCGCCCGCCGTAGGCCCGCCGCCCGTCGCCGGTCCGTCCGTCGCCGGTCCGCCCGTCGCCGGTCCGCCCGTCGCCGGTCCGCCCGCCGCGCCGGCCACGGTGAGTGGAGCGGCGGTAACACCGGCCGCCGAGTTGATCCGCGCCCAGCTCGACCTGATGGGCCGGTTCGCCGACCTGATGACCCACCAGCTCGCCGCGCTCTCCGCCAGCCCGGAACCGGGCGTGCCACCGGTCCCGGCACCCGGCCCCGCGCCGGCCCTTCCCGCGCCCGCGCCTGCCACGTCCGCGCCCGCCGCGCCCGCGCCCGCCGCGCCCGCGCCCGCCGCGCCCGCGCCCGTCATGCCCGCGCCCGTCATGCCCGCGTCCGTCATGCCCGCGCCCGCCACGCCTTCGACCGCCGTACCGTCGTCGGGCCCCGCGCCGCGGTCGGCCGCGTCCGCGCCGCCGGCCGGGGAACCGGGGGCGGCCGGGGATCCGGTGGCGGGGAACGGCGCGGGGCCGGCGCAGCTCGGCCCCCGGCCGCTGCGGGTCAGCGGTGGAGCCGGCAGCGGCCGGTTGGACGAACGCCAGCGGGCCCACTTCGACGACCTGGTCCGGCGGTACGTCGAACGCACCCGACGCTCCAAGGAACTCGCCCAACACCACCGGCCCTGGCTGGCCGACAGCCGGGCGGTGGTCGGTTTCCGTCGGGCGACCAAGGAGATGCTCTACCCGCTGACCGCCCGCCGGGCCCGGGGCGCCCACCTGGAGGACGTCGACGGCAACAGCTACGTCGACATCACGATGGGCTTCGGGGCGCTGCTCTTCGGCCACGAGCCGGAGTTCCTCACCAGCGCCATCGCCACCCACCTCGCCGACGGGCTCCGGCTCGGCCCGCGGGGCGAGGAGGCCGGGGACGCCGCCCGGCTGCTCTGCGAGCTGACCGGGATGGACCGGGCCGCCTTCGCCACCACCGGCACCGAGGCCAACTCGGCGGCCTTCCGGCTGGCCCGCGCGTACACCGGGCGGGACCTCGTCGTCACCTTCGACGGGGCGTACCACGGGCACTTCGACCCGGTGCTGGGCCGGGGTGTGCAGGAGGGCGGGAGTTGGCGCACCAGACCGGTCTCCGCCGGGGTGCCCGCCTCGGCCGTGGCCGACGTCCGGGTGCTGCCGTACGGCGCGGCGCAGAGCCTGGAGGTCATCCGGGAGCACGCCGACCGGATCGCCGCCGTGGTGGTGGAACCGGTGCAGAGCCGGCACCCCGACCGCCAGCCCGGCGAGTTCCTGCACGAGCTGCGCCGGCTCTGCGACACGTACGGGATGGTGCTGCTCTTCGACGAGATGCTCACCGGTTTCCGCCCGCACCCGCAGGGCGCGCAGGGGGTCTTCGGGGTCCGCGCCGACCTGGCCACGTACGGCAAGGTGATCGGGGGTGGCTTCCCGGTGGGGGCGGTCGCCGGCCGGGCCGACATCATGGACTGGGTCGACGGCGGCTTCTGGCGGTACGGCGACGACAGCGTCCCGCCGCAGGACACCACCTTCTTCGGCGGCACCTACATCCAGCATCCGGTCTCGATGGTCGCCGCCCGCGCGGTGCTGACCGAGCTGCGCCGCCGTGGGCCGGCCCTGCAGGAGGGGCTGAACCGGGCCACCACCCGGCTCGCCGACACCGTCAACGCGTTCTGCGTCGCGGAGGACTTCCCGGTCCGGGTGCACCACTTCGGCTCGCTGTTCCGCCTCGCCTCCCCGACCGACCTGAACCTGCTCTTCAACCACCTGCTGCTGGCCGGCGTACACGTCTGGGAGTGGCGGAACTTCTTCCTCTCCGACGCGCACACCGACGCCGACGTGGACACGGTGGTCGACGCGGTCCGGGAGTCGCTGTACGACCTGCGCCGGGGCGGTTTCTTCCCCGGCGGCCAGGCACCACCGCCGGCCCCCGCGCCGCACCGGCCGGCCCCCGCCCGCCCCACCGTGGCCGAACCCGCCCCGGCGGTGGCCTCAGCGCCGGCTGTGCAATCAGCGCCGGCTGTGCAATCAGCGCCGGCTGTGGGATCAGCGCTGGCTGTCCAGGCAGCGGCGGGCAAGGGGCGGCCGGCGGGCGTACCGGATCTCAGTCTGTACTTCTTCGGCGACTACCCGCAGCAGCGGGTCGAGGACCGGTACGCGGCGGTGCTGGCGGCGGCCACCTTCGCCGACCGGCACGGCCTGCACGCGGTGTGGCTGCCGGAACGGCACTTCGACTCGTTCGGTGGGATCTTCCCCAACCCGTCCGTGCTGGCCGCCGCGGTCGCGGCCCGGACCGAGCGGGTACGCGTCCACGCCGGCTGCGCGGTGCTGCCGCTGCACGACCCGATCCGGGTCGCCGAGGAGTGGGCGGTGGTGGACAACCTCTCCGGTGGGCGGGTCGGGATCGGCTGCGCCTCCGGCTGGCACGCCCGGGACTTCGTGCTCGCTCCGCAGGTGTACGGCCGGCACCGGGAGGCGATGTACGAGGCGGTCGGACAGATCCGCACCCTCTGGCAGGGCGGGGCGCTCACCCGTACCGCCGGCAACGGTGAGCCGGTCGAGGTCCGGCTCTTCCCCCGGCCGGTGCAGCCGATGCCGCCGATGTTCGCCGCCGTGGTGGGCAACCCGGACAGCTACCGGCGGGCCGCCGAGGCCGACCTGGGGATCATCACCAACCTGATGTCGCAGAGCGTGGAGCAGTTGGGTGAGAACATCGCCCGCTACCGGGCGGCGCGGGCCGAGCACGGCCTCGACCCGGCGGCCGGGCGGGTCGTGTTGCTGCTGCACACCTACCTCGGTGACGACACCAAGCGGGTACGCGACGAGGCCTTCGGGCCGTTCTGCGACTACCTGCGGTCGTCGTTGGCCCTGTTCGGCCAGGTGACCAACAGCCTCGGGGTGACCATCGACCTGGCGAACACCGCCGAGGAGGATGTGGCGTTCCTGCTCCGTCGGGCCTACCGTCGCTACACCACCGACCGGGCCCTGATCGGCAGCCCGGCGGACTGTGCGTCCATCGTGGCCCGGGTCGCCGAGCTCGGGGTCGACGAGATCGGCTGCTTCGTCGACTTCGGGCTGCCGCCGGACCGGATGCTGGCCGGCCTGCCCGGCATCGAACAACTCGGCGCACTGGTCGGCCACCCCACCGGCCCGCCGCCGGCCGTACCGTCGTCGCAGGCCGCGCTGTCGTCCCAGGCTGTACCGTCGTCCCAGGCCGCGCTGTCGTCCCAGGCCGTACCGTCGTCGCCGGCCGCGCTGGTGGATGCCGGCTCGTCGGCGCAGGTCGCGCCGTTGTCGGTGGCGCAGCGCGAGGTCTGGTTCGTCGAGCGGATGCTGCCGGGCCGGCCGACGTACACCGAGACGAAGATGGTCCGCCTCACCGGCGAACTCGACGTCGACGCGCTGCGGACCGCCCTGGAGTCGGTGGTCCACCGGCATCCGGCGTTGCGTTCGGTCGTGCGTGAGGTCGACGGCGAGCCGCGCCAACTGGCCCTGCCACCCGGCCGGCTCGACCTGCCGGTGGAACAGGCCGACGCCAGCGGCGACGAGGCGGGTGCCGTCGACTCCGCCGACGCCGGAGCGGTGGCCGCGGTGCTGCGGCAGGAGAACGCGCACCGGTTCGACCTGGCCGCCGGGCCACTGTTCGCCCCCCGGCTGGTCCGGCTCGCCGCCGACCGGCACCTGTTGGTCCTGCGGATGCATCACCTGGTCATCGACACCGTCTCGGCGCAACTGGTCAGCCGCGAGATCGCCGCCGGCTACCGGGCGGCGCTGGAGCGTCGGCCGGCCCAGTTGCCGCCGGCACCGCCCTGGCCGGCGGTGGCCGCCGAGCCCGACGAGGAGACGCTGCGTGGGCACCTGGCGTACTGGACCGGGGCGCTCGCCGGCTTGCCGACCCGCCCGGACCTGCCGACCGACCGGCCGCGCCCGGCCGTGCCGAGCGGCGCCGGCGGGGTGGCCGCCGCCGAACTCGACGCCGACCTGACCCGCCGGGTACGCCAGTTCGCCCGAGCCCACCGGGTCACCCCGTTCATGGTGCTGCTGGCCGGGTTCGCCGTACTGCTGAGCGACCTGGTCGGTCGACGGGAGGTGCTGGTGGGCACCCCGGTGGCGCACCGCCCGCCCGGCACCGAGCAGGCCGTCGGGATGTACGTCAACACCCTGCCGTTGCGCATCGACGTGGCACCCGAGGCCGGCTTCGGCGAGCTGGTGCGGACGGTCCGGTCGGTGCTGCTGGACGCCCAGGAACACCAGGACGCACCGCTGCCGCGCATCGTCGCCGCCCTGGGTGGCCAGCCCGAGCCCGGCCGGCACCCGCTGTTCGACGTGGTCGTCGAGTTCGACAACGGCGCGGTCTTCGAGCTGGACCTGCCCGGGGTACGCGCCGAGCTGCTGGACGCGGCCGTCGACCGGGCCCCCTTCGACCTCGCGCTGTTCCTCACCGGCCGGGCCGAGCGGGTCGACTGTCAGCTCAACTTCGCCCGGGACCTCTTCGACCGGCCCACGGTGACGCGGATCCTGGACCGGTTGGCGGTGCTGCTGCGGGCCGGCACCGACCAGCCGGAGCTGCCGGTGGCCGAGCTGCCCCGGCTCACCGACGACGAGCGGGAGCGGATCGACCGCTGGCAGGACGGCGGACCGCCGGCTCCCGGCGCGGGCCGTACCCTGCTGGCGGGGTTGTCCCTGGACACCTCGACGGTGCTCGACCAGCACGGCCGGCTGACCGGCCCGCAGCTGGGCCGACGGGCCGAGGCGGTGGCGGCGGCGCTGCGCGCGGCCGGGGTCGGCCCCGGCCAGCTCGTGGCGGTGCACCTGCCGCGCGGGGCCGACGCCGTGGTGGCGATGCTCGGCGTGCTGGCCACCGGGGCCGGGTACGTGCCGCTCCCGCCGGACCAGCCGGCCGCCCGGTCGACCGCCATCCTGGCGTCGGCCCGGGTCGCCGCCGTGGTCTCGCACACCGCCCAGCCGAGGCTGCCGGTTTCGGTGCCCACCGTGCTGGTCGACCAACTGGCCCCGGCGGCACCCGGGGCCGGGGATCCACCGCGCGTCGGCGGCGCGGAAACGATCCCGCTGAGCAAGGGCGCGGCCACGGCCGCGCTGAGCCGTCAAGGCGCGGCCACGGCCGCGCTGAGCCCCGAGGATGTCGCGTACGTGCTGTTCACCTCCGGCTCGACCGGTCGGCCGAAGGGCTGCGTGATCCCGCACCGGGCGATTGCCAACACCGTCGCCTGGTACGTCCGGGACCTCGGCCTCACCGCCGCCGACCGGCTGAGCTGGTTCAGCAGCCCCGGCTTCGACGCCACCTGCCTCGAGGTGTGGCCGGCGCTGACCGTCGGCGCGACGCTCTGCGTGGTGCCGGAGGAGGCGCGTTTCGACCCGGTACGGCTGCGCGACTGGCTGGTCGGGACCCGGGTGACGGTGGCGATGATGCCGACCCCGATGGGGGAGCTGCTGATCGACCTGGACTGGCCGGCCGGGACGGCGCTGCGGCACCTGGTGGTCGGCGGGGACCGGCTCCGTCGGCAGGCCCGCGCGGAGCTGCCCTTCCGGGTGACCAACGGCTACGGCCCGACCGAGGCGGCCGTGCTGTCCACCTGGGCGCAGCTGACGCCGGCCGACGGCGCGGTGCCGCCCATCGGTCGACCCGTACCGGGGACCTGGGTCCGGGTGCTCGACGGGTACGGCCGGCCGGTGCCGGTGGGCGCGGCGGGTGAGCTGCACCTCGGCGGTGCCCAGCTGGGGCTGGGTTACCTGGACGATCCGGCCGAGACCGGCCGGCGGTTCCGGCGGCATCCCGAGCACGGTCCGCTCTTCGCCACCGGCGACGTGGTCCGCTGGCGGCCGGACGGGCGGTTGGAGTTCCTGCACCGCAACGACGCCCAGGTGCAGATCCGGGGGGTACGGGTGGAGCCGGCCGAGGCCGAGTACCACCTGCGGCAGCTCGACGGGGTCCGGCAGGCCGCCGTCCGGGCCTGGCGCGACGAGCGCGACGAGGCGTACCTCGCCGGCTACGTGGTGCCGGCCGACCCGGAGGTGACCGCCGACCGGCTCCTGCGGGCGCTCGCCGAACGCCTGCCGGCACAGTTGGTGCCCACGGTCTGCGTGCTGCTGCCGGAGCTGCCCCTGCAGGACAGCGGCAAACTGGACCGGGCCCGGTTGCCCGAGCCGGACCGCGGCGACCTTGTCGCGACCGGCCCCCGGGTGGCCCCGGCGACCGAGCTGGAACGGCGGCTGCACGAGCTGTGGCGGGCCGAGCTGGGCCTGACCGACCTCAGTGTCGAGTCGAGCTTCTTCCAGCTGGGTGGCACCTCGCTGACGGCGTTGCGGCTGCTCAACCGGACCGCCACCGAGCTGGGCCGGACGGTGGAGATCCTCGACTTCCTCCGGGACCCCACGGTCCGGGCGATGGCCCGCCGACTCACCCCGCCCGACCCCGCCGGCCCTGCCGGCCTGTCCGGCCCCGCCGGCCCCGCCGGCCTGTCCGACCCCGCCGGCACCGCGGATCCGGCCGGCACCGCTGATCCCGCCGTGGCTGGGGGCGGGTCGGTGGGCGACGACCGGGCCGCGCCGGTCGGCGAGGTGGTACGTACCGCGCCGGCGAGCTTCGGTCAGGCCCGGCAGGTCCTGCTGACGATCCGCAGCGACGAGCCGCAGACCCTCACCGTGGCGACCCGCTTCGCGCTGCGTGGACGGCTCGACCGGGCGGCGCTGCGGCGGGCGCTGACCGCCCTGGCCGACCGGCAGGCCGTGCTGCGCACCAGGTACGCGATCGAGGACGGTGTGGTCCGGCAGGAGGTGCTTGCCACCCGCCCGGTGGACCTGCCGGTGGTCGAGGTGGCCCCGGACCGGCTCGACGACACGGTCACCGGTTGGGCGGCCCAGCCGTTCGCCCTGGAACGGGAACCCTGCTTCCGGGCCCTGCTGGTACGACTGACCGGCCCGACCGGCTCCGCCGACCCGGGGGAGCGGCACGAGCTGGTGCTGGCGGTGCACCACGGGGTCATCGACGGCTGGGGGGTCGACGTGCTGGTGCGCGACCTGGGCGCGCTCTACACCGCCGAGGTCACCGGAGCACCCGCCGACCTGCCGGTGCTGGCCGCGGACTTCCTCGACTTCAGCCGATGGGAGCAGCGCTTCCTCGCCGAGGAGCAGACCCGTGACCTGGTACGCGGCTGGGCCGAGCAGGTCCGGGAACAGGCCGCGCCGGTCCGGCTGCCCACCGACCGGCCCCGCCCGTCGACGGTGGTCAGCGCCGGCACCTCGGTCCGCGCCACGATCGCCGCCGACCTGGTCACCGCCGCGAACGACTACGCGGTACGCCGGAAGGTGACGCCCTTCGTGGTCTTCGCCGCCGCCTTCGCGGGGTTCCTGCACGAGCTGACCGGTCAGCCGAGCATCACGCTCACCGTACCGGTGGCCAACCGGCTGGATCCCCGCTTCGCCGACCTGGTCGGCGGCCTGGCGCACGTACCCTGGCTGGTCGTGCCGGTCGACGGCGCGGCGGCCTTCGACGAGCTGGTCGACCGGACGACCGCCGCGACCTGGCAGACCCTGGCGATGCAGTCGGTGCCGCTGCCGGTGTTGACCGAGGCGCTCGGCGAGCGGTTCGCCGGCAACCCGCCCCGGGTGTACTTCTCGATGTTCGACCTGGATCCGCCGGTGCTGCGGCTGCCCGGTCTGGACCCGGCACCGGCAAGGGACGTGCTGCTGGCCGGGGCCCGCGCCGACCAGCTCTGGCAGGTGACGCCCGCGCCCGACGGGGCGATGGCGCTGGTAGTGGAGTACGCGACCGCGCTCTTCGACGCCGACACGGTCACCGGCTGGATCGCCGGCTACCAGCACCTGCTGCGCCGGGCGCTGGCCGGACCCGACGCGGCCCTGCTGCCCGGCGGCACGTCGGCGGTCGCCACCGGGGACTGACCGGGGACGGCCGGACCGGGTCACCGGTCCGGCCGCCCCCGGCGTGGTGCGGTCAGTTGTCGAGCGGCTTGATCCAGATGTTGCGGTACTGGACCGGGTCGCCGTGGTCCTGGAGCCGGATCGCACCCGTGGCGGGGCCCTCGGGCCGGCTGCCACCGGTCGGGCCGAGGATCTCCACGTCGTCGTGGACCAGCACGCCGTTCCAGGTCACCGTGACCCGGGGGTTGGCGACCTTGGCGCCGGCCGCGTCGTAGCGGGCCTGCCGGTACTCGATGACGTACGTCTGCCAGGTCTCCGGCGGCCGGGCCGCGTTCACGTCCGGCGCCTTCTGGGTGTAGATGGCGGCGGCGTCGTTGGTCTTCGGCACGGCGATGCCGAACGAGTCGAGCACCTGGATCTCGTACCGGTCCTGCAGGTACACCCCGCTGTTGGCGCGGGCCTGGCCGGTCACCTCCGGTGGGTAGAGCGGCAGCTTGAACTCCACGTGCAGGCGGAAGTCGCCGAAGGCCTGCACCGTCCGCAGGTCACCGTTGCGGACCGTCATGGCGTTACCGGCGACCGTCCACTCCGGTTCGCGTCCGTCGGTGTGCTGCCACTCGGTGAGGTCACCGCCGTCGAAGAGGGTGATCCGCTCACCGCGTGGCCGGACGGCGAGCACGTCGAGGTTGACGTGCCCGGAGTCGGCGGCCTCCTTGCGGTACTCCACCACGTTGTGTCCCCGCCTGAGCCGGGCCTTGGTGGTGACGGTGCCCCACTCCTGCCAGGTCACCGTGGAGGGGAAGACGGTCTGCTCGACGCGCTTGCCGTTGACGTACAGGCTCAGCTGTTTGACGCCGGAGTAGGGGTTCGGGCCGTTGCTGTAGCGCATCGCCAGGTCGTAGTTGCCGGCCTCGGTCACGTCGACGGAGATCCGGGTGGACGAGCCGTCGTTGGCGAATCCGGCGGCGAAGCCGGCACCGGAGTAGGCCGGGTGGTCGGTGGCCATCCCGACCCCGACGGTACGGCCCTCCTCGGCCTCGAAGAAGGTCTGCGGCTGCACCACCCGGCCGGGGATCTCGTTGAGCGTGTACCAAGCCTCGGTGTTCCAGAGTTCCGCGCCGTCGGTGGCGGAGAACGGGCGCGGGGAGCGTACGTGCACCACCCGGTTCTCCTTCAGGCCGGCGATCTTCAGCCGGACGGTGCGACCGTTGGCCGCCAGCACCGCCTTGGTCACCCGCAACGTCTCCTGGTCGAGCTTGGGACCGCCGTACTGGCTGGTCGCGCCGTAGCGCCACTGCGTCACCTGGTACGCCTCGGCGAGCCGCTGCGCGGTCTCCGGACTCAGCGGCCTGGTGTACTCCAGGTCGAACCCGCCGGCCGTGGCCCGCATCTGCTTGACCTCGAAGACCGAGGTGCCGTTGGGGGTCAGCTTCTGCAGGCCGTACCGGAGTTTGCCCTCCTGCCCCCAGTTGCCGCCGGCCCCCAGGCCCCCCAGGTAGAGCGCGCCGTCGGGGCCGAGGGTCACCTCGTTGACGCCGGCCTCCAGGCCCTGGGTGTGCCGGAACACCGCGCCCTGGTACTGCCCCTCGACCTCGTCCAGGAAGACCCGTTGCAGACCGCCGTAGGTCACGTCGCCGACGACCAGTTGCCCCGCGTACGGGCCCTGCTCCAACAGCACCGGAGTGGAGGGCGAGTTGGCGATCTCGTTCTGCGGGAGCCACACCACGGGCCGGGTCACCGGCTTGTCGTCGAACGGGCCGGCCGGCGTGGTGTAGTGGTTGTAGAACGCCCCCTGCTGGATCTGCACCAGTTTGGACGCGGGCAGCCAGCCGCCCTGGTTGTCGGTGACGAAGACCTCGCCGCGCGGGCCCCAGCCGATCCCGTTGGGGGTACGCAGCCCGCCGGCGACGTACGAGATCTTGCCGGTCCGGGCGTTGACCTTGATCGAGGTGCCCCGGTTCGGTGCCGGCTGCGGCACCGTGGTGGCCCCACCCTGGTTGATCGCCACCGACAGGTTGAGGTGGAAGAACCCGTCCCGGTAGAGCAGGCCGAACGCGAACTCGTGGAAGTTGCCGCCCCAGGGCCAGGTGGCGACGGTACGCCGGTCGTCGGCCACCCCGTCGCCGTCGGTGTCGCGCAGGGCGGTCAGCTCGTGCTTCTGGCTGACGTAGACGGTGCCGTCGACCACCGCGACGCCCTGGGGCTCGCGCAGCCCGTCGGCGAACCGGCGGTAGGTCACCTTGCCGGGGTCGGTCTGGCCGGTGACGCCCTCGGCGACGTAGATCTCGCCGGTCGGGTTCTCGGCGCTGCCCCAGGTGGAGAGGACCAGGGCGCCGTCGGGGCGGAACGCCATCCCGGTGACCTGTGGTTCGAAGCCGTCGGGACGCAGCTCCGTCAGGGTGTAGCCGGGGTGCACCCGGTCCAGTGGCAGACCGTCGCCGGCCGAGTCGGTGGCCCCCTCGCAGTACTTCCAGCCCGGCGCGGTGACCCGGACGACGCCGGCGTCGGTGCTCAACGCGGAGGTCGGCACCAGCTCGAAGTTGGCGGCACCGGGCCGACGCCATTCCAGCCGCAGCACCTGGCCGCCGGTGTTGTCGAAGAACTCGACGCGCAGCGGGTGCAGGCCGGCGGCGAGGGTGACCGTGCCCTCCTTGGCGGTCTCGCCGTGCCGCCCGTCGTGGTCGACGACGAGCTGGTCGCCGATGGTCAGCCGGGAGCCGTCGTCGCTGGTCAGCCGGAACGTGTAGCTGCCCTCGACGGGCGTGGTGAGGTTGCCGGTGACGTGGCTGATGAACCGGTCGGTGAGCCCGAACTCGTCGGTGCTCGTCCAGTTGATCTGCGGCATGAGCTTGTCGACGTTCGGCGTCTGCGCGGGTTTGAGGGTGCAGAGTGCCGAGAGCGCGGTGCCCATGTCGTACGAGCGCAGGGTGACCCCGGGCTCCTGGGGCGGGACGTCGGCGGTGGTGGTGGGGGCGGCGGTGGCGGGTGCGGCGAGGGCGGTGGCGAGCAGGGTCGCCATCGCGGTGCCTGCGGCCACGAGCGCGGGTCGGCGCTGCCAGCGCCGCCGGCTCGGTCCGGTCATGGTTCCTCCTGTGGTGGTGGAGTCCGCGCAAGATCGATCGCTTGGGTCATCACTTTAGACCAAAGAATGGAAACTTTTACATGTCTGAGCAGAAGTCGTTTGCCGGCAGCGGGCCAAGGCATTGACAGTTATCGAGACAAGGAATACATTCGCGTCGATCAGGAAGCTTCTGCACCTCGCCGCACTCGCGAATGGTCCGCCTTCGTCGTGCCGTGGGAGCGCTCCCGGTTACCGTCGTCGCGCCTGGCGACAGGCGTGCCACCACCATTTCCGGAGGGCCACAGCAGCGATGAGAAGCGTCAAGAGAAGACTCAAGGTCAGGACCGCCGGGGTGGCGGTCGGTGCCACGCTCCTGGCCTCGGCCGGGGTCGCGGTGGCCCTGCCGGCCGGTGCGGCCGCCGCCGGCTGCTCGGTACGGTACGCCGTGTCGTCGCAGTGGCAGGGCGGCTTCGGTGCCGACGTCACCATCACCAACCTCGGTGACCCGGTCAGCGGCTGGACGCTCACCTGGGACTACAGCGCCGGCCAGCGGGTCGCCGAGGCGTGGAACACCACCCTGAGCCAGAGCGGTGCCACGGTCACCGCCCGCAACGTCAGCTACAACGGTGCGATCGCCACCAACGGCACCGCCTCGTTCGGCTTCAACGGCTCGTGGTCGGGCAGCAACCCGGCCCCGACCAGCTTCGCCCTCAACGGGGTCACCTGCACCGGCGGCACCGCACCCACCACGCCACCCACGACGCCCCCCACCACGCCGCCCACCAACCCGCCGACCGGGCCGGCGGACATCACGGTCAACACCGGCACCCGGTACCAGACGGTCGACGGGTTCGGGGCCGCGCATTCGATCTGGGGCAGCGCCTGGTCCACGGCGGAGACCCAGACCCTGGTCGGGCTCGGTGCCAACCAGCTCGGGCTCTCCATCGTGCGGACCGGCATCTCACCGGTCTCCGGTGAGTGGGCGACCCACGTCAACTCGCTGAAGACGGCGAAGTCGGCCGGGTCGGGGGTGAAGATCCTCGCCTCGCCGTGGACGGCGCCGGCGTCGTTCAAGACCAACAACAGTCGGGTCAACGGCGGCAAGCTCAAGACCGACTACTACGACGACTACGCCAACCACCTGAACAGCTACGTCCAGTACATGCGCAACCAGGGCGTGCCGATCGACGTCACCTCGGTGCAGAACGAGCCGGACTGGCACCCGGACTACGACTCGATGGACTGGAGCGGCACCGAGCTGCGCAACTGGGTACGCGACCAGGGCGCGAAGGTGCAGAACACCAAACTGATGGTCGCCGAGGCGGTGAACCTGAACTACGGCTACACCGACCCGACCCTCAACGACACCACCGCGCGCAACAACATCGGCTACATCGGTGGCCACCTGTACGGCACCGAGGGGGCCGGCCGGCTGCGCTCGTACCCGCTGGCCGACCAGCACAACAAGCCGGTCTGGATGACCGAGTGGAACCTGCACGCCGCCGACGGCAACGGCTCCAACATCTGGGGCAACCCGGCCAACCAGACGGTCTGGAACGAGACGCTCGACGACATCATGCGTACCGTGCACCGGTCGATGGAGGCCAACTGGACCGCCTACATCTGGTGGTACGGCAAGCGCTACTACTCCTTCATCGGCGACGGTGAGGCGGCCTTCGGCACCACCGCCGGCGCACCGCTCAAGCGCGGGTACGCGTTCTCGCAGTACAGCAAGTACGTCCGCCCCGGCTACCAGCGGGTCGCCCTGTCGAAGAGCTCCAAGGCCTCGCCGCTGGAGGTGACCGCCTACACCGGCGGCGGGAAGACCACCCTGGTGATCCTCAACCGGTCGACGAGCGCGGTCAACAACGCGGTCATCCAGGTGCCGCAGAACATCAGCCGGGCCGAGCACTACCTGACCTCGGTGAACGCCAACGCGGCCAGCCAACCGGTGAGCGTCAACGGCGGCCAGGTGAGCGTCAACGTGGGCGCCCGCAGCATCTCCACGGTCGTGCTCACCCCCTGAGCCGGGTCCACGCCGACCGCGGACGGGTACGACCGGTAGGTCCGTACCCGTCCGCCGGTCCGGTCAGCGGCTGCGCTCGACGACGTAGTCGGTCAGGTCGAGCAGGAACCGGCCGTCCTCGGTGTCGGCGGCCGGGCCGAGGGCCCGCTCTCCCTCGGCCCGGGCGGCGGCGGCCAGTTCGCGGGCGCTGCACCGGGCGGACTCCACACAGTGGTAGGCGAGCAGTCTCCGGTGCAACCAGCGCACCTCCGACGCCGTCCGCTCGGCCCGGGTCCGGCCCAGGAAGCTGACCAGCCGTTCGCGCTCCTGGCCGGTACAGCGCCGCAGGAAGTCGATCAGAATCAACGTGCGCTTGCCCTCCCACAGATCACCCGCGATCTCCTTGCCGTACCGGGCGTAGTCCCCGACGAGGTTGAGCGCGTCGTCCTGGATCTGGAACGCGGCACCGAGATACCAGCCGTACCGGTCGAGCACGTCGACCGCGTCGGGCCGCCCGGTGGCGACGAGGATCCCGGTACGACACGGGTAGATGCAGGTGTACCAGGAGGTCTTCTTCAGGCACATCCGGTAGTAGTCGTCCGCGTCGAGGTCACACACGTTGTCCCGGATCCAGCCGACCTCGATCGCCTGCCCCTCCACCGAGTGCCGCAGCATGAGCTGGGTCTCCTCGAACAGCCGCCAGGAGACCTGCGAGCCCAGGGCCTGCCGGTTGGCGGCCAGCCGTTGCAGCGCGAGCAGATTCGTCATGTTGCCGACGTTGAGGGCGACGCCGACGCCGTACTCGCCGTGCAGGGTCCGTGCCCCGCGCCGCTGCTCACTCTGGTCCTGGATGTCGTCGTGGATGAGGAACGCGTTGTGGAACAGTTCCACGGTCACCGCGGCGTTGAGCCCCACCGCCGGCGTACCGCCGAAGGCCCGGCAGGCCGCCAGGCAGAGCGCGGCGCGCAGCCCCTTGCCCCACCGGCGCGGGTACTCGGCCACCAGGTCGTAGAGGTAGCGGGGTCCGCCCGTGGGCACGTCGGCCAGGAGCGTGTCGATGGTCAGGGTGCGGTAGTGCGCCAGCGTCCGGGTGACGTGGTCCTGGCCCGCACCGGTGGGCGGCACCGCAGGCCTACGTGTCCGACGGCGCGGACCGCTGCGGACCCGGCGGCGGGACCCGGTCGACCAGCCCGTTGGCCAGGTCGGGAACCAGTCGCGCGAGGTTGAGTACGCCGTCGAGCACCTCGTGCGCGTCCGAGGTGTACCGGCGGACGACCTCACCGCGCCGGTCGTCGGCCATCTTCAGTTGCCCGACGACGGTGTCGATCAGCGCGTGCCCGTCGGCCCGTACCCGGGTGACCAGCTCGTCGAACGCCTCGGGGTCCACCCTGCGGTCGGCGCTCAGTTTCTCCTCCAGACGGCGCGCGCTGGCGATGCCCGCCGCGAGCTCCTCCTCCAGCACGGATGCCGCGTGGGTCACGGTCTCGGAAGCCTCCTCGGCTACCTTCTCGAAACGCTCGTTGCCCTGCTCAGGTCGGTTCTTCTCCATGGCTGAAGTGTTGGTGGGGCGACACACCCCGGGTAGGGATGTGTCGCCATGGTGACTCGGAGTGGTCGGTCGGCTCAGCGCAGGGTGGCGACGACCGCCTCGGTCGCCTCGGCGATCAGCGTGTCCGCCGAGGGCGCGTCCGGCACTCCCCGGTCGGAGAGGACGGCGATGATCAGCGGCGCGCCGGTGGGGGGCCAGACCACCGCGATGTCGTTGCGGGTGCCGTACCCGCCGCTGCCGGTCTTGTCGCCGACCTGCCACCCGGCGGGGATCCCGGCCCGGATGTACGGGTCGCCCGTGGTGTTGCCGATCAGCAGGTCGATCAGCTTCTGTCGCCTCGGCGCGGGCAGCACGTCGCCGAGAGCGAACGCGCGCAGGTCGGTGGCGAGGGCGCGGGGCGTGCTGGTGTCCCGGGGGTCGCCCGGCGTGGCTTCGTTCAGCGTCGGTTCGTTCCGGTTGGTGTTCGTGGTCCGGTCGCCGATCTTCCGCAGCTCCCGTTGCAGACCCTTCGGACCGCCGATCTCTTCGAGCAGCAGGTTGGCCGCGGTGTTGTCGCTGTACTGCACGTTGGCGGCGATGAGATCCTCGATCGACATGCCGGTGGCCACGTGCTTCGAGGTGATCGGCGCCCATTCCAGCAGGTCGGCCTCGGTGTACCGGATGTCGCGACGCAGGTCGGCGTCGGAGAGGCGGCGCAGCAGCACCCCGGCCAGCAGGGCCTTGAACGTCGAGGCGTGCGCGAACCGCTCGTCGGCGCGGTGGGTGACGGTCCGGCCGGTTCCGGTGTCGATCGCGTAGACGCCCAGTCGGGCGCCGAACTGTCGCTCGAGCTCACTGAAGTGCCGGTTCTCGGAGGTTGACACCTCGACCGTCGACCCGGAGATCGCATTCGTCGGGACCGGCGAGGAGGCGACGGGGCCCGTGCCGCAACCGCTCAACAGAACGGCGACGAGGACCGACGACAACGCCGACACCCTGGTACGTCGGAAAGCAGTAGTCATGCGTTCGAGCTTGCTGCTCCGGACACATGCCGTCAAAGACGCCAATGACGTTTTCCATGCTGTTCTGGCATAGTTGCAGGTCATGGACCTGATCGGAGCCTGTCGGGTGTTCGTACACGTCGGTGAACGAGGCAGCTTCACCCTCGGTGCCGCAGCCGCCCGGGTGCCGCAGCCGGTGGCGAGCCGGCGGATCGCCGCCCTGGAGCGACGCTTCGGTGAACGGTTGTTCGACCGGGCCGCCCGGCGGGCCGTCCTGACCACGTTCGGGCGGGACCTGCTGCCACCGGCGAAACGGCTTGTCGAACTGGCCGACGCGTTGGACGACGACGTCGAGCGGGCGAAGCTGCGGCCACTGGCCGTGGCGCTGCCGGAAACCTGTCCCGTCCGGCAGTTGGCCCTGCTGGACGCGGCCGCCCGTGCTCAGGGCGCGATCCTCGACTTCCTACCGGCCGGGCCGTCGGCCCGCGCCGAGCTGCTCAGGTCCGGGCGGGCCCGGGCGGCTCTGGTCGCCGTGGTGCCGGACGAGGCGACCTGGGTGACGCCGCTCGGGGTGGCCTCGGCCCACGACGACGACCGGCGCCCGCTGCACATCGGGACGCTCAGGCCGGGCCGGGGGCGGCAGTCGTCACGCCGGATCTGGATCCAACCCGAGGACGACGTCGCGCACGTCCGGGACCGGTTGGTCCAGATCGGCCATCGGGCCGCGCTCGCACCCGCCCAGATCGCGGTCGCCGCGACCCTCACCGCTGCGGTCTCCGACGTCATCCGGACGACCAACCTGCTGCTCTGCCCGGCCGCTCAGGCGGACGAGCTGGGGCTGCGCTGGCGTTCGGTGGCCGGCGACCCGGTCGCCCGTGGCTACGGGGTCGCCGCGGTGACCGAGGTCGACGCCGACCGGCTCCGGGGTGGGCTCCACGAGCAGGTGGGCCGTTGCCTGGCCGCCTCCGGGGCCGCCCGATGACCTCCGCCGACCGGTTCGTGGCGACCCTGCGCCGACAACTGGCCGACGCGGGGCTGTCCGGCTCGTTCCTGGTCCGGAACCTGGCGGACGGTGCGGAGATCGGCATCGAGGCCGACCTGGTGTACCCGGTCGCGTCCCTGGTCAAGGTGCCGCTGGCGGTGGCCGTGCTGAACCGGGTCGAGGACGGGCGTATCGACGGAGCCACGATGATCGACGTCGAACCGGGCCGGGTCGCGACGGCCGGCCCGATGGGGCTCACCAAGTTCCGGCACCCGGTGCGGATCGCCGTGGACGACCTGCTCTACCTCAGTACCGCGGTCAGCGACAACACCGCAGCCGACGCGCTCTTCGCCCTGGTTCCGCCGGCCGAGGTCAACCGGGCCCTGCGCGACGCGGGGATCGCCGGCATCGCCGTCCGGCACCTGCTGCGTGACCTCGTCGAGACGCCCACCGAACGGTTCGAACCGGCGGAGGTGCACCTCGCGCACTCGGTGGCGATCGGCGCACAGACCTCGCGGGGCGGGCACGCCGTGCCGCAGCTGGACGTGAGCCGGGCCAACACCGGCACCGCCCGCGCCTTCGTCGACCTGCTCGAAGCCCTCTGGGTCCCGTCGCGGATCGCGCCGGGCGTGGCCGCGCGTACCCGGTCGTTGATGGCTGACAACGTCGTCCGCCACCGCCTGACGCCCGACTTCGTCTCGGACGCCGCGAGGTGGTCGGCGAAGACCGGCACGCTGCTCAACCTGCGGCACGAGGTCGGCGTGGTCGAGCACGACGACGGCGGGGTGTTCGCGGTCGCCGCGTTCACCGCCTCCACCGTGCCGGCCTCGGCCCAACCGGCGGCCGAGGCGACGATGGGGCAGGTCGCCCGCGCCCTGCACGACCACCTCCGGGCCCGCTGAGGCCGGTGCCTGGAGGGCCGGACCGGCAGACGGCCGCGGTCGGCCGGGTGTCATCGGCGCGAGGACGGGTAGCCGGCGAGGGTGAGACCGACCAGCAGAGCCCTGATCGCCGGCGCGGCCGGTGCCTCCGCGTTGAACGCCGTCACCTACCTGGACATGGCGGTACGGGCCCGGCCGGCCAGCAGCGCCGCGGAGGACAGCGTCGCCCGCCTCGCCGACCTGGCCCACGTCGATCTCGGTGACCGGCAGACGGGCGGGAACCGGAGGGCCGGGCTCGGCCCGTTGCTCGGGTACGTGACCTCGGTCGCCGCCGCCGGCGGGTACGTCGCGGCCGGCGGCCGCCGGCTGCCCACCGCCGTGTCGGCGCTGGCGCTGACCGGGCTGGCCATGATCGCCTCGAACGGGCCGCTGACCGCGCTGCGGGTCACCGATCCACGCTCCTGGTCGGCGACCGACTGGGCCACCGACCTCGTGCCGCACCTGGCCTACGGCGTGGTCACCGCCGTCGCCCTGCGGGCGCTGCGCTGACCGCACGGCTGGCCTGGTCCGCGCCGGTCACCCCTCGGGCAGGTGGCGCATGGTGCGCAGCGGGGGAAGTGCTGGGCACCTAGCCTGATCGGTTTGCCGGAGGTCCCGAGTGACCCTGGGGGCGTACGTAGCTCCCGGGGCCGCTCCGTGTCGCGCTCCAGGATCCCCCGTCAGCCCTGGTCGTCCTCGTCTGCCGGCGGCCGGGGCTGGCGGTGCTCGGCGATCCACGCCTCTACCTCGACGGCCAGCCAGACCTTGGTGGCTTTCAGCTCCTGGTAGGGCCTGGGGAACGAGGGGCGCAAGGCGATCTGCTGGAACCGCGAGCGGGAGACGCCGAGTCGTTGGCAGATCTCCCACGGCCCCATCAGTTCACCCGGTCCCTTGCCCATGGTCTGAACGTAAGAACAGGTTCATCTCCCCGCGTGTAGATCCTCGATCGGGGGTCCCCACATTGACAGGGGGGTAGCTGACGGTGTGTGATTGGTGACGCGGTACCCCCGGCCCGGTGGAGCGGGGCTCGGCGGGTCAGGGTGCCGCACAGAACCCGAGGTCAGACCCGGAAAGGTAACCCCGAATGCGGCAGACACAGCGACCGGATCCGAGGCCATGAGCTGTCGACGGCTGCCACGGCTGATCCGCCTGGCCTGGTACGTACTCGACTACCACCGGCACCACCGGTGTCCGGCTTGCCGCCCCGACGTTCGGTGCCCGAACGTCGTGGTGGCCCGAGCCCGGATCACCGCCTGGCGTCGGTCCGGCTCGTGAAACTCGACCTCAGGGCCGGCGACATCCTGCACATCACCCGGGCCTGCAGCGTGCAGTTCGGCGTGCCGATCTTCTTCCGGCTCATCCGCGTGCTGGACCTTCAGACCTACTGCGGTTGGGTGTGGCTGGACGGTTACGAGTTGGACAGCGCGGGCGACGCCACGAGGCGGCGGGAGATATTCGTCAGGGTCGAGGGCATCCGGCGCATGGCGATGCCCGGCCGGTCCACCCCCGCCCAGCGGTCCCAGCCGGTTGACCGGGAGATCACCCGCCGGGTAGGGCTGCGGGGAGTGCCCCGGTGAATGTCACAGCCTGCTCCTAGTCTCACCACCATGACGACGACGCAGACCCGTACGCTGGCCGTTCCCGGCGTCGACCTGGTCTATGACGTGCGCGGGCCGCTGCCGCCGGCGGATGGCCGGCCCGTCCTGCTGATGATCGGCCAGCCGATGACGGCGGAGGGCTTCGAGGCGCTCGCGGCCCACTTCACCGACCGCACGGTGGTCACCTACGACCCGCGCGGCCTGGGTCGCAGCATCCGCACGGACGGCCGGTCCGACCACACCCCACAGCAGCAGGCGGCCGATCTCCACCTGTTGATCGGGGCGCTCGACGCCGGTCCGGTCGACGTCTTCGCCAGCAGCGGCGGCGCGGTGACCGGGCTCGAACTGGTCGCGGCCTACCCCGGTGACGTCGGCACGCTGGTCGCGCACGAGCCGCCGATCAACGCCGTGCTGCCCGATGGCGCCGGCGCCGAACGCGCCCAGGCCGCTTGCTTCGACGCGTACCAGGCGAACGGCACCGGCGCGGGGATGGCCGCGTTCGTCGCGATGACATCCTGGCAGGGCGAGTTCACCGAGGACTACTTCGCCCAACCCACGCCCGACCCGGCGATGTTCGGGATGTCGGCCGAGGACGACGGCACCCGCGACGACCCGCTGCTGTCGAAGAGCTCGCAGGCGATCACCGACTACCACCCGGATACGGGCCGACTGACCGCGGCACCGACCCGGATCGTGGTTGCCGTCGGCGAGGAGTCGGCCGGGACGTACACCGCGCGGACGGCCGCCGGCCTCGCGGACCTACTCGGCCAGCGGGCCACGGTGTTCCCGAGCCACCATGGCGGCTTCCTCGACGGCCGGTTCGGTTACGCGGGCAAGCCCGAGGAGTTCGCCGCGAGGCTGCGCGAGGTGCTGGCCACCGACTGACCGCCGACGGCCGGCGCGGCCGTCGGCGGACCGCGGCTGGCCAGGGCGACCGGCGGGGGTGCCGACGACGGCCGTCGCCGGCGTCCGGCGGGCCGCCGGCAGTGACCGTCGTAGGTAGAATCCGATCGTGGTCCGTGAGTACGACACGCAGCTCGTCGAGTCGGTCGCGGTTCGTCGTGCGCGGATGCGGGAGCTGCTGCTCTGGGGCGGGCAACGGCGGATTCGCGCCACCGGCGACGGGCTCAGGTGGCTACGGATCGGGCTCGTGTTGGCGGCGGTGGCCTGCGCCGGTTGTGTGGGCTGGTCCTTCCTCCGCGGGGTCGTCGCCGACCAGCAGCGGGCGCGTGCCGCGGTGCCGGTCCAGCCGGCGAGTGCCGTGGTGCCGGCTAAGCCGGCGGGTGCCGTGGTGCCGGTCCAGCTGGCGGGGCCACGATGACCCGGCAGCCGGCACCGACGGCGGCCGGGCAGCTCAGCCGGGTGACCCTGGTCGGGCCGCGCCGGGGGGTCGACCTGGTCCTGCCCGCGGACGAGCCGGTCGGGCTGTTGCTGCCGGAGATCGTGCCGATGGTGGGGCACCCGGCGGCGGACGACTCGCGGGGCTACCAGATCAGCACCCTCGACGGCCGGGTGCTCGATCCGGCCGGCAGTCTGCGGGCGGCCGACGTGCTCGACGGCGCGCTGCTCCGGGTCGACCCGATCGCCGCGGCGCCGCCGGCGGCGACCGTGTACGACGTCTCCGACGAGGTCGGCGACGACCTCGCCCGCCGGGGCGGCACGTGGGACGACACCGCCCGGGCGTGGACCGCCACCCTCACCTGCCTGGTCGCCGCCACGGTGGCGGCGGTGCTCGTGGCGCCGCGACTCGGGACACCGGTGACCGGCCTGGCCGGCGGCGCGGTCGCGCTGGCCGGCCTCCTGCTCGGGCTGCGGGGCCGACGGTCCGTCGCGGTGGCGGTGCTGGTCAGCGGAGCCGCCATGGTGTTGAGCACGGTGCCGGGCTGGGCCGACGACCACACGGTCCGGTGGGCGTCCTGGGTGGCCGGCCTCGGCTGTACCGTGCTCGCCCTGGGTGCCGTGACGGGCAACCGGCGGGCCGGGGTTCTCGGTGGCGGGACCGTGCTGGTGCTGGTCACGGGCTGGAGCGTGCCGCTGCTGCTCGGCGTGCCCGCCGAACGGGTCGCCGCCGTACTGGCGGTCGGGTCCGTGGGACTGCTGGGGTTGCTGCCACGGGCCGCGATGATCACGTCGGGGCTCACCCGCCTCGACGACCAGCGCAGCAACGACGAGCCGGTGAGTCGCGTCGCGGTGCGGGCCGCGGTCGACTCGGCGCACCGGGGGCTGGCCGTCGCGGCCCTGGCGACGGCGGCGTCGGCGACGCTCGGCGGGCTCGTCCTGGCGGCGGCCGCGGGCCGGTGGACGTGGGTGCTCGCGGTTCTGGTGGCTGCCGCGCTGCTGCTGCGGATGCGGGCGTTCCCGCTGACCGTCGAGGTGGTGGCGTTGGTGGCCGGTGCGTTGGCGGTCCTGGGTGGCCTGCTGGCCCGCTGGGTGCAGGCCTCGCCCGGCACGTGGTGGGGCGCCGCGGTCGGTGCGCTGGTCGTCTGCGCGGTGGCCCTGGTGATCCTGGCCCACCGGCCGGCGCCGCACGTGCGGGCCCGGGCCCGGCAGTACGCCGACCGCGTCGAGGCGCTGACCGTGCTGGCGTTGGTGCCCGTCGCGGTAGGGGTGTTCGGGCTCTACTCGCGACTTCTCGAATCGTTCTGACGGAGGCGGTGGGATGAGCACCACGTCGGTCGCGGCCGGGCCGGACGACGTGCCGATCGCGCGGACGGTCGCCGCCGGCGACCCGTCGTTGCTGCGGGCGTGGCACACCGTCAGCCGGATGTTCGCCGGCACGCGGGCCACCCGGGAGCTGGCCGAGCTGGCCACCACCGTGCAGGCGCCGGTGCACACCGGCCGGCGGATCGCGGTGGCCTCGGTGCACGGCGGGGCGGGCAAGTCGACAGTGGCTGCGTTGCTCGCGTCGGTGTTCGCGGTGCGCCGGCCCGACGCCGTGCTCGCCGCCGACGCCGACCCGTACGAGGGCTCGCTCACCTGGCGGCTGGGTGCGCCGAGCCGACCGACGCTGGACCGGCTGGCACCGGAGCTGCTCGCGGCCCGTGGCGGTGACCTGCGGACGTTCGGGTCGCTCCTGCCGCGTACCGGAACGGGGTTGTGGTTGTTGCCCGGTGGTGCCGCCGACGCGAACCTGTGCACCGAGGTGACGCGGGCGCTGTCCCGGCTCTTCGCCATCGCGGTCACCGACTGCCGGTCGACGCTGGAGTCCCCCGGTACGGCGCCGGCCGCCGCCGACGCGCACGCGGTGGTGCTCTGTGCCGCGGCGACCCCGGATGGGGTCCGCGCCACCTACCGCACGCTGCGTCGGATCGTCGACACCGGGTACGCCTCGTGGCTGTCGCGGGTGGTGGTCGTGCTGAGCGCCGGCAGCCGCGACGGCCGCGCCGCGCTGCGCGCCGGTGCCGCCCGGGAGCTGATCGAGCAGACCGGCGTGCCCGTGGTGACGCTGCCGTACGACCGGCACCTGGCCGGTGGGGCGCTCATCACCCCGTCGCGGATCGCAGAACGCACGCTCGTCGAGGCGACCCGCGCCGCCGGGCTGGCCCTGGCCTGTGCCAAGCGGATGTGACGGGAGAGCGGCGGGATGACGACGCGCATCGTGCACCGCCCGGCCCGGGTGGTGCGCCCGGTGTCCACCCTGGAGCCGGTCCTGCTGGAACCGCCACCGCAACTGCCCGACGGCAGGTCCACCTCGGGCCTGCAATCGCTGCTGCCGATGGCCGGCGCGGGGGTGGCGATGAGCATGATGATGTTCCTGCGCGGCTCCGGCTTCGCCGCCCTGGGCGCGGTCGTGATGGTCGTCGCGCTGGCCGCCGCCGCGGCCATGTACCTCACCCAGCTCGGCCGGGCCGGTCGCCAGCGCCGGGGCAGACGCGAGCGGTACCAGGACCGGCTGGAGGAGCTGCGCGAGCGGCTGCGGGCCGACGAGCAGCGGCTGCAGGAGCAGGGGAACCTGCTCGATCCCCCGGTCATCCGGCTGCTCGACGTGATCCGCAGCCCGGCCCGGTTGTGGGAGCGCCGCCGTACCGACGTCGACTTCCTCCGGGTCCGGGTGGGCTCGGGTGCCCTGCCCGTCCGACCGGTCCGGTTGCGTGAGGAGAGCAGCTCCACCGAGCCGCCCGATCCCTTCATGCGGCAGGAGGCACAGTCGCTGATCCGCCGTTTCGAGCGGACCCCGGGCCTGCCGTTGCGGGTGGACCTGGACTGTGCCGGCGACGTCAGCGTGATCGCGCGCGACCACGACGAGGCGGTCGCCCTCGCCGGCGCGATCCTCGTGCAGGTCGCCGCGTTCCACGCCCCCGACGACGTGACGATCGCGATCGTCACCACGGCGCAGCGGGCCCCGACCTGGCGCTGGGCGCGCTGGCTGCCGCACCTGCTCGACCGCGCCTCGATCGGCCCGTCCGGCCCGACCCCGCTGCTGGTCACCAGCGTGCAGACGCTCGCCGAGCTGCTCGGCGCGGAGCTGGAGGTACGAGCCGACGCCGCGCTCAAGGCGCTGCGCCACTCCGCGGGGCGCACCGGGGCGCGGACGCGCCCCCGGCTGCTGGTCGTCGACGACGCGTACGGCGAGGTCGCCGGGGTCCTGCCGAGCCCCGATCCGCTCGTCGACCTGGGCCACCTCGGCGTCACCGTGGTGCACCTGCTCGCCGACCGGCTGCACGAACCCGGTGAGGTCACCCGACGGATCACCGTCGACGGCGGCCGGCTCACCCTGGAGGAGCGCACCGCCTCGCCGCCGGTGACCGTGCACGGCACGGTGGACGAGGTGCCGATGCCGCTGGTCGAGGGGCTGGCCCGGGCGATCGCACCGCTGCGGCTCTCCGCCGACTCCTACGACGACGGCACCGGCACCCCGCCGGCGGACTTCCCGGACCTGCTCGGCCTGACCGACCCCGCGCACCTGGACCTGGCCACGCTGTGGCGGCCGCGCAGCGAGCGCGACTTCCTGCGGGTCCCGATCGGGGTCGACACCGCGGGCCGCCCGGTGCTGCTCGACCTCAAGGAGGCCGCCCAGCTCGGCATGGGCCCGCACGGGCTGTGCGTGGGCGCGACCGGCTCCGGCAAGAGCGAGTTGCTGCGGACGCTCGTGCTGGCGCTGGCCGCGAGCCACCCGCCGGAGCAGTTGGCGATGGTGCTCGTCGACTACAAGGGCGGGGCGACCTTCGCCCCCTTCACCGAGCTGCCGCACATCTGCGGGCTGATCACCAACCTGGTCGCCGACGCGGCGCTGGTGGACCGGATGTACACCAGCCTGGACGGCGAGGTGCAGCGTCGCCAGCAGCTGCTCGCCGACGCCGGCCGGGTCACCGACATCACCGAGTACCACCTGCGCCGGGCGGCGCAGGGCGAGCAGACCACCCTGCCTGCCCTACCGCACCTGCTGGTGCTCATCGACGAGTTCGGCGAGTTGCTGGCGGCCAGGTCGGACTTCATCGACCTGTTCCTGCGGATCGGCCGGATCGGCCGGTCGATCGGGGTGCACCTGCTGCTGTCGAGCCAGCGGATCGAGCAGGGCAAGATGCGCGGGCTGGAGAACTACCTGGCCTACCGCCTCGGCCTGCGCACGTTGAGCGAGATGGAGTCACGCACCGTCCTCGACACGCCCGACGCGTTCCACCTCCCGCCGTTACCCGGTAACGGCTACCTGAAGGTCGACACGTCGATCTACCAGCGCTTCAAGGCCGCCTACGTGTCCGGCCCGCTGCGCGAGGGCACCGAGGCCGAACTCGCCCCGATCGTCGGTCCGCTGGTCAAGCCGATGCCGCTGACCGGCACCGTACCCGCCGACGCCGACACCTCCGAGGTGCCGAAACCGACCAGGCGCACCACCGGCCCGACCCTGCTCTCCACAGTGGTCGATCAGCTGGCGGCGGGCGGTCGACGGGTCCCGGCGATCTGGCTGCCGCCGCTGCCCCCCGCGCTCACCCTCGACCAGGCCGCCGGTGGGATCTCCGACAGCCCGCAGGGGCTCCGCCTGGGGGCCGCCCGCCCGGCCGGTCCCGGGCTGCCCGTACCACTGGGCCGGCAGGACGACCCGGCCCGCCAGGCCCAGGGGCCCTGGCTGGTCGACCTGGCCGGCCGGGGCGGCAACCTGCTCGTCCTCGGCGGGCCCGGCACCGGCAAGACGACGACGCTGCGCACGCTCGCCCTCGGTCTGGCCACCAGCCACCGCCCGACGGAGGTCGGCGTCTACGGCATCGACCTGCTGGGCAACGGGCTGTCGGGCCTGGCCGGGCTGCCGCACGTCGGCGGCGTCGCCAGCCGGGACGACCGGGAACGGGTCCGCCGCACCGTCGACGAGGTGCACGCGATGTTCGTCCGGCGCCAGCGCGTCTTCCGGCAGCACCAGTTCGACACGGTCGACGACCTGCGGGCCGCCGACGACCGGGTGCGGGCCGAGGTCGGCGGCGTCGACGTGGTGCTGCTGATCGACGGGTACGGCCAGCTCAACGCCGAGTTCGAGAGCCTCGAACCCGCGGTGCACGACCTGCTCGCCCGGGGTTCCCGCTACGGCGTCCACGTGGTCGCCACCGCCCGACGGTGGAACGAGGTGCGCGCCGCCCAGCAGGTCGCCTTCGCCAACCGGGTCGAGCTGCGGCTCACCGAGCCGGCCGAGTCGAGCATCGACGGCAAGCTGGCCCGGGGGATTCCGCCCGAGCCACCCGGCCGGGCCCTGACCAGCGACAAGTTGTACGCGCAGGTCGCCCTCCCGCGCCTCGACGGGCTGCCGGACCCCGGCAACGCCGGCCTGGTCGCGGCAGCCGAGCTGGTCCGGGCGTCGTGGACGGGCGCGCTGCCGCCACCGGTACGGGTGCTTCCCGCGGTGCTGCCCGTGGCCGATCTCGCCGACATCCCGGCCGGTCACGGGGTGGTGCCGTTCGGCCGGTTCGAGAGCGACTTCACGCCCGCCGTACTCGACCTCTTCGGTCGCGACCAGCACCTGCTCGTCCTCGGCGATCCCCGGACCGGCAAGACGAACCTGCTGCGGTTGGTTGCCGAGGAGCTGATGGCGCAGTACACCGAAGACGAGCTGGTGTTCGCGGTCTTCGATCCGCGCCGCGGCCTCGCCGACGTGGTGCCGGAGTCCTACCGTGGGGGATATGCCCCGAACCCGACGCTCGCCCAGCGGTTGTCCGCCGCGGTCTGTCAGGAGCTCGCCAAACGGGAGCCGTCCGAGCCGGCGCGCCCCCGCATTGTGCTGCTCGTCGACGACTACGACATCCTCGCCGCCTCCGCCACCCAGCCCCTCGGCGCGTTCGTGCCGTACGTGGCGGCCGGCCGGGACACCGGCCTGCACGTGGTGATGGCCCGACGGGTGGCCGGCGCCTCGCGCGGCCTGTTCGAACCCTTCCCGCTCAGTGTCCGCGAGGCCGGCTGCCTGAGCCTGCTCATGTCCGGTGACCGCACCGAGGGGCAGCTGTTCGCCGGGGTACGGCCGACGGTCCTGCCGGTGGGCCGCGCGCAGCTCATCCGCCCCGGCGAAGCCCCGCGCATGGTGCAGACCGCCCACACCGGGCAGCAGTGATGACGTACGACATGGTCGCCCTCTGCCGGGCCGAGCCCGACGCGGCCGCGCTGCTGGGCGCGCTGCTCGCCGCCGGGCCCGACCTGAAGCTGGCCACGGTCGAGGCGGCCGGGCTGGTGCAGCTCTTCGACCCCGGCGACGGGCGGCTGCTGCTGACCGTGGAGACCACCCGCCTGGTACGGGTACCGGGCGAGACCGAGCGGCTGCTCGGTGTCGCCCTCGATGACTCCTTCGACGGTCGGGTCTGGTGGGTGGAGTGCCGGGCCCCGGACGGCGACCCACGGGCCGCCGAGACGGGACGCCGGTTCACCGCGGAGCTGGTGGCGATCACGGGAGGGCTGACATGGGCGAGCCGTTGACCGGCCCGACCGACACGATCACCGACCGGGCGGTGGTGCTGCACCAGGACCGTCCGGTGGTCGGCCTCGCCCCCTGGCTCGCGGAAGCCGCGGTCGACGCGGTCCGGGACGGGCTGTTGCTCCAGGTCGTCACGCCGGCGGACGGCTTCGTCACGTATCCGCTCGAGATGATGCTGGCGCAGGCCCGGGGGCAGTGGGTGGTACGCGGCGGTGACCACTACCGCGACGGGCTCACCGGCCTGCCGCTGCGGTGGGACGGCCGCCGATTCTCGCCCGCCGACGGCTCCCGGCCCACCGGCCCGCCGCCGGCCGCCGACCCGTGGACCGGCGGCCTGGAGATCCAGATCGTCACCCTGCACCCGGCCACCGAGGCACTGGAACTCGGCGCCAGCACCGAGGTCGCCGTGCGTGCCCTCACCGGCGACGCCCCGGCCGGGTGGGGCGTGGCCGAGCCGGTCAGCGAAGGGTGGTCGCGTCGCGACCTCACCTCGTTCTGCCGTACGCGCGCACCCGCGCCCACCAGCCTGACGATTGTCGGCGGCGAGCGGGGCTCGGCGGTGCTCGGGGTGCTGACGATCGAACGGGTCGACACCGGGGTCCGGGAACAGCTCCGGCTGGCCGGCCCCCCGCTGCCGGCGGTAGGTGAGGCGGCGGTGGAGGCGCTCGCCGGGACGCTGGCGGGTACCGCCCGCAGCGTCATCGTGGCCGTGCACCCGGGGCGGACGAACGGACTCCGATCGAGCAGGCCCAGCCTGCCGGCGCTGCCCTGGGGCATTCTCGTCGGCCAGCGGGGGAACGCTCCGCACTCCGTACCCGAGGTTGTCCCGGGCCGGGCCATGGGCCGGGGTGCCCGTCGTGCGTGGTGGTACCGACTGGACCGCGGCCCGGGTGCGCCGTACGAGACCCTCACCGCGGTCCTGCGCGGCTACGGCCTGGACGAACCTCGGTGATCCGGCCGCCGTCCGGCGCGTCAGCCCGCCGGCGACGGACCGCCGGTGGCTACCGGGTGTGCTGGGCCGCCGGCTCGCTCACCGGGCGGGCGCCCCGCTCGCGGCGGGCGATCGACCAGTAGTCGCCGAACTCCGGGACGGGTTCCCAGTTGTCCGCGACGGGCACGTCGTCGTACTCGTAGGTGTCCTTCATCCGTTCGACGTGGTCCATGACGATCCGCTGGACGTACCCGTCGGGGCGGAACGACAGCTCCTCGACCTTCGTCGCCTCGCTCTGGCGGAGCTTGGGGTCGTCGTTGGGATATTCCCACAACATGACCGTACGCAGGAACAGGCGCTCGTCGTCGTCGGCCTTGACGAACCAGTACTTCAGGTTCTGGCGGCCGTGCTGGTCCCGGAACGTCACCGAGATGGTGTCGGTCTGCCCGGAGACGGTCACCAGCACCGGCTGGCGGCTCCCCCGGGGGCGAAGGGCGGCGATGAACTGTTCACCCGCGGCATCGCGGCCACGGGCCTCGTCCTCGCTCAGAGCGACCCCGACCCGGTTGCGGCGCACGTTCCACGAGTGGCAGTACTCGATCTCGCCGGGCTCGCTCATCGGCGACTCCTTTCCGTTGCGCTACTCGGGCGCTGCTCACTCACCATCGTGATCGCCCGGGACGTCGTCGCCGCCCTCACGGTATTCATCGTCCGGAAGCTCGTAAACGTTACCCTCCTCGTCACGGATGGTGATGCCCAGATTCTCGGCCTCCTTGAGGACCTCGGGGGGAATGTCGGCGTCCTGCACCGGCACCTCAAGGATCATCTCGCCTTCCAGCTCCTTGCCGACCAGGTCGTCACCGAGGTCACGGCGGTTGGTCGGCGTATCGGCGATGATCGTGCCTTCCTTGTACTTCCGGTCGAACTCGCGGAGGTACTCGATCGCCGTCTCGGGCTTGATCTCGGCCAGCTGGGTGAACTTGCGCGAGACGATCTCCCTGCCCGGCACGTACGAGTCGACCCGCGGATACTGGCCCTTGTCGCTCTTGGGCTCGACGTGGACCTCGTTCGCGCCGCCCTGTTCCGTGTAGAAGGGCTCCCGGCGGTGGTTGAACTCGTTGCCCTCCCGCACGTTCTGGAGCCACTCCGGGGGCCCGGACGAGTCGGTGTCCGCGGTGTTCGCATCGGATCCGTCGGCTGCCTCGTCGCCGGGCGCCGAGGCCTCGGGTGTGTCGTCGCCCGGCGTGCTGTCCGGGTCGCGGTAGCTCGGGTTGTCGTCGCCCGGCCGGTCACCCGGGTTGTCGTCTTCCGGCGGGTCACCCGGGTTGTCGTCGCGCGGGTCGCTGTCGACCGGGTCGCGGTCGCCCAGGTCGCTGTCGACCGGGGTGCGGTCGCCCACGGGGCCGTCACCGACGCCGGTGTGCGTCGGCGGGCGGCTCACGGGCGGGTCGTCACGTGGCAGCTGCGGGCCGTTCCCGTCGCCGGAGTCCATGTTCATCTGGTGGCCGGGTCGGCCGTTGGGCATCTCGACCTCGAAGCCCCGGCCGATCGGCACGTCGCCGGCGATGGCGGGGACCAGCCCGAGATTCGGGATCTTGATGTCGAACTTCCCGGCGACGTTGAGGGCGACGTCGCCGACGGTGGGGAGGTTGTCGAGCCAGTTGCCGGTACGGACCAGCGCGGCGCCGATGCGGGCGGCGGTGGCGCTGCCGCGGATGCCGTTGACGGCGGCACCCGCCCCGCGCAGGCCGGAGCCGGCGCCCTTGGTGCCGACGACCGCGGAGACGATGTTGAAGGTAGTCATACCGGCGGCCTTGGACTTGTCCTCGCCCCAGGTGTCGTAGGCGATGATGCTCTTGCCGGCGTTGAGCAGGAGATTGCCCGCCTCGCGGCGCCCCATGAAGGGCATGCCGGTGGTCTGGTCGATCACCGCGGTCACCGGGTTGGTGTAGACGGCGACCGCCCAGACGAACTTGCCCAGCCCCAGCCAGGACTGGCCGGCGGTGCCCCAGCTCCACTCGCCGGTGACCGGGTCCCGGCCGATCAGCCCACCGAGGTCCTCCAGCATGGTGACGAAGCTTTCGCCGATGCCGCCGAAGTACGCGCCGACGTCGCCCCAGAAGCCCCGGTCGTGCTCCTCGTTGCTGCCCCAGGGCAGGGCGCCGTCCTCACCGGCCGCCGCGTCGAGGGTGTCGGCGGTGAAGCCGTACTCGCCGTCGTCGGCCCGGCCGTCGGCGTTGTCGGCCCGGTACTGCCGGCCGCCGTACAGTGCGTTGATCGTGTTGGCGCAGGTGCGCTGGGCCTCGAAGAAGGCGGCGACCTGTGTGTTGACCGCGGAGATCAGGCCGTTGTGCCGGTCGACCTTGCTCTCGTCCTCGCGCCAGTCGTCGTCCTCATTGGTCGAGGCGACGAACTGCTCGGCCTGGAGTTTCAGCGCCGCGAGCTGGGCCTTGATCTGTTTGACCTCGGTGGCGTACGTGCTCAGCGCGGTCCCGACGGCCTGGATGTCCTCACCGACCGACGCCGACACCGTGCGTACGGGGCCGGTGGCGGCGAACAGCTGGGCCGCCTCCGGTGCCTCGTACACCGCGGCCAACCCCTGCCAGGTGCTGTCGACCGCCTGGCCGGTGCTGGCGAAGTCCCCACCCGTGGTCCGGATCGTCTGGGCGTGCGTGGCCAGCACGTCCAGGTCACCGGGGATCTGTGGAATCTCCGCAGGATTGATCATTCCGGCACCGCCCTACGGCCCGGCCCCGGCATCACCGCCGAGGGGTCCGGTGCTGCCGTGGCACTGCGTTGGGCGTTGGCGGCCATGTCCAGGTCACCCTGGACGTAGGCGTTCGTGGCCTGCGCCGCCGCGTTCACGCACGCCCCCGTGCGGGTGAACACGAACTCCAGATCCGGCCGGATCGACGTCACGAAGCCCTGGAGTGCCTTGCCCACGATCTCCGAACTGGACTGGACGGCGGATCCCTCCAACGCCGAGTTCAGGCTCTTCATCTGCCCCTCGAACGGGGCGGCCGCGGTCTGCGTGCGATTCAGGACCCCTCGTACTCCGTCGGGGGAGATGTCCCAGGCGCTCACGCTCGTGCTCCCTCGTCGACACTTGATCGGAAAGCCGGGTCACCCGATGGACTGCACCGCCGAGCGGGCCCGGGTGAGGGTGCTGGTCGCCGTGTCGTCGTTCTTCGCCATCGTGGTCTTGACCAGGTCGATGATCGTGCGGACCTCACCGGCGGCCCGGTTCCACCGGTCCTCGACGGTGCGGTACTCGTCCGACACGCCGTCGGCCTGGAAGTCGGCCATGGCGGCCGCGACATCGGCGCTGCGCTGCGAGATCACCGCCTCCAGCCGCGCGACGATGCCGGCGAGATCACCCTGGACCTGCTGCGAGGTGCCCGTGTCGAAGCTGCGTCGGTCGGTGCCCATGACTGTCGCTCCCCTCGGATCAGCGGCTGCCGGAGAACCTGGCCGCGTCGAAGTTGGCGGTGCCCGCCGCCCTGGAGGCGTTGTCGGCCATCTCGGTGTCACCCTGGCCGAATGCCGAGTCCATGCCGCCCTGGCCGCCCAGGATCGCGCCGAGCGCGGAGTTGAGCGCGGCCGTGATCGAGTCGGCGTTGGCCTTGAACGAGTCGAACGCGGCCCGCCCGGCACCGTTGAAGTTGCCCTGCAGCGGCTCGGCAGCGGCGACCAGCTGCCTGATGAGGGTGCCGAGCTCGTCGGAGGAACCCTGGGTCTGCTTGGTGAGGCTGCCGAGTGTCTGCGCCCCCATGTCGAACTTCATCCTGCACCTCCACCTGCCCGGATGAATAACGTTCCCAGTCGATGCTACGACGGCCGTGCCAGCCCGCGGTGCCCCCGGCCGGGGGTCGCCGCTGTCGGTTTCCGGCACAGCGGGACGCCCGGATCCGTAACCCGCAGGACATCGATGCCCGTCATCCGTGCACTACGCTGAGCCATTGCAGATTCACCCACGGTGGGTGGGCTGCGGAGGGAGCGCGTCATGGAGGACATGGCCGTGGCGGCGACGGAGTTCGCCGATCTCGACATCGTCGACCTCGATCTGCCGATCGACGAGGAGCTCGCCGCGGTGAGCATCGGTGGCCTCGGCAACACCGAGGTCGGCGCGTCCGGTTTCTGGGGGAGGAGCTGGCTGATCTGAGCCCGGGCGGCTCCGGCGCGCCAGCCGGCCACGCCGGAGCCGTCCGACCGGACCATCCCGAGCCACCCCCGTGCGAGGTTCCTGTGCCCGCTCCGCCCACCGACTCCACCGGCCCCGTCGTCGTCGTACGGGTCGCCGCGCTACCCACGCAGGCCCTGGCGGAGACCGCCGCACCGGCCTCCTGGGCGACGGTCCAGGCCATCCTCGCCAGCCGTCGCCTGGTGGCCGAGGTCGGTGCCCGACTGGCCGACGAGGTCCACGGCTTCGTCGCGGACCCGGCCCTCGCCGACGCCCGGCCGGAGCTGGTGGCCCTCCGGCGGGCCCTGCACAACCACCGCCGTCCCGGACCCCGGGCCTGGCCCGGCAACCATGCCGAGCTGCTGCCCGCCCGCTTCCGAGCCGAGCTGACCGGCTGGACCGTCGAGCTGGCCCGGTCCGCCGCGCTGACCCGGCGACTTCCCGAACTGCTCGACGCCGAGCGGGTCCGCAGCCTGCGGGCCCTGCGCGAGTGGAGCGCCACCGAGGTCTTCGAGTTCGGACTGCTGCAGTCCAGTGAGGACCTTTTGCACGCCCTGCTGAAATGGCGTGCCCAGCCGGAGGGCAGCGCGCCCCGGGCCCAGGTGGCGCTGCGGCTGGCCAAGTACCTGGCCCGCGCGGTGGCCAAGACCAGCCCGCAGGCCACCTTCATGATGAGCGGGCTGTGCCGGTGGTCCGACGTGCCGACCCCCGTGCAGCCCACCGGCCGCTGGGCCTGGCGCAGCGCCGTCGAGCCGGACGTACCCCTGCTCCAGGCGCTCAGCCGCCGCCTGGCTACCGACGGTGCCGCCGACCGGCTCGTGGTGGCCGTCACGCCGGACGCCGAGGTGGCCGAGGGGCGGATCTGGTTCGGCTACCCGGGACGCGAGCGCATCCGGGGACTGCTGTTGACCCCGCCGGTGCGTACCGTCGTCGAGGCCGTCGGTGCCGGCGGACCCCTCGCGGAGGTGGGCCGCCGCCTGCCCCGCGACGCCGCGGTGACCTTCGACCGGCTGGTCGAGATCGGGCTGGTCGAGATCCGACCTCCCTTCGCCGACCAGGCCGCCGACCACCTGCACGACCTGCGCGCCTGGCTCGGCCCGGACGCACCGGCCGCCGGACCGCTCCGGGCCCTCGCGGACGCCCTCGACACCTATCCGGCCCCCGGGACCGGCGCCTGCCGTCGCCGGGAGCTGCACCACCGGATCCGCACCGAGTTCGAGACGGTGAGCGGCCAGGTCGGTGGCCCGCCGCTGCCCGCCCGGAACCTCTTCCGGGAGAACGCCGTCTTCACCGCCGACCCGGTCCGCCTCGGCGGGCCGGCCTGGCGTCCGGCCGTGGCCGACCTGCACGTGGTCCACCGCTTTCTGGCCCTCTTCCAGCACTCGACGGTCGTCCGGTTGGTGGCCCACCGGATCTTCGTCGACCGGTACGGCGCGCACGCCCGGGTGGGTCTGCTCACGCTGCACCGGGAGCTGTCCCGGCTGACCGTTGACGCCGCCCCGGCAACGGCGCTGGCGGAGCTCGCCGGCCTGCTGCACCCGGGGGAGCCGCCCGACCCGGCCGGCAGCACCCTCGCCGAGGTGCGGTTGCTGCACCGGCTGCGACAGGAGGCACTGGCCACCCTCTGGGCGGGGCCGGAAACCGGCCAGGACGGAATCACCGTCGACCCGGCGCGGGTACGGGCGTTGGTGGCCGGCTGGCCGCCGTGGGTACGACCCGCCCCGGCGCTGGCCTGCTTCGTCCAGCAGGTACCCGCCGCCGACGGGCTCCGGCTGGTGCTCAACGGCGTCGGCGCCGGGCACGGGGCCGTCCGCAGCCGGGTGCACCGGCTGCTGGCGAAGGTCGCCCCGGAGGCAGCCGACCCCGTCGACCCGCCCGGGTCCACGGCACTATCCGGTCCCGACCCGGCGGGCTACCTCGCCGAGCTCACCGGCCTCTTTGGCAGCAACGTCAACCTGCGCTCCCCGGCGGTGGGCTTCGAGATCTGCCACCCCGGGATGGTCAGCGCCCGCCCGCCGCAGCAACGGATCCCCCTCGACGACCTGGTCGTGACGCCCGACGCGGCGACCCCGGGTCTGCGCCTGCGGCGGCGCAGCGACGACGGTGCGGTCCGCATCGCGTGCACCGGCATGATGGCCGGGGCCCGGCTGCCCCGACTCGCCCGTTTCCTGGTCCACCTCTTCGGCGACGTGCCCAACGCCGCCGCCCCGACCGCCCAGATCTTCACCGGGACCCCGGAACACCCGACCGGCACGGTACGGCGACGACCCCGGCTGTCGATCGGCCGGGTCACCGTGTCCCGGGCCTCCTGGCGGGTCCGCGCCGATCTCGTGCCGGGCCGTGCCAAGGGCGTCGACGACGCCGGCTACCTGCTGACCCTGGCCACCTGGTTCGCCGAACACCGGATCCCCCAGCGCTCGTACGTCACGGCGAGCCGACCGGCCCCGGTCAAGCCGGTCTACCTCGACCTGGCAAACGTGCCGCTCGTACGCCTCTTCGAACGCCTGCTGCGCGACCCGGGCGCGGTGCTCACCTTCCAGGAGGCCCTGCCGCAGCTCGCCGACGCCCCGAGCTACGGCACCGAGGGCCGGCACGTGACCGAGTACGTCGTCGAGATCGGCCCCTCGTGACCCCGCCGCCCTGGCTGTCGCTGCACGCCTTCCACCGCGGCGACCACGACCGGCTGCTCACCGGGGCGGTCGCCCCACTGGTCGCCTCGTTGCGGGCCACCGGCGTACTCGACCAGTTCTTCTTCATCAGGTACTGGGAGGGCGGGCCGCACCTCCGGCTCCGCCTGCTGCCGACCCGGCCCGACCTCGCCGCCGACGTCGCGGCCTGCACCCGGTCCACCCTGGAGGCGCACCTGGCCCGGTTCCCCTCCCCGCCCCCGGGGCCCGCCGAGCGGTACGCGGCCCTCGCCGAGCGGTACGCCCGCCTGGAGGGCCGGGCCGACCACGACCGACGGATCCGCCCGCCCGACGTGGTGGAGGTCCAGCCCTACCAGCCCGAGTACCCGATCTACGGTGGCCGGGCGGCGACCCGGGCCGTTGAAGGCCACTTCACCGACTCCAGTTGGCTGGCCCTGTCGACGTTGGCCCGCCCGGCGGCTGCGGATCACCGCTCGCGGCTGGCGGTGCTCGCGTTGGCCTCGGCGCTCGCCGCCTGGCAACCCGACCGGCACCGCCTGGCCCACCTGCTTACCCGGTCCCGGTCCCACTGGGATCCGGCCGACGGCCACCGGGCACGGTGGGAGAGCTACCTGCGGCAGCGCACCGCACTGCGGCGGCTGGTGTCCAGCTGCTGGACGGCGGCGCAGTCGACGCGACCAGGGGCTGATCCGGACCCCTTCGTCGCCGCCTGGTCCGCCTCCATCCACCGGCTCCGAGCCGAGCTGACCGACCTGCACCGGGTCGGGGACTTCCACCCCGACCTGCGGTCGGTGCCGACCCGCTTCACCGCCGACGCCGGCCCGTCCCGCTTCACCGAGGCCGGCCCGACCCGCCTCGCCGACGCCGGGCCGACCCGTGCGGAGCAGGCGTTGCTCGTCGTCCTGCTGCGCTGTGTGCACCTGCTCTGCAACCGGCTGGGTCTCGGTGTCGACCAGGAGACCCAGCTGCACTACCTGGTCTGCGCCGCCTGCGTCGACCTCGGAGAACCCGCGCGCGAACAGGAGGACTTCCGATGACGCCCACCCCGCCGCCGGAGGAACCCGGCTGGTACAGCATCCAGGTCCGGTACCACGCCCAGGAGAAGGACGACCTGATCCTGGACGGCGTACGCCCCCTGCTGACCGCGCTCGCCGACGTCGTCGACCAACCACATCTCATCCGCCACTGGCGCCGTGGCCCCCACCTGCGGATCAACCTGCGGACCACCCCGCAACTCTGGGCCGCGACGGTACGCCCCACCGCGCGGCGCAGCCTCTCCGACTACCTGCGCGACCACCCCTCGACGGCCGCCCTGCGCGAGGCCGACCACCTGGCGGCACACCGGCGGCTCGCCGTCCGCGAGGCAGACCCCGGCCCGCTCACCCCCTGGTACCCCGACAACACCGTCCAGTTCGAACCGTACGAGGACCGCCGGCACGTCCTGGGCAGCCCGCAACTGGCGAACCTGCTGGCCGGGGCGTACGCCCGCAGCACCGCCCTGACCTTCGACACCCTGGCCGCGATCCGCAGCGGTGCGGTGGACCGGATCGGACACGCCCTGGACCTGCTGTTCGCCTTCGGTCACCTCAGCGTCCCACCGATCTCCCGGGGCTACCTGTCGTTCCGGTCGCACGTCGAGTCCTTCCTGGCGTACACCGCCGACCCCGACGCCGTCCGCGCCACGTTCGACGAGCGGTACCGGCGGCACCGCCCGGCGCTGCGCGATCGGCTCCACGCCACCCTGGCCACGGTGCGGGGCGGTCGCCCGGATCCGCTGGTCGAGACCTGGCTGGGGATCGTCCGGGACCAGAAGGCGCGGGCCGAGCCGCTGTTCACCAGCGGCGAGATCGACCTCGACCACCTCGACCAGCAGGGCATGGAGCTACGACACCCGATCGCCTTCCACGACATCCTCAGCGAGACACCGGCCCACCGGAGCGAGGTGCTGTCGCAGGTCTGGTTCCGCTGTCACCGGCTGGCCATCAACCAGCTCTACTCCCACCTGGGCCGACTCGGCATCGTGCCGACCCAGCGCTACCTGCTCTGTCACCTGGTGGCCCGCACGGTCGAGGAGGAGTACGACATCTCACCGGCCGCCCTGGCCCGACAGTTCGTGGACGCCCTGCGGTGAACCGCCGGGCCGCAGGCCCGGTCAGGAGGCGTCGTGGGCGTCGCGGTGGGCGAGGACCTCACCCATGTGGTCCTGCGCCCAGTACCTGATCTCCCGGGTCATCCGGTGCAGCGACAGACCGAGGTCGGTCAGCTCGTAGCAGACGGTGACCGGGACGGTCGGCGTCACCGTCCGGGTGAGCAGACCGTCGCGTTCCAGTGAACGCAGGGTCTGGGTGAGCATCTTCTGACTGACCCCGGCCAGCAGCCGGGCCAGCTCGGAGTAGCGCAGCGCCCTCGGCGCGTCCGGTCGCGGGCCGGCGTCACCGCCCAACGCGCACAGCACCAGCACCACCCACTTGTCGGAGATCCGGTCGAGCAGCTGACGGCTGGGGCAGACCGCGAGGAACGCGTCGTAGTCCGCCTTGGCCCGGGCCCGCTGCTGCGCTGCTCTCGTTGTGGCCACCGGGCTCCCCTCTCCCTGCTGGGTGGTTACGCACTTTCAAGTGCCTACTTCCCGATGGAGAGTAAAGCTCCCATGCTGGAACGCGCCACCCTCTCCCGACAACGAAAGTGACCCGATGAGCACCTCTCCCACCGCCCTGCCCGGCGGCACCTGGACGCTCGGCGACCACACCGTCACCCGCTTCGGCTACGGCGCCATGCAACTCGCCGGACCGTGGGTGCTGGGGCCACCCGCCGACCGCGACGGCGCGCTGGCCGTTCTGCGCGAAGCGGTCGACCGGGGCATCACCCACATCGACACCAGCGACGCCTACGGGCCGCGGATCACCAACGAACTGATCCGCGAAGCGCTGCACCCGTACCCGGAATCGTTGTTGATCGCCACCAAGGTGGGGGCGAACCGCGACGCGCAGGGCGGTTGGCCGACCGCCCGCCGCCCCGCGGACCTGCGCCAGCAGGTCCACGACAACCTGCGGTCCCTCGGGGTCGACACCCTCGACCTGGTCAACATGCGGATGGGTGACGCCCAGGGGCCTCAGCCCGGCCCGATCACCGAGGCGTTCGAGACCCTCGTCGAACTCCACCGCGACGGCCTGATCCGCCACCTGGGGGTCAGCAACGTCACCGCCGAGCAGGTCGCCGAGGCCCGCACCGTCGCCCCCGTCGTGTGCGTGCAGAACATGTACAACCTCGCCCACCGCCACGACGACCAGCTCATCGAGCAACTGGCCGTCGACGGCGTCGCCTACGTGCCGTACTTTCCGCTCGGTGGTTTCTCACCGGTGCGCTCCGCGGCGCTCTCGGCCGTCGCCGCCCGGACGGGGGCGACGCCGAAGTCCGTCGCCCTCGCCTGGCTCCTGCGGCGCTCGCCGAACGTCCTGCTGATTCCCGGTACGTCGAAGGTGGCCCACCTGCGCGAGAACATCGTCGGCGCCGGCCTCGCCCTGTCCGACCAGGACCTCGCCGAGCTGGACCGCGAGGACCGGGCCCCGGTCGTCGCTAACGATCCGTCGGATCCACTGCGGCACTGAAGGCGTGGCGCAGGAACCTGCGCTGCCAGCGGACCTCGACGGCGCGCCTGTGGTAGTGCCGGCGCACCCAGTTGACGGCCTCGTCGGGGGCCATGCCCTCGAAGACGCACAAGGTCGCCAGGCCGGTGCCGGTACGCCCGATACCACCCCCGCAGGCGATCTCCACCCGGTCGGATTCGGCTCGATCGTAGGCCTGCCGGAGCGCTCGCAGCGCTTCGTCGGGGTCGGCCGGCAACCAGAAGTCCCGCCACCGCACCCAGACCCGTTCCCACTGGGGTTCCGCGGTCGGCTTGTCCGTCAGATGGACCGCGAACGTCGGCGTCGGGCCGTCCGGCGAGTCGTATCTGAGGCCCCGCCCCCGGAAGCGGCGCCCGGACGGCAGCTCGATCACACCCGGAGCATCGACACTCCACTGTTCCGTCATGGAGACTCCCAACTCGTCTTCGGTACGGAGATCGTGTTTCTCGACCATCGCTGCCACTCCTGTGGGAATCTGCGGGACGATCTGTTGGCGTGGAAAACGAGTGCGAGGGCAAGTCCCTCAACGGGGCCGAGCGTGCCGGTGGCGTCGCCTCGAAGATACCAACCTGGGCCGGTTCGGACTGACCTCGGCGAGCGCGGGTGGCCGAGGGCGAGACGGGTTCGAGCGGGGCGCGTCGGGTAGCCGGCGACGCAACCGGGGCCCGAGGTGGAGCGGTCGGGGGACGGAGAGTTTCAGCAGGCCAGGATGGCGTTCAGGTTGATCTTCGAGGTGCCCCCGGCAGGATTCGAACCTGCGACACACGGTTTAGGAAGGCGACAGCGGCATAGTGGCCACTGTGCTCGTGACCTGGGCGGGCTGGCCACTCAGCGGTTCCGCAAGCCAAAAGATCATTGCCCGTACTCTGCATGGGGCGCTGAGGCCGCCCGCAGGGCGGGCCGCGAGCCCGTGCCTCCCGTCTTGCAAGATCAAGACTATTGCCAGCTGTCATCGGTGGCCTGCTCGCCGTGTCGTCCACTCCAGCCCAGGACCGCACCCATCGGCCATCTTGACTGCGCATGCGGCTGTACAGTCATGCCGTTGGCGGGGATTCGAACCCTTACACCCACCGCGGGGACCGAACGTCATCAAATCAACCGGATTGACGCTCCAGCCAGGGCGGAACCTGCCGACGCTTGCCGCCCCTGGCCGCACTCAAGTGTCGTAAATCTGACCGAATGATCTTCGAGCCCGCCCTCGACGACGCATAGCGGCCACGGTGGTCAATTTATGCGCCTTTACAGTCCGGCCACCGACCTTGGACGCCACCACAAAGCCTTCCGTTGGCTGCAAGCCATTCATCGGCTACTGTGCGTGTATGGGCGTTCAGGAAGCCGCCGGGTGGGGGCTGGCCGGCGGCTTGGTCGCCAGCCTTCTTGGCCTGTCGGCCTCGGTCGTGGCGGCCGGCTACCGGTGGCCTTGGCGATACTCCCAAGACGGTATCTGGCCACATCTTTTTGTCGCCCTCGCTAGCCTTGCGGTCGGCGGCATGGTAGCGGCGGCGGCTCACGCTCAGATGACCGGAGCATGGCCAGCATTGATCATGGGAGCGTGCGCGCCTTCCGTAGTTCGTGGCGTCCTGAGTAGAGTTGAAATCACCGAGCAGAAGCCGAATTCAGCCAGTTTGCCACCTACAGATGCCTTGGAAGGCAGTGAGGTCGTGGCGGATGGTACGCGCTGATACCCTACTGGGCCGGATCGCTCGTGTATCTCGGCCTGACGAGCCCTGGTTGCGCATCACGACGTCGCCTTGGTGGGCCAGCGTCCTTGTCGCCGCCGGGGCGAGGCGGTCTTCCATGCCCGACAGGATGAGCGCCGTTCACAACCGCAGTGAAAGCGTTCAGGATCAAGCGCCAGCGGAGCGCAGCGCCGTATTCAGACGGTTGGAATCGGCATCGCCAGAAGTTCGTCTGGCACTTCGCAGCCATCCTGCGCTTATCGCAATGACGCTCCTTCTGAGTCTCGTTGACGATGTCAGGAAATGGCTGTCTATTCGCCGTATCATCATCGACATATTTGGCTCGCACGACGACATTCCTGGATTGACCAGTTCCCTTGAGGAGAATATTTCCACAGCCAGCAGAATTGCGAGGTTCATGGTTTACGCAAGTGATTCTGAATTTGAGCAGGCCCGTCCGGTTGCCACCACGCTCGCCCGCACTATCGGCGATATGCTGCGCTTTGGACCAAGCCTTGAATCTCGTTTGGCGCGCACCTTCGGCATCCCGGGCCGCAGCAGCCTCAGTCCGCTGCGAGACAGCGTTCGGGAGCTTGAGCAAGACTTGGTTCGAAACGCCGATCTCGCCCACAGTCTTGCCGTCAGCCTTCGAGGCGGAAGTGCTCTCGCGTTAGCTCGTACGGCTTCCCATGACCTCGACCTCGAGCCCGCGTTGGCCGCAGACCTTTACCTAGCCGTTGCCCTCGCCTTCGATATAGCGGTCGATGTCAAACAGGGCTTCGCGAATGCGCTGGCGCAAAGCTTTGACCAGCTTCGGTCGGATTTCGCCGGAGCCGACCTCCGCAATTTTTCCCTATTGAGTTCGGTGAACCTGGGGGGCGTGCGTTGGTCTTCCACAACTAAATGGCCGCCCGAATGGGCGGACTATCTTCGCCTCAACTCGGTACTCATTGGCCCTGATCTGTTCGAGGTGCAATCCGGCAATGCGGACATGGCCAGTGATGCTGGTCTAATTCGTCATTAGCCCTGAGGCTCGCCACAACAATCGAAACCTTTTGATCACTGCCATCTTTGCCTCCAGTCATCCCGGAGAGCCCGAGGGGCCCGCCGGAGGCACTGCTGCCCGTGCTCCAAAGCCCTGGACCTGCGGATGATCATGGCACTGCGACACGGGGTAGGCGCATGCCGGTCAGATGTACGCGGACGGCACGGCGGTCGATTCGGTGCTGAATGAGTTCATCGAGGCGGCGCAGTCGGGGACTCGGGGCCGCCGGTCGAAGACGGTCGCGGTGTCGCCTGAGGCTGGCCGACGGGCCGACCTACACGAGGCGGCTCGTGAAGCCGGCGTCGAGCAGGCGGGTGTAGGCGGCGCGTACCTGGTCGGGGATGTGTTGCGGGATGGCGTAGCCGAGTTCGGCGTACCTGTCGATGCGCTGGGTGTCGCCGACGAGCATGTCCATGACCTTCTTGGTGTCGCCGATGCTGGCCACGTAGCCGTCGAGTGAGAGCTGGTGGGACGCGCAGATCACGTCGACTTCGGGCCAGAGCTTCTTGCAGGTGGCGTACGCGCGGCGCTGTTGGTAGGGGCGGGACATGAGGATCACCGATCGGGCCGGGACCTGGTGCTCGGCAAGGAGTGCGCGGGCGTACTTGATGTTCTGGCCGGTGTTGGTGGCCTGGGTGTCGA
>NZ_JBMHLZ010000002.1:0-10592 GCF_049179195.1 Micromonospora sp. WMMA1923
GGAGGAACCCTGGGTCTGCTTGGTGAGGCTGCCGAGTGTCTGCGCCCCCATGTCGAACTTCATCCTGCACCTCCACCTGCCCGGATGAATAACGTTCCCAGTCGATGCTACGACGGCCGTGCCAGCCCGCGGTGCCCCCGGCCGGGGGTCGCCGCTGTCGGTTTCCGGCACAGCGGGACGCCCGGATCCGTAACCCGCAGGACATCGATGCCCGTCATCCGTGCACTACGCTGAGCCATTGCAGATTCACCCACGGTGGGTGGGCTGCGGAGGGAGCGCGTCATGGAGGACATGGCCGTGGCGGCGACGGAGTTCGCCGATCTCGACATCGTCGACCTCGATCTGCCGATCGACGAGGAGCTCGCCGCGGTGAGCATCGGTGGCCTCGGCAACACCGAGGTCGGCGCGTCCGGTTTCTGGGGGAGGAGCTGGCTGATCTGAGCCCGGGCGGCTCCGGCGCGCCAGCCGGCCACGCCGGAGCCGTCCGACCGGACCATCCCGAGCCACCCCCGTGCGAGGTTCCTGTGCCCGCTCCGCCCACCGACTCCACCGGCCCCGTCGTCGTCGTACGGGTCGCCGCGCTACCCACGCAGGCCCTGGCGGAGACCGCCGCACCGGCCTCCTGGGCGACGGTCCAGGCCATCCTCGCCAGCCGTCGCCTGGTGGCCGAGGTCGGTGCCCGACTGGCCGACGAGGTCCACGGCTTCGTCGCGGACCCGGCCCTCGCCGACGCCCGGCCGGAGCTGGTGGCCCTCCGGCGGGCCCTGCACAACCACCGCCGTCCCGGACCCCGGGCCTGGCCCGGCAACCATGCCGAGCTGCTGCCCGCCCGCTTCCGAGCCGAGCTGACCGGCTGGACCGTCGAGCTGGCCCGGTCCGCCGCGCTGACCCGGCGACTTCCCGAACTGCTCGACGCCGAGCGGGTCCGCAGCCTGCGGGCCCTGCGCGAGTGGAGCGCCACCGAGGTCTTCGAGTTCGGACTGCTGCAGTCCAGTGAGGACCTTTTGCACGCCCTGCTGAAATGGCGTGCCCAGCCGGAGGGCAGCGCGCCCCGGGCCCAGGTGGCGCTGCGGCTGGCCAAGTACCTGGCCCGCGCGGTGGCCAAGACCAGCCCGCAGGCCACCTTCATGATGAGCGGGCTGTGCCGGTGGTCCGACGTGCCGACCCCCGTGCAGCCCACCGGCCGCTGGGCCTGGCGCAGCGCCGTCGAGCCGGACGTACCCCTGCTCCAGGCGCTCAGCCGCCGCCTGGCTACCGACGGTGCCGCCGACCGGCTCGTGGTGGCCGTCACGCCGGACGCCGAGGTGGCCGAGGGGCGGATCTGGTTCGGCTACCCGGGACGCGAGCGCATCCGGGGACTGCTGTTGACCCCGCCGGTGCGTACCGTCGTCGAGGCCGTCGGTGCCGGCGGACCCCTCGCGGAGGTGGGCCGCCGCCTGCCCCGCGACGCCGCGGTGACCTTCGACCGGCTGGTCGAGATCGGGCTGGTCGAGATCCGACCTCCCTTCGCCGACCAGGCCGCCGACCACCTGCACGACCTGCGCGCCTGGCTCGGCCCGGACGCACCGGCCGCCGGACCGCTCCGGGCCCTCGCGGACGCCCTCGACACCTATCCGGCCCCCGGGACCGGCGCCTGCCGTCGCCGGGAGCTGCACCACCGGATCCGCACCGAGTTCGAGACGGTGAGCGGCCAGGTCGGTGGCCCGCCGCTGCCCGCCCGGAACCTCTTCCGGGAGAACGCCGTCTTCACCGCCGACCCGGTCCGCCTCGGCGGGCCGGCCTGGCGTCCGGCCGTGGCCGACCTGCACGTGGTCCACCGCTTTCTGGCCCTCTTCCAGCACTCGACGGTCGTCCGGTTGGTGGCCCACCGGATCTTCGTCGACCGGTACGGCGCGCACGCCCGGGTGGGTCTGCTCACGCTGCACCGGGAGCTGTCCCGGCTGACCGTTGACGCCGCCCCGGCAACGGCGCTGGCGGAGCTCGCCGGCCTGCTGCACCCGGGGGAGCCGCCCGACCCGGCCGGCAGCACCCTCGCCGAGGTGCGGTTGCTGCACCGGCTGCGACAGGAGGCACTGGCCACCCTCTGGGCGGGGCCGGAAACCGGCCAGGACGGAATCACCGTCGACCCGGCGCGGGTACGGGCGTTGGTGGCCGGCTGGCCGCCGTGGGTACGACCCGCCCCGGCGCTGGCCTGCTTCGTCCAGCAGGTACCCGCCGCCGACGGGCTCCGGCTGGTGCTCAACGGCGTCGGCGCCGGGCACGGGGCCGTCCGCAGCCGGGTGCACCGGCTGCTGGCGAAGGTCGCCCCGGAGGCAGCCGACCCCGTCGACCCGCCCGGGTCCACGGCACTATCCGGTCCCGACCCGGCGGGCTACCTCGCCGAGCTCACCGGCCTCTTTGGCAGCAACGTCAACCTGCGCTCCCCGGCGGTGGGCTTCGAGATCTGCCACCCCGGGATGGTCAGCGCCCGCCCGCCGCAGCAACGGATCCCCCTCGACGACCTGGTCGTGACGCCCGACGCGGCGACCCCGGGTCTGCGCCTGCGGCGGCGCAGCGACGACGGTGCGGTCCGCATCGCGTGCACCGGCATGATGGCCGGGGCCCGGCTGCCCCGACTCGCCCGTTTCCTGGTCCACCTCTTCGGCGACGTGCCCAACGCCGCCGCCCCGACCGCCCAGATCTTCACCGGGACCCCGGAACACCCGACCGGCACGGTACGGCGACGACCCCGGCTGTCGATCGGCCGGGTCACCGTGTCCCGGGCCTCCTGGCGGGTCCGCGCCGATCTCGTGCCGGGCCGTGCCAAGGGCGTCGACGACGCCGGCTACCTGCTGACCCTGGCCACCTGGTTCGCCGAACACCGGATCCCCCAGCGCTCGTACGTCACGGCGAGCCGACCGGCCCCGGTCAAGCCGGTCTACCTCGACCTGGCAAACGTGCCGCTCGTACGCCTCTTCGAACGCCTGCTGCGCGACCCGGGCGCGGTGCTCACCTTCCAGGAGGCCCTGCCGCAGCTCGCCGACGCCCCGAGCTACGGCACCGAGGGCCGGCACGTGACCGAGTACGTCGTCGAGATCGGCCCCTCGTGACCCCGCCGCCCTGGCTGTCGCTGCACGCCTTCCACCGCGGCGACCACGACCGGCTGCTCACCGGGGCGGTCGCCCCACTGGTCGCCTCGTTGCGGGCCACCGGCGTACTCGACCAGTTCTTCTTCATCAGGTACTGGGAGGGCGGGCCGCACCTCCGGCTCCGCCTGCTGCCGACCCGGCCCGACCTCGCCGCCGACGTCGCGGCCTGCACCCGGTCCACCCTGGAGGCGCACCTGGCCCGGTTCCCCTCCCCGCCCCCGGGGCCCGCCGAGCGGTACGCGGCCCTCGCCGAGCGGTACGCCCGCCTGGAGGGCCGGGCCGACCACGACCGACGGATCCGCCCGCCCGACGTGGTGGAGGTCCAGCCCTACCAGCCCGAGTACCCGATCTACGGTGGCCGGGCGGCGACCCGGGCCGTTGAAGGCCACTTCACCGACTCCAGTTGGCTGGCCCTGTCGACGTTGGCCCGCCCGGCGGCTGCGGATCACCGCTCGCGGCTGGCGGTGCTCGCGTTGGCCTCGGCGCTCGCCGCCTGGCAACCCGACCGGCACCGCCTGGCCCACCTGCTTACCCGGTCCCGGTCCCACTGGGATCCGGCCGACGGCCACCGGGCACGGTGGGAGAGCTACCTGCGGCAGCGCACCGCACTGCGGCGGCTGGTGTCCAGCTGCTGGACGGCGGCGCAGTCGACGCGACCAGGGGCTGATCCGGACCCCTTCGTCGCCGCCTGGTCCGCCTCCATCCACCGGCTCCGAGCCGAGCTGACCGACCTGCACCGGGTCGGGGACTTCCACCCCGACCTGCGGTCGGTGCCGACCCGCTTCACCGCCGACGCCGGCCCGTCCCGCTTCACCGAGGCCGGCCCGACCCGCCTCGCCGACGCCGGGCCGACCCGTGCGGAGCAGGCGTTGCTCGTCGTCCTGCTGCGCTGTGTGCACCTGCTCTGCAACCGGCTGGGTCTCGGTGTCGACCAGGAGACCCAGCTGCACTACCTGGTCTGCGCCGCCTGCGTCGACCTCGGAGAACCCGCGCGCGAACAGGAGGACTTCCGATGACGCCCACCCCGCCGCCGGAGGAACCCGGCTGGTACAGCATCCAGGTCCGGTACCACGCCCAGGAGAAGGACGACCTGATCCTGGACGGCGTACGCCCCCTGCTGACCGCGCTCGCCGACGTCGTCGACCAACCACATCTCATCCGCCACTGGCGCCGTGGCCCCCACCTGCGGATCAACCTGCGGACCACCCCGCAACTCTGGGCCGCGACGGTACGCCCCACCGCGCGGCGCAGCCTCTCCGACTACCTGCGCGACCACCCCTCGACGGCCGCCCTGCGCGAGGCCGACCACCTGGCGGCACACCGGCGGCTCGCCGTCCGCGAGGCAGACCCCGGCCCGCTCACCCCCTGGTACCCCGACAACACCGTCCAGTTCGAACCGTACGAGGACCGCCGGCACGTCCTGGGCAGCCCGCAACTGGCGAACCTGCTGGCCGGGGCGTACGCCCGCAGCACCGCCCTGACCTTCGACACCCTGGCCGCGATCCGCAGCGGTGCGGTGGACCGGATCGGACACGCCCTGGACCTGCTGTTCGCCTTCGGTCACCTCAGCGTCCCACCGATCTCCCGGGGCTACCTGTCGTTCCGGTCGCACGTCGAGTCCTTCCTGGCGTACACCGCCGACCCCGACGCCGTCCGCGCCACGTTCGACGAGCGGTACCGGCGGCACCGCCCGGCGCTGCGCGATCGGCTCCACGCCACCCTGGCCACGGTGCGGGGCGGTCGCCCGGATCCGCTGGTCGAGACCTGGCTGGGGATCGTCCGGGACCAGAAGGCGCGGGCCGAGCCGCTGTTCACCAGCGGCGAGATCGACCTCGACCACCTCGACCAGCAGGGCATGGAGCTACGACACCCGATCGCCTTCCACGACATCCTCAGCGAGACACCGGCCCACCGGAGCGAGGTGCTGTCGCAGGTCTGGTTCCGCTGTCACCGGCTGGCCATCAACCAGCTCTACTCCCACCTGGGCCGACTCGGCATCGTGCCGACCCAGCGCTACCTGCTCTGTCACCTGGTGGCCCGCACGGTCGAGGAGGAGTACGACATCTCACCGGCCGCCCTGGCCCGACAGTTCGTGGACGCCCTGCGGTGAACCGCCGGGCCGCAGGCCCGGTCAGGAGGCGTCGTGGGCGTCGCGGTGGGCGAGGACCTCACCCATGTGGTCCTGCGCCCAGTACCTGATCTCCCGGGTCATCCGGTGCAGCGACAGACCGAGGTCGGTCAGCTCGTAGCAGACGGTGACCGGGACGGTCGGCGTCACCGTCCGGGTGAGCAGACCGTCGCGTTCCAGTGAACGCAGGGTCTGGGTGAGCATCTTCTGACTGACCCCGGCCAGCAGCCGGGCCAGCTCGGAGTAGCGCAGCGCCCTCGGCGCGTCCGGTCGCGGGCCGGCGTCACCGCCCAACGCGCACAGCACCAGCACCACCCACTTGTCGGAGATCCGGTCGAGCAGCTGACGGCTGGGGCAGACCGCGAGGAACGCGTCGTAGTCCGCCTTGGCCCGGGCCCGCTGCTGCGCTGCTCTCGTTGTGGCCACCGGGCTCCCCTCTCCCTGCTGGGTGGTTACGCACTTTCAAGTGCCTACTTCCCGATGGAGAGTAAAGCTCCCATGCTGGAACGCGCCACCCTCTCCCGACAACGAAAGTGACCCGATGAGCACCTCTCCCACCGCCCTGCCCGGCGGCACCTGGACGCTCGGCGACCACACCGTCACCCGCTTCGGCTACGGCGCCATGCAACTCGCCGGACCGTGGGTGCTGGGGCCACCCGCCGACCGCGACGGCGCGCTGGCCGTTCTGCGCGAAGCGGTCGACCGGGGCATCACCCACATCGACACCAGCGACGCCTACGGGCCGCGGATCACCAACGAACTGATCCGCGAAGCGCTGCACCCGTACCCGGAATCGTTGTTGATCGCCACCAAGGTGGGGGCGAACCGCGACGCGCAGGGCGGTTGGCCGACCGCCCGCCGCCCCGCGGACCTGCGCCAGCAGGTCCACGACAACCTGCGGTCCCTCGGGGTCGACACCCTCGACCTGGTCAACATGCGGATGGGTGACGCCCAGGGGCCTCAGCCCGGCCCGATCACCGAGGCGTTCGAGACCCTCGTCGAACTCCACCGCGACGGCCTGATCCGCCACCTGGGGGTCAGCAACGTCACCGCCGAGCAGGTCGCCGAGGCCCGCACCGTCGCCCCCGTCGTGTGCGTGCAGAACATGTACAACCTCGCCCACCGCCACGACGACCAGCTCATCGAGCAACTGGCCGTCGACGGCGTCGCCTACGTGCCGTACTTTCCGCTCGGTGGTTTCTCACCGGTGCGCTCCGCGGCGCTCTCGGCCGTCGCCGCCCGGACGGGGGCGACGCCGAAGTCCGTCGCCCTCGCCTGGCTCCTGCGGCGCTCGCCGAACGTCCTGCTGATTCCCGGTACGTCGAAGGTGGCCCACCTGCGCGAGAACATCGTCGGCGCCGGCCTCGCCCTGTCCGACCAGGACCTCGCCGAGCTGGACCGCGAGGACCGGGCCCCGGTCGTCGCTAACGATCCGTCGGATCCACTGCGGCACTGAAGGCGTGGCGCAGGAACCTGCGCTGCCAGCGGACCTCGACGGCGCGCCTGTGGTAGTGCCGGCGCACCCAGTTGACGGCCTCGTCGGGGGCCATGCCCTCGAAGACGCACAAGGTCGCCAGGCCGGTGCCGGTACGCCCGATACCACCCCCGCAGGCGATCTCCACCCGGTCGGATTCGGCTCGATCGTAGGCCTGCCGGAGCGCTCGCAGCGCTTCGTCGGGGTCGGCCGGCAACCAGAAGTCCCGCCACCGCACCCAGACCCGTTCCCACTGGGGTTCCGCGGTCGGCTTGTCCGTCAGATGGACCGCGAACGTCGGCGTCGGGCCGTCCGGCGAGTCGTATCTGAGGCCCCGCCCCCGGAAGCGGCGCCCGGACGGCAGCTCGATCACACCCGGAGCATCGACACTCCACTGTTCCGTCATGGAGACTCCCAACTCGTCTTCGGTACGGAGATCGTGTTTCTCGACCATCGCTGCCACTCCTGTGGGAATCTGCGGGACGATCTGTTGGCGTGGAAAACGAGTGCGAGGGCAAGTCCCTCAACGGGGCCGAGCGTGCCGGTGGCGTCGCCTCGAAGATACCAACCTGGGCCGGTTCGGACTGACCTCGGCGAGCGCGGGTGGCCGAGGGCGAGACGGGTTCGAGCGGGGCGCGTCGGGTAGCCGGCGACGCAACCGGGGCCCGAGGTGGAGCGGTCGGGGGACGGAGAGTTTCAGCAGGCCAGGATGGCGTTCAGGTTGATCTTCGAGGTGCCCCCGGCAGGATTCGAACCTGCGACACACGGTTTAGGAAGGCGACAGCGGCATAGTGGCCACTGTGCTCGTGACCTGGGCGGGCTGGCCACTCAGCGGTTCCGCAAGCCAAAAGATCATTGCCCGTACTCTGCATGGGGCGCTGAGGCCGCCCGCAGGGCGGGCCGCGAGCCCGTGCCTCCCGTCTTGCAAGATCAAGACTATTGCCAGCTGTCATCGGTGGCCTGCTCGCCGTGTCGTCCACTCCAGCCCAGGACCGCACCCATCGGCCATCTTGACTGCGCATGCGGCTGTACAGTCATGCCGTTGGCGGGGATTCGAACCCTTACACCCACCGCGGGGACCGAACGTCATCAAATCAACCGGATTGACGCTCCAGCCAGGGCGGAACCTGCCGACGCTTGCCGCCCCTGGCCGCACTCAAGTGTCGTAAATCTGACCGAATGATCTTCGAGCCCGCCCTCGACGACGCATAGCGGCCACGGTGGTCAATTTATGCGCCTTTACAGTCCGGCCACCGACCTTGGACGCCACCACAAAGCCTTCCGTTGGCTGCAAGCCATTCATCGGCTACTGTGCGTGTATGGGCGTTCAGGAAGCCGCCGGGTGGGGGCTGGCCGGCGGCTTGGTCGCCAGCCTTCTTGGCCTGTCGGCCTCGGTCGTGGCGGCCGGCTACCGGTGGCCTTGGCGATACTCCCAAGACGGTATCTGGCCACATCTTTTTGTCGCCCTCGCTAGCCTTGCGGTCGGCGGCATGGTAGCGGCGGCGGCTCACGCTCAGATGACCGGAGCATGGCCAGCATTGATCATGGGAGCGTGCGCGCCTTCCGTAGTTCGTGGCGTCCTGAGTAGAGTTGAAATCACCGAGCAGAAGCCGAATTCAGCCAGTTTGCCACCTACAGATGCCTTGGAAGGCAGTGAGGTCGTGGCGGATGGTACGCGCTGATACCCTACTGGGCCGGATCGCTCGTGTATCTCGGCCTGACGAGCCCTGGTTGCGCATCACGACGTCGCCTTGGTGGGCCAGCGTCCTTGTCGCCGCCGGGGCGAGGCGGTCTTCCATGCCCGACAGGATGAGCGCCGTTCACAACCGCAGTGAAAGCGTTCAGGATCAAGCGCCAGCGGAGCGCAGCGCCGTATTCAGACGGTTGGAATCGGCATCGCCAGAAGTTCGTCTGGCACTTCGCAGCCATCCTGCGCTTATCGCAATGACGCTCCTTCTGAGTCTCGTTGACGATGTCAGGAAATGGCTGTCTATTCGCCGTATCATCATCGACATATTTGGCTCGCACGACGACATTCCTGGATTGACCAGTTCCCTTGAGGAGAATATTTCCACAGCCAGCAGAATTGCGAGGTTCATGGTTTACGCAAGTGATTCTGAATTTGAGCAGGCCCGTCCGGTTGCCACCACGCTCGCCCGCACTATCGGCGATATGCTGCGCTTTGGACCAAGCCTTGAATCTCGTTTGGCGCGCACCTTCGGCATCCCGGGCCGCAGCAGCCTCAGTCCGCTGCGAGACAGCGTTCGGGAGCTTGAGCAAGACTTGGTTCGAAACGCCGATCTCGCCCACAGTCTTGCCGTCAGCCTTCGAGGCGGAAGTGCTCTCGCGTTAGCTCGTACGGCTTCCCATGACCTCGACCTCGAGCCCGCGTTGGCCGCAGACCTTTACCTAGCCGTTGCCCTCGCCTTCGATATAGCGGTCGATGTCAAACAGGGCTTCGCGAATGCGCTGGCGCAAAGCTTTGACCAGCTTCGGTCGGATTTCGCCGGAGCCGACCTCCGCAATTTTTCCCTATTGAGTTCGGTGAACCTGGGGGGCGTGCGTTGGTCTTCCACAACTAAATGGCCGCCCGAATGGGCGGACTATCTTCGCCTCAACTCGGTACTCATTGGCCCTGATCTGTTCGAGGTGCAATCCGGCAATGCGGACATGGCCAGTGATGCTGGTCTAATTCGTCATTAGCCCTGAGGCTCGCCACAACAATCGAAACCTTTTGATCACTGCCATCTTTGCCTCCAGTCATCCCGGAGAGCCCGAGGGGCCCGCCGGAGGCACTGCTGCCCGTGCTCCAAAGCCCTGGACCTGCGGATGATCATGGCACTGCGACACGGGGTAGGCGCATGCCGGTCAGATGTACGCGGACGGCACGGCGGTCGATTCGGTGCTGAATGAGTTCATCGAGGCGGCGCAGTCGGGGACTCGGGGCCGCCGGTCGAAGACGGTCGCGGTGTCGCCTGAGGCTGGCCGACGGGCCGACCTACACGAGGCGGCTCGTGAAGCCGGCGTCGAGCAGGCGGGTGTAGGCGGCGCGTACCTGGTCGGGGATGTGTTGCGGGATGGCGTAGCCGAGTTCGGCGTACCTGTCGATGCGCTGGGTGTCGCCGACGAGCATGTCCATGACCTTCTTGGTGTCGCCGATGCTGGCCACGTAGCCGTCGAGTGAGAGCTGGTGGGACGCGCAGATCACGTCGACTTCGGGCCAGAGCTTCTTGCAGGTGGCGTACGCGCGGCGCTGTTGGTAGGGGCGGGACATGAGGATCACCGATCGGGCCGGGACCTGGTGCTCGGCAAGGAGTGCGCGGGCGTACTTGATGTTCTGGCCGGTGTTGGTGGCCTGGGTGTCGATGAGGATCGCGGCGGTTGGTACGCCATGGGTTATGGCGTACTCGCGGTAGTGGACGGCTTCGCCTCGCGGGAAGGCCTCGTTGGTGGTCGGGGCGTTGGCACCGGTGAAGACCAGGGTCGGGTACGTCCCTCGGTGGTAGAGGTCGGTGGCCACCTTGGCGACTCCGAGGTCATGGCTGCCGAGGCCGATGCCCACATCAACGGGCAGGATCTCGTGGTGCATGTGGTGGTAGTCCCACAGGCATTCGACGTCCGCGCGGTGTTCGGCGGGGATGGTCGGGGGAGTCGTCGTCATCGTGGGTGCCTCAGTCGGGAATCTTGAAGGTGTACGACCAGGTGAAGCGGGATGCGGCGTGCACTCCGCGCGCGAACTCGACGGGGCGGCCGTCTCGGGTGAGCGTCGTGCGGTGCAGAACCATGACCGGCTCGCCAGCGGGAAGCTGGAGAATCTGGGCTTCCTCGGGTGTGGGCATTCGGGCGCGGACGGCCTCGGTGA
>NZ_JBMHLZ010000003.1:0-10380 GCF_049179195.1 Micromonospora sp. WMMA1923
GACGGAGTTCGCCGATCTCGACATCGTCGACCTCGATCTGCCGATCGACGAGGAGCTCGCCGCGGTGAGCATCGGTGGCCTCGGCAACACCGAGGTCGGCGCGTCCGGTTTCTGGGGGAGGAGCTGGCTGATCTGAGCCCGGGCGGCTCCGGCGCGCCAGCCGGCCACGCCGGAGCCGTCCGACCGGACCATCCCGAGCCACCCCCGTGCGAGGTTCCTGTGCCCGCTCCGCCCACCGACTCCACCGGCCCCGTCGTCGTCGTACGGGTCGCCGCGCTACCCACGCAGGCCCTGGCGGAGACCGCCGCACCGGCCTCCTGGGCGACGGTCCAGGCCATCCTCGCCAGCCGTCGCCTGGTGGCCGAGGTCGGTGCCCGACTGGCCGACGAGGTCCACGGCTTCGTCGCGGACCCGGCCCTCGCCGACGCCCGGCCGGAGCTGGTGGCCCTCCGGCGGGCCCTGCACAACCACCGCCGTCCCGGACCCCGGGCCTGGCCCGGCAACCATGCCGAGCTGCTGCCCGCCCGCTTCCGAGCCGAGCTGACCGGCTGGACCGTCGAGCTGGCCCGGTCCGCCGCGCTGACCCGGCGACTTCCCGAACTGCTCGACGCCGAGCGGGTCCGCAGCCTGCGGGCCCTGCGCGAGTGGAGCGCCACCGAGGTCTTCGAGTTCGGACTGCTGCAGTCCAGTGAGGACCTTTTGCACGCCCTGCTGAAATGGCGTGCCCAGCCGGAGGGCAGCGCGCCCCGGGCCCAGGTGGCGCTGCGGCTGGCCAAGTACCTGGCCCGCGCGGTGGCCAAGACCAGCCCGCAGGCCACCTTCATGATGAGCGGGCTGTGCCGGTGGTCCGACGTGCCGACCCCCGTGCAGCCCACCGGCCGCTGGGCCTGGCGCAGCGCCGTCGAGCCGGACGTACCCCTGCTCCAGGCGCTCAGCCGCCGCCTGGCTACCGACGGTGCCGCCGACCGGCTCGTGGTGGCCGTCACGCCGGACGCCGAGGTGGCCGAGGGGCGGATCTGGTTCGGCTACCCGGGACGCGAGCGCATCCGGGGACTGCTGTTGACCCCGCCGGTGCGTACCGTCGTCGAGGCCGTCGGTGCCGGCGGACCCCTCGCGGAGGTGGGCCGCCGCCTGCCCCGCGACGCCGCGGTGACCTTCGACCGGCTGGTCGAGATCGGGCTGGTCGAGATCCGACCTCCCTTCGCCGACCAGGCCGCCGACCACCTGCACGACCTGCGCGCCTGGCTCGGCCCGGACGCACCGGCCGCCGGACCGCTCCGGGCCCTCGCGGACGCCCTCGACACCTATCCGGCCCCCGGGACCGGCGCCTGCCGTCGCCGGGAGCTGCACCACCGGATCCGCACCGAGTTCGAGACGGTGAGCGGCCAGGTCGGTGGCCCGCCGCTGCCCGCCCGGAACCTCTTCCGGGAGAACGCCGTCTTCACCGCCGACCCGGTCCGCCTCGGCGGGCCGGCCTGGCGTCCGGCCGTGGCCGACCTGCACGTGGTCCACCGCTTTCTGGCCCTCTTCCAGCACTCGACGGTCGTCCGGTTGGTGGCCCACCGGATCTTCGTCGACCGGTACGGCGCGCACGCCCGGGTGGGTCTGCTCACGCTGCACCGGGAGCTGTCCCGGCTGACCGTTGACGCCGCCCCGGCAACGGCGCTGGCGGAGCTCGCCGGCCTGCTGCACCCGGGGGAGCCGCCCGACCCGGCCGGCAGCACCCTCGCCGAGGTGCGGTTGCTGCACCGGCTGCGACAGGAGGCACTGGCCACCCTCTGGGCGGGGCCGGAAACCGGCCAGGACGGAATCACCGTCGACCCGGCGCGGGTACGGGCGTTGGTGGCCGGCTGGCCGCCGTGGGTACGACCCGCCCCGGCGCTGGCCTGCTTCGTCCAGCAGGTACCCGCCGCCGACGGGCTCCGGCTGGTGCTCAACGGCGTCGGCGCCGGGCACGGGGCCGTCCGCAGCCGGGTGCACCGGCTGCTGGCGAAGGTCGCCCCGGAGGCAGCCGACCCCGTCGACCCGCCCGGGTCCACGGCACTATCCGGTCCCGACCCGGCGGGCTACCTCGCCGAGCTCACCGGCCTCTTTGGCAGCAACGTCAACCTGCGCTCCCCGGCGGTGGGCTTCGAGATCTGCCACCCCGGGATGGTCAGCGCCCGCCCGCCGCAGCAACGGATCCCCCTCGACGACCTGGTCGTGACGCCCGACGCGGCGACCCCGGGTCTGCGCCTGCGGCGGCGCAGCGACGACGGTGCGGTCCGCATCGCGTGCACCGGCATGATGGCCGGGGCCCGGCTGCCCCGACTCGCCCGTTTCCTGGTCCACCTCTTCGGCGACGTGCCCAACGCCGCCGCCCCGACCGCCCAGATCTTCACCGGGACCCCGGAACACCCGACCGGCACGGTACGGCGACGACCCCGGCTGTCGATCGGCCGGGTCACCGTGTCCCGGGCCTCCTGGCGGGTCCGCGCCGATCTCGTGCCGGGCCGTGCCAAGGGCGTCGACGACGCCGGCTACCTGCTGACCCTGGCCACCTGGTTCGCCGAACACCGGATCCCCCAGCGCTCGTACGTCACGGCGAGCCGACCGGCCCCGGTCAAGCCGGTCTACCTCGACCTGGCAAACGTGCCGCTCGTACGCCTCTTCGAACGCCTGCTGCGCGACCCGGGCGCGGTGCTCACCTTCCAGGAGGCCCTGCCGCAGCTCGCCGACGCCCCGAGCTACGGCACCGAGGGCCGGCACGTGACCGAGTACGTCGTCGAGATCGGCCCCTCGTGACCCCGCCGCCCTGGCTGTCGCTGCACGCCTTCCACCGCGGCGACCACGACCGGCTGCTCACCGGGGCGGTCGCCCCACTGGTCGCCTCGTTGCGGGCCACCGGCGTACTCGACCAGTTCTTCTTCATCAGGTACTGGGAGGGCGGGCCGCACCTCCGGCTCCGCCTGCTGCCGACCCGGCCCGACCTCGCCGCCGACGTCGCGGCCTGCACCCGGTCCACCCTGGAGGCGCACCTGGCCCGGTTCCCCTCCCCGCCCCCGGGGCCCGCCGAGCGGTACGCGGCCCTCGCCGAGCGGTACGCCCGCCTGGAGGGCCGGGCCGACCACGACCGACGGATCCGCCCGCCCGACGTGGTGGAGGTCCAGCCCTACCAGCCCGAGTACCCGATCTACGGTGGCCGGGCGGCGACCCGGGCCGTTGAAGGCCACTTCACCGACTCCAGTTGGCTGGCCCTGTCGACGTTGGCCCGCCCGGCGGCTGCGGATCACCGCTCGCGGCTGGCGGTGCTCGCGTTGGCCTCGGCGCTCGCCGCCTGGCAACCCGACCGGCACCGCCTGGCCCACCTGCTTACCCGGTCCCGGTCCCACTGGGATCCGGCCGACGGCCACCGGGCACGGTGGGAGAGCTACCTGCGGCAGCGCACCGCACTGCGGCGGCTGGTGTCCAGCTGCTGGACGGCGGCGCAGTCGACGCGACCAGGGGCTGATCCGGACCCCTTCGTCGCCGCCTGGTCCGCCTCCATCCACCGGCTCCGAGCCGAGCTGACCGACCTGCACCGGGTCGGGGACTTCCACCCCGACCTGCGGTCGGTGCCGACCCGCTTCACCGCCGACGCCGGCCCGTCCCGCTTCACCGAGGCCGGCCCGACCCGCCTCGCCGACGCCGGGCCGACCCGTGCGGAGCAGGCGTTGCTCGTCGTCCTGCTGCGCTGTGTGCACCTGCTCTGCAACCGGCTGGGTCTCGGTGTCGACCAGGAGACCCAGCTGCACTACCTGGTCTGCGCCGCCTGCGTCGACCTCGGAGAACCCGCGCGCGAACAGGAGGACTTCCGATGACGCCCACCCCGCCGCCGGAGGAACCCGGCTGGTACAGCATCCAGGTCCGGTACCACGCCCAGGAGAAGGACGACCTGATCCTGGACGGCGTACGCCCCCTGCTGACCGCGCTCGCCGACGTCGTCGACCAACCACATCTCATCCGCCACTGGCGCCGTGGCCCCCACCTGCGGATCAACCTGCGGACCACCCCGCAACTCTGGGCCGCGACGGTACGCCCCACCGCGCGGCGCAGCCTCTCCGACTACCTGCGCGACCACCCCTCGACGGCCGCCCTGCGCGAGGCCGACCACCTGGCGGCACACCGGCGGCTCGCCGTCCGCGAGGCAGACCCCGGCCCGCTCACCCCCTGGTACCCCGACAACACCGTCCAGTTCGAACCGTACGAGGACCGCCGGCACGTCCTGGGCAGCCCGCAACTGGCGAACCTGCTGGCCGGGGCGTACGCCCGCAGCACCGCCCTGACCTTCGACACCCTGGCCGCGATCCGCAGCGGTGCGGTGGACCGGATCGGACACGCCCTGGACCTGCTGTTCGCCTTCGGTCACCTCAGCGTCCCACCGATCTCCCGGGGCTACCTGTCGTTCCGGTCGCACGTCGAGTCCTTCCTGGCGTACACCGCCGACCCCGACGCCGTCCGCGCCACGTTCGACGAGCGGTACCGGCGGCACCGCCCGGCGCTGCGCGATCGGCTCCACGCCACCCTGGCCACGGTGCGGGGCGGTCGCCCGGATCCGCTGGTCGAGACCTGGCTGGGGATCGTCCGGGACCAGAAGGCGCGGGCCGAGCCGCTGTTCACCAGCGGCGAGATCGACCTCGACCACCTCGACCAGCAGGGCATGGAGCTACGACACCCGATCGCCTTCCACGACATCCTCAGCGAGACACCGGCCCACCGGAGCGAGGTGCTGTCGCAGGTCTGGTTCCGCTGTCACCGGCTGGCCATCAACCAGCTCTACTCCCACCTGGGCCGACTCGGCATCGTGCCGACCCAGCGCTACCTGCTCTGTCACCTGGTGGCCCGCACGGTCGAGGAGGAGTACGACATCTCACCGGCCGCCCTGGCCCGACAGTTCGTGGACGCCCTGCGGTGAACCGCCGGGCCGCAGGCCCGGTCAGGAGGCGTCGTGGGCGTCGCGGTGGGCGAGGACCTCACCCATGTGGTCCTGCGCCCAGTACCTGATCTCCCGGGTCATCCGGTGCAGCGACAGACCGAGGTCGGTCAGCTCGTAGCAGACGGTGACCGGGACGGTCGGCGTCACCGTCCGGGTGAGCAGACCGTCGCGTTCCAGTGAACGCAGGGTCTGGGTGAGCATCTTCTGACTGACCCCGGCCAGCAGCCGGGCCAGCTCGGAGTAGCGCAGCGCCCTCGGCGCGTCCGGTCGCGGGCCGGCGTCACCGCCCAACGCGCACAGCACCAGCACCACCCACTTGTCGGAGATCCGGTCGAGCAGCTGACGGCTGGGGCAGACCGCGAGGAACGCGTCGTAGTCCGCCTTGGCCCGGGCCCGCTGCTGCGCTGCTCTCGTTGTGGCCACCGGGCTCCCCTCTCCCTGCTGGGTGGTTACGCACTTTCAAGTGCCTACTTCCCGATGGAGAGTAAAGCTCCCATGCTGGAACGCGCCACCCTCTCCCGACAACGAAAGTGACCCGATGAGCACCTCTCCCACCGCCCTGCCCGGCGGCACCTGGACGCTCGGCGACCACACCGTCACCCGCTTCGGCTACGGCGCCATGCAACTCGCCGGACCGTGGGTGCTGGGGCCACCCGCCGACCGCGACGGCGCGCTGGCCGTTCTGCGCGAAGCGGTCGACCGGGGCATCACCCACATCGACACCAGCGACGCCTACGGGCCGCGGATCACCAACGAACTGATCCGCGAAGCGCTGCACCCGTACCCGGAATCGTTGTTGATCGCCACCAAGGTGGGGGCGAACCGCGACGCGCAGGGCGGTTGGCCGACCGCCCGCCGCCCCGCGGACCTGCGCCAGCAGGTCCACGACAACCTGCGGTCCCTCGGGGTCGACACCCTCGACCTGGTCAACATGCGGATGGGTGACGCCCAGGGGCCTCAGCCCGGCCCGATCACCGAGGCGTTCGAGACCCTCGTCGAACTCCACCGCGACGGCCTGATCCGCCACCTGGGGGTCAGCAACGTCACCGCCGAGCAGGTCGCCGAGGCCCGCACCGTCGCCCCCGTCGTGTGCGTGCAGAACATGTACAACCTCGCCCACCGCCACGACGACCAGCTCATCGAGCAACTGGCCGTCGACGGCGTCGCCTACGTGCCGTACTTTCCGCTCGGTGGTTTCTCACCGGTGCGCTCCGCGGCGCTCTCGGCCGTCGCCGCCCGGACGGGGGCGACGCCGAAGTCCGTCGCCCTCGCCTGGCTCCTGCGGCGCTCGCCGAACGTCCTGCTGATTCCCGGTACGTCGAAGGTGGCCCACCTGCGCGAGAACATCGTCGGCGCCGGCCTCGCCCTGTCCGACCAGGACCTCGCCGAGCTGGACCGCGAGGACCGGGCCCCGGTCGTCGCTAACGATCCGTCGGATCCACTGCGGCACTGAAGGCGTGGCGCAGGAACCTGCGCTGCCAGCGGACCTCGACGGCGCGCCTGTGGTAGTGCCGGCGCACCCAGTTGACGGCCTCGTCGGGGGCCATGCCCTCGAAGACGCACAAGGTCGCCAGGCCGGTGCCGGTACGCCCGATACCACCCCCGCAGGCGATCTCCACCCGGTCGGATTCGGCTCGATCGTAGGCCTGCCGGAGCGCTCGCAGCGCTTCGTCGGGGTCGGCCGGCAACCAGAAGTCCCGCCACCGCACCCAGACCCGTTCCCACTGGGGTTCCGCGGTCGGCTTGTCCGTCAGATGGACCGCGAACGTCGGCGTCGGGCCGTCCGGCGAGTCGTATCTGAGGCCCCGCCCCCGGAAGCGGCGCCCGGACGGCAGCTCGATCACACCCGGAGCATCGACACTCCACTGTTCCGTCATGGAGACTCCCAACTCGTCTTCGGTACGGAGATCGTGTTTCTCGACCATCGCTGCCACTCCTGTGGGAATCTGCGGGACGATCTGTTGGCGTGGAAAACGAGTGCGAGGGCAAGTCCCTCAACGGGGCCGAGCGTGCCGGTGGCGTCGCCTCGAAGATACCAACCTGGGCCGGTTCGGACTGACCTCGGCGAGCGCGGGTGGCCGAGGGCGAGACGGGTTCGAGCGGGGCGCGTCGGGTAGCCGGCGACGCAACCGGGGCCCGAGGTGGAGCGGTCGGGGGACGGAGAGTTTCAGCAGGCCAGGATGGCGTTCAGGTTGATCTTCGAGGTGCCCCCGGCAGGATTCGAACCTGCGACACACGGTTTAGGAAGGCGACAGCGGCATAGTGGCCACTGTGCTCGTGACCTGGGCGGGCTGGCCACTCAGCGGTTCCGCAAGCCAAAAGATCATTGCCCGTACTCTGCATGGGGCGCTGAGGCCGCCCGCAGGGCGGGCCGCGAGCCCGTGCCTCCCGTCTTGCAAGATCAAGACTATTGCCAGCTGTCATCGGTGGCCTGCTCGCCGTGTCGTCCACTCCAGCCCAGGACCGCACCCATCGGCCATCTTGACTGCGCATGCGGCTGTACAGTCATGCCGTTGGCGGGGATTCGAACCCTTACACCCACCGCGGGGACCGAACGTCATCAAATCAACCGGATTGACGCTCCAGCCAGGGCGGAACCTGCCGACGCTTGCCGCCCCTGGCCGCACTCAAGTGTCGTAAATCTGACCGAATGATCTTCGAGCCCGCCCTCGACGACGCATAGCGGCCACGGTGGTCAATTTATGCGCCTTTACAGTCCGGCCACCGACCTTGGACGCCACCACAAAGCCTTCCGTTGGCTGCAAGCCATTCATCGGCTACTGTGCGTGTATGGGCGTTCAGGAAGCCGCCGGGTGGGGGCTGGCCGGCGGCTTGGTCGCCAGCCTTCTTGGCCTGTCGGCCTCGGTCGTGGCGGCCGGCTACCGGTGGCCTTGGCGATACTCCCAAGACGGTATCTGGCCACATCTTTTTGTCGCCCTCGCTAGCCTTGCGGTCGGCGGCATGGTAGCGGCGGCGGCTCACGCTCAGATGACCGGAGCATGGCCAGCATTGATCATGGGAGCGTGCGCGCCTTCCGTAGTTCGTGGCGTCCTGAGTAGAGTTGAAATCACCGAGCAGAAGCCGAATTCAGCCAGTTTGCCACCTACAGATGCCTTGGAAGGCAGTGAGGTCGTGGCGGATGGTACGCGCTGATACCCTACTGGGCCGGATCGCTCGTGTATCTCGGCCTGACGAGCCCTGGTTGCGCATCACGACGTCGCCTTGGTGGGCCAGCGTCCTTGTCGCCGCCGGGGCGAGGCGGTCTTCCATGCCCGACAGGATGAGCGCCGTTCACAACCGCAGTGAAAGCGTTCAGGATCAAGCGCCAGCGGAGCGCAGCGCCGTATTCAGACGGTTGGAATCGGCATCGCCAGAAGTTCGTCTGGCACTTCGCAGCCATCCTGCGCTTATCGCAATGACGCTCCTTCTGAGTCTCGTTGACGATGTCAGGAAATGGCTGTCTATTCGCCGTATCATCATCGACATATTTGGCTCGCACGACGACATTCCTGGATTGACCAGTTCCCTTGAGGAGAATATTTCCACAGCCAGCAGAATTGCGAGGTTCATGGTTTACGCAAGTGATTCTGAATTTGAGCAGGCCCGTCCGGTTGCCACCACGCTCGCCCGCACTATCGGCGATATGCTGCGCTTTGGACCAAGCCTTGAATCTCGTTTGGCGCGCACCTTCGGCATCCCGGGCCGCAGCAGCCTCAGTCCGCTGCGAGACAGCGTTCGGGAGCTTGAGCAAGACTTGGTTCGAAACGCCGATCTCGCCCACAGTCTTGCCGTCAGCCTTCGAGGCGGAAGTGCTCTCGCGTTAGCTCGTACGGCTTCCCATGACCTCGACCTCGAGCCCGCGTTGGCCGCAGACCTTTACCTAGCCGTTGCCCTCGCCTTCGATATAGCGGTCGATGTCAAACAGGGCTTCGCGAATGCGCTGGCGCAAAGCTTTGACCAGCTTCGGTCGGATTTCGCCGGAGCCGACCTCCGCAATTTTTCCCTATTGAGTTCGGTGAACCTGGGGGGCGTGCGTTGGTCTTCCACAACTAAATGGCCGCCCGAATGGGCGGACTATCTTCGCCTCAACTCGGTACTCATTGGCCCTGATCTGTTCGAGGTGCAATCCGGCAATGCGGACATGGCCAGTGATGCTGGTCTAATTCGTCATTAGCCCTGAGGCTCGCCACAACAATCGAAACCTTTTGATCACTGCCATCTTTGCCTCCAGTCATCCCGGAGAGCCCGAGGGGCCCGCCGGAGGCACTGCTGCCCGTGCTCCAAAGCCCTGGACCTGCGGATGATCATGGCACTGCGACACGGGGTAGGCGCATGCCGGTCAGATGTACGCGGACGGCACGGCGGTCGATTCGGTGCTGAATGAGTTCATCGAGGCGGCGCAGTCGGGGACTCGGGGCCGCCGGTCGAAGACGGTCGCGGTGTCGCCTGAGGCTGGCCGACGGGCCGACCTACACGAGGCGGCTCGTGAAGCCGGCGTCGAGCAGGCGGGTGTAGGCGGCGCGTACCTGGTCGGGGATGTGTTGCGGGATGGCGTAGCCGAGTTCGGCGTACCTGTCGATGCGCTGGGTGTCGCCGACGAGCATGTCCATGACCTTCTTGGTGTCGCCGATGCTGGCCACGTAGCCGTCGAGTGAGAGCTGGTGGGACGCGCAGATCACGTCGACTTCGGGCCAGAGCTTCTTGCAGGTGGCGTACGCGCGGCGCTGTTGGTAGGGGCGGGACATGAGGATCACCGATCGGGCCGGGACCTGGTGCTCGGCAAGGAGTGCGCGGGCGTACTTGATGTTCTGGCCGGTGTTGGTGGCCTGGGTGTCGATGAGGATCGCGGCGGTTGGTACGCCATGGGTTATGGCGTACTCGCGGTAGTGGACGGCTTCGCCTCGCGGGAAGGCCTCGTTGGTGGTCGGGGCGTTGGCACCGGTGAAGACCAGGGTCGGGTACGTCCCTCGGTGGTAGAGGTCGGTGGCCACCTTGGCGACTCCGAGGTCATGGCTGCCGAGGCCGATGCCCACATCAACGGGCAGGATCTCGTGGTGCATGTGGTGGTAGTCCCACAGGCATTCGACGTCCGCGCGGTGTTCGGCGGGGATGGTCGGGGGAGTCGTCGTCATCGTGGGTGCCTCAGTCGGGAATCTTGAAGGTGTACGACCAGGTGAAGCGGGATGCGGCGTGCACTCCGCGCGCGAACTCGACGGGGCGGCCGTCTCGGGTGAGCGTCGTGCGGTGCAGAACCATGACCGGCTCGCCAGCGGGAAGCTGGAGAATCTGGGCTTCCTCGGGTGTGGGCATTCGGGCGCGGACGGCCTCGGTGATCGTGTCGGGTTCGAGTCCTTGGCTGGTGAGGATGCCGAAGCCGCCGCCTTGTCCGGCGGGGCCGGGGGTTGGGTCGACCAGGGAGGTTCCCT
>NZ_JBMHLZ010000004.1:0-13071 GCF_049179195.1 Micromonospora sp. WMMA1923
GGCCGTCGGTGCCGGCGGACCCCTCGCGGAGGTGGGCCGCCGCCTGCCCCGCGACGCCGCGGTGACCTTCGACCGGCTGGTCGAGATCGGGCTGGTCGAGATCCGACCTCCCTTCGCCGACCAGGCCGCCGACCACCTGCACGACCTGCGCGCCTGGCTCGGCCCGGACGCACCGGCCGCCGGACCGCTCCGGGCCCTCGCGGACGCCCTCGACACCTATCCGGCCCCCGGGACCGGCGCCTGCCGTCGCCGGGAGCTGCACCACCGGATCCGCACCGAGTTCGAGACGGTGAGCGGCCAGGTCGGTGGCCCGCCGCTGCCCGCCCGGAACCTCTTCCGGGAGAACGCCGTCTTCACCGCCGACCCGGTCCGCCTCGGCGGGCCGGCCTGGCGTCCGGCCGTGGCCGACCTGCACGTGGTCCACCGCTTTCTGGCCCTCTTCCAGCACTCGACGGTCGTCCGGTTGGTGGCCCACCGGATCTTCGTCGACCGGTACGGCGCGCACGCCCGGGTGGGTCTGCTCACGCTGCACCGGGAGCTGTCCCGGCTGACCGTTGACGCCGCCCCGGCAACGGCGCTGGCGGAGCTCGCCGGCCTGCTGCACCCGGGGGAGCCGCCCGACCCGGCCGGCAGCACCCTCGCCGAGGTGCGGTTGCTGCACCGGCTGCGACAGGAGGCACTGGCCACCCTCTGGGCGGGGCCGGAAACCGGCCAGGACGGAATCACCGTCGACCCGGCGCGGGTACGGGCGTTGGTGGCCGGCTGGCCGCCGTGGGTACGACCCGCCCCGGCGCTGGCCTGCTTCGTCCAGCAGGTACCCGCCGCCGACGGGCTCCGGCTGGTGCTCAACGGCGTCGGCGCCGGGCACGGGGCCGTCCGCAGCCGGGTGCACCGGCTGCTGGCGAAGGTCGCCCCGGAGGCAGCCGACCCCGTCGACCCGCCCGGGTCCACGGCACTATCCGGTCCCGACCCGGCGGGCTACCTCGCCGAGCTCACCGGCCTCTTTGGCAGCAACGTCAACCTGCGCTCCCCGGCGGTGGGCTTCGAGATCTGCCACCCCGGGATGGTCAGCGCCCGCCCGCCGCAGCAACGGATCCCCCTCGACGACCTGGTCGTGACGCCCGACGCGGCGACCCCGGGTCTGCGCCTGCGGCGGCGCAGCGACGACGGTGCGGTCCGCATCGCGTGCACCGGCATGATGGCCGGGGCCCGGCTGCCCCGACTCGCCCGTTTCCTGGTCCACCTCTTCGGCGACGTGCCCAACGCCGCCGCCCCGACCGCCCAGATCTTCACCGGGACCCCGGAACACCCGACCGGCACGGTACGGCGACGACCCCGGCTGTCGATCGGCCGGGTCACCGTGTCCCGGGCCTCCTGGCGGGTCCGCGCCGATCTCGTGCCGGGCCGTGCCAAGGGCGTCGACGACGCCGGCTACCTGCTGACCCTGGCCACCTGGTTCGCCGAACACCGGATCCCCCAGCGCTCGTACGTCACGGCGAGCCGACCGGCCCCGGTCAAGCCGGTCTACCTCGACCTGGCAAACGTGCCGCTCGTACGCCTCTTCGAACGCCTGCTGCGCGACCCGGGCGCGGTGCTCACCTTCCAGGAGGCCCTGCCGCAGCTCGCCGACGCCCCGAGCTACGGCACCGAGGGCCGGCACGTGACCGAGTACGTCGTCGAGATCGGCCCCTCGTGACCCCGCCGCCCTGGCTGTCGCTGCACGCCTTCCACCGCGGCGACCACGACCGGCTGCTCACCGGGGCGGTCGCCCCACTGGTCGCCTCGTTGCGGGCCACCGGCGTACTCGACCAGTTCTTCTTCATCAGGTACTGGGAGGGCGGGCCGCACCTCCGGCTCCGCCTGCTGCCGACCCGGCCCGACCTCGCCGCCGACGTCGCGGCCTGCACCCGGTCCACCCTGGAGGCGCACCTGGCCCGGTTCCCCTCCCCGCCCCCGGGGCCCGCCGAGCGGTACGCGGCCCTCGCCGAGCGGTACGCCCGCCTGGAGGGCCGGGCCGACCACGACCGACGGATCCGCCCGCCCGACGTGGTGGAGGTCCAGCCCTACCAGCCCGAGTACCCGATCTACGGTGGCCGGGCGGCGACCCGGGCCGTTGAAGGCCACTTCACCGACTCCAGTTGGCTGGCCCTGTCGACGTTGGCCCGCCCGGCGGCTGCGGATCACCGCTCGCGGCTGGCGGTGCTCGCGTTGGCCTCGGCGCTCGCCGCCTGGCAACCCGACCGGCACCGCCTGGCCCACCTGCTTACCCGGTCCCGGTCCCACTGGGATCCGGCCGACGGCCACCGGGCACGGTGGGAGAGCTACCTGCGGCAGCGCACCGCACTGCGGCGGCTGGTGTCCAGCTGCTGGACGGCGGCGCAGTCGACGCGACCAGGGGCTGATCCGGACCCCTTCGTCGCCGCCTGGTCCGCCTCCATCCACCGGCTCCGAGCCGAGCTGACCGACCTGCACCGGGTCGGGGACTTCCACCCCGACCTGCGGTCGGTGCCGACCCGCTTCACCGCCGACGCCGGCCCGTCCCGCTTCACCGAGGCCGGCCCGACCCGCCTCGCCGACGCCGGGCCGACCCGTGCGGAGCAGGCGTTGCTCGTCGTCCTGCTGCGCTGTGTGCACCTGCTCTGCAACCGGCTGGGTCTCGGTGTCGACCAGGAGACCCAGCTGCACTACCTGGTCTGCGCCGCCTGCGTCGACCTCGGAGAACCCGCGCGCGAACAGGAGGACTTCCGATGACGCCCACCCCGCCGCCGGAGGAACCCGGCTGGTACAGCATCCAGGTCCGGTACCACGCCCAGGAGAAGGACGACCTGATCCTGGACGGCGTACGCCCCCTGCTGACCGCGCTCGCCGACGTCGTCGACCAACCACATCTCATCCGCCACTGGCGCCGTGGCCCCCACCTGCGGATCAACCTGCGGACCACCCCGCAACTCTGGGCCGCGACGGTACGCCCCACCGCGCGGCGCAGCCTCTCCGACTACCTGCGCGACCACCCCTCGACGGCCGCCCTGCGCGAGGCCGACCACCTGGCGGCACACCGGCGGCTCGCCGTCCGCGAGGCAGACCCCGGCCCGCTCACCCCCTGGTACCCCGACAACACCGTCCAGTTCGAACCGTACGAGGACCGCCGGCACGTCCTGGGCAGCCCGCAACTGGCGAACCTGCTGGCCGGGGCGTACGCCCGCAGCACCGCCCTGACCTTCGACACCCTGGCCGCGATCCGCAGCGGTGCGGTGGACCGGATCGGACACGCCCTGGACCTGCTGTTCGCCTTCGGTCACCTCAGCGTCCCACCGATCTCCCGGGGCTACCTGTCGTTCCGGTCGCACGTCGAGTCCTTCCTGGCGTACACCGCCGACCCCGACGCCGTCCGCGCCACGTTCGACGAGCGGTACCGGCGGCACCGCCCGGCGCTGCGCGATCGGCTCCACGCCACCCTGGCCACGGTGCGGGGCGGTCGCCCGGATCCGCTGGTCGAGACCTGGCTGGGGATCGTCCGGGACCAGAAGGCGCGGGCCGAGCCGCTGTTCACCAGCGGCGAGATCGACCTCGACCACCTCGACCAGCAGGGCATGGAGCTACGACACCCGATCGCCTTCCACGACATCCTCAGCGAGACACCGGCCCACCGGAGCGAGGTGCTGTCGCAGGTCTGGTTCCGCTGTCACCGGCTGGCCATCAACCAGCTCTACTCCCACCTGGGCCGACTCGGCATCGTGCCGACCCAGCGCTACCTGCTCTGTCACCTGGTGGCCCGCACGGTCGAGGAGGAGTACGACATCTCACCGGCCGCCCTGGCCCGACAGTTCGTGGACGCCCTGCGGTGAACCGCCGGGCCGCAGGCCCGGTCAGGAGGCGTCGTGGGCGTCGCGGTGGGCGAGGACCTCACCCATGTGGTCCTGCGCCCAGTACCTGATCTCCCGGGTCATCCGGTGCAGCGACAGACCGAGGTCGGTCAGCTCGTAGCAGACGGTGACCGGGACGGTCGGCGTCACCGTCCGGGTGAGCAGACCGTCGCGTTCCAGTGAACGCAGGGTCTGGGTGAGCATCTTCTGACTGACCCCGGCCAGCAGCCGGGCCAGCTCGGAGTAGCGCAGCGCCCTCGGCGCGTCCGGTCGCGGGCCGGCGTCACCGCCCAACGCGCACAGCACCAGCACCACCCACTTGTCGGAGATCCGGTCGAGCAGCTGACGGCTGGGGCAGACCGCGAGGAACGCGTCGTAGTCCGCCTTGGCCCGGGCCCGCTGCTGCGCTGCTCTCGTTGTGGCCACCGGGCTCCCCTCTCCCTGCTGGGTGGTTACGCACTTTCAAGTGCCTACTTCCCGATGGAGAGTAAAGCTCCCATGCTGGAACGCGCCACCCTCTCCCGACAACGAAAGTGACCCGATGAGCACCTCTCCCACCGCCCTGCCCGGCGGCACCTGGACGCTCGGCGACCACACCGTCACCCGCTTCGGCTACGGCGCCATGCAACTCGCCGGACCGTGGGTGCTGGGGCCACCCGCCGACCGCGACGGCGCGCTGGCCGTTCTGCGCGAAGCGGTCGACCGGGGCATCACCCACATCGACACCAGCGACGCCTACGGGCCGCGGATCACCAACGAACTGATCCGCGAAGCGCTGCACCCGTACCCGGAATCGTTGTTGATCGCCACCAAGGTGGGGGCGAACCGCGACGCGCAGGGCGGTTGGCCGACCGCCCGCCGCCCCGCGGACCTGCGCCAGCAGGTCCACGACAACCTGCGGTCCCTCGGGGTCGACACCCTCGACCTGGTCAACATGCGGATGGGTGACGCCCAGGGGCCTCAGCCCGGCCCGATCACCGAGGCGTTCGAGACCCTCGTCGAACTCCACCGCGACGGCCTGATCCGCCACCTGGGGGTCAGCAACGTCACCGCCGAGCAGGTCGCCGAGGCCCGCACCGTCGCCCCCGTCGTGTGCGTGCAGAACATGTACAACCTCGCCCACCGCCACGACGACCAGCTCATCGAGCAACTGGCCGTCGACGGCGTCGCCTACGTGCCGTACTTTCCGCTCGGTGGTTTCTCACCGGTGCGCTCCGCGGCGCTCTCGGCCGTCGCCGCCCGGACGGGGGCGACGCCGAAGTCCGTCGCCCTCGCCTGGCTCCTGCGGCGCTCGCCGAACGTCCTGCTGATTCCCGGTACGTCGAAGGTGGCCCACCTGCGCGAGAACATCGTCGGCGCCGGCCTCGCCCTGTCCGACCAGGACCTCGCCGAGCTGGACCGCGAGGACCGGGCCCCGGTCGTCGCTAACGATCCGTCGGATCCACTGCGGCACTGAAGGCGTGGCGCAGGAACCTGCGCTGCCAGCGGACCTCGACGGCGCGCCTGTGGTAGTGCCGGCGCACCCAGTTGACGGCCTCGTCGGGGGCCATGCCCTCGAAGACGCACAAGGTCGCCAGGCCGGTGCCGGTACGCCCGATACCACCCCCGCAGGCGATCTCCACCCGGTCGGATTCGGCTCGATCGTAGGCCTGCCGGAGCGCTCGCAGCGCTTCGTCGGGGTCGGCCGGCAACCAGAAGTCCCGCCACCGCACCCAGACCCGTTCCCACTGGGGTTCCGCGGTCGGCTTGTCCGTCAGATGGACCGCGAACGTCGGCGTCGGGCCGTCCGGCGAGTCGTATCTGAGGCCCCGCCCCCGGAAGCGGCGCCCGGACGGCAGCTCGATCACACCCGGAGCATCGACACTCCACTGTTCCGTCATGGAGACTCCCAACTCGTCTTCGGTACGGAGATCGTGTTTCTCGACCATCGCTGCCACTCCTGTGGGAATCTGCGGGACGATCTGTTGGCGTGGAAAACGAGTGCGAGGGCAAGTCCCTCAACGGGGCCGAGCGTGCCGGTGGCGTCGCCTCGAAGATACCAACCTGGGCCGGTTCGGACTGACCTCGGCGAGCGCGGGTGGCCGAGGGCGAGACGGGTTCGAGCGGGGCGCGTCGGGTAGCCGGCGACGCAACCGGGGCCCGAGGTGGAGCGGTCGGGGGACGGAGAGTTTCAGCAGGCCAGGATGGCGTTCAGGTTGATCTTCGAGGTGCCCCCGGCAGGATTCGAACCTGCGACACACGGTTTAGGAAGGCGACAGCGGCATAGTGGCCACTGTGCTCGTGACCTGGGCGGGCTGGCCACTCAGCGGTTCCGCAAGCCAAAAGATCATTGCCCGTACTCTGCATGGGGCGCTGAGGCCGCCCGCAGGGCGGGCCGCGAGCCCGTGCCTCCCGTCTTGCAAGATCAAGACTATTGCCAGCTGTCATCGGTGGCCTGCTCGCCGTGTCGTCCACTCCAGCCCAGGACCGCACCCATCGGCCATCTTGACTGCGCATGCGGCTGTACAGTCATGCCGTTGGCGGGGATTCGAACCCTTACACCCACCGCGGGGACCGAACGTCATCAAATCAACCGGATTGACGCTCCAGCCAGGGCGGAACCTGCCGACGCTTGCCGCCCCTGGCCGCACTCAAGTGTCGTAAATCTGACCGAATGATCTTCGAGCCCGCCCTCGACGACGCATAGCGGCCACGGTGGTCAATTTATGCGCCTTTACAGTCCGGCCACCGACCTTGGACGCCACCACAAAGCCTTCCGTTGGCTGCAAGCCATTCATCGGCTACTGTGCGTGTATGGGCGTTCAGGAAGCCGCCGGGTGGGGGCTGGCCGGCGGCTTGGTCGCCAGCCTTCTTGGCCTGTCGGCCTCGGTCGTGGCGGCCGGCTACCGGTGGCCTTGGCGATACTCCCAAGACGGTATCTGGCCACATCTTTTTGTCGCCCTCGCTAGCCTTGCGGTCGGCGGCATGGTAGCGGCGGCGGCTCACGCTCAGATGACCGGAGCATGGCCAGCATTGATCATGGGAGCGTGCGCGCCTTCCGTAGTTCGTGGCGTCCTGAGTAGAGTTGAAATCACCGAGCAGAAGCCGAATTCAGCCAGTTTGCCACCTACAGATGCCTTGGAAGGCAGTGAGGTCGTGGCGGATGGTACGCGCTGATACCCTACTGGGCCGGATCGCTCGTGTATCTCGGCCTGACGAGCCCTGGTTGCGCATCACGACGTCGCCTTGGTGGGCCAGCGTCCTTGTCGCCGCCGGGGCGAGGCGGTCTTCCATGCCCGACAGGATGAGCGCCGTTCACAACCGCAGTGAAAGCGTTCAGGATCAAGCGCCAGCGGAGCGCAGCGCCGTATTCAGACGGTTGGAATCGGCATCGCCAGAAGTTCGTCTGGCACTTCGCAGCCATCCTGCGCTTATCGCAATGACGCTCCTTCTGAGTCTCGTTGACGATGTCAGGAAATGGCTGTCTATTCGCCGTATCATCATCGACATATTTGGCTCGCACGACGACATTCCTGGATTGACCAGTTCCCTTGAGGAGAATATTTCCACAGCCAGCAGAATTGCGAGGTTCATGGTTTACGCAAGTGATTCTGAATTTGAGCAGGCCCGTCCGGTTGCCACCACGCTCGCCCGCACTATCGGCGATATGCTGCGCTTTGGACCAAGCCTTGAATCTCGTTTGGCGCGCACCTTCGGCATCCCGGGCCGCAGCAGCCTCAGTCCGCTGCGAGACAGCGTTCGGGAGCTTGAGCAAGACTTGGTTCGAAACGCCGATCTCGCCCACAGTCTTGCCGTCAGCCTTCGAGGCGGAAGTGCTCTCGCGTTAGCTCGTACGGCTTCCCATGACCTCGACCTCGAGCCCGCGTTGGCCGCAGACCTTTACCTAGCCGTTGCCCTCGCCTTCGATATAGCGGTCGATGTCAAACAGGGCTTCGCGAATGCGCTGGCGCAAAGCTTTGACCAGCTTCGGTCGGATTTCGCCGGAGCCGACCTCCGCAATTTTTCCCTATTGAGTTCGGTGAACCTGGGGGGCGTGCGTTGGTCTTCCACAACTAAATGGCCGCCCGAATGGGCGGACTATCTTCGCCTCAACTCGGTACTCATTGGCCCTGATCTGTTCGAGGTGCAATCCGGCAATGCGGACATGGCCAGTGATGCTGGTCTAATTCGTCATTAGCCCTGAGGCTCGCCACAACAATCGAAACCTTTTGATCACTGCCATCTTTGCCTCCAGTCATCCCGGAGAGCCCGAGGGGCCCGCCGGAGGCACTGCTGCCCGTGCTCCAAAGCCCTGGACCTGCGGATGATCATGGCACTGCGACACGGGGTAGGCGCATGCCGGTCAGATGTACGCGGACGGCACGGCGGTCGATTCGGTGCTGAATGAGTTCATCGAGGCGGCGCAGTCGGGGACTCGGGGCCGCCGGTCGAAGACGGTCGCGGTGTCGCCTGAGGCTGGCCGACGGGCCGACCTACACGAGGCGGCTCGTGAAGCCGGCGTCGAGCAGGCGGGTGTAGGCGGCGCGTACCTGGTCGGGGATGTGTTGCGGGATGGCGTAGCCGAGTTCGGCGTACCTGTCGATGCGCTGGGTGTCGCCGACGAGCATGTCCATGACCTTCTTGGTGTCGCCGATGCTGGCCACGTAGCCGTCGAGTGAGAGCTGGTGGGACGCGCAGATCACGTCGACTTCGGGCCAGAGCTTCTTGCAGGTGGCGTACGCGCGGCGCTGTTGGTAGGGGCGGGACATGAGGATCACCGATCGGGCCGGGACCTGGTGCTCGGCAAGGAGTGCGCGGGCGTACTTGATGTTCTGGCCGGTGTTGGTGGCCTGGGTGTCGATGAGGATCGCGGCGGTTGGTACGCCATGGGTTATGGCGTACTCGCGGTAGTGGACGGCTTCGCCTCGCGGGAAGGCCTCGTTGGTGGTCGGGGCGTTGGCACCGGTGAAGACCAGGGTCGGGTACGTCCCTCGGTGGTAGAGGTCGGTGGCCACCTTGGCGACTCCGAGGTCATGGCTGCCGAGGCCGATGCCCACATCAACGGGCAGGATCTCGTGGTGCATGTGGTGGTAGTCCCACAGGCATTCGACGTCCGCGCGGTGTTCGGCGGGGATGGTCGGGGGAGTCGTCGTCATCGTGGGTGCCTCAGTCGGGAATCTTGAAGGTGTACGACCAGGTGAAGCGGGATGCGGCGTGCACTCCGCGCGCGAACTCGACGGGGCGGCCGTCTCGGGTGAGCGTCGTGCGGTGCAGAACCATGACCGGCTCGCCAGCGGGAAGCTGGAGAATCTGGGCTTCCTCGGGTGTGGGCATTCGGGCGCGGACGGCCTCGGTGATCGTGTCGGGTTCGAGTCCTTGGCTGGTGAGGATGCCGAAGCCGCCGCCTTGTCCGGCGGGGCCGGGGGTTGGGTCGACCAGGGAGGTTCCCTCGACGTCTTCAGGGCGGTAGTAGCTGGTCAGGGTGTGAGTGGGGATGTCGGCCTCTTTGACCAGGCGGGCGCGTTCGTAGACCGGTGCACCGGGATTCAGCCCGAGGGCTTCGGCGGTCTCGGCGTCCGCTTCGGTCAGGCGTACCTCGTTGGTCTGATCGCCGGGGGCCCAGGGACGGCCGGTTGCCTCGCGGTCGGCGGCGAAGGCGACGAGTCCTGACTTCCACTTGCTCTTGGCGTAGCGGTCGATGCCGAGTCGTCTCATGGCGACCCGTGGCCGGACGACGGTGCCGCGTCTGCGGACGGGCGTGACGAGTCCTTCGGCTTCGAGGACCCGGACGGCCTGGCGGACGGTGTTGATGTTGACGCCGTGTTCGGTGGCGATCTCGTCCTGCTTGGGCAGGGTGCTGCCCTCGGGGTAGTCGCCGCGTTGGATGGCCTCGCGCAGGAGCGCGGCGAGATCCCGGTACCCGATACCCATTGGCTCCTCCTGGCCGGTGCGCTGTGTCGAGGTATCTCTACCCAGCAAGTGTGCCCACCCGTTCAACATTAGAGCTAGTTCTATTGACAGCACCATGGTCGATCGGGTCACATAGAGCTAGTTCTAATGCCTGGCTGGTGGGAGAGCGTGATGCGTGGCCCTGCGGAAGTTCCGAACGTCTCCAGATCATCCTCGATCCCACCCGGGGGCACCGCCCAGGCCATCGTGCCCGGTGCGTGTTGAGGCTGGCCCGGGGTGGGTGCTGGCGTGGGATCTCGACCCGAACGACATCCCCGGAATGGCCCGCCCACCTCGGTGCCGCCCCGGCCGAAGCCGGTAACGGTGCTGCCGCCGATGCCCGGGGACCTGGTGTTCCTCGGCCGGCGGGCGTCGGTGCAGTTCGGCGGGGACCGGGGGTTGTGGCTGCGGGTGATGTCGGTGTGCGACAAGCCGACGTACCACGGCTGGGTGTGGTTGACGGGTTATGTGATCGACCGGGCCACCGGTGAGGCCACCGGGCGGCGGGAGGTCTTCGTTCAGCTCGCCGGCCTGCACGTCGAGCTGCTTGCCATGGGTAGCCGGACCCGGCGACCCGATGTCTCACGGGGGACGGTGAACCGGCGTGTTTGACGTGCGCGTACAGCTCGGAGCGGTGCTGCGGATCGCGGCGGACGACCGGTTCCGGCCGGCGGACGGGCCGGTGACGGTGTGGGTGACCGGGGTGCGGCTGGTGAGCAACCGGCCGGAGTGCGACGAGTGGGTCTGGGTCGAGGGCTTCAAGCTCGACGCCACCGGCCGCCGTGGGCCGCAGACCCAGATCCTGGTACGCGCCGCGCTGCTGCCGGCCGGGGTGGCGGAGCGGTGACCACGTACCTGTCGGCGACCGTCGCACAGCAGTTGCGCGCGGCACAGGCGCGGTTGGACCGGCACACGCCGTCGAGCGCCGACGGGCGCTGCTCCGGCTGCGCCGAGGTCGGCCCGTGCCCGCAGCGGCGGGCGGCGTTGCGGGTCTTCGGCCGGTACGGGCGGCTACCGCGCCGGTGGCCGGGGGCGACCCGGCCGGAACGGATCAACCGTGCGTCGTCCTGGTCGTGGCTGCGCCCGCAGTGAGCGCCGGACGGTCGTGCCTCTGCACAAGGGCCTGCTTGCCGGGTACGCCGTATCGTCGGTCGTAGCCGAGTGCCCGCCTCGTCACGGCGCCACGATGGGGTTCGAGCATATCCGCAGGTCAAGGAGTTCTTCGCTGATCTTCGAGGTGCCCCCGGCAGGATTCGAACCTGCGACACACGGTTTAGGAAACCGATGCTCTATCCCCTGAGCTACGGGGGCGCGAGTGGCCAGTCTAGCGACCTGCGGGTTTACCCCGGGTGGCAGGGAGTGACCCGCGTTGACCCGGGCTGTCCGGGCTGGTTCCGGCCGGTATTTGGCCAGGTCGGAGCGCCTCGGATCACATCAACCCCGGATTTCGACCCTGATCTTGGCCGGGGTTGACCCGGGCTGGCCGGGGTTGTCCGGGGGTGGCTTCCGCTGAAGAGCACACGTCGCACACATCAGCCAAGATCGAAGTGGCCGGTTTTGTCGGTCGGATGCCGCGCCAAGTCGGGCTCGCCGCCGCCGCTTCGGGTGTGGTTCACCGTCGCTGGTGGTGGCCGGGGTGCCAGTGCGGTAGGGGGATGTCTGCCGTGCGGTATTGGGCGAGGGCGGCGGTGGCGGTTGCTTCGAGGTGTCGGACGGTGGCGATGGTGGTGTGGAGGGCCATGGTGGTCTGGGGGACGGTGAGGCCTCGCCAGTGGCGGAGGTGAAGGCAGGTGCGGTGTCGGGTGTCGAGGTGTTGGTATGCGGTGAGGGCTTGTTGGAGTTCGTACTTGCGGATGACGGCTGATTCGGCGCTGGTGGTGTCCTGGGGTTCTGTGGCGTGGTAGTCGTCGGTAAGGCCGGCGGGGTGCTCCGGTCGGGTGCGGCGGGCTCTGGCGTGGTCGAGGACGAGGCGGTGGGCAATGGTGTGTAGCCAGGCGATGATCGGTCGGCGGGGTTGGGTGTACTGGTGAAGGTTTTTCCAGGCCCGTAGGAACGTCTCGGCGGTGATGTCTTCGGCCAGGTGTCGTTGGTGGCTGCCGACGCGGGTGGTGACGTGGCCGAGGACGTGGCTGTGGTGGTGTTGGTAGATCTGGCCGAAGGCGTCGCGGTCGCCGTGTTGGGCGCGGCGTACGAGGTCCCATTCCGGCGGACGGTCGTCGTGTTCCTCTTGGCGGGGGTTTCCGGGGGGTGTGGTCATGGGGTCGTCCGGTGGGCGTAGTTGGTCGCGAGGATGATGATCACGAGCAGGATGAGGGTGGTGAGGGGGCGTGCCAGGCGTAGGCGTAGCAGGATCCAGAGGGTGTTCGACAGGCTGCCTTTGGCCAGTGCGAGGGCCAGGATGAGTACGCCGATCAGGGCGAGTAGGTCCTTCATGGCGTGCTCCGGGCCGGGGTCTGTGGCTGGTCGGATGGGTGCCGCTGCGCGTCGTGGTGGTGGGCTGCGGCGGCTGACGCTTGCTGGTGGGCGGTTACTGCCTTTGTGCGGGGTGCGAGTAGGCGCAGGAGGGGGGTCTTGGTGGCGAGGAGGCCCACGATCGTGGCGTAGACGGCGACGGTGAGTCCTTGGGTGGCGGCGGTCTGCCAGCCGACGCCGGCGGCGTTGGCGGTCGGATCGGCCAGGCGCGGCATCGCGGCCGTCAGCAACAGAAGCGGAAAATTGACGGCCAGGTGAAACGCGATACCGGCTTCGATGCCGCCGGTGACGACGGCGAGCCAGCCGAGTGCGACGCCCATGGTCAGGACCAGCAGGACACCCCAGACGGTGCCGGGCCCGTGCAGGGCGGCGAAGACGACCGCCTGCCCGCCGATGGCCGGCCACGGAGAACGGAAGAACCGGCCGACGCTCTGGAGGATGACGCCGCGGCTGATGTACTCCTCGGCGGTGACCTGCCCGATCAGGAACACGGCCACGATCGTCACGGTGGTGAGGTACGGGCCGAACCCCGGCCACCCGGACGGCTGCGTCGGGGCGGGTTCGACGTCACTGGTGTGGGTCAGCACCTCGATCACGAAGCCGGAGATCATGCCGGTCAGGACTGTCGGCGCCGCGACGGCAAGGCAGACCGCCAGCCAGCGGCGGCGGATGCGGCCGGCGATGCTCAGGACGCTGCCGGCGGGCCGCCGTTCGATGGTCTTGACGGTGAGCATGGCGATCGGTAGTGCGACGGCCACTCCGGCGATGGTGTACGCCATGAGGGTGTAGTCGCCCAGCAGCGGCAGTC
>NZ_JBMHLZ010000005.1:0-10898 GCF_049179195.1 Micromonospora sp. WMMA1923
TGATCCAGACGTGATTCTCGATGGACTTCAGCCGGAGCTGTTAACTTCTGCTGTCAAATCCTTGATGGAGAGATGAGCGAGCGGAGTGATGCGACCTCATGCTGGCGTCTAGCTCTCGAACCGGACGCTCGGAATCCCATTGCACCAGATCCTGCCTCGCTCGTCGTGCGCGAGAGATACCACGAAGGTTGCCGACCTCCACCAACTGCCCGTAAGAATCAGCGAGCACTGCGCAGGATTCTTCGAGCTGCCCCGCGAGTGCATGTGCCCTGGACAGGTCCACCCGTGCAGCGAGCATGACGTTCGTGTTTTCATGATCGTTTGCCATCTCGACCAACGCGCCCTGAAGAACATGGACGGCCGTAGTCGGGGAACCGAGCAGGATGTGACAGGTTCCTTCGTACACGCGCAAGCGAGAAGAGTTCCAGTCGCTGTACAGTCCCGCGCGGTCCAGCACGGTAATCTCAGCCGCTGCCCGACCTGCGCGCTCCAGCGCTAGTTGAGTTTCCTTCGCCATGCGGAGAGAGGCGTAGGCTTGAGCCTGTTCCGCAGCGATCCTCGCTCGCGCTGCAGGACTAAGGTGATCGGATGCTGACTCAGCCTCGTGGAGCAGCCGGAGGCCAATCATGACATCTCCGTCCGCTTGGACCAGCGTGGCAGCACCCGAGCGGAGGTTGCTTTCGAAAATTCGGGCGGTAGCACTCAGTCTGGCATCTCCTAGTCGATCGGCCAACTGCCTCGCGTAGGTGCAGTGAGCAAGCGCCATACTGTGATTCCCTTGTGCGCTCCACAGCCGGCTGGCAACAATTGACGCTTCGCCAAGCATCGATCCTATATCAGCTCGCAAGGGATCCGAAAAAGCCTTTCTAAACAAAGTGGAGATGCTGTCTCGGTGAGCCTCCACCAGGCTCAGAAGAACGTCAGGTGCCACCGCTTGTCGCTGTTGAGCCAACATGTCAGTGACACGCGCGAAGCTGCTCCACTCGCCGTCGCCAAGTGTTGCGACTTTGTTCCCGCCGGTGGGAGATTCTAGAGATGGCATCTCCGGTGGGCGGTTGGTTGATGGAGCCCGAGGAAGCGAGTACTGTTTCCTGACAATCTGAGCTACTTTGCCCCGTTCCGATGGGCGGGGCTTCTGCAAGCCCAAATCATGATCGCTGGACACACCAGTGACTCGCCGCAAAGCTGCTCGGCGCTCGCTACTTGCCCAGCGGTGTTCCCCACGTTCCAGTTTCCCGATCCAGCGCGAATCCACGTAGAAACTACCGAGGTTGCGGTCTGGGTACAACTTGTCGAGCTCAGCGTTGACGGCGTCAGCCATCTCGGCGCGAGACATCAGGCGCCCTGCGTGATAGGGCGACTCAAGGCGGGCGCGAGCCTTGATGAGTAGTTCGTTGGGCTGCTGATTCGCCTCTGTCTCAGGATGACGGGCCACCGACCCTCCAATTATTTCATAATGCTGTGGGGCTCAGTTTCGACGGATTCTACATCAGGAGCTGTCGAACAAAACCATCTGCCACAGTCGCCTCCCGTGGCGAAACATCGGCGTTGATTGGCATTCCACACTTCCAAGTTCGGGTCCTGCGATGTGTACGTCGCTTCACGAATCGGTGGTATTGCCAACTGCTGGACCTGATGACCGAGATTCTGGACCCCCCGGGGATCGGTGGATTCGCTAGGACAGAGACGACGAACGGCGGTCTGGAGTAGTCCCGGCACGAGCGACGGGGCGTACTCCCTGATCGACCGGGTGCCGCGTTCGAGTCGGCGTAGTGGGCCTGGCGCTGTCCCATGCGAGCGGCGTCGTCGGTCCACCACCCGGCAGCTGAGCCGTCACCGGCGGCGGCCTTGATCGCCTGGCCGAGCCACCGGCGTCGGACAAGCGGGCTCGGGCCAGTCACCAGCCGCCTCCATCGGTTCACGATTCGCTGGTAGTTAACCGTAGGGAAGTCAGGTTCGGAATACCGACCTGCGGTCCGACCTGTTCAAAGTGGCACAGTCACCGACCTAAACGATTCCTTGGTCGGATCAAGATCCCAATAACGCGCCCGGATCAGGCAAGGCAGGTCGGACCGCAGGTCGGGATTCCCCAAGATCCGGCCTATGAGTGATTGTTTGGTGACCGAGCTGTGGGGCCATCTGCCTCATCGGCACCCCGACCACCTACTGGAGACGCCAATGCGTTTTGCCACTTACAACCTTCTCGACTGGACGTCGTATCCGGCGGGTGGGCGGGAGGCTGAGCGGCAGCGTCGGGTGGTCCAGACGATCCGGGCGATCGATCCGGATGTCATCGCGGTGCAGGAGGTGAAGGGTTCGCCGGGGCACGTCGGTGTGGTGGTAGCGGAGCTGGCCGCGCGGACCGGCCTGACCGCCACGGTCGGCAGCGTGGATGGTCGGGACGTGCCGGCGGTCGGCGTGGGTGACAACACGGTGCACGTGGCCCTGCTGTGGCGTGAGGGGCTCGTGCCGTTGCCGGAAACGTTCCGGACGTTCGGTCCGGCCGTCGACCACCGTCACGGCTGGCGGGGCGTCGGGTTCGGGTCCCTGGTCCGGTTGGCGTTCCAGGTCCAGGGTCGTCCGATCCTGTTCGCGTCGTATCACGCGCCGGCGTTCGGTCGGCATCGGCGGATCGATCAGGCGGAGATGGCCCTGGCCGCCGTCACCGGTCCGAGCCTCGCCGCCGTGGTGGGGTCCGACTTCAACTCGATCGGAGCGGCCCGGGTGGGTGGGGACTACTACGACCGTGACCCGTACACCGGTCAGCCGTGGTTTCCGGAGTTGGTGCACCAGTGTCGGGAGGTCACCCATCCGGGGACGAGTCACCGTGCGGACCGGCGGCCGGCGGAGGTGTGGGAAGCCGGCGGTCTACGCGACGTCGCCGCGGTGACGGGCGGTCCGTGGAAGGCGACAACAGGGCATTGGCCGTCGTCGCCGTTCGCGGTGCGGGGTGTGCGGCGGCGGATCGACACGATCCACGCCACCGCCTCACTGCTGCCGGCGGTGGGTGGTTTCCGGGTGGTGGATGACGAGGTGACCCGGTCGGCGTCTGATCACCTGCCGGTGGTGGTCGACATCGACCCCACCGCTCTGTCGTCCTCCGGTGAGGTCGGCGCTGTCGTCGGCCGGTGACCCGTCTGGATGAGGCGGCGGGTCCGGTGGATCGGTTCGACGCCGCCCGCCTGACGCTACAAGCGCACAGGAATACCGGCGGCTGCCTCCACTGCCGGCCCGAAGGCTGTGAGCAGCTGCGGTGGGCGGTCGAGGAACTGTCGCAGCATCCCGGCGGCCGGCCGTTGTTGGCCCAGGCGCGCATCCCGCTTTCCGGTACGCATCCGTGTTCGAGTGAGGAAGGTCGGTCGTGGTGACACGTCCTGAGGTCGGGCGGCATGATCCCCGCTATCTATCGTCGAGACGTACCCCAGCCTCGGCTGTGGGGCCGCCGATGTTGGCGGACGAGTTCTTCTTCGTCGCCCACGACGACTACGGGCATCAGCGGTTGTTCGGCTCCGCCCTCGGCTACGGCCTGGCCGCCGCGTTGCTGGCCGAGTTGCACCTGAATGGCCGGGTCACGTTCGCCGACGGCCGCGTGCGGGTCCGCGACGTCCATCCGCCGGCGGACCCCCTCCAACACCTGATCCTGGACCGGCTTGCAGCGGAGCCCGAGTGTCCGACCCGGACGTGGCTGGCCTACATCGCCGATACCGCCTACGCGCAGGTGGCGCGGCGCATGTGGCACGCCGGCCTCCTGGTCCCGCAGCAGGTGGGCCGTCTGTGGCGGCAGCGCACCGTCTATCGGCCCGTGGACATCAACGACGCCGCGTGGCCCGGGGCGCGTCTGTCACAGCGGATCCGCGGTCGTCGGACTCTCGGTGACTCCGACCGGGTCCTGGCCGGCCTGGTCCTGCACACCCAACTGGGCTCCAGCCTGCTCGACGGTGCGCCGTTGTCCGCCCGTCTGTATCTGCGGGAGGCCGTCGATGGGGTGCAGCCGCCGGTGCGTGAGTTGTTCGGTGACCTCGCCGCCGCTGTCGGCAACGCCGTCCTGTCCCACCGCACCTGAACCACCCCACGCTCCCCGCTCCTTATCTGCTCTTCTTCCGCGAAAGGTGATTCTGCATGTCTCGTTCTGTGCCTGGTGCGGTGTCGGTGACGTTGGCGCGTGGCCGTCTCGGCGTCGCGCATGTGGTGTTCTTCGTGATGGCCGCCGCCGCCCCGCTGACCGTCGTCGCCGGTGGTGCGACCACCGGCTACGCGGTCACGGGCGTGACCGGTATCCCGATCGCGTACCTTCTGGTCGCCGCCGTCCTCGGCCTGTTCGCCGTCGGCTACGTGGCGATGAGCAGGCACGTCGTGAACGCCGGCGCGTTCTACACCTACGTCCGTCACGGTCTCGGCCGCCCAGCCGGCGTCGCCGCAGCCGCCGTGGCGGTGGTGGCGTACAACGCGATGCAGATCGGCCTGTACGGCGGCTTCGGCGCCGTACTCGCCGACTTCCTCCACACCCGCTACGGCTGGAGCATCACCTGGTGGCTGTGCGCCCTGGCGGCGTGGGCGGTGGTGGCGGTCCTCGGGCTGCTGCGCATCGACCTCAACGGGCGGATCCTCGCGGTCATGCTGGTGGCTGAGTGCGCTGTGGTGGTGGTCTTCGACGCGGTCATGCTCAGCCGGCCCGCCTCCGGCGGTATCGGCCTGGGCACGCTGCACCCCGGGCTGGTGGTGAGTGCGGGTATCGGGGCGGCGTTGGTCACCGCGATCACCGGATTCGTCGGCTTCGAAGCCACCACCGTCTTCGCCGAAGAGACCCGCGACCCCCGACGCACCATCGCCCGAGCCACCTTCATCGCCGTCGCGTTGACCGGCGTGCTCTACGCCGGGTCGGCGTGGGCGATGTCGGTGGCCACCGGCCCCGAACACATCGTGCAAGCCGCCCGTGCCTCGGGCACGGAGCTGATCTTCGACCTGACCGGCCCGTATCTCCCGACCACCGTGATCACCCTCGCGCAGGTCCTGTTCGTCACCAGCCTCTTCGCCGCACTCCTCAGCTTCCACCACACCGTGGCCCGGTACCTGTTCGCCCTCGGCCGCGAACACGTCCTACCCGCCGTGCTGGGACGCACCAGCCGCCGCACCGGCGCCCCAAAGATCGGCTCGCTCCTGCAGAGCGCTGTCGCCGTGGCGGTGTTGGTGGGGTATGCGGTGGTGGGGGCGGATCCGATCGTGCACCTGTTCTTCTGGATCACCGTCACCGGCGGACTCGGCGTCCTCATCCTCATGACCGTCACCTCCGCCGCCGTGGTCGGCTTCTTCCACCACACCCCGCACGGCGAAGGACGCTGGCGCAGCACGGTCGCACCCGTGCTCGCCACCCTCGCCCTCACGGGCATTCTCGCTGCCACCCTGGTCGAGTTCGACACCCTCCTCGGCGTCGAAGCGAACTCCCCGCTGCGATGGATGTTCCCCACCGCCTACGCCGCCACCGCTCTACTCGGCGCCATGTGGGCGCTCATCCTGCGACGGGCCCACCCGGACGTGTACCAGGCGATCGGACTCGGCGCGCACACCGCGACCGTCGCCTGGCGCACCCCCACCACCGCACCCCACCACGTGTAAGGACCTGCCGAGATGACCATCCCTACCATCCCCACCGTCACGGTCCGCCCGGCGACACCCGCCGACACCGCCACCCTGATCCCGGTCCTGGCCGACGCGTTCTTCACCGGGCCGGTAGCCGACTGGCTCGTCCCCGACCCCGCCGAACGACGCCTCGTCTACCGCGCCTACTTCGCGGCCATGCTGCGCCACAGCCTGGAACACGGGACCGTGCACACCACCGACGACCAGACCGGGGTGGCGATCTGGTACCCCCGCCTCCACCCCCCGACCTCACCCAGCCCCGAGCACCTCGCAGCCCTGGAGCAGGCCACCGGCCGCTACGCGCCCGTGTTCGCCCTCCTCGACACACTCTTCGAAACCCACCACCCCGCCGCACCGCACCACCACCTCGCCTACCTCGCCGTCGCACCCGGCCGGCAGAACAGTGGGATCGGGGCCGCGCTGCTCACCGGCCACCACCGCCGCCTCGACGCCGAAGGGCTGCCCGCGTACCTGGAGGCCACGAACCTGCGCAACCAGGCCCTCTACCACCGGCTCGGCTACCGGGCCGGCACACCGATCCACATCCCGAGCGGGCCGACGATCTGGCGCATGTGGCGACCCGGCCCCACCTTCCCGCCCGGCTTCTTCGACACGGCCCCGACAGCGGTGGGTGCCGTTCCGGCCGAAGGTGCGGCGCAGTGACCGGACAGCTGGACCAGAAGGCGTGGACGGCACGGCCGGACGACGTCCCGACCATCACCATGCTCCTCGCCGCCGTGGCCATGTTCGACCCGGTCACCGAGTGGCTGCTACCGGACCTGCGGCAACGCCGCAACGTGCTGCAACGGCTGATCGCCGTCCAGGTCGACCACGCCGTCGAACGCGGCGACGTCACCATCCTCGGCCACATGACCGCCATCGCCGTCTGGCACCCGTACCCGGAAACCAGGCCGTGGGCCGCGCCGACCCGCCACGACCTCGGAGCTGCCGCCGGCCGCGCCGCCGTCCGTTTCCAGCAGCTCCTGCAAGCCCTGGACAGCTACCGGCCGACGACCGCACACGACTGGCTGTCCTGGCTGTGGGTCCGCCCCAGCCACCGCAGCCGGGGTCTCGGCCGGCACCTCCTCGACCACCGCCACCACGCCGACCACCGCGCTCTGCCGGTCGACACGGTCGTCACCACCACCGGCGCCCGCGACACCCTCACCGCCTACGGCTACCACCCCCACACACCCCTGCACCTACCCAGCGGCCCCCGACTCTGGCCACTACACCGCGACCCCCCTCCCGTGACCTGACCACGCCTGCCCACGTCCACCCGGGTCGCCCGCGAACGACGCGACCTGGTCTATCCACCTGCGAGAAAAGGGTTCTCTCCGTTGCACAACCAACCCCCACCCCTGCCGACGCCACCCACCACCGCGCCCGACCCGGCCGGGCCGTCCGGTCTGCCGACTCCGATCGGCCTGCCCGCCGCGGGCATGGCGGACGAGCCGGTGGCGTTCCACCGGATGTCCCGGGAGTTAACGCCCCGATGGTGGCGCACGGTGGCCGCCGTGCTGGTGGTGTTCCTCGGGGTCCTGGCCAGCCTGATGACCGCCGCCGTCGCCCTGAACTTCCAGCCCCGACTGCCGCTGCTGGGCGACTACACCCTCATGGCGTACACCATCGCCGGAGTGGCCGTCGCACTACCGATCGCCATGCTCACCGTCAAGACCATCGAACGGCGGCCCGCCGGCAGCGTCCTGAGCATCGCCGGCCGCATCCGCCGCCGCTGGCTGGCGGTCTGCCTTGCCGTCGCGGCGCCGACAGTCCTGACCGGCATGATCTCCGGCTTCGTGATCGAGGTGCTGACCCACACCAGTGACGTCGAACCCGCCCCGACGCAGCCGTCCGGGTGGCCGGGGTTCGGCCCGTACCTCACCACCGTGACGATCGTGGCCGTGTTCCTGATCGGGCAGGTCACCGCCGAGGAGTACATCAGCCGCGGCGTCATCCTCCAGAGCGTCGGCCGGTTCTTCCGTTCTCCGTGGCCGGCCATCGGCGGGCAGGCGGTCGTCTTCGCCGCCCTGCACGGGCCCGGCACCGTCTGGGGTGTCCTGCTGGTCCTGACCATGGGCGTCGCACTCGGCTGGCTCGCCGTCGTCACCGGCGGCATCGAAGCCGGTATCGCGTTTCACCTGGCCGTCAATTTTCCGCTTCTGTTGCTGACGGCCGCGATGCCGCGCCTGGCCGATCCGACCGCCAACGCCGCCGGCGTCGGCTGGCAGACCGCCGCCACCCAAGGACTCACCGTCGCCGTCTACGCCACGATCGTGGGCCTCCTCGCCACCAAGACCCCCCTCCTGCGCCTACTCGCACCCCGCACAAAGGCAGTAACCGCCCACCAGCAAGCGTCAGCCGCCGCAGCCCACCACCACGACGCGCAGCGGCACCCATCCGACCAGCCACAGACCCCGGCCCGGAGCACGCCATGAAGGACCTACTCGCCCTGATCGGCGTACTCATCCTGGCCCTCGCACTGGCCAAAGGCAGCCTGTCGAACACCCTCTGGATCCTGCTACGCCTACGCCTGGCACGCCCCCTCACCACCCTCATCCTGCTCGTGATCATCATCCTCGCGACCAACTACGCCCACCGGACGACCCCATGACCACACCCCCCGGAAACCCCCGCCAAGAGGAACACGACGACCGTCCGCCGGAATGGGACCTCGTACGCCGCGCCCAACACGGCGACCGCGACGCCTTCGGCCAGATCTACCAACACCACCACAGCCACGTCCTCGGCCACGTCACCACCCGCGTCGGCAGCCACCAACGACACCTGGCCGAAGACATCACCGCCGAGACGTTCCTACGGGCCTGGAAAAACCTTCACCAGTACACCCAACCCCGCCGACCGATCATCGCCTGGCTACACACCATTGCCCACCGCCTCGTCCTCGACCACGCCAGAGCCCGCCGCACCCGACCGGAGCACCCCGCCGGCCTTACCGACGACTACCACGCCACAGAACCCCAGGACACCACCAGCGCCGAATCAGCCGTCATCCGCAAGTACGAACTCCAACAAGCCCTCACCGCATACCAACACCTCGACACCCGACACCGCACCTGCCTTCACCTCCGCCACTGGCGAGGCCTCACCGTCCCCCAGACCACCATGGCCCTCCACACCACCATCGCCACCGTCCGACACCTCGAAGCAACCGCCACCGCCGCCCTCGCCCAATACCGCACGGCAGACATCCCCCTACCGCACTGGCACCCCGGCCACCACCAGCGACGGTGAACCACACCCGAAGCGGCGGCGGCGAGCCCGACTTGGCGCGGCATCCGACCGACAAAACCGGCCACTTCGATCTTGGCTGATGTGTGCGACGTGTGCTCTTCAGCGGAAGCCACCCCCGGACAACCCCGGCCAGCCCGGGTCAACCCCGGCCAAGATCAGGGTCGAAATCCGGGGTTGATGTGATCCGAGGCGCTCCGACCTGGCCAAATACCGGCCGGAACCAGCCCGGACAGCCCGGGTCAACGCGGGTCACTCCCTGCCACCCGGGGTAAACCCGCAGGTCGCTAGACTGGCCACTCGCGCCCCCGTAGCTCAGGGGATAGAGCATCGGTTTCCTAAACCGTGTGTCGCAGGTTCGAATCCTGCCGGGGGCACCTCGAAGATCAGCGAAGAACTCCTTGACCTGCGGATATGCTCGAACCCCATCGTGGCGCCGTGACGAGGCGGGCACTCGGCTACGACCGACGATACGGCGTACCCGGCAAGCAGGCCCTTGTGCAGAGGCACGACCGTCCGGCGCTCACTGCGGGCGCAGCCACGACCAGGACGACGCACGGTTGATCCGTTCCGGCCGGGTCGCCCCCGGCCACCGGCGCGGTAGCCGCCCGTACCGGCCGAAGACCCGCAACGCCGCCCGCCGCTGCGGGCACGGGCCGACCTCGGCGCAGCCGGAGCAGCGCCCGTCGGCGCTCGACGGCGTGTGCCGGTCCAACCGCGCCTGTGCCGCGCGCAACTGCTGTGCGACGGTCGCCGACAGGTACGTGGTCACCGCTCCGCCACCCCGGCCGGCAGCAGCGCGGCGCGTACCAGGATCTGGGTCTGCGGCCCACGGCGGCCGGTGGCGTCGAGCTTGAAGCCCTCGACCCAGACCCACTCGTCGCACTCCGGCCGGTTGCTCACCAGCCGCACCCCGGTCACCCACACCGTCACCGGCCCGTCCGCCGGCCGGAACCGGTCGTCCGCCGCGATCCGCAGCACCGCTCCGAGCTGTACGCGCACGTCAAACACGCCGGTTCACCGTCCCCCGTGAGACATCGGGTCGCCGGGTCCGGCTACCCATGGCAAGCAGCTCGACGTGCAGGCCGGCGAGCTGAACGAAGACCTCCCGCCGCCCGGTGGCCTCACCGGTGGCCCGGTCGATCACATAACCCGTCAACCACACCCAGCCGTGGTACGTCGGCTTGTCGCACACCGACATCACCCGCAGCCACAACCCCCGGTCCCCGCCGAACTGCACCGACGCCCGCCGGCCGAGGAACACCAGGTCCCCGGGCATCGGCGGCAGCACCGTTACCGGCTTCGGCCGGGGCGGCACCGAGGTGGGCGGGCCATTCCGGGGATGTCGTTCGGGTCGAGATCCCACGCCAGCACCCACCCCGGGCCAGCCTCAACACGCACCGGGCACGATGGCCTGGGCGGTGCCCCCGGGTGGGATCGAGGATGATCTGGAGACGTTCGGAACTTCCGCAGGGCCACGCATCACGCTCTCCCACCAGCCAGGCATTAGAACTAGCTCTATGTGACCCGATCGACCATGGTGCTGTCAATAGAACTAGCTCTAATGTTGAACGGGTGGGCACACTTGCTGGGTAGAGATACCTCGACACAGCGCACCGGCCAGGAGGAGCCAATGGGTATCGGGTACCGGGATCTCGCCGCGCTCCTGCGCGAGGCCATCCAACGCGGCGACTACCCCGAGGGCAGCACCCTGCCCAAGCAGGACGAGATCGCCACCGAACACGGCGTCAACATCAACACCGTCCGCCAGGCCGTCCGGGTCCTCGAAGCCGAAGGACTCGTCACGCCCGTCCGCAGACGCGGCACCGTCGTCCGGCCACGGGTCGCCATGAGACGACTCGGCATCGACCGCTACGCCAAGAGCAAGTGGAAGTCAGGACTCGTCGCCTTCGCCGCCGACCGCGAGGCAACCGGCCGTCTGTCAACGGCCAATCGGATTTCCCCGTAGGTGGCCAGTAGTTTTCCCCGCTGGCGGCCTTGGTTTCTCC
>NZ_JBMHLZ010000006.1:0-22886 GCF_049179195.1 Micromonospora sp. WMMA1923
GTGTTGCGACTTTGTTCCCGCCGGTGGGAGATTCTAGAGATGGCATCTCCGGTGGGCGGTTGGTTGATGGAGCCCGAGGAAGCGAGTACTGTTTCCTGACAATCTGAGCTACTTTGCCCCGTTCCGATGGGCGGGGCTTCTGCAAGCCCAAATCATGATCGCTGGACACACCAGTGACTCGCCGCAAAGCTGCTCGGCGCTCGCTACTTGCCCAGCGGTGTTCCCCACGTTCCAGTTTCCCGATCCAGCGCGAATCCACGTAGAAACTACCGAGGTTGCGGTCTGGGTACAACTTGTCGAGCTCAGCGTTGACGGCGTCAGCCATCTCGGCGCGAGACATCAGGCGCCCTGCGTGATAGGGCGACTCAAGGCGGGCGCGAGCCTTGATGAGTAGTTCGTTGGGCTGCTGATTCGCCTCTGTCTCAGGATGACGGGCCACCGACCCTCCAATTATTTCATAATGCTGTGGGGCTCAGTTTCGACGGATTCTACATCAGGAGCTGTCGAACAAAACCATCTGCCACAGTCGCCTCCCGTGGCGAAACATCGGCGTTGATTGGCATTCCACACTTCCAAGTTCGGGTCCTGCGATGTGTACGTCGCTTCACGAATCGGTGGTATTGCCAACTGCTGGACCTGATGACCGAGATTCTGGACCCCCCGGGGATCGGTGGATTCGCTAGGACAGAGACGACGAACGGCGGTCTGGAGTAGTCCCGGCACGAGCGACGGGGCGTACTCCCTGATCGACCGGGTGCCGCGTTCGAGTCGGCGTAGTGGGCCTGGCGCTGTCCCATGCGAGCGGCGTCGTCGGTCCACCACCCGGCAGCTGAGCCGTCACCGGCGGCGGCCTTGATCGCCTGGCCGAGCCACCGGCGTCGGACAAGCGGGCTCGGGCCAGTCACCAGCCGCCTCCATCGGTTCACGATTCGCTGGTAGTTAACCGTAGGGAAGTCAGGTTCGGAATACCGACCTGCGGTCCGACCTGTTCAAAGTGGCACAGTCACCGACCTAAACGATTCCTTGGTCGGATCAAGATCCCAATAACGCGCCCGGATCAGGCAAGGCAGGTCGGACCGCAGGTCGGGATTCCCCAAGATCCGGCCTATGAGTGATTGTTTGGTGACCGAGCTGTGGGGCCATCTGCCTCATCGGCACCCCGACCACCTACTGGAGACGCCAATGCGTTTTGCCACTTACAACCTTCTCGACTGGACGTCGTATCCGGCGGGTGGGCGGGAGGCTGAGCGGCAGCGTCGGGTGGTCCAGACGATCCGGGCGATCGATCCGGATGTCATCGCGGTGCAGGAGGTGAAGGGTTCGCCGGGGCACGTCGGTGTGGTGGTAGCGGAGCTGGCCGCGCGGACCGGCCTGACCGCCACGGTCGGCAGCGTGGATGGTCGGGACGTGCCGGCGGTCGGCGTGGGTGACAACACGGTGCACGTGGCCCTGCTGTGGCGTGAGGGGCTCGTGCCGTTGCCGGAAACGTTCCGGACGTTCGGTCCGGCCGTCGACCACCGTCACGGCTGGCGGGGCGTCGGGTTCGGGTCCCTGGTCCGGTTGGCGTTCCAGGTCCAGGGTCGTCCGATCCTGTTCGCGTCGTATCACGCGCCGGCGTTCGGTCGGCATCGGCGGATCGATCAGGCGGAGATGGCCCTGGCCGCCGTCACCGGTCCGAGCCTCGCCGCCGTGGTGGGGTCCGACTTCAACTCGATCGGAGCGGCCCGGGTGGGTGGGGACTACTACGACCGTGACCCGTACACCGGTCAGCCGTGGTTTCCGGAGTTGGTGCACCAGTGTCGGGAGGTCACCCATCCGGGGACGAGTCACCGTGCGGACCGGCGGCCGGCGGAGGTGTGGGAAGCCGGCGGTCTACGCGACGTCGCCGCGGTGACGGGCGGTCCGTGGAAGGCGACAACAGGGCATTGGCCGTCGTCGCCGTTCGCGGTGCGGGGTGTGCGGCGGCGGATCGACACGATCCACGCCACCGCCTCACTGCTGCCGGCGGTGGGTGGTTTCCGGGTGGTGGATGACGAGGTGACCCGGTCGGCGTCTGATCACCTGCCGGTGGTGGTCGACATCGACCCCACCGCTCTGTCGTCCTCCGGTGAGGTCGGCGCTGTCGTCGGCCGGTGACCCGTCTGGATGAGGCGGCGGGTCCGGTGGATCGGTTCGACGCCGCCCGCCTGACGCTACAAGCGCACAGGAATACCGGCGGCTGCCTCCACTGCCGGCCCGAAGGCTGTGAGCAGCTGCGGTGGGCGGTCGAGGAACTGTCGCAGCATCCCGGCGGCCGGCCGTTGTTGGCCCAGGCGCGCATCCCGCTTTCCGGTACGCATCCGTGTTCGAGTGAGGAAGGTCGGTCGTGGTGACACGTCCTGAGGTCGGGCGGCATGATCCCCGCTATCTATCGTCGAGACGTACCCCAGCCTCGGCTGTGGGGCCGCCGATGTTGGCGGACGAGTTCTTCTTCGTCGCCCACGACGACTACGGGCATCAGCGGTTGTTCGGCTCCGCCCTCGGCTACGGCCTGGCCGCCGCGTTGCTGGCCGAGTTGCACCTGAATGGCCGGGTCACGTTCGCCGACGGCCGCGTGCGGGTCCGCGACGTCCATCCGCCGGCGGACCCCCTCCAACACCTGATCCTGGACCGGCTTGCAGCGGAGCCCGAGTGTCCGACCCGGACGTGGCTGGCCTACATCGCCGATACCGCCTACGCGCAGGTGGCGCGGCGCATGTGGCACGCCGGCCTCCTGGTCCCGCAGCAGGTGGGCCGTCTGTGGCGGCAGCGCACCGTCTATCGGCCCGTGGACATCAACGACGCCGCGTGGCCCGGGGCGCGTCTGTCACAGCGGATCCGCGGTCGTCGGACTCTCGGTGACTCCGACCGGGTCCTGGCCGGCCTGGTCCTGCACACCCAACTGGGCTCCAGCCTGCTCGACGGTGCGCCGTTGTCCGCCCGTCTGTATCTGCGGGAGGCCGTCGATGGGGTGCAGCCGCCGGTGCGTGAGTTGTTCGGTGACCTCGCCGCCGCTGTCGGCAACGCCGTCCTGTCCCACCGCACCTGAACCACCCCACGCTCCCCGCTCCTTATCTGCTCTTCTTCCGCGAAAGGTGATTCTGCATGTCTCGTTCTGTGCCTGGTGCGGTGTCGGTGACGTTGGCGCGTGGCCGTCTCGGCGTCGCGCATGTGGTGTTCTTCGTGATGGCCGCCGCCGCCCCGCTGACCGTCGTCGCCGGTGGTGCGACCACCGGCTACGCGGTCACGGGCGTGACCGGTATCCCGATCGCGTACCTTCTGGTCGCCGCCGTCCTCGGCCTGTTCGCCGTCGGCTACGTGGCGATGAGCAGGCACGTCGTGAACGCCGGCGCGTTCTACACCTACGTCCGTCACGGTCTCGGCCGCCCAGCCGGCGTCGCCGCAGCCGCCGTGGCGGTGGTGGCGTACAACGCGATGCAGATCGGCCTGTACGGCGGCTTCGGCGCCGTACTCGCCGACTTCCTCCACACCCGCTACGGCTGGAGCATCACCTGGTGGCTGTGCGCCCTGGCGGCGTGGGCGGTGGTGGCGGTCCTCGGGCTGCTGCGCATCGACCTCAACGGGCGGATCCTCGCGGTCATGCTGGTGGCTGAGTGCGCTGTGGTGGTGGTCTTCGACGCGGTCATGCTCAGCCGGCCCGCCTCCGGCGGTATCGGCCTGGGCACGCTGCACCCCGGGCTGGTGGTGAGTGCGGGTATCGGGGCGGCGTTGGTCACCGCGATCACCGGATTCGTCGGCTTCGAAGCCACCACCGTCTTCGCCGAAGAGACCCGCGACCCCCGACGCACCATCGCCCGAGCCACCTTCATCGCCGTCGCGTTGACCGGCGTGCTCTACGCCGGGTCGGCGTGGGCGATGTCGGTGGCCACCGGCCCCGAACACATCGTGCAAGCCGCCCGTGCCTCGGGCACGGAGCTGATCTTCGACCTGACCGGCCCGTATCTCCCGACCACCGTGATCACCCTCGCGCAGGTCCTGTTCGTCACCAGCCTCTTCGCCGCACTCCTCAGCTTCCACCACACCGTGGCCCGGTACCTGTTCGCCCTCGGCCGCGAACACGTCCTACCCGCCGTGCTGGGACGCACCAGCCGCCGCACCGGCGCCCCAAAGATCGGCTCGCTCCTGCAGAGCGCTGTCGCCGTGGCGGTGTTGGTGGGGTATGCGGTGGTGGGGGCGGATCCGATCGTGCACCTGTTCTTCTGGATCACCGTCACCGGCGGACTCGGCGTCCTCATCCTCATGACCGTCACCTCCGCCGCCGTGGTCGGCTTCTTCCACCACACCCCGCACGGCGAAGGACGCTGGCGCAGCACGGTCGCACCCGTGCTCGCCACCCTCGCCCTCACGGGCATTCTCGCTGCCACCCTGGTCGAGTTCGACACCCTCCTCGGCGTCGAAGCGAACTCCCCGCTGCGATGGATGTTCCCCACCGCCTACGCCGCCACCGCTCTACTCGGCGCCATGTGGGCGCTCATCCTGCGACGGGCCCACCCGGACGTGTACCAGGCGATCGGACTCGGCGCGCACACCGCGACCGTCGCCTGGCGCACCCCCACCACCGCACCCCACCACGTGTAAGGACCTGCCGAGATGACCATCCCTACCATCCCCACCGTCACGGTCCGCCCGGCGACACCCGCCGACACCGCCACCCTGATCCCGGTCCTGGCCGACGCGTTCTTCACCGGGCCGGTAGCCGACTGGCTCGTCCCCGACCCCGCCGAACGACGCCTCGTCTACCGCGCCTACTTCGCGGCCATGCTGCGCCACAGCCTGGAACACGGGACCGTGCACACCACCGACGACCAGACCGGGGTGGCGATCTGGTACCCCCGCCTCCACCCCCCGACCTCACCCAGCCCCGAGCACCTCGCAGCCCTGGAGCAGGCCACCGGCCGCTACGCGCCCGTGTTCGCCCTCCTCGACACACTCTTCGAAACCCACCACCCCGCCGCACCGCACCACCACCTCGCCTACCTCGCCGTCGCACCCGGCCGGCAGAACAGTGGGATCGGGGCCGCGCTGCTCACCGGCCACCACCGCCGCCTCGACGCCGAAGGGCTGCCCGCGTACCTGGAGGCCACGAACCTGCGCAACCAGGCCCTCTACCACCGGCTCGGCTACCGGGCCGGCACACCGATCCACATCCCGAGCGGGCCGACGATCTGGCGCATGTGGCGACCCGGCCCCACCTTCCCGCCCGGCTTCTTCGACACGGCCCCGACAGCGGTGGGTGCCGTTCCGGCCGAAGGTGCGGCGCAGTGACCGGACAGCTGGACCAGAAGGCGTGGACGGCACGGCCGGACGACGTCCCGACCATCACCATGCTCCTCGCCGCCGTGGCCATGTTCGACCCGGTCACCGAGTGGCTGCTACCGGACCTGCGGCAACGCCGCAACGTGCTGCAACGGCTGATCGCCGTCCAGGTCGACCACGCCGTCGAACGCGGCGACGTCACCATCCTCGGCCACATGACCGCCATCGCCGTCTGGCACCCGTACCCGGAAACCAGGCCGTGGGCCGCGCCGACCCGCCACGACCTCGGAGCTGCCGCCGGCCGCGCCGCCGTCCGTTTCCAGCAGCTCCTGCAAGCCCTGGACAGCTACCGGCCGACGACCGCACACGACTGGCTGTCCTGGCTGTGGGTCCGCCCCAGCCACCGCAGCCGGGGTCTCGGCCGGCACCTCCTCGACCACCGCCACCACGCCGACCACCGCGCTCTGCCGGTCGACACGGTCGTCACCACCACCGGCGCCCGCGACACCCTCACCGCCTACGGCTACCACCCCCACACACCCCTGCACCTACCCAGCGGCCCCCGACTCTGGCCACTACACCGCGACCCCCCTCCCGTGACCTGACCACGCCTGCCCACGTCCACCCGGGTCGCCCGCGAACGACGCGACCTGGTCTATCCACCTGCGAGAAAAGGGTTCTCTCCGTTGCACAACCAACCCCCACCCCTGCCGACGCCACCCACCACCGCGCCCGACCCGGCCGGGCCGTCCGGTCTGCCGACTCCGATCGGCCTGCCCGCCGCGGGCATGGCGGACGAGCCGGTGGCGTTCCACCGGATGTCCCGGGAGTTAACGCCCCGATGGTGGCGCACGGTGGCCGCCGTGCTGGTGGTGTTCCTCGGGGTCCTGGCCAGCCTGATGACCGCCGCCGTCGCCCTGAACTTCCAGCCCCGACTGCCGCTGCTGGGCGACTACACCCTCATGGCGTACACCATCGCCGGAGTGGCCGTCGCACTACCGATCGCCATGCTCACCGTCAAGACCATCGAACGGCGGCCCGCCGGCAGCGTCCTGAGCATCGCCGGCCGCATCCGCCGCCGCTGGCTGGCGGTCTGCCTTGCCGTCGCGGCGCCGACAGTCCTGACCGGCATGATCTCCGGCTTCGTGATCGAGGTGCTGACCCACACCAGTGACGTCGAACCCGCCCCGACGCAGCCGTCCGGGTGGCCGGGGTTCGGCCCGTACCTCACCACCGTGACGATCGTGGCCGTGTTCCTGATCGGGCAGGTCACCGCCGAGGAGTACATCAGCCGCGGCGTCATCCTCCAGAGCGTCGGCCGGTTCTTCCGTTCTCCGTGGCCGGCCATCGGCGGGCAGGCGGTCGTCTTCGCCGCCCTGCACGGGCCCGGCACCGTCTGGGGTGTCCTGCTGGTCCTGACCATGGGCGTCGCACTCGGCTGGCTCGCCGTCGTCACCGGCGGCATCGAAGCCGGTATCGCGTTTCACCTGGCCGTCAATTTTCCGCTTCTGTTGCTGACGGCCGCGATGCCGCGCCTGGCCGATCCGACCGCCAACGCCGCCGGCGTCGGCTGGCAGACCGCCGCCACCCAAGGACTCACCGTCGCCGTCTACGCCACGATCGTGGGCCTCCTCGCCACCAAGACCCCCCTCCTGCGCCTACTCGCACCCCGCACAAAGGCAGTAACCGCCCACCAGCAAGCGTCAGCCGCCGCAGCCCACCACCACGACGCGCAGCGGCACCCATCCGACCAGCCACAGACCCCGGCCCGGAGCACGCCATGAAGGACCTACTCGCCCTGATCGGCGTACTCATCCTGGCCCTCGCACTGGCCAAAGGCAGCCTGTCGAACACCCTCTGGATCCTGCTACGCCTACGCCTGGCACGCCCCCTCACCACCCTCATCCTGCTCGTGATCATCATCCTCGCGACCAACTACGCCCACCGGACGACCCCATGACCACACCCCCCGGAAACCCCCGCCAAGAGGAACACGACGACCGTCCGCCGGAATGGGACCTCGTACGCCGCGCCCAACACGGCGACCGCGACGCCTTCGGCCAGATCTACCAACACCACCACAGCCACGTCCTCGGCCACGTCACCACCCGCGTCGGCAGCCACCAACGACACCTGGCCGAAGACATCACCGCCGAGACGTTCCTACGGGCCTGGAAAAACCTTCACCAGTACACCCAACCCCGCCGACCGATCATCGCCTGGCTACACACCATTGCCCACCGCCTCGTCCTCGACCACGCCAGAGCCCGCCGCACCCGACCGGAGCACCCCGCCGGCCTTACCGACGACTACCACGCCACAGAACCCCAGGACACCACCAGCGCCGAATCAGCCGTCATCCGCAAGTACGAACTCCAACAAGCCCTCACCGCATACCAACACCTCGACACCCGACACCGCACCTGCCTTCACCTCCGCCACTGGCGAGGCCTCACCGTCCCCCAGACCACCATGGCCCTCCACACCACCATCGCCACCGTCCGACACCTCGAAGCAACCGCCACCGCCGCCCTCGCCCAATACCGCACGGCAGACATCCCCCTACCGCACTGGCACCCCGGCCACCACCAGCGACGGTGAACCACACCCGAAGCGGCGGCGGCGAGCCCGACTTGGCGCGGCATCCGACCGACAAAACCGGCCACTTCGATCTTGGCTGATGTGTGCGACGTGTGCTCTTCAGCGGAAGCCACCCCCGGACAACCCCGGCCAGCCCGGGTCAACCCCGGCCAAGATCAGGGTCGAAATCCGGGGTTGATGTGATCCGAGGCGCTCCGACCTGGCCAAATACCGGCCGGAACCAGCCCGGACAGCCCGGGTCAACGCGGGTCACTCCCTGCCACCCGGGGTAAACCCGCAGGTCGCTAGACTGGCCACTCGCGCCCCCGTAGCTCAGGGGATAGAGCATCGGTTTCCTAAACCGTGTGTCGCAGGTTCGAATCCTGCCGGGGGCACCTCGAAGATCAGCGAAGAACTCCTTGACCTGCGGATATGCTCGAACCCCATCGTGGCGCCGTGACGAGGCGGGCACTCGGCTACGACCGACGATACGGCGTACCCGGCAAGCAGGCCCTTGTGCAGAGGCACGACCGTCCGGCGCTCACTGCGGGCGCAGCCACGACCAGGACGACGCACGGTTGATCCGTTCCGGCCGGGTCGCCCCCGGCCACCGGCGCGGTAGCCGCCCGTACCGGCCGAAGACCCGCAACGCCGCCCGCCGCTGCGGGCACGGGCCGACCTCGGCGCAGCCGGAGCAGCGCCCGTCGGCGCTCGACGGCGTGTGCCGGTCCAACCGCGCCTGTGCCGCGCGCAACTGCTGTGCGACGGTCGCCGACAGGTACGTGGTCACCGCTCCGCCACCCCGGCCGGCAGCAGCGCGGCGCGTACCAGGATCTGGGTCTGCGGCCCACGGCGGCCGGTGGCGTCGAGCTTGAAGCCCTCGACCCAGACCCACTCGTCGCACTCCGGCCGGTTGCTCACCAGCCGCACCCCGGTCACCCACACCGTCACCGGCCCGTCCGCCGGCCGGAACCGGTCGTCCGCCGCGATCCGCAGCACCGCTCCGAGCTGTACGCGCACGTCAAACACGCCGGTTCACCGTCCCCCGTGAGACATCGGGTCGCCGGGTCCGGCTACCCATGGCAAGCAGCTCGACGTGCAGGCCGGCGAGCTGAACGAAGACCTCCCGCCGCCCGGTGGCCTCACCGGTGGCCCGGTCGATCACATAACCCGTCAACCACACCCAGCCGTGGTACGTCGGCTTGTCGCACACCGACATCACCCGCAGCCACAACCCCCGGTCCCCGCCGAACTGCACCGACGCCCGCCGGCCGAGGAACACCAGGTCCCCGGGCATCGGCGGCAGCACCGTTACCGGCTTCGGCCGGGGCGGCACCGAGGTGGGCGGGCCATTCCGGGGATGTCGTTCGGGTCGAGATCCCACGCCAGCACCCACCCCGGGCCAGCCTCAACACGCACCGGGCACGATGGCCTGGGCGGTGCCCCCGGGTGGGATCGAGGATGATCTGGAGACGTTCGGAACTTCCGCAGGGCCACGCATCACGCTCTCCCACCAGCCAGGCATTAGAACTAGCTCTATGTGACCCGATCGACCATGGTGCTGTCAATAGAACTAGCTCTAATGTTGAACGGGTGGGCACACTTGCTGGGTAGAGATACCTCGACACAGCGCACCGGCCAGGAGGAGCCAATGGGTATCGGGTACCGGGATCTCGCCGCGCTCCTGCGCGAGGCCATCCAACGCGGCGACTACCCCGAGGGCAGCACCCTGCCCAAGCAGGACGAGATCGCCACCGAACACGGCGTCAACATCAACACCGTCCGCCAGGCCGTCCGGGTCCTCGAAGCCGAAGGACTCGTCACGCCCGTCCGCAGACGCGGCACCGTCGTCCGGCCACGGGTCGCCATGAGACGACTCGGCATCGACCGCTACGCCAAGAGCAAGTGGAAGTCAGGACTCGTCGCCTTCGCCGCCGACCGCGAGGCAACCGGCCGTCTGTCAACGGCCAATCGGATTTCCCCGTAGGTGGCCAGTAGTTTTCCCCGCTGGCGGCCTTGGTTTCTCCCCAGCGGCGGCCAGATAGTTTCCCGCCGTGGGGTGGTGCTGGGGTCAGTGCAAGGTTTTGACGCCTTGTCCGGCGGTGGCTTGGTTGAACCGGTAGCTGTCACCCTGGGTCACGACGACGTGGGCGTGGTGCAGGAGTCGGTCGACGGTGGCGGTGGCGAGGGTTTTGGGCATGATCTCGTCGAAGCCGGAGGGGTGCAGGTTCGAGCTGACCGCGAGGCTGCGGCGTTCGTAGGCGGCGTCGACGAGGCGGTAGAACCCTTCGGCGGCGTCCGGGGAGACTGGTAGCAGGCCGATGTCGTCGATGATGATCAGGTCGGTGCGGATCAGTCGGGTCATGGCTCGGGTGACGGAGTCGTCGGGGCGGTGCCGGCGGACCATGACGCCGAGGTCTTCGATGGTGAACCAGGCGACGGTCATACCGGCTTCGACGGCGGCTTGGCCGAGGGCTTCGCAGAAGTGGCTCTTGCCGGTGCCCGACGGGCCACAGATGGACAGATTCTCCTTGCGGTGCACCCATTCCAGACTGCGCAGCGCGTCCTGGGTCGGCCGTGGGATCGACGAGGCTGTCTCGTCCCAGTCGCCGAAGGTCTTGCCGGCGGGGAACGCGGCGCGTTTGCGGCGGGTGCGCAGGTTGGCCTGGTCCCGGCCGGCGGCTTCCTCGGCGAGGAGTACTCGCACGACCTCGGCGGGGTCCCAGCGTTGGGCTTTCGCGGTGGGGATGAGGTCGGCCATGGCTCGGCGCAGGTGCGGCAGTTTCAGGCGGCGGGTGAGCTCGATCGCTTCGGTCAGCGGGTCACCGGCCGTGCCGGTGACCCGCAACGGGGTGATGGTCACTGTTCTCCAGTCGTGCCGAAGGTTGACCAGGCGGAGGTGCCTGGTTGCAGGCTGTGGGTTTCGCTGGCCCGGGTGGGTGGGGTGTCGTCGTCGCGTTGGTGGGCGAGGATGCGGATCAGGTCGTTGTCGGTGAACCGGCCCGCCAAAGCGGCGGTGCCGAGGGCCCGGTCGACGTGGTCGACGCCGTGCAGCTTGGCCAGGGCGACGGCTTCGGCCATCTTGCGTCGGACTCCGCGGATGCCGGCGGCTGCGGCTTCGACCAGCCACGCGGCGGCGCCGGGGCCGAGGGCGAGGAACGCGGCTTCGTCGGCGGTGCGGGCCCGCGGCACCCGCTGCGCGGTGTCGGACTGGCGTGATCGGGGCGGGTAGTGCTCATCTCGGATCGACGGGCGGCCGGGCTGGGCCCGCTGGTGGCGGGCGACCTCGGCCGGACCGTCCTCGCTGACGGCGGTGACGATCAGTTCGTCGCCGTGGAACCGGGCCCAGACCCGGGTGTCGACCAGGTGGTGTGGGACCGAGTAGCGGACTCCGTCGACGGAGATGGTGCAGTCCCAGTTCACTCGGCGGGTGGTGCCGAACGCGACGGTGAACGCCCTTGCCGGCAACGGGTGCAGCCGTGTCCGTTCCTCCAGCAGGGCTTCGGCCGGGCGGCGGCGGGTGTCGCGGTGTAGACGGGCGTTGACCTCGTCGGTGAAGTCGCGGCAGGCCGCTTCGAGCTCTGCGAATGTGCGGTACTGGCCGAGCAGGTTCGCGTTGGTCGGGACCAGGTCCGCCTTGGCGATCTTCACCGTGTTCTCGGCGCCGCCCTTGGACTGCGGGTCCGCCGGCACGCAGGTGCGGATCGTCATCCCGTAATGCCGGGCCACCTGCACGATCTCCGGATTCCTGACCGCGATGTCCGCGACGTGCTCCACCGTGATCGTCTTCTCGTTGTCGGTCAACACATAAGCCGGCACCCCACCCAGGCGCCGCAGGGTGGCGTCCAGGCAGGCCACAACCGTCGGCAGGGTCTTGTCCAGCACCGGGATCACGACCCGGAACCTCGACCAGGGCAGCCACGCGCACCACAACGTGGTCCGCCGGCCGCCGATGCGTGGGCCTTCGCCCCAGTCGAACTGCAGCCACAAACCGGGCTCGGGGATCCACGGGCGGAACACCCGTCGCTGCCCTACCTGCCAGGACTTCTTCACCGCCGCGACCGCCCGGCGGGTGGTGCGTTCCCCGCCGGCGAAGCCCATCGTGGTGATCCGCCGGTGCACCACATCGGCGCGGACCCGGCCACCCGAGCGGGCCACCAACTCCTCGATCTTGTCCATGAACTCGTCGATCGGCCGAGCCCGCTGGGTCCGCTCCTCGGGACTGCGCCCCTCGGCCCGCAACTTCACATACCGGGCCACCGTGTGGTGATCACACCCGGCCAACTCAGCCGCCGCACGGTAACTACCCGTGAGGTCGTACGCCTCCAAGATTTCCACGATCTCCCTGCCGCGTTTCACGCCGCCGACCCTCGCCGACCAGCGTCTCGTCATGATCAGCGGGGAGGTATCTGGCCGTCCACGGGGAGAACCCTGGCCATCAGCGGGGCGGTAAATGGCCGCCTATGGGGATCTTTCACTGGCCGCGCACAGCCGTCCCTGGGCCCCCGGCGATCAGACCAACGAGGTACGCCTGACCGAAGCGGACGCCGAGACCGCCGAAGCCCTCGGGCTGAATCCCGGTGCACCGGTCTACGAACGCGCCCGCCTGGTCAAAGAGGCCGACATCCCCACTCACACCCTGACCAGCTACTACCGCCCTGAAGACGTCGAGGGAACCTCCCTGGTCGACCCAACCCCCGGCCCCGCCGGACAAGGCGGCGGCTTCGGCATCCTCACCAGCCAAGGACTCGAACCCGACACGATCACCGAGGCCGTCCGCGCCCGAATGCCCACACCCGAGGAAGCCCAGATTCTCCAGCTTCCCGCTGGCGAGCCGGTCATGGTTCTGCACCGCACGACGCTCACCCGAGACGGCCGCCCCGTCGAGTTCGCGCGCGGAGTGCACGCCGCATCCCGCTTCACCTGGTCGTACACCTTCAAGATTCCCGACTGAGGCACCCACGATGACGACGACTCCCCCGACCATCCCCGCCGAACACCGCGCGGACGTCGAATGCCTGTGGGACTACCACCACATGCACCACGAGATCCTGCCCGTTGATGTGGGCATCGGCCTCGGCAGCCATGACCTCGGAGTCGCCAAGGTGGCCACCGACCTCTACCACCGAGGGACGTACCCGACCCTGGTCTTCACCGGTGCCAACGCCCCGACCACCAACGAGGCCTTCCCGCGAGGCGAAGCCGTCCACTACCGCGAGTACGCCATAACCCATGGCGTACCAACCGCCGCGATCCTCATCGACACCCAGGCCACCAACACCGGCCAGAACATCAAGTACGCCCGCGCACTCCTTGCCGAGCACCAGGTCCCGGCCCGATCGGTGATCCTCATGTCCCGCCCCTACCAACAGCGCCGCGCGTACGCCACCTGCAAGAAGCTCTGGCCCGAAGTCGACGTGATCTGCGCGTCCCACCAGCTCTCACTCGACGGCTACGTGGCCAGCATCGGCGACACCAAGAAGGTCATGGACATGCTCGTCGGCGACACCCAGCGCATCGACAGGTACGCCGAACTCGGCTACGCCATCCCGCAACACATCCCCGACCAGGTACGCGCCGCCTACACCCGCCTGCTCGACGCCGGCTTCACGAGCCGCCTCGTGTAGGTCGGCCCGTCGGCCAGCCTCAGGCGACACCGCGACCGTCTTCGACCGGCGGCCCCGAGTCCCCGACTGCGCCGCCTCGATGAACTCATTCAGCACCGAATCGACCGCCGTGCCGTCCGCGTACATCTGACCGGCATGCGCCTACCCCGTGTCGCAGTGCCATGATCATCCGCAGGTCCAGGGCTTTGGAGCACGGGCAGCAGTGCCTCCGGCGGGCCCCTCGGGCTCTCCGGGATGACTGGAGGCAAAGATGGCAGTGATCAAAAGGTTTCGATTGTTGTGGCGAGCCTCAGGGCTAATGACGAATTAGACCAGCATCACTGGCCATGTCCGCATTGCCGGATTGCACCTCGAACAGATCAGGGCCAATGAGTACCGAGTTGAGGCGAAGATAGTCCGCCCATTCGGGCGGCCATTTAGTTGTGGAAGACCAACGCACGCCCCCCAGGTTCACCGAACTCAATAGGGAAAAATTGCGGAGGTCGGCTCCGGCGAAATCCGACCGAAGCTGGTCAAAGCTTTGCGCCAGCGCATTCGCGAAGCCCTGTTTGACATCGACCGCTATATCGAAGGCGAGGGCAACGGCTAGGTAAAGGTCTGCGGCCAACGCGGGCTCGAGGTCGAGGTCATGGGAAGCCGTACGAGCTAACGCGAGAGCACTTCCGCCTCGAAGGCTGACGGCAAGACTGTGGGCGAGATCGGCGTTTCGAACCAAGTCTTGCTCAAGCTCCCGAACGCTGTCTCGCAGCGGACTGAGGCTGCTGCGGCCCGGGATGCCGAAGGTGCGCGCCAAACGAGATTCAAGGCTTGGTCCAAAGCGCAGCATATCGCCGATAGTGCGGGCGAGCGTGGTGGCAACCGGACGGGCCTGCTCAAATTCAGAATCACTTGCGTAAACCATGAACCTCGCAATTCTGCTGGCTGTGGAAATATTCTCCTCAAGGGAACTGGTCAATCCAGGAATGTCGTCGTGCGAGCCAAATATGTCGATGATGATACGGCGAATAGACAGCCATTTCCTGACATCGTCAACGAGACTCAGAAGGAGCGTCATTGCGATAAGCGCAGGATGGCTGCGAAGTGCCAGACGAACTTCTGGCGATGCCGATTCCAACCGTCTGAATACGGCGCTGCGCTCCGCTGGCGCTTGATCCTGAACGCTTTCACTGCGGTTGTGAACGGCGCTCATCCTGTCGGGCATGGAAGACCGCCTCGCCCCGGCGGCGACAAGGACGCTGGCCCACCAAGGCGACGTCGTGATGCGCAACCAGGGCTCGTCAGGCCGAGATACACGAGCGATCCGGCCCAGTAGGGTATCAGCGCGTACCATCCGCCACGACCTCACTGCCTTCCAAGGCATCTGTAGGTGGCAAACTGGCTGAATTCGGCTTCTGCTCGGTGATTTCAACTCTACTCAGGACGCCACGAACTACGGAAGGCGCGCACGCTCCCATGATCAATGCTGGCCATGCTCCGGTCATCTGAGCGTGAGCCGCCGCCGCTACCATGCCGCCGACCGCAAGGCTAGCGAGGGCGACAAAAAGATGTGGCCAGATACCGTCTTGGGAGTATCGCCAAGGCCACCGGTAGCCGGCCGCCACGACCGAGGCCGACAGGCCAAGAAGGCTGGCGACCAAGCCGCCGGCCAGCCCCCACCCGGCGGCTTCCTGAACGCCCATACACGCACAGTAGCCGATGAATGGCTTGCAGCCAACGGAAGGCTTTGTGGTGGCGTCCAAGGTCGGTGGCCGGACTGTAAAGGCGCATAAATTGACCACCGTGGCCGCTATGCGTCGTCGAGGGCGGGCTCGAAGATCATTCGGTCAGATTTACGACACTTGAGTGCGGCCAGGGGCGGCAAGCGTCGGCAGGTTCCGCCCTGGCTGGAGCGTCAATCCGGTTGATTTGATGACGTTCGGTCCCCGCGGTGGGTGTAAGGGTTCGAATCCCCGCCAACGGCATGACTGTACAGCCGCATGCGCAGTCAAGATGGCCGATGGGTGCGGTCCTGGGCTGGAGTGGACGACACGGCGAGCAGGCCACCGATGACAGCTGGCAATAGTCTTGATCTTGCAAGACGGGAGGCACGGGCTCGCGGCCCGCCCTGCGGGCGGCCTCAGCGCCCCATGCAGAGTACGGGCAATGATCTTTTGGCTTGCGGAACCGCTGAGTGGCCAGCCCGCCCAGGTCACGAGCACAGTGGCCACTATGCCGCTGTCGCCTTCCTAAACCGTGTGTCGCAGGTTCGAATCCTGCCGGGGGCACCTCGAAGATCAACCTGAACGCCATCCTGGCCTGCTGAAACTCTCCGTCCCCCGACCGCTCCACCTCGGGCCCCGGTTGCGTCGCCGGCTACCCGACGCGCCCCGCTCGAACCCGTCTCGCCCTCGGCCACCCGCGCTCGCCGAGGTCAGTCCGAACCGGCCCAGGTTGGTATCTTCGAGGCGACGCCACCGGCACGCTCGGCCCCGTTGAGGGACTTGCCCTCGCACTCGTTTTCCACGCCAACAGATCGTCCCGCAGATTCCCACAGGAGTGGCAGCGATGGTCGAGAAACACGATCTCCGTACCGAAGACGAGTTGGGAGTCTCCATGACGGAACAGTGGAGTGTCGATGCTCCGGGTGTGATCGAGCTGCCGTCCGGGCGCCGCTTCCGGGGGCGGGGCCTCAGATACGACTCGCCGGACGGCCCGACGCCGACGTTCGCGGTCCATCTGACGGACAAGCCGACCGCGGAACCCCAGTGGGAACGGGTCTGGGTGCGGTGGCGGGACTTCTGGTTGCCGGCCGACCCCGACGAAGCGCTGCGAGCGCTCCGGCAGGCCTACGATCGAGCCGAATCCGACCGGGTGGAGATCGCCTGCGGGGGTGGTATCGGGCGTACCGGCACCGGCCTGGCGACCTTGTGCGTCTTCGAGGGCATGGCCCCCGACGAGGCCGTCAACTGGGTGCGCCGGCACTACCACAGGCGCGCCGTCGAGGTCCGCTGGCAGCGCAGGTTCCTGCGCCACGCCTTCAGTGCCGCAGTGGATCCGACGGATCGTTAGCGACGACCGGGGCCCGGTCCTCGCGGTCCAGCTCGGCGAGGTCCTGGTCGGACAGGGCGAGGCCGGCGCCGACGATGTTCTCGCGCAGGTGGGCCACCTTCGACGTACCGGGAATCAGCAGGACGTTCGGCGAGCGCCGCAGGAGCCAGGCGAGGGCGACGGACTTCGGCGTCGCCCCCGTCCGGGCGGCGACGGCCGAGAGCGCCGCGGAGCGCACCGGTGAGAAACCACCGAGCGGAAAGTACGGCACGTAGGCGACGCCGTCGACGGCCAGTTGCTCGATGAGCTGGTCGTCGTGGCGGTGGGCGAGGTTGTACATGTTCTGCACGCACACGACGGGGGCGACGGTGCGGGCCTCGGCGACCTGCTCGGCGGTGACGTTGCTGACCCCCAGGTGGCGGATCAGGCCGTCGCGGTGGAGTTCGACGAGGGTCTCGAACGCCTCGGTGATCGGGCCGGGCTGAGGCCCCTGGGCGTCACCCATCCGCATGTTGACCAGGTCGAGGGTGTCGACCCCGAGGGACCGCAGGTTGTCGTGGACCTGCTGGCGCAGGTCCGCGGGGCGGCGGGCGGTCGGCCAACCGCCCTGCGCGTCGCGGTTCGCCCCCACCTTGGTGGCGATCAACAACGATTCCGGGTACGGGTGCAGCGCTTCGCGGATCAGTTCGTTGGTGATCCGCGGCCCGTAGGCGTCGCTGGTGTCGATGTGGGTGATGCCCCGGTCGACCGCTTCGCGCAGAACGGCCAGCGCGCCGTCGCGGTCGGCGGGTGGCCCCAGCACCCACGGTCCGGCGAGTTGCATGGCGCCGTAGCCGAAGCGGGTGACGGTGTGGTCGCCGAGCGTCCAGGTGCCGCCGGGCAGGGCGGTGGGAGAGGTGCTCATCGGGTCACTTTCGTTGTCGGGAGAGGGTGGCGCGTTCCAGCATGGGAGCTTTACTCTCCATCGGGAAGTAGGCACTTGAAAGTGCGTAACCACCCAGCAGGGAGAGGGGAGCCCGGTGGCCACAACGAGAGCAGCGCAGCAGCGGGCCCGGGCCAAGGCGGACTACGACGCGTTCCTCGCGGTCTGCCCCAGCCGTCAGCTGCTCGACCGGATCTCCGACAAGTGGGTGGTGCTGGTGCTGTGCGCGTTGGGCGGTGACGCCGGCCCGCGACCGGACGCGCCGAGGGCGCTGCGCTACTCCGAGCTGGCCCGGCTGCTGGCCGGGGTCAGTCAGAAGATGCTCACCCAGACCCTGCGTTCACTGGAACGCGACGGTCTGCTCACCCGGACGGTGACGCCGACCGTCCCGGTCACCGTCTGCTACGAGCTGACCGACCTCGGTCTGTCGCTGCACCGGATGACCCGGGAGATCAGGTACTGGGCGCAGGACCACATGGGTGAGGTCCTCGCCCACCGCGACGCCCACGACGCCTCCTGACCGGGCCTGCGGCCCGGCGGTTCACCGCAGGGCGTCCACGAACTGTCGGGCCAGGGCGGCCGGTGAGATGTCGTACTCCTCCTCGACCGTGCGGGCCACCAGGTGACAGAGCAGGTAGCGCTGGGTCGGCACGATGCCGAGTCGGCCCAGGTGGGAGTAGAGCTGGTTGATGGCCAGCCGGTGACAGCGGAACCAGACCTGCGACAGCACCTCGCTCCGGTGGGCCGGTGTCTCGCTGAGGATGTCGTGGAAGGCGATCGGGTGTCGTAGCTCCATGCCCTGCTGGTCGAGGTGGTCGAGGTCGATCTCGCCGCTGGTGAACAGCGGCTCGGCCCGCGCCTTCTGGTCCCGGACGATCCCCAGCCAGGTCTCGACCAGCGGATCCGGGCGACCGCCCCGCACCGTGGCCAGGGTGGCGTGGAGCCGATCGCGCAGCGCCGGGCGGTGCCGCCGGTACCGCTCGTCGAACGTGGCGCGGACGGCGTCGGGGTCGGCGGTGTACGCCAGGAAGGACTCGACGTGCGACCGGAACGACAGGTAGCCCCGGGAGATCGGTGGGACGCTGAGGTGACCGAAGGCGAACAGCAGGTCCAGGGCGTGTCCGATCCGGTCCACCGCACCGCTGCGGATCGCGGCCAGGGTGTCGAAGGTCAGGGCGGTGCTGCGGGCGTACGCCCCGGCCAGCAGGTTCGCCAGTTGCGGGCTGCCCAGGACGTGCCGGCGGTCCTCGTACGGTTCGAACTGGACGGTGTTGTCGGGGTACCAGGGGGTGAGCGGGCCGGGGTCTGCCTCGCGGACGGCGAGCCGCCGGTGTGCCGCCAGGTGGTCGGCCTCGCGCAGGGCGGCCGTCGAGGGGTGGTCGCGCAGGTAGTCGGAGAGGCTGCGCCGCGCGGTGGGGCGTACCGTCGCGGCCCAGAGTTGCGGGGTGGTCCGCAGGTTGATCCGCAGGTGGGGGCCACGGCGCCAGTGGCGGATGAGATGTGGTTGGTCGACGACGTCGGCGAGCGCGGTCAGCAGGGGGCGTACGCCGTCCAGGATCAGGTCGTCCTTCTCCTGGGCGTGGTACCGGACCTGGATGCTGTACCAGCCGGGTTCCTCCGGCGGCGGGGTGGGCGTCATCGGAAGTCCTCCTGTTCGCGCGCGGGTTCTCCGAGGTCGACGCAGGCGGCGCAGACCAGGTAGTGCAGCTGGGTCTCCTGGTCGACACCGAGACCCAGCCGGTTGCAGAGCAGGTGCACACAGCGCAGCAGGACGACGAGCAACGCCTGCTCCGCACGGGTCGGCCCGGCGTCGGCGAGGCGGGTCGGGCCGGCCTCGGTGAAGCGGGACGGGCCGGCGTCGGCGGTGAAGCGGGTCGGCACCGACCGCAGGTCGGGGTGGAAGTCCCCGACCCGGTGCAGGTCGGTCAGCTCGGCTCGGAGCCGGTGGATGGAGGCGGACCAGGCGGCGACGAAGGGGTCCGGATCAGCCCCTGGTCGCGTCGACTGCGCCGCCGTCCAGCAGCTGGACACCAGCCGCCGCAGTGCGGTGCGCTGCCGCAGGTAGCTCTCCCACCGTGCCCGGTGGCCGTCGGCCGGATCCCAGTGGGACCGGGACCGGGTAAGCAGGTGGGCCAGGCGGTGCCGGTCGGGTTGCCAGGCGGCGAGCGCCGAGGCCAACGCGAGCACCGCCAGCCGCGAGCGGTGATCCGCAGCCGCCGGGCGGGCCAACGTCGACAGGGCCAGCCAACTGGAGTCGGTGAAGTGGCCTTCAACGGCCCGGGTCGCCGCCCGGCCACCGTAGATCGGGTACTCGGGCTGGTAGGGCTGGACCTCCACCACGTCGGGCGGGCGGATCCGTCGGTCGTGGTCGGCCCGGCCCTCCAGGCGGGCGTACCGCTCGGCGAGGGCCGCGTACCGCTCGGCGGGCCCCGGGGGCGGGGAGGGGAACCGGGCCAGGTGCGCCTCCAGGGTGGACCGGGTGCAGGCCGCGACGTCGGCGGCGAGGTCGGGCCGGGTCGGCAGCAGGCGGAGCCGGAGGTGCGGCCCGCCCTCCCAGTACCTGATGAAGAAGAACTGGTCGAGTACGCCGGTGGCCCGCAACGAGGCGACCAGTGGGGCGACCGCCCCGGTGAGCAGCCGGTCGTGGTCGCCGCGGTGGAAGGCGTGCAGCGACAGCCAGGGCGGCGGGGTCACGAGGGGCCGATCTCGACGACGTACTCGGTCACGTGCCGGCCCTCGGTGCCGTAGCTCGGGGCGTCGGCGAGCTGCGGCAGGGCCTCCTGGAAGGTGAGCACCGCGCCCGGGTCGCGCAGCAGGCGTTCGAAGAGGCGTACGAGCGGCACGTTTGCCAGGTCGAGGTAGACCGGCTTGACCGGGGCCGGTCGGCTCGCCGTGACGTACGAGCGCTGGGGGATCCGGTGTTCGGCGAACCAGGTGGCCAGGGTCAGCAGGTAGCCGGCGTCGTCGACGCCCTTGGCACGGCCCGGCACGAGATCGGCGCGGACCCGCCAGGAGGCCCGGGACACGGTGACCCGGCCGATCGACAGCCGGGGTCGTCGCCGTACCGTGCCGGTCGGGTGTTCCGGGGTCCCGGTGAAGATCTGGGCGGTCGGGGCGGCGGCGTTGGGCACGTCGCCGAAGAGGTGGACCAGGAAACGGGCGAGTCGGGGCAGCCGGGCCCCGGCCATCATGCCGGTGCACGCGATGCGGACCGCACCGTCGTCGCTGCGCCGCCGCAGGCGCAGACCCGGGGTCGCCGCGTCGGGCGTCACGACCAGGTCGTCGAGGGGGATCCGTTGCTGCGGCGGGCGGGCGCTGACCATCCCGGGGTGGCAGATCTCGAAGCCCACCGCCGGGGAGCGCAGGTTGACGTTGCTGCCAAAGAGGCCGGTGAGCTCGGCGAGGTAGCCCGCCGGGTCGGGACCGGATAGTGCCGTGGACCCGGGCGGGTCGACGGGGTCGGCTGCCTCCGGGGCGACCTTCGCCAGCAGCCGGTGCACCCGGCTGCGGACGGCCCCGTGCCCGGCGCCGACGCCGTTGAGCACCAGCCGGAGCCCGTCGGCGGCGGGTACCTGCTGGACGAAGCAGGCCAGCGCCGGGGCGGGTCGTACCCACGGCGGCCAGCCGGCCACCAACGCCCGTACCCGCGCCGGGTCGACGGTGATTCCGTCCTGGCCGGTTTCCGGCCCCGCCCAGAGGGTGGCCAGTGCCTCCTGTCGCAGCCGGTGCAGCAACCGCACCTCGGCGAGGGTGCTGCCGGCCGGGTCGGGCGGCTCCCCCGGGTGCAGCAGGCCGGCGAGCTCCGCCAGCGCCGTTGCCGGGGCGGCGTCAACGGTCAGCCGGGACAGCTCCCGGTGCAGCGTGAGCAGACCCACCCGGGCGTGCGCGCCGTACCGGTCGACGAAGATCCGGTGGGCCACCAACCGGACGACCGTCGAGTGCTGGAAGAGGGCCAGAAAGCGGTGGACCACGTGCAGGTCGGCCACGGCCGGACGCCAGGCCGGCCCGCCGAGGCGGACCGGGTCGGCGGTGAAGACGGCGTTCTCCCGGAAGAGGTTCCGGGCGGGCAGCGGCGGGCCACCGACCTGGCCGCTCACCGTCTCGAACTCGGTGCGGATCCGGTGGTGCAGCTCCCGGCGACGGCAGGCGCCGGTCCCGGGGGCCGGATAGGTGTCGAGGGCGTCCGCGAGGGCCCGGAGCGGTCCGGCGGCCGGTGCGTCCGGGCCGAGCCAGGCGCGCAGGTCGTGCAGGTGGTCGGCGGCCTGGTCGGCGAAGGGAGGTCGGATCTCGACCAGCCCGATCTCGACCAGCCGGTCGAAGGTCACCGCGGCGTCGCGGGGCAGGCGGCGGCCCACCTCCGCGAGGGGTCCGCCGGCACCGACGGCCTCGACGACGGTACGCACCGGCGGGGTCAACAGCAGTCCCCGGATGCGCTCGCGTCCCGGGTAGCCGAACCAGATCCGCCCCTCGGCCACCTCGGCGTCCGGCGTGACGGCCACCACGAGCCGGTCGGCGGCACCGTCGGTAGCCAGGCGGCGGCTGAGCGCCTGGAGCAGGGGTACGTCCGGCTCGACGGCGCTGCGCCAGGCCCAGCGGCCGGTGGGCTGCACGGGGGTCGGCACGTCGGACCACCGGCACAGCCCGCTCATCATGAAGGTGGCCTGCGGGCTGGTCTTGGCCACCGCGCGGGCCAGGTACTTGGCCAGCCGCAGCGCCACCTGGGCCCGGGGCGCGCTGCCCTCCGGCTGGGCACGCCATTTCAGCAGGGCGTGCAAAAGGTCCTCACTGGACTGCAGCAGTCCGAACTCGAAGACCTCGGTGGCGCTCCACTCGCGCAGGGCCCGCAGGCTGCGGACCCGCTCGGCGTCGAGCAGTTCGGGAAGTCGCCGGGTCAGCGCGGCGGACCGGGCCAGCTCGACGGTCCAGCCGGTCAGCTCGGCTCGGAAGCGGGCGGGCAGCAGCTCGGCATGGTTGCCGGGCCAGGCCCGGGGTCCGGGACGGCGGTGGTTGTGCAGGGCCCGCCGGAGGGCCACCAGCTCCGGCCGGGCGTCGGCGAGGGCCGGGTCCGCGACGAAGCCGTGGACCTCGTCGGCCAGTCGGGCACCGACCTCGGCCACCAGGCGACGGCTGGCGAGGATGGCCTGGACCGTCGCCCAGGAGGCCGGTGCGGCGGTCTCCGCCAGGGCCTGCGTGGGTAGCGCGGCGACCCGTACGACGACGACGGGGCCGGTGGAGTCGGTGGGCGGAGCGGGCACAGGAACCTCGCACGGGGGTGGCTCGGGATGGTCCGGTCGGACGGCTCCGGCGTGGCCGGCTGGCGCGCCGGAGCCGCCCGGGCTCAGATCAGCCAGCTCCTCCCCCAGAAACCGGACGCGCCGACCTCGGTGTTGCCGAGGCCACCGATGCTCACCGCGGCGAGCTCCTCGTCGATCGGC